>CAWJJL010000018.1:0-149615 GCA_963843165.1 uncultured delta proteobacterium | reverse complement strand
CATGGCAGGGATTGTCGCGCAGCTAAGCAATCGCCAGCGCGTGTCGATGGGATGTGTCCATTGCGAGGGGCGATAGTCCGCAGCACTCTCCTCCGAGTAGAGATAACAAGCGATTGATCTTTAATGTGTCGATAGGGGATTGTTTCCCCTGTCTTTCCAACGGGCTCGCAACGACACAGTCGCAACGTGGTCGCAAATGCACGAAGACAAACCCAAAATACTCATTATCGCTGGTCCAACGGCTTCGGGGAAAACCGAAATAGGCATAAAATTGGCTGAAAGGTTTTGTGGAGAAATCATATCCGCTGATTCGGTCCAGATTTACCGCTATATGAACATCGGATCTGCTAAACCCACGGCAGAAGACCGAGCCCGCGCAGTCCATCATATGATCGATATACGAGACCCGAATGAAAATTTTTCAGCAGGAGACTACGTCAGGGAGGCTCGTGAATGCATAAAGAAAATTGTAGGCCGAGGACGACTCCCGATCATAGTAGGCGGTACGGGTCTATACATTAGATGTTTAATAGGGGGGATGCTCAATTCATCTAAAACAGAAACGAAATTGCGAGTAAAACTTTTGAACGAGGAAGAAAAGAGCAAAGGGGCTCTGTTCAAAAGACTCCTTGAACTCGATCCCGAAACAGCGCGTCATATTCCTGCCGGCTAATATTTATAGAATCGTACGGGCGCTGGAAGTATTCGAATCGACCGGCCGGAAAATGTCTGTTCTTCAGCAGGAACATGCATTTCAAGACCGCCCGTACAATTATATTTTTTTCGGGCTTTCACCTTCGAGATCACGTTTGTACGAACAGATTGATCAGCGGGTGGACAATATGATAAAGAGTGGCCTGGTAGAAGAAGTAATGCTACTTCATAAAAATGGCTATTCAGACGACCTCAAGTCAATGAGTTCTCTCGGGTATCGGCATATAGGATTGGCCCTCGCCGGTGCAATTGACATGGATGAGGCAATCAGGCTTATTAAAAGAGATACTCGACGCTACGCCAAAAGGCAGCTGACTTGGTTCCGTTCCGAACCCGATATTGTATGGTGTGATCCTGATGAAACAGAAAGGATCCAATTAATGATTGATGATTTTCTCGGAAATTGATGCAACATCCGAGAATTTTTCCACTTGAACAAGGATTTCACGGACCTTTGTTCGGGTGGATTAACGCACGGGGGTGCGGAAATGCAGAAAACACATTTTAATATTCAGGATCAGTTTCTAAATCAATGCCGAAAAGCGAGAATTGAAGTTGAGGTTGTGCTTTTTTCGGGTGATTCATTCACGGGATATGTCCGTAGTTTCGATAACTTTTGCATAATAGTCGAGCAGGGGACTGACATTATCAGTCTGGTGTACAAACACGCCATAAGTATGCTCCGTCCGGCGGACCCCGGGACAAAAGTGCCTGGAATAGCATAAGCTATTCGGCGTGGACGATTATTCTATTTCATAATATTCATTCGAACACGATTGTATGGGTAGGCCTTGTGCCTGCCCGGCTCTGAAGCCAAACCGGAGTGCCCTACGACGTTCTCCTGCTTATGCAATGAACTTATCGCCTGTACTGTTTTATGAATTTATCGTGTGGTACTGTGCTTGGGTTAACGTGTTGCGGACGAACTTTTACTCGGTTGTTTCAAGATCTATTCCCACTGGACAGTGGTCGGAACCAATTACATCGGAAAGTATATATGCGCTCTTAACTGACTTGAGCATTTCCTTAGTGACAAAGACATAGTCTATTCTCCAGCCCACATTCCGCTCTCTTGCTCGGGTTTTTAAATCCCACCAACTATATTGGATTTTATCAGGATAAAAATGGCGAAATGTGTCTACATAGCCAAATGAAATCGCTTTATCAATCCACTTTCGTTCGATAGGCAGAAATCCGGAGATTTTTTCATTTGCCTTCGGCCGCGCTATATCCATTTCTTCATGAGCCGTATTAACGTCGCCTAAGAAAATCAATTTATTAAAATTCTTGCGCAATTTTTCAGTATATTCCAGAAAAAACTCATAGAATTCCAGTTTGAACTTTAGTCTTTCAGGGCTTGCTTTTCCATTCGGAAAATATACGTTGATAAGAACAAAATCTTTAAAATCAAGTCGGATGAAACGCCCTTCAGTATCGAATTTTTCTATGCCAAGCTTCAAATCCACTATTGCCGGCTTTATTTTTGTGTATATGGCCACTCCGCTGCGGCCTTTTTGTTGTGAGGTGTTCCAGTAACGATAGTAACCCTCCGGTTCGGCAATGGGCCTTGGGAAGTTGTTCAACGGCAGCTTTGGTTTCTTGCAAGCACAAGATATCCGGAGACGTTGAGGTCAGCCAGTCAATCATTCCTCTTTTGTACGCTCCCCTGATACCATTCACATTCCAACTGATGATTTTCATGATTTTAGGCATCCGTCACCTCCGCCGCCGATGGGAGAACCAAAAAAACCCGGCAGAACCGGGTAGTCAAATTTAATGATTGGTGCCGAAGGCCGGACTCGAACCGGCACGAGCTTTCGCCCGCCACCCCCTCAAGATGGTGTGTCTACCAATTCCACCACTTCGGCTCATGATTACATTTACATCTTCAAACTGACGTGGTCAAGCCCAAAAGCCTGGAGACAGAATTGCCCGACTGTTGGGCCCAAAGAAGTTTCATCGATTCTTGTATAAAAAGCCTGTTATTTTAGCATATAATCACTAAAATGTGAAGTTAAAAATAGCTTGACAACTAAAGTACCCGGATATAAGTTGTTTCTAGAAGGCACGATATTCTTATTGTAGACCGGTCCGGCCGGCCTCATGCGCCTACAGATCGCCGCATGACTTACGCCGTGACCCGAGGATCTCAACTGGTGATGAAGGAAAAGGTAAGCCTTGCATATCCCGGTGATGCTAACGGAAATGATAGATTATTTAAGACCATGCTCTCACGGAGTATATTTGGATGGTACGTTGGGAGCAGGTGGTTATACAGAGCGTATACTCCGGGCATCCGAACCTGACGGCAAGGTGGTAGGACTGGATCTGGACCCCGAAGCAGTGGTCCGGACCAAAGAGCGACTTAAAGAATTTGAGACAAGGTTTAACGGAGTGCACGCAGGATTTCATGAAGCAAAGACGATTCTGAAAGAGCTGGGTATTAGCGCGGTCGATGGAGCTGTATTGGATCTGGGCATTTCTTCTGAGCAACTGGAAGATCCGAAACGTGGCTTCAGCTTCAGGTCTGACGGGGCACTGGACATGAGATTCGACGACACTGCCGGGCAACCGTTGATTGAATACTTATGGAGTATTTCAACACAAGAACTTGAACAAATACTTTCTCAGTATGGTGAAGAGAGATATTTCAGGAGATTGGTCAAAGCGATTCTCGAATCTCGCAATCGAGGTAAACTAAGGACCGCACAGGATCTTGCTGAGGTAGTGAGCAGGAGCATCGGCTCTCGAAGGGGAAAGATTCACCCGGCGACACGGACTTTCCAGGCATTGAGAATCGCTGTCAATCGAGAATTGGACAATTTGAAAATTGCGTTGGAAGAGATACCGTTGCTTCTGAAAACAGGCGGTAGGTTCTGTGTAGTTTCTTACCACTCTTTGGAAGACAGAGCGGTTAAGCTCTCGTTCAAGGAAAGAAAAAAGCAGCAGAGCAAGTGGCTGGTTGTAACCCCGAAGCCCATTCGGCCCACAGCGGCGGAAATCAAGCTGAATCCTCGTGCGAGATCAGCCCGCATGAGGGTCCTTGAGGCCTTATAGCCATCCGGAACAAAAATATGACACGTCAGCGAGGTCCGGCACATTGCGCGTAACCAGAAAGAAGAAAGGCAGTTTTACGGCTGTATTATTTCAACCGTCGAATTACGCGGCAAGTGCTGGTGGCGCTGGACTATTTATCGCTGCGTTGGTTTTTACAGCTGTGATGGTAGTGGGCCTCTTTTACGTTCGAACCAGGATGTCATTGGTTGAAATCGGTTACGAAGTCTCAAATCTCGAAACCAGGAACCGGGATTTGAATAAGCGATGTACAGAACTGAACATTGAAATTGCGTTTCTGCGAATCCCCAGCCGATTTGGAAAAGAAGGCATCTAAAATCGGTCTGGTATTTCCGTCTGCCGAAAAAGTGATTCATGTACCGTGATACCGGAAATATAAATTGGGTGGCTGTTCGAATTGCATTGGTGGCCTTCGTCTTCGCCTTGGGAACCGTGTTACTCATAATACGTGCCTACAGGCTGACAGTAGCCGAATCGGATAGCCTGAAAAAACGCGCAGCCAAGCAGCGGAATCTCGTACTGCACCTGGAGGCGCGCAGAGGCATGATTTTAGATCGCAACGGAGACCAAATGGCTGCCAGTCTTGAAGTCAATTCCGTCTATGCGAGACCACGGCAGATTAAGGACAAAACAAAGACAGCCAGGATTCTATCGGAAATTCTAGAGATCGATGATGCTAGTGTTTTGGCCAAATTGCATGAAGACAAGTCATTTGTTTGGCTGCAGCGGCGAGTACCGCCTCTGGTAGCCGAGAAGCTCGCCAAATCCAATCTTCCCGGCATATTCAGTGTCACGGAATATCAGCGATTTTATCCACTAAAAACACTTGCGGCACAGACTGTGGGATTTGCCGGGATTGACTCCACGGGACTGGAAGGCCTTGAGCTGTATTACGATAAGGACCTGAAAGCAGATCCTATTCCTGTAACTGCCCAAAGAGACGCCTTAGGCAGACCGATTGTGTTTGCGGCTATAGCTCAGGATCCCAAACGCCGGGATGTTCACTTAACATTGGATCGTAACATTCAGTACATAGCGGAACGAGAATTGGAAGACGGCGTTCGTAACGAGCGGGCAAAAGGCGGGGTTGCCATCATAATGGACTCGGATTCGGGTGAGCTTTTGGCAGTGGCTGTGAGTCCGGTGTATAATCTCAATATTTTCCATAAAGTTCCCGCCGAAACACGAAGGAACAAGGCCGTCGCGGATATTTTCGAACCTGGTTCAACTTTCAAAGTTTTTCTGGCTGCCGCCGCAATGGAAATCGGGGATCTTGATCTCCATGAAAAATTCAACTGCCAGAATGGATTATATCGCTACAACGGGGCCGAAATCCACGACGTAGTTCCACACAAAATGCTATCTTTTCAGGAGATTATAATTCATTCAAGCAATATTGGTGCAGTAAAAATCTCTGAAAAGCTTCAAAAGACTGACTTTTACAAAATAATCCAGTCATTCGGGTTTGGCGCATTGACTGGAGTGGATTTGCCTGGCGAGCGCCCGGGATATATTCCATCGCCGGATCGGTGGTCGGTTTTGACCAAAGCGAACATTGCTTTCGGTCAAGGGCTTACGGTGAATTGCTTCCAACTGACAGCGGCATTTGCCGCAGCAGTTAATGGCGGTTCGCTATACAAGCCACATCTCATGCGGCGAATCGTAAATGCGCTGGGGGAAACGGTATGTGAGAATCAGCCGTTCCTAATTCGCAGAGTCATTAAACCGTCCACATCCGAGAGCATTGTGAATATCCTGCGGCAAGTGGTTAGCAATGGAACGGGCAAAGCTGCCGCGATAAAAGCACATGATGTCGTCGGGAAAACGGGAACATCTCAGAAAGCGGATCCGGCAGGTGGATACTCCCAGGAAAAATACGTTGCGTCATTTATTGGCGCGATTATGGACGTGAAACCGAGGTTAGTTGTTTTTGTGTTAATTGATGAACCGGAGAATAAAAACAGAACGGGTGGCAAAGCCGCGGCGCCAGTGTTCCGAAAGATTGGTGAGGGGATTTTGGCTTTATGCGGGAGTAATTCTAAAGACCCCGAGATCGTTTTTGAATCGCCACCGGTTCTGCATGGGAAATCGAGTCAAGCATCGCCAAGAAGTGTTTTGGTACGAAAGGGATCTCGCCCCGGCACCTGGATAGTACCCTGATATGAAAGGATTCGACATGCGTCAGGTCCTTGACGTTTGCGGAAAAATGAAATGCGACTTGGCATTCAAAGGTACGGGTTTGGTAACTGGGCAAGAACCCAAACCAGGAACAATTTTGAATGAAGGGGCAGCTCTCGCTGTTTCGCTGGAAAGTGAATACTTATGACGGTGGTTCTCAGCGATATTCTTTCAGTGTTAGATCAGGCCGAAGCGTTTGGAGATCTATCTGTGCGTTTAACGGGCGTGTCACACGACAGCCGCAAAATATTGCCAGGCTACCTTTTCGTGGCAATTCGGGGTGAGAAATCTGACGGTCATGAATTCGTGCGTTCAGCTTTGGATGCGGGAGCTGTAGCGGTTTTGGCCGAAATTCGACCGGAAGAGGAATTCTGTGAAACTCCATGGATAACAGTTTCTGATACCAGGAAGATCTTAGGGCCAATTTCATCGATAATTTACGACCGGCCCACAGAAAAATTAGTGTTAGTTGGAGTAACGGGCACCAATGGAAAAACAACGCTAACGTATCTTCTTGAAGCGATTATCAAGAATGCCGGCGGTATCCCTGGAATTGTGGGTACAATATCTTATCGTTGGAGAGACAAGGAACAGCCTGCTCTTCACACGACCCCGGAAGCTTCCGATCTTCAGTTCATCTTCAGAGAAATGGCAGATGATGCAGTGACTCATGCTCTTATGGAGGTTTCCTCGCATGGTCTTGATCTGGGGAGACTTGAAGGTTGCCAATTTGATTTGGGAGTTTTTACCAATCTGACCCAAGACCATCTTGACTATCACGGAAACCTGGAACAGTATTACTTGGCCAAACGTATCCTCTTCGAGCGACTTCTTCCGGCATCATCGAAGAAAAATCCCGCCGCGATTATCAATGTCGATGATCCATATGGGAAAAGACTTTTCTCGGAGATAAAGAACATCCCGACGGTTCGGTTCGGAACAGGCGAGGAATGCGATGTCCGCCCGTTAGAGGTGAATTTTACTACAGACGGTATTGTCGCCAAAATTCAGACTTCACGAGGTCCTTTGCAGGTCCATTCTCCGCTGACGGGGTTTTTTAATCTCTCGAATATTTTGGCGGCCGTTGCTGTCGCTGACCGGCTTGGGATAGAGGAAAAATCGATTTCGTACAGGTATTGATTCAGTCGCGAATATTCCCGGAAGGCTCGAGAAAATCCCTTCTGATAAAGGGACAATTTTCGTCGACTACGCTCACACGCCTGGCGCTTTAAAGAATGTCCTGGCCGCGCTCAAAGTTATCCGATCAGGCCGGATTATTACCGTAATGGGTTGCGGAGGCGATCGCGATAAGCAAAAACGTCCCATCATGGGATTGGAAGCGGTTTTAGGCAGTGATTTCGTTGTGGTGACATCAGATAATCCTCGCTCAGAAGATCCTTTGGAGATAATCCGTCAGGTCGAGACAGGGAGTCCGAGAAGCTGGATTTTTGCCTTGCCGCGAAGGGATTGACGATTGTGGACTGAAGGAGCGGCGCTATCGATTAATTCCTGACCGCCGTGAAGCAATCGCCTGGGCGGTTCAATCTATGGAAAATGGCGACATTTTGCTGGTGGCAGGGAAAGGACATGAAACTTATCAGGAGATAAACGGTGTTCGTTATCCATTTGATGACAGGGAAGTGCTTCGCGAGCAGCTGAAGAAGGCAAGCTTAGCCAGTAAGATCTGAACCGAGAAACAAATCAGATGAGAGCCGAAAGCAGAAAATATTCCACCGAAGAAATAGTTGCAGCGTGCAAGGGTGTTCTGCTCCGCGGCAGCTCGGAAACCGTGTTTAGAGGTATCTCCACTGATTCCCGGGACATCAGAAAAAACGATCTTTTCGTCCCCATAAAAGGACCAAATTTCGACGGACATGATTTTATAGTTCCGGCCCTGGAAGCCGGCGCCCTTGGTAGCCTGATTAACCGTGACGCAAACAGGGAAATCTTCACAGTTCTCTCCAATCAGGTCCTGATCCAGGTTCAGGATACCCTCCAAGCTCTATCCGACCTTGCATCAACCCGCCGTAGAGAATATCCCATCACCCTGGTCGCGGTTACAGGCTCCTCGGGCAAAACTACAGTAAAAGAGATGATTGCCGCCATTCTTAAGCGATCGCATCATCTGTTAGTTTCAGAAGGAAATTTTAACAACATGATCGGGCTTCCCATGACCATTCTGAATCTCGGTCCTCAACACACGGCTGCGGTGATAGAAGCCGGGATCAATATGACAGGCGAAATGGAATGGCTGGCTCACGCAGCTCGTCCCAATATATCGATTATCACAACTGTCGGACCGGTGCATCTGGAAGGTTTGGCATCTGTGGAAAACGTGGCTGCTGAAAAATTCAAATTGGTAAGAGCATTGCCACGCGAGGGAACTGCTATCGTACCATACGCTAATCCATATCTTGAACCGCTGTTAAAAGAAAGTCCCTGCCGTATTGTCACCTTTGGGATTGAGCAAGGTGATTTCAGGGCCTCGCAAATCAATAGTCATGGTGAAAATCGCTTTCGTATAATCTCTCCGGCCGGTGAACAAAAAATAACCTTACAAATGCCTGGGCGTCACAATATCTCCAATGCGTTGGCAGCGGCAGCGGCATCTGTCTCCGCAGGGGCTGCATTGACTGATGTCGCTGAGGCTCTGAGCACGTTCACCGCCCCGAAGTGGCGGATGGAAATTCTCAATTTGGGATCAAAGCGAACTCTAATCCGAGATTGTTACAATGCTAATCCTCAATCAATGAAGGCAGCTTTAGAAGTGCTCCTAGAGCGAAACAACGGTCCCACCCTTGCCGTAATTGCCAATATGGCGGAACTCGGGAGCAAGGCTGAAGCGCTGCACGAAGATCTCGGAAAACAGGCTGCCGAAATGAGAATAAGCAGGTTTGTTTTCGTTGGTGGCTTTGGCAGCTTTTTCAAGAAAGGGTTTGTTTCCGCCGGTGGTGATGTCCGGAATATGATTGTGGTCCCGGATAAAAAAGCTGCATGGGATGTAATCAGACCCGAATTGAAGAACTTCAGCAGCGATTTTAGTTAAGGGTTCGCGTAGAATGGAAATGGAAACGCTGGCGGATCAGATTTTGGAGGAGAACTAGTCGATGCTCTACCATCTTTTTTATCCCATATCCTCCAGCCTGATAGTGTTTAACGTTTTCAGGTACATTTCATTCAGGACCATCATGGCCACCTTAACGGCTCTTGTAATCAGTTATCTTCTCGGACGACCCTTGGTCGATTATCTTCGAGCCTTCCAGATCGGGCAAACCATAAGAGATGATGGGCCCCAAACTCATCTTGAAAAGAGTGGCACTCCCACTATGGGGGGCTTACTGATTCTTTTCGCAATGACCGTTTCATGCCTGCTCTGGGCCAGATTGGATAATACCTATTTTTGGCTCGCTATGGGCGTAACCCTTAGTTATGGAGCGATAGGTTTTTTTGATGATTACCTTAAAATCATTTATCGCAGCCATCGCGGGTTATCAGGAAAAAAGAAGCTCGGTCTTCAATTGGCTATCGGAGCTTTGGTAGGCCTTTTTTTATGGATGGATCCAGCATTCAAGACGACTTTGGCAGTGCCATTTTTTAAAAATGTCAACCCCGATTTGGGCGTTTGGTACATCGCATTTGTCGCTTTGGTCATCGCTGGAGCATCCAATGCAGTAAACCTTACTGACGGACTTGACGGACTTGCAATAGGACCCGTAATGATTTGCAGTGCCACCTATCTGTTATTCGCATATCTGGCGGGCACCTTAAGCTCGCAAATTATCTTCAGGTTACATACATTCCTATGTCCGGGGAGCTAGCTATAGTTTGCGGAGCGATGCTCGGGGCGGGAATGGGATTCCTCTGGTACAACACTTACCCGGCGGAAGTCTTTATGGGCGATGTGGGGTCATTGTCTCTGGGTGGCTTGCTCGGAGTGATAGCCGTTATCACCAAACATGAAATCGTGCTGGCGATCGCCGGTGGGGTTTTTGTTATTGAAGCGGTTTCCGTAATTCTTCAGGTTGCCTCTTTTAAGGCCACAGGCAAGAGAATCTTCAATATGGCTCCAATCCATCATCATTTCGAACTGAAAGGATGGCCGGAACCCAAGGTGATCGTTCGGTTCTGGATTATCTCCGTGGTGTTCGCTCTTATGGCGGTCAGCACGCTTAAACTAAGATGAAAAGAAAAAACTCTTTTACCTAAAGCGGCTCCCTTTCGTCAGATCCTAAGGGGGCGACACCCGTGTTGACGCGGGGTCAAATTGCATCGGCGCTTATGACATTTGCAGAGACAACTACAAGAATAATTAAGAACAACCGAGGGTTGGATCCCTTTCTCTTGACGGGGATAGCTCTGATCCTCGCGTTTGGGATTGTGATGGTTACGTCTGCCAGCTACATCATAGCTGCCGGAAAATTCGGAGATGGTTTTTACTATGCGAAAAAGCAGGGCTTAGCCATGGTCGTTGGCCTGGGCATAATGTACCTGTTTTCCTTTATTAATCCCCAGTTCTGGAAACTTGCGGCTTATCCATTATTGGGAATCGGCATTTTGCTTCTCGGAATGGTTTTTGTGCCTGGAATCGGGATAGAGATGGGCGGATCCCATCGATGGCTTCGGTTGCCGTTCGGATTTTATTTTCAGCCTTCAGAATTAGTCAAATATGCTTTGATCAATTTCTTTGCTTGGTCTCTGGCTAAAAAAGGAGACAGCATCAGAGATTTTGCCGTAGGATTCCTCCCTCATATTCTCGTTATGGGATTAGTGGTGTTGCTAATCCTTGTACAACCCGATTTTGGCTCCGCTGTAGTTATAACTACAGTAGGTTTTTTGATGCTGTTCGTGGCCGGCGTCAGGCTACAGCATCTTTTGGGTTGTGTCATACTGTGCCTGCCATTTTTGATCCATTTCGCTGTCAATGCGCAATATCGTCTTTCAAGATTGAAGATTTTTCTGGATCCCTGGATCGATCCTCTGAATTCGGGATTCCAGATAATTCAGAGTCTTGTGGCATTTGGTTGTGGAGGATTGTGGGGAGTAGGTATTGGCAAAGGGATACAAAAGCTCTTTTATCTCCCGCAGCCACACACTGATTTCATCTTTGCAGTGGTCGGGGAAGAGCTGGGGCTGATTGGCGTAATTTCATTCATATTGATTTTTTATCTTCTCATTTGTCGCGGATTAGTAGTGGCAATAAGGAGCCGCGATAAGTTTCAGCGGTATTTGGCGTTTGGAATCACATCCCTTATTGGACTCCAAGCTTTGGTCAACATGGCAATGACTATGGGAATGCTTCCCACCAAGGGACTTCCTCTGCCGCTCGTTTCATTGGGCGGCACCTCTCTGATCATGAATTTGGCGGGACTGGGAGTATTGATGGCGATTATCAGGTCAAGTCACGCAGATCCCAGGGAGGACGAGACATGAGATTACTCATTGCGGGTGGCGGGACCGGGGGTCACCTCTTTCCCGGTATCGCCATCGCTAGGGCAATGAAAACGGAAGATCCGGACAGCTCGATTCTTTTCGTCGGCACCCGTCATGGCATTGAGGCCCGAATTATTCCTGAAACCGAGTTCCCGATCCATTTCATCACGGCACGAGGTATTAGAAGGACCGGCCTGGCAGCCACTCTTCGTGCAATTCTTGAAATTCCAATTGGAATGTTGCAATCCATCAAGCTGTTTCGCGAATTTCGACCCGACATCGTATTAGGAGTTGGAGGTTATGCGTCCGGTCCGACACTCGCAGCTGCTGTCTTGGCCCGTATACCTACTGTTATCCAGGAACAGAATTCGATTATGGGTGCCACAAACAAAATTCTTATGAAATTCGCTAATTGCGTCTTCACTTCCTGGGGAAAAACCGATCCTGCGCCTCCACCGGAGAAAACTATTCTGGCGGGCAACCCCATTCGAGAAGACCTTTTAGACACGCCTTTGCAACAAGAGCGTCGGGATACCTTACACATACTGATCTTTGGCGGATCGAGAGGCGCAAGGAGCATCAATCTCGCAGTCACGCAAAATCTCGATTTGTTACTTCCTATAAGTTCCAAGATACAGGTGCTTCATCAGACTGGATTCGGCGCGGCCGATGAAGTGAAAGCATTTTACGATAAAGCTGGGATAACAGCCGATGTTCGAGAGTTCATTAACGATATGGGTCAGGCGTACGCATGGGCCGACCTGGTCGTTTGCCGCAGCGGAGCCAGCTCGGTGGCGGAGCTAACCGCACTGGGAAAACCTGCCATATTGGTCCCTTATCCTTACGCCGCCGGCGATCATCAGACCTGCAATGCCGTTCTGCTGGAATCCGCAGGTGCCGCACGAGTGGTGGCGGATCGGGATCTGAAGAACGGACGGCTCACAAACGAGATCCGCTCTATTGTTGAACGACCGAACCTCTTGGATGGAATGGCAGAAAATTCCCGCAAACTGGGACGTCCCCAAGCGGCTCGCACGATAGCCCGAGCACTGATCGATCTAGAGAGGACTTGCCATTGATTGGTAGCCTTTTCAAGAGGGTGAAGGACGTCCACTTCGTTGGGATTGGAGGAGTGGGCATGAGCGGAATCGCAGAGATTCTGCTCGCGTTGGGCTTTGGTGTGAGCGGTTCGGACCTGAAGGATTCGGCGGCTACCCGAAGACTTGAGGGGCTCGGAGCCCGTATATGGATAGGACACCGTAAAGATCATCTCGATATGGCAGACGTCGTTGTTTTCTCTTCAGCGGTGACCGAGGACAATCCGGAAATTGTAGCCGCCAAAGATCGTGGAATTCCGGTGATCCCGAGAGCGGAAATGCTGGCCGAATTAATGAGAATGCAAACATCGATTGCGGTCGCGGGCACGCATGGCAAAACGACTACGACCTCTATGATTGCTTCGGTCTTGTCCTCGGCCGACCTAGATCCTACAGTCATCATTGGCGGAAAGGTTAATGCTTTAGGGGGAGGCGCAAGGCTGGGCCGGGGGGACCTTCTGGTTGCCGAAGCTGATGAATCGGATCGGACTTTTCTCAAATTATTCCCTACAATCGCCGTTGTGACCAACATAGAAATGGAACACGTAGATTGTTATTCGGACATTACTGAAATTCAGGATGCGTTCCTCACGTTTATTGAGCGGATCCCTTTCTACGGGTATGCGGTTGTTTGCCTTGACGATCCCGAAATTCAGAAGATTCTCCCTTCAATTACCAAGCGAGTGATTACTTACGGACTTAGTTCGCAGGCTCTTTTTCGAGCATGGATGCCTCATTTTGAGGGCGGCACATCCAAGTTCTCTGTTTGTAAGGAGGACAAAATTCTTGGAGAAATCAGTTTACCTATGCCGGGATTGCATAATGTTACTGATTCATTAGCGGCAGTGGCAGTAGCCGATCTGTTCGATATTCCGTTCGATCGAATCCGGGAAGCGCTTGATTCTTTTCCGGGGGTGCAGCGACGCTTCACTCTGCGAGGAAAAGCCATGGGTGTCACCCTAATTGATGACTACGGCCATCATCCCACCGAAATCCGGGCAGTTCTTCGAGCAGCCAGACAAATCTGTTCGGGAAGATTAGCCGTACTATTTCAGCCCCATAGGTATACGAGGACCAAGGGACTTTTTGAAGAATTCCTGACCTGTTTCCATGATGCGGATTTGCTATATATCACGGATATTTATCCGGCGAGTGAACAACCCATCGAAGGAGTTACCGGAGAGGCTCTTTGCGAAGGGATTCACAGCCGAGGCCATAAGAGAGTTAGATTTCTTGGTGATCGAGAATTGATTGCGACGGAGGTGGCCAACGATCTGAAATCGGGGGACATGCTAATAACTCTCGGTGCCGGCGATATCACCAATCTCGGTCCTGAAATTCTTGAGGAACTTAGAAAACGGGAGGAGAAAGACACTTGATTCTGACTCCCCTCCAAATAAAAGAAATAGAGGGCCTTGCCCCCGACCGCGTATTCAGAGAAGTTCCTCTGCGCCGATTCACGTCATTTAAGATTGGAGGTCCCGCGGACCTGATGGTTGAACCCGCGGGGCTGTATGATCTTTCTAGACTCCTGATGTATCTCCGCGAGGAGAAAATTCCTCGAATTGTCTTAGGAGCGGGAACAAATGTGCTTTTTCATGATGCCGGATTTCGAGGCGTGGTGATACGGACAAAATATTTTAGTCGAATGGATTTCCAGTCGGACGGAACAGAGAAAGCAAGTATCACTGTATCCGCCGGGGTTCCGCTCCCTAGGCTGGTCAGCCGAGCATGCGAATTCGGATGGACAGGAATTGAAGATCTGTGGGGTATTCCAGGCTCTTTTGGTGGGGCTGTAGTTACCAACGCAGGCGCGGGCAAGGTTTCGATGTTCGATCCGCTTGTCATGATAAGGCTGCTGAACGACAGCGGAGAGCCAATCGCCATTGAAAAAAAGGATTTGCGATCGGGATATCGTTCCATGGAAATTCCCCCAGGGTCTGTACTAGTGGAGGGCATCCTTCAAGTCGAACGAGCCGACTCCCAAGAAATTGATTCTCGAATCGCTGCTGCCCGTGAAAGAAGAAGAAATAAACAACCTTCCGGCCTGGCAAGCGCCGGTTGCGTCTTCAAGAATCCGAGTCAGGAGAAACCAGCAGGTTTGATCATAGAGCGTCTTGGATTAAAGGGAATGTCGGTGGGAGACGCTCAGATCTCTGAGATCCATGCGAACTTTATTGTCAATCGTGGAGAAGCACGGGCAGCCGACGTGCTGGAATTAATAGAAAAGATCAGAACAAAGGTCATGGACGAAGAAGCTCTCAAACTCGATCTGGAAATCCGGGTTTTGGGACAGGAAGGGCTCAATGATTAGTCTTTGGCGCCCTGAAATCTTCAAAAAGACAGGCGGTGAGGATCGAACCGGTAGCGATCATCATCTGAGAAACCGAGCGATGTTGAAGTCCTTACTCATAGCCGGACTGACGATCGACGCGGTGCTGGGACTGATTTTTGTCTATTTCTTTTTTCTGCACATGCCTTATTTCAACCTGCAGCAGATAGATGTCACGGGAAATCGTCGATTATCCTATGCCGAAATTATTGAAGCTTCCGATTTGAAAATAGGAGCCAACCTTCTCACGATTGATCTCAATAAGATAGTGGTCGGACTGAAGAGAAATGCTTGGATCCGATCAGCCATCGTGCATCGAAGATTCCCCGGACAGTTGATATTAGAAATTGAAGAACGCACGCCCAGGGCGATTTTGGCTGCTGACAAAATTTACTATGTAGATGATCAGGCTGAGTTCTTTGCAAGACTGCTTCCAGGCGATTCAGTGAATTACCCACTGTTCACAGGTGTAACCGGCCAGCAACTGAAGTCAAATTCAGTCTGAAGTAAGAGAACTGCTTAGGCTAGGACTTGGTCTACTTGAGATCGTGGAATACACCGCGTCTGATGAGGAAACGTTCCTAATTTCAGAAATTCGATTGAATCTCGAAGATGGGCTCAGTATTAAGACCGATTCGGGACGACTTGTTATTCTGGGGAAAAGCGGCTTTGAGAATAAAATGCAACGGTTCGCTCGATTAAAACAATTTTTGAGGGCAAAAGGGGAGTGGCAGAACGCTCGGATCATTGATCTCGATTTCGATGACCGTGCACTGGTTCGCCCGGACAAACCACGTCTCCAGGGGTAGGAACATGTCACGAAATGAAGATATCCTTGTCGGCCTTGATGTGGGAACAACTAAAATATGCGCCATCATTGGCGAAATCAATCCAGAAGGCACGGTCGACATTGTGGGTCTTGGAACCGCTCCTTCCCGTGGACTCCGCCGCGGAATTGTCGTCAATATCGATCATACTGTTTCGGGAATTAAAAAAGCCATAGAAGAAGCAGAATTGATGGCCGGCGCACGAGCAGACAGTGTTTTGGCAGGAATTTCCGGCGGGCACATAAAAGGCATCAATTCTCATGGCGTTATAGCAATTAAGAACCGAGAAGTTACATCGGTTGACATTGCAAGAGTTGTTGAAGCGGCAAGAGCTATCGCGATCCCTATGGATAGGGAAGTGATCCACGTTCAGCCGCAGGAATTTATTGTGGACGATCAGGAAGGAATAAAGGAGCCGATCGGGATGGCAGGCGTGCGTCTCGAGGCGAAGGTACATATTATTACCGGAGCCGTTTCCGCGGCGCAAAATATTATGCGCTGCGCGCATAGAAGCGGTTTGAGAGTTAGCGAGCTTGTTCTTCAACAAATGGCCTCAGCTGAAGCTGTGCTGCTGCCGGACGAAAAAGAACTGGGAGTAGCTTTGGTGGATATCGGAGGGGGAACCACAGATATTGCTGTATTTGCAGACGGGTCAATACAACATACTGCAGTAATCTCGGTTGGCGGCGATCAATTGACCAACGATATAGCCGTGGGGCTTAGGACCCCTATGGTAGAAGCGGAAAAAATTAAAAAGAAATACGGATGCGCGCTGAACACATTAGTGAACAGAGATGAAACGATTACTGTTCCGGGCATCGGAGGCCGCAGCCCCCGTGTTCTATCGAGATCCGTGTTGGCTGATATAGTCGAACCCAGGATAGAAGAGATCATTGGGCTGGTGAGGCGAGAACTCGAAAAGTACAATTTGCTTAATGTGGTGACTTCCGGCGCGGTTTTGACGGGCGGCTCTGTCGCAGTCGAAGGAATATGTGAGTTGAGTGAACAGTTGTTGGATATGCCTGTTCGTGTGGGTCTTCCGATCGGGATAAGTGGTCTTGTAGACGTCGTAAATTCGCCGCTATACGCAACGGGCGTCGGATTGGTGCTTTGGGGCGCTCGAAATCGGGGAGCAGATCTTGTTTCTCCATATGAAGCAGGCGGCATAATGGATCGCGTAGTCGGAAGAATGAAACAGTGGTTCGCAGAGGCTTTCTAGGAGGTGTCTATCGTAGCAACTCTGAACTCTACTGTAGCTGCGAGTTTTAGCAATTGATTCTTGGATTGTGCTTTCGGCAAGCATGGGAAAGTCCGTCGGTGCCGAAACACGATTATATTGATTTTCAGGAGGTATCGAGATGCTGGATTTTGAAACGGAACGCCACAATAGCGCGTTAATAAGAGTCATTGGCGCAGGTGGAGGCGGCGGAAACGCCGTAAACAACATGATACGCGCTGGTTTACATGGCGTGCAGTTCATAGCTGCCAATACTGATGCTCAGTCACTCCAGCACAATCTTGCCCAGATAAAATTACAGATCGGTCGCCAACAGACCAAAGGATTGGGGGCAGGCGCTGATCCCGAGATTGGGCGCATAGCTGCTAATGAGGACTATGACGCCTTACGCGATGCTCTGGAAGGATCTGATATGGTCTTCATCACCGCAGGGCTGGGCGGCGGGACCGGAACTGGAGCAGCCCCCATCATAGCTCGGATAGCGCGACAGGAAGTAGGTGCGCTTACCATAGCAGTTGTAACCAAGCCCTTCCTCTTCGAAGGGACCAAACGCATGAGACAAGCTGAAGAAGGTATCGAATCACTTCGCAGCGAAGTTGACACTCTCATCGTTCTGCCGAACCAGAAACTACTTTCTCTGAAAAGAGATATCTCATTTGTGGACGCGTTTCGAAAAGCGGATGATGTGCTGCTGCAAGGAGTAAAGGGCATTTCCGATCTGATAACTACGAATGGTCTAATTAATCTGGATTTTGCGGACGTTAAAACAATTATGAAAGAGAAGGGAGTAGCCTTAATGGGCACTGGGACGGCCTCGGGAGAAGCTCGTATTGATGAGGCGACCAGATTGGCTATCCATAGTCCGCTCCTCGAAGAAATTTCCATGGCAGGCGCGCGGGGCGTGCTTATCAATATAACGGGTCCTTCAAATATAGGATTGTCCGAGATTAATGACGCTGTCTCCATTATTCGCGATGAAGCGCATGAAGAAGCGAATATAATATTCGGCGCTGTAATAAGCGAAGAAATGCAGGATTCGGTCTCGGTAACGGTTATAGCAACGGGATTCGGCCGAACTGAATGCTCCTTCGCTCACCAATCGAGAAGTGCGCGTTACGCCTCGAGCGGCCCGGATTTCGGAAGATGAAGAAGAAATGGAAAAACCAATGGCGAGGACCGTAATACCGTCTCAACCCACCGACATGAATATTCCTGCATTTATTCGTCGAAGCCAGCGAGAGAAGAACGGCCGCCACCTAGGGCTGGTGGAAAATTTTGCGACTGAAAGCGAAGAGGATCTGGATATTCCCGCATTCTTGCGCAAATGAACCGGATATCGGCCACGTCATGGTTAGATCAGGCGAAAAAGGGGCGATCCTGAAAAGTCGAAAGACGTCTCTTTCAATTGCTCTGGTGTATCCCAACGTATATCGAGTAGGAATGGCCAATCTGGGATTTCAATTTCTTTACAGGTATCTGAATTCATTTCCCGATATCAGAGCGGAACGTTTCTTTCTACCGGATGCTGCTTCCGAAAAATATGGCTTTCTCGCGTGGAGCTGTTTCAGAAGAGACAGCCCGACCGCTAACGGATTTCCCGCTGATAGCTTTCAGTATCCCGTTTGAGAACGATTATCTTAATGTGCCGAGAATACTTTCTGCCGCGGGGATCCCGCCTCTGGAAAACGACAGACGTTCGGGGGACCCGGTTATCGTTGCAGGCGGCGTCTCAATCT
Organism: uncultured delta proteobacterium; assembly: GCA_963843165.1. Lineage (GTDB taxonomy): Bacteria > Desulfobacterota > Desulfomonilia > Desulfomonilales > Desulfomonilaceae > DATJPW01. The sequence continues at coordinate 130,989 of CAWJJL010000018.1, read as the reverse complement.
CCATGAATCCGGAACCTCTCGCGCCTTTTCTGGATTTAGCTTTCATCGGAGAAATAGATGAGAATGCAGCCGAAAATTTCTCGTCCTTGCTGGCCGATATACTGTCCGATCATTCAATGTTCCAGATGGACCGCAAGTATTTCAAAAAACAATTTCAAAACACACCTGGGAGTATACGTACCCTCTGCCTACAAGTTTCATTTCAACGAGAACGGCACAATTTCCGAAATTAGTGCTGAACCGGGATTTCCGCACAAGGTTCACGCTGTAAAACGAAGATCAAAAAAATCTTCTATACCTGTATCGGTGTTGTTCAGTTCCCAGGCTGAATTCGGTGAAAGTTTTCTCGTCGAGACTAATCGCGGTTGCGGCCGCGGGTGTCGGTTTTGCGCGGGAGGCTGGATACATTTTCCGGTGCGTCATGCCGAGATTCGCGCGCTTTCGGCAAGAAGTCGATGAAGCGATCGATAGCGGCCGCACCATAGGGCTCATAGGTTCGGATCTTGCCGGGCATCCTGAATTGGAAGAGATTTTGGCTCACATTGTCGAAAGGGGAGGCAAATTTTCGCTCTCGTCCATTAGACCTGAAGGGCTCACGCCACAAATAATGAAATTTCTTGGCCGAACCGGACAGAAAACTGCCACTCTTGCGCCCGAAACTGCCTCACCGCGCATGAAGAAGGTCATAGGCAAAGAGATTGCTTCAGAGAGGTTTTATGAACTTGTGGATCAACTTGTGACCGCGGGGATTCCCAATTTGCGCTTCTATTTTATGATTGGTTTGCCGACCGAAACCTGTGAAGACGTGGAGTCGATCGTGGACTTCGTCCTACAGAGCAGAAAAATATTTGTGGAAGCGTCTCGGCCCCAAAAGAAAATCGGAAAAATCGGGGTTCAGGTCAATGCCTTTGTACCCAAGCCCTGGACACCATTTCAATGGGCGGCAATGTTGACTATCAATGAGCTGGAACGCCGATTCCGAATCATACGAAAGGCATTATCCAAGGAACCCAACCTCGCGGTACGTGTTGAATCAGCAAAACAGGCCGTAATTCAAGGTCTTCTCTCAAGAGGTGATCGCAGGATAGCGCCTGCTGTTCTCGGGGCCGCAGACCAGACCGGCAGTTTATCAGGAGTAATCAGAAAGAGGGCAATAGATCTGAATTTCTATGTCCATCGAGAACGCTCGGCTGATGAGATTTTTCCCTGGGATGTGACATTCCACGGAATAACCAAGAAAAAGCTCCGTAAAATTTACGATCACGCAATTTCCGATATATCATATTTTGACGCCACTTAACTGTTTCAACAGACCCACCTGTTTCTCTGTCTGGATTTCCAAACAAAACAGGTTCCGTACCGGAAGAAATCTTAGCTGATCTTCCCACTACATTTCTTGTAGGAGGCAAGATGGTCACAATGGCTTTGATCAGGCGGAAAACCAAGCACGTAAACATATCACGTGAATTTTAACAAAGTTATTAGGTGAGGATGTTTTTATTAGGCGAATCTTGCTTAAGTTTGCTATAATAAATATTTTTATAATTGATGTTTAGTGATTTCGTTATGTTGACTGTTGGACCACTGAACTGTTTCCAAGACAGAGTGTCCACTCAAAAAGAAGGGTGACCTTTTACAAAAAAGGGAACCTTTGCCGGCGAAAGTGAACTTAATCAGGATAGTGAAAGCAATAAGGAGTGACTTTTATGCTCAAAATGGACGGTTCCAGGGTCAGACTTACTCCTGAAAATGTCGACCGTTTGCTCAAAGACGGCCTATCTTTCAAGGAAATAGCCAATCGGTGTGATGTTTTTGAGGACGCCATAGATGCTTCTCTTGTAAGGTGGTTAAATCAGGGACGTTGGCCGATAGACGAGGATACGGCCAGAGCTTAATAGGCGAACAGGCTATTCAGATTGTTTAGGAAAACACACATACCCAATCCTGCCAAGAGAACCTGTGCCTATCCCTGCATGGGATAAGACTAAAACTTACAGCTGTGTACGCGTGCAAAGCGGGGCGGAATAAGATTCCGGACCCCACTTTGCCGCGCGTAAAATTTAGGTTTGTCTTTTTCTCTGTTGCTACCGGATGCCTAAAATTATATAACGCCGTCGGCCCGTAGGTCGGATCCATGAAGGGCGTCATTGGTATGGGCTTAAGACGGATAATTTTTATAAGCGCACTTACTGTGTCTCTATCCGTGTTGCCGAAACCCTGGGCCACAGCCCAGGAAGCGTTTCAGCTTATCCCGAATACACATTTTCTGCTGGGGATGGAATCACATTATATTTGGCTTTCGGGCGAAACGCTGATACCCGCAGGAGGTCGACCTGGCTCGGGAACCAGGGTGAATGTTCCGAATGTTTTGGGGGTCGATCAAGGTGACGGCACATCCATTGTATTTCAGGCCACAATTTTTGAAAATCACCGGCTTGATGTTGATTATCTCCTGTTTGCGCCTACCGCAGTCAAGAAGATAACCAGAGGTTTTGTATTTCATAACCAGACTTACCTTGCAGGTACTCCCCTGGAAACTCGAATCGATTTCAATTGGACACGATTGCTTTATGGATATAAGGCGTTGGATGTTGCTTCATTGCAGCTTTTTCCACGGGTTGGCGTGCATTATGTTCGTTGCACTCAAGTCTTGAATGGAGAAAGCAAAGAGGGAGGCGTGACATCAAATTCGAGGAGTCTCGACAGCACGTATCCGGTCATAGGGCTTCAACTGCAATACGGATTGCCGTACGGCTTTGATCTGGGACTGGAACTGGAAGGAATACACCTTATAACCAGGGGATATCTATCGATGACCAGATTAAAAGCACAATGGTCGATTCACCCGGACATAGTATTTAGTATTACAGGGTTCAATCGGCTCACAGACTATGCCGAAGATCATCAGCCTCTCAATAATGAATGGTTCTACAGCCTATCGGGTTGGTCCGCGGGAATATCGTTCAATTTTTGATGCCCGATCTGCGGCAGTGGAAGCAGCCCTGCGCCACGGGATCGGGGCAGTTGCCATTCTCTTTTCCAAATAAGAGTGATAAAGACTTTCCATCTTAGCCACCAACCCGCCATGCTTATTGAATACCTCGGGAAAGCAGATTGCGTGATAGGTAATGTCCAGAGAAGTGTATTCTCCTCGTTCTAAATCTATGACCCGCTCCTGGCCGTTGTAGTTGGGATCATAAATTTTTAGGAATCGTAGTTCAGGGACCCAATTATATGCCAGCACAGCGTGAAGCACCGGCCCGGATTTGGTTTTGTTCATGAGCAGCACTATACGCGGTTCCCCCATGGTAAGCGCCGTTACAAAATGCTTAAAAGACTCGGTTTGATCGGATTGGTTTGCGCTGCAATAATCCGCTTGAATTCTAATTAAATTTCTCGCGTAGAATTCCTGAAGCTGGCGCGCAATCTGCGTCTGGACTTTTTTGTCTATAGCTTTTCTAAGTGGTTGATCCTCTGGTCTATTCAGATAATACCACTGAGAAAACGCGGCCATCGCAAAGCAGTAGCCGGGCGCGTTGGAGATACAGAATGAGTCTTCGGCAACATTGAAATCTGCAGAAGCGCTATTAATCCCTAGTACAAAAAGAGAAGCAACCACAACCAGGACTGAAAAACCGCAAAAGCGCGGCCGTCCACGCAAAACACTTTCCATATTGTACCCCGAATTGAATCTAAGTTGGAAGTGCTATTATATCTAAAATGAATTAAAATGACAAGAGGTTCGGATCAGAATCTATAAATGAGGTTTGCAATAGGCAAAGAATAGGTATAAGAAGGCAGAAAAGTGATCGAAGAATCCGTTCCGGTTTCAAAACAGTTTGCGGAAAATCAGCATGGATGAGAGTCTATGCCTTGCGCAATATTAAACATGTTAACGGTGGGAGAACTAGGTTTAAATATTGGTCGTAGCCGTGTTGGGGCCCGGAAACGGTTGAAATAATCTCACCATTACCCACATTGGACCCACCATAATATTCAGAATCAGAGTTTATTATTTCCCGGAAACGGCCGGATTCCGGAACTCCAACGCGATAATCCGATCTTACTATCGGGGTGAAATTGCACACACAGACAAGATATCCGTCAGGGCCCCGTCGGATGTATGATAGTGCGCTGCTCTGATGATCATTGCAATCTATCCAGGTGAAGCCATCCCATTTATGATCCCATTTCCAAAGAGAGCTGTCGGAAAGGTAAAGTTCGCCCAAGTCTATTACAAATCGCGAGATGTTGTCATGCACTGCATACTGTAGAAGATCTTTTTCCAGGCTGGATTCATGGTTCCATTCATTCCAAGTGCCCAGCTCTGAGCCCGCAATCAGAAGCTTTTTGCCCGGATGGGTATACATATAGCCAAAAAGAAGCCGCAAATTGGCAAATTTTTGCCAATCGTCGCCGGACATTTTCCGCAGGAGAGATCCTTTACCGTACACGACTTCGTCATGGGAGAGTGGAAGAATAAAATTTTCGCTGTAAGCATACATCATGGAAAAAGTGAGATCATTGTGATGATAGCTCCGGTGAATCGGCTCCTTCGTAAAATACTCCAGTGTATCGTGCATCCATCCCATATCCCACTTGAATCCGAATCCGAGGCCGCCGAGGTATACCGGCGTAGTAACGCCTGTCCATGCTGTGGATTCTTCTGCTACGGTAAAACAGCCTGGAAATCGAGCATATACCACTGAGTTGAATTCTTTGATGAATTCAATGGCATCAAGGTTTTCATTGCCGCCGTAACGATTCGGTAGCCATTCACCTTCCTCACGGCTGTAATCGAGATAAAGGAGCGAGGCCACCGCATCGACTCGCAGACCATCTATATGATACTTGTCAAGCCAGAAGAGCGCGTTACCCACGAGGAAATTACGGACCTCGTGCCTGCCGTAATTGAAAATCAGGGTACCCCAATCTCTGTGCTCGCCTAGTCGAGGATCTTCATGCTCGTACAGAGGAGTCCCATCAAATAAACGGAGGCTGAAATCATCGCGAGGAAAATGGGCCGGGACCCAATCCAGAATTATGCCAATGCCGTTGCGATGCAAAGTTTCTACAAAAAATTTGAAGTCATCCGGAGTGCCGAATCGGCTTGTAGGCGCGAAATATCCGGTGATCTGATATCCCCATGATGCGTCGAAAGGATGCTCCATGATCGGCATCAGCTCGACATGGGTGAATCCATATTTCTTGACATGAGCCGCCAATGCGGGAGCAATTTCTCGGTATGTTGCCCATCGATTGTTTTCTTCCACAATTCGCAACCAGGAGCCGAGATGAACTTCATATATATTCATCGGGCTGGAATAGATGTCTCTGGTTCGCTTTTCGGTCATCCATTGATCATCCGCCCAGCTATATTGATCAATGTCCCACACTATAGATGCGGTTCCCGGTCTCAATTCCATGGCAAAAGCGTATGGATCCGTTTTGATACGTAGATCATTCGATTTTGTTTTTATTTCATATTTATAAAACTCACCTGGGCCGACGCCCGGCACGAACAGTTCCCAGACGCCGCTGCCTCCCATGCTTCGCATCGGATATAGGCGCCCGTCCCATCTATTGAAATCCCCGACTACGCTAACGCGCTTGGCGTTAGGCGCCCATACCGCAAAAGAGGTCCCATTTACTCCCTCTATTTCTTGTGGGTGTGCTCCTAATTTCTCGTACAATTCGTAATGCTTGCCTTGCCCAATAAAATGAAGGTCTTGCTCACCAAGCACAGGTGCGAAGCGGTACGGTGTGTCGGCCTCCCAGGTGGTCCCGTCCCGAAAATGAAAACATGTTCTGTAGCTTAAGGGAAATTGCCTGCCCGGCAGAAAATAAGAGAAAAGCCCTGCTGCATTGGAATCTTTCATAGCAATTCTTTCATCATCAATTACCAGCTCAGCTTTTATAGCATCGGGGTGAAAGGCACGCACAATAATACCGTGCTCCCCACGAATATAGGCGGGATGGGCCCCCAGAACCGCGTGCGGATCGGAATGCTCAACAGCGAGTATACGTTCAATATCACTGGGAGTTATCCCTGATAACAACTCTTGGGAATACATTTGATTTCTCCGGATGTTTATTCATCATTCAATAATTAACAAAAAATACTGTAAATCCGCGCGGTTTACCAATTTTGTGAGAATTCGAGCAGTTCGTCATGCGTCGAGTTTGTTATATTCGGGAATATTTTCCGGCTTCACGTACAATATGCGTTGGCAATTAGGACATGTAATCAATTCTTCCTGTTTGAGGACCCTTATACTGAGCTGCGGCGGAATCGCCATGTGACAGCCCGTACATGAGCCGTTTTTCACTTCTGCAATGGCATTGCCTCGTGCCTGCCTGACAGTTTCATATTTTTTTAGCAGATTCCGCTTCCAGAGCGCTGGTAATTCTCTCCCTTTCTTTACCCAAAGAAACCAAAGCATTCTTTGCCTTTGCCCCGGCGGTTTCGGACTCACTTTTCTTTTGTCAGAAAAGTTTTTTCAAAATCTTCGTAATCTTTTTCTTTCTTATCGATCGTCTTCTTTAATGTCTCAATTTCGGCCATGTAGTTCAAAATGGCCTCTTCTATTTCGGAGGCTACCTTCTTACCCGAGTTTCACTTCTCTAGATAACGCGTTGTATTCCTTCTGGTTTCTGATGGTAAGCAGGCGTCGCTCAGAACGCTTGATCTTTTCCTGTTCTGTGGCCAGATCTAATTCTTTTCTCCGCAATTCCTTTTCTATTTCAGGGGATTTTTCACGTGCTTCTGACATTTCCCTTCGAATGACGACAAGACTTCTGGCCAACTCCTGAACTTCAACTGGTAGGCGGTCAAGATCACCTTGATAACGATCTATTTGATTATCGATCTCCTGAAGTTCTTCGAGAAGTTGTAACTGTTCTTTCAACTGAAAATCCTCCTCGCGTGGCTACATATTTCTACAAAAGGATCCTCCTCGACATTGCAGGCTATACATGAAATTTCGAGGTGTTCCCTTTCGAATTCTTTTTGAAAGCAATCCATTAGCATAGAAACTGCCGCTATCTCCAACCCGTAGTGCCCTGCATCGATTACAGGCATACCCAGTTCCAATGCTTCGAGTGCGGCATGATACCGAACGTCTCCCGTGACCATTACATCCGCCTTATGATTTAATGCTTCACCCAGATATCCCATGCCGCTTCCTGAAGCACAGAAGACGGTCTGAACTTCACATTCCATCCTTGAGACGACCCGAACATGCGAGATTCCCAAATCCTGGGAAATTTTTTCGCCCAATTCCTTGATCCCCATAGGGTTAGGAAGTCGTCCCATCCTTGCACATCTGGCCGGTAACGGAGTGAAAATCTCTTGGAGATTCAAAATTGAGGCAAGGCGGTCATTGAGACCACCCGGAGCAGCATCGAGATTAGTATGGAGACTTAATATGTCGACCTCCATGCGGGCGGCAGTCAGAAGGGTTCTTCCGGGAAGGCGATCGGGTAAGATCCTGAGGATGGGCTCTATTATGACCGGGTGGTGCGTTATTAGCAATTGGCACGCATTATCGCGGGCGAATTTTACTGTGCGGGGAGTCGAGTCAAGACTGAAAGCGACAGCGGTAATGGAACGATCAGGGTTTCCTATCTGAATGCCACAATTGTCCCATTTCTCCGCGGTATCGAACGGAAACAGCTTATCAGCAATCTCAATTATCTGTGACAAACACGCGCGCACTCACTAATCTGGTTCTCCTCCTCAGGCCATGTCAGGTTGTTCGATCATCTAGGTCGATTTGTACTTGGACGTATTTCATTTCTCGGCAGAAATGCGGTTTATCTGTTTTGGCCGTCAAATATCCCTTCGGAATGTTTTCTAGCTGACATCAGACAATAACGTCTGAGCTCTTCTCGCCGAAAAAAATCACGGGGAGCTTGTTTAGCTCCCCGTGATGAAGGTGCAAATCAAATGAAAGATTTCGGAAGACCATTTTGTCTCTCGGCCACGAGTGGGCCCACCTGGATTCGAACCAGGGACCGACCGGTTATGAGCCGGGGGCTCTACCGCTGAGCTATGGGCCCATTATTTTCGTTAATCTTTAATGCTATTGGGAATCTTCTCCACTGTCAAGGTTCAGTTAGTGCGGTATGATGATGGCTCGGTACGAGCTTTGGTTAATGCTATTTTCCCACAGCGTACTGAAACCACTAGTAACCTCCCCATCTACGGTACATCTGCTGATAACTCTGCCAATAATTATTAACACTACGGCTGTAATCATCCCTGGTCTCGGAATACGGCAGCACCGTCTCACGGCCTTCAACCTCGCGTACTTCGGCTACACTGATAACCGCCTTATCGATCAAAGCCTGTCTCTTCTTCAACAGATTCTTGACATCCTTATCCTTCGCATTCTTTCCGCCTTGGGTGCATTCCAGGAGTTCATTAAAGAGCTGCTCCTCCTGATTCATCGTTTCCCTGCATTCCCTTCTTTTGCGGCTAAGAATGTTCTCCTTCACTTGCAAGGCATCACCGATCTGTTTGGCTATAGTGCTTGATGTATTTGGCTCCACAGTGGAGTTGTCCGCCAGTCTCGCAGCGGACGTTTGCTGAACAGTAGAGATTTCCTGAATCTTGTCTTTTAGGTTATTTAGATTTTCTTCCCAGCGCTCCCGAATGCCATTGCATTTTTCGAGAGTTTCGCAACGGCACGGAACAACTGAAATCATCGAAAGTAATGCCAGAATGAGAAGCAACACAGGCAAAAATATTGTCCAATGTTTCAGCTCATTCTTCACTTCTCACAACTCCTTTCGAGCGACAAACTCACAAGAAAACATTACTATAAATTGCAGGTTATCGCAAATACATTAAGCTCTTTCATGTAAAAAATACCAGCTTGATCCGATTGGGACCGAAACCAATATCTTCTCTGGTTTCAATTTTGCTGATACTTGTCTGCTATCTCTTCCATTATTGCAGATATCTTTTCTGAAATTAAATAATTAATCCCCCCGTGATCAAATGAATCCCTTAAAAACTCTATGAACTCTATCAAAAGCTCCCGGAGAGTTCAAAATCGTGGATGCGTTGTCAGCTTCCTTTTCTGTAAATTCATTGTCCGAATTTTCCGCCACTTTGCGGAAAGTCGTTTGAAGTTCTCTCTTATCGCCCCAAAATACTATCACATTATCCATGTAATCATTCATATCACTAATGTACTTTATCAGGTCCTCACGACTCATTTCGCTGAAATCCATTGTTCCTCCTGGCAGGAACTCTTCAGTGATCCAACAGGCGCCTATGCAGCCAATCAGCTGCACGACGCCATTCGCATCTTCCTGTGAATCAAAGCGCCCTCCCGGCACCGGCAATATGGAATCGGGAAGATCAGAATTGAAGAGGAAGTTTTCTAATTTCGCGTAATTCGTCAGCACGGAGAGAGCGAGATATGGCTTGTTCCCAACGGAAAAATTTCCTTGATAGATTTTCTACCCTGGACAGTATGCCGCCTAATTCAAGTATCAGTTCTTGATTCTTTTCCATCTGCGCTCTGCGAAGTTCATCTTTCAGATGACGGATTAATTTTCGAGCCTGTTCAGGGGTTTCGATGAACAGAGTAGGGTCGTAATCGCCTCCCCTTTTCTCTTTAGGGCTCCATCGAATCATGATTCCACTATTGTGCTCTCTCAGCATGAACCGGGACTTCCTTTTTATTCCACATTGAAAAATTTTTAACCGACCGACAACCCGCGCCGTTCACTCTATCCTAACTATTGACCAAGCAATTGTCACCCGGTTCCTCTGCGACTCCGAATAATATATCAGTTGTCAGTAAATTTCAATTGCCATGGGCAGAAGCCGGAACGGACCACCCTGGGAATTATAGGCCTTTCATACCAAAATTTTTGAGATCCCCCGGTCAAAAATTGATCTTTGTCTGAATGTCGAATTTAGCAATTTATCTCAGCCGCGGGGATCAAATCGGTCGATCTTGACGGTACGAATTTCGTAGGAAGCAGCGTACACTACCGGATGCTGATAACAATCAGTAATGATCGACGACATCCTGCGCAACCATGTTCAACCAATTGAATTTATTCAGAAGACTTGATGAGACCTGTCACCCTGCTTTTTTTCGGCTTGAAAGCAAATCCAAGAAACCATCTATATGGTTCTCAAGTGTTTCCGGCGAATAGAGCCTTGGATCGTTATGATCCGCTTCAATGATAAGACCCGGAATCCCCGTGCGTTCGGTCACCGCCCGGCGGACTTCGGGAATATCTTGAGAGACAAATTTGCAGCTTCTGTTGGAGTGGTAGAGAAAACCGTCCAGATTGTATTTCATGGCCAATTCTACATAATCATCTATCCTCCGTCTTATATGCATATTGGCCGTGTAAAGGTACTGTGTTGTCCAATCTCCTAATGGGTCTTCAACTCCGACCGCCAGATTTGCCCAAGCCCATGTATACAGTGACGTCACCAGGCTGATGCCCCGTTCCTCCAGGAACATGGAAAGTCGACGCAACTCCGGCCAGATAGGGAGATTGTCCCAAAATAAGCGGAACCGTTCATTTTCAATTGCGCCTTTTCCCTCAGCAACGCGTTGATCAAGTTCTGTCAGGAGCTTACTATAGAAATCTACCGCAACCTGGGTACCTCGTTGAGCAACGATCGGAGCCATAGCGATAAATTGGTCGAAGACGGTTATGGGTGACGGTGTGGCGACTCCTGCCTCGAGGACTCGCGTCCAAAGGTCGGAAGCTTCCTTTGACAGCCTGATCGTCTCGCGGAGGGCATCCTGGTCAAGTGCGCGGCCGGTTATGCTCTCCATCACTCCAACCAAGTCTTCCAATTGAGATCGCACATACTTTTCCGCAGCTGTATCTCGCTCCCCTCGGCCGGAATGCGGAATATCGATAAGCACCATTGGAGCATCATATATCCGGCTGATCACCTCAAACCATTTTGCAAGGGTGCCGCACTGACAATTCGAAATCAGGATCAAATCAGGTTTAGGAAGACCCCATGTAGGGCTGATTCCGGTTTTGATTGAACCTATATCACAGCGCGCGTATGCACAAAGGTCCATGGAATAGCCCATGTTCTCCGCGGCCTGGGCCACTTCCACGGTTTGCCGCCTTGCTCCGATTATTGCGGCATGGTTCTCCGGATAAATTGGGATCATATTCATAGCGTACGCAAGTTCGACCGGCGTGAACGCATTCACATAAGCAATGAACTTACCCTGCTGATGAGCCATATGGGCAGAGGAATAGTAGTCAAAATTGATCTGCTTCAGACTCTTCAATGACTCGATTGGTTGCATCTCGATACCTTTCAGGGCAAGTCGCCCGCGATCATTTCTCTGAAGGCTTCAAGTCTTACTCGAATCTGCTCCACAGGCGCCCCGCGCGCGGATGTTTCCAGGACGAGGGAAGGAATTCCCGCCTTTTTTAAGCCCTCTTGAAAATCAGGCACATCGAAGGCAGCGGCTTCGCAGAATTTTGGATTAAGAAAGAGCACGGATCGGGCATTGCTTTCACGAACTCGATCAACAAATCCCTTCACCAATTCTGATGGTTTAAGATGATATCCCGGGTATGTTGCTGCAGCTAGATGGCGCTGCACCAGAGCACTGATCGGATCGACACCCAGAGGCGCGTCGTGAGCGATGCCTCGAAAACCGGTCGCAATTTCATCTTTGACTACTTGAAAGCCCAAGCTGTCCAGAATCCCTAATATTTCCGGCGGATCCCAGACTTTCCCGCGCACATAAAGCGGTACCCGCGATTCCAAACTTTCAGAGGCATTGTTGTCCCATGGAAGATCCTCCATCCAGGCCAAGTGATCCTCCCTCGGAGCTCGCAGAGAGGAGCCTATCAACATCTGCACCCGTTCAACGGTCCAAACTGAAGGTTGTCGCCCGTGCCGGGCATACGCTTCGCGCAGCCGAGTCCGGCTTGCATTATAAAGTGTGAGGCTCTCTATCAGCTTACTTTCTCCCACCTGGGACCCGGTCAGATTTCCCATAGCCTCCATGAATCGAGTGAATTCCGATCGCAGATAAGCCTCGGCTCCAGGAAAGCCGATCCGTTTCGGCAATCGCAGGAATTCATTGTTCATCTTGGGGAAACAAAGATCCCAAATGTGAAAGAGATTTCGCGTGGTATCACACAGGTAAGGGATCACCATAGCGTCCAATACCTCAAGATCACCTCGAAGTCCGAGTTCCAATGCCGCCATCGCATTGTTGCAGGTGTATCCGGGTATGTGGGCCTGAGCGCGAGTGATTTGAATCCCGGTTCCTTCCAAAGCGACAGGCAACGCTCCGGCAGCATGGATAATCTCTTCCGGAACATCCGGAACAAGGTGTCCCACTACTTTGCCCCCGGTTTTGTTTTTCCATGCCCGGGCTTTCTCCAGTGGTTCTTTCAAAGTTTCTCTGAACGGCTTCCACGGATCTTGCATTGTCATTTACTTTCCCATTCGAAGTTAAAATCTGTTATCAGGTATTGGCAAGCGTGCCACCATCCACATAAATGCTTTGTCCGGTAATAAATCCCGAAGCATCGGAGCACAGGAACAATACAGCGCCGACTATGTCCTCGGGTTCGGCAAGTCTTGACATGGGCACTCGAGTTACAAGCTGGCGCTCAACTTCGGGATTGGCCCATATAGGTTGACTGAAATGGGTCCTTGTAAGCCCCGGCCCCACAGCATTCACTAATATATTAAACGGCGCCCACTCGACAGCCATACACATGGTGAGCATTTTCACAGCCGCCTTACTCGCGTGATAAACTCCCATCATAGCCCCGCCTCGTACCGCGCCGACCGTTGTGATATTCACTATTCGACCGCCACCCTGTCCCATCATAACTTTAGCGACCGAACGACTTAACATAAAGGTTCCCTTCACGTTAGTATCAAAGATCTTATCAAAGCCGTCTTCCCGTAGGTCCATGAGCGGTCTGAAAAAGCTCCTGGCAGCATTGTTGACGAGAATATTTATGCCCCCGAAATGATCAACCGCGGTTTTCACCAGCGCTTCCACTTGATCGCTCAAGGTTATGTCGGTCACTTGAGCTACTGCTTCCCCGCCGGAAGAGCTAATTTCGTCAGCTACTGCCTCGATTTCCGCAGCGGTCCTGGCCGCGACCACCACTTTTGCTCCGCATTGAGCCAATCCCAGGGCTATAAATTTTCCTATTCCCTTACCGGCGCCTGTGACAAGCGCCACTTTTCCCGTTAGATCAGGTTCAATTCCCATATCGCTACCCTCCATTTCAGGTCCTCTACACAATTTAATAGATTGTGGCTTTATGCAAGATTTATCTCACGGTGCGCTTTCTATAATCTCAGGACCATAATTCGTTCTCGATCCGGTTCACCCGATAATCTAAAGCCGACCTTCTGGTATAGTCCTATGGCCCTGAAATTAAATGATTCGACCGTCAGCCAAACCTTAGTAAGTCCAAGCTGCTTCGCCTTTTCCACGGCCAGCAAAGTGAGTTCGGTTCCTATTCCTCGGCTCCGAAATGGCTCGCTGACGAATATGATAAACTCGGCGTCGCGTTTTTGTATTTCTGCCATCAGCGACGAATGGCCGATTACCTCGCCATGTTTCCAAGCGCAAAAGTTATTGGAAAATTTTAATAACGTCTCGATCCATTGATTGCGGATCTTCTCGTCGGGCGGAGGAAGGCCCTGATTCAGATCGGTCCGTGAGAAACCGTCATACATTTCTTTGAGGGAAGCGCAAGGCCCTTGCGCGATTTCTCCCACCAGGAATCGCTGTCCCAATTTATCCATGCGTTCGAAGATCTGTTCAGCGATCATAATTGTTTCTTATCATCCTAGTGCCTTCTGAGAGGCCCAAGATCGATATTCCCCGTCCTATGATAATCATCGTTACCCGAGATTGCTGCCCGTCTTTTGATCCCATTTCATTTTGGCTTGGATCAGATTAGCTCCTGTCACCAGTGTCTATCAGATCAGCTTCGTCCAGATTTGTTTTGCTCAGATCCACACCCACCAAGGATGCCTTGGCGAGCTTAGCGTCACTCAGTTTCGTTCCATTCAAAATCGCATTACTCAGATTCGCTCCGATCAGACTTGCCCCGCTAAGATCCGCGCCGGTGAGGTCTGCAGACCTGAGGTTCGCGTCGCTCAGGTCTGCCCCGTTTAGGTCTGCGTTCGACAAATTGGCCTTATTCAAGTTAGCTCGATAAAGAAATGCTCTCCGCAGTTTTGCTCCTGAAAGCACTGCCTCCCTGAGGTTTGCCGCCAGAAGATTTGCACCACTCAAATCTGCTGAGGGGAGTTTCGCGGAACTGAGATCGCTTCCACTGAAATCAGTGGCTCTGAGCTTGGCTGAGCTGAGATCAGCTCCGTTTAGCCTCGCAGCGCTTAAATTGGCTGCGCTAAGTTTGGCTTTGACCCAGTTTCGCCCAACTCAGATTTGCAGCATGTATATCGGCCCGTCTGAGGTTTGCTCCGGTTAAATTTGCGTCACGGAGGTCTGCTGAGCTAAGCTTCGCAGCAGATAGATCAGCATCTGTCAAATCGGCCATGCTGAGGTCCACAGCGCTACAGATCGGCTGAGCTCATATCGGAACCATTCAACCTGGCGTGACTGAGGTCCGCGCCGCTGAGTATAGACCAGCTAAGGTCCGCATCCCTGAGATCGGCATCGGTGAGATTGGCTGTGCTTAGGTTGGCTGCGGCAAGATCCGCTGAATTCAAATTGGCTCCAACCAGATCAGATCCCCTCAGGTCAGCTTCCCGAAGCTTGGCACCGGACAAATCCGCTTCTCTGAGCCTAGCGCCGAGCAGGTCCGATCCCGTCAAATCGGCTTCGCTCAGCTTCGCCTTTCCAAGTCTAGCTCCCCGCAATTTGGCCCGCCTTAGATCAGCGCCGCTGAAATCCGCCTGCTGTCCATTAGGATCATTCTGGAGCCATAATGCGTGGAATTCCAGTGCCTTTTCAATTTCACCTGGCGTCATTATTTACCTCGTTCAAATTCTGGTTCAACGATTTTACAGTTTTGGCAGGAACAATTCAGCTATATTTTATCGGATCGTGTAGTTATGTCCAATGTATGATGGTTTTTTCCATAATATCAATCAGCCAAGTCGGATATATTCCAAGCCAGACCAAGCCAAGAGTCAAAATTGCCAGAAAAAAACCTGCGGCCATAGCGCCGACTGGGCGGGCTGCCGTTCCCGGTTGCCATTCGGGTCTCGCGAACATTACCGCAATTATACGAATATAGTAAAAGAGACCTATTATGCTGCTAATCACGAGAGATATTACTAACAGCCAAAGATTCGATCCTATTCCTGCTGCGATCAGATAAAATTTTGCGAAAAAGCCCGCTGTCAAAGGCATTCCGCTTAATGATAACAGTACAGCAGTAAACACTCCAGCTAACCAGGGACTGCTCCAGCCTAAGCCCTTATATTCATTAATGAGATCCGGCTCGCCATTGGCTCCGGATAACATAGATATCACGCCGAATGCCCCTAGGATGGTGACGAAATAGGCGGCCATATAATATCCCGCAGCCATGACAGCAGATTCTCCTGCAGCAAGCAGTGACACAAGTAAATATCCGAAATGCGCTATGGACGAGTAGGCCAATATTCTTTTCACATGATTTTGCATCAAGGCCAGCAAATTTCCTACAAACATGGTGACCGTCGCAACTATGGTAAGCGCAAGAAATATCGAATCGTATGATCGGATATCCACAACAGTCACGTACCGCAATATAAGGGCAAAAACCGCACCCTTGGACACGGAGGCGAGAAAACCCGATACCGGAGCAGGCGCGCCCTGATACACATCAGGAGTCCACATGTGAAACGGAACCAGAGAAAGCTTGAATCCCAACCCCACCAGGAATAGGCCGGTTCCTGGCAGCAACAGACTCATGCGCCCACCTGTTACAGCGGAAGCGATACGCGGGAACTCCATGGTTCCGGTTTCTGTATAAATTAACGCCATTCCAAAAAGGAGGAACGCGTCAGAAGTGGCAGCCAAAATTAGATATTTGATCGCGGCTTCCAGGCCGTGAATTTCTTTTCTGGTATACGCGATCATTGCATAAAGTGAGACGCTTAAAATTTCCAGGCTAAGAAAAAAAGAGGCAAAATGATTGCTCGCCACTATCCCGGCTGAACCTAAAACCGCCAATAATAACAAGCATATAATACTCTTCTTTTGGACAATTGTGTTGCTCGAGATAATGGTATGAAAATAGTGTTACGGCTAAACCGGCCAGGACTAAAAGGCCTATGAAGAAGAGGGCGTAACCGTCCATGGTCAACAGAGGAGTGATCTGTCTGGGGATCACAAAATATATTACCGGCAATGCGCCGAGAGCCAGGATCAAACCTATCGCTGTCAACACCACAGTCACCACGTGACTACGATAGATTGCAATAACGATTAAAATTAATACTATGGCGCCTGAAAGCACAAGCAACGGCAGTAGCGCCAATAGTTCGACACCGCTCATCTCTGAATCCCGTTATTTTGAGCTACCCCAATGCCCTTTGTGTTCGAGTCAGGGGGATCTGAAATCCTGTTCCGATTGATAGAAGGGATGCAAAATGCCTCCAATTTCTCGGTTCCTGCAATAGTGACCCGAGTAGCGGCTTGATGCCCGATCGAAGCAGTTGCGTGCATTCCGGTTTTGTTCTGTATGGCTCTTACCGTGGTATTGGCGACGTTGATCACCGTCTGGGGAAAAATACCCAACCAAATGATCGCTAAAACCAGTGCCGCCATCAGACCTGTTTCGCGAATCGAGAGGTCCTGGATCGACTGGTCTGATTTTTTCGGTCCATAAAAAACCCTTGCCATGATCCTGAGCGAATAAACAACCGATAAGATCAGACCGCTTGCCGCGGGCACGCTCATCCAGGGATTTGCCTCATATGTCCCGACGAGCACAAGGAATTCTCCGATAAAATTTCCCAGACCGGGGAGCCCCAGAGATGCCAGGACGAAGATCAGCGCCATACCACTCATCCTCGGGACAGTTGCCCAAAGACCACCCATTTGATTCAGGTCTCTGGTGCCGATACGCTCTTGAAGCATGCCTACTAGTATGAAAAGAGCGCCTGTACTGATTCCGTGTGCTATCATCTGCACAATGGCGCCTAATATAGCCAAATCATTACCGGCGAAAACACCCAACAGGACAAATCCGAGATGACTGATACTGGTGTACGCGACCAAACGCTTAAGATCGGTCTGTGCAAACGCCAACATTGCCGCCGTAGATTATTCCGATAACTCCTGCTGTCATGGCTATAGGAGCCAACATCTTCGATGCCTCGGGAAACAGCGGCAAAATAAATCTAATCAGACCGTATCCGCCGGTCTTCAGCAACAATCCGGCTAAAATAACGCTGCCGGCTGTCGGGGCTTCGGTATGGGCATCAGCCAGCCATGTATGAAAAGGAACCGCGGGTAATTTGACGGCAAAAGCAATGAAAAAACCCAACATCAATAGAAAAGCCGTCGATTTGATAAGAGGGGTCCCCAGCAATTCGAAATAATTGAACGTATACAATTCGGTCATCTGCCCATGCACAAAATAAAGCCCAAGGATTGCAATGAGCATGAATAAGCCGCCGGCCTGAGTGAAGATAAAAAACTTAATTGCGGCATAAATTCTGTTCTCGTGACCCCAAATTCCGATAAGCAGGTACATGGGAATCAGCATCGCTTCCCAAAACACATAAAAAAGAATCAGATCGGTTGCGAGGAAGACTCCGATTACCCCAGCCAGACAGCTCATTAAATTGAAATGAAAAAAACCAACATTTTCCTGAATCTCTGTCCAGGAGCAGACAACCGCTGTTATTCCCAAGAAGACAGTCAATGTGACCATGAGAAGACTGAGGCCGTCCATAGATAACTGGAATCTCATCCCCCATTGAGGCACCCATTCATAAGCAGCTGTGAAAATCCACGCCGACGACGACAATTGAGGGGAATGCTCAACCCATATGAAAAGTATGATCAGTACGTCCGCAAAAAGCCCGATCAAGCAGATCCAGCGAGACCACAAAGTACCGCGGGAAGCCGACATCCATGACGCGACCCCCGCCAGTAAAGGTAAAATAATTAACAATATCAAAATCATGTTAATGCCAATATCCCTAGTATTACGATTGCGCCCAATGCTATGCCAATAGCATATTGCCGAAGATTACCCGTTTGCGTAAAGCTCAGGGCTTTATGCAGTCCCTGTGTGAGCGCGGCCGTAGTCGTCATAAAAACCATCTACAAAATCATTTCGATTGATATGCGTAATCCTGAGAAATGGATCAACAAACAATGATTTGGTACACCCGATCAAATCCCCATCCGGAAAACCAAAATCTATGCAGAATAGCTGCTAAGCCGGATGACGCTAGAATTTCGGAATAGCCCCGATGCCGCAGGAACAATAAATAGCTGATTAGAATTCCTCCAACAGAAGCGATTCCGGCTATCATTTGTAGGACACTTTCAGTGCTCAAATCGGCTTCCGCGAGTTGTAGAGGTGGTAGGGAAGTATTTAGAAAGTCTGAAAAAATGTGAAGATTTCCGAGAGAATGCGGAAGCTCAATGATGCCTATAATCAAAGAAAATAGCGCAAGCACTAATAAAGGAATTCGAATGAGATTGCCGGAATCTCCCATTAACCGCGTGTGTTCTTTGCCAAAACAGACCAGGAATACCATACGAAACGTGTAGAGTGAGGTTAGCAGAGCCCCTAGGGTTCCACCCGCCCAGAGCCACGGACCTCCCTTATCTGAGGCCCATGTGTACCACAAAATCATTTCTTTACTATAGAAACCGGATGTCACAAAAGGCAGCGCTGCCAACGAAGCCGCGCCCACAAGAAAAGTCCAAAAAGTAACGGGTAAGCGTTTTCGGACTCCACCCAATTTAAATATGTTTTGTTCGTGCCCTGCGGCTAGAATTATGGAACCGGCAGCCAGGAACAGTAACGATTTGAAAAATGCGTGAGTCACAAAGTGGAAAATTGCGGCAGACCAGGCACCGACACCCAAAGCCAGGAACATGTACCCGATCTGACTTATCGTTGAATACGCCAGAACTCTTTTTATGTCGGACTGCGTCAAAGCGCTGAAGCTCGATATGAGCAGCGTGGCCAATCCTATAATGGCAACAGCCGCCTGAACCACAGGAGCCAAAGAGAACAGACCGTTTGTGCGAGCGATCAGGTACACGCCTGCGGTAACCATTGTCGCGGCATGAATTAATGCGCTCACAGGGGTAGGCCCGGCCATAGCGTCAGGCAACCATGTCTGCAATGGGATTTGCGCGGATTTACCGACTGCGCCGGCCAGTAGCAAAGCCGCGGCAGCAACAGCCAATGTTGATCCTACTGCCCATTGCTGCGTAGCCCGACGCATCAATTCCTGTATTTCCAATGTGCCCAGGTTATTGAACAGGAGGAACAGCCCGATAATCAGGGCCGTATCTCCAATCCGAGTCATAATGAAAGCTTTAATTGCGGCTCGTACATTAGCCGGATCTTTGTACCAGAATCCTATTAGGAGGAAACTGCACAGGCCCACGCCTTCCCAACCCAAATATAACAGAAGAAGATTATCCGCTAAGACAAGAGTCAACATGGAGGCCACAAAGAGATTCATGTATGCAAAGAAACGGCTGAAACCCTCATCCTCCATCATGTATTCTGCAGAGTACATATGAATCAGAAAACCGACAATAGTGATGACTAGAAGCATGCATATCGAGAGAGCATCCAGGTACAAAGCCACTTTGGGCGCAAACTGGCCCAAGGTGATCCATGTCCAAAGATTCTGAGTATATGAATAGTTGGCCGGAGGGGACATGATGAAAATTATTCCGACTAATATCGCCAGGGCCGCTGAGAACGCCACGGAACCTACACCAACAATGGCGACCATAACACGAGGAAACCGTGCGCCTAAAAGACTTAGCACGATGAAACCGCCCAAGGGAAAAGTGGGAATCAACCAGAGCAGGTCGAGCATTTCAGCCTCGCATCGTGCTTGCCGCGTCCACATCCAGCGTTGAAAAATGATGATAAAATTGCATGGCCAAGGCTAAACCCACGGCGACTTCCGCGGCCGCCATGGCAAGAATGAAAATAAACATTATTTGTCCGTCGGCCTGCTGCCACCTGGATCCGGCCACTACGAAGGCCAATCCTGCTGCATTTAGCATTATTTCTACCGACATGAGCATGAAAAGGATATTCCGACGCACCAACACTCCGACCAGACCGAGCCCGAATATAATTCCGGCGAGCACAAGTGCATGTTCAACAGGAACAGCTGCAATCACGATTTCTCCTCAGTTGTAGCGAAAGGTTCGATTCGTCGGCCCAGATGGTACGCGCCCACAAGGCCCGCCAGGAGCAGCATGGAAGCCAGTTCCACCCCGAGCACATAGGGGCCGAAGAGAGCAATGCCGACCTGTTTTGGGGTCACTTCAGACCCTGCCGGCGATGCCGCTCCTATCACAGCGATAATATAAATTAGCTCAGAAATAAGAATGACCGCCAAAACGGAAGGGCCGATCCATATCTTTGGTTTTAACCATTGGCTCTCTTGCTCCTGTGCGCGCGGTCCTAAATTGAGCATTATAATCACGAACACAAACAGCACCATAATCGCTCCGGCATAAATGATTATCTCAAGGGCAGCGGCAAATGTCGCGCCCAGTACGAGAAAGATCACTGCGACGGAAAAGAACGATAGAATCAAATACAAAAGAGCATGAACAGCGTTGAAACGTGTTATTACCATAAATGTCGAAAAGACCGCGATTGCAGCCGATATATAAAAAACAATGTTCATGAAGAAAGCCTCTGCATCATTTTTCAGGGCAGCAGACTGTAAATATCAATAGGCTTCTCCTCGTTTTCTGCTTCGCCTTTGTCTTTTCGGTCTATAGAAATTCCTGCAACCTTGTAGAAATTGTAATCAGGATGCTTGCCGGGACCGTTTATCAAAAGATCCTGTTTTTCATAGACCAAATTATGGCGGTGGTATTCGCTCATTTCAAAGTCATTGGTGAGCTGGATAGCGTACGTGGGGCACGCCTCTTCGCAGAATCCGCAGAAAATACATCTGGAGAAATTTATTCGGAAAAATTCCGGGTAGCGCCTACCATGTTCATCCTGGGTCGCCTGCAACGAGATGCAGTCAACAGGACAAGCCACAGCGCATAAATAACATGCTACACACCGCTCCCCGCCGTCAGGATCACGTGACAATATTATGCGGCCCCTCCATCTTGGAGGTATATGGGGTTTTTCTTCCGGGTAAAGAATTGTCTCTCGTTTGTGAAACATATGTTTGAGGACAATCCAAATTCCTTTGAGCAAACTAAACATCACGTCCCCTGGTTATTGCGCGGCAAGCAATATGCCGCCGGTAACCACAATATTGATGAGGGATAGCGGTAGCATCAATTTCCATCCGAAGGAAAGCAGTTGATCGTACCTGACTCTGGGAAGACTGGCACGAACAAGTATGAACCCGCAAATAAAGAAGAATGTCTTTAATATCAGCCATACTAAGGGCGGCAGGATCGGACCCAGCCACCCGCCGAAGAACAGAGTAGCAATAAGAGCGCTAATTAGAGCAACCCCGATATATTCGCCCACAAAAAACATCCCGAACTTCATTCCTGAATATTCAGTGTGGTAACCCGCTACCAGTTCGTTTTCAGCCTCGGGTAGGTCAAACGGTATTCTTCGCGTCTCGGCGAGCCCGGCAATAATGAAGATTATGAGTCCGGGGAACTGGGGTATACAGAACCACATTTTCCGCTGAGCTTGAACTATTTCAGGAAGACTGAAGGATCCGGCCAGCATAATCACCCCTACCAACGATAACCCCATGAATACTTCGTAGCTCAACATTTGCGCGGCTGCTCTCAGACCGCCCAGGAGTGAATATTTATTATCCGAAGACCAGCCTGCCAGAGCGATGCTGTAAACGCCTAAAGAAGACATGGCGAGAAAGAAAAGCAGACCTATATTTAGATTCGCTACTTCAATTCCAGGCGCCATAGGAATGACGGCAAACGCTAGCAGAGTAGTCACCACAATTATCGCCGGGGCAATCACAAAGACCGGTTTGTCGGAAAAAGGAGGAACCCAATCTTCTTTGGTGAATATCTTGATCATGTCCGCCGCGACCTGGAGCAGGCCAAAGGGGCCGGCCCGATTCGGACCGTAACGATCTTGCCACAGCCCTAAAAGTCTGCGTTCCAGCCAGATCAACCCGGCAGCGGTTGCAACTACCCCCAATAGCACCGCAAGCACAATTATGATTGATCTGATCAGCTCAGCCATTTTATTTTCCGGTATTGGGTCCCGCCGCTACGCCCGCACCTGCAGACTCTTTTTCAGGAATGTGATCCAGAATTCTGACCCATTGCGGCCATATAATGCCTTCCAGACCGGGTAGGCCCACAGGAATGGCAATTAGCCCTGTCGGTAACGTTGGGATGATCCGTATAGGAAGTGATCGGATCATTGTTCCGAACTTCAGCGCCACCTCATCCCCTTCTTTTTTTCTTAATGAATTCGCGTCGTCTTGATTCATACCGACATAGGGTTTAGGAACTCTTTCTGATATAGCCGCTCCCTAGAGCGCTAAGTTCTTCGGACCCGAAAATGTGAAAACATGGAACCACAAACCATTCCCCTTCGCGTCTTTTGAATGATTCGGGAATGTCGGTGAAGTAAACCGTTTTTTGACCTTCGGCACGTACTATTAAACGTTTGCCGACATCGCCACCCATAAGCGGACCATTAATTTCAGTCTGAAACTTGTTCAACGCCTGCACGGAATTCCAGCCGGGCGCCCAGAACCGGGGTATCAAGGGCGCAGGAGGGATTCCTTGATAGCCCTCCATGGAAAAGGACAACGGAGATTCGGGATCTTTCGGCGGCTCGGGCTCATGCACGCTAACATTGGCGAACATGGCGGTTCGTCCACTGTAACGGTGCGGCTGTCGTGGAATTTTCTCTCCGGAGATGCGGAAATCAGCCGGTGGTGTTATCTCCGTTATTCCCTTGAGTGTTGGAATTTCAGCCGAAATAGCTGCTTGAATTGCCTCGATTGTGTCCAGATTACGGGCTTCGCCAATCCCGAGGGCCAACATGATATCACGGAGCCACAGCCAGCTAGGTTGAACTTCACGGGATGCTGAAAAAACTCTGTACATCCTTTGGCATCGCGCTTCATTGTTCACCAACGAACCATCGGTTTCCGCAAAGGTCCCTGCGGGCAGAACCACTTCTGATTCTGACGCTGTTCGATGCCAAACGTGGTCTATTGACCATGACATGTTTGCATTTTTGTAGAACAGCCTTAACAGTTTCCTCGTCGGCTCGGCGATAAAGATCATTTTCGAGGACAATCAGCGTATCCGCCGTTCCTGCCAATATTTTTTCAAAACATTCTTTTATGTTTCCGCCGCCCAATAGCGCCAGACCCAGAGAGTTGCACTCCGGTGCTGTGCAAAATAACCCTGCTTCCCGGCCTGTGTCACACAAGGCTGCAGTCAGGTTTGCAGCAGCATGTATGATCGAGACATTTCCACAACTTGTCCCGGATATGATTAACGGCCGTTTCGCTTCCTTGAGCACCCTAGCTATATTAAGCGGCTAATTCATTTGTCTTGTCAGGTAGACCAGAAACAGCTACCGCAGCAGGATTTACCTCATGGGCAATCTGAAAACCTAATCTAGCAATGTCATCGGGAGTTGCATACCAAGAATGAGCGGCAACTTCGTCCAGTTTAGTTCGGCATGGAGTTATAACGAACAGAGGACCTTTTTCATCTTGAATCGCCTGCCGAAAGGCGCCTTCACTCCATCTGGGGATTTGGAGTTTCGACGCTATTTCAAGCGGTTTTTGCAAAATTGATTGACGCAGGGATAATGCTAATCGAGGGGCGACATTAGTAACATCCTCTCCCAGAACCAAAACCGCATCACATACTTCGACTTCTCGCAGGGACGGCCTATATCCCGGCATTTTGCGCTGAATATCCAAAATGGAAGAAACGCATTTATATTCTGTGTCGGACATCCCGATGTAAAAGTTTTCAGCACCGACAAACGACCGCAATGCGAAATTTGCCTCGAGTGTTGCTCGCGGGGAACCTATCCCAACCACACTATTGTTTCCCCTCAAAATTTGTCTTATATGGTCCAGTATGTCTTCTTTTTGCACAGATTTCGCTACATCACTTTTTTGAGCAAAACGCTTGAAGAATGGTTTGCGGATTCGGCGATCGCTGTTTACAAATTCATATCCGAATCGGCCCCGGTCACATAGAAAATAGCCATTCACCTCAGAGTTGTATTTGTTTTGAATTCTGACGCAAAGAACCATATCTTTCGCCTGGTATAGTGTTGCAACCCAGCCCGCAATGAACGCAAATGGATGGCGCTGTCTGCAAATCCCATTTACGGGTATAGTGTTTTTGAAGCGTTTTGTCCGTGAAAACCCCTGTGGGGCACACTTCGACGAGATTGCCACTGAATTCATTCTCGAGGATGCCGTCTTTAGCCCTGCCGAAGTACAGATGGTTATGCATTCCAAAAACGTTAAAATCTCTGCCCCCCGCGTAATCCCGATAAAATCGAACGCAACGATAACACTGGATGCATCGGTTCATTTCATGAGTTAAGAAGGGACCAAGATCCTGATTGCGGTAAGTACGCTTTTTAAACCGATACCGGCGATATGTGTGGCCTGTCATGACGGTCATATCTTGAAGATGACATTCACCCCCTTCGTCACAGACAGGGCAATCGTGCGGGTGGTTGGTCATGAGCCACTCTATAACTCCGGCCCGAAATTGCCGAGCCTCGGGATCGTCAATAGAGATTCTTGTCCCATCGGCAGCATCGGTAATACATGACATGACCAACATGCCGCGTGTATCTTTTTCATCTCGAAACTGTTTTACTGCGCATAATCGGCATGATCCCACCGAATGCAAGGCTGGGTGCCAGCAAAAGTAAGGAATGTTGAAGCCGAGCGAGAGGCAGGCGTTCAGTAGGTTCTCTCCGTCCTTTACTTCATAGGGCACGTTATCTATATAGATCGTCGCCATGCCTATCTCCACGGGCAACGTTTCTCTGTAATATGGCGCTCAAAATCTTCTCGGAAAAACTTCAAGGCGCTTTGCAGCGGTTCCATAGCGCCTGGAGCGAGCGCGCAAAAAGTTTTGCCCGGACCCAAAAAATGGGTATGAAATTCCAAAATGTCGAGGTCACCGGGTTGACCTGAACCCTGTTCGATGGCTTCCAAGATTTTGGCAGTCCATGGGAGGCCATCCCGGCACGGAGTGCACCAGCCACAGGATTCTTGAGCGAAAAATGCCTCTAGATTATGGACCATTCCCACCGGGCATGTTTGATCATCCAGCACTATTATTGTCCCGGTACCCAGGCGACTTCCGGCTTTTTGGACAGAATCGAAATCCATGGGAGTGTCCAGGTGGTCCTCAATCAGAAAATCGGTCGACGCACCGCCGGGCAACGCACCACGAAACTTCAACCCTTCCCGCATACCACCCGCGTGAACTTCCAAGATTTCTCGCATGGTTGTACCCATAGGCAATTCCCAAGCTCCCGGGTTTTTCACCTTTCCGCTGACACCATAGATTTTGGTCCCGCCATCTTTGCTCAGGCTCAGGCTTTTGAACCAATCAGCTCCGTTGTTGATTATGTGTGGTATGTTGCTGAGAGTTTCTACATTGTTCATCAGCGTTGGTTTTCCCCAAAGACCTGATTCTGTCTGTCGCGGCAATCTGTTGTTGGGAATTGCTCTTTCACCCTCAAGGGAATTGGTCAATGCCGTGCCTTCACCGCATATGTAACGACCCGCGCTGACGTGCACGTGCATTTCAAGATCGAAGCCGGAACCAAGGATATTTTTGCCGAGATAATTGTGGCTGTAAGCCTCCGAGACGGCCCTTTCCAGTCGTCTCGCGGCCAAGGTGTATTCCCTTCGTACAAAGATGTACCCGATTTCGGTATCAGCCGCAAAAGCTCCTATAATCATACCTTCGAGCAATTGATGTGGGTTGCCTTCCATGAGCAGGCGATCCTTGAATGCGCCTGGTTCCATTTCATCGGCATCGGTTATCATATACCTCGGGCGAAACATGTCAGGACCCGAAGGCATAGCTTCCCATTTGACTCCGGTAGGAAAACCCGCTCCCCCTCGGCCACGCAGATTCGAGTCTTTGACCAATTCGACGACTTCTTTTGGCGTCATGCTGCTAAGAGCTTTGCGAAGCGCCGTATAACCGCCCAGCCGTTCATAATCCTTCAATTCAATGGGAGCCCTGTCCGGACGAATATTTTGTGTAAGCGGTCGCTCCATCCTATACCTTACTTATAATTTTCAAGGAGAGTTTGGATCTTTGTTCGATCCAGGTCCCAGAACAGTTCTCCATCAATCATGATTGCGGGAGCACGATCACACGCGCCAAGGCATTCCACCGGCAGTAAAGTAAAACGGCCATCCGAAGTGGTTTCCCCCATTCCGATACCCAAGTGTTGAGTGAAATAGTCGAGGACCCTCCCAAAGCCCATGATCCAGCAGCTCACACTGTTACAAATCAAAATTATGTGACGTCCCACCGGCTTGCGATAAATATGATTGTAAAAAGTCGCCACACTATCCAGCTCATCGATAGTCATTTCGAGGAAATCCGCAATTGCTTTTAGACTATCGTCTGAGATCCATCCCAGACTGCTCTGCACCACCTGCATAGCGTCAATGCATGCGCACCTTTTGTTCGGGCACGTTTCAATCTCAGCTTGTATCTTACGCTTCATCTCATCGGTCAACATTACATTGTACCCCGGGGGACCCGTACACAATTTTATCTATCGACATCGGCCATTACGTAATCAATGCTGCCCAAGATTGCGATTAAATCAGAGACGGTCAAACCTCGGCTTATTAACGGTATCATTTGCAAATGAGGGAACGATGGAGTTCGGATTCGCACTCGATATGCCATTGTGTTGCCGTCGCTGATCAAGTAATACCCGTTGTTGCCCTTGGTCGCTTCAATCCCGCAAAATGCCTCGCCTGGCGGAATTACAGGTCCCCAGCTTACGTTAAGAAAATGATCTATAAGGGTCTCTATATCGTGCATTGTATGGTCTTTGATAGGCGGAGTGGCCAAAGGATGATCGGATTTGTAAGGGCCGTCGGGCATACTTTTAAGGCATTGATCGATTATGCGTAGACTTTGTCGAATTTCTTCCACCCTGACCAATCCACGATCATAGCAATCACCTTTATTACCAATGGGTATATCGAAATCGAATTGGTCATATCCGGAATATGGCCTTTTCTTACGAAAATCCCATTCGAATCCGCAGGCCCGTAATCCCGGGCCAGTTGCGCCCCATTCTATGGCTTCATCGAGTGAGTAGCACCCGATCCCCTTGGTGCGTGCCTTGAAAATGGGGTTCTCCATAACGAGCTTATCGTATTCCATCATTCTTGCCGGAAGATAATTCAAGAAGTTGCTGACAAGCTTGTCCCAGCCATTTGGAAGATCCTGAGCCACTCCGCCGATGCGGAACCAACTTGGGTGCATTCGGCCTCCCATAATGGCCTCAACTACTTCGAATATACGTTCCCGGTCACTGAACATGTAGAAGACCGGAGACATCGCTCCTAGGTCCTGGGCAAAAGTCCCATACCAGACAAGATGACTGGCGATCCGAAAGAATTCCGCCATCATTATGCGGATAACTTTGGCTTTATCGGGTACAGTGATTCCGGCAAGCTTCTCGACGGCCAGAACATAGGGAAAATTGTTCATAACGCCGCCGAGATAATCGATACGATCGGTATAGGGTATATATGTGTGCCAGGATTGCCGCTCGCCCATTTTTTCTGCTCCGCGATGGTGAAAACCAATATCAGGAGCAGCATTCACGATCTCTTCACCATCAAGTTCAAGCACGATCCGGAACACACCATGGACCCCGGGATGATGCGGCCCCAGGTTCAGGAACATGAAATCCGTATCTTGTCCTGGAGCGGCTCATGCCCCAATCTTCCGGTCGAACCTGGAGTGTTTCCTCTTGAGCGGCCGCTTTCTCCTCCGGCAGCTGGAATCGTTCCATCTCGGTGGCCCGGGCTGGATGTTCCTTGCGCAAAGGATGTCCTTCCCACGTTGGTGGCATAAGGATTCGTCTTAAATTCGGGTGCCCGTCAAATACAATGCCGAACATGTCCCAAACTTCTCGTTCGTACCAATTCGCAGAAGGCCAGATGTTGGTGACGCTAGGAATTCGAAGTTTTTCATCTCGAATACCTACTTTGATTCGCAGGTCAGCATTTCGGTCAAAAGAGAGCAAATGATAAACAACTGTGAAATCGCAAGCAGGCTGGCCTTGCCGATTGGACCGAACCCTCTCGTCAATGGCTGTGAGATCGTACAGCATACGATAGGGCTGAGGGGCTTCGAGTTTTAGATAATGGAAGACGGCATGCATCTTGTCGCTTGGAACCCACAATGTCTGCACTTCATCGCATGGCTGGACTCCGAATGCATCTTCTCCGAATCTGCCCTGCAATTCTTCCACAATTTCCGACTTGCCATTCATAAGAACCGGATAACACCCCCTAGAGCTTGTCAGGCGACCGCAAACTCGTGGTTTGACTTCTTATATCGCGTTTCAAATCTCTCATTGACGGCCTGTCAGGCCGGACTACTTCCTGTGGACCAACAATTGTGCTCAAAGGTCGGCGTTCGGCGCCCACCATCTTCTGCAGCAGGAGAAGACCTTCCAGGAACGCATCCGGTCGAGGCGGACAACCTGGAACATACACGTCTACAGGTAGAAACTTGTCCACGCCCTGCACAACACTATAAATGTCATACATTCCACCAGAATTGGCGCATGATCCCATGGAGATCACCCAACGGGGTTCCATCATTTGTTGATACAGTCGTTTAATAATCGGTGCCATTTTGACAAATACCGTGCCGGCAATGACTATCAAGTCTGATTCCCGCGGCGTTCCTCGGAGCACCTCAGCCCCAAAACGTGCTAGATCGTATCTGCTGGTAAAAGCTGTGGCCATCTCGACGTAGCAGCACGACAGGCCGAAATTAAAGGGCCAAATGGAATACTTACGCCCCCACGCCAAGAGGTCCTGAAGTTTTGTCAACAACACACTCGAACGAATCGCGTGTTCTGCGGAGCTTTGCTCTTTTAGTTTAACGTCAGATTCTCCCGGCTCAGATTTCATGATTCTCAATATTCCTTACTATTCTCTTTAATAACTATTTGCTTCGGCGACTTTTTGAAATCAGATACTGCCCAGTTTGTCAATTATCGTGTTTTTTGAGAGACACTATTCAAAGCATCAGGTCTACTTTTCGTCCCCAAATCTAGTGCCCCAACGCCCCAAAGATAGATTAAAGCTACGAAAAGAATTCCGATGAAAGTAACAATTTCGATGTAACCCGCCCAGCCAAGCTCCCGAACAGCAATTGCCCATAAATAATAAACAAGGTTTCCAAATCGAATATTACGAAGAAGACAGCTATTAAATAAAAATTAGCATTAAACCGAATTCGCGCAGATCCTGTCGGCACTATCCCCGACTCATATGGTTCCCCGGTTGTCCTTTCCCTGTGCCGTTCCCCTAGAAAATATGACAGGCCAATCATCACGATCGCCAAGGCCAAAACAGCAAAAAAATAGAGCGCCAGCGGCCATAGGACTACGTTCAATATGCAGTCTCCTCAACGCAGACGTAGTTTTTGTGGCCCGACCTGATAAGGAACTCTACGATATCGACTGAGCAATACGGAGGCCTCTCTTTTCATCTCGTCCGGGTCAATTGCTATCAGGGCCACACAATATATTATAATAGAGCTAATACTTCAAAGCTCGAAAGTATAGTAGGAAAAATGAAAATTTTGCATCGAGTCGATTAAGGCATAACTGCGCCGCAACTGATCTTATATTTGTTATCGGGCACAGATTTAACAAGATTTTGCATCTCGGGATTCTTAATATGGCCTGATTGTGGTGCTTTAACCCGCTTGACAATCTATCAATGATGAATATCTCAGATCGCAGGAACAGCAACAATTGCCTTAGTTTAGGGAATTTGGTGATGGTTAGGCTAACTTTTCTCTCTATAAATGCAAGCAGGAGATCAGGTTCCGAAATTAGATTTGCAAACTAATGATCCGCAAGGAGGAATGAAAATGATTGGATGGAGAATAGATCGAGGTCTATGGAGTGAATTGGATCGTATTCAGCGTGGCATGGATGAACTGTTTACAGCGCTTGCGGGTTCGCGCAGACCTGTCTTAGAAGTCCCTTGGCGGCAAGCGCGGCTTTTCCCTTTGCTCAATCTCAAGGAGGTGGACAATTCTTACGTGGTGACCGCGGAAATTCCCGGGATGAAAGCCGATGATCTTGAAATCAAAATTGAAGGGGACACGCTCACGCTTAAAGGTGAACGAAAACCTCATGAATTGGCTGAAGGCGCAAGTTATCATCGTCGCGAACGAGCCACGGGAACTTTCCAGCGAAGCCTGACCCTTCCGGCCAAGATAGACCCTGAAAATGTCAAGGCCGTTTACAAAGAGGGAGTGCTGAACATAACTTTGCAAAAGGAAAAAGAAGCTTTGCCTAAACAGATAACCGTTACTACGGAGTCATGAATTCGGAAGAAGGAGGATAATCAAAATGGCGGACCAGGAATTGCAAGCCACCCCAAAACAGGAAATTAAGCCCGAAAAGGGTGAATTGACTCTGGAAGGCCCTTATTTTTCCCCGGCCGTGGATATTTACAGTAATGAAACGGAATTGGTACTCATGGCTGATATGCCAGGCGTGCAAAACGATCAGGTTGAAGTTGACCTCAGGGAAGGTATTTTGTCAATTTTAGGCAAAGTACCGCTCGAAAGCACATCAGGAGAAAGTCTCCTTGCAGAGTACAGGACGGGCAACTACTTTCGAACCTTTCGGCTGACCGATGACATTGATACCGGGAAAATAACCGCGTCACTTTCTGACGGAGTTTTGAAGCTGACCTTGCCGAAAGCTGCGAAGGCCATCCCGCGAAAAATACCCATTACAATCGGCTAAAACCGATCTATCGCCGCCCAATTGACCCCCGGAAGCCGGATCAATTATCCAAGCAGTAGGACCCGTAATACACCGGTTCCACTGCTTTGGTTTGTGAATTCCGTTAAGCCGCACAGGAAGGTGGTTGATCAGAA
The DNA here is from genome assembly GCA_963843165.1 of uncultured delta proteobacterium. Lineage (GTDB taxonomy): Bacteria > Desulfobacterota > Desulfomonilia > Desulfomonilales > Desulfomonilaceae > DATJPW01. The sequence continues at coordinate 99,667 of CAWJJL010000018.1, read as the reverse complement.
CCGATGTTTTTGACCTTTTCCCGATGCTCTTTTGATTTCAAAAGGAACGCAAATTAGACGAGCTATAGTGGTTCTCTAAAGTTCTGTCGGAATGGTGCAGGTTTTTGTATTTTCATCTTTCCTATCGATAAGCCATCTGAGAGCTTGGGTCAGCCTGTCGATTAGTTGATCTTTGTTTTTTGCATAGAAACCAGCGAACCACTGTGCCTTCATGATGAGCCAGAGCCTTTCGATCGGATTGAGATCTGGTGAATAGGGAGGCAAGAAGACCGGCTCAAATTTACCCCAGTCCAACGATTTGCTCTTATGCCAAGAGGCATTGTCCAAGATGAGTAAATTGCGGGGGCGCTCAAACGAGATATCTTGGTTTGCATGGTCCAGGAAAATCTGAAAGATCTCTGTATCGGAATGGCTAAATTCAAGTGCATAGAATTCACCCGTTCTTGGCAAGACTAGACCGGTAACATTCATCCTGAGATGGGCTCCGCTGTAGGCTTGAACGATCTTATCTCCTTTGGTCGCGAAGCGCCTTTTCGGGCGAGGATCACCTTCAATACCGCACTCATCAAGAAACCAAAGCTCAATGCCCTGATCGCGCAGCCATTGCCTGATCAGTTCGATGAAGGCTTTTCTCTTTTCCTCGTCTTGACCATCCGGCCAAGGACGAGGCACTTTCAACCGAAATCCTTCATCATGAAGCCACCGCATTAGCGTGCTGTAACCCCTGCCTCTAGCTGACAATGCGTTGTGAGGTATCCGTGAAACTTTCGCCCTGTCCAATGAGTCTCTTTGACCTGTTCCGGATGCAGAATCAGCTCGCGAAATTCCTCAGTTCGGTTTCCCCTGATCTTGGGGGGACGTCCAGATCGCGGGCCTTCGGTAATGCCATCGATCCCTCGTTCATTAAAACGCCTCACCCAACGAGAAACTGAATCCTCATTCACTCCGAACAAGACTGCAACTTGGTCATGGGGAATGCCCATAGTTAACGCCTTGATAGCCATAAGTCGAAGGTTCGTTCGTTGGATCGGCGCCGCTTTCGCTGCCGTCTCCAACTCCTCCAACGTGCAATTCTCCTGATTGGGTATGTTCCGTTGACGAGACATACCCAAAGAAAATCATATTCCGATCAAAAAGTCGCGCTCTTTTCGCGATTATTTTCGAGAACTGCTATATATGCTTCTAGGATTTTTCAGGCACAAATCTACTAATTCGTCCACTGAGGCTGTTCCGACACACATCACTGTATCCGCTGCTCCCCAATAAATCTTCACTGTTCCGTCGTTTTCAGGAATTGCGCCACAGGTGAATACCACGTTATGAACATAGCCGGCTATTTCCCATGGGTCTTCAGGTTGAAGGACCCATTCATCGGCGATTCCGATAATTTTGGACGGATCGTCCAAATCGTGCAGAGCCACTCCCAATCTGTATATGGCGCCATCCATAGTTTGAAAAACGCCATGATATATATGGAGCCACCCCCTTGATGTTTCAAAGGGTGTTGCGCCTGGGCCGATCTTCATTTGATCCCAGTGATAAGGAACGGGTTTCATGATCAGCTTGGAATCGCCCCAATAAATAAGATCCGGCGAATAGGAAATCCAAATGGACCAAGGACTGATCTCCGAATGAGGGCGGTCGAGGCGTGCATACCGATTTGCAAACTTTTTCGGGAAAATAACAACATTTCGATAATCGGCCTGTGTAATCAAGGAGATTCGCTCAATCGATTTAAAATCGACTGTCCTGGCCAAACCGATTCGGACGCCATGGGGTGAATAAGCACTGTAGGTGATGAGATACTGTCCATCAATAAAGGTTATGCGAGGATCTTCAACTCCGAATTTTTCGTATTCGGCAAACACCCCTTCTTTGCTCGGGATTAAAAATGGCTCAGGATCGACTTGGAAATCGAACCCATTTTCACTTCTGGCTAATCCGAGGATGGAACGACCATTCCTGAGATGAGACCGGAAAATCATTATATATGTGTCGCCGAATTTCGATACTGCCGCATTATGAACCGTTTCCACGACGTACGGGACGTCGCGCTTGGTGAGTATCGGATTACCTTTATAACGCTGAATCAAATTTCTCTTGGTTAACATTGAAAACCCAAAATCATCAGCTTCTGCCGAAGTCGTCTTCGAGACGTTCGATATCATCTTCTCCGAAATAATCGCCCCTTTGAATCTCGATAAAAACCAATTGGACTTCGCTGGGGTTTCGTACCCTGTGAGCCGCTCCGACAGGAATGTCAATTGATTCTCCATCAGAAAGGTTGATCTGATCTGAATCGCGTGTGACCTGTGCTGTTCCGCTTACGACATACCAATGTTCCGAGCGTTGACGATGGCGTTGCAGACTCAGTCTTTTGCCGGGATAAACCACTATTCGTTTGACTTTGTGATCAGGTAGGTCCGAGAGCACAACGTAATATCCCCAGGGACGGTGATCCTCTCGCTTGGTCTCCTCAAGGATTTGTGAATAGATTTTAAGATAATTTTCCACCATTTGATCACGGGAAAACCGTGATTCAACGAAATCTCGGCACGATTTTCTAGAGACTGCCTTTATTTTCCCGATTGCTTCAACAGCTTCTGCGACATCAGTTACAATAAAACCATTGACACCGTCGGCAATGAGTTCCCGCATAGATCCACGATCAAAAGCTATTACCGGTGTTCCGCATGCATTGCATTCGACGATTGAGAGTCCAAATGGTTCATTGAAGCTTATGGGGTGCAGCAAAGCATAAGCTTCACCTAGGAGTCGGTCCCTTGCCTCCGGACCAACACTACCTATATATTTGTATTTTGAACCGTCGAGATAAGGCTTGACCTCCGTATCAAAGTACACTTGATCTTGTATTATTCCCGCGAAAATCAGCGGCATATCTGTTTTGGCCGCAATCTCAATGGCTTCCTTCGCACCCTTATCCGGATGAATCCTCCCGAAGAAGACAAGATATGTCCCTTCAGGTTCTCTGAACGTAAAATTATCGAAATCGATTCCATGATAGACATTGCCTATATAATCGAGTTCCGGTGAGCGATCCGCATAACTTATGGAAGCGTAATAAGTTCGTCCATTATATTTCCGGTAAACAGGGAGGATTTTCTCAGAGGAGAAACCATGGATTGTGGTGAGGACCGGCGTATCTACCAAATTGGAATAAGTGAGAGGTAAGAAATCAAAATGATTGTGGATTAGATCGAATTCATTAGCCTTTTCGAAGAGTTCGCTGATATGAAGACATTCCCAGACCTTCGCGTCAAGGCTTTTGTCCTCTTCGTAGGGCCTGGGCACAATTGAATGCAACTTGCCGCTGGTTTCCGAATCCGCTGTAGCGAACAGCGTCACATCAATTCCTCTGTTAACAAGCCCTTCGGTTAATAAAGAGACTACTCTCTCCCACGGGCCATAATGTCGTGGCGGAGTCCGCCACGCGACGGGAGATAAGACGGCTATTCGCATTTCTGACCCCCCCGATTGTGTACCGGTTTGGTTTCAGATCCTTAATAGGATAATTAACACTCAGATCCTGGACCCTCCGGACAGGTCTTTAAAAATTCCAACAAATCGCTCATTTTGCCGGTAGCGAGCGCCATAGAACTATCCGCTACACCATAGTATAATCTGATTGCATCACCCTGCACAATCCATCCGCAGGGAAACACAACGTCATCAACATCTCCTTCTCTTTCGTAGGGTTCCTGGGGACCGAAAATCCACTGATCAGATCTTCTCAGCACCCGGGTTGGATCTTCTAAATCCAGTAGAGCCACTCCCAGTCTGTATATGCCCCCACTAACCGTTTTTCGAACCCCATGATAAAGAATTATCCATCCATCCGTCGTTTGAAGCGGAGGTGGAGATAGGCCTATCTTATCTGCATCCCACCATCCACCCTGTTTGGCGGGCAGCAACACTTGATGATCTCCCCAATGCTTCAAGTCAGGAGAAAATGAAATCCAAATGTGGGCTCCAGTTCCGGAGAAGGTAGATGCCGGCCTGTGAAGCATCGCATACCTGCCTTTAAATCTTACAGGAAAAAGGGCCGCGTCTTTATCTTCAGGCGGCATAGCCGGACCTAATCTCTTAAATGTTTTGAAATCCTCAGTTGTGGCAATCGAAACCAGGGGACCTCCCCTGGAATATGCTGTATAGACAACTCCCCAGACCTTCAGATCCTCTATGAAGGTTAGTCTGGGATCTTCAATGCCCCAAACTTCCTCAGGATTTGTTATGGGCGACGGCGCAAGTGTGGGTTCGGGATCGATGATCCAATTATTGATGCCGTCCTTGCTACGAGCTGCGCATAAATGAGAAAATCCCCTTCGATCCTCTACTCTTACGAGTAATAAGTGATCACCGTTGAACCTGGCTGCGCCGGCATTGAATACCGAGTTTACCGGGTACGGCCAATCACCTGCGGTTAAAAGTGGATTTTGTTCATGCCTCTGAAAGATGTCATGATACCCATTACCGTTCGAATTTCTCATTTTTCTCTTTTAAGCCTCCAACACCATCAAAGGTTATCGGCTTTATTGTTTAGGTTCTCTCTGGTGCTTTCCGAAAATGACTCGTGATGACCTTTTTGCCGGTGGTGCTTATAATTTTGGCATCGACACTTGTCAAGCCTTTTGTGTCAGACACAGTACGCAAAGCGCACAATCTGTAAATATAGACGTGCAGAATGCGCTAACGTCAAATCCCGCTGTTTTATCTGAAACGAGAATCACGCACGCATTCGTGCGCGCATTCTCACTGGAATGCAATACTCATTCCATCATCTATCAGAACTCGAATGGAAGTTCAACAGGTTTGCCTGAGACGCAAGCTTCCCTGGCCAGTTCGTAAGCTTGATAATATTGATTGGCGACTATCTCCCAGGACACGACCTCTTCGAGGTACCGTTTTAAGTTTTCTCCAAGCTCAAGACGGAGCCTTTCATTGCAAGTCATTTCAATGACCTCTTCCTTAAGCATTTGCTTTGTTGTGAAGAGGAGTCCACCTCTACTTTCAAGGGTCTGGGCGGTCAAACCCTCCATCGGAGCCGTCGTGATAAAAGGTTTGTTCAGCGCCATGATTCTTGCCAGTGTGCCGGACTGAGTCTCGTCGATGGAGGGCAAAACAATGAAGTCACAAACCGCCAGGACTTTATAATATATGTCACCACGAGGAACAAACTCGAAATAATGCGCCAGTCCCTTCCCTTCAAGTACTTCAATCTGCTTAAGATAAGACTCATAATCTTTGGAATGGTTCGGATCCCGCAAGATGCCGGCCGCTAAGAGATCCCATTCCTGGCCGGATCTTTGATAAATCTCTCGATGGATGTCTTCCCACATAGAGGTGAGAATATCCCATCGTTTATTGGATTGTATCCAACCGACCAGACCTACTATATGTTCGCTCAAGTCAGGGAACCCGTCCAAACCGAGTTCTTTTCGAAGGGCCGGGATATCCTCCATTCCCCACCGACGGTCGGGCCGTGCGCCGTGAGGAACAACCATGACATTTTTGGGGGTTTTCCAACCGCGGCCAAAAAAATTCCAATCGAGACGCCATTTCTGATAGTGGCATTTAAAAAGAACCACGTGGGCTCGTTCACATAGCTGATAAATGAAGTTCGCCTCGAATTCGGTCAATCTCCCGTGAACAGTATGTGGCTCAACAACCGTCGGGAATTCATTTATGGCGTCGAGCAAATCTAAAAATCCCTCGTTTCCATCTCCTTGTCCCCTGGCGTCGTGATATTCATAAAGACCATATTCGTGCTCCAGATGCACCGCATATGGACGTAGCTCACGCACTTTAGCTGCCACTGGTTTCCACCAGTCCCTCCTGGAAATATCTATAATAGGGAAAACCCCTTTCCCTCTACCGTCCGTGTGGCTTATTACCAGCACTTCCCTGTTGGGATTCGCCTTTTCGATAAATTCCCTTGCTTCTTCAGTGAAAGTTCCAATTCCACATAGTCGCGGCGGATAGCTTGAAATCATGACAACGGGCGCGGAACTAATCATGGTAAATTTCTTCCTTTAGCTTTGACAGCAGTCTTCCGAATTTCGGATAAAAGTTTTGCTCAACAATGATACGCGCGATAAATCGCTGATTGGGCCGAGTCACAGTCGGGCTTCCGGGCAAGCTCCTCCATTCATCGGCTTACCCCGATCAGTCTCTTTTATCAACTACCAAAGCCTAAAAATGAAGTCTACTGAATTAGAATAAGAATTCTTACTTGGGTGGAGGAATCGTTTGAGCATTAAGCTCGGAAAGACCAAGGACCGCCAGGAGGTAGCACACCACTGATTCGGCCCCCTGATTTGCGCTAATGCCGTTGGAGTCCAATCCATCCGACACTGATCCATCCGCAAAATCATAGACCGCTGCATTTAGCCTATTTCTTCCCAGGAACCATTCATAAGCAAGTCTGGCCAAGCTTAGATACTTGGACCCATTTGTTATTTCCGAGGCAGCAACGTAAGCTTCTACCAGGTAACCGGCATCTATAGGCTGTTGCCCGAAGAGGGCCTTTCCCCCACCTTTTGGGTACCAACCTTCATTGCCTACGAGCTCAAAATAAATCCCATTGAGCTGCTCTTTCGTTATGAAATCCAGCGATTCTAAGGCTACGTTCAAATATTCTTCATTTTGGACTATCTGATAAGAGCGTAGTAAAGCCTCAGGAATTTTTGCATTTCCATATGTTATGGCATCTTCGAACCAATGCCAATCTTCATCCCTATTTTCTCTGTACATTTCGACCAAGTCGTCCGCCAATTGAGTTAGAAGTCGCCTAAATTGACTTGCTCCCTCGAATTTTTTTAAAAGGTGGTACATTCCCATAATGGAATAAGCTTTGCCCCTAAGCGACTTGAGTTCGGCTATTCTGGGCACAGCCTTTGCCATCATATTTTGTGCTAAGGCTCGCACCTGTTCTTTTGGACCCCACCTCACAACGGTCCCCAGGCCCCATAGAACTCTGCCCAGAGTATCATCGCTCCCCTGCTTGTCCAGGAATTTACGATCGTAGGACATGAAATTATGGAAATGACCTGTTTCTATCTGCGCATGATGAAGGAAGCTGATATAGGTGTGAATTAGAGGCAAAACCTGTTCGTCTTTTTGTTGGTCATAATAAGTCATTATTGCGGCCAATCCCCGGCCGACATCATCGGCGCTGTAACCGTGATTGCGGTCTGCTATGCCAAAACATGCATGTTGCAACAAACCGACATCGTCCGACAGAGATTTCAAATGATCGAGTTTGATTTCAGGGATACTGGCCAACGATAGCATTTTTTGTTTCCAAACAGATTTCACGTCGGAATTCTTACGCTCGCCGAGCACCTGCAAGAACATCTCCACATATTGGCGTGCTACTTCCCTCCACACCATATTGCGCCCATATTCATAAGCTGTTTTACGAATCTTATTCCTACGCACCGGGTCGCTCATCAACTCTATCAAAGCTCTTGCTGTGTCCTTTGGGTCCCTGAAATTTACCAGCACCCCCCGAGAGTCAGAAAGCAATTCTTCGGCGTACCAGTAGGGTGTTGATACTACGGCTTTCCCCATTCCTACAGCATAAGCAAGGGTACCCGAGGTAATTTGTTCTTTCGCCAAGTAAGGAGTTACATATACGTCACAGCAGGATATGTATTCAGTTAACTCTTGCAGATCAACGAATCTATTATGAAATACTACATTGTCCGCAATGTTGAGATCTCGCACTTTTCGCTCTAGAGATAAACGATATTGTTCTCCGTAAAGTTTTTTTACTCCGGGATGAGTAGCGCCAAGAATGATGTAGACTGTATCCGGAAACTTCTCAATCACATAAGGTAGCGCTTCCAAAACAATTTCTATCCCTTTATTCGGACTAAGCAAGCCAAATGTGAGCAGAACTGTTAGGCCTTCTACGTTGAATTGCTCTTTGTAAAAATTCGAATCGACAAAGGGAACATCATGAACTCCATGATGTATGATTGAGATTTTCTCTTCCGGAACGTTATATATCGTTCGGAGCATCGCAGCCCCTTTTTGGCTCATTGTGACCAATCGCTCAGACCCGTTGATAACAATTTCAAACGATTCGCGGTAATCTTTAAGAGGGTTTTCCAAAACAGTATGGACGGTAGTTATGACCGGCTTTTTCAAATGACATAGCAGCACTGAAAGATATTTCCCGGCCTCGCCTCCGTAAATACCAAATTCGTGTTGCAGGCTGATGATCTGAGCCGAAGAACCGTTAAGATATTCTGCTGCACGAGCGTAATCACGGATTACATTCTGCCTGATCTCGAATGTTACCTCAGAAGGATAATCGTACGCTCCCGTTTGATCGGTAACTGCAACTACCCGATATGTTCTGCCACCCAATTCGGCCGAAATTGAAGTGCTTAAGTCATCGGTAAAAGTAGCAATTCCGCATGCTCTTGGAACGAAAGAACTTACGTAGATCACATCCAGGTCTGATACGAGGACCGGGGTTTCGAGTTGGCCTCTTGTCATGCCTGCACCTGCATAATCCTAATTGTCTGGGTTCCAAAGCCCCCTTCATCCATAATTCAATTCTCTGATTAAATGATCCTGGTTGGCGCCCCTGCTTGAATAAGCCACATTTTGCGAATATTGAGCACTTTTTGTCAAGTTCAGGGACGGCTGGGCCTTTGACCGCTTGCACATGCTCCGGCACAAACCAGAGAAAGCGATCAACCGACTGCGCAAAGACAGTGAGACGTGCAACGCACCGGAATTTGGAGTGCCGCTGCGGTTCGCTCCGCGCTGGTGAATAATGACTTTGCCGAGCCACTCATGATTCTATCTCCAGGACGATCTTGCCACCCTTGTGGGGCTTTCCGGCCAGCATCTCATGAGCCAGCTGTGCTCGGCAAGAGGCGGCTCTATTTCAGCCGCCGCGCCCAAATTATCAATGCCTGTAGCAGTTCCTCGATTTTCTTCCTTGTTTTCGGGTCAGTCAGGCGGCCCTTATCGTCGATTTTTTCTTGCGCAAAGGGGATCATGACCTCCGGAAAGTTCAATGGGTACATGTTCAAAAAGACGCAGCTTTGACGCAGATGGTACTGAGCCCTCGCGGTTCCAAGCATGCCGATGGAAGCACCCATGATTGCTACCGGTTTCCCATCCAGGGCATTGTCCCCGTAAGGTCGGGAAGCGCTGTCCAGGGCATTTTTCAAAACCCCGGGCATTGAGTAGTTGTATTCGGGGGTGGCGATCAACAGGGCATCGGCAGCGCGAATTGCCGCTTTAAACTCTTTCAGCTTTTCTGCCGGCTGATTTTCCATGTCCTGGTTGAAAAGGGGGATCCCAGCCAGGTCGAAAATCTCCAGTTTCGCATCGGACGGAACCACTTCCAGTGCCGCTCTTAAAATGGCTTTGTTGTAAGAGCCTTGGCGAAGGCTGCCGGCAAAGCCGAGAATTGATAATTTCGAAGTCATAATTTTCTCCTCTCCCATAATTCGATAGTTTCGAATTTGCCTGACTTTCTTCTTCGCAAGTTGATCTTGACGACAAACGGTTTGTAAGCTTTTCACCTTAATTTCAGGCTCTGGTTGTGGTTTATGTTACCCGCGACTGGATTTCTAAAATCACCAATGGCTCTGTTACTTGATAGAAACAGGATATTCGCAGGCGTGGCACGACTGAGATTTCGGGCGGCAAAGAGTGACATCCTTGTGTGGAAAATGTATTTCAATTACTCAAAAGATAATTGATGGCAATTCCCGCAGTTGCTCTCCGTGGCCGCGCACCACCACAAAGAAGGGTTTTTCCTGGTTACGCCAAAATTCGATGATGTCTCGAAAGATTTCCAGCGCTACTTTGAACTGATCCGGTGAATTCTGAGCGAAGGTATCGACATTATCGTATAAAATCACAAAACCATCAGTCTCGTGCCACGACATATCAGTAAGGCAATCTTCAAATGCGTCCCAGTTTGCACCGAAATAGTCCGGAAAATTCATCGCTTGAGCTGAGTTTCTTAGGAACTGCTCTTTATTGTTAATCTTCCGGCCGTCAATGAGGAAAAATGCAATCCCATGTTGCTTAGCAATCTTTGACAGTTCTTCTGTTGAGATCTCTCCTTCCAGCCGAAAAATACCGGAGGTTTGAAAATCCTTAAAGACATCCAGCAGTCGTTTCAACATCACTCCTTAATCAATTTGAAACTATTGTAATGATCATCTGTATAATAAAATTCTCCATTTGATCCGGCAATGATTCGTCGAGCCCCGCGACCATGGCCGCCATGTGTCTTAACAGTATATTCTTTATAGTACCAGCGAGGATGGGCAGGCAACCGCCTTTCTCGATTTCCGAAAATTGTTCCATCTTTGGGATATGGAAATGGACCGCCATGCTTTATGAGCTTCAATGTTATTTTTGCTTCCGGCGGTAAAGCCGCAGCAGTAATAATTTCGAAACCTTTAATCTCATCTTTGTTTCCCATGTTTTGGGAGTATGCTTTCACGATCTCGGCAGGAGCGGGGAAAGCTTGCGAATGAGCTAACACGAACCCGATGATTACGATTGCAAACGCTCCGCACATGCAAGAATTGATTCTCATGACCGCTCGACCGGCATTCTAGTATTCGGAGTTTCGGATGAAATTATGTTTTCGATTTTTTCTCAATATATTCTTTCAGAGCTACAGCGTTATTTAGCTTTAGCTCTTTCGAAGAGAACAGAAATGTTACCTTGCGTTCTTTTATTGTTTTTATGAATTCATTTATAAATTCAGTGTGTTCATCCAACTCATCAAAATAACGGCGTTTGAATTCAGGCCATTTTTCAGGATCGTGATTATACCATTTCCTTAGTTCTGTCGTGGGAGCTATTTCTTTTACCCAGCGGTCAATGCGGGCATCTTCTTTCTTGAGCCCTCGGGGCCATAATTGATCTACAAGCACTCTATAACCGTCCTCGTCGGAAGCCCGATCATAAATTCTTTTTATTTTGATCAACACGGGAATCTCCCTAGGTCATTTACTTTCTATTGGAAATCCATTCTCGATCCATTTATTCCAGCCCCCTTTAAGAGCATAGATTTTTTTGTAATCTCTTTGCAGAAATTGAGCTGCCACACGGGCAGATGTACCCTCATTAGGTCAGGCGCAATAAAACAGCAGAGTTTTTTCTTTAGGATATTTGTCAGCCCAACTGGATATGTTAGACGGATCTTCCCTTACAGCTCCTTTGATTTTTGAACCTGAGGCATTCCAGTCCTTCGGTGCTCGCACGTCAATAAAAATGACTTCAGGATTTCCCAACACTGATTTTGCTTGTTCCTGGGTCATCTTCGGAACAGCATCAGTTGATTCAGCCTCCACGGTCATGCCGATTAGAACGGATGCCAACACCCCCAGAAGAATCGATATTGATACTGATCCATTCATCTGTCTCCCCCAATGTGTTTTTTCGGCTGTAAACAAATTAAAAACTTTTTAATCAATTGGGATGCCCAATAGGAACCCCTCATCGATCATTCTTTAGATGACAACATGAGGATCATGAAAGTTCCTCAATAGTCAATGGTGCTTGGCTTAGGCCACCGTTGTCGATCAGTTTAAGGACACCGCAATGGATCAAATTCTGAGGAACTTTCCAGAGCCATTATGGTCTGGAGGGGATAAGAGCGCAAATAGGCGTCGTACCTATTTGGCTTCGGGCCAGATAAAGCCGTCGGAGGTGCAAGTTGGAAACGCAAGCGGATTTTGAAAATAGAATTCAGGGGCTGCTCAATACATGCAATAATCAAATAGAAGAATTGGAAGCGTGTGCCAAACAGGCATCGCCGGAACTTCGGAAGCAGTGTGAAGAAGAAATCAGCGTATTAATTGCTAACCGGGAATCATTGAAACGCGGTTTGTTGAAGGTTAATGATGATCAATGCGGATTTTGCTCTTCCTGCCCGGAGGAAAACGAATAGAATTAAGATTCGATACTCGGAGCTAAGACCTAATTGAGTCTTCCGGGCGAGCAATAGTATAGCTTATTCAAATAAATGAAAAATTATTGTCTGCATTTAAAATTATTCGCTGCTGAAGTATGAAAAAATACAATTCCGGTGAAGGGGGTGAATCTTTTGAAACGAGCGGAGCAGCTAGCCTCTTTCATCATTGAAAAATCGTATAGCGACATTTCGGATCCAGCACGCCAGGACCTGAAAATTCGGGTTTTGGATTCTCTCGGTTGTGCAATTGGCGCTCTCGGGGAAGGACCTGTCAAAATCGTGAGGGCACAACTGGAGGATTTTGGGGGATCTGAGCAGTGCACTCTGATCGGAGGGGGCCGAACAGCGCCTGATCGAGCCACACTCTACAATGCGAGCATTGGTGAGGTATTTGGATTTTAATGACAGTTATTTGGCAAAACACGAAACTTGCCATCCAAGTGACAATCTGGGCGCTGTACTTGCTGCCGGAGAATATGCGGATTGCCATGGCCGGGAATTCATGACAGCCCTCGCAATAGCTTATCAGGTGCAGTGTCGTCTCAGCGAAGTCGCGCCGGTGCGTGCAAAAGGATTTGATCATACTACCCAAGGAGCCTTCGCAGTAGCTGCTGGAGCATCCAAAGTATTGGCCCTGGATCAGACCAAGATTGTCAATGCGCTCGCGATTGGCGGGACGGCATTTAATGCGCTACGAGTCACACGTACAGGGGAGTTGTCAAACTGGAAAGGTCTGGCATATCCCAATATGGCCTTTGGTGTGATTCATTCAGTATTCCTTGCCATGCGGGGCATAACCGGTCCTTCGGAGGTCTTTGAAGGTAACAAGGGCTTTATGGACGCCATCGCCGGACCGTTCGAGATTGATTGGTCTCGGGAAGACCTGGAAGTGGTAAGGCGCACAATTATCAAAAAATACAATGCTGAAATCCATTCGCAATCAGCAATCGAAGCCATCTTGGGACTCAAAAACGAGAACCCCTTTCTGGGCGCTGACGTCGAACGAATCATTATTGAGACATTTCGTGTGGCATACAATATCATTGGCGGCGGCGAAGAGGGTGACAAGACACTGGTCCTCACAAAAGAGCAGGCCGATCACAGTCTGCAATATATGGTTGCTGTAGCGGTTCTGGACGGTCGAGTCATGCCGGAGCAATATAGGGAGGAACGGGTCAGGAGCGAAGATGTTCAGACGCTGCTCCGAAAAATATCGGTGATTCCAACAGATGATTATAGTAAGCGTTTCCCCGACGAAATGCCGTGCAGAATAACAGTCTCGTTACTAAATGGGAAAGTATTGACGAAAGAAATATCCGAATATGAAGGGTTTCACACTCGTCCGATGACTTGGGGCACAGCGCTCAGGAAATTCAATGAATTGTGCCGAGGAAAAAGCGATACATCATTATTAAATGAAATTACTCAAGCCATAGAGAATCTTGACGCAATTAGAGTTCGGGACCTGACGCGATTATTGGGCCGAATATAAAATCACACATTCATTTCATTGTTCCTGTTTTGCCGGGGGAATCAAATGACTCAAACGAAAAATGGTGACGAAAGAGCTTTTTCTTTTCTGCCGATTAATAAGCGAGAATCCAAACCTAGAAAGCGCGGGATCACCGAAATCCGGGGGCCTTATTACACCCCGATGGGAACGCGCTATCTGCAGGACATCTTAGAAACAATGAGCGATTATGTTGATTCCTTGAAATTTGCCGGCGGCTCGTTCAGCCTTATGCCTCGGCAGGTCATCAAAAAATTGATTGATCTCTGTCATTCGCATGACGTACTTGTTTCAACAGGCGGCTTTATCGAACGTGTGTTGACTCATGGATCAAGGGCGGTCGAGTCGTACATTGAAGAATGCAAAAAACTGGAATTTGATATTATAGAAATTTCCAGCGGCTTTATCTCTATTCCGATAGACGATTGGCTCCGATTGATAGAAAAGGTGCAGCAGGCAGGCCTCAAAGCCAAACCCGAAGTTGGAATTCAATTCGGTGCAGGTGGGGCTACGGCCACGTCGGAGTTGGAGGCTGAAGGGACGCGTGATGTGGAATGGGCTATCTTGCAGGCCAGGCGATTTGTGGACGCGGGAGCATATATGATCATGATCGAGTCCGAAGGAATAACCGAGAACGTAAAAGTCTGGCGAACGGATGTCGTAGCTAAAATCATCAACGGACTCGGATTAGAAAAGCCAATGTTCGAAGCAGCCGATCCGGATGTTTTTGCATGGTATATTAAAAATTACGGAGCGGAGATCAATCTGTTTGTCGATCATAGCCAAATCGTGCAACTCGAGTGTTTACGGTCGGGTCTGTGGGGGACAAAAAGTTTGTGGGGTCGAGTCTTGACCTTTAAAGATTAACCATTCATTTTTTTCAGTAGTCTTATTTTTGCTGTCCAGCACCTCAGAGTCGGGTAATCGAATGACAAAAGTCGGAGTTTCTCTTTCAGAGGTCCATCGCACCGTATCAATTCCCTCAGGAGCTGCCATATCGAAACGCATATTGGCATTTTTTGGCCCAGCGTACTTGGTAAGTGTCGGGTACATGGATCCCGGAAACTGGGCGACCGATTTAGAAGGCGGAGCAAAATTTGGTTATACGCTCATCTGGGTCCTGCTGGTATCCAACATCGCTGCGATAGTGCTTCAAACGTTGGCCGCAAGGCTCGGAATCGTTACAGGCAGAGATTTGGCGCAAGCGTGCCGTGATCATTATCCTCGTTCGGCAAATTACATACTTTGGGTGCTCGCGGAAATCGGCATAGTAGCCTGCGATCTAGCGGAAGTACTGGGAGGAGCAATAGGAATCAATCTCCTTTTCGGCATACCTCTTTTATGGGGAGTAATTATCACGGGACTTGATGCGCTGCTCTTTCTAGCCATTCAAAACCTTGGGGTGCGAAAATTCGAGAGTTTCGTTCTGTCTCTGATTACCGTGATCGGTTTGTGCTTCGTAGTCGAAATTTACTGGTCGTCTCCACAGTGGGGCGAAGTAGTCAAGGGTTTCGTACCACGAATACCGGATGGAGCGCTCTATCATTGTTATCGGCATCATAGGAGCAACGGTGATGCCCCATAATCTCTATCTGCATTCCGCTCTGGTACAGAGTCGAGCATATGAGACCTCAGTTGAAGGGAAACGACAGGCCTGCCGTTTCAATCTTGTTGATTCTGCACTGGCTTTGAATGTCGCCTTTTTTGTTAATGCCGCTATCCTCATAGTTTCTGCCGCTGCATTCCACGGCAAAAGCGTTGAAGTGACGGAGCTCCAGCAGGCCCACAGCCTACTCTCACCAATGCTGGGGGCACCCCTGGCAGGGATGGTATTTGCGATAGGTCTCATTTGTAGTGGCCAAGCTTCTACCATAACCGGAACTCTGGCAGGCCAGATTGTTATGGAAGGATACCTGCATTTCAAGATGCGCCCATTCTTGCGAAGATTGGTTACACGGCTTCTGGCAATTGTACCGGCCGTCTTGACGGTCCTCTTTGCGGGTGACGCAGGAAGCTATAAATTGTTGATTTTGAGCCAGGTAATTCTGAGTTTACAGCTGTCTTTTGCAATGATCCCACTCATTCATTTCACTAATGACAAGAAGCTGATGGGAGAATTTGTTAATGGCTTAGGACTCAAGGTCCTTGGTTGGATAGTGGCGCTGGGGATTGTAGGTTTGAACAGCAAACTGGTAATCGATCAAATACAAGAATGGATGCAATCGAGCCCTGAGCCTGCCTGGATTTGGGCAACAATTGTCCCGCCGGTATGTGCCCTTGCGGCGTTCCTCCTCTATATATTTGTCAAACCTTTTATTCACCTGCCTGAGATTGAAAGGCTTCCCAGATGGCGCAAACTCAGTCAGTTTATTCGCGCTGACGAGGACAGGTTGGACCTGGATGTTCCACGTTATAAACGGATAGGCGTGGCACTGGCACACAATGACATAGACAAGAAGGTTCTTAGTCACGCTCTGCCTCTGGCACGGCAGCACGACGCTGTCATGTTCCTTTTTCATGTGGTCGAAGGCGCCGGAGGAGTAACATTCGGAGCGGACGCTTATGATACAGAAGCTCGAGAGGACGAAGAATATTTAAATCAAGTAGGGGTGTCTCTGGCCCATAGAGGGGTTGAGGTGGAAATCTCTCTGGGCTTTGGTGACGTTTCCAAAGAATTGATTCGTATGGTGCAAGAACAGAACATCGATATTCTTGTCATGGGCGGGCACGGCCATAGAGGCATCAGTGACATCCTTTTCGGCAGCACTGTCAATCCTGTGCGACATCAGCTGGAGATCCCTGTGATTGTAGTAAGGTAAACCGCTTAAATATTTCAATCACTCCCCTCAATTTTTCGCATAAGAAAAAATGACACAAGTCACTGCAAAGGTCTGGAATCATTTTTTGCCCCGAAGAATCATTGATACAGAAAATGAGAAACTGGTGGCCGATTGGTACCAATATGAAAAGCTTGCACGCGCTCTTCGATCGTTCGATCTACGACGGTTATTCGCTCGTGCTGACGCAGGTGTTCCACCCAGGATTCCACCCGAAATGTTTCAATATAACGAGCAGGTTCTGCAAGATCACGATATAAGCCCCATTGCCTCCCCCCATCTCTTCGTCGAATACGAGCCAGCTCATGTGCGGCGTTCACAAATTCTTCCGCTTTAGCAGGATCAATATGATATTCGATCAATACGAGTACCGGCCCTTCTTCCGGGTTCGGTCGGGTGGTCAAAACAGGTTCGGGCCAGTGTAAGGATGGTCTCAAATCTTGAGCAGAGCCGACTTTTAGACGCCATTTTAAACTGAAAAGGACGGTCATTGTTAGCAAACCGCCGGCACAGATTAGGGCAAAAGGATTTCCTTCTTTTTCCGCGAGTATTCCCCACGCTGCACTCGACACCGCCATCCCGCCCTGGAATGCCAGCGTATAAAACCCGAGCGCGCGCCCCTGAACCCAGGATGGAACTAGAGTTTGAGCAGCCACGGTAAGACTGGACATAGCTGCCATCCATGCTATGCCTGCGATTAACATAGCCGCATACAGAATGTGAATAATCCTAATAGTAGCCAGAGCCAACAGCACAACAACTAAAACAGCTGAAGCGGCATTTATAAGCCGATCGGGTGACGCCAGGCTCCTTAGTTTTGGCAAGGCAGCTGCTCCCACAAGAGCTCCGATGCCTATGAACCCGAATAGCCCGCCGAAACCTATCGACCCCATTCCTAATTCATGCCGGGCTATCGCAGGCAACAAGGCCCATAACGCGCTGACACACGTTATAAACAATAAACAGCGAATAAGAACGGCACGCAAAGGCGGAGCATGAAGCATGTATCGTACGCCTGTTTTCATTGCTCCAATGACCCGTTCAGAGGGCAGGTAATTCGGAGGTCCGGAAGATTCCCATCCATAGACAGTAATCATAACCCCGACAAACGATATTGCATTCAACAGGAATACAGGCCCCGGCCCTGCAACGGCAACAACGGCTCCGCCCAAAGCAGGACCGACTGCTCGCGCAATGTTAAAAGCAACTCCGTTCAAAGCTACTGCGGCCGGCAGCTCGGTCGCCGGTACTAATCTTGGAACTAGTGCCTGCCAAAGGGGCACATTCATAGCTGAGCCTAACCCTAATGCAAATGTGAATGCGAGTAGCTCCCATTCACCAGTAGCTCCCCAAAATGTTAGAATGCTAAGTCCAGCAGCCGCAGCACACATCCACCCCTGGGTAAACAAGAGCATTCGCCTTCGATCGACTATGTCAACCATTGCAGCAGCGGGAATGACGACCAGAAACACGGGCAAACTTGTGGCGGTTTGCATCAGCGCGATCTTAATCGGAGACTGGGTTAGCGAAGTCATGAACCAGACCCCAGCCACATTTTGCATCCAAGTCCCAATATTTGAAACAATCGATGCAATCCACAATGCCCGAAAAACCGAATGGCTGAGTGGAAGCCAAGCTGAGGTTGACAAAGGATTGGCCCGATTCATAATGACCCGTCCATGAGCAAGCTGATTAACCAGAGCCCTTCGCGAAACCCGGACCACAAAATGACCGGATTTATTTCTTTAGAGTAAGACAAGACTGACAAAATAAAAGACGTAGTGCATCTCTTGGGGAGAGTCACAAATTAATTGTGTCGTTGCAGACAGTTTCAGATTCAGTCTGCAATTCGCGCAGACACTTAGCCGTGCTTTGATTTTTCACTAAACATCTATCGTCTGCGAAGAAACCAATCTTTATTCAAATTGTCAATATTAGCAAATATAGGCGGGACATACTTAGGAGAGATAAGTGCTTCTATAAAGCGTTACATTTATGTTTCCTTCCCAATCATTTAACTATCCAGGAATAGAAACGGAGAACTAAAAACATCATCAAAAGTCATCTTGTGACATGTGATGAAACACCTAAATAGAATTAAATATGCAGATTAATTTAGGGCAACAAGTTAGGGTTACAAATTTAACAGGAGATAATGTCATGACCATCACTTTCCAAAGTAGAATCAAGATTGCTATTTTTCTATTTATAATTTTTTCTATGGCAAGTATTTCTCATCCCGCTCTGGCGCAAGCCCCGTCCCTTCTGAAACAACTGGATGAGGCTTTCGTTCAAGTCGCCGAAAAAGTTACTCCCGCTGTAGTAAATATCAGTTCCACCAAAAAAGCGCCTGTTCGCACAAGCGGTGATCTAGAGCCGTTTTTTAAGAATTTTCCTTATCGGGACTTCTTCGGGGACCAAGGACCCTCGCCCTTCAAAGAAAACCCTCACGGCCGCAGCGGTCCCACTCAAGTAGCTATGGGGTCCGGAGTAATTATATCCTCTGATGGCACCATCTTGACCAATGCTCATGTCGTTAAAGACATGGATGAGATCAAAGTCACGCTGGTGGGCAAAAAATCCTATAAAGCGAACAGTGATCGGTATTGATCCCCCAAGTGATATCGCCGTGATCAAAATTGACGCAACGGGCCTTAAGACAGCCACTCTGGGCGATTCATCCAAATTGAGAGCTGGTGAAATAGTATTGGCTGTGGGAAATCCGTTTGGACTTAATCAAACAGTTACCCAAGGCATAGTCAGCGCTACCGGCCGAACTAATATGGGAATAATCGATTACGAAGATTTCATCCAGACTGATGCAGCTATTAACCCGGGCAATTCCGGCGGACCCTTGATCAATATCAATGGCGAGGTGATTGGGATCACAACGGCAATCGCGAGTAGTAGCGGCGGTTATCAGGGAATAGGCTTTGCAATCCCCTCTAATTCCGCAAAGCTTATTTCAGATGAGATCATGAAGGAGGGTAAAGTTCGCCGGGGCCTTTTAGGTGTAAACATTCAGGATCTTAATGAGGCGCTGGCAAAATCATTCGGTATCAGCGATATCAATGGCGCGCTGGTTTCCAGCGTTGTCCCTGGCAGCCCTGCTGATAAGGCCGGAATCAAATCGGGTGATGTCATTGTGAAATTTAATGGAAAAGATGTTTCAAGCTCGTCCGAGTTGAAAAATTTGGTAGGCGCGACAAAACCTGGTACTCAGGCCAAGTTAACTCTTCACAGAAGCAAAAAAACAATGGATGTCGATGTGACCATCGGGGAAGCAACTGCTAAAACTGTTGCCGCGGCCCCTTCGGACAAAACGAGCGGAACCTCAAACGAGCTCGGCATCGTAGTTGAAAAAGTGCCGTCAGATTTAGCCGAGAAAATGGGTTTGAAACAAGGCGAAGGACTGATGGTCAAGCATGTAAACGATGGTGAGCCCGGAATGCGAATGGGCATACATGAAGGAGATGTTGTCCTTGAAGTTGATGGAAAATCCGTGTCAGATATTGGAGAATTCAATAAAGAAGCAGCGGTAGCAAAGCAAAATAAAATTATAAGGCTGAAAATACAGCGAGGCCCGGCAGTACTCTACATTGCAAACACTTGGTAGCACCATTGCTTTATGCGGCCGGGCTAACCTTCCCGGCCGCAGTTTATCTCAACCACAAATTCTGCGCCTTGCGGATGATTGCACAAAGACAATGTGCCGCCCATGGCTTCCGCTAAAGCTAAAGCACCCGCAAGTCCGAGGCCATGTCCTCGGACCGGGAAACCATCAGCTTTAACGCATTGAAAATATTGATCGAAGATTTGTTTATGATACATCTCGGGAATGCCCGGGCCATCATCTCTTACAGATACATTTACGATTTCGCTTTGAGCAGTGCACTTCAGATAAACATTTTTGTATCTATATTTAAATGCATTGGAAAGTAAATTGGTAATTATGAGACAGAGTTTTATGTCATCTGTATGAATAGTTCGCTTCAGTTGGTCTTCGTCAGCATCAAGGAAGATATTGTTTTCCCTCAATACTTTGCGGAAACTTTCGATGTTTTCAGCCTCATCCAATGCCTCCGATACCGCCGGATCGACCAACTCGAAAACTTCCACGAAAGCATCCTTGATGACTCCTGAGAGGGTGCATTCTGTTATATTTACAATTCCGAGCGTAGCCTGGTCCACTTGCAGCATATTATGGGCGAGGCTCTTTATTTTGAGAGCATTTCTCAGGATACGCTTGATGACCTTCTCCTGTCGTCGAGTTATCGACCCGTAACGGTCCGTCTTGTCAAGAAGAGATTGCGCGCTCGTTTCTATGATATTGACAGGATTTTTAAGATCATGAACAAGGTGCGATGTCCGAATATTTTTTATAGTCACTTAAAGACCCCCGGATATCACCCCCGCTAAAGTCTGACTAGGACCGAATAATAATGGCCTCATTGGTCTCCAAGTCGTTGTCAAATTTCTCCCAAAATTCCTTCTCCGTTTTAGTCCAGTCCG
Source organism: uncultured delta proteobacterium (assembly GCA_963843165.1). GTDB lineage: Bacteria > Desulfobacterota > Desulfomonilia > Desulfomonilales > Desulfomonilaceae > DATJPW01. The sequence goes on along the minus strand of CAWJJL010000018.1, from coordinate 78,822 downwards.
GCCCGAATCTTTTTCCGAAGGAACTTCCCAATCTTCCTAAAACCGATTTCCAAGCTCCGTGATAGCTGTGGGTCAAAACGTCCTCCAGAAATGGAGCCAATTGTCCAAGCTGATCTTTTGGCAGAAACGCCCTCGCTCCCAGTTCAATAGATTTCTTGAGGGATTGGGGACTGAGAGCATGAGCTGTCAGCATTACCGCGGGCATGCTTTTATTTATAGCAAATTCGAGTAGTTCAAAACCTCTTACTCCCATTATATCCAGAATGACGAGGTCATACGTCAGAGATGACATTCTCTGGATGGCATCCTCATACGAAGACGCTCTATCCAATTCTACACCATGCTCTTCCAATTCTTCAGCAATAATATCCAGAATATCTTGCTCGTCATCTACAGCAAGAATTTGCTTGCCGGCTAGCAGCTTAGCTCCCATAGTATAACTCCAATTCTTTTATTATTATACCTGCAAGATGAGTGTCAAGCCGGTTGACCGACCACGGAGGAACGAAGTCTCCACATCAACCATCTTAATCGAATGTGAGATAATTCAAAAGCTTAAGCGCCCGGTTGGTGGATCTTTTGTTTCCGGATTCTGCTCGGGATTTCACCCGGGACTATCTTCCCGCTGCCGCGCAATATCTTGCCAGGAGGGGATTATTCCGAAACCGTCGGCATTTTTGATGGCTTTTATGACGGCTTTTTGCAGAGCCTCTGCTGCCAACAAACTTATCCGATTCAGGTCGACTTCTAAATCGCCGACGCTTAAAACAACCGTGAGATCTCCGTCTATTTGGCTCCGGAAAGGTCGGATAACTTGACCGAGGCCCAGAGTAGCTTGGGCCGCGATTCTCGAAGCGTCTATTTTATTGAAGCGAGCGTTAACGGCCACGATCGACAGAGTAGTATTCTCCACGGAGACCCTTCGCGAGACGGCTTTTCCTTCCATTAGCAAAGCGGAGGAATCGGCCAGATCGAGAGAGGTTGGCGAAGTCCTGGCGCCGGCCAGAAGACATCGGTTTGTATCGATGATGTCCCCATAAGCATTTACTACGACCAGCACTCCCACAACGATATCGTCCGAAACCAAGGAAGCTGAACCTAATCCTCCCTTCATTCCCTGTTCAATTCCGAACAGCTTTCCAACACTAGCTCCGATTCCGGCTCCCACACTTCCTTGTGCTATTGCCTCAGCTGACGCGTTTAGACAGGCCTTGCGGCCCATAGCTGCATCAGGTCGAACAGCTCCGCTACCGAAACCCAAATCGAAAATAGCCGCAGCCGGAACAATAGGAACTGTCCTCCCGACTACCGGCAGACCTACTCCCTGTTCTTCAAGGTAAGTTAATACGCCGCCCGCGGCATCCAATCCAAAGGCACTGCCCCCGCAGAGACATAGACCGTGTATACGGTCCACCACATGGAACGGCTGTAACGAGTCCGTTTGACGTGTCGAAGCCGCCGCGCCCGCTATATAGATCCCGGCTCTAGCACCCACGGATGGCGGCAGAATTACAGTAACGCCTGTTTTTGCTTCGGAGTTCTCGGCGTGGCCTACACGGATTCCCGGCACATCAGTTATATCGTCATGGAAACCGGAATTTTCACTTCTCATCAGCGCTTCCTCTAATGACCTGAGTCTCGATTTCAGCATAGTGGTCTGTCGTCTTTTATATTTTGGCGCGCATGACATGCGCTACAACAAAGTATACGACTTCGGATTTTTTGTAGCTTGTCAGTTTCGCGCAGTCAAACCGGAAAGACAGCGAGTCCGAATCCGCGCCATACGATCATCTTCTTTTGACACGACCGAGATCACTATGTTAGATTAACAGAATTATGGGCGGGTAGCTCAGGGGGAGAGCACTGCCTTCACACGGCAGGGGTCGGAGGTTCAAATCCTCTCCCGCCTACCATGTAACTATTTAATTTTATTAGGGTTAGGGTCGTGCCGACACACGACCTTTTTCTTTTCCGGCGACATTTGTTTCCCTTTTGTTACCCTTTTCGCCCGACGCGGGTTTCTTGTCTCGACGACAAACCAGTATCTCTGTCTTCCCATTGTCGAAGGTCATCTTGTCAATGGCATCGACGAGTTCTTCGCTGGAAATTCTCCCGTATCTTTCATGAACAGACTTCATCCTTGACGAGTGCCCCATTATGTTCATTTCAATGTCATAACGCATCCCGGACCTCCTCGCATTGGAGCGCCAAGTGCCCCTCAGATCGTTAAGTGTTGGCCAGGGACGTTCGACTCCCAAGGCTTCGCAGGCGCGGGGCCAGCAATTCTTAAAGCTCTCAAGTTCCAAGTCACGGACACCCTTCTCGTCCCTGAGATAAAACATTTTCCCGCTCATGAGTATCGGTCCGTCGAGCACATTCTGGAGAATTGGGACAAGTTCAAGGTGGATAGGCACCCTCTTCCAGGATTCTTCTTTGGTTTCTGGTGGTGACAGGATCATAATCCGCTTGGACAGATCCACTTGTGTACGTTCCAGATCCAACATTTCGCCCCTTCTTGCCCCTGTATAGTACGCCGTCCATAAAAGTGGTCGAAACCATATAGGAGTCCTGGACGCGATTTCTTCCACCGTTTGTCGTGAGAGGTACACTTGCCTCTCTCCCGATTTAGCGGAGAGTCGCTTGAGCAGACGGACCGGATTCCTGTCCGGCTTGACAATCTCCATCTCAATCATGACCCTGTAAAGTCGGGATAAGGTGGAAATCTCTTTGTTCACTGTGTCAGGGGCGGCTCCCTCCTGCCGTCGTGCGATCCGGTATCGCTTTAGATCCTTGACCCAAATAGAGTTGAGAGGAGTGTCTCTTCCAAGCTTATCTGCCAGATGAGCCAGTGCGATCTCATAGCGCCAGCGATACTGATCCAGGTTGACTTCCGGGTCCTTGATAAACAGCTCCGATGCTTTCCAGAGAGTCAACACCCCCGTAGGCTTTTGAGTGACGAAATCATCCAGCTCCGGTGGTAGCTCCCATTGCTGGTTGTTGAACATGCGGATGCAGACCTCCCGCGAAATCGGATCAAGACCATGGTAACTACCGGTCCGGCATGCTCGCAGAACAACACCCTCGATTTGCTTCGCCTCGCTAATTGTGTTTGCGTCCACACGAACACCGATTTTCTTGTTTTTAAATGGTTTAAAGTAAATGTAGTGCGACTTTCCACGCCGCTTCACCATGATTGCGTCTCCTTTCGGAGCGCTCTAACCGATGAACCCCCAGATGACTTCCTCCTTTCCGGGGAACAACGTACCTGCTCACGGGGTTTACGGTCAAGCGGCTTCGGTAATGGTATAGTCCGCCTCTGGATGAAATCCTTAATCTGCTCTTCCGTAAACATGCGAACTTTTGCTGAAAGCTGGACACACTGGAGTAACCCTTTCCGTACGTATTCGTGGACTCTCTTGACCTTAACACCCAAATACGCGGCGGTCTCTTCTATGGTATAGAGACGAGGAAGGGTATGTCCTGCGGCTCCAAGAGTATCCAAGGGCAGTTCAGGAATTTCGGAAGTACCCTTTTGCGATATTCTTGATGAAGTGGCCTTGCTCATTATTTTCCATACTCACGGACACAATTTCGATCTTTATCAATTAAACGTTTTGCTCGATGAAAATCCTGACCACTTTTTCGGGTGAGAAATATCGGTTGCCATATCAAGCAGATAGATCGGCTGGTTCATAACGATAGCCAAATACATGCGACATATGAACATGATGGATGCGTTTTTGCACCTTGTGTCAAAACAACTCCTAGATTATACTATGAGTATAACTTACCAATTTATTAATAGTATTATAACTATTTCAATCGATGCTGAGAGGCAGGCGGAGACAGGGATCTACATCTTGTATTTTATAAATCGGTGGAAAGTAATAAATCGGGGTATGTATCGGTAGGGCAAAAGTCAAGCGTATCGGTAGTCCCAGTAGCACCGCCGTCCATGACACAGAGACGATGCTTACGGCGGAACGGAATTAAATTATCAGGCGTGAGGGTGGTGGGACCCCCATAAATAAAATGCTTTCGAGGTCTACTTGAATGCCGGAATCGTACAGGTTTTGAAGCCTATTGTCGATTACTTTGATATGTGGTCTCCATCTGTCCCCATGAGGAGCGGGATCGACTCAAGGGCATCACGTGGCGTGGATGGCTGAAGTTCATTCCCCACCCACTGTTCCTTCGCTGCAACAAGCACCCCTCCCGCTGCAAGAATATTCGTCCTATCGCCCTGTTTAACAAAGTATTCAAAATATCGAGTATAAGCATGATCGGAACCGAACATGGCATCAAGACATTCGTATGCTTTCAGCTTCCAGTGCTGAAATGCAACCGGATCATAGTCGGAGTCCACAACCCCCCAACCGGCTTTGATCAATTCATCGATTTTATGTTCGATTTTCATGTCTATCACTTTCCTTTGTTGAGAGATGATTCTCGATCATCAGTCTGGTCCATAGGGCCTGACCGGAAATACCCCCGCGTTTATTCCTCTCTGCAAAGAGATAAGCACTACTTAATGTAATACCCCGCGCCAAGCAAAATGTCCTCATCCGGCACCCGCTTGATGTAGGTCCTCTTGAGCGTAGGTGATGTCTCGGGTAGCCCTCGACCACCAATATTCAGTCCAACCTTGGCCCTGTTCCTTGGCAATCTTTATGAACTCCTGAATGATGAATTTCCCTTTCGCGTCCTTTAATTCCCATGCGTCGTGACCCCGAAGGTCTTCTTGAACCGGATGACCCAACATGGCGCCTTTGAAGTCAACCGCGAAAACATATACCGCTCCGTTCCTGAGTGGACCCATTAAGGAGTTCACATATTTGAGTGCTGTGTCCTTCCCCTCTGTTTTGAACATCTTTGCCGCTGTGTTAACCAAGTCCATGCAATTCTCACTGTCAGTACCGGCGTATGCCGGGCAAACTAGGCACCCGATCAGAATAATAACGCCTACAGTCCTCATCTTCATCCCTCCCTCATGTAGCTGGTTTCTCCTGATAATCAGGGGAGACCGAAGCATTCTTCTTAACAAGCAACTATGGTAGTACTGAGATTAAATTAGGGACGCAGCGTTAAAATAATGTGAGCTGTTGGTGATTTTTAGTTTGGTTTTAAAGACGCTTCCGCGGAGCAGACGGGTATGAGAAATTTTTGTCGAAAAAATAGTCGTGGCCTATCAAGTGCTGGCGAAACTAAGTTGGATTCACAAAATGCTTTCCGATCCTTGTGCTATGTCTGTAGGACAGGTGGAGTTTCATTTTCATTGCCGTAGGCAATTCACTAGGCCCTTCAAAAGGCAAGATTCGCTGAAATTGAGGCTTGTATCTCTGTACGAGCATTGTTACGTTTTCAAGCATGTGAGCCAATAGATCAGGCATTGAACGAGAGGAATTGAAGAAAGGAGAGACGTATGAAGAGATTCAGCTATTTAGTGATTCTCATTCTTGCACTGGCTATCCCTAATCTCTGTCTTGGAGCCGACGTTCAAAACAAGCAGGGCGTGGCAGCGGCAAAACAACAGTTGAAGCAATCCATTGAACAGTTCAAGCAACAGATAAAAAAGGAATTTCAACAGTACAAGCAGCAAGTCATTGACAGCAATAAAAAGGAACTTCAGGAACTCAAAGAGAAGCTTAAGTCGGAAATCCCTCAAGACCAGCATAAAATGACGCAGGACTTGGAACAAAAGAGGGCAGCGCTCCAAAAACAAACCAAACAAGAATTGGAAAAGAAGTGGGGTGAATTGAGGGACAAGCTGAAACGCTTGGTGGAAGACAAGAAAAAGGAACTTCAAGAGAAGATGAACAAATAGTTCAACTAGAAATAAGTATTGTGCTTGAGGACTTTTTTCGGTAACATCTATTTTTATTTGTGCTGTATCAGTGCAGGCTTTGTCGTTGCGTACTGCGTTTTGGGGCACGCAGTGCTTTCTACAGTGGACTGTATCATCGCAGGAATAGCCCTTTCCACATTGTTAGAATCTATTCTTACCTATTTCTCATCGGGAACCGTCTGGGAAGGGAGGGTCAAATTCCATGAGCATTCTGTCGGGTGGAGGCCATGTTTTTCACGTTAGGCTGACTTATTCTTTCTGATTATTTTGGACCTGATTTGTCATATTGTATGGATCGGGCGGTGAGCCTGAAACCCAGAAGAAGACTATTATGACAACACCGCACATGTTTCGGGCGGTAGCTCCTCAAGCTACCGCCGGTTTCATCCAGTTCATATATTCTGATATTTTTTCTCTCCGGGGCATCCTATTCCGAAAAATTCCCCCTTTTCTGTCCATAGAATCAGAAAAATTACAGGACCGTCTGCTGGAAAGGCTGGCAAGAGTCTGTGGAATACCTACATCGGATCGATTTGGGGCTTGGTGATATACGAGGAGAAGTTTTTCCTTGGTCTTAAGAAAGACCAGTTCAGCTATCGGATGTATGCGTAACGGCGATTGTATACGGCAATGCAAAATGGGACCACCTAAGGTCTTTATTGGCCTTCCCAAAGGGGACCAGCCGTAGAGGGACTCTTTATTCATAGTCCCGGTAGGAACTGCTCATCTGAGGGGAGAGGATGTTTACGGCGGAACAGAAATAGATTATCGGGCGTGAGGCTGGGGGGACACCCTTGCACCGGGCCAGAAGTATCAAGTTTTATCACACGCGCCTGTGCAGTCTCCTAGAGAGCGTTCGATTGTAGCGCAAAGATCTTCCTCAGAAAGTAGCTTGGACCGGACTATCCCAAATGTCTTGACTAGGCTCTCCAACCGATGTATCCGGTTTGCCTCATACGGAATTCGTCTCCCACACCCCTCATAGGGACATCATGGATTCATGACTAAGGAAGAGGTACTGTCAAAGGTCAGGAAGCTCTTTGAACTCTCCAATTCGCCCAATGAAAATGAAGCTGCCCTAGCCGCTGCGAAGGCCCGTGAGCTTTTGGCCCGTTACAACCTCAGCATCGCAGATCTGCCGACCGATGACGCAAAAAGCACTCTAGCTGCAACGGAGGCATCTGTGCGTGTCGGCAAGGCGGTCAGAAGCTGGGTGAAAGGATTGCTTATCCACGTTGCCGAAGGGTTCGATTGTCAGCACATCATTCGTAGGCGACACGGCTCAGATACTATATTGTCGTTCATCGGCACTCCAGCCGACGCTGAAGTGGCAATCTATACCTTCCAGTTCCTCTACCGGCAGCTTGATAGCTTTGTCGAGCGAGCCCTCCCCAGACTGAGGCGGGAAAACAAGGGATGGAGCGCTACTGCTCTAAGCCTCAATCATTCCACAAACCGTACCGTCTTTACTTGGGGGGGCTCGCCACTGGAAATTTCTACGTCTACTTCCCTTTTGAAAAGGTGGGCGAGCATCAGCGCTACTGCCAACGCTGGATGGTCTGCGTGCGGGAATATGGCAGTCCAGACCGAAACTGTTACAATGTTTCCGGGCGCTGGTCCAATTTCAAACGAACTGATTGCGTCGGTCACCACGCACTTTTGAACAAAACCCTTAACATTCGGCATGGTTACCCTCCTGACAAGAAATTTGGTACAATGTTATCAAGGAACCGTCGGAACAATCAATGTTTTTGGTGTCAGGAAGAGTGGCTTAACTAAGATATGCATACTTGGACGGTGCAGTCACGCGGATCGGAGAAAGGTTCCGTGAGCAAACAAAAATTATCAGGGCGGCGGAACGGAGTGCCTGCAAGGATCTCGTCATTGCCAAGGATCAGATTATCAATAATTACATGGCTGCTGCCTACCCAACATCAGGTTGGAATATGGGCGAAAGAGGATTGTAAGTTCCGGCGCTTTTGATAAGGGATATTGTGATGCAGGTACGATTAACTTGCGACCCTGCGTTACCAATAAGGATTCAGAAAAGTTGGTCATCACTGGGTAGCAACAGAGTTAGATGTCGAGAAGCGTGTCAGACGACAAAACCGTATTGAGATAAGAAATCCGAGCGGACGGTTGCTCAGGATTGAGACTGTTCGCTTAATGTCAGGGACTTTCTCCTCTCTTCCAATTCACAAATTCGGTCAGAAAGGAATGCACCATGTACTCTCGTCTTTTTGAACCGTTCGAGGTTGGCGGTCTAAAGTTGAGGAACCGACTCACGATGGCTCCGATGTATTTGGGCTATGCAGGTGAAGGTGGGACGGTCAGTAATTTGCTTCTGGACCATTACCGTTTGATGGCAGGGAGCGGTGTAGCGATGGTGGTTGTGGAAAACGCCACAGTTGACTACTCTGCGTGGCAGTGGCGCGAATCGCTCCATCCGGGCAGATACAGATGAAAATCTTGACGGACTGAAACGTCTCGCCGACACCATCAAGCAGGAGGGAGCGTTAGCCTGTTTGCAGATCAATCATGCAGGGCGCTTTGCCGCTACCCAGGAAGTAGTTGCTCCTTCTGCCGTCGAGACATTCGGACGTATGCCTAGGGAACTGAGACTCTCAGAGATTGCTGAAATCCAGGACCAATATGTTGATGCCGCTCTCAGAGTAAAGAAGGCTGGTTTTGATATGGTTGAGCTGCATGGCGGTACGGGTTATTTGCTTGCCCAGTTTGTATCGCCGCGGACAAACAAGAGGCAGGATGAGTATGGGGGTTCACTAGAGAATCGTCAGAAATTCCCTCTGGAAGTGGTCTCAAAGGTCAAGAAAGCCGTTGGAAATTTTCCGGTCGGATACCGCTTCTTGGCTGATGAATGGCTACCGGACGGTCTGAAGTTGGAGGAATCCACTGTTGTAGCACAGCTTCCCTGGCTAATGCTGGCGTTGCCTACCTCTCTGTCATGGGCGGCACGTACGAGTCTTTTCGCTTGCCTGAAATCGTAGAGAAGTCATCCAAACCCGGCTACATGGTTGATCTGGCAGCGGCGATCAAGAAAGTGGTGGACGTTCCTGTCATAGCCGCCGGTCTTATTGTCAATGGGGAACTGGCGGAACAGATAATTGAAGATGGAAAGGCAGATCTCATCGGGCTTGCGAGGGTACTCTGGACCGACCCGGAGTGGCCTCAAAAAGTGATGCAGGGCAGAGAGGATGAGATATTGCAGTGTGACGCATGCAATTCCTGCATGAAAATCTTGATGAAGGGGAAACCTGCTGTTTGTGTTCGTTGGTCTGCTGAAAAGCAACAAGCGTGGCGGGAGAAGTTCGTATAATCGCTTTCAGCATGGTGACAACCGACAGAGTTGCCCTATCAGTTCCAAAAAAGTAGTCGTGAAGATAGTCCCGACCGAAGTCGTCTTCCGTGATCCATCTCGGTCATCCAGGCATAGTGGTCTTCGAAAGAAACCCTACGGCTAGGAATTCACTGAGATCTCATGAAGGAAGACGGTCAATGATCTGACCCTGAGTCGAGTACTTCAACACTGGCTTTCGGTGGATCACAAGGCAACTACGCGGAAATCCCAACTCAATTAGTTCTGTCTTATGGCTCTCTATCCCCACCGAATAAGTATGGTATCATTGTTTCAAACTGGACCGGGGCAAAAAACGAAGAGAAAAAAAGGAGGGATTTGGATTATGTTTCAGAAAGGACTGACAGGCATATGTGCGGTAATCTTGGGGTTGTGTCTAATCATTCTTGTGTCAGGTACGCCCTTTGCCTCGGACATCGATAAAAATGAGGCCCTGAGAGAAGCCTGTGAGAAAGGCAATTTGGAAGATGTTCAGCGCCTGTTGAGTCAAGGAGCGGACCCCAATGCGGCGACCACTGGCTTGACAGCACTGATGCTTGCTTCAGGTGAAGGTCACACTGAGATTGTGAAACTGCTTCTTGAAAAAGGAGTGGATATCAATGCAAAGACCAATGATGGCGAGACAGCACTGATTCAGGCTTGTAAGTGGGGTCACGCTGGGGTGGTGAAACTGCTTCTTGATAAAGGAGCGGATGTTAAGGTTAAGATGTACAATGGCTGGGCAGCACTGATGTGGCCTTCTTTGGATGGACGGACCGAAATCGTAAAAAGCCTTCTTGATAAAGGAGCCGATATTAATGCAAAGACCAAGGAAGGCTGGACACCACTTATGCAGGCTTCAAGGCAGGGTCACGCCGAAGTGGTTAAACTGCTTCTGGATAGGGGAGCGGATATCAATGCAAAGTTCGATTCTAGCAGGACAGCGCTGACGTTAGCGTCCGAAAGAGGTCACGCTGACGTGGTGAAAGTTCTGAAAGATCACGGAGCGAAGGAATGAATGCGAAACCAGAAGAGGCCATCAAGGATTTGTGTTCCGAATAAACCGGGTCGCTGTGTCCATCTCCCCTCAGTTGGATATTATGTCAGTACCAGCGTATCAACATCAGATATACGAGATGCCCAAGGATTACGTCGATCTCACGACGCAATGGACTCGACCAATCTGATCAAAATTTGCAGTCGTCATGACTTGTTACTTTATTTCCTTCATCAATTCAGCTAAGCGACGCTCGCCTTCCCTGTCTTGTTCAAAACCGATGGCACCCACAAGACAGGGTCCCTTCTGCGCTACGACAATCTTGCCTTGGTATGGATCTACACCAACCAAAGCGTCGGGTCCAAATTGCGTGGAGCTTCTTTCTGCTATTCTCCCCTTCTTGGATAAGTTCTCTCTGAAGAGTCTCATGGCATTCACGGCTTCGTGAGGATTTTCAAAAATGGACAAGAAGAGATAAGAATTTCCGTCCTCCGCCGTAGTCTTTCCATCTGCCTTTGTCTTATCCGGCTCCACATAGGATGCTTTGAAGCCGCTTTTCAGGAACTGATGACCAAGAAGTCCTTCTGGAAAGTATTCTACAGAACCAGGCTTAAGTCCGCTCTTTGGGAAATACGTGATCTCCTGCGGCGAGGGGGATTCGTCCGAGATTCGAGATTCTATGTCTTTTGCCAATCCTTTCAACGTCGACGGATTTGCATCCGTTGCTTGGAGCACCACAAAATACTTGCCCTTGTAGAAAAGGGCATAGTTGTCGGCTAAATAGGAATCCAGTCCGATTCCCGCTGGCCTATCCTCTTGTCTGAACCTTGAGAAAACCCCAAAGGCTTGGAGTGAATTTCCCATATCATAAATATCCACGTCGATTTTGTCCTCGGAGGAATCTCCTTTCCGATAAATTGCTAATACCGAATTTTCAAATCCATACTGGAGAAAGAGATCCGCCTGACCATCAATATGCTCAAACAGTGTATCTTTCGTAAAAGTTTCAGGCGAATCTCGCAGAGCCCAGCCGTCCGGAGCAGTTTTCGGCACGAGCGCTTCTATTGGCGTACCTACTGGGAAGACATCCTGAGAAGCCAACAAGACCACAAGCGAAAAAAGAATAACCAGCCCCGTATGCCTAGTCATCTGACCGTTCCTCCGCTGACTTTCAATTTTCAAACGAACATTTTACCCACGGCTTTTATCTGCGACTGAATATTGATTCCCCTTCTACAAGTGACCGCACAAGATGAACACTCGGAGCATTGCTTGATCTTCTGCAAAGCATCACCCGTATGAACTACTTCTTTGGCAAGCCGGTCGTCTTTATACCCGTCGTGATACATGATCGCTCTCAAGAGGTCACCATAAGCCACACCGTGAGGGCATTCCCCTATACAGCCACCACACATCGTGCATATTCTTCCTTGAAGGTGGGCCTGATACTCCCTCAGCGTATCGAAATCCTTCTTGGACAAGGCTGTTCCCATAACGGCAGCACATTCTTCGATCTGTTCGATGGTAGTGACTCCTGGAACAGCTGCGGAAACATGCTGATCTATTAGCACATATTTGAGTGCAGCCTGATGAGGGCTGAGTCCGCGCATGTCTTCTTTCTTGTAACCTCCTGCTTAAGTCTTCATCGCCAAGATCCCTATCCCTGATCTTGAGGCTAACGCAACCGCTTCCTTTAAATCGTCTGAATGGGTAAAATTGTAGGCAACAAGGGCTACATCGTGGACATTCGCTTTTGCTGCTTCCTGTAAAAGGGCTGCCATATTGGAGTGCGAAGAAAAGCCAGTATAACGAGCCTTACCCTCTTTCTTCAGCGCCTGGAGGAACTCAATAAGCATAGGATTGGAAACTTCATCAGGCTTCGTGAACGAGTGAGCCAACAGCACATCCACATGGTCGGTTTGGAGTCTCCGAAGACTTGTCTCAACAGACTGCCTGTTCTCCTTTTCCGTAGCATTGAAGCGAAATTTCGTTTGTATGAGCACCTGGTCTCGTTTTCCCCGAAATACCTTACCCACCATTTCTTCGTTCCTGCCTCCCATATAGCTATGTGCAGTATCGAAAAAATTGACGCCAAGATCAAAAGCGCGACGTAGCACAGCAGGATCGGTGCAGTTCATGACTCCCATGCTGACGGCTGTCACCTTTAGTCCGGTCTTGCCAAGAGTCCGGGTACTGAGGTTTAGCCTGCTTTTCTGTCTCGGCAAAGGCAAGATCGAAGTTCATAAGAGGAGCCGCAGCCAGCCCTAAAAACGCAGATGACGCTCCCTTTATAAATTTTCGTCGTCCTATCTTTTTTGAACTCATGGTATCTCCTTCATGGAATTCAAGGCTGTTATTCGGAACTTGTAGAGACCAGACGTGAAGGTCCTGGTCCAAGCTTTCTTCGTATCCCTGTCAAACGTCGCTCCGATCCCATCTTGGAGAAGCAAACCGGGCAACTCATCAAGTAAGAATGTCCCTTTTTGGATAACATCTGAGACAGCACAAGTCAATTGAGCCGCCTAGAACCAAAATAAGGTGTCCAAATCAGCTCCAATAGCGAATTTGCGCCTAGGACGAATAGGAAACGATTTGAGCAACTCTCAGGCTCGCCCTTACCTTAACTCGTCCTAGGAGTCTGTCGGACTCGGAATTGAAGTCATCCATAATTTCCGACCGGTGTTTTCATGAATCTGCCACAATGCACCGGTTCGGAGCAGCTGAAAGGGAAACAGGCCGAAATTCCAGCCCTAGAAGACTGCGAAACGTCCGGATTTGGTTTTTATTGCTCGTCCTGAACCTATTTTGTCAAGGCGTAGAGCCTTTTGAGGTTAAAGGCGATACAAACGAGATCCCACTCGCCTTTAACTGCGTCCAACCCGCGTAAGAGGAATTGGCGAAAGCGCATGACCGACTTGATGATGCCAAAGACAGGCTCGATGGTACTCTTGCGCATTGCATAAACGGCTTTGCCTGCTTTTGTTCTGAGCCGATGCTTCATGGTGTCCACAGCGTTGGCGGCATCAGACAATGGCGGCGGTTCTTGGAACCGCTCCATGAGCGAGGGATGGTGGCTTTCTCGCTTGACCGCTATGTAAGAGGTGACCTCATTCTCTTCGCACAGTGTTACGTTGTCTTCGCTGAAAAAGCCGTTATCCGCGAGGATCTCGGTAACGGTTCCAAGCGCTTGTGGTAACCGTTTCAGGTTGGTCAGGGCCGGTTTCATTTCTTGCTTGTCGTTAGGAGCTTGGCTCACATGAGTGGTAACAATCAGCAGGGTTTCCGTGTCCACACTGGCTTGGGCGTTGTAGGCTTGCTCGAAGCCGCCCCCGGATGTCGGCATGATCCGTGATTCGCTGTCGTTCAGATTAACCTGGTCCTTTGCCGTTGGACCGGCAGTTGGCGGCTGCGGTGTTTTACCACCGGACTTCTTACCGGTTTCTTGTTCTTTCCTGGCTCGCTCGGCAATTTTGGTCTCATATGCCTTTTGTTCTTCAGCATACCGTTCTGCCGCACGCCGCTCGATCTCGGCCTTGGCCTGCTTGATTGCCTTGATGCGCTCCTGGTGGATCGAAAGTTCAGCAGGAATCTCCATGCCATCAGGAATATCAGAGTTGTCGGCGGATTCAGCCTTTTGGAGCAATTCAGCCACCTCTGCCTCAAGCTGCTTTTCCAGCTTGCAGGCATGGCCATAACTTAACGCCTTGTGTTTGGATGCGTTGGCTTTAACCTTGGTCCCATCGATACTGACCTTACCCAGCTTTAGGACCTTCATCTGGTGGGCAATACCGAGTATCTCCACAAATATCTTCGTCAACTGGGGCAGAAACCGCTTGCGAAAGTCGGCAATCGTGTCGTGATCGGGATGGCTGTTGGCAGCGATGTAGCGAAAAGCCACCGAGTCATAGGTGCTGCGCTCCAGCTTCCGACTTGAAAAGACTCCCGTAGCATATCCGTAAAACAGAAGCGCCACCAACATCTCCGGGTTGTACGCCTGTGAGCCACGGCCAGAATAGGATGCTTTCAGATGCCGCAGGTTGATTTGCTCTACAATCTCGACCACAAAGCGGGCCAGATGCTTTTCCGGCAACCAGTCCTGAATCGACGGCGGCAACAAGTAGAGCGTTTCTCTATCAACCTGAGCAAATGTTACCTTCATGTATATTGTCCCCTTGAATAACCATCTGATTTGTAAGAGAAATATACAAAGAAACGCCTGGGCAATGCAAGCGCAAAATGGTACTAACTCCCATAATATCAGCGTCTTGAACAAATATATGTCGCTAGAATGGGGGCCGGTCAGGTTAAGTCCGACAGACTCCTAGATTGAGATATCCCAACCTGGAGTATTTTACCTCAGACAAACTCGTTGGACCCCACCGGTTGATTTTGCTTCATCTCGGACTTATTTTGATTGGTTGCAATGGTTGATTTCGTAAGGAGTGCCTGAATGAGTGCTGACTCTCATCCTCAAAGCACCTTTGATCTGAGAATCTTGCTCGTCTTGTCCTTTGGGCATCTCGCCACGGACATGTTCCAAAGTGCTTTGCCAGTCATTTTGCCGATTTTAAAGGCAAAGCTGCTTCTCTCGTACACAATGGCAGGTATCATGCTGCTGGTTTCCAATGTCACATCCTCTGTGATTCAGCCCTGTTTTGGATACTTGTCTGACAAAAAAGAAAAGACATTTTTGCTTCCAGCCGGGTGTCTGTTCGCGGGACTTGCAATATCTCTGCTCTCCATCCCCGACCATTATGGACCGGTTCTCTTATTGGTAATTTTCAGTGGACTCGGAGTCGCAGCCTTTCATCCTGAAGGATTCAAGACAGCCCGTTTTTTCACAGGAAAAAAGATGGCAACGGGCATGGCGGTATTCAGCGTGGGTGGAAATGCAGGCATGGCACTGGGTCCCTTGGCTGCAAGTTTGGTAATCAGATATTTCGGGTTTGATTATCTCCCACTGATGTTGGTGTTTCCTATGATATTCCTTGTTTTACTGACTCGCAGTTGGAGTTCGCTGGCTCAAACCCAGCCCCGATCTGTCGCGACAGTGTCGCAAGCGAGCCCCTCAAGGGCTGCATACGTCTCGGTCGCGTTGACGGCTGCCGCCGTTGTCATGAGGTCATGGATCGTTGCCGGTCTCATGGCGTATATCCCTTTTTATTACATCGACTTCGAGAAGGGAGATCCTCTCTATGCGGGCACGCTGGTGTCGGTTTTCCTCCTGGGTGGAGTAATTGGAACATTGGTGGGCTCGCCTCTAGCGGACCGATGGGGACACAATAGATTCCTAATCCTGTCCTTGGCTCTGACCAGCCTCTTACTCCCCCTGATCTTCGTGACGCACGGTCTTATGCTATTTGTGACCCTAGGCGCGGTTGGCATGGCACTGATCTCCAGCTTTACGGTCACTATGGTAATGGGTCAGGAGCT
This sequence comes from uncultured delta proteobacterium, assembly GCA_963843165.1. Classification (GTDB taxonomy): domain Bacteria; phylum Desulfobacterota; class Desulfomonilia; order Desulfomonilales; family Desulfomonilaceae; genus DATJPW01. The sequence continues at coordinate 63,192 of CAWJJL010000018.1, read as the reverse complement.
TCTGCCCAACAATCTGGGTATCGCTTCAGGTCTCATGGCAGGGTTCGCCATTGGAACCGGAGGAATAGGCGTAACTCTTCTTGGTGTGGTAGCTGACCACTTCGGTGTACCAGCAGCGTTGCAGTCCATTATGTTGCTCCCAGTAATCGGTCTTCTCATAAGCTGCTTCATTAGGTATCCGGTTTGACACCGGCTGACATGCTTATGAGGGTAAGTATGGAGTGGGATTTATTGAAACAAAAGAGGCGATGGCGGTTGGAGGGATGGGACACTTTTTCTGGACATTCTTACCCGTTGCCTAGTTCCTATCGTTACGAATGGACAGCTCGAATAGCCGCCCGGCTAAGACTGCGACTGTTGGAAAGGGAGCAACCATACAGCCAATCGGGGGGTCAAGACGGGATTCAGGATCAAGTGTGGATCATAAGACCGGACGGGTCACGTTATCGGTATGTTCCAACATATAGGGTGAGGAAACGACAAAGGTAGTGGTTGGCAAAAATTGCCTTTGGGTGAGCCCCAACTACACCTGTGAATATATCGGCTCGTAGTCATCTGAGGCATCCCCCTATCTTACAGTCTTCATGTGTCCAATAAGGACAAACGTACTGAAATTTTTTTAAGGACCGTGCAGGATTCGGAACATAGTATTCATCGGAAGCGAGATCCCTCGTTGATCAGAGCATCTCCAAGGGCATCTCGATGAATAGGGGGCTTCCCTATCCAAATCGTGTCTTAAGACCTTGGCGCGCCAAATTTAGATCGCTGTTTAAGAGCGCTTTCTATTGCGGTGCAAAGATCGCTCTCGGCAAAGGGTTTCACGATACAGATCTCGGATTGTTCAGTCTGGGACCAGTGCACTGGGAGTGTTGTCAGAAAAACTATCGGAACATCCGTCTGAAATTCCTTTCTGATCTCCTGTGCTGCTTTGACTATTTCAGTTTGAACGCCCAATTGCGTATCCACAATCATAAGATGTGGCCTGCTATTTCGAAACTCTTCAATAGCGGCGTCAGTACTGAAAGGAGTCCCAATCACATCGAACCCTTTTTCCTGTAAACTGACAGACAAATATTTAGAAATTATAAGCTCTGCTTCAACAATCAGAACTCGCAGACTTTGCATTTCCTCCCTCCTCCTCAACAACACTTCTCCCGCGTGGTTGCGCCAAGCCCGCAGTTTTCAACTAAGAGTACGAAGACATGAGTGTTCCCCACCCCACCGTACCGCTCACGTGTGCCGAATAAGGACAAATGGAGAGCCCTTTTTTCAAGAAAAAGGCATTTTTCTCTCCACCGACAGACTCAGCACTCTTTAATGTTTACAAATGGTTACGAAAGCGCGATAAAACTAGCCTCTAGACTGCACCAGCGAACGGGCCTACGGAGGTACTCGCATGCGAGGGACCCAGTTAGCGCGTCAGTGGAAGATCATCAGGATGATGGAATCCCGAAAAACAGGGATTTCTGCAATGGACTTGGCTGTTGAACTAGATGTGCCTTTGAGGACCGTGTACCGGGATTTGGATGCGATTCAAGAGGCTGGATTTCCGTTATATACGGAACAGATCGGCAAGAATTCATACTGGAAACTTCTCGATACCTTCAAAAAGGATTTTCCCCTTCCGCTTACGGCAACCGAATTGATGTCCCTCCACATGAGTCGAGACCTGCTCGGCATCTTTGAGGGAACCATTTTCCACGACAGTATCGAGAGTCTCTTCAACAAGGTGAAGGCCGTCCTGTCCCCCGAAACCCTTCGTTACCTGGAAAACATCTCTGGAAGGCTCAAGGTGAACTTTGGGCCAACCAAGGACTTCTCCGGGTTCAAAGAAGTGATCCAGGGTGTCAGTGAGGCTACGAGCAAAAGGAAGCGGTTGGAGATTCTCTACAAAGCCGTTTCAACAGGCCGGGAGTCAAAAAGGAAGGTTGATCCGTATCAAGTATGGGCGATGAACGGGGGATTTTATCTTATTGGTCTTTGCCACCTCCGAAACGCCGTCCGAACTTTTGCTATGGACAGGATAAGGACCTTGAAGGTCTTGGACGAATCCTTTCACCTGCCTAAAGATTTCAATCTTGAGGACTATCTGCAAACTGCTTTTCACGTCATGAGAGGGGAACCGCAGAAAGTCAAGGTTCGGTTCGCTACGGGAGCCGCTCATGTGGTACGTGAACGTATATGGCATCCCACTCAGGAGCTTCGGGACCTGGTGGATGGAGGAATCGAAATCTCTCTTGAGGTCCCCATCAACTACGAAATCGTCTCGTGGATTCTTGGGTTCGGGTCTGCCGCTGAGGTTATCCAGCCGGTTTCCCTACGAAGGCGGATATCCGAGGAACTTCAAAGGGCGGCATCGAGGTATCGGGAGCCTCTGCCTTTGACCAAAGCTTACACGAAAAAAATTCCTGCTCATTTGTCCTGATCTGACACACATGCTCCTTATACTCGGGTTACCATCGGGGAAAGGAGAGTGTGATGGAGAAGGTCATTAAAGAATTTTTTAGCGGAATCAAAGTGGGGGCGCGTCAAAGTCATAAGAACATGACTTTGTTTTGCCTTCTGGCGGCCGCAGAATCGGATGCGGACTTCCTGACGCTGGATGAGGCACTGCTTACAGATTGGCTCGGTATCACTGAGGTAACGGAAGAGGGCTCGGTCCGGGAGTTGAAGGTGATCAACAGGTCCGACAAGAAAATCCTGCTCCTGGACGGCGAGGAACTTGTCGGAGCCAGACAAAACCGGGTGCTCAATGTCACGATTCTCATTGGCCCACGTTCGGAAACTATAGTTCCTGTTTCCTGCGTAGAAGAGGGCAGATGGAATTACCGGACGCCGAAATTCGGTAGCGAGTCCAGAGCGTTGAATGCGGCGCTTCGCAAGAGCAAGGCCGCTTTTGTGAGAAGCAACCTAGCAGTGGGCGAGGGCTTTGCCTCAAACCAGGCACAAATCTGGAATGAAATAGAGGCCAAGCATGCGAGGATGTCCGTCCCCCAGTCTGACGAAAACACATAAAAACACAAACACCCATGTGCCAGCTATTTATAGGAGTATTTCTACTCTTATTTTCGCTGGTTGCATGGGCACTTGCTTTATTTATCATATGCACTCATTTACGTTTGGCAAGAGCAAGGTTCATTTTGCCGGATCTTTCAGGGATCTAGGCTTCGCATCTGAGTAGACCGCAAAGGGATTAGAGACTAATTCTCATAGACCTATTTTTTCGTTTTCTCCGCAAATTCCTGTTTCTTCTCTTCTACAATGCGTTTTAGCTCAGCGTTTAATTCAGCTCTCTTTTTTTCCAATTCTTGTTTGGTATGTCTCTGGAGTTCTGCTCTCTTTTGCTCCAGTTGCCGATTAATCTGCTGCGGGTCGTGAGGTATTTGGGACTCAAGCTTCTCTCTGAATTCTTGAAGCTCCTTCTTACTGCTGTCTATGAGTTGCTTTTTAAGCTGTTCAAATTCCGTATTTTTCTGCTGTTTGAACTGTTCAATGGATTGCTTGAGCTGTAGTTTTGTCGCCGCCGCGACCTGCTTGTCTTGCATATCGGCTGACAAGCAGAAATTCGGGATAGCCATTACTACAAAGATAATTAATATATAGCTCAATCTTCCCATAAGCCCCCCTCTTCAATTCTAATGATTCAGGTTCCGAAGAACTTAATAATCATAGACCGCAGATACAACCCTCAGTTTCAGTCTGGCAAATGCCTGACGGTTATAAATAGAAATTGTTTGACTGGCCCACAACCCCAAAAAAGTCATCAATCGGCTCACCGGTTTTTTTCAGAAGGTTGTGACCTCGTAACCCGCCTCGATATACCGGGCCAGACTCGGATGCCCTGACATTTCATCGGCAAGGGGGAGTCCTTCGGCTTCCACGGCGGACAAGACACCCATCTTGGTTGAACAGGCTTTGCACACAGCGTCAATTAGCCCTTGGTCTTTCACTTTCTTATAGAAGCCTGTCAAGGGATTCCCTTCCACGGAAAGTTCCGGGACAACTTTAGTTGCTGCGCCCTCAATGACTATCTTTACGTCATGGCCACGTTCCTTCATGTCCAGAGCATTAAGAAGCACGTGGACAAAACACATGAATTCCCCATTGAATGCAACGAGCACGATTTTTTTCATGGTTGCCTCCAGAATAATGCAGTAGACAAGTTCAACATTGAAGATTACCTGCCGACCCAGTAGCCAGAAACAAGATTATAACAAAGGCGTCAGCTCAGTCTATGGTGAGCAGTCAGGGCGATAATGTATCTGATGGTAGGAGGAGGGCAGGAGGTTGTTCCTTGGTTTCGATGAGCGTCGGGACAGCCGTCCATATGTTTGCGGTAATAGGTATTTACGAAAACTAAGCAGTGGCGCTCACAAACTCCGCAATTTTGGACTGAACCCCTTCCTTATTGTGTGCATATACCGCTACCGTCTCGATCTTCTTATGACGAGAGAATTTTTGAACATCAGTCAACGGAAACTGATCAACGCAAGCTGTGATAGCGCTGTGTCTCAATCCGTGTGGTCGAGTCGTAACGCCGATGTCTTTACCGAGGTTGCGAATGATATAGTACACCGCGGCTCCAGTGAGCCGGTGACCCTTTTTCGCTCGGTCGAAGTTGATAAAGACAGGCCCATCACTGTTTGCGCGAACGTCGATCCATTCTCGCAATGCGTTTGTAGTAGATTCCGGTAAAGCGAGAATCTCTTTCTCAACTTTCCCCTTTCCTTTTACCTTGATTTTTCTGCTTTCAAGATCAATGTCTCCCATATCGAGAGAAACGACTTCTCCTCGTCTCAGCGCCAAGTCATATAGGAGTCGGACAATAGCGAAGTCCCGTATGGCCTTGGAATTCACAGCTTCCTGTTTGTCTCTCTTGGTTCTTTTTTTCTTCCGGGTCCCAATCAGGCTAAGCATTCTCCGAACGTTCCGGGTTCCCGGTCCTTCGGTATCGCGATAGGGGGCATTCTTAATTCCTCTGATTTTGAGTTCCCACGAGATTATTCCTAGGGTGCCTGCTTGTTCGACCAAGGCTCTGAGAGCCGAAAGCCGACGGTTGATTGTGGCGGGGGAAAGCCTTCTTTCTTCCAGGTGGGTGCGGTACTGGGCGGCGAGGGCGTTGGCCCTCCCCCTTCCGTTGGAGAGAAACAGATCTGCAGCCTCATCTGGCATGCCGTCCGATATACCAAGAAATCGTGAGAAATCCGTGAGATCTTTTCTGTAGGCTTTAATTGTCTGGGCGGACTTATTGGAGAGAAAGATTTGGATGAGTCGTTGTGGGTCCACTGTAGGCTGGAGAAGCGCAAGGGTATTTTCCGTGTGAACCGCCCGAAGCACAGCCGCACCATCATGTTTTGAACTTTGATCGTACACTTTTGCTAAACCTCCAGCTCCTTGGTTACGCTTCGATGTTTCACACGAGATGGTACTCTGCTCAGATTCACCGTGTCATACTCTCTGTTCTGATTTCCCAAATTTTCAAAGAGCGAGAACTCTGTACAAAGCTCTGCCAAACTTTTCTAAAAAAGAAAGACACAATTTTGAGTTCATTTTCTTATCGATCCTAACCTTCGTATGTAAAGGCTTCGTCTAACTAATCGTAAAAGTGAATATGCAAGATATCTGCCATGAAATGTCACGACCGATGATCAATGCGGTAGTTCGAACCTGTTTTTCTTTTTGAGGCTCTGAAAAACTTACTTTAGGAAACGCCGTGTAAGGTCTTCATTTTCAGAGCCTCAAAAACTCATCGAAGGAGCAAACATGAAAAATATGCCGAAGCAACTCAAAGGCGGCTATTTGGGCCACCAGCGCCAAATTGTTCGATTCAGGGTTTCAGACGGATTGTATGATAAGCTTCAAGAACTGGCCCGGCAGCGGGGGCTATGTACTGCCGCAGTGGCGAGGAAACTCGTCGTTGCTGGTCTTGAGAAATCAGATTGGGGCTCTCTTTAGCCTGAAATGGTGGTGGATGTTATTAGGAGGTCCAGCAGTAGCTAGCGGCGCAGCATGATATGGACCTGAACATTTGCAGCTCACTTCGAAGCCTGTTTTGACTTTGTTCTGTCAAGAGTCATGGAACCGCTTGCATGGCTCCATTCGGCTTTTTGGGACCTCCACTTCACTTGGTATATGGTCTTTTCCTCAAGCGTATCATGTTCATCACTCGACCATCTATACCACCCGACATAAAGAAGCTGCTCATTTCCATTCTTACTGTGGCAAATCACATGGTCATCTGTCAGAAAATCCATCTTCTCACAGGTAGGACATATGGTGAAATGTCCTGCCTTGAGCCACAGCTTTCGCTTATCCATAATTTGTGCGAACTTTGCGAAATAGTTCTTCGGAATTTCCTGTTGCACAAGCAGCATAATCACTCGATAAGCATAACCGGCAAAATGTAAAACTCTTTCTAAACAATAATCACATTCAAGGTTCCCAAAGCATCTATAACAGTACAAATCTCGTGTCTTTTCCCATGGATCTTCCATAATTTGTCTCCTTTCGCGCATCCACGGACCTTGTATTTTGCTCCCAAAAATCAAATGGAAGCCGTAAGGTCCAACTCTACGTTTGCAGGGAGGGGCCTATAGTCGTTATCGTAGTCAAATCGAATCAGTGGTCTCAAGACATTAGTGTTGTTAACTTTTTCAATTGTTACGTTCATTGTTCCTCCAATTCAACAGGTCATCGATTCACAGGAAGCCGCCAGCCAGCCCTCAAAAAATGGGTCCTCCACGAACGTTTTTCCACACCGCAATTTGATCTCATGTTCAGCTAACTGGGCGTCCTCATTCAGCACAGCTACACCGTAGTCTCCACTCCGTACGGTGCGGTAACCATTAACAACTCGCAACGCGAGTGGCATCAACTTATCCAACAGACCATTTATTTCATCAGTTGTGAGAGTATTGCGACAGGGGTACCGTCGTATATGATCATAGTAATCGTCCTCTCCTGTATCCCACGTGGCAGACAGGGTTTTGTTCCGGCAGTCCAGTTCTACGTAGGCAGGCTGAGGCGACTCCTCGTCACTGTAATGCATGTACACGGGAAATTCATTTCGGTCCTCATCGAATTTGAGAACCCTAAGAGTTCTTGCCATTTTGTCCTCCTCTATTTATTCATTTGGTTACGCGATAGTGTTTCCCTGTTGAGCAATCAACAGGTCAACTGCGATCTTGTCGAGTTCTTTCAGTTTATTGGTCTGAACCACATACCAGCTCGTTATTATGTTCTCCCCCGTTAGCTTCAGATAGAGTTTTTGCCCGTCGCTGTATAGGTCCACGTCGTAATCAGTCCATCCCGGTGCGTATGGCGTCGAGTATCTGCCCATGTGCCTAGCGTCCACTGGAGCATCACATTCGCTACGCGGGCGGTGGTGGTATAAGGTTGATATGAACTGGCGTAGGTCCTGTACCATCAGTTCTGCTTCCTCCGTGGGCGTCAGGAGAGGCTCTATTGTGAGGGATTCAGTGCCGCGGCATTCGTCACATAACCCACTCGTATCAACCGGTTCCTCGCCACAGCAAGAGCATGGCTCCCATAGTTGCACACGTCCCCCAACGGGGACACGTAACGCGCTGACAGCGTCGCGTGCAAACTCAGGGAGAGTCCACGATCCATTTCTTTTATTGTACTGCCCACCCAATTTGGTCAACTCGTCTCGCACTGAGCTTGTGTTGCCGGTAACCACGATTTCTCTCATTTTGTCCTCCTCAAATGTTTGTTTGTAGTTGTTGTAGTGGTTTTGTCGTATCGACTCTAAGAGCCTCTGCATCACGATCCCATGTTGTCTGTAACTTCTTTTGCCTACTTAGAAAACCTGATCTTGTTGTTCGTTGCGGGCGGGCGGAAATGCCCGCCCAGTTGTTATTGTTAGTCCTCGTCCACTACCGGATTTTTGGTCCATTCGATGAGTTCCGCTGTGTCCCCAATCTCGTCTCCGTCGGCGTTTGTGATCACATAATCGTCGTTTCGGCATTCAAACCGCCAGTATGAACTGAACGGGTCATCCGGGTTGTCAATGCAATCGTGAGGTCCGTATTTTATTTCGTCACCCACAATTTCCACGGGCTGGACCCAAATTTGGTTAGTTCTGATCAGATTGAGTTCATGGCCACCACATACTGGGCATGTGAATGTCGGAGGTTCAGTTTTTATAGCTGGGTTTCCCATATCCCATCTCCTCTCGATTTTGGGTTACCGGCAGGCATTGCTGCCTGACCTATCCGTCCGGGATTTTTGACGCACTCCTCCTATCCATCCAATCTATAAGGATGTTTGTTTTATTTTTCTGCTCTATGATAGAGAACGTTTTAAGGACCCAAAACCCTCCAAGAATTTGAGGGTCATCATCATTTTTTTCTTAGTTGCTATCTCCTCGCTTAGAAAAGCCTTAATTATTCGGTTCTGGACCGTTGCTTACGGTTGGCTACTCCTTTCGACCGTCATTCTGAGAGAAATTGCAGCCTGAACCGGCGTGATCGTCTACCGGCAGACCGAGTCCGTCCACGATCTCTCTGAGTTGTGCCGGGCTGTAGAGAGACTTGAGCATAGCGATCATGCCTTTGATGTCCGGTAAGGAGCCGCCTGCTCTTCCTCGCCTTTTTGTCGGTTTTCGTATTCTACCCATGTCCATACTCCTCATCGGCTGATGAAGCCGATTTCAATAACAACATCGTGAAAGCCATTTTGAGACGAGATCTGTTGACCAGTACCTAACCTGTTTTGATCGAGATCTCGTCTCCTTGTGGCTCCTGTGAAAGCAGGTGTTAGCCTGCTGCGATTTGAAGACGGTTACGATTATCTGTCTCAGACGTCGGCGCCATCAGTGCTTTCACCGGCGCTCTGCATTAGGATCTGATATTCAACCCACTCACAGAGTTCCTGTGCATCTGTTATGAGGTTGCCGTCCTCATCCTTGATTTTGAATCCGCAAGCAAGACATTGAAAATGCCGGTCGTACCCCTGATCAATCGTCAAGTCATGAACCAGCTCCACGCCACGATCATGGTTAAAGTAGACTTTCTTTCGATTCTCTTTACGTTCGACACACATGAGAATGTGCCTGCCACAATTAGGACAGGTGAACTCCAAAATTTCTTTTTCCATATCTTTCTCCTTTTCATTTCATTCGATTTTGAGAAATGGGCAGGCGTTTCAGCCTGCCCGGACCACTAATTCCTCTGCGAAACGCATATCTAAAGAAACTTTGACTTTTCCTCCTTCCTAATTCCTAAACGTTTTAAGAACCGAAAATCATCCAAGTTTGTTGGGGGTCAAGTGCAGAAAGTCTGGATCGTTTGTAATTACAGGCAGTTCTCTGAAGCGGATGACGCTGTGAGGGATAGGTCTCGTGGATTTCACATAGCTTCTATTACTTTTTGGAGATTAGGTAACCATTTCGACTAGTTAGCAACTCTCTGGAAATGTTATTACTTTTTTGTTCTGAGATCAGTCACTGTTACGATGACTGAGTAGAGATTATTAAGAGGCGCGCCGGACGTTTTCAGGGACGTAAGTCACTGAAAAAAGGTCGGCGGTCATGTGAGAAAGTTGGTTTTTGCTGATTTGAGGAAATGCAGACTGGGAGCGAGTGGGGGAGGGATTTTTGAGTGGTGTTGGAAAGGGATATGCCCCCTTAATAAGGTGGGGCTACTTATTTTATTCCGGCTCTTCTTCATACTGAGTCGGATAGAGAACCTGCATCGGAGGGAAATGACCGCGGATCGTACAAGATTCCAATTGGCGGGGGGTGAGTCCTGACGAAAAAGCCGTGAACCTTTTTCCTCGGACACTGAAGGATGACAGCTTTCGGTGCCTAAGGAGCGGGAACTTTTGACGGAGCTTCTCTTCATCGATATCCTGGACTATGACGTTCTGACGAAAGTAGTATTCTATAAAGGAAAGAATGTTCAAGGTGGGACTTATTGTCTTGAAACCGTAAGACCGGTCGGGAAGCGGATACGCGGTGCTTTCCATGAGCCTGAGCAAGGTAGTGGATCTCAGAATTTCCCTGAGTTTTCTGGGACCTATCCTAAGTTCAATCCGAATTTCATCCGTACCCGCACGGACATATTTGGATGGATAGACACATAGTTGCAGGCGGTCATCAGCGGGGTAGGTCCAAAAGTTCGAGTATTCGGCGAGCCCGTCGCGGCTGGGTCCTTCAAAAGCTCTATTATCGTGTCCCGCTCGAAAATGAACCAGATCGCAGGCGCTGTCGCGTTTCAGTCTGGCGCACATTGCTAGCCTGCGACCTTCAGGGTTGTTGGGCACGTCGCAGGCGATTTCGATCTCACCAGGGGTCTCATAGATACCTGCCCGCTCAATCAGCTCGAAAAACCGGGACACGTACATCAGGTAGAGCGCCGGATCGTGGGTTTTTGACGTGAGCCGTATGGCCCCTATGTACCACCACCAACGAAGTTGGTTCGACAGGTCCTCTGAGGAGGGGAAGGGCTTAGAAAGCCATGCCGTCCTGTCCTCCAGGTGAGCGGTGGTTCCGATAAAGGTAATCCTGAAATCGTCGTTCGATGCGAACCAGTTCCATTTTGAAAGGGATTCCGGCTGGGTGGGGCGTCGCCACTTGACTTGCATTTCATTCTCCATCATCGACCGGATTCCCGCAAAGCCCTCAGGATCGAGTAGGTAGGCGGACCTCCAGAGAATACGGATTTCAATTTTATGAGGGTGCAACACCGGAGTTATATCAAAAGGCGGAAACCTGCGTGTCCGACGGCAACTTCTGGTTGTTTTCCTGTTTTTCTGTTTGAAAGATGCTTTCATTGTTTTGCCTCAGGTCGAAAACCGCTGGACCCTCCCAACAGCGGTTTTCGCAGTTCTGGTTCTAGTTAACGCTTCAAGCTCTCGGAATTGCGCTCTCTGGATTGCAACCCTTCATGACAACAGCGCCGTATTAAGGCGCTCACTGAACAGCCCTCGTTCTGAGCAGCCTTGGAAAGCCGTTGATCCAGCTCTTGATCAATAAAAAAGTTTTTGAGCTTGCCGGTACTGACTCTTTTCTCGCTGTTGGAACTTCATAATGATCGTCCTCCTCCTCGTGCGAATCTCGGAAGCTTTCCCGGCTTTGAAGTACAAACGTTCGACCGAGACCAAATCATCCGATGCCATTTAAAGAGAAAAACAGAAGTTCCCTGTCAGAATTCAGACGTGAGTGATTTAGGCTAGTTAGGGCTGGTAGGATAAAGGTAGAGCATGGTTAGTGGAGGTGGAACGGCTGTGAGGGGTACATTCCGCTTCGGTAATTTTTATTTTTTATAAACTGATTTTTTTGCAGGGAGCGCGTTGCGCGTGACACGCTGTTCCCCATACAAGAAGAAGAGCAGCAACAATAAATGACAGAGACATATTGTGCGCGAATCCGTAGAGATTACGGAACTAGTCAAGCTCTCGCTGAACATGTTCATCTACCGTGACCACAGCGTAGGCATGAAGAAAAAGACTTTGCCCCGTTCCCATCAAAGCCTCGGAATGAAGATTGGCGCTTGATTCTCTCCTGAGTCCCTGTAGGAAGAGGTCTATAATAGCTGGGAAATATCGTCCCAAAGAGAAACGGAACCGGGTCACCCATGAGGATATCGGTCGGTCTCTTCAGCACTTTTTCCACAAACCCTTCTGTATACTTGGGCAGGATTATTCCCGATATGGCTTTGGATAAGAATCGCTTTTCGGAGATGGTCTTGCTTCAGATCCTCCATACCGGTTTCGCGAATCGTTCCGAACGACTCTCCCGTAGCATTTCTCAAGATCTCCACGTGATACTCAAAGGCAGACGGATTAATCTCGAACCCTATTACTCGCCTGTCCAACTGCGTACCTACATATGCCGTGGTGAAATTCCCCAAGAAGAGATCAACGATAGTGTCTCCAGGGTTACTGGAGTATTGAATCAGCTTCTCGATTAAAAGCTTCGGTAACTTGTTGCTGTTTCTAAGGTTGCATGTGTGGTTTTCTCTGTGAATAATGAAAACGTCCTCAAGATCCGAGTTCAAATATGAGCGTTTTTGCTGGTCAATTTCTAGCGGCTCGAACCGACAATACGTGTTAAAGGTTCTCTTTGCCTTTGATTTTGCTAAATATAGGATATGGTAGTGGCTTGTGATAAATTTACTCCTGGTGAAGGGTCCAAACGAATAGCGCCATACAATGTGATTAATTGTTTCCAGACCCACCAATTCAATAGCATTGAGAAACCGCCTGGAGGTTGTTCCAACCGCTGAACACGTAAATAGATCCGTTTCTGTTGAGAATTCTTTTTGCTTCGGTCAGCCAGTCACAAGTGAATTTGTAATAGTCTCGTGGTGCTTCGACGTAGCCGTCTAAAACTCGTCGGGAGTCGCGATTGTAGATGCGACCGAATTTCGCCTCTCCAATGCCAAATGGGGGATCAGCTATTATGAGATTGGCTGTTTCATCAGGGATATGTTTTTGCGAGCCTTTTATGCAGTCGCAGTTGTAAGCCACGAGCCTTTCATGTATTTCTACCTTTTCCCTGACCTGGAGCTTCAACGGGTCGGTTGGTTGCTGAACCGTTCTTACCAGTGGTCGATATGTGAGCGCTTCGTGCCACAACACCGCATCCGAAGGTCTACGGCTGGTTAGGGAGGGATCAAAGCCACTGTCAATGAGCTGCTCCTCTGTCAACTCGTAATTTAGAATGAATATCTTCACTTGCTTTCCTGCTCTTGTTTGCCCCGTATTTCCACAGGTCAGACGCGTGTAGTATCAGATAGTCCCTGTAAAGTTCGCTTATATACTGAGCATCGTTGGAATCATCGTTGTAGCAGAGGAGAAAACCTCCCTTGTGCTTCCGCAACAGCGCTGCCAATTCCTCATGACACCATTCAACGCCAGGATATCCATATAGCTTGCTGGGGAGATTGTACGGAGGATCTAAGAATAGAAAATCCAAAAAGTGTTTTCGGAGAGTCTCACGGAAGTCTTGCAAGGATACGGTGAGCAGCTTGGGCCAGCGAAATTCGCGGAGCAATCTGATTGAAGATTCAGTGAGGCGATGCCCTGAGACGTAGTTTCCGCTCTCAGCTCTATTATATTGCGCTCTCTTGATGGCATAGTATGCCGCTGCCTGATTGAATTTGGTAAGACTGCCTTCAACACATCGCAGACGATCAAAGCAGTCCCTACCAAATTCTTGGTAAATAAGTTGCACCCGATCTGCCAGTATGTCAGGGGCTTCATTCAGCACGTTCCAAAAGTTTACCAGATTGGTTAGTTTGTCGAAAGCAAGCACCGGTATTCCCGCCGTTGCCATCGCAATCTCGAACGAGCAGCCTCCACAGAAAGGGGAGACCACTCGTCCGATTCCCTCAGGAATTAGCGGCATAAGGTGCTTCACGGCACGAGTCTTACCGCCGACATATGGAAGGGGAGACCAGTTCATACCGATCCTCCGTCCTCAGTTACGGCGTCCATAATACCGATCAACACCGGTACAGGGCGCACATTGGATCCTGACCAGATTTTTGATGAATATGGAAACTTCACTGGTCCTCTCCCATAGATTGATGCATTGGCTTTATCGTCGTCTGGAGTTTGGTGTCTTCCCTTTTCCAAAACTGCCTGGCCTTTTTACGCAACACATGGGTCGGTTGGGACGACGTTGAGTGTAAAGCCTCCAGGCCAATGCCCCAGCGTGCTGACAGAGCCTTTAATCTCCTGGCGGCATCGAGCGCTTCCGGCTCGTGATTGCTACCGATCTTGCGGAGCAACTTCTCCATTATGTCAATCTTTTCAATCGAATACATTCTCGCCTCACTAGTCAAACTCATCGTGTTGGTGGTGTGCTTGAGCCACCTTCGCCCTCTTACAGCAGTGGTTTAGATATCGGGATTTGATTATTCGCTCAGGGAATCGCTGACGAGTTTGACCAAACTTTCCAACCATCCGTGCATTCATGGCGTAAAGGTATGGGCTCCCGTTCTTCATTTGTAAACCAGACCAATTTTGCTCCCCGGTTCGGAGCGAATTCCTCGCTCTCCAAATAAGCGATAAGAGCAGACCAAGTCTGAGGAATATCGTCATTCGTCACGTACGTCCACCGATTTGCCGTCATCAATCTTACCGGAGTACGAGACATACACATCGACCCATCTGTCCTCTAAGGCGCCTACCTTCTCGAATGCTGCTCGAAGATCAAGAGAGCCGTGATGCTCCTCCTTCCATTCGTCACCCGGAGCCCAATCGTCCTTTTATTCGTCGGACCCGATCCCCTGCATAGGATTCTTCCGCTGCGTGCTCATTGGTTTCAACTCTGTTTTCATCCGATGTGTCAGAGTGGTCGGCATCGCCATCACCATCGTCCGTTTCTAAGGGATTGTCATTCGGACTGGTCACCTGCTGCTCTTCGGCCGTCGCAGGCTGTCCCTTTGTCTTTTGCTTTTCCTTCAGTTGGTCCAGTAGTTCCTTCGGTATTGTCACAAAGGTCTGAGGAACAGATGCAGCCAGACTTGTTTTCGCGATTTCGTGCTCAGGGCCATCCGCACGAATTATATAGGCTTCAGGATTCTCCTTCCTTACTGCATCAACAACCTCAGGCCACGTAGCTGTAAGGAACCTGTCCTTTTTCGGGCTTCCAAAATGTGTATTGACCCTCATCCGTTGTGTACGTAATTGTTATCTCAGAGTTCGTCGCCCGTATCGCGCCAGTATTGCAGTCCAGTCAAATGATCCATCATCGCAGAACAGTGGATAACGCGTTATCCAGTTTCCCGAACTTTGGGGATACGGTTTTCGAGGAATGTGTAAATTGCATGCACTGAGCTCAGGCGGTCACCCCATCTCCATCCAGTTTCAGCTCCTTTTTGTCTTCATTCCAATAAGTCGAGACTTCCAGTTCTTTGAAGTATCTGTCGGGCACAGGCTTCCTTTTTTCCTGTTTCTTCCCTGTGACAAGCTCCTCTAGCGCAGATGGCGAGCTGTTTTGGATCTCATTTAGGTGGGAATTCACGAAGCCAAGAGGGTCATCGTGTTTGGCACATATCAGGAGTTTACGTTCAGATAGATTCTCTAACGCCAGGATCAGTCTTGAGTTTCTCGCCAAATGACTTGTATATGGTCCGGTCGTTATTCCATGAACCTCGGCTTTGAATCCTCCCTGAAGTCTCTGCGACCTTCCGATCCCACCAGCGGAAGGAAATATTAAAATCTCTCAGCACGGGATCAACTGCGTTGACGATAAAACTGCCTCGTTCATGAATCGTGTCGTGTATGGAATTGAAACCACCCACTCGAAGTCTTGCGCCCTTTTCGATCAAAGGGTTCACCATGTCTCTCATGGGCTTGGTAAATATGATCGTTCGACCTTGGCCTTTTTGCCGGTGTTCCACAGGAACCGCATGTACTTTTTTTAGCACGGTGACGATTTTCTGCTCGATCATGGTCTCCTGCTCTGGCGTCAAACACTTGAGGACTGAAAAAGAGGAGCCGTTTCCAAATTTTTCATTAAGTCCTTCGTTGGATATTTCTGATTCCATTTTGCACCTACCTTTAGTTACTTTTCGGATACATCAGTATCTCTAGTTACTAGATACTGATATAAGTCCATGGTGTCAAGATTAAGTTCCAGTAGGTTCATATGCCGATCATATTTTGGGGAAAGGATCCTAATATGGCCAGGTTAGGTTCAATCTCCGCTTTTCAGAGCCGGAACAATTTCAAAAAAAGTTACCTGAGAGGATCATTTTTGGTACCAGTTGGACTGGTTTGAGGAATTGATGAGCGCGCATAAATAAAAAAAGCACCGAATTACTGGTGCTTAGGATGTGCACGCGTCGGGCTTGAGGAAGGTAGGTGAAAGTGGGAGAGCCCTATTTGAGTGGGTGGTTTAGATCCACGTACAATGCCTCATTTACTGGATCCCAATCAGCGAAATATTGTTCGGTTGGGGCTTCGTCCTTCCCAATCTCTTTGATGAGCTTTTTGGCGCTAATGAGCTTCGTTTCGCCGGTAGTGTGTAATCCGCGAGCTGCAGGATCTTTAGCACTGTCACACGCCCTTATCCAAAAAATGTGGGGATAGTCATCGTGTCTAAGAAGTTGGACGAATTTCACCGGTCTCTTTCCTGATCGATCCTCAAAAATTCTGTACGCTTCTTGGTAGATCACTAATCTGCCCAAGTTGCCATTTATGGAGACCGCTTGCTTTCCTCCCCGCCTTTCATCGCCGACTTCAGTGAAGTCAAGCTTCGGAAATGGTGGTTTTGTTTCGGCGCTTTCCTTGACTCCCTTCCATGTCTCTTCAGCGATCCCATCGCAAATTCTCCTTTTCTGTAGTTACTCATATTTATAACATAATCGATCAGTTATTACCTGTCAAGTAATAATATCACATTTCAACTAACATTTGGGTTATTATGTATCTGTATGTACCTCTGATTGTCACATTGAGGAGATTCTTATTTTCTGCGTACGCGTATCATGTGCAAATCTGGAAAAAAGTCCTTGAAGACGGAGCTTATATCGATGTGATCGTGAGAAGGGGCATTGTCATCCCTTCTACGTCAATTACTAAGTTGAAGGAGGACATTCCACATGGGCGGCTGGAAGCTCCCGCCGAAAGCAAAAATTTACGAAGCGCTGACCGCTGTGGCGGACGGCAGGGTAAAGCTCAAGGGCGGTGAAACCGCAGAAGTGGTGTCGTCCGACGGCACAAAAACATACATTGTGGAATGGTCAGGTGATTTGCGGCAGATCATGTCCAATGACAATTCGTCCTATTGGCAGCGCTACATCGGATATCCGATCATCGCTGTCTTGATGGTGCTTGGAAGGCTGGATTTTGACGAAACAGTGGCGCAGGCATTATCGGGGATAGCTTGGAAACAGATGAATCGCAGGTTTCGGAATGACTACGACAAAGCTGTCGAGAGCGTCCTGCTGAATTTGGACGTGGAATCCGGGCTTCGCCAAAGGGTCGCTTCCGAAGTAGACAGGATATTTATCCAGATTGAAACGCTTGAATTGGAGGCGTTGCCGCGTCGTAGACGACCACCGAAGGGCCAAGCGCATGCGAAAACCGCATAGTTTAATACTCGATACTTCAAAAGCTGTAACAACAGCGCAAACTTATTCCCATTTACAATACCCTCATAGAGTATAGCGGGAGCTGTGTTCGGTAAAGTAAAAGGGGACCACTTAGGGTCTTAACGGCCAAGTAAAAGGGGACCACCGTAAAGAGCCTTTTGGTATTGGGAGTGCCGGTATAGGCACTTCTGATCCGGGGGGCAGAGAGGATGATTACGGTGGAACACAAAGAGATTATCCGGCGTGAGTACTTCATCAAGCGCAAGTCGGTCCGGCAGATTGCACGGGAGTTCGAATACAGCCGGAAGACTGTTCGAAAGGCAATAATGGACCCTGGGATTCCGGTCTATACGCGGAAGAAGCCCTCGGCTAAGCCAGTGATGGGTCCGTATCTGTTGATCATCAAACAATGGTTGGAAGAGGACCGCAGCCGTCCTCTAAAACAGCGCCACACAGCCAAGCGGATTTATGATCGGCTAAGGGAAGAATACGAATTCAAGGGTGCAGAGAGGACGGTACGCCGGGAGGTGAGCGCTCTGAGAGAAAAGATCCCGGACAGTCACGTTCCCCAAACCTATAAGCCTGCGGATGGCGCTACCTTCGACTTCGGCGAAGCACAGGTGGTGATGAACGGCTCGGAGAAGAGAGTTCATTTGGCATGTATGAGACTGGACTATTCGAGCAAATTCTTCGTGTGCGCACTGCCCACCGAGCGACGAGAAGGACTCTTTGAAAGCCACATAAATGCGTTCGAGTATCTGGAAGGCATCTCTCATCGGATACGCTACGATAACATGAAGCTGGCTGTTCATAAGGTTCTGCAAGGGAGGAATCGTCAAGAGCAGTCTTTGTGGGTGGCATTCAGGTCCCACTTCTTGTTCGAGGCGGATTATTGCAATCTAGGTAAAGGTCAGGAGAAGGGTGGCATTGAGAATCTTGTGGGCTATGTCCGGCGCAATTTTCTGGTTCCCATGCCTAATGTGAAAGATTTTACCGAGCTCAATACGTTTCTCATGGAATGCTGCGAAAGGGACGCCAGACAGCGAAAACGATTCGGCAGGACGGTCCATGATTTATGGCTTGAAGAGAAACAGAGCCTCCGTCCGTTGCCTGAGAAGATCCCTGAGGCATGTGTGCCGGTAACGGCAAAGGTCAATCGCAGACAGGTGATCCGTTTTTGCAATAACTGGTACTCCGTGCCCCGTGAATATGTAGGCAAAACCGTAACGATCAAGGCATTTGTCTTTAAGCTCGAAGTCACTTCCAGCGACAGGCTGATTGCCATACACCAACGCAGTTATGAGCGCAATGAGGAGGTGCTTGATCCGTTTCATTATCTTCCGGTGCTACTTCGAAAGCCGGGCGCTTTTGAGAGGGCTACGCCGATTGTCAAATGGCCGCTCCCTCCAGCCTTTGACATATACCGCCGTCGTTTGAAAGAAAGGTATGAGGGCTCCAGAGGCATCAAAGAATACATACGTGTGCTCATGCTTCTCAGAGACCATCCTGTGGATGATGTCACCGCTGCCGTAGAGAAGGCTCTATCCTACGGCATCTTGAGCTATGACGGCGTGTTCAATCTCCTCTATCAGATCCATCAACCTGCAACACAGACTATGTGTTTGCGGGTGAATTCGCCTCCTGTGCACCCCAACAAGGTTGATCACTTCGATCTCTTATTCAGGGCATAAGGAGGCAGACATGGAACACCAGATGCTTCTGGAATCGTATTTGAAGCGCCTAAAGCTCCCGGCCATGCTCACCCACTACCAGGAAATGGCTAGGCAGGCCGAGCAGGGTAACCGGACGTACGAAGGCTATCTGTTGGCTCTTTCTGAGCTTGAAACCAACCAGCGAGAAGAGAATGCTTTCAAGCGAAGAATAAGCCAAGCCAGATTCCCTTTACTGAAAACCCTTGACCAATTCGACTTTACAGCGATTCCTTCTCTGAACAAGGCTAAAGTGCTTCATTTGGCTCAGGGCGAGTACATCGGCAAGAAGGAAAATTTGCTTCTTATGGGCAATAGCGGGACAGGCAAGACCCACCTCGCAACTGCTTTGGGGCTTACAGCCTGTCAGCAGGCGAAAAACGTACAGGTTCTTCACCGCTGCCGGGCTTATCAATCAACTGAGTGAAGCACAGGCCGGGCTCCGACTATCCCAAGTCCAAAGGGCACTGACCAGACTCGATCTGTTGATCATAGACGAAATCGGCTATGTCCCATTCTCGGAGAAGGGAGCCGAACTTTTCTTCCAAGTGGTCGCGGACAGCTATGAGCGGCAATCCATCATCATGACCACGAACCTGGATTTCTCAAAATGGCCAGAGGTGTTCCGAAGTGAACAACTCACCGGAGCCCTACTAGACCGCCTCACCCATCATGCTCACATCCTGACCATGAACGGGGAAAGCTATCGGTTCAAACAGTCTATGTCGAGAAAGAAGAAACAGTGACTTTTTCTTTCAACCAAGTGGTCCCCTTTTACATGGCCGGACCTGGTCCCTTTTTGCTTGACCGTTTACAGGAACCATTTTGTTGAGGGTAGATTTTGAAGGCCACCGGGGATGACAAAGACGGAGGGATATTTACCGGATATGGCCCTCCGCTCATTCCCGGTAAAACCACGATGCCCCTCACCCCGCTCCACGAGCCGAGGAGAAGCCAGTGACGATTCTGCGGCTTCTGTTTTCTCAACCTTACCGAAACACCATTCACGCGCTTAGAAATCGCCTCTAACGGCGTCTGGTGAAGCCGGGTTTCGGGATTGAAGTATTAATTCGAAGGGGTGATAGGTAGGTTGTCTTTGTTATCGGGGACACCGCAGGTGAGAATCTGGAAGTTGCAAATAGGGTTTGCTTGACGCCGAGGCTCCCGGTGTCCATTTTTTTGGTACTATGACAAGGTTCCCGCTGCGTAACAGAATGATCTGGGCCAGGAGATCGGAACCGCTTATTGCACCGAAGGGAGGTCCATCGTTATGGCTAAAATGGAAAAAAGAAGATTATCACAACCTGACGAAACCCGAAGCTTCGACAAGGGAAAACTGGAGCTGGTTACGGTGGGCGATGTCACGTTCGGACGTGCCACGCTTCAACCCGGTTGGAAATGGTCAACTTCCGTGAAGCCTTTGGTAAATACCAAGAGCTGCGAGGCTCCTCACGTCCAATACCATGTATCCGGTCGGCTCCACGTGGTTATGGATGACGGCTCTGAAGAGGACTTCGGACCCGGCGATGTTTCTCATCTGCCTCCGGGTCATGATGCCTGGGTAGTGGGTGACGACCCTGTAGTCGTGATTGACATATCCGGTATGGGAGAATATGCCAAGCCGAAATGACCTCCTGGGAGAAACGGATGCAGGGGTGGGAAGACAGAGACTTCTTGAGGCAAGGGACAGGTCTGGGAACTGGTCGGAAAACTGTCTCCTCAGGAGAGCCTTGCGTTTTCTGGCACTATTAAGTTGAAAGGAAGTTTCGGGCGTCATGATAGAATACGCAGTCATCTGCATCGTCGCAATCGTCGTTTCTGCCCTCACTCTTTTCTCAGGGTTTGGGTTGGGAACCCTTCTTATGCCAGCCTTTGCGCTTTTCTTTCCAATCAATGTCGCCGTAGCCGTAACTGCCGTGGTGCATCTGGTCAATAACCTGTTCAAAGTCGTCTTGGTAGGCAAACATGCCAATATCAAGGTGGTCATTAGATTCGCAGTACCAGCAGCGATATTTGCGGCTTTAGGAGCCTTTGTCCTGAGTTACATAGCGGAAATTGAACCTCTCGCCCGTTACGATGTTGGGGGTCGAAGCTTTGAAATAACAACGGTCAAACTTGTTGTAGCTGCCTTGATAGCCATATTTTCTCTCCTTGACCTCTTGCCAAGGTTCCAGGATCTCGCTTTTGACGAAAAATATATTCCTCTGGGGGGCATTCTTTCGGGATTCTTTGGCGGATTGTCCGGTCTCCAAGGGGCGTTGCGGAGTGCTTTTCTCATCCGAGCCGGACTCGACAAAGACCAATTCATAGGCACAGGAGTAGTTTCAGCGGTGGTGGTGGATGTCTCGACGACTCGTGATCTACGGGGCCACATTTTTCTCGAAACACTTCACCACCCTGGGGGGACACGGCGAGAGCGGTCTCATCGTGGCGGGTATTCTGTCCGCTTGGTTGGGATCGTTCATCGGGGTGAGATTACTTCGGAAGATTACCATCAAGACCTTGCAGGTGATCGTCGGGGGCATGTTGTTGGTTTTGTCGGTAGCCCTGGGGATCGGGGCCATATAAATAGGGTTGAATCTCTTGAGGGCTCACCAACCAGGTCTGGGTCACCTCAGTTCCATAAAAATCCGAAAAACGAACATGGGTTGGGTATCTACGACAACCCCGCCGATTTTCATCGGAGGCGTATCTCTCACGACTCTTACGAGGTTCAGGCTCGTGACAGAAGCCTTCTTTTTCCAGGGTTGTCGAGGATACCTTAGAGGCAATTGCGCCTTACGGTGTCCCAGCTCAGGGTGGTTACTGAGTCACCTTTTCACTCACCGTTGTCGGTTGCCTGAACTTGAGGGTTCCGTGATTGCTGTCCTGGGCAGAATCGCCTTCGCTTTTGAGACCAGTTGCAGGGATGATGGTCTATCGAATGATTGTCTCTCCAATGACAGACCTCGCTCCGAGCCGAGTGCTACCGGCTCGTCCTCCACAAGACAATCTCACGATTTTGAATAGATCCCAGATTACAGGCTACCGGGGGGTATCACAATATCAGTCGTTGCATGGGGATTCTTAGTGAATTCAAAAACATATGTGCCAGAAGCAGATTCCTTAAAAAATAGGACACCGGTAAGTGTTGGACAGTCCTTAAATAGTCCACCATAATCCTCAAAAAGGCATTGATGAATTTCTTCTGCTTTTACCCCGGCTTTAATCTCACCGAAAACAGATACAACATATGGAATATTATATTTCTTGACCAGATGTTCGTATTTGTCCGACTTCTCTTTGATGCGCTGATACAAACGTTCATTGTTCGGAGTCTGCCAATAAGATGCAACAGCAACAGGACCGGCAGATGTTTCAATCATGAACTGCGGATCTGGCTCTTGTAGTTGCCTCTCAATGTCCTGCTCAGTAATCTTGTCAGTATGGAAATTAATCAGTTCAACGATTCCTTCAGGTGAACTCTCATCATTTAAGATAACCCAGTCCGGCGTTTTACCATCTATTTGACAATCATACATTACGTTGAGACCGCTTGAGGCAAGGTGGGCACCAAGAATCAACTCTCTCAGGGTGTGCAACACTTGGTTTTCTTCATGAGGTTGCTCGCGGAACTTTCTCACAAATTTGCGTCTATCATTTTCGGAAATGTACTCAAAATACGAATAGATGTCGTCGTTAATTTTCGAGCTTTCTGCTATCTGCCCGTATTTCATATCCATGATGTGACCCCCGACGATTGCCCTGGCACTATTCTATTACCGGTGGCGTAGGCTGTTGAGACTTCTGTGAAAAGGAATTTGTTCACGTATGCTTCGCATAAACTCGAAAGCGTACTCGCAGAGCATGCTTGCTTTTTCTGCCAAACGTTCCGTTCCTAAAAATCTGACCCATTCTCTCAAATCAGCCGGAACCCAAGAACGGGCATGCCGGAACTCTAACTTTGACCGTACGGACGGAGTACATTCACCGCCTTTTTCAACACCGGCGAATATTTCCAGGTTATGACCCTTCGGGCATCAAGTACGTATCTCGTGTCCGGTTTTAGGGTTCCTGCCACGTAAAGCATGCTTTGACTTGACGTTCCATTTCTCGAAGCCGGAGATCATCACGTCTTCCCCAGAGATTAGCCTGGATTTGATGACGTCAAGGAGTTGCTCCAGGATTTCTGCGCCTTCACCTTTCATGGATCCACTGTCATCGGCTATTTTTTGAGCAAGGTCGGCTTTGGTGAGGATCACAGCGCCTCCTTGCCTTAATTACGAATAATATTTGATTGTCAGGAGATAGACGAAGCTACGACAATCCCGATTCCGTCGGCACCACGATGAGTCCGCTTTAGATGCCGATGTCAGGTAACTATGAGGCTGGCAAGAGCCTAAGTTCATCGGGCTTATCAATCTTGCCTTCATTTTCCAGGAAGAAATCCCTCGTCCATTGCAGATTCATGACGGATCGAGATGTAATGGTGACTCGAACCCTGTGCCGCCCCGGTGGCAACCTCCACCTCTCGTCGAAGGCCCCGTTTGGTTGGTAATTGTCATCACACCATCCATAGGACTGTGGATCTCCCGCGACTCTAAAGGCTATGTCCCCAATAACAGTTTCTTCGGGATGGATATCTATGTACTTCAGTCTCTCGGCTCGTTCGGGGTCATAAAGGGGGCCTTGAGGAGAGGGGGCGACAGGCTCGGTACGACGATCCCACCGCATTATCATAGGATCAGTTACAAATCCGTTCCCCGTCTCGTCCATGAAATGAACAACAGCGTAGCACTGCTCAACGATCCTTGGTTCAAAACCCCACTTAAGAGGCGGACTGTTCGTGACCTTGATCTGTACCTATCCAGAAGGGTTGACGGAACTCCTGCGGTGGACCCGAAGGGCTCGACCATCGCCGGTTTCCAGTGGTGGTCGGCAGGGAATTTATGCGGTGAATAAAAGTCCTTTGCTTCGGATTCTCCTCGCTTATGAAAATCTGGAGCTTTGGGCGATTGAGGGTACTTGGCACCATATTCGATGGCCCTGATGACTAGGTAGGCAACAACAGCCCTAAGAATCCATTCCATTGCGGTCCCGAACTTCTCCCAAACTTCCATGGTGATATTCCTCCCTTGCGTGAACCAGTCCACCTCAAGCAAAGGGCCACCTGCTCAATAGCCAATATCTTCCAGTCCGAGTGACTCGACGAAACGGCAGTCACCAGCGATCTTCTAGGCTATGTCCGCTTTGGTGAGAGTCATGGATACCCTCCATAAGAGGTTGTTTATTGCCAATAGATCTGAAAAAATCTGAAAAGGGATTGGAGCATCGCTTTGGCTTTTTGCTAGCAAAACAGCTACGAATCCGCCTCGTCACGTCTTCGTGCGGATTCCAAGAGTAACTGTGTCCCGGTTTTTTGAATCGTCTTGCGGTCTGGTTCGGTCCAAGCTAGATGCACAAATTTTCCTCTGGGGAACATCATGCTCGAATAAAGCGCCTCTTCTCCTTCTAGTGCGCCATTTGTAGCATGAAGAATCTCACCATCCTTCAGATACACCTTACACGCTGTCCGATTCGGAAAACTAATTTTCAGGACTGTGCGTCGCCCGTCAAGTAATATCCATTGAATATAATCCAGAATATCAACTCCCTCCACCATTCCCGAATACGAATACTCCGTTTTCTTCTTCAGACGACTTGCTTCTTCCTGAATCGGGAAAAGTCCTGACAGAGTGACCGTTTCCAGGTATCCCATTTTGCGGGCATTCAGTTCCTGCTGGGAGATTAATCTCGCTGCAAGGAGCTTTCGAAATATACTATCAAGCCCTTTTGCGGTGACTTTATATTTATGCATAAGATTGACATCGTCCATTCCTGATCTTATGTCATTCAAGATTTCTTTCGCGTAAATTTCTGGCTTTTTCATAGACCTAACGGTCCTCCCCCTATTTAACCATTGAAAGAATTTCTAGTTTTAAGGATAGAAAGTCCCATCTGCTTTCATTTCTTCAATCCTCGATCAGTCTCATTCACCACCTTCTTCAACACCGGCGAATATTTCCAGGTCACGACCCTTCGGGCATCAAGCACCATCTCCTGACCGCTCTGAGGGTTCCTTCCTCTCCTAGGTCGTTTAGACCTGACATGCCACTTTCCGAAACCGGAAATCATGACATCTTCCCCGGCGATGAGTCTTGTCTTCATGAGGTCGAGAAGTTTCTCCATATTTCGGCTGCTTCCCCTTTCATGAATCCGCAGTCATCAGCTACTTTTTGAGCTATGTTCGCTTTGGTGAGTGTCATTGATACCTCCTCAAATTCGTAAAAGTCCTTTATAATACATTATGTTATAGTTTGGGAAAGAAATTATGCGCTAAGGAAGCATGAATCTGTGCAAGATTCGTGATGATGCCGGAGAATTCCTATCTCTGTCCTGCTTTCAAATGTGGATTCCTTGACCCTCATCCTTTTCTTCAGCATTGCAACCCCAACACGTCACTTCGGAAAGCCATCCCTAATATAATCTCTGACGAGGAATTTTGAGCGTATTTCATGGATTATGATCCATGAACTCGACGTGAACGTTCCATCATTCGATGTCGCCATCACACCGCTTTGGCGTAGAAAGGAGTCCTGTATAATTCAAAATCAATTTTACAGGAACAATCATTGTGAAAAAGGGGAACACATACATCGCAGCAAGAGTTGGGCATAATGGGCCAAAAAAACCGGATGAGAAGACTATCACCAATATGTTGTTTACCATCGCCAAGCTGACTCCAGCTGCAAGTCTGTCTGCCTGCTTTTCTTTTGGCGTCACCACGAAGCCGGTAAAATAATATATTACGGAAAGGACGTGCGCCAGTGCCACTGCCACCAGTATTTGCCCTGCGTTTTGATAGAAAAATGACGAATACTGTGAAAAGACTCCGAAATTTATGGTTGCAAACGCCACCAGAGAAAGCGGGAATCGCTGACCATCGATAACGTGTAAGACTCCGGGCAGGAACCTTCTCATGAACAGCACAGCGATAATGGGTATGAAAATCACCAGTGCAAGCATACGGACCATCAATCCAAACGGAATAGATATGTCCGCGCCGACTAATAGCTTTACAAGCCCTGGAAGTGATATGGGGACAAGAATTGAGGTGATGACCGTCATGCGAGCCACTTGGGAGACTTCTGCGTTGACGAGAGTCGCCATAAACGGCGCCACCACTCCCGTGGAAATCCCGGAGACCAGCAACACCGGTACGGCATAATCGGGAATAATCCAGAGGCACAGCCAGTAAAGCGCCACTGGCAATATTATCAGCTTGATCAGAACCAGTTTGCCCAGTCCCAGCATTGCCGTGGGTGACGTATCCAGCAAGACGCCAAAATCAATCTTCATAAAGCTCAGAAATAGGAGAAACATCATAATATAAACTGGATAAGGTTGAAATATTACCCACAGATCAGGAAATACCACCGCCAAGAATGCGGAGCTGAATATCACCACGAGAAGTATCAAGTCATTCAGGCTCATAATTCGCTCACCGATGCTCTATTGAGCCTCTTCGCTGCGATGGCGGTTGTGCCGGAACCGAGAAACGGATCCACTACAAGGTTTTTCTCATAAGAGAAATTCTCGATCCCGTGCCTCGCCATCAGAGACCTCCTTTACCCACTGAGCGACCCCTATCGATTGTTGTCCTGAACCGATGCACCCCTGTCTCGACACAGGTAAAATCCCCCAGATTTCATAGTCATTACAACTTCGCGCTTCTGATTGAGGACCTCGTTCAACATGTGGACGTACCCCCGGTCAGGTTTTGAAGAAGAACGCTTAGCTTCAATGATGGTGACGCGAACTGAGAGAGTGTCACCAGCAAATACAGGCTTGAGCCAACGCAGTTCGTCCACACCGGGAGAGCCCAGACTGGCTACATGCGAGATGAAATGGTCAACCTTGAGCCTCATCGCTAAGCTTGCTGTGTACCAGCCGCTTGCGATCAACGCCCCGAACATTGACTTTTTCGCTTTCTCTGGATCTGTGTGAAAGGGTTGGGGGTCGAAGCGCCGAGCAAAGGCAATCATTTCATCTTCCTCTGCGATACCACTACCGAACTCGTGTACTGCGCCAGGGATGTAATCCTCAAAATATCTGTCGTTAATCGGGGTTGCGAATGTCATGGTCCTATTGGAACTCCTTCAGATATGTCTCTTCTGAGAGCCTCAGATGACTCCGCTGCAAGTTGATGGATGAGGATACAACATGGCTGTAGCTAGCCCCCACGGCGAGGGTTAATTATCCAGCAGAGGAGACGAAATCTCAGCAAGTTTTGCCATCATAGTTCGTACGTAGCCTGGCCTAACGTCATCTTGCCACTGAGGATAACCCCCACGGTCGACATAGGCTATCAATTGGGCAAAGTATTTCTGCGCAAAGACGAATTCCTCAACTCTCACGGTGGACAATTGTCTGTCCCACAAAAGGCAAATGCGTTGATCCTTTCCATACTTCGCAATGAGGCTTTGTAAAAGGGACTGGTTTTCCTCGCCGTAAGGTTTTTGCTTGAAGGCCTGTGGGTTCGAGGGAAAGGGGAATTGACGATAGGTCTCGCCAATAAACCCCCTCAGATCAATTCCCTGGATAGCGCCGTGGAGGTTACCCATCATGGCTGGATCCTTTATCCGATACGCATCCATCCACACGCCAGCTTCAGTTTCTTCAGATTGCTCTGCAAGGGCGACAACCGCGTTACAAAAATGATCAGCAAAGAAGAACAGGTTCTCCAGCAAGAGCATGTCAGTTTCAATGTTGAAGAATCCGAACGCGATCACTCCATGACTTGTTGAAGGAAATGCGAGCGGCACGGTTCTATCTCTAATACAATTTTTAATAATTCTTACCATAAAGCGTCCTCGTTCAACTATGGTTTGCTACTCGGACGCATATTATGAGTGGAGAAAGGGGAAAGGAGGTCAGAAACAACCCTACTTAGCCAGGAATGCCTATGGAAGCCCATTTGCTTTCGCAGGGCTTTGGGAGAAATGGCAGGCCACGGAGGACGAGGCTATAGAGTCATGCACAATTCTGACTACCGATGCTAACGATTTGACTCAACCCATCCATGACCGGATGCCGGTTATACTTAAGCCGGAGGATTATGATCTGTGGCTCGACCCGCAGGTCAAGGCCCCGAATCTGTTAAAGCCTCTGCTTCGTCCCTATCTATCAGAGGAAATGGTAGCGGAGCCGGTGAGTCCCAAGGTCAACAAAGCAAGTAATGACGCTCCCGATTGTGTCGAGGCGGTTTTGGTAAAGGAGGAGGCTTAGGCACTTTATCCCAGCATGACCGAAAATTTCTCACCTGTGTTTGCAACAGCCCCAAACTGACCTCTCTTGCGGTACTACCCGCCTATCTCCGATTACGGATCAGTAGCAAAGATTCTGTTTGACCAACAGGCGTGCGGTGAAATACACTGAAGACCGCTAACTATTAGGCTTTTTCATCAGCGTGACTACGGTTCTGCCGCTCTCGGGTCTTGTAGGGGATACGGGGGCTTTTGGGAGTCAAGGAAACCAGCCCAAGACCGGGCAACGGTCCAAAGACCCAGAAATGGCAAGACCGCCGCACAATTCCGGATAAAGACAAGTTGACTCAAGCATCAGCGGGATAAGCGGCTGAACCAGAGTGAAGAGCGGTTGCAAAACCTGATTGGAGCAAGCTCATGGATCTTATGTCCAGGATTGAACCAACCCTAGGCAGCCTCGAAGAGGAATATCGCTTAACCTTTCTGAAAGATGATATGAGACGTTCCTCGATCGGGATAGTCATCTGGATATTGTATAGCATTTCTTTCGCGTACAATGATTACCTGTTTTTTGGAAATACTGGTCAATTTTGGCTGCTAGCTTTTTGCAGAAGCACTCTTGTGTCTTATGGCATCGTCTTACTCTTTGTCTTCACCAAGTTGGAAAGAGTTGCAATCTATGAGCGGCTGGTTTTTATTTTTTTAATTGTTGCGGCGCTTTTCGTCTTTTACGTAAATACTACTCGACCATCACCATATCAGATGAATGCCACTTTGGACGTGCTGATGGTATTCGCCGTCTACCTTCTTTTCCCGAACAATCTTCGATTTCGCATACTTTCCGCTTTTCTTATGTCACTTTGTGCTCTGCTGACCGCCATTTTCTATAGGACCTTTTCCGTCTCACCGGCAATGGTTACCATGTTTCTATCCCTGATACTGGCGAACGCAGCGGGGATCAGCATCAGTGCTCGCTCGAACCGCTTGAGAAGAGGGAGGTTCGAAGCCTTAACCCAAATCAAGCAGAGGGAGGAGTCGCTGAGGCAAAGTGAAGAGATGCTTTCGCTGGCATTGGATGGAGCTAACCTTGGGATATGGGAGTGGAATCTGAACACTGGTAAAGCTATATGGTCAGAACGAACCCGCAGGATGTTGGGGTATGCACCAAATGAGTTCGGGTCTAACCTCAAGAATTGGAAAAAACTTGTTCACCCGGAGGATTGGCCAAGGGTCTCTGAGACTCTCAATCTTCACCTGGAAGGAAAACTCCCGAAATTAGAGGTTGTCTATCGCGCACTGAACAAGTTCGGAGAGTGGCAGTGGTCGCAGGCCCAGGGAAAGGTAACAGGGTTTGATTCAGACGGGAAGCCCATTAGAATCACGGGAGTTGTTGCAGACGTCACCGACCGCCAGAAAGCGGAGGAAGCGCTGCGGGATAGCGAGGCAAAGTATAAAGTTCTTGTGGAGGAGAGTTTTGACGGCATCTTCGTGCAAAAACAGACGGAGATAGTGTTCACCAATTCCCGTCTTCGAGAAATGCTCGGCTATGAAGAAGGAGAATTGGAGGGACAGTATCACTGGTTGGTCTACCACCCCGAATACCAGCAGATGACCCGCGAAAGGGCTAAGGCTCGCCTCAGGGGCCAACCAGCGCCCTCTCGGTATGAGGTCCGGATGCAGCGGAAAGACGGGTCCTCTTTTGACGCTGAGATCAACGCGAAGGTAGTCCAAGTTACCGGTGAACCAGGTATACAGGTATGGGTCAGAGACATCTCGGAGCGTAAACAGGCTGAAAATGCTATCCGGGAAAGTGAGGAGCGATTCAGGACAGCCTTCCAAACCAGCCCTGACGCTGTCGCCATTACCCGCCTCAGTGACGGAGTGTGCATTGAGGCTAATAACGGTTTTACCGAGATCACCGGATTCACAAGAGAAGAAGTGATCGGAAAATCCTTATTGGAGTTGAACATCTGGCATGACCCAGGGGACAGAGATCGTCTAACTGCCGAACTCAAAGAGAGAGGACATGTGACGAACCTTGAAGGTCAATTCCGCCTCAAAGATGGCTTGGTACGGACTGGGCTTATGTCGGCTCGCATTATAGTCCTCGGTGGGGAACCTCATATTCTATCGGTCAGCCGAGATGTGGAGGATTGGAAGAAGGCCGAGCAAGCCCTTCGTGAGAGCGAGGAAAAGTACCGTACACTCTTTGAGGAATCGCGGGATGCTGTCATCATGACCACTCGCGACGGCGTGGTAGAGGACGTGAACCAAGCCTTTCTCGATCTCTTCGGCTACACGAGAGAAGAGGCACACCACATGGACATTCTGAACATATACGTTGATCACGCAGACCGAAGAAGGTTTCAGGAGGACATTGAACGAGAGGGATCGGTGAAAGACTATCCGATCAAACGCCGCAAGAAAGATGGCACAGAGATTGACTGTCTGATCACATCAACGGCACGTCGGGCCAGGGATGGCACAATAGTTGGCTACCAGGGCATTGTCAGGGACGTGACTGAACACAAGCAGCTTCAAAGACAACTTCTTCAGGCCCAGAAAATGGAGGCAATCGGGACCTTGGCCGGAGGTATTGCGCACGATTTTAACAACCTGCTTCAGGTTACCATGGGCTATTCAGAGGTGCTCCTGTCGAAAAAAGATAAGGCAGACCCCGAATATACACGTCTCCAGCAGATACTCCAAGCGAGTCGCAGTGGTACGGAACTGGTCCAACGACTGCTCACCTTGAGCCGGAAGACAGAGAGCAAGCAACGACCAATTGACCTTAATCATCAAATCGAGCAAGCTCGAAGACTGTTGGGCAGAACAATACCGAAAATGATCAAGATTGAGTTGCACCTGGCAGAGTTTCTGGCAACTGTGAACGCCGACCCTACTCAGATAGAGCAGGTCATCATGAACCTTGCAGTCAACGCCCGAGACGCCATGCCGGAGGGCGGCAAGCTCACTCTTTGCACGGAAAATGTGATTCTGGATGAGGATTATTGCAGAGTGAACCCTGGTGCGAAACCCGGCAAGTGTGTGTTGTTGGCCATTTCTGATAGCGGCTCCGGTATGGACAAGGAAATTCTTGATCACATGTTTGAGCCCTTTTTTACCACCAAGGGCTTGGGAATGGGTACCGGACTCGGGCTTGCGGTGGTGTATGGCATAGTGAAACAGCATGCCGGATATGTCACTTGCGAAAGCCAACCGGCTCAGGGTACTGTGTTCAGGGTCTATCTACCAGCAATTGAAGAACAGGAAATTGTCTCGGACGAATTGGTAGAAGAACCGAAACTACCCGGTGGGACAGAAACTATACTTTTCGTGGATGACGAAGACGTCGTGAGAGACCTTGGAGAGCTGATTCTCAGTGAATCCGGTTACAAGGTGCTTACAGCCAAAAATGGTAAAGAAGCGCGGGAAATATATCTAAAGGAGCGCGAGAGCATTTCCCTGGTGATTCTCGACCTTATTATGCCCGAGATGGGCGGCACGGAATGTCTCAAGGAGCTTCTAAAGATTGATCCGCAGGTGAAGGTCCTTGTAGCCAGCGGGTACTCGGCGGATGCGTCAGTGAAAGAGACCATTCAAATGGGCGCAAAGGGCTTTGTCACCAAACCGTTTCGGGTCAAAGAACTCCTCCGAGATGTTCGTAAGGTTTTGGACGAGAGTTGAACGTCCCATGGTTTAGGCGTCCATCAAAGCATCATCAAGATTTGTGGCTTCCTGACACTTCCCAAGGTTATTACGGCGTCGGTCAGCATCTTGGCAAAGCGTTCTCGATTGGAAGGAACCCGAAATAGTTCTCCCATGACGGCGTGGGGACCCGAGAGAATGGTGATGAACCGACTCGAACTTCCCCGAAATGGCATACCGCCGCGTAATACTGATCCAATCACTGATCCTGTCCATAGGAGGAGAATGGCGATGAAGAAGGCTTTAACGATTCTGCTGTCTGCAATTTTATCTTCGGGTCTGGTGATCAACATGGTAGTCCTAGCTGCTGACAACGCGCCCAAACAAAATGAGCTTAAAATCAATATTGATATCCCGGTAGTACTAAAGAAAGCAAAGGCAGTGTTTGACATAGGTCGCGTTTCATTCTCGGGAGACATGCCGTTTGCCCTGAGGTACATGAGCATCATGGCGAAGACGTTCAAAGAAAAAGGTACGGAAGGCCAAATCATCGGGATATTTTATGCTGACGCAAGCTATCTTGTATTAAACGACCAAGCCTACAATGCCCACCGCCATGTGACTACCGGCAATCCTTACAAAGGTCTTGTCGCAGACTTAATGGCTCAGGGGGTGCAAATCGAACAGTGTGCCAATGCTATGAAGATGCAACGCATCAGCAACGAAGATCTGCTTACGGGCGTCAAGGTCAACAGTGGTGCCAATCTGAGGATGATTCAGTTGATGCAGGAAGGGTTCGTGCGCCTGCAGCCTTGAGTCGGTTGAGTCGGAAACTCCTGACGATTCAACACACTAGCATACCATCTTTTACCGGAAATGTCCCTCCGCACATTTCCGGTAAAAGACAACATGCCACTCACATCCGCTTCACGAGCTGGGAATGAGCCAGGTGCATTTTAAGGGGGGTCTGTCTTCCAGCGTTGCCCGAACATTGGTGGTCTGAGGAATTGTCGGTTTCTTCGTCTGAGAGGGCCAGGTTTCGGGTGGGGGACCCCTGAGGATTGGTGATTTATCAGGACAGGTGTATTTCGTATCGGGAACACCAGCGAGTATGTTAGACGGTTGTAGATGAACTTCTCCTTGCACACCACCGACCTATCTGCTGGTTCGGATCAGCAGAGATTCTGAGATTCGGATTGACCTGAGCAGTGCGGTGCGTTACGGTCAACACCAAGAAAAGGCGGGCTTTCTTCACCAACGTGGCGACCGTTTTGCCGTCCTCGGGTCTTGTGAGTGACCACACGGGCCTTGTCAGAGTCAGAGGAACTATCTGGCACCGATCCCCGGACCCAAGATCGCTGGCAGTGGCAAACCACCATATAATGACAGTTTAAGAAAGCATCAAGAAGATGTTGAGCACGGCCGTAAAAAGGCTGACGGTTTTCACGATTGTATTGGCGCTTGCGGCCTGTGGGTCAAAAGAGTCTAAACAAGGTAGCTCCGTTTCAAGAACTTTAGATAAGAAATACAAGATTGCAACAGTTGTTAAGGTGGACGGGATTCCCTGGTTCGCCCGCATGAGAGAAGGTGTCAATAGGTTTGCTGAGGAGACCGGCCATGAGGCTTTCACTGTTGGTCCGGCAAGAGGAGACGGCGCTCTGCAGGCGCGGCTGATCCGGGAGTTGTGCGATCGGCCCCTCGATGCAATCTGTGTCGTGCCGTTTTCGGTTTCTGCTGTGGAACCAATCCTTAAGCAGGCACGCAAAAAGGGGATTGTCGTGGTGTCACACGAGGCTTCTAACCAGGAAAACGCTGACTGTATCCTCGAAGCCTTTGACAACCAAGCCTGGGGTGAGCACCTCATGAAAAACCTCGCAAAGTACATGAACTACCAAGGAGCATACGCCATAGCAGTAGGAAGCTTTGATTCAAGATCACACATGGAATGGAGCGACGCCGCTATTTCCTACCAAAAAAGATTCTATCCAAACATGAAGAACGTGACGGAGCCAATTGAGGACCATGATAATTCGGCCAGAGCATATGCTCAGACGAAGGAACTCCTCATGAGATATCCTGATCTGAGAGGGATTTTGTGCTTTACTATGGCTTCATGCCCCGCAGCGGCATTAGCCGCTGAGACTGCCGGAGTGGAGAACAGGGTCGATATTCTCGGCGTCTCGCTTGTCTCGGTATGCAAATCGTATCTGGAACACGGTTCTCTCAGGATGATCAGTTTCTGGGATCCAGCGGATGCTGGATATGCCATGAACGCGATTGCGGTCAAGATCTTGCGAGGCGAAAAGATTGAGCGGGGTACGGACCTCGGAGTGAACGGATACAGAGACCTGAGAGTTGACCACAAGAAGCCAAACCTCTTTTACGGCACAGGATGGATCGACGCAGACAAGGAAAACATGTCCGAATATCCGTATTAATGTTGCATAGCGTCTCCCATTGCCAGGATAAGGGATTCACAGGGCTGGGTGAAGCTGTCTAGGGGTATCACCCGATGAACGTGTCGATCAGAACAAGAGTTGTGCTAGGGTTTGTTCTAATGGTCGCACTTATCATTGTGACCGGCGTTGCAGGGTACCTTGGCCTCACGTCGGCAATCGAAGGTGCGGCACTGTACAGAAGTCTAGCGCGCGAGACGTCCGTTGCCGGGGAGATTGAGTCCCACATACTCCTACTCCTCAACGCAGTGGACGAATACTTCATTAACGGCGACCAGCAGGCAATATGGGATTTTGACTACCAGTTGGCACTGGCAAAACGCGTGGTGAAACAGGTCAACAATGCAAGTACCACAGCCCAGATAAAAACGATCCTGGATGTTGTCGATGACTCTCTCAAAAAAACCGAAAGGAATTTCCATAAACTCCGCGAACTGAATGCTCGACGAACTCAAAATCAAAGTTCGGGTACTGCTGATAAGGCAGCTCTTGAGGACATTGGACTTGAAAGACAGGACCTATACGAATCTTTTGAGTTCGAGGGGACCAAGATCTCCAACAGCGTGGAAAGCGCAAAAGAATCGATCAAGACTCAACAAGAAGCCATCGACTCAAAGCTGCAAAAGTCTTTTCGGGTTACAACGATCGTGGTCGGGGTCTCAGTGGTTGCAGAAGTTGTGATTGCCCTATTGGTGGCGTCACTCTTTGTGCGCTTGATCACGCGACCCGTAGGTGTGCTGGAACAAATTGTCAGGAGAAGTCCATCAGTAGCCTTCCGGTTTGGGTCTGCCCCGCCGTGGCCTGTTGAGTACGTGTCTGAAAACGTCACACAATTGGGCTACTCGCTGGACGATTTTTACTCCGGCCGGAAAACCTTTGTGGACATAATTCACCCTGAAGACCTCGAAATGGTCATGACAAAACTGAGAGAATACTCCCGTGAGAGGGTTCAAAGGGAATTTGGCCAGGAATACCGCATTATTACCGGTGCGCAGGAGACTCGCTGGGTGGATGAGCGTATGTGGGTCATGCCGAATGAAAAAGGGCATATTGCCCACTATGAAGGTATTCTACTGGACGTCACTGAACGCAGGCAGGCCGAGCAAAGCTTGGCGCAGGAGCAGGCCGCCAGAGCGTTCATACGAGAGACTTTTGGCTCTTATCTGAGCGAGGAGGTAGTCACTGAGATACTCGAATCGCCCGAAGGAATCAATCTCGGGGGAGAGGTGAGAGACATTACCGTTTTGGTATCGGATCTCCGAGGCTTCACCTCCATGACCGAATCGTTGGGGTCTCATCATGTCTTAGAGATAATTAATCGGTACTTGGAAACCATGACTGAAATCGTCCTGCGACATGGGGGTACCATTGACGAATTCATGGGAGACGGAATTCTAGTGTTCTTTGGAGCCCCTCAGCCGTTCCCCGACCACTTCAGGCGAGGGATCAGATGTGCAATTGATATGCAGGCAGCTATGGTGGAATTCAACGAGGAGGGTCTTCGGTTGGGGCAACCCCAACTACAGATGGGAATCGGCATCAACTGTGGCGAACTGGTCGTGGGAAACATGGGTTCGCGCAAGCGCAAAAAGTATGGTGCGGTGGGAAGCCCTATCAATGTTGCCTTTCGGGTCGAGGCCCAGAGCGCTGGAGGAGAGATCCTTGTAACGCCAGCGATCTACAACAGACTTGCCAAAGAATTGGTGGTGGGAACCGTCAGGGAGACCCATCTCAAGGGTTTGGAAGGCCCAGTGACACTCTACCGAATTGTGGGCCTAAAAACTGCTAAGAATGCGGCAGGCTCCGCATTTGGGGATTCAACCTGATCGACTGTCTTGCCTCTACATGGTCTTGTGGGAGGAGATACGGGGCCTTTGCAGGGTCAAGAGCGCCTCCCTTGATCGGTAAACGGCCCTAAGACAACCGAAAAAGCAAGACTGCCGCATAATTCCGGGTCTTGAGTACCGAAGTTTTGTCCTATGAGCTTGATATATGTTGTTCGGGGAATGATCTTTGGACAAATAGGCAACTGGAGGAGCTAGAGGCAAATTGTGAATAACCGGAGGTGAATTATGAAAAAAGGTAGCTCGCTCCATCTGACCAGCCAAGAGTGAGCATCCTGAATCCATTGAAGTAGCGCTTTGAGCTATGATCGCGAATTCTTGACAGGAGTTCTACCTCCTTTGAGCGTCTTCGGTCATATGGGGTGTCGTCCAGAATCAGGACGTCTTGTCTCCTCTCATCGGTCAGCGGTTGGAAAAAACCTCCAGTAACCGCAGTAGCCAAGAATCCAAGCAGCCGACGCCAGTTGTGTTTTGGGGAAGAGAGAAATCGATAGACAACATCCCTTCCCATCAGGGCTGTGGGGCAGTTATGCACAGCCGTGTAGACGTTACGACCAACGAAAGCCAACTCAAAGATGGTTCTGAGAATCAGGAGAAGACTGCTGCCACGAACTTTCCTTATCCCGGCTTGATTCAGTAACGTGCCCATTTTGAACCGACTCATGAATTCGTCAATCCGACCGGCAAGGTCTTGATCGGCAGCCTCGGAAATGGTACCTACCATCATGGGGCGTCCTCCTGTGACTCTTTCTTTTTTGTTGTACTTACTTAGATAGCACAGTAGACGTCCCTACGCGACCTATTTCATTGGTTTAGCTACCTTTTCCTCATATTTCACAACCGCGAAAGTTGAGTGAATAACGGTATGCCCACCTCTACCGATTCTAGAGAAGGTCTCATCATGTTCAGTGTCGCTCTGGCAACGTTTATGGCACGGCTGGACAGCTATATCGTCAATGTTTCCTTACCGACGATCGCACGGTATTTCGATGCGAGCCTCTTCGAGATTTCCAGGGTTATCTTTATCTATGTACTTACGGCTTCGAGCACGCTCCTGGTATTCGGCAAATTGGCCGACAGGATGGGACTGAGGACATTCTTCGTCGGGGGCTATCTCGTATTCACGGGCGGATCTTTCCTGTGCGGGATTTCCACGGGCATCGACATGCTGACGGGTTCCCGGTTCGTGCAGGGGCTCGGGAGTTCCATGCTGGCTGCAACATCGCTTGCAGTCATATCCCGACATATTCCTCCCGAGAAGGTCGGTAGAGCCCTAGCGGTCTTTACCTCGGCAAGTGCGCTCGGGATCAGTCTGGGGGCACCATTGGGCGGATTCATTACGGACTTTGTCTCCTGGCACTGGATCTTTCTCATCAACGTGCCCATAGGGATTGCCGCGATCATTGTTGCCGCACGAGTTATTCCCCGCGAGAATCCTCCAAAACACGACGCGGCTGCTCCTCCCTTCGACATTCCGGGAGCTATCCTGAGCCTCATGGCGATGTCGCTCTTGTTGGTTGCCATGAATAAAGGTCAGGAATGCGGCAGGCTCTCCATAGGGATGATTTCCGGATTCATCCTTTCCGGCCTCTGTGCAGGCGCTTTCATCTGGAGAGAGAAGAAATGCGCCTGGCCTCTCGTCGATATCTCGCTGTTCAGGAGCCGACGGTTTTATCTTCCACTCCTTGCGAATTTCATCATCTATATGACCATTGCCGCCCACAATTTCCTCATGCCCTTCTATCTCGATCTGATCAAACATATGACGCCCTCGCATATCGGGCTTTTTCTCATGATATACTCCGTCGGATTCGTGATTGTACCGCCGGCTGCCGGAAGGTATACCGATTCAATGGATCCCGTTCTCGTCACCACGTTTGCGATGGCCGTTACCGCATGTTCGTTTTTCTTTTTTTCATTCACGCTCCATTTTGAGGGGCTTCTCTTCGTGGTAGGTTTTTTCGTCATCCGAGCCGTCGGCAACGGTATATTCGTCCCTCCGAATAACCGGCTTATCATGGAGTCAGCCTCCGAAGAGAACAAGGGGAGCGTTTCAGGCATTCTGAATACCGTGACCTTTCTGGGAGCGACCATCGGTGTTGTGTTCTCTGAGGCCATGTTTTCCGAAATCATTCACCAATCCGGGACCGATCATACGTTCGCCGGATCGGGCTTTTCAGCGGATACCCTGTATAGCGGTTTTCGCTCCGTCTTTGCAGCGCTCGGGATTGTCGGTATCATCGGAACGATCGCTTCATATCTCACAGGGGATCCACAAAGAAAAGGCAAGGAGACACTCACATGACTATGGGAAAAGATCCCTCCACCCTTCTCCTTAGAGCGACCGTCATGACGCAGAGGAAATATCTGCCGGTACTCTGCCGCCTTGTCCATGACTATGCCCTCCGGGAAGGATTATCCGAAGAAGAGAGCAACCATTTGGAACTGGTCACTGAAGAGGCATGTCTGAACGTTATTCAGCACGCCTTTGAAGACCGGTCCGACCAATACTTCGATCTCATCGTCGAGATGCGTCCCGCCCGGTTTGTAGTGGCCGTCGAGGACAGGGGCTTGCCGATGGACTGGGAACGGATCAGGCAGGGATCAGCCGAGGGGTTCGGCGTGCGGCTCGCAAAGGCATTTACGGACGAGGTGCAGTACATCAACCTCGGGCTCAAGGGAAAGCGGATCGAGTTCATTAAGGATTTTTCGAAAAAGAAGAGCCTTGAGATGCGCTGTGAGGACCACCACCCGGAGGCCGTAGCGTCCGATACGGTAAGTGGAGATGTCCCTCTTGATATCCGTTTGATGCGCTCCGATGAAGGGGCTGCACTCGCTCGGTGCCTCTATCGTGTCTATGGATATTCGTATATACAGGAGATGTATTTCCCGGAAAAGATTAACGACCTGATTGAAAGCGGCCTTCAGGTTTCTATGGCGGCCCTGAATCCGGACCGGGAGATTGTTGCCCATCAGCGCTACATAAAGAGCCGCCCCGACAGTCTTGTTGCCGAACTGGGAGCAGGAGTGGTCGACCCCAGATACAGAGGCCGGGGGCTCTTCGAGAGAATAAAGAAGGAGGTCATTGATTACGGCCGCAGCAAGGGACTGCTCGGACTGTTCATTGAATCCGTGACTGCCCATCCTTACTCGCAAAAAGCAAACGCCGCTTTGGGTGCTCGGGAGACGGGTATTCTTTTGGGATATGCTCCGATGAGGCTTTCGTTTAAGGAGATCGAGGAAGTTCTGAAACAGCGTCATACCGTCGTCCTCATGTACAACAGGCTGAACAAGGAACCTTCCCGGAAGGTCTATCCGCCTCTCCGCCACGGGACCATCATAGCGGAAATATATGAGCACGGCGACCTTCAGCGGACCTTCGGCAATGCCGGTGACAATCGGGACGACATGGAGGTGCATTCCCATATGGAAGTCCAAGTGAATCCCGACCTGGGGTTGGCTTTCCTCACCGTGATAGGCTACGGAAAGGATTTTCAGGACTTCATCCATTACCACGTGAGCGAAATGTGTTTCCAAAAAATCGATTGCATATTCCTGGACCTCCCGCTTTCGCATCCGGCAACGCCGCGAGCTTCCGTTGAGGCTGAAATGCTCGGTTTTTTCTTTGCCGGAATTGTTCCCGAAATGCACGACGGTGATGTAATGCGTCTTGCGTACCTCAACAATGTGCAGATCGATCCAACGAAGATCGTTATCGCATCCGAATTCGGGAAGCGCCTTTTTGATTATGTCCGGCAGGAGTACGCAAAGAAACTCCCTCAAAACTGTAACCATTCACTTTTGCGCGGAAGTCATTAGGCGCACGACGGCCTTCGTTCCGCAAGAGCCCCGCCGGCAGTGTATTGAGTCCCCGCCGAAGAAGTGGAATCAGGGGGGATTGGAAGGTGAAAACAATTTTGTTTGTTCGCGAGGAGCTTGATTTTTTGTCATCAATCGCACCGGATGCCATCAAGCAGCCTCTAATGTAG
Source organism: uncultured delta proteobacterium (assembly GCA_963843165.1). Classification (GTDB taxonomy): domain Bacteria; phylum Desulfobacterota; class Desulfomonilia; order Desulfomonilales; family Desulfomonilaceae; genus DATJPW01. The sequence continues at coordinate 23,193 of CAWJJL010000018.1, read as the reverse complement.
ACCGGCCTTTTTCACGACACCACCTTCTACATCGGCTAACGGGTGATAGACGACGAAAGCGGACCTGTCGATGGCGCTCTCACCATTGTCTTAAGCTTCCCAATTCCCAGGCGAGTCACAACGCAGTACAGAGTTGCCAATGGCAAACGCATTGCGCTGATTGGTCCAACTCAGCCTCTAAGAGAGGGCCTTGACTTGGCCAACAAGACAAATGGGCTCCGACAAAACCGTTGAGGCTTCGTGTAATCAATTCTGAGTCATTTTTCTGGAGAGTGAGGCAACAAGGGAGACGGCTGCTGTGATACAATCAAAACATGAATTAACACCAAGCCCGCGGAAGGAGCTTTATCAATCAATGACACTGGATGAACTCAAGACAACGGTTGATCGTGATCTCAACGAGGCCCGCTTGTACATAGACGGAAAACAGGAAACTTTATCTGAGCACAATCTGTTCAAGTTCCTGACGTATTCCAAGTACAATCCTGTGGATGTAAAATTCAATTACCAGCGCATCATTGATGCTCATCGGGTTGAGACAGTGGACCTTTCTCGGGTTTTTACAAACGAAAAGGAATGCCAAAAGTGGCGGAGAGCAGCTCGGCCCAAGAAGTGCTATCACAACGCCTACCTACTGTCCTGGGATCTTTACTGGGACTATTGCGAAGGCTTCTTTATTGACGGACAGTTTTGCAATGCTGTAGATCACGCCTGGAACAAGACACCGGACGGACTCTATGTAGATATAACAGGCGAAAGACTTCAGTTCGCAGACAAAGGAGTTTATGTCTGTTATTATGAAACATCTCATGTTCGGTTGCGTGAACTCCAGAAGCTGGGTGGCAAGAGATTGGGTATATATCAGATCAGTCAGATAGACTGGTTTAGTAAATACGACCCAGGCCGCTTAAAACCAGGGAAAATCATTATAGACTTGTCGCAAAAACGAAAGCCTGAAGATCGAGAACATCAATCGTAATAATCAGGAAAAACTCCAAGCCAATCCTCTGCCCGTTCATCGGCATCTTTTTTGGGAAATCCTTCTTTGCCGTAGTCGTACTTACCCCCAGCTTCGTCCTCCACGATCACATAAAAATCATCAGATTCTCTGAGTTGAAGTTTGGTATTCAATCTTGCCCATTCCTCTTCCGTAAGCGCTTGCCTAAAATCCGCCAATATGCTTGTAGACAAGATTGCCCGAGTAGGCCATCGTCCGTAGCGGGAACGCCCTGCCCGCGGAACACGATCTTATCCCAAATTAGCGTCCTGGGCACGCGCAGAGACGCAGAGTCTCATTGCTACCCGGCTGAAAACGAAGGAAGCAATCTCCTTGCCTGAGGGATTGCTTCGTCGCTTCACTCCTCGCAATGACATTGTCAGCCTTCTCGGAGCATCTCACGTTCCCCGGGACGGTGATTGCGCCTTATAGTAACCGAAATGAAATTCCAGGTAAGTGGTATTCTCGGTAATGCTGATGTAATAGGCCCATGTCCCCGAGAGATTTTGTCAAATCCGGACCGGCGTTTGCCTCATGTGAGCGTTCTCGGAGCCAACTTTTCGATTTTCAGGCAAAGCGCGGAGCGATCAAGGGCTTCAACATCCGAGGACAGGCGGATAAATCCATAGCCTTTTTGCCTGTAGCGCTCATCGTCGTGCATGACAATGGCTTTTGGAATGAACTTCAACCGGAAGCCCGCGTCAAAAAGTCTCTTTGAAAAAGATACATCTTCGCCTTGATAAAAACCGACGTCCTCATTCCACGAGTGTTCGCGGAATATGCAATCCTTGTAGATCCCATATCCTCCGGTTACATACTGGCATTTGTCGAACATCTCATTATAGGACCTGAGCAAAGTGGCATTCTGGATAAAATTCACCCGATCGCAGTACCTGCTTAGATCAGGGTTCACTATTATTCCGGTAGCGACATCAAAGTTCCCCTTAATCTCGGTCACCGCGTCGGCCCACCTTGGATGGAGCAGGAAATCATCATCCAAACAGACAAATTTATTGAACGTGGATTCTGTTGAGATAACGTTGCGCATAGCCCCCAGTCTGCCTTCAGATGCGGCTTTATCCATGTGGAATTTTCGTATGCCAATGTTTGATGGGATCTCAGCGACACAGCCTGCAATGAGAATTTCATACATTTCAGGCTTCAGATTTTGTCGATGAATTGTCTCGATCAACCTAGCCAATTTCTCATTTCTCTTACCATTGGTAATTATACCGAAGCTAAAACCTTTAGGCTTGGAAGAATCTCTCGTTTTTCCGGCACGAGTAGGGGGAAGAGCCTTACCAAAATCATTCAGCAGCTCGTTTCGCTCGGCCAGCGTGAGGATTTCGAGCCTGTGAATTGCGGTAACATTCTCAAGAAGTTCATTTCTGAGGATTTCGATTTCTTGCCTGAGCATTGCCCTGTCGCTATCTCCCCAACCTTCGAGTTCAGTACGTAGTGTTTCGATCTCACGTCTCAAGGCATTGACGCTGTTGACATGGCCACCATTCAGCCCCTGCTTCAACACTGCGATTTCGCGTTTCAGCGATTCGATTTCTTGATCTTTGCCATTCAAAAGCAGGGATTTGAGGAAAGAACCGATTTTGTGTCTCAGTTCCTCAACGAACATAGGCCGCTCCTCCTGACAAAGCTGTCACCCGGAATTATGCGCCGGTCTTGCCATTTCGGGTTTTTTGGGCCGGTGCCTGGTAACGAGCTGGTTCCTCTGACCCGAAAAGGCGTCCGCCTGGTCCCCCACGAGACACTACGGAGGAACCGTCGTCACGTTGCTGGAGAAAACCTGTTTTGTCCTGCTGTTCAGCGTACCTTCCTGTACTCCCTTGGTCAACCACAATTTTCCCAGCTGTGCCTTACCTGTTCGGGAACCTTCTACTGCACTAGGTCTTCCTGTCGGCGTAGATGCCCCGACTTCAGCCCAATGGCGAAGGAAGGAACGATTTCTATTTTATCGAGAAGACCGAGCCGGAAGAAGCGCTGCGAATAATTTTGGAACTCGTCGGCGGTAGGATAAGAAATGCGTTTGGATTCGATCCAATTGATGACGTTCAGATACTGACTCCTATGAACAGAGGTCTCGTTGGAACAGCCAATCTCAATATCGAGCTTCAAAGGGCTCTCAATCCTAGAGAGGACGGAGTGACTAGGGGCGGTAGGAACTTCCGAATTGACGACAAGGTGATGCAGATCAGAAACAACTACGACAAAGAGGTCTTCAACGGGGACATTGGACGAATCATTCCGATTGACACGGAAATGCAGAAGCTGACAATCACGTTTGACGAGCGATCTGTCGTTTTTGACTATTCAGACCTGGATGAGCTTGTCCTAGCCTACGCTGTTTCGGTTCACAAGGCTCAGGGCTCCGAATACCCTTGCGTGGTGATTCCTCTGCTGACGCAGCACTATATCTTGTTGCAACGGAACCTGTTATACACCGCAATCACCAGGGGAAGGAGATTGGTGATAGTGGTGGGGAGCAAGAAGGCTTTGGGCATCGCCGTGAAAAACGACAAAACCCAGAAGCGGTTTACTTGGCTTGAAAACCGGTTGAAGGGGCGGTAGGGGATGGTTTGTCAAAGGCACTAAACCTCCCATGAACCGCTCTCGAATCAGCTGGATAAAAAACGTGTCACAGAGGACATGGGTTATTAGTATCTTGAAGAGGCAGAGGTTTGGAGCAAACACTCCTTCAATGGATTTCCCATTACGGATATGCGGGCATCTTTTGCCTGTTAATGTTCGGAATCATCGGATTGCCGATACCGGACGAAACGCTGATGACCTTCTCTGGGTACCTCGTCTTCAATGGACAATTACACATGGCACCCACAATAGTTTCAGCATTTCTCGGCAGTGTATGCGGAATTACGGTCTCTTACCTCCTCGGACGCAGCGGTGGCTATGTGTTGATCCTCAGATACGGTCACTGGATCCACATCACCAAAGAGAAAATAGATCGAGTCCATGAATGGCTTGAACACCGGGGACGTTGGGGGCTTTTTATTGGGTACTTCATTCCTGGTGTAAGGCACTTGACCGCTCTCGTGGCTGGAACGTCACGAATGAGGTATTCCGTCTTCGCTACATTTGCATACTCAGGCGGTTTGGTGTGGTCCGCATCCTTTATCACAGCGGGCTTCTTCTTAGGAAAAGAATGGCAGAAAGTGGCCGCATCAGTCCAGAAATGGAGTCTGATCGCATTTGGCGTCGTTGGCTGCATACTTGTGCTGTATTATTTCCTCCAGCGAAGGGCTCGTAGGAGAAATTGAATGGATTCGGTGCAAGCCGTTCCTCGTGTCCGACGATTGCTGGGGTGCGGATCAGCAGCAAACATTTTGGTTGCCCCTTGGTGTGCGGTGAGTTACGCTCAATACTCTGAAAGGTCGTGACTAGTGCCGGTGCGAGCCCCTTCGATGGTAGCCTCTGCCCCCGTACCATCCTCGACCGCCGTAATAGCCGCCGTAGTAGATCGGATAGCCATAATAGTCCCCTCCGTCTACGACATATCCGGCGGGATAGCCCCCTCCGAATCCGACATATATGCCGGGATAACCCCATCCGTATCCGCCATGGCCGTGGTAGCCTGACCCGTGTCCGCGATACGCCAGAATACTGGACGGCACTACAGCAGCAATAGCCAAAAGGGAAAGTACCAACACACTAGTCATCAACGCTTTTCTCATGATTCACCCTGTCTAACGCCATGAATTACTTCTCGGAGTCGGCCTTTAGCAAGCTCTCAAGGACCGGTACCGACTCTTGTGGTGAGAAGACTACCACATTCATCGAAGGAATGCCATCTACCGGGAGAGACCAGCGACGAAGGTGAGCGGGAGAAGGACTTTGACTGTCGGCAAGTGAACGCCGAAAGACGGCAGGATCACCATAAGAAGAGTACAGTGAAGACTGTGTTGAGCGCTGAAATCTTCACCTGTGCGGAGACCCTTGAGAGTGGGCGAGAAGGTTGGCGTCAAATTGGCGTCGTCTTAATGCTCAAAAGTGCCTGATAGTGATTGATATGATTATTCGTCAAGGAAATCGTGGTGTAGCCTCTTGTAGAGTGTTAAGAAACGTGCCTTCACACGGCAGAGGAGAGAAACGTCATGAACCAGAAGCGAAAAAAGGCTCGGCTGTCCGGGAGTCTGTCCGCAGTAAGCAAACGGGAACGCTCTGCCAGTCTTGTTTCCGATTCATCCAAATCTTTCCCTGAGGATCTCTATAAAATGGGGTTCAATCTCGTCGATGACAGACATGACCGGCACGGGATCGTCCAAGTATTTCTTTTCGCACAAGAATTTGTAGAACAATTTGATTGACGCCGGGATATACGTGTACATGTGAGGCTCGATTACTACCTTTCTCAGCACGAAATCAGAAAAGAATACGGCTAAGTAGCCTGGAGGGATGGAATTCAGGACAAAGACATCTTCGTGAAGATAACCATAGACGAAGTTGCAAAGGGTCTCTGGAAACCAAACGAGTTCTTGACGGAACTCTTCCACCCCTTTAGCGATAAGCCATTTGTCGAATATCTCGGTGGACCCCTCCATGACCTGAAGTGAACAGATCCTCGTACTCGTCGTAGTCAGCTCTACGTCATGATGAATGAGTCTAGTTTCTTAATGTCATTGATGAATTTCTTGTCCTTTTGATCCGGGGGAATAGGTTTTTCCAAGAAATTGATCCGGCGAAGATCGAAAGGGGCAATGATGTGACTCATTTCCTTCCGCATCACCATAAATGGGACGCCCCTTTGCTGAAGCTCTTCGGGAAAAAGGTACGACTTCCGTTCGACCATTTTTTTGAAGAATTCGGATGCTTCCTGCTTGCTTAGTTTTAGGATCTTGCCGATTTTACGAATTATTTCAGCTTCTGGAGTCCGAGGTCCAGGTAACAGGTCACCTGCAATGCTGTGATTCCAGCACAGCATGGCGACCTGCATTTTCTCGTTCAGTTCATTGAAGTCTTGAGACTCGGAAGCCTCCAGGACCGGACTAGCATACTCCATCATCGCCTGTGAGTAGGAAACGACCCTGAAACCAGAGGGTGCTTGGATGTCGCCGAGTGAGGGCGCATCCATGAACTCGAAATCGGGGCCAGCGGTTTTCCGAACAACACGCAGGCGTGTTTTTGGGGTCCTTTTCTTCTGAGTCTTGGACTTTTTTTGTGAGCCTTTACCCGTGGTCTTCTTGCTTTCGGACACGGATCTCTCCTCTCAGGAGCAGCCTTTTGGATGGTGGGCGTGTCGGCGTCATGGATCAGGATCTACCTACTGAAGAGGCTACTTTACCTGAGAGGGAAAGCAGGAAGCCTTCAGCGTGCAGCAACCTATTCAAAGGACTAGCGATCCTGAAATTCTTGCCTATCGAGTTCCACGGATATACACTGGTAGGACTGAAAAGACAAACAATGAATTTCCTTGCGAAAGGGTGGAATCAAAGACACAAAGATCACTGAACCTAATCCAACCATCCAGGAAATCAGACAATGGTCTGATCCCATAACTGCGGCGTGGATGGTCCAGACCTGTCACTGGACTTGCTGGAAATTCATGTGATATAGGATAAGAAATTGCGAAAAGAGTAATTGCATACAGGTCCGTCAGAGAAGCTTTGGTATTGCAGAAGGTCTTTCAATAGGCTTTAGTGGCAAATTAGAATCCGAATCCAGATGGTAGGGGAGAAACAAAATGAACCCACCAGTACTTCAGCAGCGGTATTCACCATCTTGATCTCCGGGATAATTTGACCTGAAAACTTTGGTCAGGAGGATCTCCTGGCCAGCAAAGACGTTACCAGCCTACTGAACGATTACTTTGAAAGAAACCCGAACGAAATGCCCTGAAGTTTTCCTGATTATTGCTGGTCATTTCTCCACATCAATAAGTTTGACGGGAGGGATTGATGTGTTCGAAGACAAGTGAAAGCCTCATTTGGCGAGGCATCTGTCTTGCCATTGCCCTTGTTGCACTGGCAGGTGGCGTGCGTCTGTGGCCACTCCACCCCCTCGGAATGAATGTAACCTACATAACGTTTCTATCCGGCGGTAATCATCGCTGCACTGTATGGAGGCATTTCTGTCGGACTGATAGCCACGTTATTTTCGTGTTTAACTGTATTGTTCGCTGGACCAGCAATGTTTGGCGAATACTTTGTCAAAGATTTCCCCTTTTGGCTGGGCGTGACTGTCTTTGTCGTAAATTGCACAATCATCTCAGCTATTGTCGAAACGATGCGACGTTACCAGTCACAGGTTCTACAAATGCAGTTGGACCTGAAACGTAGGAACGCCGAGTTGAAGAACGCTAACAAAGGGCTTGAAGCAGAAATCGAAGAGCGCAAACGTGCCGAAAGTATCATGCTGGCACGCCTTCGATTGGTAGAATACTCCTCGTCGTACACTCTGGATGAACTGCTTCAGGCTACACTGGACGAAGCGGAAGCATTGACCGGCAGTGCAATCGGTTTCTACCATTTCATTGAAGCGGATCAAAAAACTCTTTGCCTCCAGGCATGGTCCACCAGGACATTAGGGGGGATGTGTAACGCCGAAGGCAAGGGCCTCCATTACGATTTAGATAAAGCTGGCGTATGGGTGGACTGCGTTCACGAGCAGAAGCCAGTGATTCACAACGACTACTCAGCCTTACCACACCGCAGGGGCATGCCCGCCGGGCACGCGGACGTAGTCCGTGAGCTGGTTGTTCCGGTTTTTCGACGTGACCGCCTTGTGGCAATCCTCGGTGTGGGCAACAAACAAGTGGATTACACTACTAGTGACATTGAGACCGTGTCGCTCTTAGCTGACCTGGCCTGGGATATCTCCGAGCGGAAGCGGGCATAGACTGCGTTGCAGGTAGCCAGCGCATACAACCGTAGCCTAATAGAGGCAAGTTTAGATCCCTTGGTTACCATCAGTGCCGAAGGAAAGATTACGGACTTGAACACAGCGACTGAGCGAGTCACCGGTTATTCCAGAAATGAACTCACAGGGAGGAATATTGAGGATTACTTCACCGATCCTGAGAAAGCCAGGACCGGATACCTGCAAGTTTTTAGAGACGGACTGGTGAAGGACTATGAGTTGGAGATCCGCCACAAAAACGGAAAATTGACTCCGGTAATATGCAATGCATCCATATACCGGGATGATTCCGGGAAAACCGTCGGGATCTTCGCTGCCGCCCGTGACATCAGCGAACGGAAACGGGCGGAAGAAGAACTTATTCGGTCGAATCAGGATCTTCAGCAATTCGCTTACGTGGCGTCCCATGATTTGCAGGAGCCCCTTCGTAACGTGGCTACTTGTCTCAAAATGCTGGAACAGGACTACAAAAATAAGCTCGATGCTACTGCGGACCAGTACATCAATTATGCAGTTGAGTCTTCCGTACGAATGAAGGACCTCATTCTAGGTTTATTGGATTATTCCCGTGTGGCAACAAAAGGAAAGCCGCCTGGACCGGTAAATTGTGACCAGACACTGGGTCAAGCCTTGATAAATTTGGGTTCGGGAATAGCCGAAACTGGAGCCGTAATCACCCATGACCCCCTCCCTACAATTTCTGCCGATGACACACAGTTATTGCAGGCATTTCAAAATCTGATTGGAAATGCCATTAAATTTCGGAGAGATGATCCTCCACGTATCCATGTGTCAGCAGTGAAGAATAAAAATGAGTGGATCTTTTCTGTCAAGGACAATGGTATCGGAATCGAATCCCGGCACCTGGAGCGAATTTTCGTGATCTTTCAGCGGCTGCATAAGAGAAGCCAATACGACGGCACGGGCATGGGGCTTGCCATCGTCAAGAAGGTCGTGGAGCGTCACGGAGGGCGAATCTGGGCAGAATCCGAGCCAGGTGTAGGAACGACTTTCTATTTCACGATACCTGAAAAGGGGATTCAGATATGATGGTCATGGGAATGGAGCTTGATCCAGTGGAGATTCTGTTGGTGGAAGACAACCCTGTTGATGTCATAGTTACCAGGAAAGCCCTTAGCGCCGGGAGGGTGTGTAATAATCTGCACGTGGCTGAAGATGGTGAAGAAGCCATGGACTTTCTGCACAAGTCCGGCAAACACTCTTCTGCGCCTTCACCGGAAATCATTCTGCTGGATTTGAATCTGCCCAGAAAGGATGGGCGGGAAATCTTGGCCGAAATCAAGGCGGACCCGTCCCTGCGACACATTCCCGTTATCATCCTAACGACTTCAGGAGACGAAGAGGATATTCGGAGAAGTTATGACCTCCATGCCAACTGCTTCATTACAAAACCGGTTGACATGGAACAATTTACCAAGGCTCTGGAATGCCTTGGAGAGTTTTGGTTCACCTTGGTAAGACTCCCGACTCCCCCGAAGTCATAGAGGGAAGCGACGAGATTCCTCAAAATGCATCGAAATGGAAAGAAAGGAGGAGATATTCTCAAGGCCTGTGATTTCCGGGTCAAACTACTCATGTACAAATTAGCTTGAATCCGTCGAGGATACCTAAAGTAATGCTTTATGGCATTGTACCCCTTTTGTACCCCCTTGACAAAAAACCAAAAGAAATCATAAATAACCAAACAACACGAAAGGGATTAAAAATACTGGAGTTTCTCGAATTTCGTTAATGATTAAAAACCCTTGGAAATGCCCTATTCCGCCCTCTCACGGCGGAGACAGGGATTCGAAACCCCTTGGGACTGCCAAGATAACCGGACTGATATCGCAAGCAACGCTAATCAACGAGACCGTAAAGTTCGGTCCCGCCAAGTCATGCAGCACAGTCTTCTATTCAACGGGTACTAGTGGAGGTGGAAGCGTTTCTGGCAACGCTTGGAAGGCTGACCCGCCAAGACTCAAGCAAGGTGCCGGGCAAAGAGGCGGCGGAAACACTGCCTGTAAGGAATGGTGTTTTGTTTCTCGAAAACCTTTCTGTTGGAACTACTCCGGCCTAAGTGTAGAGGTAGTATGCCTGCTGTAACTCTGAAGGCGCATTACGATGGCAAGCGGATTATCCTCGATGAGCCGTTCGAGATCCCACCAAACTCACCGCTTATGGTGACCGTGTTGCCCGCGACTGAGGCAGTAGTCGGCGAGGATTGGATCCTGGCCGCTAGGAAGGCGCTCTCCGCGGCGTACGGCACGGACGAACCGGATTATTCCGCAGAGGACCTCCGTCGATGACCGAAGGTGACGTCGTTCTGACGCCGCTGCCCCAAGCTGACGGGCAGGTCAAGAATCGCCCAGCAGTGGTTCTCAGAGCGATGCCTCCGCATGGTGATCTTCTTGTCTGTGGAGTCAGCACCCAGCTTCAACACGAGACTCCAGACTTTGACGAGATCATACGCCCGGGGGACCCCGATTTTGCTGCCAGCGGCCTAAAGGCTGCATCTCTGATCCGCCTTGGCTTTCTGGCAGTGCTTCCGGTCAGCAGTTTTCTAGGATCGATAGGGTCAATCGCTCCTGAACGACATGGTCGCCTGCTGCAGCGGCTCTCCGACTACCTCGTTCGGGGCCGTGCAGCGATTTAATCGCGCCGCATTAGGAGAATACAACACGGTCTTGGTTGACGAGCATGCTGGTCATTATGAAGCTGTACCCGCGACGACCTGTGCAAGGATACACCGGGCAGGCCGCGGAAGCACCTTCGACAAAAAACCGTGTTAAGTCCCTGGAACACTCAAAACCACAATAAAAAGGAAGAATGTCCCCTTTTTCCCAAAGATGAGTCTAAGGGAAAAACGACAAGCTCGTAACGCAGTGGTGCAAATGCTGGAAGCTGATGTGTTCAAGAAAACCGTATTGGAGCTAGACAAGGTTTTCAAGCTGGAAAGACTGCCTGTCGAGATTGCATTGCTCCTGCACGACGGAATATGGTTCACGTGCCCAGATAATCCTGATGTCGTGGAACAACTCAAAAAAATAATCAAAGATGTGATGGAGAATTCCGTAGCGCTGTTCGTTCCACTCGTTGTGGACTTTGACTGATTCGTGTTGTGGCTGCCTTAACCGTAGACCTGAGGGATGGGTGAAGTTTTGCCGAGTGCCATTTCAAAACACAATATTCGAGCTGATTTGGGAGTGAGCATATGAAACGACATCTAATGGTTATGTCCAGTGACGTGGTTAACCGTTACGGATATGTAATGCCCATTGAGGGCCTCCATACTATTCTCCTTCAAAGCTTGAGGGGCATTCCTACAAATTATGGTCACGATTCGCACAGGCCCGCTGCTTGGACCGAAGGATTATGCGTGCATATAGAACCCGGCCTCGCCCGAGTGGTGGGAATTCTAACAATTCCGGAAAGCGCAGAAGAGCAAGCAGCAATCCAAAAGTTCGCAATTGCCTCAGTTAAAGCCAGATTGAGCGATATTAATTCCGAAGACGAGACAAATTTACGGCAACTGTACAGAATCATCTTTCCGGTGGAGAACGGCCCTGGGTGACCAATTGCGTTGCACTCTTAGATAAGGCTCTTGCTAGCAGGAGGTTTTCTGACTTGTTTGACCAGAAAGACAAAGATGGTCTGATTTCTATGAAGCTGCTGCGCGGGTACACCCAGGAGTTTTCGAAAAAGACGGCCTTCTTCTCTTTGCTCATCCCTACTTCAGACGTTCGCTCTCCCGGTTTAATACCCTTAACTCGCAATTCATGACGTGTCTGAATCGCCTCGCTAAGAAATCGGAACTGGATGTACGAATTGCGCTAGACGAACATCTGGTGGGATTGCCCGAGACTCTGACGCAAGATCTGGAATTGGAATACTGGTGGGGGCCGAAATTCTCCGAAGAACTGGGCGCTATCGATTTAGGTGTAACCAGGCACGAAGAATGCGATGAAATCCAGCGCTTCTATCGTTGCATCGCTTCCACCGAATTTTGGTGGTACAAACAGGATAATAGACTGGTTTTTGAGTGTGAAGAATTGCGGGACAGACCTACTTGGGGCGTGGGGGCTGACAGTTATGGATGTAGATTCGCCCATGCCATGGCAGACGAATCCAAATCAAGAATCCAGCACGCCGACGGAGCCGTGAGGATGTATGATGAGGAGGCGATGGTCAAGCGCTTGAATGAAGACATTTCAAAATCTGGACGTCAAACCAAATACACCAAACTCTGGCGTGTGGACGGGCCTTTGGAAGTTTCAGCATGGAAAGGACTCTTGACGCAATTCTACCGCGACGATTTGCTAATTGGTGAATATTTCGGTGCAGTTTCCAGCGTTCGAAGTACACCAAAGAGCTGTACCGCCGTGCATGAGGACGGCCATGAGGAATCAGCACTTATCCACGGTCACATGGAAAATGGGCAAGGGATCAGGATTGCCATTTCTTATAGGCCATGTGAGCAGATTTCGCACGACCTGCGGCAAATCGATGTGCTGGACTCTATACTTTATGATGGAGGGAGGGCAAAATATATAGAGGCCAACACGAGAGAGATCATCAAGCTTCTTAGGCGACAGGGCGAGTCGGTTGCTTTCGAAGACGACGTGATGTTGCTGGAATTTGAAGACACTGTAGATAACCTACCCCTATTCCTTCACTTTGGCCAAAGAGCGTTAGTGTTGGCCGAAATGACGCGAGCAGGAAATTTTAAGAATTTGCAGTCAATGGGCTTCTGCTGATCAGGATAGGTGCCTTTCCTACCATATAGGCATCCATACCCGAAAATCCAGATGATCTTCTCAGTCGCTGGCCACGTTCGGGACCTCGCTAAGTGGATGAAATCGCCAGAATCAGGTTTTCCAGAGGATTCAGATGGGGTGGAAGCTTGGTTGAAAGCAGCATCGCACTTCGTTTCCACTAATTACGAAAAGGCTAGCGACCAACCTCCACTAGAAAAAATGTTAAAAACCTCTGGGTTGCTCCTTTTCCAGAGGGATCTTGTGAAGCCGGGTTCAGGCCTCGAGATTACTTTCAGTTCTGACGAGGAGGAACACAGCTTCTATGAAGTGCGCTACACGAAGAAGCACCAAGCCGTTGCCAATGCGCTGCAGAACAAAGCTATTCATGTGGCGCCTATACTCTCGGTCGGGAAGTCGGTCTGTTCAGGGTGTGGCATGTTATACAACGATTGTAACTGCAGTAAATGGTTAGACGAAGGAATTATTGAGGACAGAACTGGATTCACTGTGTTCGGCAATTTCTTGACGAAGCGTCCTGCTCAAAAATTCGCGGTGACAATAAAGCCAGTCATGTAACCGATACCCCACTTGCATCGAGCACTCTCGTTGAACGTTCCCTGAATTGTCCCTGTTTTCAATGACAAAGCTGAACAGCAAAAACTCAGTTTGGCACCACGATAGGCGGGGCGGGGTGGTTGTGACGGCTGTCGACGAAGGACAGCATGGCGACCCTAATGTTTGAACAGGGGAAGCTCTGCACACCAATGGAGTTTCGGGTACACCATACCTAATCTTTTAAGCGGGAGACCACCACGATCACAGTGCGGCCATCGGGACAACCACACGGCGCGAGTAGCCTCCGAGTCACTCTCGTCCCATTTCCCGTAGGGGCAATCGATGACAGCAGACCATCGTCCGCTTGACACCGATGAGTTCATCAGCCACTTTGAGGAAATGCCAAGTCGGGTGCCCGAAGAAAAGGCGCGGGGCCAAAGAGGAAAGACGGGCGCAATTAGGTATGGTGTACCCGGAATTCCCAACGCAGTCCAGCTACCTCGGTGATACGGCGAGTAGCTGTTGCGGGCGTATGTGCAGTCCGTCGGGACCAAGAGGAGGTGGCCGTGAGCAATGGTGAGTTGCATTTGAGGCAGAAATTTGAAATTCGTGGCCAGTGGTGGATACCAAATAATCCTGACCTCCGTCTACACGGAACCCTGTCTTATCATCCGACAGAAAGGGCTATTCTGACGCTTACTGGTACATTTCGGCTTTTCAATGCTTACTTAAGAACCGAAGTGTATCAACCCGAAGTTGTGTTAGGGGTTTCTTAGCGATGGACAGGAATGCACCCTTCTTGACAATGTGGAAATCGGAGCTGATGCCGTTCCGGGGAATCAATTACTGGGAGAATCCAGCATCGAGGCAGGATACATTCTGATTGGAAAGCACTTTTATCGTAGAGAAGATGTTCAATTCCAATCATTGTCTGTAAATTTTACCTACCTCGAAGAATGGTTGGGAATGAATCCTTTCAGCATGGTACCGGATTTTTCAAAAAAGACATTTCACGCGGCGGAGCTTAGATCCAGGAACCATTTTTCACATTAGCTTGCCAGGTCGCAATCTTGAGATCAAGGCCACACATGCTATTCAATGCTCAGCACCCGTATTCAGATCTCTCTCCTGGAAATATACTTCTCATATTACATTTCTAACAAAAGAACAGATGCATTTCGATTCGTTCTGGGGTGCTATGATCCGGTTCCAGCATTTGCTCACTATATTTCTTGGTCAACCGGTCTATCCCCAACGTTTATTGGCGGAAGGAGATCTGATTCAATGGGGAAATAGAGGGAGGGAACGCATCCAAATATTACTATCACAACCAGGTCTGCATGTGGATCGCTCGCTCTTACGTGACCGTATGCTTCTCTCTTTTGCTTCGATACAACACAACTTGCCGATTATTGTTGACGGTTGGTATGAAATCATGGAATCGGCTCAGACAATTGTTGATCTGCTGGCAGCCACATTTTATGGGCGACAAACTCTTGCAATATTCCATTTCCTGGCAACTACTCAGGTAATTGACGGCTTTCACCGTAATCTGTGGGGCGGCGGTACCTATGTCCCCGAGGATCAGTACCCTTCCGTGGTCAAGACTGTTTATGATGCCATTAGTGCCATTCCGTTCAAAGTTTCGGATGATCATCGAGAGAAATTGTATAGTCAAATCAGATTTGGTAATGATTACGCCCTCAGGAAACGTCTTAAGGAACTCTTGGATTGGGTTGGGCCAAACCTTCAGGGGATAATAACACGTTCTCCAGGAAAGTTTGTCAGCAAGATCATTGCCACAAGAAATCAGTTGACACATTACGGCGATGAGTTTGAGAAGGATGCTCTCTCTGGTGCAGACGTGTACTATGCTTTCGTGAAGTTGCAAGTTTTGGTAACTATTATTCTACTGAAGAGTATCGGTGTACCAGAAACCCTACTCGTGTCGTCACTTTCTCGGAATCGGTTTCTTAACCAGATATTTGCAAAGACCTCCAATATTTGAATCCAACAAAAGCATTATTGAGAAGAAACGTGATTACAATGGCTTATTGAACAGCCCACCATTCTCCGATTCTTCTCCGTTGAACTTCATCCGGTCAATCGCGTCCAACAGGTCCTGATCGCTTATCGTGAGATACAGACTTTGCAAGGATTTCTTCTTATCCCCATGCCCCAGAATCGCATCCGCTATAGCCGGGTGGACGCCGCCCCGCATCGTGTTCGTTTTCCAGCAGTGCCGTAGGTCATGAACAGTAGGACGTGGATGATCCTGACGGCCTTGCAGTATTGTTGAACATTAGGAAATCATTAACAACATCTTGCGAAGAGAAGTAATCTTGTTCACTCGATCTTAGAATACCTACCCCAAAATCGTCTTTTCAACCTCTTCACTGCGACTGCGGTTTTGCCACAGGCGATGAAGGGGTCAACTGTCAGGTCGTTCCTCGACGCTTCCCCTATCCTCTCCTGACCTCAATCTCTAGGATCTTGTCCGCAGGGACGATAATGCCCCTTCCTTCGATCACATCAATGTAGGCTCCACTTTCAAGGACTTTCTTCCAGATTTGTTCTCCAACCTTTTCGACGGTGGTTGCGTATTCTTGGGGATGCCCCGCTTTATAGAGCGTAACCAATCTTTCGTCATCATCGGCGATGTCAAAAGTCTTGGGAGGGTCTTCTCCCAAGACTCTTATCCTGAGCGTCCAGGCCATAATCTGAACCTCTCTTTCTTGTGCGGTCAAAAGGATTAAAAACATTCGATTCCTGGGACTTCATGCACCGGGATTACTTACCATGCTATGACCCTAACTGTTGCGGTCTGGTCGGTTCCGGCTCCTGGGCGAGCCGAGACAACGTGGTGTTCACAGTGTCCAGGTCTTCGTCACATCCGACAAATCTCCGGTTGAGCCTTTTACAAGCTACAGCGGTGGTGCCTCAGTGTAAGGACTTTCCATAGACGATTATAATAGCCGCCTGAATGACCCTCAGAGCATCTTGCAGACTTGCACTAGGCATCAATAACTGGTGCTGGGGCTTGCCTGCCAACAGGGTATTAACGGTAACTCCGCTATCATATTTCTTTAGAGTGATGGTGTATGGCGCTTCCTTTTCAGGGATCGTGATGGTGCATTCACCGGGGGAAGGGGTGATTTCTGGCCTTATTTCTTTCTCCTTTGCACGCTCCATCCTGTTTAGGATTTGGTCAAACAAGTTTCTTAAGTCCATCCTGATTTACTCCTTTGCCTTTGCCGAGCTTGTGAGCCATTAGTGATGAGGTGCTGTCAAAAGGTACAGGCGACTGGAAACCAAGTCAACGGAAAAGGATTGGGCTGGTGAGGTATGAAGCCACGAGTTCATGGTGGGTTTGGGCATTGGAAACAGCGGGTGTCCAAATGGTGTCTATCGGAAGCGAAAATTGGTCAAACTTGGGGAAACTCGGTCACACTAGGTAACGACTGCTTTCCAAATGAAACCGGTATACTAGCCCTCTTTCCCTAGTGTTTCTATGTAGTTGCTAAACACCCCAAATAGCCCTCTCACGGCGGAGACAGGGGTTCGAAAACCCTTGGGACTGCCAGCTTCCAGAACCAGCTACAGGATCCTTTAATTTCCAGTAGCCTCTCGGTTGCCGGAGAGATACCCACCAGGACTTCGCAGGAGCAATGGCACGCGATTCTTGGACCTCCAAGACCAATTGAAGACGACCCTCCCCAGATTGAGAGATCCACGAGAAGCCTGAGAGTCGTGCAAGTGAAGGAGAAATTTCCGACGTCCTGATTACCTTGTAGTATATAATGGTTTTTGCTTTGCAGCCATAAATCGGACCTTCACTCGGAGGCAAACAATGCCAAGTATTGCGACACTAGCCAGGAGAATCCTGTATGGTACGTTTTGACTTTGTTCATAGGTTTCCTCTCGCTAATTGTCTCCTTTGGGCCACCTGGGAACGGGTGGTTCCCCGACCCTGAACGTCGTCATCCGGGGAGACATTTGTTGCAGGGCTCCTGCTGGGATTGATCATATCCGATTGGGAACGCCGGTTTACATTCAAGGCAATTTTGATAAGGACGGTCGTCGCCTTGGTGGTCTCTGTATTGTTTGGACCGTTTCGGTTGGACTCGGAAATATGAGCTCATTTATAGATTGGGGGATGATTCAAGAGCTTTGTGGTGCCCACTCGTTGCTGCCATCGCCAGTGAGTTTGTCCTTCAGCGAAGCACACGGACGCAGTTGACCCAAACGCAAACAATGCCAAGTATCGCGATGCTGGCCAGAAGAATCCTGTATGGGTACCTTGTACCTATCATCCTTGTGGTCTTCTTATGCTAATTGTGGTCATTGACCACGACTTGCGGGGAATCATTCCGAGACCCTGTTCGCCATAATGTTCCTGGCGGTACCCGTAGGGTCTTTGTTGGGATTTGTCTGGTCCGACTGGAACCGGCAGTTTACACCTAAGGCGATTCTGAAAAGGACGGTCGTCGCCCTCATTGCCTTACTCATCATTTACCTTGGAATGGCTAGTCTGTATGCATTTGTACCCTCAAGGACAATCCCACATTTGCTCAAGGACAAGTATGTCGTTTATGCAATCGTGGCACCACTCGTTGCTGCCGTCGTGAGTGAGTTCCTCTTTCGCGGAAGCACGAGGGATCGGTCGGCTGAAGAGAAAACTTGGCATGAAGCCACATACGCGGTTCGCAACCCATTATAGCTTTCTCTCAATCTTGGCCAAAGGAGTAGCTCTTATCGGGACCAAACTAGCGAATTTGTCACCACCCGCATACCTTTCCCCCACTTTCCCCCGTTTTGCTGAAATGTTGAGTAATCTTGGGTTATGTTGAGGGACGTTGGCGCTTGATTTCGGGAAATGTAGATAACTAGTTTGATTATACAAGGGGTTGACCCGCCCTCTCGCGGCGAAGCACCATCCCCGAACGAATCTTGTTTCCTTTTTGTTACCCTTTTTTCGGACTGAAACGGATCCACACGGACTAAATGGGATTCGTATGGATTGAAATCATTGGGGGTTTCGATTAGAGTGCTAATATGATTAGGGTTTAAACTGCCTTCACACGGCAGGGGTCGGAGGTTCAAATCCTCTCCCGCCTACCAGTAATTTCAATTGGTTAGGGGTCATGTTACTGCATGACCTTTTTCTTTTTTTCAAATTTGACGTGAATTTGACGTGACCCTTGGCATCTCTTTCCTCGTTTCCCTCTACCCCGAGGCCAACGCGTCGGTCTACATCGTAAGGCGGTTTCATGGGTCCCCGGGCTGTAGGTCCATGATCAAAGGTCATATTGTCCACAGCCGCCAAGAGTTCACTGTCCGCGACGTGAATGTAGCCCTTCCGAACCTCTAATTGGGTGGCATGTCCTACGATCTTGTCCACTATCACTTCTTTGATCCCAGACATTTCTAAATTGGTCTTGAACGCGTGGCGCAGGTCTCGGAGCTGAAGCCCTGATAATCCAGTGAGCCGAAGGATACGAGCCCAGCACTTGCGTTTCATTTGTCTGGTGATCGGTTTTCCCTGATGCGTGAACACCCTCCCGCTGATACGGACGACATTTCCATCTTGATGTCTCATAGACTGAAACAGATCGACGACTTCCCAGCGCATGGGTACGGATTTGGGTTCGACGAACTCTCGGTTTTCATTCTTGCCCTCTTTGGTCCGTTCGGGGGGAAGAACGATCATCCGGCGTGAAAAATCAACCTCACTCCAGTCCAAATCGAACACTTCGCTCGGTCTCATGCCAGTGAAGTACATTGCGACGAGGATGGGGCGCAACCAGCCAGCTGCATCCAGCATGCGCCGAAAGTCGGAATACGAGATGTAAGTGTTTCGCCGGTATTCCGGCAACCTTCTTACCATTGAACACGGGTTGAAACGTAGGCGTTCCTGCTCAACCTGATGCCTGAAAATCCCACTCAGGACTCCCACCTCGATATTGATGGTAGCCCCCCGCACCTTCCTTTCTTGCCTGCTCCTTTGGTATTTCTTAACATCCGCCACTTTGATCTGCTCCAAGGGGAGGTGCTCACCCAGGGGAAACTGCTTTTGGAAAAACTCGACCAGGCGGTCTATGGCAAAGACTTTTCGCTCGGTCTTGTTCCTCTTCTCATCCGCCCTGAAGTAATCGTCTATCCCTCTAAGCAGAGTCAGCTCCTCTTCTGGCTCAGGGGTCTGGAGTTCGGGGGAACCTTCCATCCTTTGTTCTTAAAAATGCTTACTGCCACTTCCAGAGCCGCCGGATCTAAATGGTCAAAGCGATAGATGTCGAAAGCAGTCTTCACTGCCTTCTCAATCCTTCTGGCTTCGCCCTCACTTGTCGCCAACGTGGCAGTATCCATTCGGTTTCTTTTCCACACAAAACAAATGTAGTAAGTTTTGCCTCTAAGTCTTACAGCCATTGTGTAGCCTCCTCTCGAAGGCTACGCCACGATGATTTCCTTGAAGACGGAGAAGAGCCTCCTTTCTTTACAGATTTCTCCGCCCGTACCCTTGGCTTGGCTTTCGGGGCGGTCACAGATTCTATACCCTGGATCCGGCTGTTGACAAAGCCATTGATGGATTCATGGGTAAAGAGTATGATTTTGCTTGAAATTTTCACACTCTCCAACTTTCCTTCTCTTGCCCACTTCAGCACAGTTCTTTTGTCCACGCTGAACATCTCAGCCGCTTCTTCTGGTGTGAACAACCGAATCCCAGCACGATCCTGGGCAGCAGGTGCGATTTCATCCAAAATTTTGTGTGCTGCCTGAGTCATCACTGGGGATCTCCCTCACAAACTCTCTTCGCCGATCAATCACCGGCGTCTTCTGAACAACCCTTCAAAAACAAAAACCCGCCAAGCCCTGCGGCTGGACGGGTCCATGCACGCTTTAGCCTGTATTTCTTCTGCGCCCAGCAAGCTGTGTGCTCAAATCGGCGCTCTGTCTATTTTGGGGTCCCAGGTAGGGTCACAATTACTACTTGTGATCTAACCTGTTCGCTGACTCCTTCCTATTACTTTGCCTTTTTACGTCCTGCTCCCTCTTCAGCCTTGCTCGTATCTATGATCGCCGCCTCCTGATCCTTATCCCAATCGAGAGGTAATCTCACGGTGCCTCTATCCTTTTTCCACCCGATTTCTCTAAGGAGCATCCTGATTGAGAGGGTGCACGTATTCTCACTCGGCTTGTCCAATTTCCTGGCTCCCTCTACCTCGGCATCACAAGGCTGAAGCCAAAACAGGTGCGGACGTTCATAGTCCCAAAGTACCAGGACATGATCAATGTCCTTGCCGTACACCTTCTTCATGTCCTCGTAGGCCCTTTTGTATAACAAGAGACGGTTGAGCTTTGGATTGATGCTGACTACCTCTCCCCTCTGTAACGATGTTTGTCGTCTATCAGGACCTTGATTGCCATGTTCCGTCTCCTTCATTGTAATCCGTCCGACTTATCAATCACTTTATCAACTAAAATATCATACCTGTAATACCTTGTCAAGAATTATTTTACCTGTAGCACCTATTTTTTGCTGACGGTCACTGCCCGTAGGGCTTATCAATGTGATTTAAATGGTGAAAATGCTTTTCGGCCTGGAGAAAAATCCCTCCATTTGTCTGATCCTCTAGCGATGGTTCCTGGACTCTTCTAACGTTACCTTCAGGACCTATATTCCCTACTCGCTGTCACGCTGTTCTGAAGTATCCTGCAACGATAAAATCGCGGGCATTGATTGTGAAGTCTTCATCTCTCTTACCAATTTTCTCCACGCGGCGAAAACTGGTATGTATCCGTTTCTGTTCCCACGGAGTCGCTGAGCGGCAAACTTCGCAAAAAATTTCCGGTAGCGATCGAAGCCCATTGCTTTCCTAACACTTCGTGGTGAAAAATTTTTCAAGGGATTTTGCAGGAAGACCTGAAGCTTCACATGTGGGATCAGAATCTTGACACGTAAGGGCGAGGTCCGGCACATGGCTACAAGTGACCACATAAAGGCATTATTCAAAGCTTTCACCCGGAAGGACAACGGACTCTTCATCCAAGCTGCTCGGGAACTCATCGGCGAGGAAAAACAAAAGGGACACGCTCTGCTGGCGAAAGACCTCGAACGGATTCTGTCAAATGGAGGGCTTCGGTCTGCGGCAGTCTCCATCCCTAACGATGTCCCTACCGACAGAGAGCGAGGGTTACCTCTCGTCCATATCGAGAGACCGGAACTTGGTTGGGAAAGGGTAATCCTTTCGAAAGATCTGGATGCTATCCTGCACAACATTGTCGAGGAATTTAGGAAACGAGAGATCTTCAAATCCTACGGAATGAACCCGAAAAGAACTATTTTTTTTGGACCTCCCGGTTGCGGAAAAACTATAACTGCCCGTTCTTTGCGGGCGTGCTGGACGTACTCTCTTTACGTTCGCTTCGACTCCGTGGTGTCTTCTTATCTGGGAGAGACTTCAGCAAACCTGCGGAAAGTGTTTGACTATGCTCAACGTGGCTATTGGGTCGTCCTATTCGATGAATTCGACGCTATCGGAAAAAGGAAGAGACAATCCGTTTGAACATGGAGAATTGAAAAGGGTGGTGAACACCCTGCTTCAGCTAATGGACGGATTCAGAGGCGATAGCATTTTGATCGCTGCCACGAATCATGAAAAGCTACTCGATTCAGCTATTTGGCGGCGATTCGATGAAATCTGTTACTTCGATATTCCTTCCCCACGTGAGCGTAGAGAACTGATCGGGCGATTTCTCTCCGGCTTTAGGCAGAAGGACATAGATGTCACTATTATGTTGAATGGATGTCTGCCATGACCGGCGATGACATTGAAAGAGTGTGTATTGATGCAGTTAAAACTGCGATTTTGGATTCACGACAAGAACTCCGCCTCAGCGATGTTGAGCTGGCTGTGAAGCGTCAAAAGAAAAGAATGAAGAGCGCGTTGGCAAGCCTACCGGTGGACCAACCTCGGAGCATGGGGTCGATGCCTAGAGATCTCGACCACCTAGAACTTCCTCGCGTCAGGGGAACCCTACCGTGAAAACTACATGGCTTTGGTCGCCCGCCAGCGTGTCCCGACAAAAGGCAGCATGGAGAGCATTTATTAGATAAAGCGCAAGAGCTATCGACCGAGTGCCTGCGGCATCCCCGGCCCACAGGAATATCGCCAACGTTGATCTTTCGACTGGTGCTGCATCAGCAAGCAGATGTAGATGAAACTGAGCTTGGTCGGATGGGGCTGACCGTCATCTGCCGCGAACCGGACAGAACCATTGTCGTTTTTTCCTCTGACCTGGCTTTGGAAGCGTTCCGACGTTACATATCAGAATATGCTGGACTCGTCCCTGAGGGGCACGCGTACAATTTCATTGCTTCTGTTGAAGATTTGCTCCCTCTCGGACCGGAGGATCGAGTCGGCAGGCTTCTCAGAAATGACCCAATAGGGCACGCAGAGACAGCTCAGCTTGACGTGGAAATCATGCATCCGGGCTGACCAGATCAATGCCGCCAATATTTGGATGAATTGAGTAGATTGGCGGTGTCTCAAGCTGGGCGTCTGACCGACCTTTATATTGGAGATTATTTGTGTCTGGCTCGCTGCCACCTCAACGAAGCTGGGCTTCAAGCATTTCTCAACGTTGATTACATACTAGAGATTGACCGTAAAACGCGCAACTTTTGACACTGCACTGTTGTATCAAACCACTCTTGGTGATCTCGGTATTATACCGGAAGCCCCTGAAGACGCCTCTGGAATACTTGTCATCGACTCCGGTGTTATGGGGAACCACCCGTTGCTCCGCCCAGCTTTGGGAGAGGCCGAAGTATTTCCAGACCGCTTGAGGCAGCGTCTTCAAGGAGGCCCTGAGGACGCCGAAGGCAGAAGATGGCGGAATGAGCGTTTGCGGCATAGCTGTTTATGGTGATGTGGGCAGATGCATCGAGACAGACACATTGCCCCACGGTTCGACGATTTTCAGCAAGGGTCCTGGACG
>CAWJJL010000017.1:0-74520 GCA_963843165.1 uncultured delta proteobacterium | reverse complement strand
AAGCTCTGCGAGTTCTCGGGTGGAGCGCCTCACGATCGGATTTCGATAAAATCGCAGCCGAGGTCTTACAGTGGGTTACAAAACACCCGAACGGGTATGAGAAGCACTGTTAGAGAAAGGACTGTGGGCAAGCTCGAAAGCCTGCCATGATTCATTCTGTCATTGCGAGGAGTGAAATCCCGCGTTCCGCGGGAAAGCAATCCCCAACCAGGGAGATTGCTTCGCTGTGCCCGCAATGACATATCAATAGACAGGCTGGAAAGTCCGCCCCAGATTTGATGTTTCATACAACTCACTTGATTGAATGGTGAGGGGCTATGAGCGGCAGAAACGGCCTCCCCGGATTCCCTTTATTCATACCAATGGGGAAAAAATGTCGAACGTTCTTGTAACAGGCAGCGCTGGTTTCATCGGCTTTCATGTGGCGAAAGCTTTACTGGATGCAGGCGAGACGGTTATCGGCGCGGATAACTTTAATTCGTACTATGATCCGGCCCTGAAGAGGGCACGAACGGAAATTCTGATAGAATATCCGAAGTTCACTGGCCTTGAAATGGATCTTGCGAATAGAGAAGCAGTTGAGAAGTGCTTCCAGGACTTCTCGCCGCAATTGGTATGTCATTTGGCCGCACAACCCGGGGTAAGGTATTCGCTTAAGAATCCGTTCGCCTACCAAAAATCAAATCTGGAAGCATTTATCAACATGATCGAACAATCTCGTTTGCTGCCGGTTGAACGATTTGTGTATGCATCCAGTTCCAGCGTGTACGGCGGAAACACTAAGATGCCCTACTCGGAAGATGACCCCGTGAACACCCCAGTGAGTCTGTACGCGGCCACGAAACGAGCCAACGAGCTAATGGCCTACACTTACACGCATCTCTGGGGACTCCGGACCATTGGGCTGCGGTTCTTTACTGTCTATGGCCCCTGGGGAAGACCCGATATGGCTTACTGGTCTTTCCTTGAAGCTATACTCCACGAAGAGCCGATCAAGATTTTCAATTACGGAAAGAACCGGCGGGACTTCACTTACATTGATGACATAGTGGAAGGTGTTGTCCGGGCGCTGTTTTCAACGGACTTGGAAGCGTACGAATTGATAAATCTGGGCAATAATAATCCAGTCGCTGTCCTCGATTTTGTTCAAATCCTTGAAGAGCTTAGCGGGAAGCACGGCGGTTAAAGAAATGATACCCGCGCAACCGGGCGATGTTGTAGCGACCTATGCCGATATAGAGAAAGCCCAAAATAAATTGGGCTTCACGCCCAAAACCAGCCTGGGAGATGGGCTTGCACAGTTCGTGAATTGGTATAAGGAATACCCGGATCTGAGACGATCGGTGAGAAATTATCGACTGTCTAGCAGAGAATGAGGCCGTTACCCTCCGCCCCTGTGCTGTAAATCAGATTTTTCAGCGGCTCTAATTCAAATAAAAAACCCGGCCTTCGCCTGCCGGTAATATTGCGATCAGTGTTGGTGCCGAAGAGGAGACTCGAACTCCTACAGGCTTACGCCCACCAGACCCTGAACCTGGCGCGTCTACCAGTTCCGCCACTTCGGCACTGCTATTGATAATTATCACACTCCCGGACAGAGAGTGTCAAGAAAGAATCAGCCGAAAGGCAACAATTGCATAATAGAGTCTCACCGCAGAGCTGAGAAGAGAGTTCAAAAAGTCATTCTAATACCGAAACAGAATAATCAGGAAGGCAGGCCTAATTCCCTAAGCATGGCTAATGAATCAATGAGATCTGTCTCATTGAAGACCTCAATCGTCAGCACGCCTCCGAACTCCTTCTCCAGAAGATTGATCACTGGATTCACCCGTGATCGTGGACATTACTGAGAGTTTCTGATGATCTCTCCGGCCGACACCGTGAATATGCGCGACCCGCATCCGCGGCAGCCACGATTCCAGGTAAGGAAGCGGATCCAGTCCCTGTTTCCAGAGATGGCCGATATCAACACAGCACGAAACAGGAAGTGATGCCAAAATTGAATCCATCAAGCTCGATGGCTGATCTTCCAGGTTCTCAACGCAAAGTTTCTCCAAAACGCCGGTTGCCTCTCCAATCAATTCTAATGATTTTTTTGAATTCTCAACCCATGTTTCTAATTTATTTGACCCTTTCCAGGGGCCGTCCTCCAAATGGATAATGAAAGCATATGGGTCGAGATCCAAGGTACCGGAAATCACTCGCCGCGCCAGATCCAGATTGGGCTGATTTCCGGCCAGACCGAGATTGAGTGGCAGATGCACGGTGTAAGTTGAAGCATTATTCAATGCGATTTGCCGGAGTTCTTGAATGACTGCCCGATTAGGCAAATCCCACCGCGGATCATTGACTTCGAATAACACCAACTCCATGTCCTGCACCCTGCCCGCGAGTCTACGCACGTTGGTGATGATATTAGCAGGATAAATGTACGAGGTAGTTCCTATTCGCATCATCGGCTAGTGCAACATAATATTGAGTTTTCGGGAGGAGGGGGAACTCTTTTTTACGGAATGAATTGTTGCGTTAGCTCCGCTCGAGCCCCAAAGGGGCTGATTGAAAATAGCCCGGCAATTCATTGCCAGGTGACGGTGCAAGGTAAATCTATATTAGTCCCATAGGGACGAACTGAATTCGCGTCTTCGGGAGACGTTGCTATCAGTCGTCCCTAACGGGACTTTCCGGTATAGTCGTCGCAGTAGGCCGGCGATGAATCGCCGGCCTACTGTCGGAGCGTCCATCCTGGACAGCGAGGAGCTTCAGCGCTAAGGCATACTAGATCTTCACTGAGAGCACGGCAACCGTTGCGGAGCTAATGCAATAATCCATTGCAGAAAAGGGTTCGTCGGAGCGTTCTAAATAATTTTCTTATCCTACGCATGCGGTTAGCAGCACCAGCCCCTCTGCCAGTTCGCAGATGGCGCCTATTACATCCCCATTGACAATCCCCAACCGTGCCTCAGCGAGTCGCCTGAAACAGACCGCTCCCAAATAGGCCACGACCAATGCACATATGCCCATCCAACCGGCCAAAAGAGCCGGTCCGAGCCCGAGAATCCCCACCCATCGGGCTACTCGACGGTCCACCCCGGAGAGGAACTGAGCCGCCATTCCGGCTCCGCGGTGATCTGAACCGTACACAGTCACCACCATGAGTCCTCGAGCTATTATGGGAGCCAGAAACAGCATCATTAAAGGAAAATCTGCCTGTGCGACCGCTGCAATCTTCACGACAAGCAAAAGAATCAGCGCGACGGCCCCGAAAGTTCCCAATCTTGAATCTTTTAATATCTCGAATCTGCGCTCCGGTGTAACAGACGGCTGCGAGAGCATCCCAGCAATCGGTCCAACCGTCTATATGTAATCCACCGGTCAGGAACACCCATAATCCGACTACCAGAATCGCCAGCAGGCTTGATGGCAAATGAGAGGAAAGCGCAGAATAAGCTATCACTAGGAGGAGACCTATGAATGCCCCAACTATGGGAAAGGCCCACGCTGACCTGCCTGTTTCTTGCAAATCCGCGGCAGGATCCAGGCGAACTTTGAAAATCGTGAGGAACTGAATTGCTATTTCGATGGAGCGCAGCATAGTAAAAACCGGAATCGACGAGGTGGGTTAGGCAGCAGCTTCATCCAGTAATACTCGCGGTTCATCCGCAACTGTTTTCTTGTGGCTCACCACCAGAATGTCCGAGGCAAGGCGAGGATACCGCGCGGCAACAGACTGGATCAGTCGCCGATAACCAGCATAATTTTCGAGAAGCCTCATTAAACGTATGCGATTACGGAAAATGCGGAATCCCGTGGTCTCGGAAATGCGAAAGTTGGCTGATCGGATCTGCTCGATCAAAGTGTGATACGAATAATAGGTTATCCTGCAAGCCCTTTCTGCTTCTTTCCAATTTGATTGGACATCGAGAGCGATGCTCTTTCGCTCCTGATAGATTTTTCTCATGAATCTCTTGACCGCGGAGCACAGTCTGGGGAAGCGACTGATCGGGTTGTATACAAACAATTTCCCGCCCGGAGCCATTACTCGATCGAATTCCATGAGAGCTTCAAGAGCGTTTGGTAGATACATTAAAACTTCATTGCACACGATTATATCGAAGGACTCGCTCAAAAATGGAAGCCCATGGATCAGATTTACCTGGAAAAGCCCTTCATAAGCATTCTTCTCTGATGCTTGCCGGAGCTGGTTCGGCCAGAGATCAATTCCGAAGAGTCTGCATCCGATTTGGTCTCCACAAAAGAATCCAAGAGTCCCAGGACCGCAACCAACATCGAGCACCCGCAAAGGCGGGGAACCTGGCTTGCGTTCACCTAAAATCAGTCTCTTGAAGAAAAGGAAAATGCGCAAACTTTAATCGCTTATCGAGGCTTTCTTTGCCCCTTCTCGCAATTGCTATTGAAGAATTTTTTTTCATGCAAAGATCCTGGCTAGAAGGCTGCCATGTACTACGATGAGGCTAATCTGTCAAGAAAAGTTGCTTGGGCAGCCATGACTTTCGCGTTATTAACTTTTGAAAATTTCCGCGAATTGAGCCAGAATCGTGCCGTATTAAAAATGTATGCGCAAGAGGACCCAATGAAAATCAAAATCAAGATCGGCAGCCTTTCCATGGACGCGGAACTCAATGAAACACCCACTGCCCAAAAAGTGGCTGAAGCCCTACCCATAAAATCATCATTTAGCACGTGGGGTGACGAAATCTATTTTTCCATCCCCGTCAAAGCCGGGCTTGAACCCGGAGCGAAAGCTGTTGTCGAGCTTGGTGACATTGGTTACTGGCCGCAGGGCGCGGCTTTCTGCATTTTTTTCGGCCAGACGCCCATGAGTTCACCGGGCGAAATCGTCCCCGCATCACCGGTGAATGTTATCGGTAAAATCATCGGAGATCCCAAAAAATTCAAAGAAGTCATGCGCGAAAAACAAGTTATAATCGAGGCGGGGTAAGAGTGAAGAGATTTTCTGGAGGAAACTTTTTTGCAAAAAGTCCCGCGCCTCCGCAGGGATTTCCTCCAGACCTCTTTCAAAAAACTATTAGATGGCTAGCGGTATGTTTGACGGATCGACAGAGGCGACTGGCAGTCGCCCTCACGTACGAAGTCCAGCGTCGGTTCGCCTTGCGCCGAAGGCGGCAAGGCCATGATAGGAGTTTTTGAAGGGGGGCGCCGTGGGGAGGACTTTTTGCAAAAACGTTCCCCACGGCAGGCTTTCAAATGCTCTTACAGATCAGGAGGCAAGAATGGCGGAGCCGAAGTATCCAACTCAGGAGGGGCTTTGGTCCAAAGGAGTTCGTAAGGAAGAGAGTTACGCAGGAGTCAAGCTGGGCACCCCTTACGAAAAAGCGGTCGAGAATTTCAGGCGAGCAATTGAAGGCCGACACGATTTCGATCCTGCGGTTCTCTTTGTGTGGGGAACCATGCAGGCCAAGGCCGTTCTCAATATTTTAAAGGCAGCTGAGGAGGCCTTTGGAGAAGCCGGTCAGGCGATGGTGCGCAAAGCGATCAATAAGGCGGGGTATGAGGCAGCGGAAGGGCTGCTCAAAAACTCGACATTCCCGGAAGGTTTAACGGATATTGAGCTGGTTTCGTACATCGTTACCGGAGTCAATTGCGTGCTATATGCGTCTTTGGAGAAGCCTTGGATAACATCTGAGACCCGTTCCGAATTCGACATACTCTGGTGCCCGCATCAGGACATTTATGCTGCATTCGATTGCAGGGTTCAGCGATACTTTGTCGAGGGAATAGTCGAGGCTATGGAAGCTAACGGAATGGGACGTGTCATCCCACTCGTGGACAAACTGATTCCCAAAGGCGCCGAGTGCTGCCATTTCACCGTAGACCGCGTCGAAGCTGATGACGGAAAACATCCGTGGCACAGGTATTCCGAGGAATTGGAAAAAAGAGCGCTGGAAAAGATCAAAGCGGACAAATAAGTTTTGGCGAGGTGAATTTCTAGTAATTCCGATATGGCTGAGGTAGAATTGGATTATGAAAGATAATGTCTCTGAAATCCTGAGTGAAGCCCTAAAGCTCCCCCTGAAGCGCGTGCTGCCATTGCAGGATCACTGCTTGATAGCCTTGATCAGATAATAGATGAAGGTGCGGAAGCAGCCTGGGAAGACGAGGTCCTGCTACGTCTTAAAGAGATTGATGAAGGCAAAGTCAAGCTAGTGCCCTGGGCAGAGGCCCGACGACAAATCGCGGGACAATAGTGGCACGCCGAGTGGTTCAATTCCATCCCGCCGCTATCGCCGAAGCGCGGGCGGCCGCGAAATGGTACAGGGAACGAAATACGTCTGCTGCTGATGCCTTTATTTCCGAACTTAACCGGGCTGTCGAGAAAATCTCCGAAACTCCCTAAATGCGGCCTTTGTATGCAGGAGGCACTCGACGTTTGCTGCTCAGGCGCTTTCCCTTCAGCGTGATCTATCGTGAAGTGTCGGGAAATATCGAGGTAGTTGCTATAGCGCACGGCAGGCGAAAGCCTGGCTATTGGAAAATGCGCTTGGTTTAACAGACTCCTGTGGATAACATTAACTTGCCTTCGGATGAGCATACCATATCAGGGCCAGGTCAATTGGCTGAAATTCAATGACAACATCGAACTCGCGAAAAAGGAAGGCCACTTTCATGTAAATAAATTGAAAAAGTTGAACAAAATTATTACCGAAGATGCACCGATTTCGATTCTTGATTCCTAAGGAAAATGAAGCATGGCAAAGCATGTTTGTCCGTGGTGGCTTGGATACTTATTGGCTTGCCCGATACGTCGGTGGTTTCAAAACCCTGAAAAGATCCTGTCCCCCTATATCAGCCGAAGGAATGACTGTGCTCGAGATCGGCCCTGGAATGGGGTTCTTTACGATTCCCGCGGCCCGAATGGTAGGCGCTGGCGGCAAAGTCATAGCCGTGGATGTCCAAGAGAAGATGCTCAATGCACTTATCAAACGGGCTGCAAAGGCAGGCATAGACAATCGCATTATTGCCAAGTTGATTGAACCGGACAGCATCGGGGTTTCTGAGCCCATTGATCTATGTCTTTTGATAAACGTCGTCCATGAAGTCCCGGATCCGGCCGGTCTGTTTTCGCAGATTAAATCCATCCTGAAGCCCACGGGAAAGGTGCTTCTCGTAGAGCCGGCAGGATGGCACGTTTCGGAAAAACAATTTCAAGATACATTGGCTCTGGCCTCGAACGCAGGACTTATAGTAATTGGCAAGCCCAAAATACGAAGGAGCTGGTCCGCACTTCTAGCGTCCAAATGATGAGCAGTTGGTGACTATTAGCAATACCATAGCCTCCGTTAGCTGGCGGCGGATTTGAAGGCCTACGCCAAACAACAATTCGGAAAATCATGGCATTACACAGCGCCGGTATACTCCTCTTCAGATATAAGAATGACAAGCTTGAGGTGATGCTTGTCCATCCGGGTGGTCCTTTCTGGGCGAGAAAGGACGAAGCAGCCTGGTCAATCCCCAAAGGTCTTTTCGATGAAACGGAGAACGCCCTGGACGCGGCGAGAAGAGAATTCAATGAAGAGACCGGGCTCGAAGTTGACGGTAAGTTTCATCGAATTGGGAGAAGTCAAACAGCCGAGCGGAAAGATAGTCCATGCCTGGGCGCTCGAGAAAGATCTCGATGTAACAAGAATAGAAAGCAACTCTTTTACAATGGAATGGCCAAAGAATTCCGGAAAAATTAGAGAATATCCGGAAGTCGACAGGGCCGGCTGGTTCGATTTGGACCAAGCTAGACAAAAAATTTTAAAAGGTCAGCTCGCTTTATTGGACCGTCTAGCGGATGTGGTGGCAAAACAAAGCAGAATTTGAACGGGACAGGGAGAAACTTTTTGCAAAAGGTGCTCCGCGCACGG
Source organism: uncultured delta proteobacterium (assembly GCA_963843165.1). Taxonomy (GTDB): domain Bacteria; phylum Desulfobacterota; class Desulfomonilia; order Desulfomonilales; family Desulfomonilaceae; genus DATJPW01. The sequence goes on along the minus strand of CAWJJL010000017.1, from coordinate 66,631 downwards.
CGAGCAATGCATTTGTGCAGGCATTAAGTAAATCGAAGGCTAGGGACATTGAGGTGCATTGTTGGCCCCACGCCCAATGGACCTGGACCCTCTTTCAGAAAACTCCCATTCTGTTGCGACGGGACTCTCAACCGGTACGACGCCTTTATATCCGCACACGAGTATGAAATCATGATCGCAAGACATTGGAAAGGAATCGCCAAACCTGGAGAGGCTGACAATTATATCAATCACCTGAGAACAGACACATTTCCAAAAATAGGTACAATCGATGGCTTTGTTAAAGCTTACATTTTGACCAGTGAGACCGCAAAAGGCACAGAGTTCTTGATCATAACATTTTGGGATTCTATGGAAGCAATTAAGAGCTTTGCAGGCGAAACAGCAGATGTTGCCGTCGTTCCGGCTGTGGTTCAGGCCATGATGATTGAATACGACAGTAATGTCATCCATTATGAAGTTGCAGAAAGCTACACACCAAACAGACACCGCGAACATATGAAACCTGATATTTATAGCAGTTCTCGAAAATAATCGCGAAAAGAGCGCGACTTTTTGATCGGAATATGATTTTCTTTGGGTATGTCTCGTCAACGGAACATACCCAATCAGGAGAATTGCACGTTGGAGGAGTTGGAGACGGCAGCGAAAGCGGCGCCGATCCAACGAACGAACCTTCGACTTATGGCTATCAAGGCGTTAACTATGGGCATTCCCCATGACCAAGTTGCAGTCTTGTTCGGTGTGAATGAGGATTCAGTTTCTCGTTGGGTGAGGCGTTTTAATGAACGAGGGATCGATGGCATTACCGAAGGCCCGCGATCTGGACGTCCCCCCAAGATCAGGGGAAACCGAACTGAGGAATTTCGCGAGCTGATTCTGCATCCGGAACAGGTCAAAGAGACTCATTGGACAGGGCGAAAGTTTCACGGATACCTCACAACGCATTGTCAGCTAGAGGCAGGGTACAGCACGCTAATGCGGTGGCTTCATGATGAAGGATTTCGGTTGAAAGTGCCTCGTCCTTGGCCGGATGGTCAAGACGAGGAAAAGAGAAAAGCCTTCATCGAACTGATCAGGCAATGGCTGCGCGATCAGGGCATTGATCTTTGGTTTCTTGATGAGTGCGGTATTGAAGGTGATCCTCGCCCGAAAAGGCGCTTCGCGACCAAAGGAGATAAGATCGTTCAAGCCTACAGCGGAGCCCATCTCAGGATGAATGTTACCGGTCTAGTCTTGCCAAGAACGGGTGAATTCTATGCACTTGAATTTAGCCATTCCGATACAGAGATCTTTCAGATTTTCCTGGACCATGCAAACCAAGATATCTCGTTTGAGCGCCCCCGCAATTTACTCATCTTGGACAATGCCTCTTGGCATAAGAGCAAATCGTTGGACTGGGGTAAATTTGAGCCGGTCTTCTTGCCTCCCTATTCACCAGATCTCAATCCGATCGAAAGGCTCTGGCTCATCATGAAGGCACAGTGGTTCGCTGGTTTCTATGCAAAAAACAAAGATCAACTAATCGACAGGCTGACCCAAGCTCTCAGATGGCTTATCGATAGGAAAGATGAAAATACAAAAACCTGCACCATTCCGACAGAACTTTAGAGAACCACTATAGAAGAATGAACAGGGCCGGCCAGCTAGCACACAGGCTTACTGGAACCTCGCTCGCGAGAATTACTAAATTATAGGAGTTTTTGGGGAGGGGCCTGGGGCCACTCGGCGTGGGGCCAGTAATGCGCCGGAAATGCCACGCCGTTGATCAACATCGCACTTGCTTGAGTCTCATTTATCGCCGTACGCGGAGCACTTTTTGCAAAACGCCCTCCCGATAAGCGGCTGCTAAAACGCAAACCTGAATTCGCCTTGGCAGGCTCCTTTAGTATGCATTATGCAGCGGTCCACCCTGGGATGAAGTTCATATTTCAAGCCAAGTTTATCGAACCAGTTCGCCACTCGGTAGATTACTCCGCATTCGTAGTGATCGATGACTCCAAGTCGCGTCATGCCAATATATGCGAAGCATCTCTTCATTTCCCAGTGTGCTACGTTTTCCGATGGGAAACTGTACTCAAAGCCCATGAACTCCCCGGTGAGCGTCCCGAATCCTGCTTCCATGAGTCTTTTGGCATCTTCAAAATTTTCGATCTTTTCAATCCCGAAGGCTTTTCGAATTCTGTCTATTTCTATGGCCGCAAGTCCCTTTATGGCAGCTTTATTAAGCTTATTGGCCTGTTCGATGCCGAACTCCTGAAGACAATGGTAGAACCACATCGCATCATGAGTCATCCAGCATTTGAGAATGAGTTCCTGCAACTCTTTTTGGTTCAATTTTTTCATGTGGCGCCTCCTGTGCAGGGCAGACGTGAGTCCACTGTCACTTGGCCCGTTTGAGAACCGCAAAGGCTTTTGGATTCCCGCTTGAGCTAACCATGACCGGCAAGATGCCGGTCCTACTGGTCCTGATAACCGCTCTGGTGTTTTACGCCACAGCAACTCTCCGGAGCGACGAAAAAAAAATGTTAAGAGTTTTTGAGGGGGTGTTGGGCATATGCGCTAATTTTGTGTTATCGCGCATGTGATTTCAGTAAGTTATCACCCTCCCCCTTCCCCCTCCCGTCAAGGGAGGGGGATTTGGAAACCCTCTCCCCTGGCGGGAGAGGGGAGGGAGACGGGGAGTATGAAAGCGAAATTTCGCATTTAAAGTTAGCGCTTATGCCCAAGAACTCTTCAAAGTCTTCTTCTCTCTACCCCTCGTGGACACGCCACATGTCTTCGTCTGTAAAGCACTTTTCGGCTTCATCCACATGCAGAGCATCCTTTTCAACGTCTCGAGTGTCGCCTTTACCCTTGAGCACTTCATTATAATACTCGTGCTGAATGAGAAGGCTCATGACCTCATTGGTCCCTGTCCAGATCTGCGACAGCCGAGCATCTCGCACCATCTTTTCGACAGGATAAATATCCGTATAGCCGATCCCGCCCATGATCTGCATGGCTTTGTTGGTAACTTCCCAGCATGTATCTGTGCCGAACTTCTTTGCTTCACTCACGAGCCGCCTGGCATTGGGAACTCCTTCATCAACCGAACGAGCAGCCAAATATACCAGGCCGCGAGCAGCATCCAGACGAGTTATTGCATCCGCCACCATGAAGCTCACCGCCTGGAAATTCCGAATGGCTTGGCCGAAGGCATGCCGACGATTGCTATACCGAGCCGCTATCTCGAGAGCGGCTCGCGCCGCGCCGAGACTTGCCGCGGCCGAGGTCATTCGTTCCGGTATCATCATCTGATTGAAGACAACTCCACCACCGTTCAATTCTCCGATCAGATTTTCTTTCGGTACGCGCACATCACGAAATACCAGCCGCCCAGTGCCTCCGCCTCTGGTCCCCATGAGTCCGTAAATGTATTCTGCCTTCACCCCGGGGCTGCGTTCAATTATTAGAGCGCTGATACGATTGGATTTGTGTGACTTTTCATCGAAATTGGTGCGGCAATAGACCAGAAAAACATCCGCCTCGGCCGCTCCGACGACAAACCGCTTTTGACCGCTCACAACAAAATGATCGCCGTCGAGCACCGCTCGACTTGTCGCGCCAAAGAAATCCGACCCGCCCCGCGGCTCGGTCAAAGCTTCCGCGCTTATGAGCTTCCCTTGCAAAATTGGGCGGAGGAAGCGCTCTTTTTGCTCTTCAGTGCCGAAAGTATGAAGCGCCTCGCCCACTATGGATGGCATGACAAACGCGCATCCAAGCGCGGTCCCCAAAATGCCCGCCTCCTCCTCCGCAGCCACTTCAGAGGTCCATTTCAACCCTCGGCCTCCCCATCTCGGATCAAAGCGGAGCCCCAGCAGATTTCGAGAGGCCAGTTTCTGGACGAACTCGCGTGGGTATTTGATTTCTTCACGATCCATTGCTCTCACAAAATCCGGAGGGACCTCATCACGAACGAACTGCCGAACCTCCTGCTGTATTGATCGATCTTCATCAGTCATAAGCACGTCATAATACATGGCATACTCCTGTAGATGTGGTGGAATAATAGGTTGTGCATTCGCCGGAAAAACCGGCTGCCCCTTAATTTTTCAGTTGTTCCAGGCGCTTGATCAGCTTCGTCCTCACATTAAGAAGGTCTTGTTCGAGGAGGCGAAGCTCATTTATTCGCGATCGCAGTTCAGCGAGCTTCTTGTCACCGTAAGCGAGGCTCTTTTCTATCTGTGCGGTTTCACTCATATCGACATCGGTCATACCGATCATTTCCTCTATTTCATTCAATGCATAACCGAATCGCTTGCCTCGCAGAATAAGCTTTAGCCGCGCCCGGTCCCGCTTGCTATAGATCCGTTGATTGGCTTTGTTCCGTTTAGGAGAAATGAGGCGCTTCTCTTCATAGAAGCGTATGGTGCGGGGGCTGATATCGAGTTCCCGTGCGAGTTCCGAAATGGAGTAGAACTCGTTTCCCGGGCTTTCCCTAGGCCGTTTCATTGCCATTCCCCCAGCTCAAAGCTTTCCGTTAACGTAAACGTTAACCAGCCACGGCACAATTTGTCAAGTATTTTACTTTTACCGGACGGTTATTTCGGTCGCATGAGGGAAGCATTCATCCAACATATCAATTGTGGCTGTAAAACTTTGTTGAACACTGATTTCAGTGGTGTCAAATCGCGAGGTTTGACCTTAATTGTCGATCCGTGAAATATTCACATGCTGGTTAAAATTATTGTGATTTTGCTGTTATTAACGTCAAGGAGCCAAAACGTGAGGGATAAAGTGGACTTTAAGACCCATCGCAAAGACCTATCAATTCCATCAACAACTGCACATCCTTACGTGCAAGCTCGATTTCGAGCGGACGAAAACTGTCACTGAATTTCTTTGGGTCCCAACTTGGCGGAGGTGAGCGCCAAGCCTCTCTGTGATTCTGTAATGCGGCCGCTCTGGTCAAGAACTCGTCACACGGGCAAAACGGTCCATAAACAGAGCGTGCATCTTTGGCCAGCTGTCTCAGAGCACTTTTGTAGCGTTCCAATCTTTCTAAAGGATCTGCGCAATCTCTCAATATGCTAACACTATGTAAAACAAATTCTTCGACGATCTTTTCGCATTTCTTTCCTGCAAGTACAGACCCGGATGTCAGAAGCAGTAAACATATACTGGCTGTAATCACGTGAAAAACATAATTGGTTATTTTCCGAGCTCTCAATTCTTTTCCTCGCGTTTTCGTCTCGCGATTCTAGAAAAAGCAGTGGTGAAAAGGACACCCAAAATCAAGAAGCCCAGTTGAACAATTTCGTATATCCAATCCGCCGCTTCACCGCCCTGGAGTTTGGCTACATTTACCAGAGTATTGGCCAAAAATACAAATGCCCAAGCCGCAGTAGCTGTGAAACACCCCCGAATAAAGCTGGGAGAATCCCATAATTCCTTTGGAACGTGGTCGCGAGCGTAATCCTCAGTAAAAGGTTGACCTAGAAATATAGACAGAAATGTGGCCATAAATAGGGTTCCGCTCGCCAGAAATCCCAAATGACGAATTACCCACATATTTTCAAGCCAAATCACCGACACAAGAGCAAAAGCAAAGAAGGCCACGCCCGCCCACAGGATCATGCCACGATGAAGCTTGGTGATCCCCATGATAATCACCAAGAGCGCGGCCGTAGCAATTCCGATTTTGAGCCACAACATGGAATGGCCGAGCGAAATGATCCAGAAGGCGATCCACGGCGCAAAAGCCAGAATCAATTTGATGGCATCCATTTAACTAACTCACTGAATTTGTACGTGAGCGTCTATTTATTTTCACCGGAATCTTAGGAAAGATAGACATCACGCAATTCTTTTCAGTCGATATTCATCTCTGATTTGGTGCAACTTCGAAGAATCATTCGATCGTTAAAAACGGATTTGTTTTAAGGCTGAGGTGGCCTAAGGTCTCGATTAAATCAATTATTCATATCGAGAGACTTTGATGCAGCTCTATCGAAGAAGACCGGCAATAATCTATGAGAGACTTTTTCATTGAAGCACAAGTAAAATCTGAAAGCTTTTCTGGGAAATCGACAATTCGACGATTCGAAATGGTCTTTCTATGAGACCTTTTTCTGCGCGCAGCCTGTCTATCGGGTACCCGGGGTAAAATTAATAATGGTCGGTCCGGTACCTGCTGGAGCGAAATAACCGGAATCAGCTCCGCGTAAGGGAGCGGGCATGTAGCTCCACAAATAACTGCCGACCGACTGAACCGCGGACGCTCCTCTGAAAATCAATCCATCTTGACCCTGCTGTTGTTGCGCCTGCTGTTGGGCACCCGGCTGATACTCAGGCGGCATAAACGTCGGTTGTCCGTACATATTGAAGAGACCGTTGTACGAGTTATCATACATTGGAGTTTGAACTCGCGGGGCGCCGTACGTTTGAACCTGTGCTGGGCCATATTGTTGAGCCTGCGGAGTGCCGTACGTGGGTTGAGGCTGGCCTGCGGAGCGCCATACGTGGGTTGGGGCTGAGCCTGCGGAGTGCCGTACGTGGGTTGGGGTTGTTGAGCGCCATACATAATTTGTGTTTGTGGGGCACCATACATCTGTTGCGGTGGCCCGTACGCGGGCTGTGCTTGTGGTGCGCCATACATCTGTTGGACCTGTGCAAACGCCAAATTAGCGCAAGCGATTATTATCAAAATGAAGATGCCAATTATTGTCTTCATGAGGACGACCTCCAGCGAGACTCCTGCTACTGTATATCCATAGCACAAATTCTCCTAAAAATAAAGGGGCTTAGAGTCTTGACAAAAGAGATAGAAATATGGGATAATTACAGAGTTTCACCTAACCGGAGGTTGACCTGATGACTAAAACGCTTGCAGCGATAATTTGTGGATGCCTTATTGCTGGGCTGTGCTCTGTCGCGTTTGCCGATAACGCTCCAGAGCGTTCGGCTGTTTCGCGATACGGCGGCACTCTATACAAAGGCGGATCACAAGTTCTTGATAGAAGCGGAATGCTCGTGAATAGCTGTTTGAAAAACACCTTCAGCCTGTTCAATCCATGCTTGGATTTTGTGAAAGGTTGCACGACGAGAGTGCTTTCTCCACTGGACAAGGGTTTTGCCTATGCTGAAAATGCTGTAGCCAGGCAATTGCCGAAGAAGAAAACCGTTAGGGCGCCTGAGGCAGGAAAAACAGCGCCCAAAAAATAATTCGCAGGGGATTTATAAAAAGGGAGCGGCAAAGAGAGGCTCTTACTGGGATGTAGCCTGAAGTTTCCGGGCAACTCTCTCTTTGCCGAAAATGGAGGGTGTATGATCAGGGGGATCATAGCGGCCGCCCTGCTTTTGTTTGCGGCAGCCGCTCCCACGTACGTCTGCGCAAATGACGAGCCGAATCCGTACGCGATTCCTATATGTGCCGCCATTATCAATGAAATGACGGAAGGCAAGATCAGCGTCAGCAAAGCCAAAGAGATATCTTTGGCTATAGCTCATGCAGGAAACAAACATTTCGGCAAGGTCACTTGTGGCGACATGTGGCTATATATGGCAATTGTGCATGTGGAGAGCGGCTTTAAAAACAATATAATTAACTATCAGAACTGCCGAGGCATGTTTCAGGTCCACGCGCCCTCCTGGGCAAGCAAGTTCGGTCTGAAATATGCAGACCTCCTGGACCTTCAAACAAATGCAGATTGTGGAGTCGCTGTATTCAAGTACTATCTCGAATTATACAAAACACTTGTGTCAGCCCTAAGCGCGTATAACAGCGACCACCCGGGGGCAGCAAGAGGGTACGCATGGGCAGTTCTGGGGACTCGCAAGAAAATTAGGAAGCGTTACACAGAACTTTACAGAGAATATAAAGAGACGGCTCTGTTAAGTCTTGGTACCGGGCAGCCGGAATCCGCGGATGCTAAGCCTCACTCACTTGCGGCATGGTAAATCTGGGCGATTGACGCGCAAATGACGAACTTTCATTCGGCACAATCCTCTTCTTCCTAAAATCTCATAAATTTTAAGTGGCTTAGCGGGGCGGTCCGTACCGGAAGGGGGCGGCTACGGAAGATAAAAGGTCCCAGGGGTTAATAATAGTGGGGTTGTGGTCCATGGGAATGTAAGGATCATGCCCAACCGGATAGCAAGTCGAAGGTGGGCCCAACGGGGGAGCAACGTATTGTGGTATGCAACTCACGCAGCCCGCAGATGCAAGCGTAGCCACCACAAACAGGCAAAAAATAAGCTTACTTGCAAACTTTTTCAAACTAGTCCCCTGAGCATTTTAAGCGGCTTGATTCTACTCCCATTTCTTTTCTAGAGCAAGAAAAAAGGACAGATGCAATAGCGAGGTTCAATCTGCACCTGTTTGGGGACCCTTCATCTCAAAGACGGATTGCGCTCCTGGTGTGGCGAAAATCTTGCCGGTTGAATCGACTACGAACCCTTCCATTCCAGGGAAAGACTGCAAATATTTGAGACCCTGTTGAGCGCCCATCACGAACATTGAAACGGAAACCGCTTCTGCAGTAGTTCCATAAGAACCGACTACGGTCACTGATTGCAGCTTATCGGCTGGATAGCCGGTGGATGGATCAAGTAAGTGATGATACCGTTTGTCATTTTGGATAAAGTAGCGCTCGTAATCCCCTGACGTCACAATGACTTTGTCCTTTAAACCTGCTACGGCGATAATGCCCTTGGGATCTCGTGGGTCCTGCACTCCGATCCGCCACGGCTTTCCCGGTTCACGTTCGCCGATTACCAGCACATCACCCCCAATATTGACCAACGCTGATGCTATTCTCATTTTCCTAATAACATCAGCTGCCTTATCCAGGGTGTAGCCTTTGGCTATTCCACCTAAATCCAGAGCCATGCCGGATTCAGGCAGCGTAATGGTCCCCGCGTCCGCATCTATTTTGACCCGATTCCAACCAACCTTGGCGAGACCATTCTGAATTTCGGCTTTTTCAGGCAAACGCGGCTCCCCTCCCCCGCTGAATTGCCATAATTTGCATACAGGCCCTATTGTCGGATCAAATGCTCCGCCGGATTTTTCAGCAAATTGGAAACTCATCGTTATGAGTTTAAGCAGTTCCGGGTCCGCTTTGAAGGGCCCTTGTCCGGAGGCAGCGTTTATTTCAGTCAGACTCGAATTTTTGTGAAAGGATGTTAAATTCTCAATCCTTTTTATCTCCTCAAATATGGCTTCAGCTGCGCTGGGTGCGTTCTCGCCTTGCCCGGATATCGTGACCTCGACGAAAGTGCCCATGAGGACTCGGCTGGTCTTGTAGATCCGGGAATTTTGGGTCGAGCACGAAGCAATCGACAAAATCGCGGCCAAACTTGTGGCCAGTAAGAAGATATCGGACGAGCCGGTTATTGCGAACAAAACCTGCCGGCGCTTTCGCGCGTTCTCTTGAATTGTGAGACGATTGTTTCATTTTCCCTTAGTGGGTCTCGTGGACAAGTATTCTGTATGATTTTGGATCAATTTAATAGGAACTATCATTGTGAAGAACGGAAACATATACATGGCAGCGAGCGTCGGGGATAGCGGGCCGAAAAAGCGGGATGAAAAGACAATCACTAGCACGTTGTTCATAACGGCCAGGCAGATACCGGCTGAAAGCATATCCGTGTGTTTAGGGCTCACGATGAATCCGACGATATAGTATATAACCGACAATAAGTACGCAAGCGCCACAGCTACCAGGACCTGATCGAAGTTTTGATAGAAAAATGATGAATATTGGGAGAATACTCCCAGATTGATTATTCCGAAAGCCATCAAGGAAATAGGAAATCTACGGACGTCCAAGGCCGCCAGAACACCTGGAAAAAACCTTCGCATAAACAGGACCGCGATGATGGGCACGAAAATTACCACGGCTAATATGCGAGCCATTAATACGAGAGGAATTGTCACGTCCGCACCAGCCAATATCTTGACCATCGCTGGAAGCGACATCGGAACAAGAACCGAGGTAACAACCGTCATGCGTGCCACTTGAGCCACTTCGGCATTAAGGATGGTCGCCATGAACGGAGCCACTACACCAGTGGATATCCCGGAGAGTAATAATATCGGAACTGCATAATCCGGAATAACCCAAAGGGCTACCCAGTAAAGCACCGCCGGCAATACCACAAGCTTGATCAAAACCAGCTTGCCTAAGGCTAACAGTGCCTTTGGCGAGGTATCCAAGAGAACGCTGAAATCGATTTTCATGAAGCTCAAGAAAAGTACAAACATCATGAAGTACAAGATAAAAGGCTCGAACCAAACTCCGATTTCAGGAAAAACTACTGCAATGAACGTCGAACCGAATATGACTATAAACAGTATTAAATCGTTCAAGCTCATGAATCCAACACCTGGCTGTGGATAAAAACTGAGATCCTAAATAAGAATTACCGAACAGGTCGGCGCTCTGTTCACCCGCTCCGAACCTCCCCCGCTATTCCGATGCTTTTCATCTGCGCTTGGAATAGGCAGCTTTCCCGTTGAAGCGACCCTGGGAAGTACCACTTGATTTCTGCTAATATTATTTATCAGTCCAAGCGGGCTTCAAGGCCACTTTGTTGGGTAATCATCGGCTGTGGTTTCCGTCATTTATAAGGCTATATGGTGAACGGCGCAAGAGGTTAACTCATGAAAAAAGGATACTGCCATCATTGCGGCAATGAATTGGAATTTGTGGAAAAGGTATTCAGAAACGACACATGCGACAAGTGCGGTTCCGACGTGTATTGTTGTCTGAATTGCTCCAATTATGATGAATCCGTGGCAGATCAATGTACAGAACCCCAGGCCGAACGCGTTTCGGTAAAGGATCGCAGAAATTTTTGCGAGTACTTCACGTTGAGGGAAGGCCGAGTCTCAGGAACGGCCGCCCAAAAGGCCGCGGAATCCCGCAAGAAACTGGAAGCTTTGTTTAAAAAGTAGACTTGGTTTCAAAATTACCCCTGCTTTAATCAATCAGAATCCACCTCTTTTTGGCAAGTAGTAGAGTACAGCGGGCACGGCATCATCCAGAACCCATTACAAATGCCTGTGAGCCAAATTCCCAAGCTCCTTCATCCTCTACCACCCTCTTCCTCTACTGATTGGCTTTCAAAATTCGCGAGAATTCGCTTTACCCGTTCTTCATCCCAGTTTTTGGGGGGAATTCACTTTGTTTCTATCTTGTACAGCTATACCCGATTTCGAATCACTATGGTGAACACTCGGGTTACATATTGATTCGATGTTTTTGGAGAACAACTTTGTTGCGAATAAGGCTTGGATGAACCGCAAGTCGTCGCAAGCTACGGCCAAATCAATGTCAAACGCGTGGTCCATACCCCGTTTGCGCACTTCCTCCGATAATTCGGATTCCAGTCCGCCTCCGGAGTAGTGGCAATCATTCTGCCTCTAGTAATCTTGGTCAGTGTCATCCTCTTCGCCTTCGGCAGCCAAATCTATCTCTTCCTGTATATCAGCCGGGAAGCTTTCTCGAGGGGCTTCGGCCCAAAGGCCTTCCAAATCATAAAATTCACGGGTGGGCTTGCGGAAAATGTGTACGATGACATCCCCATAATCGAGCAGTGCCCAGTTACCTTGATTAACGCCCTCAGCGGATAAGCGATCAATCTTGTTTTTTTTGGCGTCTTCAAGAACACCCTCAGCTATGGCCTGCACCTGCTTGGCGGAAGTGCCTGACACGAGCAGGAAATAGTCTGCTATAGATGTTAATCCGATGAGACGAACAAGAACCGGTTCCATGGCCTTTTTCGAAAGAGCGGCACGCAACAACAAAAATGCTTTGTCTTTCGAAGACATTAAAGGCAAGTTTCTGTCGGAATTACCCATAAGTAATTATTTCCTATAGAGTTTTCTCTCAATAATATAAGATCGAACAGATTCTGTCACAAGATATCGAACACTTTTGCCCTTACGTAAGAGATCGCGGATCCATGTGGCGGAAATATTTAAACCCTGTATATGAGAGGGGATTAGATGGGTCGAGCTTTCGTGGACAAAATCATTCCCTTCAGAATGAAATTCATTCCTCAGAGCGGCGGGAACTTCGGACCAGGCTGCCCGAAAATCCAGACCGGGACGTGTGACTACAATAAAATTAGCTAACAAAAATAATCTTTGATAATCTTTCCAGGCGCTGATTTCTTTCAGCGAATCCGTACCCAGAATAAAAAATATTTCCAAGTCTTTCTTTTTAGAAAAAGTCTCCAGGGTATTCACAGTGTAGGAAGGACCTGATGCGGCAATTTCAATATCTGAAACTTCAAACAAATCATTGTCTTCGCAGGCTATCGACGTCATATACAAACGATCTGCTGCGGGGGCAATATCGACTGAGATTTTATGTGGGGGAATATGGCAAGGTATGAAAACTACTCGTGTGAGCCCATATGAAATCGCAACCTCCTCAGCCAAACGGAGGTGTGCTAAATGCGGTGGATTAAAGGTCCCTCCCAATATTCCAATCTTCATGGCGCCGTTGCGGAACAAAGCCCTTGTTTTCCAGACGAAAGATTCTATACTTATTTCAATTAATTTGAAAGGGGATTTGTGTAGCACGATAAACCCTTCTACATCGCAGTACCGGAGGCATCGTTAATTGGAACAGTTCATAAATATCCTTGAATACATTGTAGGTTTTATAATTCTGCTCGGTGTGTTGATTTTTGTGCATGAACTCGGACATTTCCTGGTGGCAAAAATTCTGGGAGTCAAAGTCTTGAAATTTTCTCTCGGATTTCCGCCGGCTATGGTCACGCGTAAATGGGGAGAAACTGAATATATTCTAAGTTGGATTCCACTCGGCGGGTATGTGAAGCTTTTGGGAGAGGAGCCTAATTCAGAGGAGGAAATACCTCCGGAAGAGCTGCCACGAGCATTTACAACCAGACCTTTATGGCACCGAATTGCTATTGTTGCGGCAGGACCGGCATTCAATTATCTTTCTGCCGTTTTATTGGTTTGTGCAGGATATGTTGCGGGACAGCCGGTTTTGGCCAGCGAACTAGGGAAAATCTTTGATGGAACACCCGCAATGCAAGCCGGCCTGAAGGTAGGTGATAACGTAGTGGCTATTGACGGCCAACCAATTTCGCGTTGGAACGACATGAGAGCCGTAATTGAAAAAAATCCCGGCCAGCGGCTCACAATCACCGTCGAGAGAGATGGCAAAGAACTAGACCTCACAGTGACACCAGCAACGAGTGAAGATAAAAACATGTTCGGAGAACCTGCCGGACGAATAGGTGTGACCCCTGCAAATAAGTACCTCAAGCTGAGCCTGACGGAATCCTTGTACGAAGGCTTACGATTCAGCGCGTTCCTCACGAAATTCGTGGTACAAACATTGGTTAAGCTTGTGACCGGAGAGATGAGCCCTAAAGCGCTCGGAGGTCCTATAACCGTATTTCAGGCATCCGGCGAGAGCTTCAAAGCGGGGGTGTTCAGTTTCCTCTTTCTGATGAGCTATATCAGCATAAACCTTGCCATCATCAATATTCTTCCGGTCCCGATTCTAGATGGCGGGCATTTAATGTTTTTTGTTGTAGAGGCTATTACCCGCCGACCCGTCACGGGTAAGATCCGGGAAGTAGCGACGCAGATCGGCGTCTTGTTCCTGGTTTTCTTGTTCGTACTTGTATTTTATAATGACATCAGTCGGATTGTCACAAAAGGATGGACGCTTGCGCCTTGACTAGGCGGAAAGAAATGTACTTGGGGAAATTTCTTGTCCCGCGTCAGCACAGCACCTTCGCAGCACTGCGTTCAAGAACCAGTGGCTTGTAGCCGATAGTTCCAATATATTAAGCCTCCGCAATGCAGATCATTGATAATTCTTGCCGTACATTCAACTAGCGCACAACTCGGAGTTGGTGTCGTTTCCAATGACGTGGTCCTGGCTGAATCTGTTTTGCCGCCCGGCCGGGAACACCTGGAAAACCTCGCGTTACTGATCAATGGTGTAATCGAACGTACCGGAGTTCGCTTGAAAAACATCGATGGGTTCGGGGTAGCCCTAGGCCCGGGCTCGTTTTCAGGCATACGTATAGGGTTGGCGACCATTAAGGGGATGGCTCTTGCGTTAAGAAAACCTGTGGCCGGTATACCAAGCCTTGAAATTATAGCTTGGCAAGCCCTTAAAGAAGGCGAATCCGGGGCCGCGCTGATCGACGCTCGTAGAAACCAGGTCTATGTCTGTATGTACAAGAAGTCCTCCAGCCGTTTGTTGAGCCTAAACGAGCCCTTGTTGGTGTCCGCGGCCCAGCTCAATAATTATCTGGAGAGTGTCCCGAATCCGCTTGTACTTTGCGGGGATTCGGCAGTCGAGCCTCTACTTAAATCAGTATCACGTGCAGCTCGGACCATGACTATTGTGTCGTCAGCGGCAGCATGCGGTGTTCTCGCAAGCCAAAGACTGAGCCAATATGAACCGGAGGACCTGCATTCCATCGCGCCGATATACATAAGGCGATCCGACGCGGAGGAAAAAAGAAGCCCTAGGAATGGGAAATAACAGGATAATCCATATTTTTGAGGGGTCATACCGCAGTTTAAAATGAAGGGAAGAAGAATTCCCGCTCTTTGCATCCACGATGCCGAATTCGATACAATCCGTTCCGCATCCCCACTGCACCACAGTAATACGATCCGCGAAATTCGGACCCTCTGTCGCTCCTTCACGAATCCTGGTGCGAAATGAATGCGCCCTACCCTTTCCCGCGTCCGGCTTGATAGGTCTTCCGACACCTGACCAACCTTAGACTGGTCAAATTGGGATTATGCTCGGACCATTCCGCCACATGCCTCCAGGCGCAGGTCATTACAAAGATGGCATTTAGCGATACGATAAGTCGGATCTGTGAATCGATAACAACTCACCCCCCAAGATTTTTTGCAATCGTCGGAGAAGCGGGCCGCTATGTTTAAGAAGGATTCAGCTACGCTGGCGTCCTAGTAAGGACGTGTATTGAATCTTTGGAATTAAATTCCAGATCACTGCGTTTGTCATTTTTTGATGAGTCAGGCAAAGAGAACCTGTATGAGCCTGTCTCAACGAATTTTTTTTCAATGGATTCACAGACGGTTATAACCAACTCATTCGGCAAGATATCAATTAAATGATATGATGGGTCCCATCGGGAGGCCAATGGCGCACCTGCCGCAGAAACTATCACTTTTGCGTTTCTTGCGGGAATATTTACTTCCATGATCGATGATCTATGTTTATGGCCCTGTAATATAAGGCATATTCCTGTTTCACTACAGATATTAAGCAGTTGTCCCGCATCGGAAAGCGTGTGAGCCCAGAAAGATGATCCTCGAATCACTGGCATAACAGGATGATGAAGAAAGAGGATCTTGCGGTAATCGAAAAGTTTCGCTGCCTGCTCCTTTAACCAATAACGGGTCTCACGGGCAATTCTTCCCGGCCAGGAAGGAAAAGGGTGAACCGAGTTAAGGCCCAGGAAAGCTAGCTTTAATTTCTCGGATTGCCATAGAATACGATCGCTTTGCCCAAAAAAAATACGGAAACGGTGCATGGCAAGACGCGGGAATATCCATTCCCAGAACGCGCTAATGGATACCTCTCTGTTTCCTGGCACTGTGATAAACGGTAGGTCCATCTTATTAAGGAAGTCGTGCGCCCGGCGAAATTGAGAAACGCGACCTCTGTCCGTAATATCGCCTGTAATTACAAGCAATTGTGGCCGATTTGCTAATAGATCTTCTTTTAAAGACAAAACCCTTTCGGGTGATGCAGGACGTCCAAAATGAAGATCTGATAAATGTGCTAATCTCATGGACATTCAAAATAGATCCTGATAGGGTCCAAGTCAACTGCGAGACCTCGGTAAAAAAGTAACTTGATTTTTCGGGCTGAATTCTTTAAAATTTCAATTGAATTTGGTACGCATATGAACATGCATATTAACTAACGGTTTTCCCTCTGTCGAATTATGAGCTGTAAGGGAAGACTAAGGAGCTTTCTAATGAAAGGGTTGGTCGCGGCAATAGCGGCTGTAGTTGCTCTTACGGGAACTGTAGGAGTTGCATATGGCCAATATGATTATGGAAGTACGGTTCCCGGATACGGAAACTACGGGCAAGATTATGGGCAAGGCTACGGGCAATACGACCAGAGTATGCCCGATTACTCACAGTATGCCCAGGGGCAAGGGAATTACGGACAGCAGTCCCCGCATACCAGCAGGGGCAGTACCAGCAGGGACAAGAAGGGAACTATCCGGGATACGGCGGTTATCAAGGCTATGGATCTGCATCTCCACAGGAATACAATTATTACCAGGGTTACGGGACAGGAAGAGGCGCTCCAAACGCTGCATATCAGCAGCAACAAACACCATCGCGCCGCGGAGCTCGACAGCCTGCCCAATATCAAGCTGTTAGACCGCAGCAGCAGCGTCCTGTTGTAACAGAAAGGCCTGTACCCCAATCTTCCACTAGAGCATCCGTTCAACCAAGTAGCCGAGAGTCAAGTTCAATATATTGGGATGGCAGAGAAACAGGGACAGATACCAGTCAGGGAGCAGGTATGCAAGCTCCCGCTCAGACAGTGCAGCCTCAACCGCAACCTGCTGTAAGACAGCAGGTGAGATCTACGTCGGGCGCTGTTCAGAGTCCTCGCAGAGCGACTCGAAGTGCGGTCAAGCAGCAATCGGCTTCAGTCCCCTCTCCACCGCCTAGAAGAAACGTACAATGGGGTAAGCAAGAGAACCAAACGTCTGACCATAGTCAGGTTACCGGAGCTGGTCAGGAGGAAAAGCCGGATACGAAACGTGCCGGATCCTCCATAACAGAAAGCCCCGCTAGGGCTCAGAATTCCATGAAATGGGGAAAACAGGAAAGGCCTAGCATTGTTGGGGCGGAACCTGGTTCATCCCAGGGGACCGGAGTCATAACGAGTAAGGAATCCGGATCTCAGGAACTTCTTGAACCCAAATCTTCCGCTAAGAAATTTGAATGGGGAAGAACAACCAGGTAAGATTTTCGAATCCTGTAGCACGGGGCGGGTTTGGACCCGCCCTGCATATCTTCTCGCCGCCGACACTAATTATCAGCCGATGATCATTTTGATTCCTGTGTGACCTCAACTTCTATCCCGAGCAGTTCACCTACACGATTGGCGTTTTTAATTACATCTCGGAGCAGAGGCCTAAGGACCAAAACCCATTCGGGAAGTTCGGAAAAATCAACACTGCCCGTCTCCAGAACTTTTGTAACGACAAACATCCTCGTTCGCGCGTCGTAAATTTCTTTGTGGATTCGTTCCACATCCCATTTCTTGTCTTCGGTCATATCAGATCTTCTTCTCCGCTCTGGATTCCGGCCGGAGCGCTCTCCTCTTGACTGATGATTTTGCGGCAATTTTATTTGCTGATTCAGACTTCTTGTGCGACCTGCCGTTCCCATCCGATTTGATGGGCTTGGAAGCAGTGGCCCTTTTTTCCGGGTCCTCTTTCAGAGCTAGTTTCAGTACCTCGTCCATGTGTTTGACGAATTTGAAGCTTAGGCGTCTCCGAATATGCGGTGGAATCTCATCCAGATCCTTTTCATTCTGATCCGGGGCGATAATAGTGTAAATTTTGGCGCGCAATGCAGCTAACGACTTCTCTCGCAAACCTCCCACCGGGAGTACCCTGCCTCTCAGTGTGATTTCGCCTGTCATGGCCACATCTCCTCGGACCGGTATACCGGTAAGTGCGCTGACAATAGCTGTAGCCATTGTGACACCGGCGGATGGACCGTCCTTTGGGATGGCTCCCGCTGGGACGTGGACATGGATGTCCTTGGAAAAGTAGAATTTTTCCTTCACTCCAAAACGTGTAACGCGTGAGCGAAAATATGACATGGCGGCCTGGCCGGACTCTTTCATGACGTCGCCAAGTTGCCCTGTAAGAAGCAGACTGCCTTTTCCTTCCATGGGAGTAGCTTCTATATGAAGGACATCCCCGCCATATGGAGTCCAGGCAAGTCCAGTAGCCACACCAATCTCATCTTGCCTTCGCTCTTCATCGGGTAGAAATCTGGGAACTCCTAAAAATTTTCTAAGATTCTTTGCGGTTATGGACGGAATCTTCTGCTCGTCTTCAGCGATTTTTCTCGCTATTTTTCTACAAAGATTAGCAATTTCCCGCTCCAGGTTTCTCAGGCCGGCCTCACGGGTGTACTGATTGACTATTCCTAAAATTGCTTCATCCGTTATGTTGAAATCATTCGTTTTGAGCCCATTTTCAGTCACCTGTTTAGGAATCAAGAATTGGCGAGCGATTTTCAATTTTTCCTCATCAATGTATCCAGCCAGTTCCAGAGTTTCCATTCTATCTCGGAGAGCAGGAATGATCGGGTCAGCCAAATTGGCGGTCGCGATGAACATCACCTTCGACAAATCGAACGTCACATTGAGATAATGATCGCTGAAAGCATGATTCTGCTCCGGATCCAGCACTTCGAGCAACGCGGCTGATGGATCTCCTCGGAAATCTGCGCCGACCTTGTCTATTTCATCGAGCATAAATACAGGGTTGTTGGAACCGGCGTTTTTTAGGCCCTGTATAATTCGTCCGGGCAGCGCGCCAATATAAGTGCGACGATGCCCTCGTATTTCGGCTTCATCCCTCATTCCGCCTAGCGAGATGCGCGTAAATTTGCGCCCAAGCGCTCTTGCAATGGATCTCCCCAATGACGTCTTTCCCACTCCGGGAGGTCCGACAAAGCAAAGGATCGGACCTTTCATTTGTTTATTGAGTTTCCGAACACCAAGATACTCCAGAATTCGATCCTTCACCTTTTCGAGATTGTAATGATCCTCATCCAGTATTTTCTTGGCATTTTTTATGTCTAGTTTGTCACGAGTTGATTTGGACCATGGAAGTTCCACTATCCAGTCAAGATAAGTTCGTATAATCGAAGCTTCGGCCGCATCCGGATGCATTTGGCCCAATCGGCTAAGCTGCTTTTCGGCTTCTTTCTGAGTTTCCGAGGGAAGTTTGGCTTTGGCTATCTTCTGTCGAAACTCCTCTATTTCTTTAGTTTTCTCGTCAATCTCGCCCAGCTCGCTCTGAATCGCCTTAAGCTGTTCCCTGAGAAAATACTCCCTATGAGTCTTACCCATCTCCTCCTTGGCTTGAGTCTGAATCCTCGCTTGCATGGCTGACAATTCAAGTTCCTTGGATAGGAGCTCGTTAACTCTGCGAAGTCTGTCTACTGGATCAATAACTTCGAGAATGGCTTGAGATTCATCTACTCGCAATTTCAAATTGGAGGCTACCAAATCCGCCAAGCGCCCCGGGTCTTCGATTGAATCCAATATTGCAACCGCGTCCGGCGATATGATCCCGCGAAGCTGTAATATCTTTTCAGAATTCTCCTTAACCGATCTCATTAAAGCTTCCATCTCGATGGTAATTTGAGGCGCAGGTGGCTCAGGAATCTTACTTATCCGAACCTTAAAAAAATCCGGAGATTCAAGAAATGAGACAATCCGCGCTTTAGCCAGACCTTGAACCAGGATCTTCACCCGACCATCCGGCAGCTTCAGCATTTTGACCACCATGGCCACTGTACCGACATGGAATATATCGTCGGGCCCGGGTTCCTCTTCACCCGATTGCTTCTGCGTTGCCAAAACAATAAGTCGGTCCCGTTCCACAGCCTTCTCTACTGCCTTAATTGATTTATCTCTACCCACCATTAATGGGAGTATCATATAGGAATAAACCACTACATCGCGTACAGGCAGGAGCGGCAGCACATCGGGAATATCTTCCAGTTCTATCTGGGGCGGCTTTTGGCTTTCGTCCGCATCAAGATCGTCCTTTTTTTCAATCACTTCAGGCATGAGCGTATTCCTCTATTTGCTTCAACGTCCCACAGACCGATATAAGCTAATAAGTTTTGACTGAGTCGCAGGTCAGAGTCAACTTTACATATTAAGAACTTTGTCCCGGAAAGTCACGCTGTCAACCCCTAAGTCGTTCGGTGAGCATTCATGGTCACGACTTTGGGACAGAAAAGAAACGGCAGAGTATCAGAATTGATCCAAATCGGAGCCCGAATAATCCCATCTCGACCCCTTTATGAACTTGGATTCACCTTCAGCGGGACCGCTACCGGTCTTGAACACTTCCATTAGACCGCCGGGAGCCGATGTCATCAGGCCCGTCTTGGGATCAACCTTACGAAATTCCACTGATTGGGGCGCTGCGAAGTCTTTAACCGGTTTGTCGCGTAGGACTTCTCTCATAAAATAGCCCCATATAGGCGCCGCGGCTTTACCTCCCGTCTCGGCGTCCCCAATAGGTATCTCTTCATCGAATCCGACCCACACGCCGCAGGAGTAATCCGGCGAAAACCCAACAAACCATGCGTCCATAGCTTCATTTGTAGTTCCAGTCTTGCCTGCGATATCCGGCCGGCCCACAATTTTCTTCAGCACGGTCGCAGTCCCATCCTGAATTACTCCCTGAAGTAATGAAGTCATAATATATGCTGTCCCTTCATCTATAGCTCTTCTCACCAGAGCCGCGCCTCTATCCGGGACATCACCATCGGTTTGGATGCCGCTCGGAACGCGATGAGCAACTTTTTGAATCTGAGGCTGATCCTTGGGCATCGGGTCATCCAGCATTACAGGAGAGTCGCGCTCTTCCAGAATTTTGCCTTTCCTATCCACAATCTTTCTAACGTACACGCCGGGAACAAAATAGCCCTTGTTTGCAAAAACGGCATATGCGTTGACCTGTTCTTCAAGAGAAACACCTGTGGACCCCAGAGCAAGGGTCAGATTGTCCACAAGCGGCGAAGTGTAACCAAGCTTCCGCGCGTACGCTTTCGCCTGTTCGAGGCCTATTTGCTGTAAGATTTTAATCGTCGGGACATTCCTGGAGTGCACTATGGCGTCCCTAAATGTTACTGGCCCCTGAAAACCGCCCCTGTAATTTTTAGGCCGCCACACTTCGCCGGTTCCGGGAATATTAAGAGCGAGCGGTGAATCGATGATGATATCAGAGCACGTGAATCCTTTGTTCAGCGCTGCAGCATAAATTACCGGTTTAAAGGATGAGCCTGCCTGGCGTCGTGCCTGCGTAGCACGATTGTACTTGGATTCAGCCGCCCCGGATCCGCCTACAATTACTCTGACATATCCAGTCCGATTTTCGCGCAGCATCAGCGCGGACTGAAGCAACGGCTGCTGTTCGGCTTCCAGAGGAAACTGCGGAATCATTTCTTCATTATATTCTTTGTAATTCTTCAATTCGGGATCAGTCTTAGCGAATTTTTTTGCATACAATTCTCTGCGTTTCAGATTCGGGTCCACAATGCGAACCTGTATTAGATCACCTACTTGAAAGGGCAGATCGCCAGGCGCAAAATTACGTGTACGCCATTCAGGCTTCACATTGGGAATTCTCACCCACCATTTGGGATTAGGATCTATTTTGATTTGACCGACGTATTCTTTCTTTATGCTTCCCCTAATGTAGTTCCCCATGCGAACGTAAATGTTCTCACTATCGATCTGTGTGACAATCCCTTCCACTATCTGGCCGAATTTTAGAGGCTCCTCCATCGCATCGGTCTGCTCTTTCAGAAACTCCATCACCTCTTTTACGGTCAAGGTCTTGATGGGTCCACGGTATCCCTGACGTTTGTCCAGCTCTCTCAAACCCGCATCGATTGCCTGATGAGCTGCCTTAGTCATGTCCAGGTCCACCGTGGTGTAGACTTTTAACCCCTCCTTATAGAGAGCGTCCGTACCGTACTTCTTCTCGACATAACGGCGGACCTGCTCGACAAAATCCGCAGCCACCTTGCTGTGCGGATTCTGTCGAGTGACCAGCCTGGGTTCTTCTACATTGGAGGTATCGTACTCGGATTGAGTGATGTACCCATCTTCCAGCATACGTTTAAGAACATAGCCCCTGCGTTCCAGCGCTCTTTCCAGGTTCATCTTTGGCGAATCCTTGCTGGGAGCTTTTGCCAGTCCGCCAATCATGGCACACTCGGCAATGGTCAAATCTTGTAATCTGCTTATCAAAATAAGTTTGGGCTGCAGCCTGCACCCCATAGGCCGAACTCCCTAAATAAATCTGATTGAGATAAAGATGGAGAATCTGTTCTTTGCTCAAGGAGCGCTCGATCTGTGTCGCAAGTATAGCCTCCTTGATTTTACGAACGAATGTCCGCTCAGGTGTCAGGAGAAACGTCTTCGCCACCTGCTGGGTTATGGTGCTGGCTCCTGATTCAATGCCGCCCTTAGTCAGGTTCTGCTTGACAGCCCTGATTATAGCCTCTTTATCAACGCCTGCATGGCTCCAGAAATTCTTATCCTCCGCGGCTACGAAAGCGTTTTGAAGAGTTTTTGGGACATTTTCTAACGGCACGACGAAACGCCTTTCGGTAGCAAATTCTCCAATTAATTCGTTCTTGTCCGAATAAAACTCCGTGACTGTCGGAGGGGAATAATTCTTCAGTTTTTCAATTCCGGGCAAGTTGTGGGTGAAATAAAGATAGCCCTGGGTGGCAATTCCGGTAACGCCGGCCAGGCATGCTATCAAAATCAACATGACAAAACGCGCTATGCCGCCGAAAAAGGAATTTCTTTTTTTCCCGGTACTGGGTTTGCTATACAACTCTCGAAATGGGTTGTTGTCTTGACCGGTCCTGTGGAACGGGGACTTCACCTTTTGCCTCCCGATTAACCTCTCGTGCCCATTCTTAGCACGGAGAAGCGAGCCTGTCCAGGGCTATAGTGTAAAATATCTTAAGTTTCAAGTAAATTGGCACAAAACATAAAGCACTTTGTTTAAATACGTTCCGGCATTATTCTCAGGGCAGAAATGTATTAGGCAGGAACAAAGAGATGGCCGGGATGTAAGTAACAAGCATGAGACATATCAGCAAAAGGATAAGGAACGGAGCGACGCCGATAGAAACCTCGGTCAAGCTCTTGTTGGTCAGCCCCATAGCCACGAAAAGATTCAAACCAAAAGGAGGCGACAGGAAACCAAACTCAATTACCAAAACCATGATTATGCCGTAATGGATGTAATCTATCCCGAACCGATCAAGCGTTTCCATGAAAAGTGGAGACAGGACCATCATTGCTGTCACATTATCCATTACTGCTCCAAGGATCAGGAACAAGATATTTACAAGGAGCAGGAACACCCATCCGCTGCTTACATGAGCAGTTATAATATCCGCAACCTCATGAGGGAGGCGGTTCGCGGTGAGCAGCCAAATCAGGGTCATGGCGCATCCGACAATGAAAAGGAGGCAACTGGAAAGAACGGCCCCCTGCCTACATACTTTAGGCACGTCGGCAAATCGCATCTCTCGATAAACTAACAACTCGACCAAAATGGCGTACACGAGACTAACAGCGGCGGCTTCCGTGGGCGTGAACATTCCGCTGTAAATTCCGCCGAGCACTATTACCGGCAGCATGAGAGCCCAAATTCCGTCTCGTAGTGCTCTGAAGGTATCGCCCCAACTCGCTCTCTTCCCGAAAAACCATTGATGCTTATAGGCCAGCACCAAGGTGTAAGCGATGAAAGTCCCTCCGATAAGGAATCCCGGTAGAAAGCCGGCCATGAAAAGTTTGGCTACGGACGTATTCATTACTAAACAATAAAGGATCATTGGTATGGATGGGGGTATGACGACCCCCAGAGACCCCGCCGACGTGGCAAGTCCAATTGAGAAGCGTTCATCATATCCGGATTTCACCAGGGCCGGAATCATGACTGTGCCGATGGCCACCACCGTGGCCGGGCTGGAACCTGAAATAGCGGCAAAAAAAAGACATGCCAGAGTAGTCGCAACGGCCAACCCGCCGGGGTAAGAACCAACCAGAGAATTAATAACGGCTATGAGCCTCCGGGCCATTGCCCCCTCTGTCATAACCGAGCCCGCCAATATAAAAAATGGGATGGAAAGAAGAACGGAGTTGTCGAGTGCGTTGAAAAATTGCTGAGGGAGCACCATTAATGATGTTGACGAGTGCATTAACAATGCCACAGCCGTCGTTATCACCATCAAAATGGCTATGGGAGTACCGATAATGAGGAGCAACACGAACGAGATTATGACTGTCGTCAACATGACGCTTCACTGTTTTGCTTGAAAGATTCCCCGCGCATCAGCTTTACAAGGTGTCTGCGGGCCAACATAAAAAAGCGAGCTCCCGTAATAACCGAAAACACAGGTATCGGCAGATAAACCCAGTACTTTGGCAATTGCAGCACCGGTGTAACCACACCGAACTGCCGCAATTTCATTGTCTGCTCCCACCCGTACCAAGCTATGACAAACATGATAATTCCTGATATGACATTGATGAACACTTTTAGCCCGTGCCGAAAACTATCGCTGGAAACCTTCTCGTAGACGAGATCCATAGAGAAGTGCGTTCCGTACTTTACCCCAAGAGCCGCTCCGAGAAATGCTACAAGAACTCCAAAATAACGAGAAATCTCATCCATCCAAGAAAAACTGAATCCCAAAAAGTATCGGCAGAAAACCTGGACAAATGATAGAAAAGCCAGGCCCAATAAAATGAAGACCAGAGCCCATTCTTCAATTGCGTTTATGAATTTGATCAGTTTTGTCATCCATAAAACCTTAGGGGCTGTTTCGATACACGCTGAAACCAGAGCGCTTCTCCAAACCTGCCCCCGATTTATTGCCGTTGATCGGACTCTGTCTATGATCGACTTGAAGCCTCAAATCATTACTTGCCCGCGTATTTATTAACCTTCGCCAGGAAGAAGTCGAATAGTTCCGGTCCTATAATTCCACGGTATTTGTCCCAAATCGGCTTTGTGGCGCTTTTGAAAACCTCTTTCTCCGCAGGCGTGAGTTCAGTCAGCTTCACATTGTTTTGTTTACAGAATTCTTCCACAGAAAGACCTGAACCGGGCAGCTTTTTCATAAGTTCGACGTCCACTTCACGATTCACCTTGATGCACTGTTTACCGGCCTCATAAAATATCTTCTGCTGCTCCGCCGTTAATTTTTTCCAAAATTCCGGGGTAACTATGATTATGCATTCGGTCAATATGTGCTGGGTTTTGGTTGCAAACTTATTTACTTCCGTGGCCTTGATCAGAATCGAAGTCAGAATCGGGTTCTCTTGCGCGTCAATAGTGCCATTCTGAAGCGCGCTGTAGATCTCCGGGAATGGGAGATCCGTGGGGGAGGCGCCAAGCAGTTTGAATGTGTCTATGAAAATGGGGCTGCTCATGACTCTGATTTTAAGCCCCTTCAGATCCTCCGGTTTTTTGATTTCTCTTTTTGAATTGGTAATGTCTCGAAATTCGTTTTCGGTCCATCCTACCCCTATCAGCCCCTTAGCCGGCAAATATCCAAAGAGCTTTTTCTGGACTTCCTCATCATCAATGACAGCATAAGCTGTCTTGCGGTCGGGAAAGAGGAAAGGAAGGTCCATAATTGCTAATTGCGGGGCATAGGTCTGAAGAACCGCGGTTGTTACTGAAGCAATCTCGAGAGTGCCTGCCTGGACCTGTTCCGCCAGCGACACCTCGCCCCCCAACTGACTCATCGGAAATGTCTTAATATCAATGGCACCGTTGGTCTTTTCTTTGACATAGGCGGCGAATGCGTCAGCCCCCTTTGTTTGACCATGAAACGGCGGCGCCACATGACCGAATTTTGCAGTGAGTGTTTGGGCTTGAACGAGCGGAAGCACGGCGAAACTAAAACCGATAACTATTCCAAACAGCATCAACACGTGTTTCTTCATCGAGTACCTCCTGAATCGGTTTTCGAATTATTTTCATCGCATACGGAACTCAAGGAGGGAATTTCAGTAACTCACCCCTGATCCGTAGCACGCTATCACTCCCTAATGATTGGGCGCTGGATTCAAATAGGATCCGGAATCGGGCAGCCACGGACAGTTTTACCACAGACGATTATTTAATTTCCACTATATCGGAATGCAAATGTTAGACCTCCGCTGAATGAAGAAGAGTGCCGCGAAGACAACCGTCTGTTCACCAAAATTTCAAGATAGCCGTCAGCCATGGTCCCGCATTCCATGGAATCGGAAATCGCGTTTGCAGACTGGAAGCTTTTCCACCACGTATTCAGCAACAGCGAAGTGGCTCTAAATTACCCGTACACCGAAGCTTCAGGTTGCAAATGTTTCCGGTCTTGACATTGAACGAATTACTATCTTACGATACGTATCGAACAAGGGGCGGCTTAGCCAAGTGGTAAGGCGACGGTCTGCAAAACCGTTATACGGCGGTTCAAATCCGCCAGCCGCCTCCAAACAATTGTAAATATAGCCGCAAATAGCCTTTGCGGTTTTTGTTTTTCGGGCAGATCAGGATTTGTGCGAAAAACTGTGGATTCATGAGCTGTCATACGGGTTTTGAAAAACGCCTTGGATTGGGGGGATAATCCTCCGCGTGTGGCAGACCGATACAACGCAAAGAGTATTGCCGGCTTGGACACAAGCACCGGTACAACATCACAACCCTTCTCAATTGCCGAGATCGCCAAACTCATGGTTTATTGCATTGGTAAGGCGACGGTCTGCAAAACCGTTATACGGCGGTTCAAATCCGCCAGCCGCCTCCAAACAATTGTGAATATAGCCGCAAAGAGCCATTGCGGTTTTTGTTTTTCGGGCAGATTGGAATTTGTGCGAAAAATTGTGGATTCATGAGCTGTCATACGGGTTTTGAGAAACGCCTTGGATTGGGGGGATAATCCCCCGCGTGTGGCAGACCCATACAATGCAAAGAGTATTTCCGGATGGTTCACTAACACCGGCACTACATTACAACCCATTCACATTTGCCTAGATCGCCAAACTCATAATTTATTCCAACGGTTTTTACCGGGGGCACGGACACAATTCTGACAATTATTTCTTGGAAAAACGAAACCGCCAAGCAGGTGCAGCCTAACTTGACGGTATCTTTATTTATTCGTGGTGGAGCTGGACGGGATCGAACCGACGACCTCTTGAATGCCATTCACAAATAAGAGGGAGTACCGCCTATGACATCAACTACTTAGCACGTCCGACCGTTCCAAATAGCATCACAAATCACGACGAAGCAGGACGGATTGACTCAAAATTGACACAGGGAAATCGAGAAGAATCATATGGGTCACGCAAGATTCGCACACGAATTCATGCCCGGGGCTACATGATTTTTGCTGATGTTGGCTGAATCCAGTCCAGCGACCCCTGCATCCCGAATGCGATCAGAGGTATTTTGGAACTACTAAAGATTACTAGGGAAAAGACGTCATGTGGTCAACATCATTGAAAAATCCACTGTTACCAACTGTGACTGACTTTCGTCTATTTTGACCAAGTTTCGCTTCCGATGGACACCAAATGGACACCGAAATGATCAGACGACTAAACAAACGGAGCATACCCGAGTTCCCTCCGTACCCACGGCAATGCATACGACATAGATCGTCCACGCTTAATCAGGAAATCCTCATCCTCTCTAAGGAGGAAAAGGTCCTGCGCCCCAGCTGTCGGTACGGTGTGGCCGCGCGGAGATCCTCACCGGGCGGAAACAGCTCCTGGTCGAGCTGCGCTCCTCAGGCGTCATGGTAATAGATACCGAGCCGGACAAAATTACCGGCGCGCCCTTCTGGATCGATATCTGGACATTAAGACCCGAAGTCTGCTTTGGGAAAATATCGAAATAAGTGAATGCGACATCGCAGCGCCTATTTTTAATATATCTCGCCGGATCGATTCCACGGTGCGAAAAAGATTCCCACCTCATGGAAACACAAGTAAAAAGCGCGAAAAATTTTAGCTGTTCTGCATGGCCTCGGAAGAGCATTTTCGAACACTAATCCCCTCTTTTCAGATAATAAGCCTGTTTGGCACGGCCATTGCTTAGAACTTCAGTGCAGGAGCATGCTTGCTCGAACAGAACGGCTAATTCCCTTTTAGCATCCGTTGAGGGGTAGGGATTTTAATGCAATTGAACCATGACGTGTATTGACGAATAATTTAATGGCCATTATTGGATATGGTTCTTTATGATTTCTCCCTTAGCTCACAAGTCAATGCGAGCATTGGTGGCAAGTGCCGATTGGAGGGGTCATAATGTCGGTCCAAAGAATAGATGATTTGATCGAAATTGCCAGGGATGCGGTAAACAGCCAATTAGACATGAGGACAATTTATCAATGGAAAAAACAATCTCTTGATTGTCTAGCCGAAAACCTGGGGCACGACCACTTCTACACGCAGTATTTCAAAAATTTCATGGACGAATTGGAACAACAAAACCTCCTCACCGGCAGCGGAATCCTAACCGCAGCCAAAGAAGCAATCCGTCAAAAAAGCTAGATTTCGTGAATGCAGACGACGAGGAGGAAAACTCTTTTGCAAAATCCCGCGTTTCGCGGGACTGGAACATCCTTTCAGAAAACACTCATTCGGCTGCGGCGAACCTTCACTGGTGCTAAGGCGCCGGGCTGCAAAACTGCCGCATAATTCAGGCCGATTACTGAGGAGCGCATCATCATGAAACTCCTGGTCTTCAGTGACCTTGATGCAACACTGCTGGACCCGGAGACCTATCAATGGCAACCCGCACAAGAGGCCCTTTTGGCCCTCAAGGCTCGAGATAGCGGTCTAGTTTTGGTGTCCAGCAAGACCTATGCTGAAGTGCTGCCCCTTCATCGCGAACTGGGATTGTCTGATCCATTTATCGTGGAAAACGGCGGAGGGATTGCACCAAGCGAAGATGCTCCGGAAAGGCTCTTCACGAGCTTCCGCGTGAAACTCGGTGAACCCATACGCTCCCACGGCGGCTTGCTCTTCGCCCTCGGAACGCGATACGACGAACTGACAGCGGCGCTAGAGAGCATGGGATTGGAGCTCGGTTGCCCACTGAACGGTTTTGGGTCGATGTTGGCCGCGGAAGTGGAGCTGTTGACAGGTCTATCCAAGCAGGCGGCAGCTAGGGCGCTGACCCGGAGCTTCGACGAGCCGTTTCTAGTCCCCGATGATCTCGAAGGGAGAGATGACCTTGTTCACGAAGCAGCGAGACGCCACGGACTCACGGCAGTGCAAGGAGGACGGTTTTGGCATCTGATCGGCCACTCAGGTAAAGGAGAAGCGGTCCGGGTAGTGATCGAATCATATTGCGATCTGTGCGGACCGCTATTGACAGTGGGACTTGGAGACAGCCCGAACGACTTTCCCTTCCTGGAGCTCGTTGACATCCCTGTGTTGCTCGGGGATTCCCAGACTACTTTGGAGGTTTCTCCGGCATTGGCAGGGATCCGAAGGAACCCGAAGGCCGGGCCGGAAGGATGGAGCGATGCGGTATTTGGCATCCTTGATGAAATAGATGCTCGAGGAGCGGAATGACGGGCACATAGCACACACTCGGGGGGATTGAGGGAACGTGATCATATGGCAGGGGCGTTTGGAGTCAAATAAAATCGCGAGGAGGGTACTATGAGCGATTTCTTGCAGACAGGCCCTATTGCCACACTTCATCTCTTGGGCGAGCGTGACATGGTGCTGGTGGAACA
The DNA here is from genome assembly GCA_963843165.1 of uncultured delta proteobacterium. Taxonomy (GTDB): domain Bacteria; phylum Desulfobacterota; class Desulfomonilia; order Desulfomonilales; family Desulfomonilaceae; genus DATJPW01. The sequence goes on along the minus strand of CAWJJL010000017.1, from coordinate 37,029 downwards.
GCAAATCGAAAACGCCTCTCGAACAAGACCGATAGCACTCATCCTTCCCTGTCTGATTTCCGAGATGGACGGCCCCGCATTGAAGGTGATCATGGGCGCGCTTCAAAGCGTCGAGTATCTCAAAGAGATCGTAGTCACCTTGGGTCCTGCCTCGGAGGAGGATTTCCAGCAAGCATGCGACTATTTTAGGCCGCTCATCAGAAACGGACGACAAGTTCGCATCATTTGGAATGACGGCCCCCAGGTGACATCCTTGTATGGGGAGATCGAGCAGGCAGGGCTCTCTGCAGGGCCTCACGGCAAAGGGAGAAGCGCTTGGATGGCCTGCGGATATATCGTGGCCCGCGGCGAGTCATACGTGATAGCGCTGCATGACTGCGACATCCTGTCGTACACAAGGAATCTTCTCAACCGGCTCGTGTACCCTACTGTCATGTCCTCTCTTGATTACGAGTTCTGTAAAGGGTATTACAGCCGAGTCACGGAAAGTTTGCACGGCCGGGTCACCCGTTTGCTGGTGACCCCGCTGATCGGTTCCCTCATTACCATGCTGGGGCATCTGCCTATTCTGCAATACTTCAGCTCGTTTCGTTATCCCCTTGCCGGAGAGTTTTCTATGGTGTCCGATCTTGCCCGGGTGAATCGGATTCCGTCCGATTGGGGTTTGGAGGTCGGCGTGCTCGCCGAGGTGTTCAGGAACTGCTCATTGAACCGGGTCTGCCAAGTGGAGCTCTGCCCCAACTACGAGCACAAACACCAGGAGCTTTCGGTGGAAGATCCCGGCCGAGGTCTGAACAAGATGGCCGTAGACGTATGCAGCACCATATTCCGGATACTGGCCTCGACTGGCGTGATTCTGGGGGCCGACTTTTTTAACACGCTGCGAGCCACGTTTCTCAAGGAAGCCCAGGACCTTATGGGGATGTATCATGACGACGCACGGATCAACGGCCTCGTCTACGATCGCCACGGGGAGGCGGTGGCTGTGGAGATGTTCGTTGAGGCCATGCGGATCTCCGGAGAAATCATTCAGAAAGACCTCCTGGGCCGCCCGCTCATTCCGAACTGGAGCCGCGTATTCTATGCGGTTCCCGATGTTGCCACCAAGCTGGTGGAGGCCATCGACCAAGACAACGAAGGAAGTTTCTGCTAGTCGGTCAAACCGGTGGCAGGAACCGGACGAATTATTGGAAGGACTTTACCATGAAATATAGCAGTGCCTTGAGGCCATACACCCAGAAACGGCTGGAAGAGATCGAGAAGGCCGACGTTGTGGTCGGAATTCCGTGCTATAACAACGAGCAAACCATCGGCCACGTGATCAGAATGGTTTCTCATGGGCTCCACGACTACTATCACGATGCACGGCCGGTAATCATTATTTCCGACGGGGGGTCAACCGACGACACGAGAGACGTTTCCAAAGAATTCCAATTGAAGCCCTGGCAAGAGAAGATCGTCAGCATCTACCGAGGTGCGGCCGGCAAGGGCACGGCCCTCAGGATGATTTTCGAGGCCGCTAGTTTTCTCCAGGCTCAGGCATGCATGGTTGTGGACTCTGACTTGAGGAGCATTACGAACGCATGGGTGAAAACGCTCCTCGACCCGGTATTGGACAAAGGGTTCGACTTCGTGGCACCTATCTATACCAGGTACAAGTATGACGGAACCATCACAAACAATGTCGTGTACAATCTCTGTCAAGCCGCTTACGGCAAGAAGATCCGTCAGCCCATCGGAGGTGATTTTGCTCTGAGCAGGAATCTCGTCCACCATTACTTGGAGCAGGACGTCTGGGGGACAGATGTTGCACGGTTCGGTATCGACATCTGGATGACAGTCCAGGCAATTATCAATGAATTCCGTATTTGTCAGGCCCATCTTGGACGGAAAATCCACGATGCCAAAGATCCGTCTGAGCACCTCGGTCCAATGTTCAGACAGGTTGTCTCCACGCTATTTCAATTGATGGAAGAAACTGAGGAGTTTTGGAAACCAATCACAGGTGCACAATCGGTCGAAACATTTGGAGAACCAATTCCCGGTGAGCCCGACCCCATCAAGGTGGACTTGCCGAAGCTCATGACTTCTTTCAGGAATGGCATTGACGACCTCGGTGCGTTGTGGCGAGATGTCTTTTGTGCGGATTGTTTCCAGGCGCTCACGGCGGCAGCCTCGATGCCAGACGACAAGTTCCGGATCGCGCCAGACACGTGGGTCCGAGTCCTGTACCAACTGGCAGCAACATACCATCAATGGGCCGCGAATCGCAGACGACTCGTGGACGTCATGACTCCTCTGTACTATGGTCGAGTGGCCTCTTTCATAAACGAGACGCGGGACATGGATTCATTGGAGGCCGAACAGGCGGTGGAGCGGCAAGCCGAGTTTTTCGTTGAGGCCAAGGACTTTCTTGTCCAGGTGTGGGACACCCCACGGCCGGGGATGCGCGAGTTTGCCCGAGCTGAAGATGTCTGAGGGTGCCTTGTCGGCGAGAAGTCCCCTTTAAGGGACTTGGTAGGCATCCTGATGATCTGTTCCACTGTAAAACGATTCCGTTTCATCCTGACCTCCCTTTCTGGTCCAGGTCTTATCCTATACTAACTCTGAACCTGGACCAGTTTTTGGGGGGCAGATCAGGGCGGAGCGATGATTTTGTCGGTCTCCTTGGAAGCTTAAAGACTGATCTCCAGTTTCAATTCATGCACGATTTAATTACTTCAGGTTGTGGATGTAACCTAGCGAAATCGGTTCAAAAGCGGAAGCCCCAGTGCTAGGAGGGTTGGAAGATCTCTTGCGCCAGGGCCTAGAAGGGTAGTGTCCTAGTTTGAACTAGCTTGTTTAAGACGAAGTGTATTCCGGGAAGCCTCGCCAGCAGGCGATTACAGCATCAAAGGCGCAGAAACCCTGATTAGTGTCGAACGCGAGGAGATTGGAGATCTGATTCAATGTGTTACCCGGGAAAGGGATAGATTCGAGCGTGAGCTTTCAAGAGGCCGAACGATCCCCTGTTTCCACCTTGTAATCGAAGGATCTTTGGCCGATATTACATCCGGTCATTTCGGGCGCTTCCCCTCAAAAGTCAATCCCGTTGCGGTCTTCGAAACTCAGATAACTTTTGTAATCCGTTATAACTTGGCTATTTGGTTGGCAGAAGATCGCATAATCGGCGCCCGCATTACTGAGTCTCTATTGACAAAGAGGCTCCGGGAGCACGTTAAGACAACGGAAGCTGTTACAAAAGCAGCCCGAAACATCCGAACCGTATAAGACATTTTATTCCTCCCATTGATATCATTTATTAATTCATACAATGTCAAATTACCACATTTTTAATACAGTTATGTCGGCCAAGTGAGCGACGATCATGGATTCTGTCATGCCGGATGTACTCCAGGAAACGGAGCAAAGAGTTTCGATGTGGTCTCCTTGTGGATGCGGGCAAAAGGAGTAAATTTCAAGGCTGCTGTCAAAGACCTAGCTGAATCCTGTGGAATAAACCAGGAGTCCAGGCGCGTCGTTAAGACCTATGACTACACGGATGAAAACGGCAACCTGCTGAAGCACACCCTTGGTAGGCGGTTGCGCGGAGCGGATGTTCCCGAAGAGGATAGGAAGGACTTATTAGGTCATGAGCACGGCCGGAGCATCACAACTCATTATTCCATGGCTGAGATAGCCAAGTTAATCGCTTATTCAAACAGGATTTGCCGGGAGGATTGTCACAAATCTGACACAATCGTCTTCCCGGAAAAACGAAACCGCCAAGCAGGTGCAGCCTAACTTGACGGTATTCCTGAAAATCTCTGGTGGAGCTGGACGGGATCGAACCGACGACCTCTTGAATGCCATTCAAGCGCTCTCCCAACTGAGCTACAGCCCCACAAATCCTTATATTACCAATACTGAGCCGAGTGTCAACTCCGTTCCGCTAACCATTGATGTTTAGCGTGAAACCGAGAACCTCTTTGGGATCGGAAATCCGCAACAGATGATACGGGGGTTGAGAGAAGAATCTCTCCCTGTTTTACCCTGATCATCACATCTTCCACATCGACCTGGCTTGATCTTTTTCTTATCTTTTAGGCTTCTTTCTTTCAGATCCTCGAGGTCGGGTATCTTTCTCAAGCGAAAGAAAGACAATAATTCGGTCTCCCTTTTTCTTGGGATCGTACGTAAAACCTTTTGGACCCATCGGAATCTCTATAAATTGGTGCGCCTCGACTTTGCCTGTGTCACGGGGCAGCGCCTCAGGGGTCCTATCCTTTTTCCCCCTTTTCGGAGCGACCTTCACGGGAGCAGGATACAAAAACTCCGTTCCTTTCGGGTCTTCCCGCAAAATATATGCGTAACCGTTGACGTTCGACTCGAATCTCATTTTGTACTGGTCACCTGGCTTAAATTCCACGTCAAAGGCTTTAGCAGGAGCGAACTCGGTTTCTTTTTTACCCTTGATCAGCATTTGGCTGCTCATTCCTATAATCGGGTTGGGGATTATAACCTTATCTCCTGCAGCCAATCTATCGGTAGCGGGCAGATCATTATAACTCGCCAGGTCCCGGGCCATACTGGAGTTTCCCATCAAGTTCTCGGCTATTTTATCGAGAGTGTCACCTTCTTTGACCGTATATACAGTAGTGTCGGGATCATTGCCGTCCTTACGAGGCTTGGCAAGATCTTTCCACGGATAAGCCTTAAAGTAATCGCTTTTCATTGTCAGCGGCGGCTTAGTCTCTTCAATGGGCGGAAGGGGCGGCGGCTCGTCTTTTTTCTGAAAATACCCGCATCCCGCGATCAACCCAGGGATCAAAATGATCAGAATTAAAATGAGGGATCGTTTCATGACATCCTCCTGATCCTATAGCCTGGGCCTTCGGATCTATCTGGCAATTCCCTGGCGAGCAACGGTCGCTTTTTATATAACAGATTTACGAAACTTTTGGCGGACGCGACCAATTACTGCGCTCCTTTCCATTTCGATATAAACGCTTGCCACTGATCTCTGGCGTCTTTCGGAGCATACAGAAGAGCTTTCGCTGTCAACCGATCGATCGGGATCACGAGCTTCGAGGTCTTAACCACGGGCCAATCCGGAACACCCACTAACAGCACTTGCACGCCTGCAGCCACTATGACAAGACCGGCTACAGTTCCCATGACTGCTCCCAAAATCCGATCGAGCCAGGTCAACCGAGTCAGGTCCAACAGGAAATCCAATATCCTACGAATAATCAGAAAAACGATCTGCACCAGAATGAATATAATTACCATTGCCAGGATCATCGAGATCTGAGGATCGAGCTTGGAAATTTTGTCCAGATACTGAACCACTGATGGATAATATTTCAATGCAAGCAGCACTCCCAAAGACAAGGCTCGCCAGAGCAGTCAGTGAACGGACGAAGCCTTTCCATATGCCCAGAATGAGCGAGACCAGAAGAGTGCCCATTATAAGAATATCGACCAAATTATAGTTGTCGATTAATTGCATGTGGTGTGCCTCTCTAATCAGTGGAAATCATCCAGACTGCCAAATCAACTCGTTCTCCTATTCTACCGGTTCTCACACACTAATCTCGACATATGATCCCCCTTCTTGACAGTTTATCAAACTGGAACTGCCCGAAAGAAGGCAACGAGCTAGGGAAATGATTGAGAAATCGGATGGTATCCCACAAGAATTTTTCCGTTTGATTCCGCGGAGCGCATATTTTGCGTGCACGGATGGATACCTCCTGTACGCCCTTCTATATTGTATAATTATATTTGTCAATATAAATCAAATGTTTCTATTCAAACCTAAAGTTGAATCAAGAAAATGACTCTGAATCTATCTTGATACCTAGTAATCACAAAAGGCGCTCCTTGCCCGCCGGAGCAAAATAATGTTAGATTAACTTTGATGAAACCATTTATCAGAAATGCTAATCGGAAGCCCGACGCTTTAAGATTGTGGAAGATAACCCCAGGCATCCTGGAGCATGCAGAAGGATCTTCACTAATAGAAGCTGGTAAAACGAAGGTCTTATGCGCTGCCAGTATAGAAGACAAGGTTCCGTTGTTCTTGAGAAATCAGGGCAAAGGTTGGATTACTGCGGAATATTCGATGCTCCCGCGTGCCACTCATACACGTTCTTTGAGAGAAAGAGGCGGAAGAATCGGCGGTCGAACCATGGAAATACAACGCCTCGTCGGCCGCTCTCTGCGATCCATATGCAATCTTGAAGCATTTGGGGAACGCACGGTGACTGTTGATTGCGATGTGATCCAGGCAGACGGCGGAACAAGAGTAGCGGCTATTTCTGCGGCTTGGGTGGCCCTGCATTTGGCGTTTGAAAAATTAGTATCCGACAATGTTATTCAGTCAAATCCGTTATTAGATTCAGTCGCTGCAGTCAGCGTCGGCATTGTGGACGGCAACTTGCTTCTAGACCTGGATTATGTTGAAGATTCTACTGCAGACGTGGATATGAATGTCGTGATGACCGGGAAGGGCCGATTAGTGGAAGTGCAAGCCACCGCCGAACACGCGCCGTTTTCTGTGGAGAAGATGAACTCATTGGTTCGGCTGGCGCGGCTAGGGATAAAGACAATATCGAAAATTCAGCGAAAATCATGCGAGCTATTCCAAAGAAAACAAGCAAATGACTAAGGGGTTCGACCAGGCCCGGCGGTTTTGGTCTGAACAGGATTTTTATCATCTACGGTTGACAGAGAAAAACCCGGTCCCGATAGCTCCGGCAGCTGCTTAGCCGGATCTGATGCGCCCATGCTCGTCTTCGGGCTTATCACTGACAGTTTTTCGAGAAGCTCACTCTTGCGTGCTTCATCGGTGGTAAGCTTCAGGGCCTGAGAATAATCTTCGGCAGCTTTGTCATTCATCCCCTTTGCCAAAAAAATGATGGCGCGATTTTCATAAAAAATCGCCATGCCCGGGTTAATATCGACCGCTGTGAGTATACTCCTCCAATGCTTTATCCAACTCATTTAACTCATGGTAAACCAGACCTCGGTTGTTGTACGCCACAGCATCCTTGGGATTCAGCTCCAATGACTTGGAGTAATCCGCCAAAGCTCGATCCGGATTCTTCAGCCTGAGATTAGTGTCACCACGAACCCGGTAGATCTCGGCATTTCCCGGATCTCGGGCCAGGGCCGAATCAAAGTCTTCCAGAGCCTTTTGATACTTCCCGCTCTTGTAATATGTGAGACCTCGATCCCGGAGTGACTGCATATGACCGGGCTCGATTCTGAAGCGCCTGTGTCCAATAATTAAGAGCCTGCTTCTCATTGCCTTGTCGATAATGAGTAAGGCCTTCCTTATAGTAATTTTCAGCAAGTGTTGCGCGTATTTGGCTTATTCTCTCCGCAACTTCCGGTACGTTCTCAGGCTTTTTGGCCAAGTCGACTACCTTCATGTACTCGTCAACAGCTTTTTCAAGATTCCCTTGTTTCTCGTATATTTCGCCAAGCGTCTGATATGCTGGAATATTCTTCTTGTTTAAGGCGATGGCCTGTCGTAAAGTTTTGATCGCCTGATCCAGATTTCCTTTATCTTTTTCCACCATTCCAAGCGCAGTATACGCTACACTCTCTTTTCTTGACCGCTTTATCGCTTCCGTAAGATCCTGAATTGCTCCGTCAAGATCACCCTTTTTGTGTCGAGCGATGCCTCGGTTGGTAAGAGGCAGCGTGTAATCAGGTTTTATTTCTATAGCGCGGTTGAAATCCTCTATGGCTTTGTCGTACAGACCTTTACGTTTATAAGCCACACCCCGATTGTTGTATGCAAGATGATCCTGCGGATCCACTTTTAGGGCGTGATTAAAAAATTCGATTGCCTCATCCAGTCGGTTCTGACTCAAAGCGTCGCGCCCCTGATTGTAGGCATCCACAAATTCCTCTTGAGCCAAGAGCACCGAAGGAGTCAGCGCTACCAGAAAAGTCACTAAAAACACTAAGTTCTTCATTCCACCTGCGGTCCTTTCTGGTTTTTCAGGTTTCCCCAACTTTCTAATAGCAATTTAACTGCATCTAGTCAGGCCTTTACTTCACGGTTCGTACTGAATCAAGATAGTTCCATATATAATAAGAGCAAAATACCATAATACCACCCATATAGGCAATCCAAATTAACACGCAATAATGATTTAAACATAACCTCCCACAATTAAATATTTTGCTTGACACGTATATAGGGCCATGTTAAACGCCATTTTCAATGAAGCCCTACAAAGGGCTAAATTCAGTATCCTTCGCTTGAGCCTACGCCCTCAAGTATTATGTGAAGGATCTGATAAAAGGAGGATGAGGTATGGTGATAAGAGTCGCTTCATTGCTGTTCTGCCTGCTACTGACGGCCCTAGCGCTGGTGGTCCATCCTGGAACTGCCGGTAACGCAGCAGTGGCCTATTCAATGCCCTGTCCTCCGCCTCCGTCATGCGCGCCACCACCCTGTCCGCCCCCTTCGTGCGGTCCCCCATCATGTGGATCCGGCCTTACCGGCCCCGGAAGTTTGTGCGGCGCGTGCCTCAACATATGCACAACTTGTTGCGGCACGTTGATAGGAATTCCCGCGGCCGTCATGCAGGGTATTCTCGCTCCTCCTCCTCCACCAAGATATCGCCCGCCATCTGGTTGTGGACCCGCAATGTGTCCTCCGCCGATGTGCGGACCGCCCTCCATGCTCCCCTCAACCCATCACTAAGTGTAGGCCGGCAGCATACGGGACTGGTCCTATGCCGTACGGCTACGCGCCTGCTGCTGCCAGCCCCGCGCCGGTAGCATACGGGACTGGTCCTATGCCGTACGGCTACGCGCCTGCTGCTGCCGGCCCCGCGCCCGCGCCATTCATGATCCCAGCGTCCTCACCACCAATTGCTTCATTCTACATGGGGCCGCCTGTCGAGCAAAGTGGGCTATCAAATGTGGTGAGCCAAATAGTTCAGATACCATTCAGACTGGTCTCCGGAACACTGACTGCGCCTGGATCGCCTTGGGGGCAAGATCTTTTTGCCGCTCCCCCGACCGGATCCAGCGAAGCAACATTCGGCAGTTATTGGTAATAAGCAGCGTTCAAGACACCGCAACATAAAAAACAGTTTTTCGAGGAAACCCAATTCCTCCTAATCCACAGGGGACGATGATTCGTCCCCATTTTTTTTGCTCTTTAAGGGCCTTCCCGCCAGCTATTGTCTTTGTACCGAAGAAAGTTCCGCTCGCCCCCAACAACTTAGAAACTGAGAGACTGGTTTATGAACCTACCTGACGTTTGTGTCTTGGAAAACCAGTCTCTCGCCATCTCTGGATTCTTTCGCAGCGGATGGACTGCCTAATAGGGGCGTCTGGCGACCCGCCCGATTTCACATAGAAAGTTCTCCATCGGGTTTTTTTCTATCACCGTTTCTTCCACCCTTCCTTAGTTTCTTCCTTTATTCGTTTTTTTCTATCTTTCTGTTGCTGGCGCAAAGATGTCTCTTCTTTGATCTTATCATAGCGTTCTCGCTTTTCCGCCCCTTGCAAGTCCGCGAGTTCCTGGAGTTTCTGGGCTAGGATCTTTGCTTCGTACTTTTTCAGGCGCTGGTCGGAGACAAGCTTTTCTTCTATAGCTTGCCAATTCTCTGCAGGTCCGCCGCATTCCGAAAAATGTTTCTGCACCAGATAACCCGGAATATCACAAATATACATGCCACAGAAGGGGCAGCACCTGACAAGATCATCCGAATCAGACCGCCTCAACATGAAACCGCGATCGCGCAACTCGTCCGCGGAGGATTCAAGTTCGACCCATATATCTCGCCTCTTGAGATAGCCCCAGCCCCGACGTTGAACCCAGAGAGTTTCTATAAGTTTGTCCGGTTTGTCCGTCCGATAGGTGAAACTCGCCGGATGTATCCAGAATGACCGTTTGCTAGGCATTTACCTCACCGACAAAGGCGAACTTGACAGAACCTTTCATCGTAAACTAGTCTCGGATATCGATCCCATTGTCCTAAAAGTATAACCGATTTTATTCCGAATATGATTTTTGTCCATAGTTTGGGTCATTAGACCGCTTGGACGGACCCGGGAGGCACCTTATGGTTGATTTCGAGGAAACCAATGTGATTCCGAAATTACTTTGCACAGCGGTGGGAAGTTTGCCCCACACTGATCCTGAAGTTGCGATAGATCTCATTTTGAATAGTCTGACGAAGGCGCCTCACGCGCCTCAATTATCCCGAGCTTATCCGCAGGAACTGATGTGGGTTCAAGTCAGTGAAGGATTGCCCCGATTTAAAGCAGATTACGAGCAACAGAGTTATCTTTTTGATACCTCAGGTGATGCTGCCGGCGAGATTGAGCAATTCTATGCCAATTATTTGGCCGCAACCGAGGGCTCTTCAACACGAGGCATTTGCAATCAGCCCCGACTACGGCAGAGGTATCCATCTTTTGCTGGATCGATTGAGGAATGAAAATCGCAAATTCCCTTTCATCAAAGTCCAGGTCTCCGGACCGCTAAGTTTTGCGATGACAGTTACGGATGAAGTCCGCAAGCCCATATTCTACCATCCTACGTTTCGAGATGTGGCGGTTAAGGGTATGGGCCTTAAAGCCATCTGGCTCCTGGACCAGTTCAAACCGTTTGCTGAAAAAATGATTATGTTTTTCGACGAGCCCAGTTTGAGCTGCATATGGATCTTCCGCGTTTCTGGGTCTATCCAAGACGGACGTCGATTGAATCGCTGGACGAAGTAATTAATATGGTTTTGGACGAGGGGGGAATTCCGGGCATTCATTGCTGCGGAAACACCGACTGGGGAATGATCATGGAAACTTCGGCTCGCATAATCAGTTTCGACGCGATCGATTATGCGGAATCATTAGCATTATACAATCAACAATTGAATCAGTTTTTGGGTCGCGGCGGAGTCTTGGCGTGGGGCGCTGTCCCCAACACGGAGAAGATCGAGAAGGAGACGCCGTCCGATATTATCCGGAGAATGCGGTCGGGTTTTGGAATTCTCCAAAAAGTTGGAATTGACAGAGAATTATTGAATAACCACATTATAGTTACCCCGGCTTGCGGATGCGCGGGCATGAGCCAAGAGCAAGCCGAAAAAACCTATAAGCTTTTAGCCGAAATTGAGGAGATGGGACCGGAAGCTATATAGAACCCGACATGAAAATCTGGCAGGTCTGAAGAGTGATCGGGGGGCCCGCTTTGCGAAAAGGATTCCTGGACCCTCTCCAGAAACTCTTAAATTTCATCCGGGGATTCGGAGTGCTCGGCGGCTGAGAGAAAGAAAGATTGCCTTCAGCGGTTTTCTAAGGTTTTGGAGGTTTTCAGTGACTGAACGAAAGGATATGTAATGGGAACCACGTTGGCAGTTGCGGGAAAAGGTGGAGTCGGCAAGACTTCGATAACCGCACTTATGATTAAAGCTCTAATAGACAGTGGTCAGATTCCGCTTTTAGCCATAGATGCCGATTCCAATTCCAATCTTCATGAGGTTCTCGGGATTAGGGAACCTCGTAGTGTGGGTTGCGTCCGTGAAGACACCAGGAAAATGGGAGACGAAGTGCCGGGCGGCATGACCAAAGATCGATTTATGGAATACCAGATTCAGGCCTGTCTGGAGGAGACCAAAAATTTGGATTTCATTTCGATGGGCCGTCCTGAAGGACCTGGTTGCTACTGCATGGCTAATAATATTCTTCGTGAAATAATAGCTCGCCTAACCTCGAATTATTCCGTAGTGGTCATTGATAATGAAGCGGGTATGGAACACCTTTCTCGACGCACTGAGGAGGAAGTGGATCATCTCTTCATGATTTCCGATCCTGCGCCTCGAAGTCTTCGGACAATCGGTCGAATTGTGGAACTAATCGGAGAAATGGGCGGCCGCGTTCGTGCCAGTCATATAGTGCTCAGTCGGGTGAAGGGGACCATCGAAGAGCTGCCGGAAAATACGAGGAATGAGATTTCCAACCTTGGGCATCCAGTCGAAGCTATAATTCCTTATGACGAAATGCTCATCGATTTGGATCTTCAAGGTGAGCCGTTATTGAAGATATCTACCGAATCACCGTCTTACCAGTCGGTTCGCAAGATGCTTCAGGATATCAAAATACTGAATAATTAGACTCTAAGCTGGAACCTTTATTCACTTACTCGGACGGACCGATTCAGCGGTGAATCCCGCGTTGGAGAGAAACTAATTACCCAAGCAGGTATTTGATTCCTTACTTTCCGTTTTCATCCGGACAAACTTCAAGCAGCCCGTAATTGCATTTCCTAGACCGACTTTCCCGTATAACTGAATGGCTTTGTGCTATTTGAAATCTCTTGACTTCCCCGGCGGGCAGATTATACTAGAGACTGAATATTTCTCATTTAATTTGGAAATCGGTGGGGGTTCTTGGGCAACGAATTCGGGAGTATGGTAGGAGGTTTTAGGGAGATACATATGGTGTATACCGACGCCCAAGCCTGGCTGGAAGCTCATGAACTGATCGAGTGTAAGCCGCTCAAAGGACGCTGGACCCGCAAGACTTGTTTGGAAATATCCAGGCGAGTTCGGAAGGCGCCAAGAAATGCCAAATCACAAGTGAATGCGGTGGCATCACGCACCTTACCGTGTGCGAATTGCCCCATTCTGGCCGCGCTGGAAAAGTAGCCGAATTACCTATCACAGATGTCGTAAGTGTGCACTAGGTGAGCAAGGTTGAATTATGTACAGCGTCCTAAACGGTTCAGCAACCAGGGCCCTGATTACTTTTCTATCGGGGTCGATGTAATTCGTTCTATTTCCTGCCGAATAATTCTCTCCACCATGTCAAGCACTTTGGATTGAATTTCTTCACGAATCAGAGTTATTACCTCGTCTCGGTGAGGCAATAGCCCTCTGGTTCTCTCATCGAATAGGCCTCTTGAAATTCTCTCAACCCAAACGCGTTCGGGTAGATTATTTTGGACAGCTTCCGCAATACTCGATGCGATTGTCTCCTGGAATCGCTCTCTTCCAGGCAATATGTCTCTGACAAGTTTGAGGATCTCTTCAGTATCCGGTAGTAATCGGTTCACTGCCTCTTGAATCTGGGCCTCAGTGATTGCGCTTTGAATTCTTTTTTCCAGTATAGCCCGCATCTCCGCACCCAACTCGTCTTTGCTTGGGATAGACGTTTCAAGGCGCCGATTCAGAAGCGACACAACCGCTTCAGAAGAAGGCATACACTGGAGACACTGTTCCAGTTTTTCCATAACTTCCGATCTGGACGGTATAGCATCTAAAGCCCTGTCAACTCTCTCCATCACGACCTGGGCTGATGGTAACCCCTCGAAAGACTTGTCTAATCGTGCTCTCAATTCATCTTTGGACGGGATGGCCTGTAGGGCAACCTCAATGCGCTGATTTATGCTGTCCGGTGTCGGTAGTGCGGTGAAGGCATGATCCAGTCGAAGCCTTATGTACTCCTGTGACGGAATGCCCCTAAGTGCCTGATCAATACGTTCTACCACCATCTCAGACGAAATTGCTTTCCCAAGGGCTTCATCTATACTTTGCTTAACGACTTGCTGATACGGATACTGTTTGAAGAGCCTTTTCAAACCTAGCGCTGAGAGTCTCCGGAGACAAAAGCGGCGCCAAAGCCTCACTCAAACGATTGCTGAGTTCTTCAGGCGACGCAATACCGCGGACTGCTTTATCAACTATGTTGAGGATAGTTTCCGGTGACGGCAGAACACCGATAGCTTGATCGAATCGTCGCGATATCTCTTCATCGGCAGGAATGGACTTCAAAACGCTATCGACACGCTCAGCAATATTGGAGATAGGAAGGAACTTACCAAAAGCCTCTTCAAATCCCTTAGTCATCAGTTCCGGGCTGTGAAGGCTACGGACAGCTTTCTCGATCCGCTCCGTGAGATCAGCGGAAGACGGCAGAGATGCTTTAATCGCTGCATCCACTCGCTCGGCTATGGCCTGATCTGACGGAAGATGCCCGTTTATAATCAGATCCACTCGCTGAAAAATTTCTTCACGAGTCGGGAAGCTTCTGGAGATTCCGAGGGTAATTCCTTCCATTAATTCTTCTTTGGACGGCAGAGACGCTTTTACAAGTTTCTGATAATCTTCGCTATACTGTCGTTGGTCCGGCATAACTGCAGGGGGCGCTGCCTCGGCCAAGCCAATCTTCCCGGCAAGCGGTTCCTTTAGTTTCTCATTCAAAATCGAAGAGACTATTCCCGCGATTTCGCTTACGGAAGCTTTTCGTTCATCATTCTCATGGGGCCTTGGATTCAGCAATAGGAGGTCTTATATCCGAAATAGACGGTTTTACACCCGAAGCTTCGGAAACGTGAACTCCGTCAGAAATCGGTGCAGTTTTGGCCTGTTGCCTATCACCGACAGCGGATGGAACCGCTTCGAAAAACTGAGAAACAGGTTCCGGCGGCGATGGAATTTCGAAAATAGACTTAGAGGATTTATCTGCCGGAACTCTTCCAACGTGATTTCCTCCAAGGAAATGTCCTCAGTCACCTCGAGCGCAGGTTCCTCTTCATCACCGAACAGCACTTCGTCTCCAGCTCCCGTATCCAGTGTCAGCTCATGTAGCTCAGCCCCATCGGACACGGCCGCGACTTTGTCAAAAGCAATCTCCCGATCTAGATTGATTGTACCGGTTTTCTCTTCGGGGAATTTTTCTGCCGGAAACTCTTCAGTGGGGAGTTCCTCTCCGAAGAACTCTTGCGTCGTAATATCTTCATACGGTACTTCTTCCAGGGTCAACTCTTCAGGTGCTTGACCCTTTGCTCCAGCGGAGGCCTGCCCTGATTCAAGATCGATTTCCAGAGAGCTCTCCTCCTCATATTCCAGATCGATCATACCGCTCAAATCTTCATTAGCAATTTCTTCCATATCGATACTTGCGACCGGCACAGTCTCCTCAAGATCCAATCCGAGCGATTGCTCGTCCTCAGCGTCAATCGCCTCCAGTTCTTCAGCCTCCATTTCCTTAATAGCCGAATCTTCCTCAAGATCTATGATGTCGATCTGCTCTAGCTCGGTTTCCGATAAGGCGCCTTTCACCAGTGAATCATCATGTAACAAAAGATCTTCTGAAGTCAGGACTCTTGTGGGGTCCTGAACCTCAAGAATTCTTTCGATATCAGTATATCCATGATCCGATGTGTCCGTTTTTTTGGCTGAAGACGGTGCGAAACTGAAATCCGATTCAGCCTGCATGCTCGATTCCATCATGCTCAGATCAATGGTGACCGAGTCCTTGGCAGTTCTATCAGGTCGCTGATCTCTGGTTACCGTCGAAAAATCGGGCAATGGAGGTTCTTCGATTGCTGCCGATTCTATTGGCATTGCTCCCAGGCTTTCAATTTCCATCGGGAGGTCTGAAACCAATTCTATGGTGGGCTCGAATGACGTTCCGTCCTCGACCTCGGTTTCGAGCTGCATATCATCTAAATTAAGTTTGACAGTGTCCCCGTAGCTGTCTGCGGAAATGGCATCCGTCGAGGGCTCCAACTCCGCAATTAGAGTACCTGTATCTATTTCGACAGTGTCACCGACATCGGTCGGAGACTCATCAATGTTCACTTCCGCATTAGACAGCGCAAGCAATTCCTCAGTCATTTCGCCCGAATCATCTTCGAACTCGATGGTCAGCTCATCCTCATCCACAGTGGCCGGTCTGTCTTCAATGCCTAGCAGAGATTGCACGGCGGTCTTCAGTGTCTGCCCTTGTATGGGTTTACTGAGATAGCCATCGGCTCCGGCTGTCTTAGCCTCGGCCTGAGTAGGTCCTTCGGGATCACCGGTCATAAGCAGGACAGGCACATCCTTGTAATCCCTGGATTCCTTTATGCGTCGAACAAGTCGCCAGCCAGGGACATCTTGCAGGATGGAGTTCAAAATAATCAGGTCGGGTTTTCTGTTTTTTATGGCACTCTTCAACTCACCGGAGGTCGAAACACCTACGAATTCATTTTCTGCTACTCCCAGAAAGCGCGTTACGGCTTCTTGGCTCCGACTATCCTTGTCGGCCACGACGATCCGGTAAGACATGGCGACCTCACGATTTTTCTTTAAAATACAACAAATTCACTATAAATGTCAAACAGTTTCAACTGTGTTGTGAACGCGTTCCCAAAGAAATCCGCATGAAAGGAACGGTGTTGCTCATAAAATATCTTTGAATTTTATATAACTTTCTAAGATTGGAACAACAACTCGAGACTGTTTTTGATGACAATTCTCGGTTCACATGGTACAAACGAAACTCTCTAATAATACTTGGATTCCTGCTAATGACGTCGCATCTACCCGCTGTTTCAGACTACATCCACTTCGTACATTCCAACCATTTGTATTGAGGCGCAAAGCCGTCTAAAATAATGTGACCTTGCCTTCGAAGGCCACAAAGAAATTAGCCAACAAAATAGCTAATTATGCATCAGTAATATCGACATTTTGTCTAAAGTAAATTAGATTTTTGGGCTAATAGTTCAAGATAGCTAAAAACTTGACTTACTCCACATTATCGTCTAATTTGAGAATTGACTCGAAGAAAGGAGAAACTTGTCATGCCCGAGGCTTTTGCCACGGCATTGCCGGTTCAGGCGATGAACGATCATAGTTTATGGGCTATTATTTTAGGCGCGGGATGGGTCGTCAAAGGAGTAATGGTGATGCTCCTCTTATTTTCCGTTCTGTGCTGGGCTATAATTCTCACCAAAACAGTAACTCTTTCCAGAGCTAGGAAACATACACAACTTTTTTTCGATGCCTTCCGCGAATCGCGCAAATTTTCTTTGCTTTATGCTGAAGCCAAACAATTTACCCACAGTCCTTTAGCGCATGTTTTTCAGGCCGGTTACGCCGAACTCAGTAGGCTCTCCAGAATTCAGCAATCCAGCCAAAAGAATTCGGCGGAATCGTCCCAGGAAATCGAGTACGAACGGACCGGTATGGATAACGTTGTGAGATCGCTCCAGCAGGCGGTCACAGCGGAGCGAGCCCGTCTGGAAAGAGGCGTTAATTTCCTGGCCACCACAGGTTCCGCAGCGCCGTTTATCGGTCTTTTCGGGACAGTCTGGGGCATCATGGAATCGTTCCGCCGCATTGGTGTTATGAAAAGCGCATCACTCGCTGTTGTTGCTCCCGGTATCGCTGAAGCGCTAATTGCTACCGCAGCTGGGCTTGCTGCTGCAATCCCTGCGGTTATTTTTTACAATTATTTTCTAGGACGTATAAACGTGATCTCGACGGAAATGGACAACTTCTCGTCTGAACTCATTAACATCATTGAAAGAATATATTGGCAGAAGAGATAGAATTCAATTATAACGGCACTGCCCCGTGTCAAAGACATTATAAGGATTGGGCATGGCGATCAGCATTCATACAACCAGAAAAACTCCCATGGCGGAAATCAATGTCACTCCTTTAGTCGACGTCATGTTGGTGCTCCTAATTATATTCATGGTTACCGCGCCGATGATGCAAGAAGGGCTTTCGGTGGATTTGCCGGAGGCAAAAGGGGCCCCTCTGGAAAAAGAACGCAATGTGGAAGAAATCCTCATTTCTGTGGGCGAGAATGGGACAATCCATGTCAATGAGACCGTCGTTCCGGAGACCGGTCTGGTCGCCAAAATCACTGAAATGACAAAGGATAATCAGTCCAAGGAAGTATATTTGAGGGCAGACAAAAACGTGCCGTACGGTCTAGTAGTGCGAATAATGAGTGCATTGAAGAGCGGCGGTATTGCTAATCTGGGAATGGTCACAACCCCTCAAGAGGAATCCGCGCCGGGACGATGATACGATTTCTGCGAAGATTGCCGGACTCGACCAGCCCGAAGATGATGGCACTCTCACTATTCCTCCACGGGATAGCAATCCTGGCCCTCATTATTTTTGCCTATTCCGCGCCCCGTTTTCAGAAACCAGGCCAAGTGAGTGTCAGCCGGGTTAGAATAGTGGAAAGTGCGGCCCCTCCACGGAAGGCAGAAAAGCTTCGGGCAGCTAATCAAACCAAAAGGAAATCCCGGCCGCCGTAGAAAATACCCGAGTCGCATTCGAGGAGAGCAGGCAAGAAGTCAGCAATGCGGACTCTGACAGAGGCTCCTGGGAATTCCATACACCTGACAAAACGAAAGAAACCTCCGCGTCGAGTTGATCCCCCCAAACCCCCTGAGAAGAAGCCCGAACAGGCACTACAAAAGAAAGAGGACGCTCTGTCTTTCCTTAACGAGCGTCTGGCATCGATACGTAGAGAGGTTGAGAGCAAGAAAAAGGATGTGACGGATTTGAGAGATGATGTCTCTCGAAATGAA
The DNA here is from genome assembly GCA_963843165.1 of uncultured delta proteobacterium. GTDB lineage: Bacteria > Desulfobacterota > Desulfomonilia > Desulfomonilales > Desulfomonilaceae > DATJPW01. The sequence goes on along the minus strand of CAWJJL010000017.1, from coordinate 18,692 downwards.
ACGGTGTCGAGCGGCCCGACACTCTCGGAGGCTGAACTGTTGCGCTGGTTGCAGTTAGTGAAGAATCGCATTAATTCCAACTGGTCGATCTTCGTAGATAATCGCTCCGTTTCCAAGATCACTGTGATTGGCGTCCGGCTAGGTGATGACGGCAAAGTAATGGATGTGGCAATTGACGAAAGTTCGGGAGATCACACCTTCGACAGCTCCGCAATGAGAGCGGTGCTTCAGGCATCGCCTTTCCCACCGCTTACCGCCGAAACTCGAGAAAAAGTAGTTAAAGCCGGTGGGCTTGCCCTTAGATTTACTCCGCGAGGGCTACAGTGAAACAAATCTCGGATAGGAGCAGCTGGATTGGTTTAATTCAGCGGCGGGGATCGGCGGCAGTTATCCTTTTCATCGCATGGTTGCTCTGCCCTTTGCTGGCGCACTCCAAACTGGTTATAGATCTTGATGCACCGGGCCTGGCCAGAATGCCCATAGCGGTCCCAGATTTCATTTCAGACCAGCCCGGACCGCTGAGCGGCCATGAGTTTGCGGCGCTCCTGAAAAACGATCTGTACTTGACAGGACTGTTCAATATAGTTGACACATCTTCACTGCCAATGTTGACTTCCGATGGTCATCCCGATTATGAGGCATGCTCGTGTGCAGGAGCTCAAGCTATCGTAACCGGCAAATTCCAAATCAATGACGGTCAGCTGGTTGTGGAAGGGAGATTGTACGATATTGCTTTGAAGAAGATGGAATTGGGGAAGCGATTTACAGCAACTGCCCGGGAACAGCGGCATTTAATCCACAGGTTTGGAGATCGAGTCATGGAAGCGCTGACCGGGGTTCCAGGCTGCTTTACGTCACGAATAATATTTATCAGGGACTCTCCCCCGAAGGAAATCTTCGCTATGGACGTTGACGGCGGAGATCTGCGGCAGGTGACCAGCACCGGCACAATCAATATGTCACCGAAATGGGCGCCTGACGGCCGGAGCATTCTGTTTACCTCGTATTTGAACCATAATCCTGATTTATGGTCGCTGGATTTAGAGAGTATGGATTTGAGGTCGGTGTCCAATAGACCAGGAATCAATGCGGCTGCCCGCTTTTCTCCCAGTGGAGATGCTGTTGCTTTATCGCTAAGCTTTAATGGAGTACCTAACATATTTACAATAACACCTGAAGGTAACATAATAAATAGGTTGACTAACAGCAGGGGAAATGATATCTCTCCGACATGGTCTCCGGATGGAACCGCCCTAGCCTATGTTTCAGATCAGGCCGGGACACCGCAAATTTATATTATTCCCGCAAAAGGCGGCCAACCGAGACGACTGACGTTTGCAGGTAATTACAACACGGATCCGGACTGGTCCCCCACCGGGGATTTGATCGCTTTTACAGCCCGGATTGATGGAAAATTTCAAATATGTACCATCAAGACCGATGGTACTAATTACCGGGTGCTCACCAAGCAGGGAACGAATCAAGATCCTGCATGGTCACCTGATGGAAGAATGATCGCCTTTTCTTCAACTCGTGATGGAAGGCGGCTTATATACCTCATGGATTCTCGCGGCGAGATCCAGGTCCCAATCTCGAGTATTTCCGGCAAAGCACCTGCCTGGTCCCGCAACGCCAGATAACCCCAGAGGCTAAATCTACAGACAAGGAGAAGACATCAATGTCGACTCGCGGCCTGAAAACAATACTTTTGCTGTTTATGTTGTGCATCGTATTTGCAGGCTGCGCACAAAAAATAATCAAGCCCCCCTTCCCTCATCCCGGCGCGAGAGGACCATACACCGGCGGTCAAGTGGCTGAGCAGGAGCTACAAGCATTCCAAGCCGGTCTAAGGCCTATTTATTTTGATTATGATCAGTACGCACTTAGCCCGCAAGCACAGGCTGATCTTCAATACAACGCGGATCTGCTTAGAAGAGTTCCACAAGTAGCGATTGTGGCGGAAGGCCACTGTGACGAACGAGGAACAGCCGAATATAACCTAGCGCTGGGCGACAGACGTGCACGATCTTCGGTGGAGTATTTGACGGCCCTTGGAATTGATCCTCATAGATTCTCGATCGTTTCGTACGGTTCGGAATTACCGATCGACCCTGAACACAATGAAGCAGCATGGTCCAAGAATAGAAGGGTCTATTTGAGGGTTTCGCGATAATGGCCAAGCGGCTCCAGATTAGCACCGGAAAAATTCCTGTAATTGTTTCTCTTTTGATACTCGCGTTTTCCGTTTCCGGGTGTCTCACCAGATCGGCGGGACCCACCCTGCCTTACGTCAAACCCGCTCAATCAGTTCCCAACGTCGATCCAATGTCCGTCCAAATTTCGTCTCGCATGCAAGATTTGGAGACGGAGATGCAGCGTTTGAGAGACATGATAGAACGTCTCCAGGCAGGAAGCGGCGCCGAACAAGAAATCAGAGACTTGCAACAAAGGGTCGCAGTAATTGAAAAACAGATGGGCCTCCAACCATCCACGCGATCCCAGGGTACAGGAGCGGGAGCGCCTCCGGAATCCCTAAGACAGACGCCAATGAGAGAACCGGCTATGGTTGAGTCAAAAAAGCCCCTTTCGGGTGTTATTGGCCAGGAGGCTGCTCCTATAGAGCTTGTTGAGCCTCAGGACTCGGGCGAGGAAAAGGCATTCAAAGAGGCATATTCTCTGCTGAAACGGTCGCCAGAGGAAGCGGTCAGGCTATTCGACGGCTTTTTGAAAAAATATCCTAAAAGCCAGCTGGCCCCGGATTCGGTCTATTGGATGGCAGAAGCTCGTCTGGCGCAATCCCGGTTCGATGAGGCGATATTACTATTCGATAGGGTTATCAAAGAATTTCCCGGTTCCAAAAAGGAATTAAATGCACTATTGAAGCAAGGAGAAGCCTTCGAAAAAATGGGTGACACTCGATCCGCCGGCATAATATTTCGAAAGCTCGTCAAAGACTACCCACATACCGCTCAGGCCAGGTTGGCAGGGGGCCGGCTAAAATCATTGCCGCCACAGCAGTGATTCCCAATTCCTCACGAAATCAGTACAAACCAAAGGGGCGGTTGCCCGTCGACCCTACTAATTGACTGAGTCATGAAAGCAACTTGCTTGCGCAACCTTCTGGAGTTGCAGCTTTCTGGATTATTGTCCGTAACCTCCTTGAGGGACCATTTGCGGAGCGCCGGCCACACCTGGATAGCCCTGCTGAGGCGCAGGTTGTTGCATCATCTGGGGTGCGGCTTGGTACCCCTGAGGGGAGGGTTGGTACGTCTGCGGTGCGGTTTGATATTGCGGCGTAGCCTGGTATTGAGGCATAGGTTGATAACTCTGCGCTGGCATTTGATATTGTTGCCCCGCCGCGGCCATACCCGCTCCGTATCCGGGTTGCATAGCTTGCGGCATCGGCTGTTGCATTGGCTGACCGTAGCCCGCCTGCTGCTGCCCCTGTGGTGGAGAATAACTGACGCTTGGCTGCGGCATCTGGGGATACGGCGCCTGCGGGCCGTAAGCTCCTCCCGAGGACCCCTGCGCTTGAGCGTTCGAGGGACCTGACCACCAAGGATTAAAGACGTAGCCCGGATTACCAGTCCACCACGCCCTTAAATCACCCAGAGCGGAATTGTCAATTGCATCTCTGGAAGCGCCGCCTGAAAAAAGCCAATCAAAAAAACAATGACCTGGCGCAGCGACCGCAAGCGGCAATAATATTATGAGTAGGAATATCAGCTTTTTCATTGAATCATTCTCCAAAGAGCACAATTATTGATACAATTCCACAGCAATAATAGCGCTTATGTGAGAATCAGTCAAGAATTCAAACAGTACTGGACTATTCTTAAGATTAACCAGGCGATGTGAACGGCAGAGGAGAGAATCAGCGGGTAACGGTGGCGCTTCCGCGATCAGCAGTTTTTATCAGAATGACAGCTTGTTCCAAGGGCGCCAGCCGTTCTTCACATAAAGAGGCAAAACGTGCTCTCAGTGCCTCCGGAACCAGACCCGGGGTATTAACATATTTAACGCCGAGTGGATTAATATTCTTGCCTCTCACAAGAATCTCAAAATGCAGGTGAGGGGCTGTGGCGTCGCCAGTCTGACCCACCAATCCTAACCTGTCATGCTGCTTTATTCGGTCGTTCTTCTTAACTAAAATACGGTGCAAGTGTCCGTACTTGCTCTCATAACCATTATCGTGCTTGATGCAGACAAGATTCCCGTAATTACCTTGCCACCCAGCGAATGTCACCACGCCTTTGGCTATGGAAAAAGCGGGAGTCCCTTTGGCAGCACCGTAATCGGTTCCGTCATGGTGACGCCATCGTCTGTAGATCGGGTGAAAACGCATACCAAATCGGGAGGTAATTCTAATGACTCCGCTCAATGGAGATCTCAAGAAGTTTTTCTTTAGTTCTGTTGCTTTTGAGTCATAGTACCTGGTTGTTGAAAAGTACGGCTACCTTCTTTCCTGTCTTTTTCCCATCATATAAAGCTGCCAATATCCGACCGTACCCTGACGGACGATCATCAGCATAGCGTCTTTCGAAAAGAATTTTGCAAGTATCGCCTCGCACACATTCAGCCTGGAAATCAATATCCCAACGAAAAACGTCGAAAAGCTTCCGGGCCAGTTCCGCTCCCTGGCCGATTTTCATCAAAGATTTTTCCAATGTTCCGTCTAATCGAAAAGAGACGGTTTCGATCTTATAGTCCAGGACGACATCCTCTTTCCAACATTTGATCTCGCTGCCCTCCAACGCGGCATGAAAGACCTCAGCGGGATTCAGTTCCACCGTTGCCTTCAGGAAATTCCCGTTCTGGTCCAGGGTCACTCCGTAGCTTCTACCCGGTTCAAGTGGCGTATTTGCGTCAAAGGATTTGTTGATATTCTTTTGAATTTCTGCTGCCAGACTACCGGCGATGTTTCTTGACGCCACCTCATCAAGAAGATTTGCATTTAAAAGCGAATACAGAGTATCGCCCTCGCCGGTAAGGTCCACCATTTCCTGCGAACAGGGGCCGGATTGCAGATCCGTTTTAAGGAGTGTTTCTTCGGGTGCAACGACGGGACAACCATCATCGACCGAGTCGTGATGAGATATCCCTAGAGGACTGGAAAATGGAATATTTGCCGAGGCGCCGGGAACCAAATATAGGTATAACCCTGCGGCAATAATCCCGAAGGCCAGAACACACATGACACCCACTCTGACTGCGTGTCCCGAACGGGAACGTAGGAATCTGCCTATCTGGTTGTGACCTCTAAACACTGTCTTAATCCATACCTCCGGCAGCGCTAAAAGATAACACTGATCTTCAAGCCGGTCAATGCCTAATTACACGCATTTTCGCGGCAGTTTCAAGCTATTTTTACGTATAGGAACATTTTGTCCCAAAGAGTGTCGTGTACGATGCAAAAGGGATGTGGGAAAATTAATTGTTAAAGTCATCGGAATCGAGCCCTCCGATTTAGGATAAGACGGAGGGGAGGAGGCAGCCATGGCATCCGACCAAAAGTTGTGGCTGGATGAATATGCAGTGACGTGCAGGGTGTTCAAAGGCAGGTGGAGCATCCGTCATTGCCTAAGAATGTACAATGATATAAAAGATTTGAAGATTCACATGTCATCCAGAGCTCGAGGAAAAGTGACCCGCTACGAGTCCTGTTATAACCCTTGTGAACGTTGTAAGGTTCTGAACCGTTATATTGCCAGTCTCCCGACAGACGAAAATCAATACAACGAAGAAGAAGCTTACAAACAGGCTATTGCGGTCTGACATCCGGTTTGCGCAGCAATTGAGACTTGAATTGGGACTTAATTGGTAGTGTTCATGCTCTCACGAAATGTTTTTTGAATTTCCGAAACATTTTCCCATCTTTTGTCCGGATCCTTTTCAATACATTTCATGATGATGAATTCCAGCCAGTTCGGGGTTATCGGATTTACCAGTTTCGGCGGAGTGGCATGAACTGTTCTGTGCTGGAGTTTATAGTCCAGTAGAGTGGGACCTGTAAACGGGTATTCCCCGGTCGCGGCAAAATACATCAAAATTCCCAGAGAGTATATTTCCGCGGCTTTTTCACGGATGATACCTGGCTGAGAACTGAAGAATTCAGGCGGCATGGTGGCCGGGTTCATCCCTGGTTCCTGCCATCTGGGCTGGCGAGCGCCGCTGATATTTCTGAAGACCTGAGAATACCCAAACCCGCATATACGGCAGTCTTTGAGATTCTCGCTAACTAGTACGCTGGAAGGCTGGAGATGTAGATGAAAGGTCCTCCGAAGCTTTCCGTCCAATCCTCTGTATTGATGGGCAAAAGCTACGGCATCAATAATCTTGCCCATCAATACAATGAAATTCTGCAATTCAGGTCTTTTTGCGATCTGGAGGACATTTTCAAGAGTAACCGGGAAATGCGGGTATATTAAAGCCGGAGTTCCACCTCTGCCCGAAACCAGGTCTTCCAATCTCAAAACATTATCATGGACAAGATTGTAACCTATGTCACTTATGCCGATTAGAAAATCCTTCATCGCATCAGGTTCAAGCAAATCTTTATTGACTATCCTCATCAAAACATTGCGGCCCGTAGTTGCCTCAACTCCGATATTCAGGCTCCCCCAGCCGTCCACAACTAACTCAGCGGTGTCTTTGTAAGCCAATCCCCCTGTTGAAGGCCGAAACAGTTCATTGGGATTATAAGTTGTGACCTTACGTCCTTTGGCGTGACCGGAAACAAAGGTGGTTACAGCGTCCGATGATGTTCTACCACTATCTATCAGTTGTATCGTCTGTTCAGGTTGAGGAGGATTATCGGGCGGCGGCGCTACCGAGGTAAGATCCGGAGGCGGCAGTGGTGGACTTTTTTCTGAAGCACCAAATTTCTGTTCCGGTTTGTGTTCTTCCGGATGGGTTTTAGGCTTTTCCGTGCGCCGAGTCCTATCTTTTTGCACAGGCAATCGCGACTTTGGTTTTTCGACAGCTTTTTCAGATCCGGCCTGTTGGGGCACGGCTGGCACCCCGTTTTTCCGTTCCGGAGTGGGCCCTTTTTTCGATTTATTCAAATTCATCAAATATTCATTTATTTTCGGTTCTTCAGTCTTTACTGCTTCCATTATTCTTATGGAAAAAGTGTCCGTCATCTCGCTCTGCATAAGCGCGAGGGCCGTTGAAGCCAGCAACTTATTTTGTCCTTGCTTCAACAGGGGTTCTAATAACCGGTGCTCTCTATCCAACGATCGAGCTTTTTCCACAAGTTGCTTGTTTTCTGGACTAATCATTATCAGATGCAGAAGATATTCAAAGCTTTTTCGGTAGTTGCTTCGGTTCTCATAAGCTCTAATTAATGCAGTGAGTAAAATCACATTCTCTGGTTCATAATTGATGAGTTTTTCTAGGAGAGCTATCGTCTTATCATCGTGGGCGCCGGATTTGATCAGATGTTTGAGAATACTGGCGTTTAGCTCTCTGTTACCTTCGTTTATGGTTCTCTCTACGAGCCCATTATCAATAATACAGATCGCCAGATCATTCAGATAGTCATGATTTTCGCCATCAATTTCGTGTAGGATGCGCAATCTCGCCATATATTTGTCTAGTTCCCCGCGAGTGAGGTACACAGTGGCAAGCATTTTATTAATTCCGACGGCTCTTGGTTGAAATTCGAGAACTCTTTCGTATGTTGCCACCGCATCCGGATGAACTTGTGATTTGGAAAGGAATATCTGAGCGACTTTCTTGATGATCAGCGGATTGCCTTCAGCCAGGGCGTCTGAGACACGGTCATTGTCCACGTACAATCGCGCGGCCTCTTCAATGTAGGTATCAGGTTGTTCTTTGTCGAGTTGATGCAATATAGTCAGCTCACTCACCGCCCTTCGGAAATCGCCTCCTTGACTGTACATATCTGCAAGCATCCTGTGGATTCGGAGATCCGTGCGATCGTACTCCAGGCATTTCAAATAAATCCGACCTGCTTCCGGATTGGTAATTTTGTCATCCAGGAGTTCCTTGCAAATAGCCTTGACAATCACTTTATTGTCGGATTCCGCGGCAAGATCCGTGTGGCCTTCATTAATGAGATAATCGCACAGTGTCAGTGAGAATTTTTGTGTCCATAGGCCGTAGCTCCAGCAGGCGAACGGCATGGTCGAGCAATTTCTTCGGATCATCCAGTCTAAGATATATATGAAATAATTTTTCGTGAATTTGTACTGTTGTTTCCTCATTCGGCCCGGTTTCCAGATACTCCTCATATATTTCTGCAGCTCCGGGCCTCCCTACCAAAAGCGCTCATCAGGTCTACGCCGAGCATATAATCTTCAGCACGTTTCAGCCCGGCAATCTCCCGCATTTTTTCCCAGTTTCTAACAGCCTCCTGGATTTCATCGGTTCTTTGGTAACAAACTGCTAATCGACGGTAAACATCGGGGTTACGAATATCACCGCCATGCATAGTCGAGATACCGGTTGAATTCTTTGATCGCATCGGTAAACTCACCAGCTCGATACAGTTCTTCGGCCCGCTTAATCGTCGCCGGTATGCTCACCGCCTCCCTTACAGCCTCTTGTTTTTTTCTACTCCTGATAAAGTATAATCCGACCCCCATCGCGCTCAATAACAGCACCGGAACAACCACAAACAGAATTTTTGGGAATCTTTGAGACTCGGAAGGAGGGCTCCATGGAACAGTATTATCTTGAGCTACAAAACCAGACACTGTCTTATCGGGCAATTTGATTTCAACGAAATTGCCCCTTGGGCTCGACTACTTCAAAAATGTCGCCGTCGAGCGCGATTCCTAAGATCTCCGAAGTTGGGGAAGGCTGGCTATGGATCTTCACCGAAAGTTTATCGGGAGCGACTATCTTTACCGCATGAGGCATCTGCGCGTTGAGATCCGTCGATCGAGACAACAGTAAGGAGTAAAAATAATATTGACGAAAATGAACGAGATGCGGTTTTTCTCCGCAAATGTGGGCTCAAAAGATATCCCCTCGTGTTTCGAGAGTCCTTGTAGTAAGATTTACCAGTGAATAATTATAGCTTAACATGAATGTCTCAATGTGCAAAATCCTAAAAAAGGAAGAATGATATGTGGACAATTGAGATCGAGGTGGAACAGGAATGACTGACAAGGCTTATAGTTTTGAACAAGGGCCGATACGGCCACCCAGCGAGGCCGGAAGCCTGCTGATAAGGGTTACAAGGAACTGCCCATGGAATAAATGTGCATTCTGCCGTACCTATAAAGGCAAGAAGTTTTCTCGCCGCAGTCTCGACGAAATCAAAGCAGACATTGATGCCGCCCGTGCGGTGAGTGAAGAAATTAAGCAAATGTCCTGGCGAGCGGGTGATGGAGGCCAGCTTACCCGACGGGTTCTGACCACAATTGTGCAAAATCCAAACCTGCCGGATTCATTTCGTTCAGTAGCTTTGTGGATAGCTTCCGGAGGCGACACCGTGTTCCTCCAGGATGCCAATTCTCTCTTGCTGTCCACGGAAACATTAATCGCTGTTTTGAACCATATTAAAGAAAACTTTCCTCACGTTCAGCGAATCACTTCTTACGCGCGCGCAGCGACACTTAAAAGTAAAAGTGTTGAACAATACACTCGGCTCAAGGAAGCTGGATTAGTCAGACTTCACGTCGGCATGGAATCCGGCTCTGATAATGTTTTGAAATTGATAGATAAAGGCGCCCGTGCCGATCAGGTCATAGAAGGCGGCAAGAATGTCGTTGCGGCAGGAATATCCCTTTGCCTGTATGTTATTCCCGGAATTGGCGGCGTCAATTTATCAGAAGAGCACGCCAGAGAAACGGCTCGCGTTATCAATGCCATCAATCCTGGATTCGTGAGGTTTCGGTCATTGTATGTCACGCCCCGAACTCCTCTCATGGAGATGGTGCAAAATGGGACCTTCCGTCCGCCGGATGAAGATTCCATGGTGCGTGAGATCCGCACCATTGTAGAAAATCTCAATGGGATTTCCACGACCTTGGTCAGTGATCACGTCCTAAACCTCTTGGAAGACGTCGAAGGGACTTTGCCCGGAGACAAAGAGCGTATTCTGGGAATTATAGATCGTTATTTGAATTTGTCAGATGACGACAGGCTAATTTTTCAACTTGGTCGCAGAGGAGGCTTTGTAAGATATTTAGATGACTTACTGATGAATCCTGCGGTTAAACTTCGGCTGCAAGAGGCGAAGCGTCAAATTGAAAAAGACCTTCCCGGAGGAGTTCCGGCGTACCTGCAAGCAGTGAAGCAGCAGTACCTCTGATACGGGTTGGGTTTAATCAGGATTCTGCAGACGAGAGAAAATAACGATCTACACCAAGAGTATTGCCGTTTGGCTTATTGAAAAAACATAGGGGACAGCTTCCAAAGCTGTCCCCATATCATCAAATACCAATATCTTCAGAAGAACAATTATTCCGTATTTAGTGCAGTATCCGGCACACTCTTCTTCGGATTATCGATTTTAAACTGTTTGACCGTCACATCGCTCTTTAGCCAATCCAGCGCTTTTTTAGCAACTTGGTCGTGTTCCAGATCTACGACAGGTTTAGGATAGACCGGCTTGGGCTTATTTTTTTTCGCTTCTTCTTCCGCTTCTTGTTCCTCTTGCTTCTGAATCTCTTCCTTCATATCCACATCCGGCTGTATGCCGGTCTTTTGAATGTGGCGTCCCTTGGGGGTGTAGTAATAAGCGGTGGTCAATCGCAGTCCCGATCCGTTATCAAGCGGTATGATGGTCTGAACCGACGCTTTTCCGAAGGATTTCTCTCCTAAAATAAGGGACCTATCGTGATCTTGCAACGCGCCGGCCACAATTTCCGATGCGCTGGCGCTTCCCTGATTGATCAGGGTGGCCATTTTGAATTTATAATGTTTTCCGGTTGTAGTTGCCTTAAAGTCCATCCGCTGATCTTTCGCCCTGCCATCGGTATACACGATCAAGCCCTTATCTATAAACATATTACTGACTTTAAACGCTTGATCCAGAAGCCCTCCGGGATTATTACGCAGATCCAAAATGACTCCCTTGATACTTGAATCATCACCGGCTTCCCGGAGTGCAGTCATGAGATCCGTATCGGTACTTTCCTGAAAATTAGCCACTTTGATATAGACATATCCGGGTTCCATCACCTGTTTCTTGACCGATTGCACATGTATAATATCTCGGGTGAGACTATAGTCTTTAAATTTCTTAAAGCCTTCCCGCATAATTGTAATAGTAACTTTGCTTCCTTTAGGACCTCTCATCAACTTGACGGCCTTAACCAGCGTTATATTTTTGGTGGTTTCCCCGTCTATCTTGATAATCTTGTCACCAGGTTTGAGTCCGGCCTTGAATGCTGGGGTGTCCTCGATAGGTGACACAATCGTCAGCACGCCATTTTCCAGCGTAATTTCGATCCCTAATCCGCCGAATTCACCTTTTGTCTCCACCTGCAATTCTTTGAACATATCTTCAGTCAGGAAGGACGAGTGCGGATCTAGAGATTGGAGCATTCCGTTAATTGCTCCCTGGAGTAATTCCTTATCAGCCACTTCTTTGACATAATTCTTCTGAACGATCTTCATGACCTTGTAGAACAGCTGTAATTCTTTGTAATCCGGAGACTTACCGCTGTTTTCGCCCCATACCCCAATTGCTGCAATTAGAATAATAGCGGCAGTCATGATTATCAGCACTGAAGATTTAATTCTTTTATGTATCATGGGAGATCCTCCCGTATGGATTGCATCATTAATCAAATGCCTCCTGTATCAAAGCGATCGATGTTATCATATGCTTTCCGTTGTCACAAGTGAAGGTACCCGCTGGAAGGAATATTGAATGCAGAATTATATTTATCGAGTAGATCCCCGCATGATCCCGCCTATTATAATGTCCATGCTTTTTGGAATCTTTCTTATAATTCTGGAAGGGGCTACCCAGAGAGGGTTCCTGTCATTCGCTCTCCTCGCACCGTTTTATTACCTGGGAGCGGAGATCCTGGCAAGAAAAATAATCATTAGTGAGCATGGAATTACAGTGCAAAAATTCCTTAGATCAGCGCATATGGATTGGTCTGAAATCGAAATGCTGGACATGGTGCGAACCGGCAGAAAGGTTTTCCTCATTCTACAGGGAGGACAAAACCGCCCGGTGCTGATAACCAATACGATTCATCTCTTTGAGAGCCTCTTACAAAAAATAGTGGAAAAATTACCCGAAGAAAAGATTTCCGAACCAGTTAAAGACTTAATAAGAGAGCGGCCGTCCAAGTACGGTCCCGTGATTCAGACATGGATAGTTTGCCTGGTGCTCCTGGGAATAGTAGTGGGAAAATTGCTGGGATACGGTTAGTGTTGCCTTACGATCCGAACGAACTTATCCGATATCCACTTAATTCTGATACGCTGAAAATCGCCTTCAAACCTCTCAAAGCTTATTCAGTGCCGTGTCCGTCCGGGTCTTTTTCCGGTTGTCTGCTTTGAATTGCTTGACAGTCACATCGCTCTTGAGCCATTCCATCGCTCTCTTGACCACCTGATCGTTCTCCACATCAACAACAGGCTTGGGGTACACAGTTTTTTTGGCTTTGCGCCTCTTATCTTTGTTCAAATCGGACTCTTCCTGCTTCTGCATTTGTTCTTTCATATCCACGTCGGGCTGAATGCCTGTTTTTTGGATATGTTGCCCTTTGGGGGTGTAATAATAAGCAGTGGTCAAGCGCAGTCCCGATCCGTTATCCAAAGGCATAATTGTCTGAACCGAGGCTTTCCCGTAAGATTTGGAACCCACGATAAGAGACCTGTTATGGTCCTGCAGCGCTCCTGCCACGATCTCGGACGCGCTGGCGCTGCCCTCATTGATCAACGTTGCCATTTTAAATTTATAATGTTGTCCGGATGCATCCGCCCGGAACTCCATACGCTGATCTTTCGCCCTGCCGTCTGTATAAACGATCAAACCCTTGTCAATAAATATATTGCTGACCCTGACGGCCTGATCCAACAGCCCGCCGGGGTTGTTGCGCAAATCCAGAATTACACCTTTAATCCCTAAGTCATCGCCAACTTCTCTGATAGCGCTGAGGAGATCCGAATCCGTGTCTCTCTGGAAATTCAAGATTTTAAGATATACATATCCGGGTTCTATGATCTGCTTTTTCACGGAATGCACATGGATAATATCCCTGGTTATTACAAAATCCTTAAATTTCTTTAAACCTTCCCGCATTATAGTTACGGTGACCTTGCTCCCTTTTGGGCCTCTCATCATTTTAATGGCTTTAATTATTGTTATATTTTTGGTGTCCTCGCCGTCGATTTTGATGATTTTGTCACCCGGTTTCAATCCCACCTTAAATGCAGGCGTGTCCTCGATCGGGGAAACGATGGTAAGTACTCCATTTTCCAAACTGATTTCGATCCCAAGCCCTCCAAATTCGGCATCCATCTCGGCCTGAAGCTCATTCATCATGTCTTGAGTCATAAAAGACGAATGGGCGTCCAAAGATTGGAGCATCCCGTTCATCGCGCCTTGAAGCAAGTCCTTATCTTGCACATCTTTGACATAATTCTTCTGCACGATCTTCATCACTTTGTAAAAAGTTTCTAGCTCCTTGTAATCCGGGGACTTGCTTGTATTTTCACCCGAAGCTCCTACTGCGACCATTAGCGCTGCGACGGCCACTGCAATAATGAGAAGCACAGACCTAATATTCTTATTTGGCTCCATGGAAATCCTCGCGCGTGTATACTGCGGGGCGAATAAGCTTGCAATCCTTTCGCCCCAAACCATGGACCATAATACGCTTTCTTTTCTGATAAATGAAGATGCCCCAACAATAGGGATCAGTAATCATTCACGCAACAATGCTTGGACTGCTCCTCATTAAAATCCGAACCCGGTCTTTTTTGAAATTCGTAGTTGCACCTTGGGACCGCGAATGGGAACGGTGCGTAGTCTATGGCCAAAGTTCCTTCAATCTCCTGAACCATCCATATTTCTTAGACAACATATTTTTCTTGACACAAGCACGTAAAGACCATTCATCTAAATCTTGACATAGCTATGTGGGGGCGATATTTTGCGGCCCGATCGGACCGGTAGCACAAATGAGAGAGTAATAGATGAAGATCACGCCTCTTGCCAGCGGTAGTTCCGGAAATGCTTTTCTTATCGAAGGTAATGGTTCGGCCGTACTTGCTGATGCGGGCCTTTCGGGCAAGCAGATGCAGGAAAGACTGGGAAATGCCGGGTTTGACCCCGCCGCGCTTGATGGCATCATCGTTTCGCATGGTCATTCGGATCACATAAAAGGAGTGGGAGTCCTATCCAGAAAATACAAAATACCCGTTTGGATGAACAGCGGAACCTGGAATATTGCAGAACAGAGTCTGGGCCGGCTGCATTCCCTGGATTTTTTCGAGACAGGCCGAATTTTTCAGCTCGGACCATTCCGAATACATCCTTTTTCAGTGCCTCACGATTGCGCAGATCCGGTTGGTTTCAGGATTTCGATGGGAACGTGTCGTTTAGGTATTGCCACTGATTTAGGCACCGTGACAGGACTCGTCACCACTGTGCTGACTGATCTTCAAATCTTGGTGCTTGAGAGTAATCATGATCCGATTATGCTCAGAGACGGTCCTTATCCCTGGGAGTTGAAACAAAGGGTTAGAGGGCGTCTAGGGCATTTGTCCAATTTTGATACCGCCCATCTATTGGAACGAATTTTTTCCGACGAACTTCAGGCGGTGATATTGGCGCACATGTCCCAAACCAACAATCGCGCGGAACTCGCCCTCGATTGCGCTCGTGAATCTCTCAAAGAACTTCTCGATAATGATGGAACAATCTGCTGCGCGTCGCAGGACAAAGTGGGACCAGCGATAGAATGGTAACATTTTGTGAAGGGCAAGGAGAATAGGTCCAAATCGCAGGCCACAGCCTATCAATCTCGGCTTCGCAATTTAATCAAGAGTCGCAATATTTCTATATAGAGCCAAATCAACGTGACCATCAGCCCAAATGCGCCGTACCACTCCATGTATTTCGGCGCGCCGCTTCGAGCGCCCTGCTCAATAAAATCGAAATCCAGGACGAGATTCAGGGCTGCCACGACGACCACAAAGAGCGAGAATCCTATGCCGAAGAGCCCGCTTTCATAAATATACGGGACACGTATACCGAATAATCCGAGAACCAAGGACACTAAGTATACTAAAAAGATCCCCCCGGTGGCGGCCGCTACGCCTAGTTTGAAGTTCTCCGTCGCTTTTATCAAACCCGAAGAATAGACCGCCAGAAGCGCCACCAATGTTCCAAAAGTCAAGCCTACGGCTTGGATTACTATGCCAGGATACTGTGACTCGGCAATGGAGGAGACGCCTCCGATGAAGAGGCCCTCCAGTAGTGAATAAATAGGCGCGGTCACCGGGGCCCACGTCTGCTTGAATACAGTAATGAGGGCCAGTATAAGGCCTCCGAATGCGCCTATGGTGACCCAGACAACAACCGAGTTCGGGTCCGAGGTCTGGAAGAATCGATGCCAGGTCCACCCGGCCGTCAGTATGACGCATAAGAGCAATAATCCGGTTTTATTAACCGTACCCTGGATGGTCATGGCTTCCTGTTCGGCCGCGTAAGGAAGCCCACGAAAAATTTGATCGCTAAGCGCCGGATTACCGCTTCTCATGATGCCCCTCTTTCTTGCGCCCTAAGTTGAGCATTCATTTTTGAAGACTCCACCGGGAAACATCTTCTTCTATAAAAGAAGAGTTCCCGGAGCTGTTAGCTGTTCCCAACAAACTCTAAATATTATTATGCATTGGTTTGGTTAAATGATAGGTTTGAGAGTGTGAATTTCGTTCCGATGGAGCCTGTACTCTGGTCTCTCGAGGGTGACGGGACTTTCGCCGTCCCTTCATGATACTCTTGCAACCGAATGATGGCCTGGTACCACCATAAAGTCCCGCCGGCCTATAGCCAAGTTGCTATCCGACGCATCATTGAGTAGGACCGCCGGACGGTTTCCTTACCTTAAAATTCGCTACCGTTGTGGAATGTCTTGCGATTCATTTGCCCGCTCCTATGAACGTTAATTATTCGTTGGCCGCTCGTCCCTCAGCAAATGGATCAAAAAGCGTCACGTCCTTCATAGCGCCAAATGGGCAGGCCAGCCCACAAACGCCACATGCGACACATTTCTCGATATCAAAAGCAACTTTCATTTCGGGAGGTTTGCGACTCAAGGCCCCGGTAGGACAAAGACCTGTACAAGCTCCGCAGTGAACGCATTTGTCTTCTTCTCTCCAGACTTTATCGGCGAGGTACTCCACTATGACCTGTTGAGTCTCGAGGAACTTGATACTTTGCTGAATCACGTCATCTTCGCCACGCAATTCCAGCAGAATGCGGCCTTCTCGTCGCGGCAATATTTTCGCTTCAAGTATATTGAAAATCAAATTGAAGTCTTTTGCCAGCCTGTAAATCACGGGTTTGTACATGATATTGGATTTAAATATTAATAACACATTCTTTGAAGCCATTTTCCACCTCAATTAATGACATTTCTTTCCAAAGTTCATATTTTGAAATAGTCAAGAGTGTAGCGGCACCAGTTCCAAATCGCCCAGGACAGCCATTTTATCGTCCACCGCTGCTAACGCTGCTTCCACCCCAGGCACGGTCACGGCCCATTCCACAGCCGATTTTAGATCTTTGGTTGACTGGATTCTATTACCCATTGCGGTGGCAACCGCGTCAGCCAGCGCAGCATCTTTCGAAATTATCGTAGCTGCATCTGAAATACCCAAACTCAGGCTGGGCCCCACCCGTCCTGAAGATGTGCAAATCCCGATAGGCAATATAGTAGGTTGAACCTGGATTCCTAATTCACCGCTAAACCGCGAATTTCCTGCAAAAATCCCAATAATGATAGGCCGTGCGATCTTGAGGAATACGTCTCCCCCATTTTCTATGATCACTTCGGGTGACCATTGAAGAAGCTCTTTTCCTACGAATTCGGCGACCGCTCCCGCCACAGCAGCCATAGGACCAGTGCCTGCCTTCTTGCCCGCCCTGAATCATGCTCGCCACTATAGGAGAATCTGCAGGATTGTCCTCCAACGGCTTAAGACTTGTCAAAAATTCCGGTTCCCGTGCGATAGCCCACTGGATCTGGGCTCTATACTTCTTAATCAAAGCCTCGGTCTCTCTTTCTAAAGGACAAAGCGCTTTCACGTATAAATCAGAAGTTTCGACAACCACCCGAAAAGTATGGAAACCGTCAGACCCGTCGAAATTACGGTAAGTCCGTGGTTCATATTCGATCAATGATTCCATGGCTGTATTCTGTTGTGTTTCTTAGTTATTAAAACCGTCAAATGGAACGGAAGGCAATGTTTCCTGGGGTTCCCCTAAGAAAAATCTTCCCGACTTAATCCATTCTTTTAAAATCGACGCTATTTCCAGCGCCGCGGAATAGCTCGACAGCGGAGCTGTCACCACGCTCCGACCATCAATTGATATTTCCCCTGTTTTGAGCTGTCCGTAAGTGACATAGGTCATCGGCGCTCCACCATCCTCCGGATATGCTATGCCATAATCGACAACCGGCACGAATATCTCGTCGTCTGAAACTGCCGTGAACCTGGCAATCTCTTCATTAAGAATGGGAATGGGCACTCCTATTCCCACGTTCAGTGAGCACCCGTAACCGGTCATTGACGCGCCCTCTCAGGAACTTGGCCGACATCTGTTTGAGGTCCCCTCGAACAGAAAGAGTGCCGGCGCCTCCCATGACAACACCATTATCGGACCTCTTTACAGCAGGATTATGCTGAGTTCCTGCGCCGATGACATATCCTATGCCGCCTCCGAGAAAGATCCGCGTACCTAGACCGATAGTCTTGTATAGAGGATCATTGAGGAGGGGGCTCAATTGCCCTGAAGTGGAAAAATTTGCGTTTGAGCATTCAGGTCTTAGGATGCCCATGTAGGTGTATATAGTTTTCTTGGAGAGGTTTACGGCACAGTTGTAATTTTGATAACAGTTCCTGGGATTTAGAAGCACAGCATCCGGAAAGTCTTTTAGTGTCATTTTGGCTTCTAACGAGCGTCTGGGATAGCAATCCGTTCCGTAAGCTTCAACCTGAAGAAGCACTTCGCGTCCCGCCACCAGGTCTTCAATGACATGCCCGCCCCCGTAACGGAAGCGCCCGGGGAACACTTTGTTCAATGGATCATCGTATCTGGGCTGAGTCGCTCCTAATGTACACATCCACGGCAGCGACTCCGGCGTATGCCTCAACTTCATTAAGATATACTTTGTGCGCTTTGATCCTGGGTTTCGTGTGGCCAAAATTCAAAAATGCACCGGATGAGCACATTATGCCGAATGTTCCGGTCGTAACTACATCGACTTTGCGAGCGGCTTGCACCGCGCCTTCTTCGCGGGTAATTTTTATCATTTCTTCGGCCGTAACCACCACAGCCTCGCCCTGCTTAATCTTTCTGTTGATTTCGGCGAACGTTTTGTTCACTTGAAATTCGGCCATTGAAACCTCCTGCGTGCACTATCGGCTCGATTGGCGGATTTCAGCTTAGCCTTTTTGACTGAGACGGTCAAGAATCATTGCAAAACCTACGCGGCTGCACAGTGATTTCGGAGCGATCCCAAAAT
>CAWJJL010000016.1:0-139281 GCA_963843165.1 uncultured delta proteobacterium | reverse complement strand
CGTGAAAACCTAAATTTGGCAACAGCTTATCCGCCCCATTTGGGATTTTGGAAGGAGGTGTTTAGGGAAACTTTCTGAAACAGATTTCCCCCGAAACGGCAGCTTTCTAGGCTTTCGTTTCCTGCTCTCCAGATCGCCCGGCTTCTTCAACCAGTCTCCCGAATTTTTGCGATAAGCGTGCAGCTTCGGGATCTGACCGGAGTTCCTCCACGGTGTAGCGCATTTTTGTCACCCAATTAGGATTTTCCCACGTCGTACCGGGTATGTTCTGCTGGCGTTCATCCAAAAAAATGTCTTCCTGATTGATCATGACCAGTAACAGACGGAGATTGCATCAAGAATTTTAAGACAGCTTCGTGGAGTTCCTCTGTCGGAAGAGCCTCTTTCAGAGCGTCAGCCCCTACCTGCTCGGCAATAAAACCCTCATGGATCAGTTTTTCCACCAATTTGGATTTGTTCTCGCTCCGGTCTGACTTGAATTTTTTCGTCTGTTCATCATCCAGTTGGCCTATTTTGTGTCTGGTTTCAATATCTCGACCGGACCAAAATCCTGACAGCGTAGGCAGATCGTGGGTGCTGATGGAGACCAAGGCTGACGTAGGATATTGCCTATGGCCGTAATGATTACCTTGTAAATCCTTTTCGAAATAGAGCAGCCTGTAAGAAAGTATGCCCTTGGCCATGAGCCTTTCTCGTAGGTTCATCGGCACTGTGCCCAGGTCTTCTCCAATTATTGCAGCGCGATTCGTCTGGCTGGCCAACGCGAGAACATTGAGCAAATCCTCTTCATAATCCTTTACGTAAACACCATCCTTGGGTTTACCCCATTCAGGTATCCAGAACAGATGATGCAGTTGTATCGCATGATCTATCCGCAACGCTCCCGCATTCTTACAGTTGGCCTCCATCGTCTTGAAGAACAGCTCATAGCCGGATAAACGATGAGCATCTCGGTCCGGCGGCGGAAATCCCCAATCCTGCCCATCCGGAGCAAACGCATCAGGGGGCGCGCCTACCTTGAAACCGTCAGCAAAAAAAGGCTGCCACGCCCAAAAATCTGCGCCATTTCGATCCACCGCCAGAGCTTGGTCATTATAAAGACCTATGATCATCCCTTTATTAATAGCGTGCTGCTGGACCTGACTTATCTGTTCTTGTAGTTGCCACTGGATGTACATCCAAAAAAGCACCTGTTCTCTGTTTTCAAGACGGAACCTATTTACCTGTTCGGATGAAGGATCATGAAATGACACCGGCCAGTCACGCCAGCTTTCAAATTTGCGAAAGATCTTGGATCTGAAATGCTCGTCCAGCGCGCAGAAAATCGCGAAGCGCTCCAGGAAAATTCCTTCTGATTTTGTGTATTGTTGAAATGCTTCCCAACGTGAGGTTTCGGCATTCCGTCTTCCGTGATTTTTTAAAAAAGAGCGAAACACCTCTTTGAGAACCTGGAGCTTTAATGCGGAAACTCCCTCATAATTTACCTGCGGCGCATCTCTTAATTTCTGAAACTCGCCTCGGTTATTCAATATGTTTACCAGGGATTGGGCTTTTTCCGACTCCTCAAAATCGGGAATTCCGGGAATATCGAGATATATGTGATTGCGATAGATTCGGCTGGATGGAAGGTATGGGCTGCTATTGAAAGGCCGCCGGTTGAAAAGTGCATGTAGTGGATTTAGACCTATAAAGTCCACTTTCAGGTCTTCTCTCGCCCAATCCACAATAGCATTCAGATCAGAAAAATCGCCGACTCCCCAGTTTTTTTGCGAACGAACCCCGTAAAGAGCTATGCCGAGACCGGCAATCCTGCGTCCATTTTCCAATATGGAAGGCAATATGAGCCCGGGCCGGGCAGACAATCCAGCAGCAAGTTGCCTCATAGTTCTTGTCGCCTAAAATAATCTTCACATTTAATTCGTGTCTGCCTATAGTTAAATCTCTCGGAAACGGGATTGATACAAATCTTAGATCCGATTTCTCATCCCGATGGAGGCTTGCTTCTTCTGAGGGAAGACGATATTCCCGCACAAATTCGCCCTTTGCATGTGAAATAATAATTGTTCCTTCCTGCGATTCGTGATCATCAAAATTAGATGTCGCCTCAATGAATATAGAGCATCGGTCCGGTATATTGTCAGTGGAAACCACCGTAACTTGCGGATTCAGATTCATGCGCTCCGGCAAGATTTTGATGCCTTTTATTTCTAGTATTTGTCTAACTGTTTCGGGCGCGATTTGATGAGTTTTGCCCCAATTGTCAACATATTCATGTTCAATACCAAAGGCCTCACTCAAAATTCTCAATGCCTCATAAATCTTATTCAATTTGTTATCTCCTCGCGTGGAGCGATTCCAGGTCATCCTAAGATGTAATTTCCAGTTCGCTGTAAGCAGGGGAAGCAAATCTCGCGCACCGAAGATTGCTACTAATTTCACTCCCTCAAATTACAGATCGCCTTTTCCTGGCTCGATTTGAAATTATGTTCCTGATTTGTTTTTCATTGACTGCTCCGTTTGTTAGCAGTTAATTAAATAAAAGGAAATAGGACCGTTCACGTCGTCTCACCGCGCCTTCAGGCAGCCAGACATCATTCGAATGTGCGACAATTATTCTGATTTGCCTAACCTGCAACTCTGAGTAGTGGAGAATGACTTATGAATTTCAGATTAACGGATGAACAGAGGCTTATAAGGAAGGCAGCTCGAGATTTCGCCTCCAAAGAATTGGCCCCTAATGCTCGGCAATGGGAAGAAAGCGGTACGTTTTCGAGAGAAGCTTTTGAAAAAATGGGTGAACTGGACTTCACCGGACTTTATGTTCCTGAGGAATACGGCGGCACTGGTGTAGGTCGATTGACCGCCGCGGTTATTTTCGAGGAATTGGCCAAGGGCTGTTTTGCGACTGCAGTTTATATCAGCGTCCACAATATGGTCGCGAATCTCGTTTACACGTATGGAAATGAGGAACAACGCAAAAGGTGGGTAGAACCATTGGCCACAGGCCAAGCCTTGGGAGCATATTCTTTAACTGAGGCGGAAGCGGGCTCCGATGCCGCGGCGTTAAGCACGAAAGCCGTAAAAACGGATGGCGGTTACATATTGAATGGGACGAAGCTTTATGTGACCAGCGGCGGTGTGGCTGATATTTACGCGGTTATGGTCCGCACGGATGAGGCGCAGAAGCAAAAGGGAATCACCGCCATGGTAGTTGAGGCCGGAACTTCCGGATTCTCGTGCGGGCCTCATGAACCAAAAATGGGCTGCAACGCGTCCCCTACCACTGAATTATATTTCAATGAATGTTTCATCCCCGAGCAGAATCGATTAGGCCAGGAGGGGCAGGGTTTCAATATGGCCTTAAGCGCTCTCAATGGAGGACGCGTCGGCATAGGGGCTTGTTCGGTGGGATTGGCTCAGCAGGCATTTGACTACGCATTGGCCTATGGTCACAAACGTCAGCAATTTGGGCGACCCATAGTTTCATTTCAGGGACTCCAATTCCTGATTGCAGATCTGGCCACGGAAATAGAGGCTGCCAGATTAATGATATATAGGGCGGCCGCGCTGATGGATGAGGGCGAATCAGGTGTAATCGAAGCGGCTATGGGCAAGAGATTCGCCACAGATATGGCTATGCGCGTAACGACCGAAGCCGTGCAAATACTTGGAGGATACGGTTACATGAAGTCTTACCCTGTTGAAATGTACATGCGTATGGCAAAAGTAGCCCAAATCTTCGAGGGAACGAATCAAATTCAGAAGGTGGTCATTGCGAGAGAACTGAACAAATACAAAGGCGGTAAAAGGCCGGATTCGTACTGAAAAATCAAATTCAGCAGGAGATTGAATTATGGCGAAACGCGCGGAAAAAACTCAGAGTCTCGGAGAGCGAGTCCGAATGATGAGAGAGCGGCAACATTTGGATATTAAACAGCTTGCTGAAAAAACGGGATATAAAGAGGAATACCTGAACAAAATCGAAGAAGGAAAAATCTCTCCTCCTGTCGGAGCATTAATCTCAATATCCAGGGCTTTAGCCGTTGATTCTAAAACTCTCTTATCGGAGGATAGGAGAAAGCGCAGACAAAGCTATGTCAAACGCACCAAAGCCTACGCATACAGATCGTTAACACCGGACGCGGAAGACAAACACCTATGGGCCTATTTGGTGGCTCTCGAACCTAAAAAGCAACACGAAATGGTTGCTTACAAGCATGAGGGCGAAGAATTTATGTATGTGCTCGAAGGCAGGGTTGAAGTCACGGTCGGCGAAGAAGTCCACCAGCTCAAGAAAGGGACAAACCATCCACTTCAACTCAGGAGTTACTCATAATTTAAAAAACCTTAGCAGCAAGGACTCCAAGCTGATCGTAGTGGTCTACACGCCCTGAACTTTGGGTTATTGGCATTCACCGCAAGATTTTACTCGCCGGCCCATTTTGTTACAGAAGCTGACGCTGGTAGCCCTGCCTTTCATCAGACCGTCATCCGGACATTTCCAGCAGCAGACGATCTTATTATCATCGGCCAAAGGAGTTGCTTCCGACAATCCGACGTTGTCAAGAGACGGCTGGCCGGAAGCGGGCTTGACCGCAATAGAATGAGTCCGGGCCAAACCACCGAAATCAATAGAACTGCCGACAGAATTGTGACCAGTCTGACCGCTGTATTCATTTCCTCCTCCGAATTTCAAAAGTACCTACGCGCTCGTTAAATTAAAGAATAATAGTGGCACGTCGCATACGCGCCGAGTGACCACAACTCCATTCGAAAATAGCTCATCGTATGCTTTCATTCAGCCAGAATCTTGTATTTTTTCCGACGTCAGCGCGTTTGATGAATTTCCCGAAATCTACGTACAGGAGTTCATTTTTTGATAAACAAATTATCAATAAAATCGGCGGATTTTTAAAAAAAATGTCCTGGAAAAAAATTTAGGAACTTTTCTTGCATGCCCATGTCTGACTCATCAGGGGTTATGTGAACACGCGAAACCGCCTATCTCGTTTATAACCCCACATAATGGCAGCCCGTGCGGTGAGATACGCGGCAAGCAATAAGACACGATAACCCATATCCATACCTCCTTTCACGCCCCGAGAACCAACTCGGGGCTTTTTTTTTAAATGCGCGCCATGCTACACTAACATTTCTCCGGATTGACATTGAGGCAGATACGGCAATCACACGAGAATAGGCGGCCTGTCACGGGTTGCCTTCATGCAGAGGAGGCTTTATGAGATTAGCAGGTAGGGCTGCCGTGGTTACAGGCAGCAGCAGGGGTGTGGGGCGCAACGTAGCCGAGGCACTGGCCAAAGAAGGCGCGGATGTGCTGGTAAACTATTCCGCGAGCGAGGCCGCGGCCATGCAGTTAGTGGAACAGATACGCGCTATGGGTCGCAAATCCGTGGCTGTGCGTGCTGATGTGGCGAACAAGGCGGAAGTGGAAAACATGATAAACACCGCCAAAGATACCTTTGGCCGGCTGGATATCCTGGTGAACAACGCCGGCTTTACGCGTCCGGGGATGCTTCACAAATTGAGTGAAGCTGATTGGGACGCGGTGCTGGACGCGCATCTGAAAGGCCCCTTCCTTGCCATACAAGCAGCGTCTAAATATTTTATGGAGCAGAATTATGGAAAGGTAATCAATGTCAGTTCTGTCGCAGGTCTGGTGGGTACCGTCGGTCAGGTAAACTATTCCGCGGCAAAGGGCGGAATATTAAGCTTCACCAAAAGCGTGGCGCGGGAGCTTGCTCGATACAACGTCTGTGCGAATGTCATTTCACTGGGTATTGTTGAAACCGACATGACGGAAAAACTCCGTTCCGATGAAAAACTTACGGAAATCTATATGAACAGAATTCTATTGAAAAAATTTGCATCCGCAGATGATATCACCCCGGCTTTCGTTTTTCTGGCTTCGTCGGAATCGGATTACATTACGGGACAGGTCATTCCGGTGGATGGCGGTTATGGAATGATTTAAGAAAATTCGTTCCGATGGCCGGCATTAACCTAAGATTGGATCGGAAGGATTTGCTTGGGGCAAAAAAAATATTGACTTGACAATGGGCTTCTGCTAGAGATCATTGCTAATCGGTAACGTGTTGATTGGACTGAAAGATCTGAAACGCCTTTAGCCCGTGAAAAAGAGGGCAGATGGGGAAACAATTGATGGCATGTTAGCCGATTGCGTTTCCAAACAGGCGGAACAGAAGTGGCGTCAAGCAAAAAAGAGCTTGACATAGAGTTGTTGATTTGATACGAAGGATACATTCCTGAAAATGTCGGATACTTATCCGGGAATGTTTAATTAGGGGTCTCCCGAAAAAGTTATCGGGAGGAACTGTTGAAAGGAGGATTTAGGGTATGGTTAAACGCTTGTTTCTGCTGAGCCTTATGGTTCTCGCATTGTGCGGCGCTAGCACGGTAATAACCCTTGCTGGTGGTCCCGCAGGTGGCGCTGGTTACATGCCGCCACCGCCGTGTATTCCACCGATCGCAGGGCCCGCCACCACCACCTATTCTCAGGTGAAGGAGCAGATCGTTCCGGTTCCCGCCCAATTACGAAGGGTGAGAGTTGTGGCTCCTTATCTGGCAGGTGTGGCTTGGCCTCGCACTCCGCTTCCCTTCTTTGGGAATCCCCAAACTTATCCCAACCCGATTGCGCTTGGGCGCTATGAGTGGTTGGTGCCTGCAGCTGAAATCGCCAGTGAAAAATTCGAGACTTGGATAGATCCTTGCTGCAAGCCTATTCAGGTTCCGCGCTGCGTGTATGTAAAAGCCAACTATGTGAAAATGTAAACCGGTTTGTGGGCCGGTTCCTATGGCACCGCCGCCGCCCATGCCGTGCAAAGTGAAGAAATAGCTGCCGCGAGAGAGGCAACAGTAAAACAGAGAGCTTATAGATATAATGAGTTTGTCGAAAGGAGGATGAGGGTATGGTCAAAAAACTGGTAATTCTCGGATTCATCCTAACCGTCTTTGCTGCGGCGGGCATGGTATGGGCCGAGACATATACGGGCGCTATTCCGGCTCCTCAGCCGATGGTAATGCCGGCGGCAGCTCCTGCATGTGTTGGTCCGGCGTGTCCACCGCCGGTTATGCCCAAAGTGAAAGCGAAGCCGCAGAAGCTGACAACTTCCATCGAAGTTAAGATGCAGTATCCCGCACCGCCTCCCATGATGCCCTGTGGGCCCATGATGGCTGGTTGCGGAGCGCCGCCTCCCATTCCTGTGGCGGTTCCCATGTGGAAGTTCATCGTTCCTTGGCCCCCGTTCGTTTATTATCTGCCTGTAGAATAACGGGAAGCCGAAGTCGGATAAGGGAAGAGCCCCCTAAAGGGGGCTCTTTTCTTTTTTGTGTCAACCGCTCATTGTGACGCGCTTTGCAATGAGTCGTACACATTTGCGATCAGATGTCTAAGAAATAGTTATGGACCCGCAGGATTAGATTGTGGCCCAGGTTCCGGCAAGCCGCCGGGTACCGCTACGCGCGGGTTCTCTGAGTTCGGTGTCGACTTAAGTATTCATTTCAAAATCAATTTCCTGAACTCGCATTCCGTAAGGCGTTTAATATGATTATTATCCCCGCGATAGATCTTAAAGACGGAAAATGTGTCCGCCTGAGACAGGGTCGGATGGATTCTTCCACCATCTTTAATGATGATCCTGCCGCTCAGGCGCGACTCTGGGAAGACATGGGCGCGTCGAAAATTCATGTAGTCGACCTGGATGGTTCAGTAGGGGGGAAACCGATCAATTATGATAAGATCAAAGAAATAGCGAGTGCGGTCGATGTGCCGGTGCAACTTGGCGGCGGTATACGCAGTTCTGAAGTGATCCGCGCTTATCTCGATATTGGAATTAATACGGCTATTCTCGGGACGATAGCTGCAAAAGAACCGGAAAGGGTGAAGGAGTTTATATCCGAGTTCCCGGGCAAGCTGGCCATTGGAATAGACGCTCGTTCCGGGATAGTTGCAGTGGAGGGATGGATCGAGTCAGCCGGGATGAAAGCGACCGAATTGGCTGCGCGATATGCTGATTCTCCGCCGGTGTCCTTCATCTATACGGATATAGATCGTGATGGTATGATGCGCGGACCGAATATTGAGGCTACCGAAGATTTCGCGCGAAATACGCTCGTGCCGGTAATCCTTTCCGGAGGAGTGACCACTCTCGCGGATATCGAAAGGGCTCTTGCCCTTGAAAAATCGGGAGTGGTAGGCATTATTATCGGAAGAGCCCTTTATGAGGGAACGATGGATTTGCAAGAAGCAATCGCCATCGTAGGAAGCGGCAATGCTCGCTAAAAGAATCATACCATGTTTGGACGTCATGGACGGCCGTGTCGTGAAAGGCGTAAATTTCATAAATTTCCGTGATGCCGGCGATCCTGTGAAAAATGCTCGTTTCTATGATGAAGAGGGAGCTGACGAACTGGTGTTTCTTGATATCACCGCGTCCCATGAAAAGCGAGATATCATATTGGAAGTTGTGGCTCACACAGCTGAAGAAGTATTCATGCCTCTCACGGTCGGAGGCGGAGTGAGGACAACCGTTGACATCAGGAACCTTCTGAATGCCGGCGCGGACAAGGTGTCGCTTAACACGGCTGCGGTGAAGAATCCCGAAATTGTCAGAGAAGCGTCCTACATGTTCGGCAGTCAGTGTATTGTGGTCGCCATCGATGCAAAAAAAACCGGCGCAACTCCATCAGGATTCGAGATATCAATCCATGGCGGCCGAACTATGACGGGAATAGATCTGCTGGAATGGGCGCGCAAGATTGAAGAATTGGGCGCGGGCGAAATCCTTCTGACAAGTATGGACGCGGACGGGACTAAGGATGGCTATGACATACCAATGACGCGGGCGGTAACGGATATAGTAGGAATACCTGTTATCGCGTCAGGAGGAGCCGGAACAGCACAACACCTGAGGGATGCAGTGCTGCAGGCCAACGCGGATGCTGTTTTGGCGGCTTCAATATTCCACTACAGAGAAATCCCCATTCGTGAACTCAAGCGTTATCTTCAAAAAGAAGGCATTCCGGTCCGTCCTTAATGATCGATTATACTATGCACATAGCTGATGAATTTTCGGATGTTTCCACCGAAAGTCTGGAATCCCTGGAATTGGCTGGAGTGCTGGAAGAAGTCGCATCACATGCATTGTCCTTGCCGGGAAAACAAGAAATCCTCGCAACGATTCCTGAATCTGACTTAAATCCTGTATCAACGCAAATCTGAAGTTGGTTTCCGAATTGAAGGAGCTGATTGGTCTCCACGGGCGCTTGGAATTGGCAGGGCTTATCCCAATGGAAGGCGTCAGATCACGGCTGGAAAGTTCCGCAGCGATCCTTGATTCGGAAGAAATTCTCGCAGTCGCGGATCTTTTGGATTTATGTGTCCGGGTGCGGGATCGTCTTGAAGATCTCGAAGAAATTTTTGATCTTCTACACCGCGAGGCGGAGCAGATCGACAGACTGGACTCTCTTAGGCGCTATATCAGGAGTGTTCTGGATGAGCACGGAACCGTTCGATCAACAGCTAGCCGCGCAACTTCTGGAGATTCATGACCGGATGAGAACTGTGCGTGATCGTATCCTGAAGCGTCTTGATTCGATTGTTAACAATCGCGAACTGGAAAGAATTGTACAGGAAGATTACGTTACACTTCGAAATGACCGATACGTAATTCTGCTCAGACCCGAGTTCAAAGGGCTACTGCAAGGCATCATCCACGATCATTCGCGGAGCGGATCATCGGTCTATGTTGAGCCCTTTAGTGTAGTTGAATCCAATAATGAGGTAGCTTCTCTTATTGATGAGGAGAGGGAGGAAATACGCCGAATTTTAATCGAGTTGACAGGCGAGATCCGATCGGTAGGTGATGTGATCTTTCGGAATTACCGAGTATTAGCCAAACTTGATGCTTTTCAAGCTAGGGCTTTGTACGCTCTTGCGCTTTCATGTGTCGTTCCAGTGCTCGTGCGATAACGGTTTTCGCATTTTAGGCGCGCGCCACCCGCTCCTCTTGGCGGCTGATCAGGACAATGTGGTTCCTATGGATGTCGTGCAAGATTCGACCACATCTGCAACCGTGATCAGCGGGGCCAACATGGGTGGTAAAACTGTAGCATTGAAAATTGCCGGCCTGTTTCCCCTAATGACCCGATGCGGAATCATGCTTCCGGCACGCGAGGGATCCGAGATTCGGCTCTTCACCCGCATAATGGCTGATATAGGTGAGGAACAGGATATAAGAGGCCGTATTTCTTCATTTTCAAGTCACATGATGCGGATCAAAGCCATTATCGAAAACGCAGCGGAGGGAGACCTCGTCTTATTGGATGAGTTGGGCGGGGCGACAGACCCGGAAGAAGGCTCCGCTCTTGCTATGGCTATTCTGGATGAATTGATTCAAAAAGAAGCAAAAGTTGTTGTGACTACGCATTTAACGCATCTAAAGGCGTATGCCCTTGGTCGCGATAATGTGAAAAATGTTAGTGTAGAATTTCATCCTGAAACTTTAAAGCCAACTTTCCGCTTGCTCTATGATCTTCCGGGAGAATCACATGCAATAGCGACTGCCGAACGGATAGGTCTGGCCCAGAAAGTGATTGATGCGGCCCGCCATTATTTGGATAAATCCGCGGGCGGTAGTTCGGGATTGCTGACAAGCCTGCGCCAGAAAATGTCCGATGTGGAGGAGCTTCATGAAAGCCTGGCGCAGCGCCGACAAGAGGTCGATGCGGAGCTAGCAGAAATTAATGCACGAAAAGATAGTGTAATCGAGGAGTTTCGTCAGGAAGCCAGGGACCTGATGCGAAACGCTGAGAAGCGAATTGCCGAATTGCAGGAATCAATTAAAAGCGGAAAGATGAAGAAGAGCGCGGAAGCTCGAAAAACATTGGAGCAGATTAAAGCCCAACTAGTTGAAAAGATTGGAACTCCGCTGGAGAAGCGTGTGCCGACTCTTGCAGTGGGCTCCCCAGTCAGAATCAAAACTCTAGGACGGTCGGGCATTGTCAAGGCCATTCCCGATAGGGGCCGGATAGAAGTTGTTGTCGGCAATGTGACGATCCGAGCCGATAATGAAGATTTGGAATTAGTCAGCCCCGAATCCGGAGCAAAAAACTACTTCTAAAAAAAGAAAATTTGGGGTAGATATCCCCCTTGCCAGTCCTCGTTGGGAGGTCAACGTCATCGGGTTCCGTGTAGAGGACGCTCTACCAATTGTAGATAAGGCGCTTGATGACGCTATTCTTGGAGGACTGTCCTCGATGAACATCATTCATGGAAAAGGGACCGGACGCTTGAAAAAGGCTATCTGGGAATACCTTTCCGATCATGCCTTTGTTCGCGATTTGCAGGTTGGCGATATTCGTACGGGCGGAGAAGGGGTTACCGTGGTAAATTTGGTTTCAGAGTGATCCACGGATGGATATTTGATGCGCATTCCTGAATCGACAATTGCCGAGGTGGCTTCAGCAGCCGATATAGTCCAGGTAATTTCAGGCTATGTTGATCTTAAGAAAGCCGGGAAGGATTACCGCGGCTTATGCCCATTCCATGGTGAGAAAGACCCGTCTTTTTATGTGTCACCGCAAAAAGGAATATTTCATTGCTTCGGCTGTGCAGCCGGCGGAAGTGTTTTTAATTTCATCATGCGGATTGAGAATCGTTTCCTTTGTGGAATCCGTTCGTCTTCTGGCCCAGCGCTATGGGATAACTTTGCCTTCGATGGTGACACGGGGTGAGGACGGCGGAGAGAAATTGAAGCTGTTCAAAATTATGGAATCGGGCTCAGATCTATTTTCATGAGAGCCTGCATGCAAATTCAAAAATCGCCGAATATTTAGCCAATCGTGGAGTTCCCGAGAATTGGTTTGATCGAATCGGATTTGGATTTGCGCCGGATACCTGGGACGGAATGTATAAGCACTTGAGTAGACTCGGGATCAATATGCGAGATGCGGCTGCCCTTGGGATAGTTCGACAGCGCGATAGTGGAGGATATTACGATTATTTCAGATCCAGAGTAATGATCCCTATCCGGGATCTGAATGGAAATGTGATTGCGTTCGGAGGCCGGGCATATGGCAAAGGTGAACCGAAATACCTGAACTCGCCTGAGAGCACACTCTTCCGTAAACGCGGTACGCTTTATGGTCTGGATACCGCACGAGATTCGATAAGGAGCGAAGGTGCTGCAATATTGGTAGAGGGCTATTTCGATCAGATCTCTTTGCGCATACGAGGTCTCGAGAATGTCGTGGCGCCCCTGGGAACTTCCCTGGCTGTTGAGCAGGTGAAGCTTTTAAAAAGATATACCACGGATGTGATTACAGTATTCGACGGCGACGAGGCAGGACTGAGGGCGGTGAGAAGATCGATTCCTTTGTTCTTGGCTGAAGGGCTGGAACCTCGATGTGTTGTTCTCCGGCAAGACAAGGATCCGGACGAAGCGGTGCAAAACCGCGGAATTGAGGAGTTCCGCAGAATATTAACCGAAGCTGTACCCATAATAGATTTCTTTTTGAACGATCTTCAGGAGCGCTATAACCTAAGCGGAATTCAGGGCAGAAATCTGGCACTTGAGGAATCGCTGCCGTTACTTCGAGAGATTGCCGATTCAAAAGAGCGGGATTATCTTATAGAGAGGTTTGCCTCGAGACTGAGGGTGCGGGAAGATCGTATCAGACGATTAGTAGGTGCTTCGTTGCCGCGGAGGCAAGGCAATACCAATAAACAGGAATTAAACGGAAGTGTTCAACCTGCTTCGGATATGGAGAAAAATGTGGTCCGGGGCATGTTGTTGCGCGACGGGTTCATCGACACAATTATTGCATCCGGATTGATCAAGGATTTGGAAGATCCATTTCTACGGTCATTGGCTGAGAGAATAGTAGCGTACAGGAAGGAAACGGGGAATTTTGAATCGCGTTCCTTTTGCAGCTCTCTTGATGACCATAAATTCGCGTCAACTGTGGCCGGCTGGCTGGAACCAAGACCGGAAGACGACGATCTCCGGCCCGAGGTGGACGGTGACCGCGTTATTGACGAATCAGTGGACCGACTTAAACTCCGTCGATTGGAACGGCGCAAATCCGAAATCGTGGACAAAATGAAGAAATGTCCACCGGGAGATACTGAATATAATCTGTTGGCTCAGGAACTGCTTAGCATTGGTCGACGTTTGCACAAATAATGGGAAAACGGTAAGCCGTTCCACCTACAAAAACTCCTTTATGTAAATTTTCGAGAGAGCAATTTTTGAAATCATATAGGAAAACTCATACGTCTCGCCGATTTCCTCCCTATAAGAGGCGCTCCGGCCGATGTTCGTTCAGAGGCGCGATCATGATGCCCAGACATCAAAATCAAACAAAGGAGACGAGCTTTAGATGGCCGATATAAGAAATAAATCAGATTTGAAGGACCTGTTTGATCTGGCCAAATCCAAAAAATACTTAACGTACGATGAGGTCAATGAACATTTGCCTCAAGGGGTGATTGGAGAGGCCCAGATTGACGAACTGCTCATGAAAATGATGGCGGAATTTAATATAGAGCTTGTCTCCTCCGAAAAGAAGATTCCGATCACAGAAAAGAAAGTTCGAAGACTCGATGAAGAGAAAACGGATGAGGAGGAAGAGGATGAGATCAGCCGCCGATCCGGAGGCGCTGGTCCGCGGCAACGATCCTGTAAAAATGTATCTGCACGAAATGGGCTGCGTGTCTTTGCTTACTCGCGAGGGCGAAGTAGAAATAGCGAAGCGAATAGAGCAGGGCGAACAACAAGTCTTCGGCGTAATCATCGGTTGCCCCGTTACCATTAAGGAAGTTCTGGCTCTTGGTGACAAACTTCGAAAAGGAACCATTAGGCTGAAAGAGGTCGTGCGTGGCTTTGAAGACGAAGAAATGCCGGATGGCGATGATCTGTCCCAAGTCGAAAGAGTGTTAAAACTAATTGATGAGATCAAGGAATATGACACGAAATTCGGCTCATTGAGAGAAAAACTTGGTTCTTTGCCCGAGAATACAGATGGGCAGCAAGTCAAAGAAATTGAGCAGGAAATGACTCTCAGCAGGGAACATGTTGTTAACTGCCTTAGGAGCATCAATCTTAATAGCAACATGACAGATCATATTGCCGGAAAGCTCAAGTTCCTGGTCCGAAAACTCGAGGCTGCCAAGGATGAGCTTAGAAGCGTTGAATATGAACTCAAAATGCCTTTGGAACAAGCCAATGAGCAGATCAGTTTTCTGAGAAGTGTTATTGATGAAGGAAAACCGCTAAAGAAATATACAAACCTCACGCCTCAGAAGATATTGGATGTGCAGCGCAAATTCGAGAACGGAATAAATAAGATTCACAAGCTGCAAACTGAGGCCGGTATGGATGAAGTTCAGCTTAAGGCCGCCCTGACTTCATGCCTGGAAGGTGAATACATGGCCCGTAAGGCAAAGAGTGAACTGGTACAAGCCAACCTTCGCCTTGTTGTCAGTATAGCAAAGAAATATACCAATCGCGGGCTTCAGTTCCTCGATCTTATCCAGGAAGGTAACATCGGCCTTATGAAGGCAGTAGATAAGTTCGAATATCAAAGAGGTTATAAATTTTCCACGTACGCTACATGGTGGATTCGCCAGGCAATCACCAGAGCAATTGCAGATCAGGCCAGGACCATACGAATCCCGGTACATATGATAGAGACAATTAACAAGCTGATTCGAACATCACGGTATTTGGTGCAGGAATACGGTAGAGAGCCTACGCCTGAGGAAATAGCTGAAAAAATGGAATTTCCTCTTGAGAAGGTGCGGAAGGTCCTAAAAATAGCTAAAGAGCCGATTTCCCTGGAAACACCGATTGGCGAGGAGGAAGATTCTCATCTCGGCGATTTTATTGAGGATAAAAAGATACTTTCGCCGTCTGATGCCGTAGTAGGCATGAGCCTAACCGAGCAGACCAGAAAAGTTTCTGGCCACGCTGACTCCTCGAGAGGAGAAGGTGCTGAGAATGAGATTCGGTATAGGGGAGCGAGCTGATCACACTCTTGAGGAAGTGGGACAGGATTTCGACGTCACACGCGAGCGCATCAGACAAATCGAAGCCAAGGCTCTGAAAAAATTGAGACATCCGTCACGTAGCAAACGGTTACGACCTTTCATAGAGGGGTAAAGTCGGAGCGATTGATGAACCTTGACCCTGAATTTTGCCCGAAGCTCAGAAATGTAGACCCTCTTCCGGTCATGATTCAGGGCAAGCAGGCAATTTGGCTCAAAGACCCATTACAACTCACTGACAACAAGCTTTGCATGGAGCGGCAAGCTCTTTCGATGCTTGCGCTCCTGGATGGCAAACATTCTCTACGAGATATTCAAGAGCAGTTAACCCGTCAAACCGGCCAACTCATTTTCCTTGACGAAATCGGGACAGTTTTGCAGAAGCTGGACGAGGCACTACTGTTGGATGGCTCCCGATTCAGACAAGTCTTTCAAGAAAAAGTCGATGATTATAGGAAACAACCTTTTAGACCATCAATCTCATGCGGGTCTCAGTTACAGCTCGGATCCGGAGAAGTTGAAAAACGAGCTTAATGAATATTTTGCGAGAAATGGCGGTCCGGGTCTCCCGGATTTTTTTTCCGGGACGGAACGGCCGAAAGGATTAGTTGCTCCGCATATCGATGTACGAGCGGGTGCGGGTTGTTTCGCTCAGGCGTACCATGCTCTTGCGACAGGTAAACCATCAGATATATACGTTATATTGGGGACCGGGCATGCAGGCGTAGAGCGTTTCTTTACAGCTACCAGCTTGGATTTTGAAACCCCGCTGGGAACGGTGCACACGGAACACGATTTTGTTGATGCGCTATCAGATGAATTGGGCCGCGATGCTGCCGCCGAAGAAATTTTGCACGCCAACGAACATGTTATTGAGTTTCAATTGATCTTCCTGCAATACCTACTCTCAGATAAGCATTCTTTCAGCATTGTGCCGATTCTGTGCTCGTTTCCGCATCACATTTTTGATCAGGATCAAACTCAGCAGCCGGATCGGTTAGCTTTCGATCAATTCTGTCACGCAGTCAGAGAAGTCTGTCGAAGAACCTCCAAGTCTGTTTGCTTTATAGCGAGCGCAGATTTGGCTCACATAGGCCCTCGCTATGGGGACAATTTCGTTCCGCATCAGGGCACAATATCTGATGTCCTTGAAAAGGACATGGAATCACTTGGTTATCTGCAAAAAATAGATGTCCAGGGATTCATCCGGTCAGTTGTCCGAGAACAGGATTCACGACGCATCTGTGGTTTTCCCCCAATTACGACAATGTTTCATTGTATGGATGCAAAACAGGGGCAGCTTCTTTCTCTTGATTTCGCACAGGTGGATGACAGGAACTCGTTCGTAAGCTTTACCTCCATGATTTTCTACTAATAAAAGCAGCGACAAATCTGGTGGACTCTCCGGAATTAATGTTATGATTCTAAGTGGACTTGTATGCATTCGCTTTTGTATTACCATTTACTGAAATTCAGCCGTCTCGCTTCAGATGAATCCAAGTCAATTTCTTAGGCGCCACTGCAAGTTAGCAGTCCCGCAATCCGGCGATTGCCAGGTCAAATTATCTGAACCTGCACTGCTGGATAATCCGGCATTGACAGCCCTTAATCCAATGGTGTTGGTGCAATAGTTTTTATGCTCCCGAAGGGGAATAGTTATGAGCGAGAAAAAAACGCCGATCTTTGGGCCATCCGATGAAATCTCCGAATCTATTAAGATTAAAGAACAGGGCGCAGCTACGGAAACAATCGATCTGGACAATTTAGTCTCAAGTCAGATGACCTTATCCGGAAGCTTTGATCTTCGTTCGGTTCACGAGAGCTCTTTAGCCAAATTATTGGCTGTTCTCCCAATGCCTGCCATGTTAATAGATCATTCGCAAACAATAGTTCTTGCCAATGATATATGTGCCAATCCGGTAGATAAAGGAAAGAGTCTGGAGGGCCTTCCTCTGTCGTCCATTATCACCGGATTGGACGAGGCCATGAAATTTGATGCTTTGATCGAAATGGTCTTTTCACAAAGAAAACCGGCCATTAGCAACGCCACACTGAATCTTGGGAAAGGCCCATTATGGGCACGGACTCATATGCGGTCCGTAAGAGTGGGAACAGCAAGATTTGTCCTTTTGATGGTTGAAGACC
Organism: uncultured delta proteobacterium; assembly: GCA_963843165.1. GTDB lineage: Bacteria > Desulfobacterota > Desulfomonilia > Desulfomonilales > Desulfomonilaceae > DATJPW01. Next base: position 122,051 of record CAWJJL010000016.1, on the reverse strand, counting down.
TCACTCTGGAAAGACAGCAATTACTGCTGACAAAGAAACACGAGCAAGAGCTCTTGAAAGCTCGCGTCGATTTAGAAGAGACGGTGAGGGAAAGGACTGCGGAACTCAAGCGTACCAATGAGCTTCTGAAAAAAGAAGTCGCTATCAGGCAACAAGCCGAACAACAGCTCCGGAAATCACACACCCAGTTGGAACATCTGGTAGATGAGCGTACCGCTGCCCTAAAAGCGACTAATGCAAGACTTCTTCAAGCCAAAAATGAATGGGAGCGGACTTTTGACGCGGTTCCGGATCTCATTTTCCTCTTGGACACGGAACACCGAATAATAAGGGCAAATACGGTGGTACTCAATAGATTAGGTCGAAACTGGTCTGGTGTAATTGGCGCACACTGTTATGAAGTTATGCATGGGTTAAGCCAGCCTCCCCCGTATTGTCCACATTCAAAATTGCTGGCTGACGGCAAACCACATTCAGACGAAATCTTCGAGGAAGGCCTGAACGCGATTATTGAGGTGACGGTATCGCCACTCCGAAATAAGACGGGTGCATTGATTGGTTCGGTTCACGTAGCACGCGATATAACTCAACGCAAACAGATGGAGTACCAGTTAGTTGAAAGCGAAAAACGTTATCGGGAACTGGTGGATCGGGCCAGTGACGTTCTTTATCAAACTGATGCCAACGGCTTCTTTGTGCTCTGTAATCCAGCCATATCTCGGATCACGGGATACTCGGAAAAAGAGCTGCTCGGTAAACATTTTATGCAGCTGATTCATCCGGATTATAAGAAATCGGTCGACAGATTTTACGGATTGCAGTTCGCGAAAAAAATTCCAGAAACAGATTATGAATTTGCCATCCTCACCAAAGACGGAGAGACAGTGTGGCTCACACAGCGTGTGCAGTTACTCCTTGAAGCGGAGGAGATTATCGGGTTTCAAGCAATTTGCAGAGACATCACCGAACTGAAGAAAGCCCAAATATCGCTTGTGGAAAGCGAAAGACGGTACCGACAACTTGTCGAAAGAGCCGGAGATATTATTTACCAGATCGACGCAAATGGGTTCTTCACTGTTTGTAATCCAGTCGCTTCCAGGATCACAGGATATTCCCAAGAAGAGCTTATCGGTAAACACTTTCTTGAACTGATCCATCCGGAATACAAGAAACCTGCTGAGAGATTTTACGGATTGCAATTTGTCAAAAAAATTCCGGAAACTTACTATGAATTTGCTGCCGTCAGTAAGCAGGGAGATACGATATGGTTTGCCCAGCGAGTGCAGGCCGTGATGGAGGGAGATACAATTGTCGGATTTCAGGCCATTTGCAGAGACGTAACCGAACTTAAGAAAGCACAGATGGCTCTTGGCGAGAGTGAGCAACGTTATCGCCAACTCATCGAGCTTGCACCCGACGGTATTTATGTGCGAGTCGATGAGCAATGCGTTTTCGCAAATCCGGCAATGGCGGCCATGCTTGGCGTAGAACATTCTAATGCCCTCATTGGTAAACGGGTCATGGATTTTTACCATCCGGACTGCCACGAGACAGTCAGACAAAGGATGCAGAAGTTGCGTGAGGTCGATTATCCATTGCCGCCTGCAGAATTGAGACTCATTAGATCGGACGGCGAGATAATGGATGTTGAGGTAACCGCGGCAGCTCTGATCTATCAAGGAAAACGCGCGTCTCAAGTAGTCATGCGTGACATTACGGATCGTAAGCGGACCGAGGAAGCATTGCGAAAAAGTGAGGAAAGATTGGAGCTTGCGCTGAGAGGGGCCGATTTAGGCATGTGGGATTATAACTTGCAGACTCGCGAGGCTTTTTTCAGTACCCGCGCAATCGAAATTGGTGGATATTCGCCCGACGAGGCGGAACCTGATATTTCTCGATGGGGACAGCGGATTCATCCTGAAGATATGAATCGAGTGGTTCAAGCATTCAATGATCACGTGGCAGGTCGTTCGCCCATGTACGAATGTGAACACCGCGTGCGACACAAGTCTGGGGAATACATATGGATTGCGACTCGAGGGAAAGTTGTGGAACGCGACGAGAAGGGCAATCTATTACGAATAGTAGGAACCAGTCTGGACATCACCGATCGTAAGCGGGCAGAGGAAGCGCTGCGAAAATCCGAAGAACAATACAGAATGCTGGTAGAAACTATGGGAGAAAGCCTTGTAATATTGGATGAAAATGGAAGAGTGTCGTATGTCAACAGTCGCTTTTGTGAACTTTCCGGGTATTCAAGGGATGAGGTGATTGGTCGTTCGATCGCGGACTTTGCCACCCAAATTGATCAACGCTTAGTACTAGAGCAATTTGAGCTTAGGCGACAAGGGCTCGGCGGATCTTATGAGACTGTTGTCACAAATAAAAATGGGCTACAGTTTCACGTGCTCGTATCATCTCGACCTATATTCCAGAACGGGAATATTTTTAAAGGCACTTTCAGCGTCGTCACGGATATTACCGAACGAAAACAGATGGAAGAAAGGTTGAAAGGATCGTTACAAGAGAAGGAAATCCTATTGAAGGAAATTCACCACAGGGTGAAAAACAATCTGCAGATCATAACAAGCCTGTTACAGCTCCAATCCTTTCATCTGGAAGATAAATCAGCGGCCGGGGTCCTGGAAGACCTGGAAAACCGTGTTCTCGCCATTGCGACTGTTCATGAAAAGCTATATCAATCGGAAAGCCTAATGAGAATAGATGTCAGAGAATATATTCAGGATCTTGTGGAACATCTTTTCTATTCATATGGGCCGGCTACAGGAGGAATCGATCTGACAATTGACGTTCATAATATAACTTGCGGAATTGATACAGCTGTTCCGCTGGGACTAATTGTATCGGAATTGATTTCCAATTCTCTCAAACATGCCTTCCCGAACGGGAGAACGGGTACAATCGCGATTTCGCTCAATTTTGAGCCTGGAGAGAAATTCGAACTGAACATTAGCGATAATGGAATTGGTATGGCACGAGACCTGCAAGAGATGGGCTCTGAAACTCTGGGTCTATCCCTGGTAAGAAGTCTTACCGATCAGCTACATGCGGAAGTTCGATTCGATCGGACACAGGGAACACATTACAGATTCAGATTTAAAGAAGTAGAGAAGCAAAGGAGATGAGAGATGCCGGCATCTCGCGTCCTCGTGGTAGAAGATGAAAGACTGGTCGCCAATGCTTTGGCGCGAAATCTCGAAGCCTTGGGTTACCAGGTGGTCTCAAACGTTGCTTCGGGGGAAGAAGCCTTAGCAAAAGCCGATGAGACTCGTCCCGATCTGGTTTTGATGGACATACGCCTTGAAGGTGATATGGACGGGATAGAGGCTGCGGGCCTAATTACGTCTAGATTCGATATTCCGGTTATATTTGTAACCGCGTATGCTGATCGCAACGTACTGGCAAAGGCGAAAATAGCCGAGCCATATGGGTACTTAATCAAACCTGTATCGAAAAGAGAATTACATTCCGCTGCCGAAATAGCGCTCTACAAGCATCAGATGGCCGCTAAATTGCGAGAGAGCGAAGAAAAGCACAGGGAATTAGCTGAATTTTTGCCTCAAATTATTTATGAGATCGATCTGAACGGCACCTTCACTTTTGCAAATCGCAGTGGGCTGGAGGCGGTCGGTTATACGTCAGACGATCTGGCCCGCGGTGTTAATGCGACCGAACTGATGGTCCCTGGGGATCGGGATCGCTTGATGCTGGATATCTCGAAAGTTTTACTCGGAGAAAAAGTCGGAGCGCATTACACCATTTTGCGGAAAGATGGTACCGAATTTCCCGCGCTCACGCATGCGGCCCCAATAACGCGAGCTGGTCAAATTGTCGGTATCCGTGGGGTGTGTGTAGACATTACTGAACTAAAAACACTTGAGAATGAGCTCAAGAGCGCTAATGAGCAACTGGAAAGGCGGGTAGCGGAAAGAACCTCGGAGTTGGGAGCTTCAAACCAGGAATTGCGGCATGAAATATCTGAAAGGTTGAGAGTGGAAGAAGAGCTTCGTCAAAGTGAAGAACTGTTTCGTACCATTTTCGAGACGGCCACAGATTGCATTTTCATCAAGAATCGCAATTTGGAATACACTTTTGTGAACCCTGCTATGGCAAATCTAATGGATATAGGGGCATCAAAAATGGCTGGACTGACTGATGTAGCGCTCTTTGGAAAAGCAGAGGCAGCTCGCATCAGAGAAGTTGAAAACCGAGTGTTGGACGGAGAACGTATAGAAAATGAGCATACACGCCGAATCAAAGGCGATTCAATAATCTTTCTGGAAACCAGGATTCCGTTACGCGATTCGAATGGAAAAATCGTGGGCCTATGCGGTATTGCCCGTAATGTCACCGAACGGAGCCGTCTCGCTTCATTTTCCCCACCGCATGATTACAAATTCAATTCAAAAGCAATGCGATCAGCCATGGACGCAGCCCATTTGGCCGCGCAAACTGACAGTGTAATTTTGCTCACCGGTGAAAGTGGGAGTGGTAAGGATCATCTGGCCAAGTACATCCACGATCACTCAAATCGTGCAGCCGGACCGTACTATGCCATAAATTGTGCGGCAGTTCCTTCGGAACTCGCTGACTCAGAGCTTTTCGGTCATGAAGCCGGCGCATTCACAGGCGCAGCCGGACGCAAACGAGGACTTCTGGAATTGGCCGAAGGCGGGACCCTTCTGTTGAATGAAATCGGAGATCTTCCCCTTCAATTACAGGCTAAATTGCTCACGTTTCTTGACACCAGATCGTTTACCAGGGTGGGCGGAGAAAAGGCGATAACGGTAATAGCAAGGATAATAGCCGCAACTAACAGAGATATAGAAAAGGAGGTTCAAGAAGGTAGATTTCGTGCGGATTTGTTTTATCGTCTCAATGTCATCTCGATTAAGGTTCCGCCCTTACGCGACCGATTGGAAGACCTCCCCTTTTTAGTCGAACAGCTCATGAACGAGATTGCCGCTGAAATTCAGATGTCCACGATTCCTAACATAGGTCGCGACAACCTGAGCATGATATCTCGATATGACTGGCCCGGTAATATTCGGGAGCTTCGCAACGTGCTGGAACGGGCATTGATTCTGTCCGGAGGCAGACGCCTCGATTTTTCTTTTTTGACGAGTGACAATCGGGAGAGTAGGGAATTTTCCGCTGGTGAGGAATCTTCGCTCGATGAATCCTACAATGATGCCGTAGCGCGTTTCAAACGTTCATTAATTGAGGATGCACTTGTTCGATGTGATGGAAAACGACAGGAAGCAGCGCGTTTGTTGGGGATGACGCGTCATGGACTGAAACGTCAGATGAAGACACTGGGTTTTTTTGAGCCATAGAGGCTCCGTTGCTGCGGATTTAAGGGTCTATTTGGCTCGACTGTAAGTATGCAATATAAAACATTAATTACTGATGCTTGCACATTATAATGCAACTATGAGCCCAATTCGGCTTCATCCATCATCTTTTCTCCCCGCCTTGAGCAATTCGTTGCGAATCTTATAACCTTTTGCAGTAATTGGAAAATTCCAATCAAATTCGCTCGACTTTGCGGATGGCACTAACAATGCATACAATCAGGCATGAGCGTGGTGCTTCACCCGATAATTGAGATCTCGTTCCCCCTAATGCTCGATACTAACCCCCTTGCTAATATCGAGGTCAGCCACTACGGGGAAGCACTACGCCAGTTTAAAATTGGTGGGAAAACAGCATAGATTAATTGAGGTTCGTTGGGGGGAAACTGGGATGCAGTGCAAATAGTTGAGTAGACCGGGTTTGATGCCGAGGAGGAATTTCAATGAAAGGCATACGTGAAATTGTCAATGATATGGTTAAAGAAATCCCAGGTATAATGGGCGCCATATTTATTGACAAAGACGGAATTCCCCTATGCAAAGCCGGTGAATTTGAATTCGATTCCTATGACTTAGGTGCAATTGGGGCGGTATGCCTGGAATCATGCCAGATTTTGGGCGGGGATCTGGGCCAGTTCTGGATTGAAAACGTGATTATCGAGTTTGATGATATGAAAGTCATCCAGTGCCCCACGGCCGTCGGAGCGATGCTCATTCTTGCCGATAAATCTGCTGATATTGACGTAATCAGAAAAGAAGCAAAAAACAACATTGAGAGCCTCTCATGTGCAAAAGAGGCGAAGGAATGGTCCAAAGGACAATTCATGCCATCTCCGATATCACAAGGCGATTCGGAATTGCTGAAGCTAATTTCTTTGTTTAAGGAGTTGGAATAATACGCCTTCACGTCAAAATATGCTTCTGACAAAAGCAATTCTCATACGCCGACAAAAGATTAACACGAAGTTGGAGGGATTTAATGGGACAATGGATTCCTTGGTTGTCCGCATATGAGGTAAAGGTTGCAGAAATCGACGAACAGCACAGAGAGCTTTTTCGCATGTTTAATGACTTATTGGATGCAATGTGGGACGGCAAAGGAAAGTCCATCATGCAAGAAAAATTGCAGTTTCTGGCCAACTATGCCGTGACTCATTTTACTACCGAAGAAAATTACATGATTCGGTATAATTTCCCCAACTATACCATACACAAAAAAGCACACGACGATTTCACGGCAGGGGTAGTTGATTTCTTGAAATCCTACGAACTGGAGGGCGCCAAGACGGACACGCTGGCATCGGTGGTCCAAGATCTAGGGACGTGGACCAGAGACCACATACGAGACATGGACCAGGAAATGGGCCAGTATGTTGCGAGCAAACAGCGAGCCAACTGAGGCCCCCAACCGTAATTCAAGCGGCCTGGCCCGCTAATTTTCTAATCAGGGGTGTGGAGATGAAGAAAGTTCCCTTTCCTATTAGCCACGGGAGATGCCCTGGCAACTGCAATGGCAATTCCTGAAAACATGTATGCTGCGTCAATGAAGGTCGCCGTCATTGGCAGGGCTGGTCCGAGATAACAAATTGGGTCGCGATGGAATTTCTTGCGAGACTGCGAAGGTTGGCTCTTGAAATGGAAATCAAACAGTACCGGCAACTAAAGGACCTCCAAGCGGCCGCGAAGCTATTCCGAGAATATGAAAACACAATGGACTGCATAATCTTCATTCGATAATCCGGGGCTGGGTTTCTCTCGCGCATCCATCCCAAGTGCCGTGCTTTGCGGGAGGCTGCAACAATCCAGCGGGTGAGTCATCTAGAACCTGTGCGCTCCTGAGGGGAAGGGCATCAGGAGTCACCTACTCGATCCTTATGAAAAGCTGTTTGAAATCATCATGAGCCTTTTCCCAGGCCTCAAGAGCGTGGGGATACTGCTGGAGTAGAGGCATCACTGCAGCCCTATCGATGCGGAAGGGACTCGTGCTCAGTGTAAGCGACTCGGGATTGCCTAGCGATATCGTAACTTCTGACCTGAATAGCTTAACTGAAGGCACGAGGAAGCTTGCCGCCATGATGGGCCTGATCATTATACGTAGCAACCGGCTGGTAGTGGATAATATAATTAATCACTGCCGCTTCTAAATGTGACGAAGACCCCGATCTTTTCGCTTGCAGATGCCCCGATCAAAGCTGGCGCGGTCTCTGGGTCGCTGCCGTCGATGTGAAGCTAGGTGAATTTCTTGCCGAATCTTCGGTAGACGTGGTGATCGGAGGGAAACCGATCTCGCAGGTTCCCGTTAAGATGGATCTGGATCCGAGAATAAGCATCAATCAATCCATGATGAAAAATCTCGGCCTAAAATTTCCGGAAGATATTATGAAAGACGCCGAAATCGTAAGATAGGTAAATATCCTCCAAGACGATGCCGGTTGACAAGATCTTGGGGTGAATATTTCCACTGCAGATTTAGTGACGGGCAAGATGTGGGGGGCTGGCCAAAATGAATGATCCCAGCTCTCCCCACTCGACGAATGCCAATAAACCATGTAGTATAAGTGTGTTACAATAGAGCCGAACAGGCTCATAGATATAAACCAACGAGCCTCAATGGCTCAGAAAAATCCCCGAGGTAACAATCAGAGAGATATAAGGCTTGCAGAAAAGACGTGAGATCACCAAATGGTATGGACGGGACGGCGGAGTGAGAAAACGTATGTTTTAGGCCCTCAAATAGAGTAGTCACACTGCTCTGGCACCGAGGAGCGTAGATCCCTGATGCGAATATGTTTTCGGGGCCTTTTCTACCTGTCTTTCCCATAGCCGCACCCAAGACTTTCCAACCTCTTTGTGGCTTCCCAAATCGACTGGCTTCCTCTTGATTTCGGTTCACGGCATATTCAATATGGTCGGGCTTGACAAGGGGTAAGGAGCAGGTAGCAAATAGGCATGTATAAACCCGTAGAGATACGGCTCATCATTGCTTCAGCAACCTGGCCGACCCCTCTGAACTGCTGTTCACTAGAAGCGTCCGCCCATCAAATTCCGTTCAGTTATTGTGTAACATGATGTTCACGCAACAAGTTTTTCTTTTTTGAGTATTTCGCCCCGGACACTGACAATAGCCAAATCCATAGGGATGTTCTTGCCGGCCATGTCCATGCCTCGCTTGACCATAAGGGGTAGACCTTGACAGCAAGGCACCTCCATTACGACCACCGTTACGCTTTTAACCGAAGATTGAGAGAAAAGTTTAGCAAATTTTTCTATATATGCGGTAGCATCATCGAATTTAGGACATCCTACCATAATGACGCGACCTTCCAGAAAATCTTTGTGGAAAGATCGATATGCTATAGGAGTGCAATCGGCAGCCACCAGCAGATCTGCATTCTTCAGAAATGGTGCGTTCGGCGGCACAAGACGTATCTGCACCGGCCAATGAGTCAATTCTGAGGATTCGTTCTCATGTGTTGCGGGCTCGCTGACGGATTTGTACGGCATTGGTCGGGAAAAGGATTGCATTGTGGCTGACGGACAACCGCATGCCGTGGACATTTCCGCAGGCTTGTCGCTCTTTTTCAAAGTCGTTAGATGTTCTTCCACCGCTTTTTCGTCAAAATCATCCGCTTCTCGTTTTACTATCTTCAGAGCGCCAGTCGGACATTCGCCCAAGCAAGCACCTAATCCGTCGCAAAATTTATCCGAGACAATCTTTGCCTTGCCGTCCACAATTTCCAAGGCTCCTTCAGCGCATTGCATTATACATTGACCACAACCGGTACAGAGGTCTTCGTCAATTTCGATGATTTTTCGTTCCACTTTCATTAGATCTTTCCTCTCTCGCTCTCGAGTATTTGAACGCATAGCGATTGCCGTGAATGTATCATTGCGAGCAGGGCAATCCCGCGTTTCGCGGGATTGGCATCCCGGAGTGGGGCGTTTCACCATTGAACAATATTTCATGAGCCAACTCTTTGCCGCTCCTCGTTAAGAATTCCGATTCAATCAATTCGATTAATCGCTGTGGTTCCATATTTGATTTCTTATGTTTCTCCTCCAGATTTGACAATAAATCCGCATCGTAGACGATTTTGAAATTCATCGTCTCGTCATCCCGTGGATGATGATGGTGACCGATAATATCGCAGACTTCATCAATGAGAGGCTCCGCGGCATCCAGTTTGGTCAGGATTTCCCTGGCGATCGCTGGTCCTTCCAGTTCCTGGTATACGGCATCGGCGCTTTCATGTTTTCGCTCTGCTTCTCGGATTCCGATATCGTGAAGATAGGCCGCGGTGAGTACCACAGCGGGATCGCCTCTTTCTTTTTCCACCAGCTTCTCCGCGTATCGAGCTACTTTAGCTGAGTGCCCGATTCTCTTGAAATCCTGATGGAAATACAGCTTCATTTCAACGGCCACCCGGTCTTTAAAGAGATCCTGCTTCTGTTTCACCAATTCCGGAGGGAGCTCGCCGAAACAGTGCTCTGCAAATTTACAATGCGCCGCACAGCCGAAGTCCATCTTCGGATTCAGAACCTGGTGGCCGCATTTCTTGCAACGACGCTTTGTCTCATCTTTAAAAAATTCCACCTGATTGCCACATTTCGGGCACTCCGCATCAAATATGGCGTCGAACTTCCAGAATCTTGGATCTTGACCGGGGCATTTCATTGCTCTGCCTCTCTGCTCTATTCAGCCTTACTCTCTTGTTTGTGAATGCCAAATAGAGCGGTCAAGGGACCGCTCCATTTTATTACCCGAGAATGGCCTTAAGATCCTCATCAGGTGTGCTAATAGGTTTAATATCGAAATTCTTTACAAGCACATCCAATACATTTGGCGTTATGAACGCAGGCAGGCTTGGTCCGAGACGAATACCCTTAATGCCGAGGTGGAGCAAGGTCAAAAGAATTGCCACAGCCTTTTGTTCGTACCATGAAAGCACTAATGAGAGCGGCAACTCATTGACACTCACACCGAAAGCTTTCGATAGAGCCACTGCAATTTGGATGGCTGAATAGGCATCATTGCATTGCCCCACATCGAGAAGCCTGGGTATGCCGCCTATGTCTCCGAGATCTTTATCAAAGAAACGGAACTTGCCGCATGCGAGAGTCAGTACCACACAGTCCTTGGGCACCTTCTCGACAAATTCCGTGTAATAATTCCGGCCTGGTTTTGCTCCGTCGCATCCGGCTACAAGGAAGAAATGTTTGATATCGCCGCTTTTGACTGCGTCAATAACTTTACTCGCCACAGACATGACCGTATTTCTGCCGAATCCGCACGTTACTGATTTGCCGACTACATCCTCGGGAAAACCCTGCATTGAAAGGGCCTTATCAATGACCGGAGAGAAATTTTTGTTTGAAATGTGGGTCGCTCCCGGCCATCCGACCAGACCTGTAGTAAAAATATTGTCTAAATAGGATTCTTTCGGACGCTGGATGCAATTGGTGGTCATCAGTATTGCCCCCGGAAAATCGGCAAACTCTTTACGCTGGTTCTGCCATGCCGTCCCATAATGGCCATAGAAATGCGTATATTTTTTCAATTCCGGGTATGCGTGAGTGGGAAGCATTTCGCCGTGGGTGTAGATATTGATTCCTTTGCCCTGCGTCTGCCTGAGCAGTTCTTCGAGGTCCTTCAGGTCGTGACCGGAAATCAGGATGGCTTTGCCTTGTTTTGGGCCCAGTGGGTACTTGTGTCGGAACAGGATGCCCATAAGTCCCGGTGTTAGCCGTGTCCAGTAATTCCATTGCCCGGAGATTAGTCGCGCCGCATTCAAGGACCAATTTTACCCAGTCATCAAGACTGAGATTCGGATTCAATGTGGCAGCGAGACTCTCATGAATAAACGCATATACCTTGTCATCTTCCTGACCGAGAATTTGAGCATGATCCGCATAGGCTGCAACTCCTCTCAGCCCGAAAATTAAAGTATGCTGAAGCGATCTGATGTCCGGATTAATACCAAGGTCGGCCTGAAAACCTATTCCCTTCGCCTGATTGAGCAGCCCGTCCATAGTTGGCGCGGGTTGGAATGTAGCCGGAGCCTCCGAAAAATCGGCTTTCCCGCCAGCTGCCTGGATCTTTTTCTTTAATTCGTCCCGTAGTTCCACACACCGGTTAATCAGAGGAGGAAATCTTTCCGGATCGAAATCGACATTTGTCAGTGTTGAAAACAGCGCTCCCACTGAAAAAACGTTTACTGAATGCCCGTTGATACCCATCTTCCGAGCTTCCGCAGCCACCAAGGCTAAGCCTTTAAGGGCATAGGTGAGAATGTCCTGAAGGGCTGCCACTTCGGGCGACTTACCGCATACACCTACTTTTGTGCAACCCGAACCCATTGCCGTCTGTTCACATTGATAACAAAACATTCCTTCCACTGAACTGTCCTCCTCGTATTAATTTTGATTTTGCCTAACTGAGTTTTGCAGTCAGTTCGGTTCGTCTTATAGTGCTAAATTAAGCTATCGATGATCAGACTGCTTTGACTTAGGTCAAGTGAATCGCTTTTTTCTAAAATAATTATTCGTCGACAAATTCGAGACCTGTTCGGTTCAGTATTTCACCGAAACGCTCCCCTTGAGTACAATTACGAATATAATGCTGTAGACACTTATTAATTATTTTGATCGCGTCTTTTCTGGAATAAATACTTTTCAATTCACGCCCCAATTGAGGATGACGGCCCAGTTTACCTCCCAATAGTACTCGGTAGCCCTTTTTTCCCTCAGTCAGTGTGCCGGTTAGACAGGCGCGCACGCATTCACCACAGGAGACGCATTTAGTGTGGTCGATCCGCGGAATCTTTGAATCTTTAGATAATTCAATTGCTCCTTCACGGCATCGATCTCGACAGATCCCGCATCGAGTGCATCCCGGTTCTGTGACACGAGGGCTAACAGCGCCGATAAGTCCGATATCCGCTATTTGCGGCCGAGAACATGCGTTGGGACAATCGCAAAGCGACACCCGAAGTTCATGATGCATCTTCAGAGGGCCTTGAACCCGCGTTTTGAGAAAATTGCGCAAGTCATGACCCTTGAGCAAATCTTCTAATTCTTCCGCCAGGTCGTCCTCAGCTATTGCCCGATTTGGACAGCCGCCGGGCCCAAAACAAGTCTCCACCTGATAGCCTTTGACTTCCTTATCCATATTCTTCAGGAACTTCTTTTGGCAGTCCCTAACGTGTTCGATGGTAATTACTTGGCTGCCGCTCTGCTTAGCCTGTTCTTCCACTCTCTTGCGTACTCGCCTGCGGACGAAGAAAGGCACTCTACTTATGGCCTGGTCTGCTTCTTCGCTCCACTTCATTCTGTCCTCCAGTGCAAAACAATAATTAGCCTAATTTTTATGCTATAAAATTTTGTTGGAATCTGCTCCGAACCTATTTCTACGGGTTTTAGAGGTCTAACTGATAATATAGTACTTTGCCGTGAGTATGCCTTGACTTAAGTCAACGCGCCTGTTTTGGGAACTCCTGGAAATGGAGGCGATGGTGGATATTATTGAGCGAATTGCTAAAATCCCTCTGTTCGAGGGCTTACCCAAGATTCAACTGGAGGACCTCGCGTCCATTGCAATAAAAAAGTCATTTACTCGCGGCCAAACAATATTCACAGAAGGTAATCCCGGCAGCGGTTTTTACGTGACAATTTCAGGTATAGTGAAAATCTTTAAGACCTCGCCTGATGGGAAAGAACAAATTCTGCACATTTTCGGTTCAAATGAACCATTTGGAGAGGTACCGGTTTTTGAAGGCCGCAATTTTCCGGCTCATGCCGTGGCCTTGGAAGAGAGTCGCTGCCTATTTTTCCCGAGGGCTGCGTTCATTGATTTAATAAAGAACAATCCTTCCTTGGCTGTGAATATGCTTGCGGTTCTTTCGCGGAGACTACGGATGTTTACCACACTCGTGGATGCGCTAAGCCTCAAGGAAGTGCCGGCGCGGCTTGCTTCTCATCTGCTCTTTCTAAGTGACCGCAATGATGGAGCCGATGAACTGCGATTGGATATTCCCAAAGGCGAGTTGGCTCATCTGCTGGGGACAATCCCGGAAACATTATCCCGGATTCTCGCCAAAATGATAAAACAGGAATTAATAAAGACCGACGGACCACACATCAACATCTCCGATCGGGAAGGACTAATGGAAATCGCCGAAGGCCTGCGAAGATTGTGAGAAGGAGGCGAGAAGGAGGAAAATAGGGAAGGGGGAGAGATAGATATGTGGAGGGAAACTTTTTTGCAAAAAAGTTTCCCTCCACACCTCCCTTCAAAAAACTCTTAAATGGGGCGGATCGCAGCTGTGCTGCCACCGAAAATCGAGGCGCAGCAAAGGTCACTCGAACCGGGAAGGGTATTCTGATCGTAAAAAAGCTTCGCTTTTTCCCTAACTGGGAGAGGACGTTCAAGAAACCACTTCGTCAAACGGAGCGACTGTGGTGAGCCAATCTTCAGATTACCCGCCAGAGATTGAGGCAGCGGCTGTAAGTATCCTATGGACTGAAAAATTAGCCTATATAGAGTTTTTTGAAGGAGGGTCCGGAAGGAAACTTTTTTGCGAAAAAGTTTCCTCCCGGAATTCTTTTCCCTTCCCTCTCTCTTCCGCATCTACTATGCCTGCAACGATTTATGCTCGAAATTTATGTGAGCTTTATGAAACTTATAATCGACGGGAGTACGTACATCCCGATCCGTTGGAGTTTCTTTATGATTACGATCAATTAAGCGATCGAGAGATTGTCGGCCTGGTGGCGTCATCGCTCGCTTACGGAGCAGTCCGTCAGATACTGAAGAGTGTCCGGTCGGTGCTTGAAAGAATGGATTCACCGCATCTCTTTTTGAAAAGAGCTTCCAAGAAGGAATTGCTGGACACATTTGGGAATTTTAAACACCGCTTCACAACCGGCGAAGAGCTTGCCATGATGCTGTATGGGGTCAAAAAGGCCCTGGAACGGCATGGATCGCTACACACGTGTTTTTCAGAAGGCTTCAAGCGCGATCACGAAACGATCATTCCCGCGCTTTCATCTTTTGTGAAGGAGTTGTCGTCAGTATTTCAAGGCAAACCTCGGAGCCTGCTGCCTTCGCCCGATGCCGGGAGCGCTTGTAAGAGGCTGAATCTGTTTCTGAGATGGATGGTGAGGCGTGATGATGTCGATCCGGGCGGGTGGGACAATATCCCCGCTTCTCGTTTAATCATTCCGCTGGACATTCATATGCACAGGATCTCACTTCAGCTCGGTTTGACGAAAAGGAAGCAGGCGGATTTGAAAGCTGCATATGAAATAACCGCTGCCTTCAGGAGTATTGAACCGGATGACCCTGTCCGGTATGACTTCGCTCTGACAAGATTGGGCATACGCGATGATCTGGACCCGGCGGAATTTCTGAAGTCGTGTAAGGAAAGATAAAGATGTGGAGGGAAACTTTTTTGCAAAAAAGTTTCCCTCCACACCTCCCTTCAAAAAACTCTTAAATGGGGCGGATCGGAGCTGTACTGCTATTGAGCATCGAAGCGCAACAAGGGGTCGACTTGAACCAGGAACGACCTTCCGAGAAATGCTTTCTTCTTCCCTGCCATTGAGAGCATACGGATAGGCCTCCTTCGCAGGACGATTGAACTTCAGGCTCCGAATCCGGGATCGAATTAGCGCTTCTAAGGATGCAATGCCTCGAAAGCGAAGCTATATAGAGTTTTTTGAAGGAGGGTCCGGGAGGAAACTTTTTTGCAAAAAAGTCTCCTCCCGGTATTCATCTTCCCCTACTTAGCCTCACCCGCCGAAGCTGACATTTTGGCCGATCTTCACGCCAAATTTCTTACAAAATCCGGCCTTGACTTCGAGACAGTAGCGGCAAGGAAACATCGAAGGATAAACCTGGCCTGAATTCGGTTGGATATCATCATAGATCAGGCGTATTGCGCCCTTTGAATCGATCCATATCGCGTCGATCGGGAATTTCATGCCTTGCATGTGGATCGCGTAATTTCCTTCGAAAATGAAATCCAGCAACATCCCGGTTTCGTCATTTATACTCGTCCATCCCAGCAAACCTTGTATTCTCGATGAATCGTTTTCCGCCACCTTTGCAAGGATTGTTTTGTTGCCGAGCGTCATGGACAACGATCGCAAATTTTGTGACGGGCTCTGCGGCGAAGCGGTTTCGGCAGCAACTGAAGGGCTCTCCAGCAGCCTCAGTTCAGTCGGAACGATCAGGAGACATGCCCATAGCCATATTCGTAACGAGCGCAAACTTGGAAGGTGCATTGAAACCTCTTTTTAATATCCCGCAATAATTACGGCCGGATTTCCATGTCCTGCTATATTCAGGCGGCCTGCCGGCCATGGGTTTTGAAGATCGCGAGCTTCTTACAATAACTCTAACACAGAATCATCCTCAAAGTTGACACCCCGCCCATACAAATATATGATCCGCCCAACTCAAAACGGGCTGCAATTTTTTTATTCAATAATTATGGATAGATCGTGCTAGAAACCTTCCTCGAATGGTTAGGTGAACCTTCCAATAGCGGATGGAATCTTGTCCACCATGAGATATTGCCCGCGGCAAATCCGCAATTCGAAGCTATTCCTGCCAATCTCGAACCGCGAGTATCGAGACTGATTCGCGGCTCCGGAATTGACCTTCTATACTCACACCAGGCAAATGCCGCGCAATTAGCTCTTGACGGCAGAAACGTGGTCCTATCCACCAGCACTGCCAGCGGGAAAACTCTTGCTTATCAAATCCCGGTACTGGATCGGCTCGTAAAAGATCCGGATGCCCGTGCCCTGTTCCTGTTTCCGCTAAAGGCACTGGAACGGGACCAGAGAGACGCATTCGTCACATTGGCTGCTGACACAAGTATCACAATCGGGGTTTATGACGGGGACACGCCGGAATCCGAGCGCCGCAAAATCAGAAATCAACCGCCAAGGGTCCTGATTACAAATCCTGACATGCTTCATTTGGGACTTCTGGCTTATCACGACACATGGAGGGAGCTCTTCGCCAATCTCGCCTATATTGTGCTCGATGAAGTCCACACGTACAAAGGAATTTTCGGTAGCCACATATCACAGGTACTGCTGAGGACTCTCAGGGTATGCGCTGTTCATGGGTCAGCGCCTGGGTTCATCGCATGCTCCGCCACGATCTCAAATCCGGGGCCGTTTGTCACCCGCCTGATCGGGCAAGAAGTCGCTGTGGTGGACCGCTCCGGCGCCCCCGCGTCTGACCGGCATTTCCTTTTTGTGAACCCGGTTCTGAGCCCTTACACCGTAGCTGCTCGCATTTTCACGAGGGCCTTGGAATCCGGTTTGAAAACCATCGTGTTTACCAGGGCCCGCAAAATCACGGAATTAATAACCACATGGGTTTTGGGAGAATCCCCGCATTTGCGTAATCGCATTAGTTCTTATCGGGCCGGATTCTTGCCTGAAGAACGCAGGGAGATCGAGGCAAAACTTTTCTCAGGCCAAATGGACGGCGTGATTTCCACCTCCGCCCTGGAGATGGGCATAGACGTAGGGGGGCTGGATCTGTGTCTTCTCGTGGGGTATCCCGGCACGATTATAAATACATGGCAAAGAGGAGGCCGAGTCGGCCGGGGCGCGAGACCCAGTGCCATAGTGCTCATTGCAGGAACTGACGCTCTGGACCAATATTTTCTGCGGAATCCTCATGATTTTTTCGGCAGGAACTGCGAAGAAGCCATATTGGACCCGCTGAACAAGGAAGTATTGAAACGGCATTTGCCGTGCGCTGCCGCGGAAAGTCCCATATCTTCCGAGGAACCGTGGACTGCGAGCCCGGAAGTTCAATCAGTGCTGGAAGAACTCGATGAAGCCGGGGTGATCTACAGCGGTCCGGACGGTGCATGGCGTTCAATTATGAGGAGACCGCAGCGGGAAGTGGACCTACGCGGCATCGGGCTTTCATACGGGATTTTTCTTGAGGACCGGAAAACCCTCATTGGCAATTCTTCCGGTTTCCGGGTCTTTACCGAGTGTCACGAAGGCGCGGTTTATCTCCATCGAACCAGACAATATTTGGTTACAAAGCTTGATTTGGAACGGCAAAATGTCTTGGTTCAGCCGGCATCGCTCAGATACTACACTCGGGCGCTTTCTGAAACAGAAACAGAAATCCTTGGGGCTCCTATACGATCGCAAGAATTTCCGGGGTTCACCGCGCGAGAAGCGAGACTGAAAGTCACCGAGCAAGTTACCGCTTATGAGAAACGCCGCACCCAAGGACAGGATCTGATAGGCGTAGTGACTTTGGACCTCCCGCCGGTTCACTTTGAGACTATCGGTATATGGCTTGAAATTCCCGATGAAATTAAGAATGCAATTCAGAAGAAAGAGCTCAATTTCATGGGCGGCATTCATGCGGTCGAACATGCCGCAATTTCCATGTTCCCGCTTTTTGCGCTCTGTGACAGAGATGACATCGGCGGAATCAGCATGACTGAACATCCGCAAGTATGTCGGGCAGCAATTTTTATCTACGATGGGCATCCAGGCGGGGTGGGCCTCAGCCACCGAGCTTTTGATGTAATCCAGGAGCTTTTGGAAAAAACGAAACTTCTGGTTGCGAGTTGCCCATGCGAAACAGGATGTCCGTCCTGTATACATTCGCCGAAATGCGGGAACGGTAATAAGCCTTTGGATAAGCAGGCATGCCTTCTTATTTTGGAATGGCTTTTGAATCCGGAAAAAATGGAATCCGCAGCACTTGCCGCAAAAAAAATCGGAAAAAAACAATGGACCCGCCAAGAAAGAACCCAAGCCCGATTTGAGTTGGGAAAAGCAAGCTGTATCCCGGAACGTGATAAACATAGCGAGCCAACAGCGGTCGCTCGGAATAAACGTATCTTCCGGCCATTGGCGGGAGAGCCAGAGCAAGCTATATCGAATTCAGAGGCTCACAGCCTGATATTTCCTGACCTGTCCGGAGAAAACAGTAGGACTGTAACAGCCCCCAGGGTGGTGTTTGAACCGAAAGAAGGGGGGGAGCAGATCATGCCTATTCAACTCGACAATATGGCACAGGCGCACGGTATTAATTCCCAAGAGGCTCCCATAATTTCAACTGTCACAGGGCTAAAAAATAAGAAAGTTGTTTTTTTCGATCTGGAAACGCAAAAGCTCGCTCAGGAGGTAGGTGGATGGAGAAACGTGTGCCGCATGCAATTATCCATAGGAGTAGCGCACACTGAAGAGCGGGGATTCACCACATTCACTGAGGAGACTGTATCGGACCTGATAAATTTGCTTAAGAATGCTGACCTTGTGGTGGGCTTTAATCATATGAGGTTTGATTACGAGGTCTTGCGCGCATATACCGACGAGAATTTGCGGGCGCTGCCTAATCTGGACATTCTAGCGCACGTTGAATCCAGTCTCGGATTTCGCCTGAGCCTCGATCATCTGGCTCAATTCACTCTCGGTAAGAACAAATCAGGAGCCGGTACTGATGCGGTAAAATGGTTCAGAGAAGGCCGAATGGATCTGCTGGAACAATATTGCCGTGATGACGTGGCGATCACAAGAGATCTGTATCTGTTCGGGCTTGGAAACGGATTTCTAAGGTATAAACGCAAGGGCGGGAGAACCGACAAAATCCCCGTCAAATGGGAGATCCCTTTATAAAATACGCAGATTGCGGCACCGAAACCGTGGTGCCGCTCGGAATCAAAGTCTGTCCTGATTGCGGCTTCCCATGAAAATTCTCAATATAGAGGCTCATTTCAGAATGTATTATTCCAGTTGTTCGCTTGGGCAGCTCGGGTGCTCTCCAGGATTATTTCGCCCGGTGCAGAAATGCCGGATATTCTAACTCTCAGAAACGAAGTCCGCCATATAATCCCAGAGAAAAGCCCGTAGGATCGAATTCAGTCTCGATTGACATCAATTGATATGTGAACTTCGGCACAATAAAATGCCAATCACCGGAAGCTTTAACAAATATGTTCCTGGAACCCAGCTCGACGTCCGTGCCTACAAATCCGCCATAATTAGCTATCCACGCATCGACGTTTCCGGTTTCGCTGAACACAACTTCACCCGTAAGACTTGGCCCGAGAGAGGTGATGGTTCTTGTGCCATTGATCTTGTAGTTGATGGCATTCGCGATGGCGCCCAGGGAAAAACCGAAACGCCCCATGCCCCATAGAGGGACCCAACTCCTACCCGCCCAGCGGAATTCAACAAGGTTAATATCAGATTTGTTGGTAACATCTTCCTGTAGGTTCTCGGCGGCCACCGTGGGATCGCCTATTAAAAAGAATTGTCGAGTGGGGAACCGATTTTGGAACTTTCCATCAACGGCGATTTGAAACTGTTGTACGGGATCACCGTTGATTACTGTGGTGTCAGAATCGAAAGGCGAGATCGGCCACGCAACGGCCTGGACACCTCCAAAACTGAAGGTATCTGTAAACGCGCGTCGTGCCATAGTAGCCGAGTAGTTGAATGACTTTGTGAAGGTTTGCCCCGTTTGGTAGCCGGAAAAGCCTAAATAAATATCAAATAAGCTCGTCGCCTGAAAACCTATCTCAATGCTGGGACCCCATACTTGTGTTTTCTGTAACTCGTTATCAAACACCGCCGGGCTCACTTCCATGATGAGGCTAGCAACTTCGGTTGAGGCGGGGTGAACGCCCGTGACGGGGTCGATAATGTTGTTGTAAGTTCCGTCGATTACCCATTGCCAGCTTATTGTAGTCGTCCCAGCGACGCTCGCTGGATTGTCAGTTTGTGACAGCGGGTCCTGAAAGAGAAAACTACCGGCACTACGATTAACTGTCGTCGTCAAGCAGCACGTGTCGGGCGCGGCTCCGCCAGTCCCATCGGGGAAACGACCCAGTATCTCGTTGGTGTACACCGGATCGGGCCAATGTGCGGAGCTGCCCGCGCAAAACGCTGTCGGAGGCGGTGGGGCATTTGCTGCACACGTCGCTGGCGGTGGGGCACCAGGATTCCTGGCGTCAACACGGCCGTTCTGGTAAAACCAGATACCGGAGGTTCTAGGATCGCCAGCGGGGTTGTAATTTATCACTGGAGGCAGCGGGAAAGCCTGAAGTCCTGTCCGCTGGGTACCGGTGCCGAATGTAATCGGGTTTCCAAATCCAGGCTGAGTGGGCAAAATTCCATCATCCGGCCCAAACGGGGGCGTGCCGTTATTGCCAACGAATAGTTGCTCCTGCGGTTTATTAAAACGAAATCCATTGTTATTATAGTAGCGTACACCACCGCTGATATAGAAGGTCCCCGGATACATTGACGGTCCTGTGGGGGCCATTGAAGGCGGCTGATAATAATAACCGGGTGGTGGTCCACCAGGGGCATATGCTTGGGCTATTACGTCGCTTCCTAAAAAGCAAACGAGTATCGCTGCCACGCTGATTGTGATTACCATATGACGTGGGAATTTCATCTTGACCCTGTGGCCGTTTTCGGAACCACATGGCATCACTAGGAAAAATGGATTAACGTGGTGGATTTACTGGCAAAGCGTTTGTGATTGAGTGTTACTAAGTTTCCTGCATTTTCATCAACTTTCGCTTCCGATGGACACCATTTGGACACCAGGCCAGAGCATAACAAAGATAAAGCAAAAAAAGGCAGCTTGCCATCCCAGATCCATCCTGGAGATTTAGCCTAATAAAAGAATGTGGTATACTATTTTAATAATTAATTACATTAGATTTCATCATTAACATTCTGAAACAAGTCTATATTTATTGACTGTGTTGCTGCGTTATGATATAAATCACCGAGGTTGAAATGCAGTCTGAGAATTGCGACTTATGGAATCCTCTTCCAAACAAACCTGAAATCAGCCCTGAAGGGGTCGAGATGAACATCCGATATCATATGTTACTTACGGTCTGCACAACGGCGGTGCTCGTTTGCTTTTTCATAGGAAGTGAAGCCATAGGCCAAGGATATGCCCCTGGTGGACCACCACCCGGTTATTATTACCAGCCTCCATCAATGGCCCCCACAGGACCATCAATGTACCCGGGGGTCTTCTATATCGGCGGCGGTGTACGTTACTACAATGTCAATGGATTTCGTTTCAATAAACCTCAGCAGGAGCCAATACTTTATGGGAATATCGGCTCACCACCGTTTGGGCCGGATGATCGGCTTGCGCCGAATCAGGTAGGATTTGGAACACCGATAACATTCGGCAGCGGTACCCCATACACAGGGCTTCAGGCTTTCCCCCTGACTCCAACTCACGTTCTCGCCAGCGATCCTAGAACCTCCGGTATCTGGTTTTACCTGAACGGCCAGGTTGATGCCAGGAATCCTGGCAACTCGGCGCCCGCCAGTTGTACAACTACCTTACCGCCGCCTCCGACATCGTTTTGCCCGGGCTTCGGCACAGCATGGGTTGGGGATACACCCAGCGAGCTAATGGGTCGCGTTCCCGATGGTGTTAATGGCCCAGCTCCAGGCGATGCGTGCTGCGCCTCAACGACAGTTAACATTAGCGCAGGCAGCTTTTCATTTCAGGACCCGTTTTCGCAAACTGACAGTCCAACCAGTATCACGGGGACGACTCAAATTAGTTACGTCTGGATAATTGACGGAACGTATAACACACGTACCGGCGAAGCATCGACTGAAGTTGCAAGCCTGATACTGGATATCAACCCCGCAGTTTTTGATAACGATATATATAGAGCACAAGTGTGGGGTCCCAGTATTGAGATAGGTGTCCAGGCGACGAGCCTATTTGATATTTATTTGAGTTTTTCCGGCTACCAAACAGGACGAAGCTTCTCAAAATCTTTTAATTACTCGGCTCCTGTAATGCGACGCGCATTCACAGATGCCTACCCTTTTGGATCTCCCGACACCAATGCCTGGCCGATATCAAGTTTCGATTCCAATGGCACAATAATCAACGATGTGCCTGTACAGCAGTATCAGATTTCCGTGGATGGGGTGTTCCGAAATAAGTTCCCCACTCGAACATTCTCTATAATACCCGATCCCACAACCACAGCAGAGAACCTCGAGGAAGATGTTACACAGCACGCTGACATCAACCTTCTCGAATTCCGCTGGGCAGGCAGGACTTGGGT
This sequence comes from uncultured delta proteobacterium, assembly GCA_963843165.1. Taxonomy (GTDB): domain Bacteria; phylum Desulfobacterota; class Desulfomonilia; order Desulfomonilales; family Desulfomonilaceae; genus DATJPW01. Next base: position 99,553 of record CAWJJL010000016.1, on the reverse strand, counting down.
GCCTCTATGGGGCATGGGGCGCTTCGGATTTTCCCTGGGCGCCATCGGGAATGCCATCAACTACAAGATCAATGGCACAAGATCCATCACCTCTCTCGGACCAGCATTTACGGGTGCAGTTGTGTTAAGCGAAACCGGAAACGTTGATGCGTGGATAGCTAATTATGGCGGATTTGTAGGCACAGACGTCGAGCTAGGTTCCAGGAATATATTTGTTAAAGCTTCCGGCGAGTACAATTTTATTGTACCGAAGTTCACGTATCAGCTAATGTCAATCGAAACCGAATTCGATCCTACGGGCTTCTCCGCGGCAGCCTACGCCGGATTCCGTTTCTGAGGCTTGGAAGATCGCGCGAACGCATGCACCCTCGGTTCTTACAGGATGCTGGCCCAGTCCAAGGTATATTTACTCGTCGACAGAAGTCCGTGCTGCTCGGTGGCAGCAATGCTCCAACAGCCTCTAAGCTGCAGCGCGCGGCTCCTTCATTAGTCACGTTCACTCTGTGTCAACTTCGCTAAAACGCACATGATGGTCCTTCAGTACGTCGCTGCGGTCTAGAGATTGTACACGAACATGGCGGTTACTGCATCACTTTTTGCTCCAATTACATTCCTAGTGAACCCCACATTAGCATTCTGGAAACTTGCTTTCCAGAGCGCCTAACTTTTTGTCTAACAAAACCTCGTATCCCGCTTCTATGTGCCATCAGGTGTTTTTTTTGAATTCAGCTTGAGGGGGGTTATTTGTCAAGGTATTTCTTGGATGGGTTCACTTGTAGTGGCTTTCTTGCCGCCCGCTCTCTCCTCTACGATTCTATTTCTATGGTGTTACTTGGCCGAAACGCATGTCGCAATACAATAAGGAAAGGCGAAAGGGATAACGCCTCTTTAAGTACCCATAATGCCGATTAAAGTACGTAAACCAGGGAGTGGTATAGATGCTCGCGTCAACCCTCTTCGCACACACATCACTTCGTTACAGTTTTTGAGATTGCTACCTCCACTATAAAGGATCCGACGTTCCTTAATGCTTGCCCTTGACCCAACCATTGCTCCGTGTAGTACCCTACTCCTGCCCCTTGCCCAAGCTCGTAACCTGCCGGCGTGTTGGTGTTATATCCTTGAATTCCCTCCAAGACGTTGTAACTTCCAAGGACGTTGTAACTTCCAGCATACTGTTCGGACTGCGGCGCCGACCAAATTGTGGTGAGAGAAGATTGTCCACCCGTATACTTACTGGTCGGCGCATTGTTAACAATATCATTGTACGCGATGCTACACGCTCCATCTGCAAGGTTAGACAACACGTCATAGTTTTTGGCGGCGCCGGTGAAATTGATGTCGACTCGGGTCATGGTCAAAAAACTAGCCCCCAATATACTGATCAACCCAAGGATCAATAAAACCACAATAATGGCATATCCTCTGTTGTTTCGCATCTGTCATCCCTCTTCTCAATGGCTTCAATATGTGGACAGCACCACGGTTCGTGGGCTGACCCGTAAGGTTCTTGTGACGGCATTCATCTGCCCGCCGGTGAACTGCGCGTACCGGGTCTTAAGGGTAGAATCAGAGTCGAGAATCATGTACACGATTTTTATCTCCAAGTATCGCAGATTGGCTGGAACAAATGTCGTAAAGTCAGCATTAGTAGGAGCCCATTGTTGAGTGCTTTGTCCTGTCACCCCATATAGGGCCCTGACCTGGAAATCCAAAATATCCAAAGAGTTATCTCCAAGCCACGTCTGTTGGTTGCGGGTAATATACCCCGTCGGGTTCGTTGTGCCCAGAACCCCCTGAACAAAGTTGTACACCACAGCAGGAGTGAACGAAAAGGCTCCGCTGGGAGCAGTGGGGACTGTGAACTGTGCAACTACCCCACTGGGAGGGGCTGCCATTGTCTGACCCTTCGCAGCATTTGTATTGACGTTGGGGGTTTGAGGAGGATTGAAAGTTACATTTACCGCATTAGAACCATACGGCCCAGTTCCGGGCCAATAAATGATGGCGCCTATGCTATTAGCGTAGGTAGTGGCCAGGGGGGTAGCACCACCCGAAGTGCTGGGAGTGTCGGCCGCGGGAATGGAAAAGCTTCCGCCGGATAGATTCGTATTGGACATGGGAGTCAGATTGTATACCAGACTCGGCCAAGTGGTATACGCAGCAGGAAGGCTGCTTAGTATGTAATCGCCGTAACTAACCCAGAGTGTCCCATAGACAGGTTTATTGAAATTAGGATCTTGGGGGTTTAAATTGGGATGCGTGTGACTGACCGTGTTGCTGTCGCCGAAACATAAAGCGCCTTGAGGGTAGAGTGGCATGCCATAACCGGCCTGCACTAGGTCTCGTTGCAACTGGGTTAGCGCCAGAGTGATGCCTTGGCGGGCAGACCTGGTCTTTGTGGTTGTCCCGGAAAGCTGAGATTGATTCCGGAAAAAGGCCGTTGCAATGAGCAAAATCACAGCCATCACCGACATGGCCACCATCAGCTCCGCAATAGTAAATCCTTCGGGAGTCTTCTGTCTCATGTGGGTCCCCTCTAAGGGTTGGCATTGAGCGGCAGCGGTACCAAGAAAGTGGTGATCTGAGTCGATCTATAGCTCCATCGCCCGCCTCCCATATCGGTGCAACTACCCGGCGGTTTGTCACAATCGTCCCAGCCGACCACGACCTGGAGCCTCCAGGTATTTTTCCACGTCTGACCTAAAGCAGGGTTCGGTCCGTCGTCTACCTCCCACTTGTACAGCATTCCCCCACAGGAACCAAGTTGCTGAAGGCAGTTAACCCCTGCTGGGCAGCTGGGCGCCGGATAATTTGTGGCGACCCACGCAAAATTCGGGTCCGTGAGCTTAATGGGTGCAAGGTTAGCAACCGATTTTTCAATAGGGGTAGATGCTATGTCACCCTTGAGTTGCTCGATTATTTCCTTTGCGACAGCGTCAGCAATCCTCGCTTTATTGGAACCCGAGTCATAGTGCATGGACACCTGGAGCATCGTCCCCACGCCAAATATACCGATTGCCAAAATAGCCACAGCGACCATAGCCTCAATCAAAGTAAAACCCTTTGTATCCCGAAAAGCAGTCTGCATACTACTGTTCTCCGCTTTGTTGGTGTTTGATTCTCCCCAGAGAGGACACGGTGACCGTCACACATCCAACACGGTTGTTTGCCGGCGGTCCCCCAGAGTCCTCTGCGCCCTGCAATCTTATATTGTGATCAATGTAATCGATCGGGACGCCAAGCCAGTTGAACTGGATCGATACCGTCGGATTTGTGGCGGTGTATGTGCTGGCATCTACCCAGACGCAGGCATTGGGATCAGTCGTGCACGGTTGCAAGCCGGTCAGGTTCTGCGCGCAATGTTGCACGTCCACCAGCAGAGTATTGTATTGATAATCGGATATGATTTGCCAGTACGTATTCCAATTAGTCCCGACTGCCGGCTCTGTAATAGAGTCGGCTATGCCACTGGTACCGGCTGTGGCTATGCATCGATACGTAAACGGACCGCACTGCACGACGTCACCCCGGTTGTATTGGTGGTTGGTAGTCCAAGGAGCGAAGGCTGTGCTCTGTAGGGGTCTGATCAGCAGCATTGACGTGGTCTGAGATTGCATCGCCCGCAGCCGGGCTACAGTGATCGCGTGAGTGAGTTCACGGACCGTTGCGCTGAAGCCAAATTGATCCCTGTAATATCGGGAGCCCATAACCGCTAAGGCAACGAGGATGGCAACAACGGCCACAACCACCATCATCTCAGGTAATGTGAGTCCTGATCTCGATCCTACCGTAAACCCCCTTTGGGTCCGTCGCAACCGCCGGCGGTAAAGCTTAAGCGGAGATACAGCCATTACCGATGTGACCCGATGGCCTGCCAGTGACCGAGCCGCCTTGTCAACCTCTCTCCTCGGGATCATGTTATGTCCCCACGCCGGCTTGTTAGGGCGCGTTGTAAGCCTTCACCAACAAGTGAAGTACGTTCCAGTATTTATACGAACTGTTCGTCACTCGTCCTGAATTAGGACGCTTCGCAAAGAGCGCCTACGCACAAACGCCGCATTAAAAGATTTCGCTACCATCTCTAGTGTCCTGGTCCTCAAAAGCGTGCATAACTCACAGCCCTGTAAGCCGCCCTAGGGCGGGATCCTTAATGTGGTGGTTCATGCCAACCCTGAACCTGGTTCTGGGGTTGTGCCAGATTCACCCCTACTGATTTAATTTGCGCCGTGCTCATCTGTATTATCACGTTGTTTCCGGCTGAATTCAGGACAGGCTGACTCGGCACACCTGCCCCCAGATTCACTTGCACTCCGTAGAGGGTTCCGTCGCTGCTTTTCTGAAAATTCACTGCAGCCGCCGTGGGGTCCCCTAATGGGTTGTAGCCTACTGACCATCCCGGGCAGTCCGGCTCATTGCAGCAGTAATCAAACGCATACAAATATCCGGTGCCGCCGGCCTGACAAGAAGCACTGGTGGCGACGGAAAGGGCAGAGGGGACGAATGTGGTGAAAAACACTACGCCACCTGCGATGAGCGGTTTTCCGATGACTCTTTCACCGGTTGTCTGTAAATCGTAAATGCAGGACCAGCAGGTCCCGGGGCACGTGCCTTCACAACAATCAGGTGTTGGTGGTTTGGTGGAAGTATTTATCCAGCTGCACCCTTTCTCGGCAACAGTCGTACCTGAGCCCGCCGGCCCGCCCGCCGACCAACTGCACCCTGAGTCCGCGGGATAATAGCTGGTACTGGAAGGATATTGCGGAGTCGTTCCGTCCGTCGCACCTATACATCTAAAAGTGGTCCTGGTGGGTTCGCAGTTGGATCTCACATAAACCTTCAAACCACTCAGGTCAGTGTCGGCAAACGTGGCGCTGTCGAACACCGGAGGAGTGCTGGTTACAGGCAGGGTCCACGACGAAGTCGCGTTCACCGTCCAGGAGGACCCGCCAAGCCCGACTGAAGACGGAGTGAAGTCGATCGTGTCCCTGAGGTTGTACAGGGACATTTTGGCAATATCCGTAGCATCCGTAGCGTTCTGGGAATTTGGTTGTATGTTCTCGTACTTTCCTGCACCCGTAACGACACGAACATTTGTCATATTAGGCTCCCAACTGACCGCAGGCGCAGTCGTTATGGGCTGGCGCCAGGAACGATACAAATCGGTACTCAAATCTACCGTGGTCGTGGAATTGACCGGTATGGGTTTGGTCCTCCAGAGATCAACATATATTCCGTAGTTTTGGCCACTGCTGGAGAGAGTCTGAAGCGGATCGAAATTCAGCTTTATCCCATAGAAAACCCCATTCATGTCACCTACGTAGATGGAATCGACGTATCCATCTTCTCCCGTCTGGGCCCCTGCACGGGAATTATTAGCCCACGTGCCGACGTTCCACAGATCCAGAGCTATCGGATCTGACATCGCGTATGGGATAGTGTAAGCGCAATTGGCTCCGCTGCTCTGGCAAGTCGTGTCCCCCGTGTACTGTGCCGGGAACAATGCCTTGCTGATATTGTAAATTCCCGGCCATACATATTTGAAAGCATCGGTGCCCGTCTCGATATCCAGGGCCAGAAGGAATGGTCCCTCAAGGGCATGTTTGAATCCGTCAATGTCAGAACTGTTGCCAGCCGGGAAAGATCTGGGAGCCGACTAAGATGTCGGCCAAACCGAGGCTCTGATCAATGATGTGCGTGCCCCCTCCTATAAAGGCGAAATTCCGGACGCCGCTGAACGTGGTCGTGCAATTACTCGTACTCGGCGAGCAGACACCTTCGTTTCCTGTTGGGGTATCATTCAGCGGGCAGCCCGACAATGTCAGACCCTTGGGGAGTCCTACTCGCCCTACGTAAGGTTTGGACCACGTAACCGGCAAATTTTTCAGGGCACTGTAAGCCGTGGCACCGATCTGAGTCGTGGAATTGCTCCAATACCCCCACGGTGCCCACGCCGCACCTGCAGCACTTCCACTCAAGACGCTCCCGAGCTGTGCGGCACATGCGGCGCTACAAGCATTGGGCGCGGATTGATTCTGACAGCTTGCAGCACATCCTCCGCACGACTTTGTTGGTGAGGAACTGTTCCAGTAACCTGAAGGAAACGTGGGGGCCGTACAGTTCTGCGTCGGGGAAGCCGGGGGAGCAGCCGAGGGAACAGGATAGAGCGGCGTGTTCTGAGAACAAGCCTGTGTGAAGGAGTTGGCAGCATCGCTCAAATCGAACGTGCTGACTCTATCTTGAAATACCGAGTATTCCCAAAGCAAATGAGGAGCAGGTCTGTTAGATGCTGGGTCCACGTATCGTGCGTCCGTGACATCCAGGGCGAAATACCTGTCACCGCCCCCGCGCTCACCCCCCATTAGCACGGAGTGCCATGGCCAGTAGGCGGGTTGCGAATTGTTAGCTGGCTTTGCGTACTCGCTGTCAAAAAATGTAGTCCATGCCGTTGGGGCCAAGTCCACCATGAATTCGTGTTCGCATACCCCGGTCGGTGGTAAAAGATAGCCATAGTCCTGATTTGCCAAACCATTAAGTTGGTCCAGAAAATTGCTGGGAATGTAAGCCCACAGCTCCTGACCGATTTGTTGTATCCTGGTTTTGTCCGCGTTGGTTGTCGTTGAATTCCCACCGCTCGGAGATGTGGCCCAGCTAGAGTTTGCACTATCGTAGACGGACAACAGAAACGCGTGGACCATGCCGTCATTCGCTCCTACATACACAACCTTATCCCTGTAAAGAATATGCTGGCTGGGACATGTAGCGCCAGACGGCAGTTGTGTTGTTGTGTTGTACGGATCACAGAGACGCCAATACAGAAAGGGCTTGTTAAAGCCCACGCCCGTAGCGGCACTGTTGGTATTCACCACCCCGACCTCAGTACCGCTAATAATCGCCTTGGTCGATTGGGAGACCGCTCCCAATGTAGGGGGCGAAACTACCACGGGTGTAGAGTAAACGATATCTCCCAGTATCCAATTGGCGCCTGATGTGGCGAACTGCCTTGACTTGTACCCTGTTTGATCGAGTCCAAGGACCCAGTTCACAAGATTTTTGGCCGTAGCGAGGTCGTTGGTGGCATTGCCGGTATTAATTCCCAAATCACTGGGAGCAAGTTGGAGATTACTGGGGCTGGTGGCTATATTCCCAGGAGTGAATTGTATCAGACGCACCACACCGTCGGTCCCACGCTTGCTCGTGAAAACGTTCCTTCCCGTGTAAGCGACCCATGGAGGCGTCATCGCTGCGTCCCAACAATTGACGTCACCTGCGGCCGCGCTGTCGGCACTTACATTCTTACAGAGGATGTCATTAGGGAAAAGAGCAAAATCATAATTTCCGTTTTGGTCCGGCCAAAAACTCTCCAGATGACCAAACCAGAGGCAACGGTTGGAATCAGCTGTGTCACTTTTGGGTCCTCTCGCCTCGAACGCGCCCCGGATCACCAGGTCACCCGTTGCGCTCTGTTGGGCAACTGTTGCAACTGCGCTCGAAGATCCCGTTTGTTGGGTTATGCCGGCCAATATAGTTGTTAAAGCCGACTCTAATTGAGCCCCATTACTCGCATAGTAAAAGTTGTCCGGAACACCCTTGCGGCTTGGGTCTTTGTTGGCGTTCCATTCCGCACAACATCCGTTGGGGCTGCTCGTACCCGAGCAACTATAGCTGCCGACCGGCCCCCAGGAGGGAGTGCAACTGGCAATGCAGAAGGGAGTGGTCGCGCTGTTGAAATTTGTGGTCGTTTGGGGCCACGGATAAGTGGGGTTAGTACAGCCTGACAAGGCATTGAACCCGCCGTACATAGCCGCCCATTTCATAGAGTTCATACCGAGAAAATAATCACAAGTAGGGCTGCTACCGCTGCAATCAGCTGAATTGGCAAACTGGAGAATTTCGAATATGTTTGCAGTTATGGGGGTTTGACCTGTAGGCGCTATATCCGGCCTGAGGTTTGTCGTATGGAGTTTATAAACCGTCGGCAGAGGATCTATCGTGCTCCCTGAGTTATTGTACCAGTTCCCGTCCGACATGTGGATAATATACGTTTGTCTACAGGGAACGGCCTCGTTCGTTGATACGCCGTTCACAGTCACCTTGGAGTAATAGGGGTCCTGAGGGGAGCTGCCCATGCTCATCTTGCTAGCGTTTATACCCTTCCCATTCTGGGTAAGGTAGTTGTACACCTCGTTGAACGCCTCCCCCGTCGGGGTCCCATTGTAAGGCCAGGGCTGCTGATTAGAAGAATAAGCTGTATTACCTTGAAGGGTGTCAATGAATGACTGCATGCCGCTATGACCCCTGTATTGGCCACAATATACAGCGAGGTTGCCCTCGTTGCTGCTAGTATCCGACTTATAGAACATGAACCCGTATCTCGCCAGGGACCAATTTTGTCTTACCACACCGGTCAGGGAAGTGGGGAGGGTCCAGACACGCACGCGAGCATAAGGTATGGCCCCGATAGTGGTCAGCGTGGGCGGCGCCGTGGCCGAGGAGGGGTACAGGGCGTTATAACTTTGTACCGGGCTCAGGTTGACATTCGATGTGATGGTGTAAGTTCCGATTTGTGTATTTCCTGTCGGATTCCCATTCGTATCGACGGCGTAAACGTAATACGTCCCCGCTGCAAGTTGACCCTGGAGTTGAAAGGGGCTGCTGGTGTCTATACAGCATGTGTTGCTGGTGGTGCACGTAGAATTGCTGCATGTAATTGTTCCGGGATTCACTGTCGCCGACGGAGCACTCGTTGTGACCAGCACTTCCGAGTTGGAGGGGGAGGGCCATGCCCCAGTCAGACTAATGTTTATGTTTGTGGTCTGGGTCAGTGTGAAGGTCCAAACATCGTAGTAATATTTTTTACTGCTCTTGGTGTAATATGGGGATTTGCTTGTGTCCAGTGCTCCGTTAAAGTTCCCTTGTATACTTACCACGAGATCCCTATTGGGATAGCATGTACTACCGGCAGTTGAGGAGCCACAGCTGCCGTTCGAGTCCCACCCACCTGAGTCATCAGGGTAGTTGGGACTTGTGTTAGAAGATGTGGGTGCAGAGGCCGTCCATGTGGACTGCCGAATGTAGAATTGGGCGTTGAGGTTTGTGCTCTCAGAAACGTATCGCAGGGCGCCTTGCGCTTTCAGATAGCAACTGCTGCTGCTGTTAGTACAGTCCACCTTTGTAGTGGTATTTCCAACATATCCGGTAGCGTTTGTGTCGGTGGAATCATACGCTTTCCCACCGATCAGGGCTTTCAATGCAGCATCGATCCGGCAGGTGACGGCCCAATTTAATACCGCCCCGCTGAGACCGGATGTGGGCAGCTGCGTGGGGGTCGTGCTAGACCCTGGGGGTTGGGTGGGATAGGCAGCCCCTGGAGTGACTGTCAGTATTCCCACATTGGTTGTGCCGCTGGCCGTTGTCGTGCCGATGGGTACGAACATCCCATTGGTTGAGTCGTACGTGTAATATTTGGTCGTGTCAAACAAGCCGTAATAGTTCGTCGGGTTTGTAGGATCGTAACTTCCAGCACCGGGCGGAGCAGGGGCATTTATCACTGAGGTCCCTTCGCTCAGAGCCTGGCTTCCACCGTAACTGAAGGTGTCATTGGTTGCATAATAGGTCTGTTGCTGCATGCTTCCTGAAAAATCAAGGACAAGCAATACGTTTGGTGAAGCGGTATATGAAACTTGGGGAGGAACAGTGCAATTATTGTACGTCCATTGCGCAAGGGCCCCCAGAGGAAGAAGGAGGGCAAGGATCGTCAACGCGACTAATAACAACCAGATGGCGCTTTTGAGGCTATTTCTTCCCATTGCTGACCCCCGTAGTAGTGACGGTAAAAACAACAACGCTGTCACGTCTGTCACACACGATGACGTTGGTTCCAGGTGTCAGCGCACTGAACGGCACTGAGGCGCCTGCTTCATTCATCACCGAAACCGTTTTATTGGCAAGGCTGATGGTTGCACCGGGCATTTCGTATGCCCCTGGAAAGCCCAGGCCCTTTGAGTCAACCGAAGCCAGTCGCGCGGGTCCGTAAATGGAATAGCGAGCGGCAATGTACCAGTTGAGTTGCATCGGACCGGGAACAGATACTGGGAGAGACTGCAGCGACTGGAGAGCCTGGAGAGATTGGCTACTCGCCTTAGGAGAAGTCTGCTGACTCCACGCGCTCCCGCAAAATAGCGCGACCACCATCATAAAACTGCACCCAAGATGCCAAGTCCTGAAAACCATAGGATCCCCCGTCGTTTAAATATGTTGAATTCGCAACGACCTAAGCGTCACGCAACAAACATGCCACTCCGAAAACAACCTTAAGAATCAGTCTGTTATAATAGCGGGCTTTTCACAGTACCTGCTCGAACTACGTCGCAACAGGCAATTTCTTGGCAAAAACTTTGTAGGATCTTTCATTGCCCTATTCTAACCTTCTGATATAATTGTGTTATAATAGGTGTCAAGTAACTAGACTCCTCGTTGAAATGTATAAAGATTTTTAATAGCTCTTCGGCACCATTCATCGGTACGGTCACACAAATTTGTCTCCGCAACTTCTAATAACCCCGAGAACTTGGCCCTCGACTCAGCAAAATCATCACAGCAAATTTTCAGATGGTGGCCATGCCATGCTCTCCTGATCCCAAGATCAAAAATCGCTCAGAATTGATTGTACACCGCCTCTCGTTGATGCATGCGGGGCACGACTCTCCAGGTTTGTCGCATATACCGGAGCTCTTTAATCAGGCGTCAAAAGTTGACCCAACACGACATAAGCGCACGAAATTACGGTTTAGAACCTACCCGTCCATAGAAGTCAGCCATGGGACCCAAAGTAGTTTTTGGCGCGTTCATAGGGGACTTTAGCCGTTTCCAGCAGCTACTCCAGACCGAACAACAGAAATAACAACACTATCACGGCATCCCCGTACGCGTGTGGCTACACTCTCGGAAATCATTGAAGATTTCTCCTCTGTATCTCCTCCGTGTCTCCAACAAGTTTTCGGGGCTTGCAGACAACGCTCGTTCTAATGAACCACGTTAGCGTCTGCCCAGAGTGCCTCTCCAGTTTAATTTGCTCTTATTCTCTAAATGCCTTTGCTTGGATATTCAAAGAAGAGTTTTGCGTTCTGTCCATAATCAGCCCACATACCGAGTATTTATATACTCGGATACGCGGCGGCATCTCCCTCTCTGCTCCACAATGGCTGCATGTCGTTGTTGTTTTAGCAGCCTCCACCCTTTTAAACTCTTTTCCATGGTCTTCACATTGCGATTCGAGTCTGATATGGAACTGCCCCCAGGCCGCATCTTGTATCCTCTTTGGTAGATTTGGGTAACCGCCTTTAGCTACCATCATGCCTCTAATGTTGAGTTTTTCTACGGCAATCCGATCATAGCCCTTAGCGTACGTATGCGCCAGTTTGCAGATGAAGTCCTCTCTTCGATTTGCTATCTTTTCGTGGAGCCGAGCAATCTCAAGCCTAACCTGTTCTCTCCGCTTAGATTCCTTTTGTGATCTACTTAGTTTCCTCTGAAGGATTCTTAGTCGTTTTTCTGCTTTCACATACCACCTGGGGTTATCTATTTTATGCCCGTCTGAATCGGTACCTGAAATGGGTAATTCCCACGTCGAGACCAACCGTTTTTCCCGTTTTAGGTAGGGGATGCTCAGGAACATCCTTGCAAGAGAATAAAACGAACCATTTTCCCGTAGATGTAGTTTTGACTGTAACTGTAGCGATGGTTCCCTCAACAGGTCTATGAGGACGAAGTTTGTACCTGCCAACGTTCACAATATCGAGGTAATGACCGCCCAACCTCCAACCGCTACTGTTCGGGAAAGTGAAGCTGCGATATTTTCTATAGGGTTGACATTTGGGGAACCCGGCAGCTTTACCAGCCCCTGCCTTGACCCTGCGGAAGAATGCCTTATATGCCCTATCGAGCCTACGGAGGACATCTTTCAGTACCTGACTGCCCACTGTTTTATACTCAGGAAAGTCTTGTTTAAGGATTTTGAGTTCCTTTGCCTGATCATATTCGGAAATCATTTTCCCGCAACGCTGGTATGCATCTATTCTCTGCTCAAGAGCAGCGTTGTAAAGACGCTGGCAAAGGCCTAGCCAATCCTGAGCTTTTGTCTCAGTTTCTTGATTCAAAATGGCCCTAAATTTGAATGCTCGCCTCACGGAGTTTCCAAACTGCCCCCACGGAGTACCTTCAAAGTCTTCCCAGGTTTCGACCGGTTAGCGCCGCCACTAAATGGTCCCAAATTTGTGCGTCGGGGGGCACAAGTTTCTCAATGAATGCCGGTATGTTCGTACTCGAATCATACTACCATACTCACCCTGACGATTCCACTCGTCAGTGCGGCTAACTAGGAATGATACAGAACCGATCTACAGTTCCAATTCTGAATCAAAACGCCAGTTTTTTAGCCAAAAGGCCCTTGGCATAATTTCTCTGGTGATAAACTCCTTGACATAGGGTTCAATGTTTTCGAGCTTGACCCTCTGGGCTTTCAGAGGGTGTCTTTTGTGTGGTTACAGAACCGGTGGAATCTGGTTAAGAAACAGATCAGTATTACCAAAATTGTGCTGATGAGATTGCGCATTATTTCCGTGCTTAGTCTGAACACTCTGCAAGACAAGATCGTCTATCATGTCCTAACCGGCGGGCTCGTTGAGCTGCAGGTTTGCATGTGCTCGTTTTCCGAGCAAAGAGGAAAAACTGCCGCCTGAAGGGTTATGTGATCGCGGGCAATTGTCTAGACGGAGCAGTCCCAATCTTCGGAAAATGCTTTTTGCAGGCAGGTTCCACCTACTCGACTGAAACTGTCGGAGAATGTTCGATAGGCAGACTACCTGGTACCCTCCCACTGCAATGAATTCCTCTATTTGCAATCGAGGATGTAGGCGAAAGAAAAGTCACGCTAACACATCGTGAATCATTCAGCAACCCGGAAAGCCTGACAAAGTCGGCTGCAAAGCTCAAAGGCTACTGTAAGAGCCCGACATCGCACATGATGTAAGCACTTCCTTTCCTGAAATAATAGTATACCTCGTCGGAAGAGCTTCGACATCACGGCATACTGGTCGGACAGGGGCGTCCAATTCGTCGGAGAGTTCGGTTATGGTGAGGCCCCGCTTGCGAGACTCAAGCAGTCGGATAATCTTCCACTGCCGGGCCAGTTGGTTGCCTCTCATGCTTGTGCCCTCAAAAGTGAGCTGCTGAGCGGGACATTTGAAGAAAGTGGCTTCAACATTATCACAGGTCGAGGTGATTGTGAAAGCGAATAATGTGAAGGAGATCGGAGAAGTCGTTCCCGACGTTCCTGGGGTCACACTCGCATAATTACCCTCTCTGTTTGTCCGGCCTACGGTCGAAAGGGCAAATCAGTGCCGATTGCTTCATTTTCGTTGACCGCCTGTTCGCCTCGCGGGTAAGGTGCTACGAGTAGCTGTTATATATGCACGAAAGGCCATTAAGCATGTATCGCGGAAATCTTCAGAACACCGGCGTCTATGACACACGGGCAGCCCGTTATTTCGGTGGACGGCCTGACTGGGTGTTTGAGGCCCGATAACATGCTCTCCATTTGTCCCTTAAGCGTCCATTACTTCCAAGAATTGTCTTTAGAATAAATGGCCATGACTGACCCATGTGCATCAATGACGAAAACAGAGTGAAAGTAATCAAGCTCCTGGACCTGATCAATGCATTTTTGATAAATCGCGGGGTTCATATATCGGAACAAGTCGGGCAATAGGAGTATCTTCCTACAGGCCAAATTTTTCAGTTTGTCGCGCTTCGTCTGTATGGCTGACTGAAGAAGTTCGCAGGCTTCCTGTGCCAACCCTTCTTCCCAATCTATCCATTGTGGCGAAGTTATCAACGGAAAGACTTGATCCGGGGCATAGTCTTTCTTGGAGATAAAACAGAATTTGGCGCCGACTCCTTGTAAAAATTCTGGCGGCTGGTCAGGGAAATCAGCTTTCAAGATTACCCCCGAATCGTCCGCAGCCAGCAAGTACTTCCCGATTCCGGGCGAAGAGTCCTTCGTCTGTTCTAAGAATGCCAGAGATTCTAATTTGATGTGCTTCTTGACTTCAGGGAAGTCCTCAAAAGGCCCGTTTACCCAAAGCTGACAAGAGCCCTTTAGAATTCCCCTATCGCGCGATTCTTTCTCAATCTCGGAAGCCAGCTTTTCCGTGGACACCGCATACAGAAGCCGAGGGACCTTGTTGCCATTGATCTCCACATCATCTATAAGATTCGTCACCTCAACTGCGAAACGCTCTCCAATCGTAAGGTAGAAGTCCGGGGATTCGTCGCCTCCCTGCCAAGGTTCAACCGCCATTCCTTTGTTCAGCAGATGTTGTCGAAAACTTTCAACTGCTGCGATTTCATCCTTTCTCATGGATCTCGTGGTCCCATGCAAGACCCAATTCATTAGCTTGTCGATATCATGTTTTTCTTTTTCGCAAAGATCTCCGAACTCCCTGATGCAATCGTCCCAGCCGTCCCTACAGACTTGATTACAGCCAGCGTTAAATCGGTCGCGCAGAAAACGAATGGCGTGCTCCAGACCTATCTGGACTAGCCCAGGCATTTTTTCGCGAAGCTTTTCGTTTTCATATTTACCGCAGACAATCATTCTAACGACGTGTCTTTTATCCTTCCAGAAGGCGTTCGCGTAGACCTTCTCCGCGATCTTGTCAATTTTTTTTCTGTTCCTGAACAATCCCATCCACTTAATAGCATATTGCACATTTCCGTAATCTCTGTTTCGCCAAGCATCATTGAGGTCACACACGCTAGACTTGCATTCTGCGATAACAAAATCGAGCTTTCGACCTCCAAATTTTAGAACGTCATCTCTCGAAAAAGAATAGCCCCTAGGTTCCTCTCGGGAAAAGGGAAAACGGATGGCGAGAATGTCTGCTTCGCCTCCTCCAGGTCTCTTGCGGTAGTCCGGATGGACAGTAAAATTAGGTGTAGTGAAGTAACCATTGAACCTAAAATACCAGTTGAAGATGGTCTCGACTCGGTTGGTTGGCATGACGGACCCCTGAGTATCGAAAGACGTTGATCAACTTGAAATGAGGACCCTATGTTTTGGGCAATACTGCTCACACAAACCTTGTCACCGCCGCGTTTAAGCAAACTATGTCATCGTTCCAGAATTCTTCGCCCTCGTATTTCTCCCGGACTTGGGCGGAAGCAATCCTGTGAAGATCTTCCAGCCTATCCGCATGGAAGACCAGCTTGTTCTGAGGTATGGCCCGCGCTCCCCACGCTTCCAACGCGGTCTCACCCGCCCCATCAACCACGGCGCCGTCCCAGGTCAAAAATATTGGAACAAGATCAAACGAGATGTCCTCTCGATCGCCTGTCTTTTGTTTCCGCTTGACCATGAAATTGAAATGAACCCCTTCAACCCCTGAATAGCGATGATCCATGATTTGCCGGGTGGTTGCAAAGCCACCCAGATCTGCTCCTCCCGCATATCTTATAGCAGCATCCGTCAGTGGATGCCCAATTGCCAAAAATTCCATCCTGGGTTCATTCATTGCCTGTTCTCGGTCAAACGTCACCTCTGTGTATTTCTTCTGGACCCTCTTGTCGGCGCGTAGCACCCTGGGAGTGATCAAATAGTAGAGCCCGGCTCTCGGGCTCATCCGCCGCTGTCCCTTCCTGCTCACGAATTCGAGAACGAACTGCTCAACGTGGCTCAGATCCAAAGGGCTGTTTATGTATTGCCGGAATCTGTCAGGGTTGAACTGCCCAACATTCTTGAGCATTTCGTACCCTTTTCGGTAAGCTTCCTGTCCTTTGGCTACAGCTTCATCAATCATCGCTTGTGATGGCTTCAAGTCCTTCTTGGCCATGGCGTCACGGTAAATTTTGTCGTAGTCCAGGTGCTCCTCGTATACACCCAGTAGCGATTGCTCTATGTCTTGGACTCTCTCCCCGGTTATCTTGGCCAGCGTCTTGGCAGCTATCCTGGTTTTCCGCTCCAAATACTCTCTGATTAAGGTCTCTACGGAATCCTTGTAGGAAAAGTTGAAAGCCTGAACGACTTCCTTTTGACCGTATCTATAGAGACGCCCGTATCGCTGGGCGAGTCGAAATGGGTTCCAGGGCATGTCGTAATTTATCAGGATGTGGGCGAACTGCAGGTTGATTCCTTCGCCACCGGCTTCTGTGGAGACGAGGAACCTTTTGCCTTCATCCTCTCTAAACTCTTTCTGGCTCCTGCTCTTTTCTCCCAGTCGCATTCCTCCCTTGATAATTGTCGTACAGTCAGCTCCATAACGAGTTGCCAATTGCTCCACTAGGAAATCTTGGGTACCACGATATTCGGTAAAAATTAGAACCTTCTTTGCCGGATTATTTTTACTCACGGCGTCGATAACCTTGAACAGCTCTTCCACCTTACCGTCTTCCGGGACTTCCATGTCGAGCAGTCGCTGGATCAGAAACAGCTCCACCTCACAGAAGTCGTCCGCGATGAGATCCAATTGAACCTCTTCAAGTTCTCCAGCAAAACGCTCGTCCTTTGCCGAGACCGCCTTTTCCGGCGATTTCTTCTTTTTACTCCGGATCGTTTCCGCGCGCTTGACCAATGCTCGTTTGATTGCGGCAGTGCTACTCGCAGCCATTTTTTGGAAAATGACCATGACGAAACCTATCGCCTGGTGGTGCTTGTCCTTTGGATCAAGATCAGCGTACCCGTAGCCTTCACGGAGATACTCCTCCAGGGCTGCATGAAATGCTTTCTCTCCCGATGTTTTCAACGCTACCCACACGGGCTTGATCACGATATCTTTGAAAATGGGGTTTCCGTCTGCATCAGTGACTTTCGACTTCTGATTTCGTAAGACGAGCTGAGTGTACGGGACCGCCTTCTCGGGATTCTTGGGTTTTGCCAAGAAATTCACGTTTTCGTCCACTAATCCCATCAGAAGTTCAAACTTTATCTGGTCACCCTGGTGAGGTGTCCCGGTCAAGAGGAGAATTGCGTCGCATCTATCCTGCAATTCCTCAGCCAACTTGAAAGCTAGGGTTTTGTCGACCTTCCTCTTGGTTCCAGCTTTGGCGCTGAGACGGTGAGCTTCATCGAAGACGATGATATCCCAGGGTTCGGATTCCAAAATGACGGTCTTATGACCGTCTAAACGGCCGCTCTTGCGCGGTCTGTCTAGCTTGATTGTGTCCAGCGATGCTATCAGCAGGTTGTGAGTGTTGAATGCCTGAATTCCCTGAACTTCATCCCCGTATATGGGGAAGTCCAGATTAAACTTCTCTTTCATCTCTTCCTGCCACTGAACGGTTAGACCTCCAGGAGGAACGATGAGTACGCGTTTGGCCAATCCCTGATTGAGCAGTACCTGGATTACCAATCCGGCTTCTATCGTTTTCCCGAGTCCGACTTCGTCGGCAATGAGAAATCGTCGCCCAGGGCTGGAAACAACCGAGTGGGCAATCATGATCTGATGAGGCATAAGATCTGTGAGGGAATTGGACAATTGGCCAAGGCGGTTGCATACGATCAGATGCGCCGCCCTCTGCTTCAACTCAAAACGCCAAATGTCCTCGAATTCCCCATCGCGCAACCTCTGAAGGGGGTCCTTGACGATTTGGATCTCTTGTCGGTCGAGGGTCTTGACTCGTACTTCGTACGGCGGCTTGTTGAATATGGTAGGGCGAAACTCTACTTCTACCTGATTTCCCTGTGATCTGCGCGCATATCCCCACCCGAGTTCGGCAGATTTCGCATCTATGCTCGTTATCATTTGTCCCGCCGTCATCTCATTCACCATCAAGTCCCTCCCAAGATTTCATTCCAGTTCTCATTCCGCTTTTCAGGTGCCGCACAGAATCCATCAATAATGGACGGACAGAGGCCCTTCGTCAAGAAAAGATAGTGTGTCGCGATTTTGTTTGACAGCTTCACACCCTCATCTTTTATTTGGTTTCATCCCGGCCTTCCGGTATGATTTCTTTTCCAATATCCTCAGGAGAGACTCATCCATGAGTAGGCAGGAAACGACCCGAACCAACAAATGTCCTGATGTGAGACCCGAACTCAAGGCGGCCGGGGTCAATCTTGAAAAAGAATACGACTGGATGGTGCCTAGGGAAATAAGCACCAGACCCGAGGCAAGCTGTAATGTTCTGCTTGTGGCTCCCTGTGGATACCCTGGAAACGATGATAACTCTGAAATCCTGACTTACCTGCTGGCCAAAGAGTTGGACTGCTTTGCCGTGGTCAACAATCGAAAATATGATACGCGTGGAACCGCCCCTTCCGCGCCTAGGGCCGACCTGAACGACAAGGACGAGTGGTGGCATTACCGCGATTTCAGGAGACCACTCCTGGACAGGACCCAACATATAATGGAGTGGTACACAAAGCCTCCGCTTGTTCTGGTTGTCACCGGAATGGGTGACCTGTATGCAGAGATGTCTTTGGGCTCCGAGGGTGTCTTTGCCTTAGGAGCCGGATATACAGGCTCTTACGATGCTGAAACAGCAACCGCCTCTTCAGGGCTGATGAATGATCTTAGGAACGCCCTTACGGAAAAAATCGGACCTGCGATGGATGGCGTGGCGGGATACGATGCGTCGGACGGTCTCATCGTCGGTCTCAAGAGCAAGTTCGAGAAACAAAAGATTGAAGCCCTTCAGATTGCTATTCGGTGTTTGGACTACCGGGATTCGTTAGCCAACATTAAAAAACTGGTCACAAGACTCGAGGATGTGCTCACCTCTGAAGATTTCAGCTTCTGGTTCACCAGAGAGCAACGTAGCAAGGCTGTTAAGTTGGAATCGGATGCGCTGAAAAACCACGAACCTGATAGCCGACGACAAGGCGGCCCCGGTTCAATCCTTCGTCAAGAACCAACCCCGGATGGTTCCGAAAGAGAAAAATCAGTAGAAAATGGTCAGATAAGCCCCGACCAAGCAGTTCGTTCTTACGTGCCTTCGTTGCCGGACTGGGAACCAGATCCAAGCAAGCGCGGTGAAATAGCCATCAAGGAGAGAGGAACATGCAATGTTTTGGTTGTGGCTCCCCACGGATTTCACGGCGATGACCGCCACACTGAGGATCTTGCCATTCAGCTGGCCGATAGGAATAAGCTCGATTGCTATGCGGTGGTTAACAACAGGAAGTACAAAAAGCCGGAATCCGAGAGCAAACTGGAGGGCATTCCCGCCGATCTGAATGATCCTAACGATGCAAAAAGGTACGCCGAAGACTGGTGGAATCCGCTCATTAAACTCGCCGAACAGATCACCCGCAAGTATCCGTCTCCGGCAATCGTAGCCGTGATTCATGGGATGAAGGATTCCACTGCAAAGAAGTACGCAGGCGATGGAGGCGTGTTTCTTTTGGGCGCTGGCTACGATGATAAGGACAAAAATGAACAGCGGTACGATCCCAGTACGGCCACAATTGAGGAAGGAACCAGGAATACACTTATGGAGCAGCTCCAGGCCAAACTGGGACCTGGCAAAGATGGCGTATACCCATACGGCGCAACCATGACAATTGTTCCGGAACTCGTTAAGACGTGCCCGGTTCAAGCCTTTCAACTTGAAATAAAGTGGACCGGTTTCAGAAACAACGATAACGCGATTCTTTCGACGGCCGAGAAACTTGCCGCCGTCCTCGAAAGTCTTCCCGGCTTTCGCCGACTCTCACCAGAGCAGGAGATCTCCCTCATGACTGAAAGCACCAGACCTACGGAGCGATATGAGTGGGTACCCATTGACAAGATCAAAATAGTGGACCGCCACCGGAAGGATCTCGGAGACATCAAGTCCCTGGCGACGAGCATCGCTGAGGTTGGATTGATTAATCCATTGACGGTAAATCCAGAATACATACTGCTCAGCGGTCGCCGACGCCTTGAAGCGTTGAAACTACTTGGTTGGAAGGATGTCCCAGTTCACATCTTGGACACCGAAAATCCTACCTTACTTGAACACGACGAGAATGTTCACCGGAAACCATTTGCTCCCAGTGAGGCCGTGTCAATAGGCCGGGCTGTGGAAGAGATAGAGAGCGTAAAGGCCAAGGAGCGCCAGAGGCTCGGCGGTCGTCCTGGCAAAGGTGAAGAGAAAAGAGGTGCCAAATTGGCACCTGATTCTAGAGGCAAGACACGAGACAAGGTGTCACAGATCGTTGGGATCAAGCGGACGACATTTAAGAAAGCGAGGGAAATCGTAAAAGCCGCAGAAGCGGAGCCTCAGAAGTTCGGCCACCTGGTGGAAGAGATGGACCGCACTGGACGCATTGGCGGGGCATATAGAATGCTCAAGCAGCTCTTGCAGGGAGAGGCGGCTCTTGCACAAAAGTCGGGCGAAGGGGAACGAATACCTTCGTCGAAGGCTACCGATGATGGCGGCGTGCCCGAACAATACGCTGGCATGTTGCCCATTGCGCCATGTGACCTGATACTCATCAATGCGCGCTGGGAAGTGACCGGGTTGAGTGCAGAGACTTTGGTTCAATTGCCTATACCTTCTTTGGCCAAAGAGGACTGCATTCTATGGTTGAGAGCCACGAATCGTCACATGGGAGATGCCTATTCGATCATCAACAGATGGGGATTCTCTCCAAAGAGCCTACTGACCTGGGTAAAAGAGCGGGAGGAGGGTGGAGAGTGGCTCAAAGATCAAACCGAGCACTTCATCCTGGCCGTCAGAGGGAATCCGCCCATCGACCCGAAGAAGATGCAATCAACATTTCTTCCGACAGTGGAAAAGACTGGAACCAACAAACCAATCGGTCTGAATCAATTATTTGCGCGGATGTGTGGAGGTGAAAGGTTCCTGGAGATCTTTCCCGATTCCCCCCCGGAGGGATGGATTTCTTGGCCACCCTCAGGCGAACACGCGTCAACTCGCAAGAAGAATTCGGCGAAACCAAAGGGCAAGAAAGTGACGCCTCCCAAGAAGAACAATGAATAAAACTGACGCTTGGTTCTGATTCTGACAAAGCAGTGGCAGAAGCTTCAACTGGAATGAAGGCACTGGAATGAAATTTTTTGTCCCTAGAATGAGATTCTGACGAGCGAGCTGAGAATTTCCCATCTGGTCGGATGAAATTAAGAGAGTACTTAGTCAATGGCTTGTTTTTATTTAATAGTCTTATCGGGTGCTTAACCTATTCTTATCGGAGAACGCTCAAAAACCCAGGACACTGCTGGAAAAAGCGAAAAACAATAGTAGGAAGGTATAGGGGGGAGGGGTTTTCTCAGTAACTGTGCGGTATTACCATCGTGGTACGTTCGGAATGATACTTCAGGCACGGGGAAAAAGGAACCGCTGAGCGGTTCACAAATATTTCATTACTCGCAGGGCTCTTTCAGCCATCATTCATACCCGATCAGACGATAATCCCGAAGTTCTTCGCCAACGCTGTCATTGCAGCTTGAGCGTCCGCTGGGTCAATGTTCTGGTTGCCTTGAAAAGATTTGCCCAGAGCTTCAGCGGCTTTCTGATAAGATTCGTGTTTCTGTCCACTAATGGCGACAGTGGCATCATTTGCACTCTTGATTTTGAGTGCTTCAGCTCTTTCTGGGGTATCTTTCTTGAGCGAAGTATCCAGCACCACCACCGATCCCGAGAAGCAACAAGCAGTCCATCAGCGGATTTCCAGTGCTAAATTCCATAGTGCACCTCCAGAGTTTTGGTTTAGAGACGTGTGTGATTCTTCAGTCTCTGTAAACCTATATGTATAAATACTTTATTGTATTATTACTTTCGTGTTCACTCGCTTTTATACCCGTTTGTGCTTCCACGTTACGACACGTTTTGAAAATGGGCAGGGCAATTTATTGTAGGCAGATAGGACCAGGAAAAGAAGACCGCAAAGCGGTCTAAATAAATGAGGATGAGGATTACATGGCAGGTAAGGGCTATTACTCTTGATTCCCGTTATTCTGGTCGGTTTCTACAATCAGTCCTTGTTTTCGCAAGTCCTGTTCTAAACGGGCCGCAGATATAGTGCTGCGGTAATCCAGCGGAGGAGTCACTGCGTTAGCTCAGTCTTCCTGGCATTGGCGGTCGTGTCACAGGGCGCACAAGAAATCTTCCGTGAGCGTACCTGAACGCTCCTCCAGCAGCTCCAACGACCGAGGCTTGCGAACAAAAGGAATGACGTTCCCATGTCTTGGCTTTTGTTGCCGCTGGTTTAGGGCGCGCCACACGGATTCAGCTCCTGCTATTCTACTCCCCTCCACCAAAGCGCGTGCGAGCATCAAGGTCATGTCTTCACCTGAGCAGAGGGAAGCCAGTCCATCACCGGTCAGTTTCCCTTCAATCGCCAACGATGCCGACAGCTTCTTGCCGACAAGCTCAAGGGCTCGTTCCTGCATGGTCCCCCGATAGTGCAGGTAATGTATTCGCACCGGTTTGTCCTGCCCGATGCGCCAAGAGCGGCGAGAAGCCTGACGCAATGTAAAAATCGAATACCCTGTTTGGTAAAAGATGATGGTGGGAAAGTCCAACAAGTCCAGGCCGGTTTGCACCAGGATCGGGTTGCCTATGATCACCTGGATGTCCTGTTCTACCTTTTCACGGAGCCATTCTTCCCTCAGCTCGGGTTTCACATGCGAGCGCAATATCTCGGCCCTGATGCCATTCCTGGTCAAAATGTCTTTGAGCCTACCCGTGATATCCCTCGTGTTCGTGTACACGCAGTACACGAAACAGCGGCGGCCTTGAGCAAGCTCCTGGCGAACAATGTTCAGCAGGTGATGCTCCTTGCCATATATCCTGTTTTCTGGTAGTGCGGCAGGCCGTGCAATGATCCGATCAGTTCCGGGATAGATAATGGGCTCATTTTGGAAAGGCCGATCCGGATAGCAGAGCAAACTATTGAGGTACGTTCCGAGCAGCTTGCGAGAGCCTTTGACCAGCATCTCTCGCATGGCAGAGCCGACCCGATCCTCCAATTCATGGTACGCATCAGCCAAATCAGCATCCATCTCCACAGGGACCACCTCTTCGGTCAGCTCCGGAAGGTCAAGGGCGATGTCCTCCAGGTTGAGAAACACCGTGGAACCCATGAGATGATTCGAGAAGATGGCCGGGCTTACTCCGGGCTTCTCTCTTGTCACGGTAGCGCCTTTCCTTCCCTTGGAGCAGACATTGTCGTCACCGGGATAGTACCGGGTGACACGCTCCAAGACCCCATACCGGCTTATGAAGTTCATCTCTTTGCCGTAATGGACGCCGTCGGCCAGCATGGCCTGGGGATTGAGCCGATAGTTGAGATAGAACATATGGCTTGCGTAGCCTCCCAAGAGTGTTCCTGTGAGCGCAATGGTCTTCTTACAGGCTGACGCCAAGGTCCCGAATGCGTTCCCCTGAGCTGTGGTTCCTCCCTTTAACTCATGGACCTCATCGCAAATAAAGAAATCAAAGTACCCGTTGAGGCGCTTCTTGATGTAATCCGCCACAGAAAACCGACGAAACCTGGTGTTGTCGGCCTGCCACAAGGGCGCATTACAAGCTTGAGCATTGATGCTTCCTTTTTGCCAAAGCTTCCTGATCTACGGAAACTCCGTCCCTGTCTACTATTCTTTTTCCACAGTCAGGACAGACCGGAACATTGCCTTTCAGATTGAACGCGGGCCGCCATGCGTATGACAATTTAGCCCGTTCCTTGCTCACTATGTAATATCTCAGGCCGTAATGAGGTTCTTGTGGGTCTATAGCTTGAACATCAGAGAGACGCTTCAGTATGGTCGCCTGCGCGCCTGGTATCGTTTGCGTCACCTCTCGTGCCCATTTGCGCGTCAGATGACCGGGACACATCACGAGCACTCTAGGGGGATGCCCATTTTCCATGATATATGGAACTGCTGCCCCGATGAGCGTCTTTCCCACACCCATCTCCCCGATGCACATCACGCTGTCCTGTCTCCTCAATGTCTCGACCGCAGCCTGTATGGAATCAGCCTGCGCCTGAAAAGGTGTACGCAAAAGCTTTTGCATCCGAGGATGCCAGTCATCACCCGGCCGGAAAAGGGGTTCGGCTTCGGCTTGGATCTTGTGGGCCAGAGCCCCGCCGAAAGCCTGAAGATACCCTGTCACATCGTTAATGGACTTCAGCATAAGCGCCTCCTTCATTGAAATTGATTTGTCCCATTCGGATACCTTCTGAGACGATCTCATCGACAACACGCTCGTCTACAGCAACCTCCACTACCCTCAGTGTTCCCGCCATTTCCCTGAGCCGGTCCATCTGTTGCAGTCGATCAAATGCCCATTGCCCCCAGGCCGGAATCATCGGGGAGGCAAGAGGAGCGAGAACCTGTGAATAGATTGCTTCATGCGGTTGCGTATCCGTGGGAATGATCACCAGGCGGGACTCGGTATTCGAGTTTATCCAAAACCTGGGATCGACCACTATCTGATGAAGCGACCCTCCTGCTAGCTTTGTGGACATAATGCGGTAGCGTGAAACAGGATGCCCGTGCAAGAGATGTTCAGGCTGCCCCTCACGCCTGATGATCACTGTTTTGTACGCGATGATGGCTGAAGATATGGCTTTGACTGCCTGTTCATTTCCGGCCAAAGAAATGAAGAGCACCGCCCCGTCTTCAACATTATATGCATAGAGGTCCGTGTAGGCAGAGACGTTGATATTCCGCCAGCATTCTTCAAAAACCACGGTATCGAGCATTCCTTCCTCCTTTAGGTGAGTTCCCTGATTTCTCCATACCGGTTAAGAATCTTGATGGAGACCACGTACCGATCCAGTTCCCGCTCCTTCAGCACCTCTCCCTTGAGTTCCTGGAGCACGGATGTGATTTTACGCACACTGCCTTTGACGAGATGCGTCTCCTCACCGGTACCCACAATGCCGTCCAGCTTACCCGCAGCCAACAAGAGACCCAGGTGGCCGGAATGCAGGGGAAGCGGCGGACGTGGAATGCGGATTTCAGATCGTGTGGTTAAGGCGGCGAAGCGCTTCCATAGGGGAGACTGTGCCATGTGCTTCTTCAGATCTTCCGGGTCGATGAGCGTTGATCGGAAAAGAGTAAGCGGACCTGAGGACGGGACGGGATAACCGATCTCAGCCTTGTTCAAGAGGGGGGATAGATCCAGCTTGGGAATACTCTGGAGCCTTGCAGCTTCTTGCTCATCGAGTTTGTTGTCGTTTTTCCTGACGCCGAATACGATAATCTGCCGAAAGTCCCCGAACTCTGGATCAGGAAAACGAAATACGTGGATGTGTTCAAGCCGTGATGCCAGCAGTCTGGCAATGGACTTGTCAAGGCGGTTTTGAGGGATGATGTAGACCAGCACGCCTCCGGGAATAAGATAAGGAACAGTTATACGGAGAAAGGCTCGTTCCTGCCTCTCCGTCTTTGCGTCTGCTTCCTCGTCCAGGGTGAGTTCATCGTATGGCGGATTGAGAAGAAGCAGTGAACAGGAACGATGTTGTATCCGCGTCTCTTCTATGCCGCAGCGCATCACATGGTGAAGCCGAGTCTTGCTCTCCTCTGCCCGTTGGTGGTCCAGTTCTACCCCGTAAGTAATCGCGCTTGTTCCTTCAAGCATGCCCGTCAGCGCATTGCCTTCACCGCAACACGGGTCCAGTGCACAGAACGGCGATGACGGAAAAGAAAGATAATTTCTGATAAGCTCCACCACCCGTCTAGGAGTCGGATAGTGGCCCATCTTGATACGGCCGTGTATTCTCATGGTCTGCCTCCAAAAGAAAAGAGCCCGGCCAATCCGAAGACCAGCCGGGCCTTTTAGGTTTGTCTCATCATGTCAATCGAGGTGCAATTTGATGGCGTCTCCTTCGGCCCTGACCGTTATTTCGCCATCGTCAAGCTCAACCTCGCCGCTGTCGAACGTCAGGCTCAGCGGGCTCTGTCTCTGTAATTTCACATTCTTCCCGCTGATGGAAAAGGTGAGACCATCCCTTGAAACGGATACGCTCCCCCGTTCCAGTTCCACAGCGATTTTCCGCTGCACAGAAGGCTCCTCTTGGGGTTCAGCCTTTGTCGGTTTATTCTTGGTAGCCATGATTACCTCCTCACCAGTTGTTGCAGTTATCGAGGAATGGACATTGACCACATTGCCAATCCTCTTTCGGAAAGAAAACGTCCTTCTTGATTCCCTGCCACACGCTCTTGACGACCTTTAGAAAACGTTCCCGATCCGCGTCGGTCCGGGTGGTCTCGTATCGTATCAGCTCCGGATTTTGAGTCTTCAGGATCACGTCCAGGCGGAAGCGGGTATCCCCGTTGAAGCCTAGTGTCTGGGCTCCCAACGAATAGCAAGTCAGCTGAAGGTTGGAGTGTACGGTGTGGTCAGAATAGCGTTTGGATGCAGTCTTCAGGTCAATCACGCTGACCGTTCCATCCGACGCCAATTCCACCGCGTCGATCCAACCAACCAGTCCGGGAATGCGCTTACCCAAATCCACTTCAAAGGGCTCTTCGATCCCAATGATTTGAACACTTGGATCGAATGCCTCATGGAAGACCTCCAGCATTCCTTTGGCCTTTGCGGTAAGGCTCTGCTCAGAGTCACCATTGAAGAAACGTATCGGTCGCTCCTTGGCATGGCTGTCCCACGCCTGGCGGTAAACGTCATGGACCTGACTGGCGGACAGAGGATCTCCCTCAAGGCAGCTCTGATAGAAAGATCCCACTGCCTCGTGGATGCAAGAACCGAAGGCCAAGGCAGAACTGACAAAGAGTGGCTCGATCTTGTCCAGGTAGTGGAACTTGTATTTCAAAGGGCAGCCAAGGTACGTGTTGATCTGTGAATACGACAGATGCGGTTTTTCAATGTCGTTCATCTGCTTCTCCTTCCTGTAGGCCCAGGCCGGGCGTTAAGAAATACAGGCGCTCCGGACATACTTCTCCTCATACCGAAGTGTCTGAGCTCCCGGCCTGAACCAAAGTCAGTTTGTGGGATGAATGTAAGTGATTAAGCAGCCTGGGCTTGGAGAGATTGAATTACATCGGAAGCTGCTTGGCGGGAAAGATCGGGAATATCCTTGACGCCGTATTCAGTGATCAGTTCAACCAGGTCCTGTTCGGACATGCGGTTCCGATTGAACGCAATGTTTCTGATGGCTCTCACCTGTGCTTGAGTGGCTTTAGACCCGTCACCGTTGGACTTGTCGTTCGCCGGTTTTGCTTCAGGTTTGTTGTTTTGATTTTCCTCCGGAAAGGCGGGCTTGCTCTCTTTGCCTGTGGTTTGTTCTTGTTCCGGCTCTGTAGCCGCAACGTGTGAGACCTCTTCTGCGCCGGTGAATTCGAGCCCGAATCCGGCAAATCTCAGGGCACGAGCAATAGAGCGTGTTTCGGCCAATTCTACAAGGCTTTCTGCCAGCCTTGCATCTCTCTGGCTGTTTGCTGTGCCATAGCCGACGAACTGTCCCTTATTCGTTATGGCAGAGCATTTGAAAATGGCATACTGCCCGTCCCAGTTCACCATCTCGGTTTGGAGGCTGAGTGTCTCATTTCCTTCATGCGCCAGCCTCAAACGACCGCCAATGATTGGAAATATGCGGGTTTGCCACTCATTGCCGACCTTGACTTTTCGGCTGACCAGTTCGTCTTCTCGGAATCCGTTTGTGCCCATATTGGCTCTCCTTTCTTGATGTATTCTGTTTATCTTTAGATTTAATGCGGGCGTGCGTGCAGGCGCAGGGCGGCTTCTGCTGGTTTTTGGCTGGGCGATGCTCGACCGGACTATTTCGGCAGGTAACGACTTCCTTGACTGGAAGCCACAATCGCTTTTGAAGCGCTATCAGAGATTCTTACCAGGGAATTGCACACCTGTGTTCAGCTCCCAAGGCGAAAGAACGAATCTGTCCTGTCTGATCCTGCGCTTTCGCACTCGTCCTTCCTTGTCGTACCATTCGGTCAGTTCTGTTCGTGCGATATTCCATCTGCTCTTCCTCCCCTTGTTCATCGCAAAAGTTAAGGCAGCCGGTATGGATTGCGCTTGAAAATAAGAGCAACAGCGAGCTTGCCCAACAAACTGATCGCACTGAATCCGAAAATGGCGCAATCAAAGGCACTGACTTTGAGGTCGTGCTGCGTCTTCACTTTCTTTACCAGCCGTCCATCCTGATAATACGGCTTCTCCGAATTGAATTTGAACGTGGGCATTCTTGGGCCTCCTTTCGTCTTTCATTCATTTCTTTCTGCCATCTGCTTTCTGGTCGATCCATCTGGCAATAGTCATTTGAGCCACTTCAGTAAACACCAGCACAACGATCCGCCAAAGGTTTAAGTTCACGGGCGTGTACCCCCTTTCTTTTGATTAATCCTTCAATGAAAACCCACTAACCCCTCAAATATAAGAAGGGGAAAGAAGAAATGAAGAAAGCGGAAAAAATGGTCAAGCCGATTACCCGGCGAGATGCGTGCAGTGAGTATTCTATACCAGCGAAACAGACCCTCAAAGTAGATGTGACGGATACAGTGTCGAAGGGC
Source organism: uncultured delta proteobacterium (assembly GCA_963843165.1). Classification (GTDB taxonomy): domain Bacteria; phylum Desulfobacterota; class Desulfomonilia; order Desulfomonilales; family Desulfomonilaceae; genus DATJPW01. The sequence continues at coordinate 71,060 of CAWJJL010000016.1, read as the reverse complement.
CACTCCCCCCAAAATGAATCTTTTATCAACCGAAAACATCTAAACAGGAAAAAGGAGTTGATCCGGCGAGAATTCTCAAGAGTGGCCGGTGGATAGCAGGTAAATTGGCATTTGGTGGGTTCTTCCATCGATGAATTTGGTAGTCTTCTCACCGCAAGAGTACCGACCGGTCTTGAGAAAGGGTGTTAAGGTAGACTCCGAGAAGTAACTGAATGGCGTAAAGTGGAGGTGAATTATGAAGAAAGCATTGATGATTGGCGCGTTGGTTCTGTCCGTTGTGGCCTTGACAGCTGTGATGCCGTCCGCCTCTGTGGCGTGCGGGTGCGGCTACGGAGGCTATGGCGGCTACGCTGGATACGGATGGGGCTATCCCGCAGCATACGGATGGGGTTCCTATGGCTATCCCATGTACTACGGCGGCTGGTATGGCGGCCGGGGATGGTACGGGGGCAGAGGCTTCTACGGAAGAGGCAGGCGTCGGTAGTGATCTATCAGGACGTGCCGAGATTCCGCACTTCTGAGACTGCATGTCGGCTGAGGTACCGGCCGATGTCGAATAATTTGCTCCTGAGGGGAAGAGACCCAGGGCGTGAAACCGTGGGTTAAGACTGCCACCAATCCGATGGCCGGGCGAGAAGCGTGAAGTAAGCATGGCACAGCTCCATGCCTGAATGCGGGTGGTTTCTTTTGATCTATCCCTCAATAAAGACCCTCTAACCCTTAAATATATATTATTCTGATGGGATATGATTATGGCGGGCGTCGCGTATCCACAATGTTGAAATACGGCCATACGTTTCCCTTCCCCATTTCAAAGAATGGCGTAGGATGCGAATGGCTAAGCCTGAGAGGATTTCTCACCAATCAAAAGCACGGGAGGTCTTTTTCTTGGAATGCCTCGTTATCGGAAGGAACGACTTTGGCAACAAGCGTTGGAAGTAACAAAACTCACTTGTGAAGCGGATCGTTGACCGTTGCCAGGATTTCGGCAGGTCAAGGGCTTAAGTATATACTCCTATCACTTGGACGATGTTGCGCCCAGTTTCTGCAACTCTTTCTTAGCGTATTCATCGCCTTTATCGGCAGCCTTCTTATACCATTTAATTGCTTCCGTGCGGTCCTTTGGCACTCCGTACCCGTTTTTGAACATTTCGCCCAAATTGGATTGAGCCCTCCATTCTCCTTGCTCGACAGCTTTCTTGAACCATTTCGCCGCCTCTGAATAATCCTTGGGAACCCCAAGGCCTTGCCGGTAGATCAGCCCCAGATTCCACTGAGCAGTCCCATTTCCTTGTTCGGCGGACTTTCTCCACCACTTCACCGATTCTTCCCGGTCCTTTGGAACTCCATAGCCATGATAGTACATAAGACCTAAATTGCATTGACTACCGGCATGCCCTTGTTCTGCTGACTTTTTTGTACCACTTCACCGATTCTTCGTAATCCTTTCCAACTCCAAAACCATGCATGTACATCCCTGCCAGCCTGTCTTGAGCCGCCGCATTTCCTTGTTCTGCCGCTTTCTTGTACCACTTTGCCGCCTCGTCATAATCTTTAGGAACCCCGCGGCCCCAATAGTAATCGTCCCCTTTTTTATTGTACTCCGAGGATGGGACTGCAGCCGGTTTTGGAGGTGATACCCGTGCCAATAATTCCTGCTTTTCCTTCTCAAGCCGCTCTTTATAATCGAGGGAAGGTTGCGAACCTGGGGATGCTGTCGCTCTTCGGGGTTCCGGCACTGGCAAAAAATTGTCGCCTGGGTTGAACCAAAAATCATCCTGCAACGACGAAGCAGTCCAGGGGATTTGCTTTCCTGCCGTTTCTTGATCCACAGCTCGTGATACCTGCTTAAAAACCTGTTCAATCGGAACGCCCTTCGACTTTATTGCTTGCATGAGATTCTTCGTATATGGGCTGTTCCGGTCCGTACCGTCCGCCGCCACAGACTTGGGAGCCGTCGCATATGCGATGAATGTCCCCTTAGGGGCGTCCATTGTAGCCAAACCTTTGTTCATTGATCGGAATCCTTTGAACGGATTGTTCCGGCAGGCGTCTAAGATGAAAATATTGGTCCGATTTCTGGCTTCGTGCATTTCTTCAAGAATGTAGCCTGCACTGATAGCCTTATGCCGAACGGCAGGCGCAGATTCGATGGAAACGCCAACCGGTATCAAATAATTTTCCCCATCCACTTGAACCCCATGCCCTGAGAAGTAAAATAACCCAACATCACCGTTTTGAATCTCCCGAACGAATTCCTTGACTGCTTCTTCCATTTCTTGCGGATTGGCGTTTATCTTGGTCTGTACGGTGAACCCCAGCTCCCGCAGGACTTTTCCAATGTCCTCCGCGTCATGGGCCGGATTCCGTAGGCGGTCCTCTTTGTATTCGTTGTTTCCAATAACTAGGGCGATCCGTTTTTGATGGTTTATGGATGCGCCTTCCGTGGAAGCCCGGCGCACAGCCTTCGGGATTTCCTCATCGGCTGCCAGTGATAGAGAACTGAGCAAACAGATGAGAATCAATGCTGTAAATAAGAATTTCCAGCGGGTCCGCCGAGAGGTTGAATCATCTAGCATGGATATGGGTTTCATGGTTTCTCCCTCTTCAACCAGCATCGTTATCCTAAGAGCCGATGTTTGCTTAACGTTTAAGTATATTAGGAGTCCAATCTCCTGGTCAACGACTATTTTGAACTCCCTTTGAAAGACGCACCCGTTTGCTTGAAAGTTCGGTTGATGCTCCAGACACCTCATCGGAATTTGCTCACTCTCCTTGCATTTGCGTTGATTATTGCGGCATTGTTGCAGCACTCCTTGGAGCCCGTCGGCACTCCGTTGATATTGATGTCAGGATTCGAAAAATAGGGCACACGAGGACAAGTGTTTCCAGGGCAGACGTAAGACATGATCGTCCTCCAATGGTTTTTCTTCTCTCCACATTTAGACCAGGAGCCATGATTGGGTCGACCTGATCTATAACGCGAGGCGTAATCTTCTTCCCAATTGTGATTGCATCCCAATAAATGGCCTATTTCATGGGTGAAAGTTAGTCTGCTGCAATCGTCGTCAAACCGCGCAACACAAAAAGCCATTTTGGGCGTAGTTGCGCCAACAATCGCGCCCACGCCGCATACATCATTGGAGTGCCGAGAAATGATCAGCGCTACCACATCCCCGCGATACTTGTTTCGGCGCTCATAAACCTCATCCCCACGTGTGTTACCTTTTTGGATAAATTTCAGGAGATCCTTAAGCATCGTCCCACCTTCCTGAAAATTGAGTTCAAACTGATGCACAAGCCGCATTTTTAGGCTAATGTTACTATTTTTAAAGGAAAGATTTGACAGGTCCACAGCCTCTTGAATCTTGGCCTCCATCTGTGCCTTGCCCGCTAGTTGCATGGCCGCGTGTGTATAGGCGACCATAACCTTTAGGATAGGAATTTCGCCCTTGTCTGCTGTGATATCCGAGTCGAAATAATCCTCTGCGTCGTTATCCGAATGCTTGTCCCCATACTTCTCCTGTAATTCTTTCTGCAATTGCTCAACTTCTTGGGGGTCGTCGCCTTCATCCGGAGGAAGCTTGCTCTGGTCAACATGAATGATGGCATGGCGACCGGAGCCCAGCGGAGAGACCTGGTAGAGTTCAGTGCCTGCATAGACGCTCCCCGTCATTTGCCCGTCTTTGACCACAAGCACGGCTTGGCCCGTTTCGGACAATTCAGGGATTTTTCCAAACCAGGTGAAGTCGTTGTCGGACCTTTTTTCGATGCTGTCGGTCACCGCACTGAGCGCCCTCTTGTCGGACATGTTGAGCGTCACCGCCTTTAACTGAAACAAATTCAGATTCAGCTCGGCGACCCAAAGGTCTTTTGTGGTCTTGAGTTCCTTGAGTTGAGCCAATTGCTTTTCCTGTTCAGGGGTCAAGACACCTCCCTTCTTTACGGGAACCGGTTTGAACAGGAATTTGGATTGGTCGTCTGCATACAGATTGGATAAAGAACTGAGCAATAAAGAACAAGAAATCAACACTGTTCCGACGAGTTTTATCAACTTGTTGTCGCTGTACATTTGACTTCTCCTCGATTATGCCGCGTCGATCACAATTGTGAACTCAAATCCCGTACTGTGCAGTAGATCGGACTATTTTCTAATCAAGCCCTTTTCAAAAGAAGAATCGTTGGGCTCAAATTCATGGGATCCCGATATGTCCTTCTTGCCTCTTCTGCCGGGTTTTACTGGGGCCAACAGGAATACTGCCCTCTGGCTACGGCGGGGTGAATTGGCAATCACCTTCTCGTCGTTCACATTGCCTTGCGCATTTTTCTTAACCTGCGGCGCGAAGATAAACATATTGGATGTAAAACCAAATAGTTCATTAACTGTACCATATCGACCCACAATCCTTACCTGATCACCTGTGGCGGCTTGTAATTGAAGTACGGCTGATGGAGTCATCTTTTTCACAAGAGAAATTCTTCCGTCCTTAACAGATAAATATCCGCCCCCTCGTGCTTTAATTGCCACAGGTCCCCAACTCTTTGCTTCGGCTTTGGCATCTGCGTCGCTTTCAGCGGCGGACCCTCTGCCAGAGCTTATCCGCACGTTTAATTGTGCCGTTCCCCACGGCTCATGAGCCGGAGCACCCTTGCCCAGATCTTGAAAAACTTCCACCAGCTCAGCAGGTGACCCATTAAACACCCGGAAATCAGTTCCTGGAATATCACTCAAACGATCCTCATCCAAAATATTATTTCTGCCGGTGGTTGCGTAAGCTAGAATGGTTTCATACGGCTGTTTCCCATCCACCTGGAGCTGAAAACGTGACTGTCGGGCCGGAATTTGTATCGGAACGTCCGCTCGTGCTAAGGAGTTCAAAAGGACAATGACTTTGCCCGATTGGGATACGTACATGACTGTCAAATGGCAGTCTCTATCGACAGCTGCAGTGAAACTCAGCAGATCTCCTGCTGAAAAAACGGGTTTGTCCGAGTCGAGAGAAATATCTATGTTGCTGGACTCATCGAGGTTGCTTGGCAGAAACTCCTCGGCTCCGCCCTTCGTAACCGTCAACTGAAGGTCTCTATAATCAGCATATTCATCGAACCCGAATTGGTCAGATTCCGAGTTTTGCGCTGATAAAATATGACAGGATAGACAAATAATAAGAGCACTCAACATTAAAATCGCGAGGAAATTGCCAGTTTTCATCGTTTCGGACTTTCAAAAATCAATGTTTTGGCTTCAGATCCGCAGGTCTTCTCTGGAACCGGTCTTGTGCTTTAATCCCTTGTTTTCTTGAAGATCACAATTCCTTCTTTTTCCGATTGAGCTGATCTCGGAGAAGGAGAAAAGACGAACCCTACCCACAAGACAGCGATCAGGGCGCATATTCTGTTCATGGACAATCCCCCATATCGGAAATGTTCAGAGTCCCATATTCAGCAGCCAATGTCCCCAGTTAGGGACAACTACTTTTCTTAGTAGTAAACTCGCCCGAAAAATGACACACGCAAATCTTTGTTGTCAAAAAAAAGACTCGGCACTTTGGTACCCTGAATAATACGGCGGCCTCGCCATTTTGGAGGTCCTTTGGCTCGTACCCGGTCGCCGGATGATTCCTCTGACCCCGAACAGGTCGCCGTATGAGTTCCCATAAGACCCGACAGAGGCAAGACAATCGTTTCGTTGCTGAAAATGCTGTATTTTCTTGTTTCTGAACGTACCTCGCCGAACGCCCCCCGGTCAAGCGCTGTTTTCCACGTGGCCCTTACTCGAACACCCCCTCCTGGTAGTATCTGCCCAAATACAATGCTGAAGCAACACGAAGATGCCCCGTCGGATCTCTCCTATTCGTTTAGACTGTCGGTATCGGTGCATAAGCGTCCGGATTCTAATTCGGTCATGCCTAAATAAGCAATCGTTCCGCTAATGCGCTCCGCAAACCAAATGCAAGGCACAGTGCGTATTTTCCATCCTATCCTTAAATATGCAAACCCGCTGGGATGACTAGCGTGAACTCTGTAAAATATCCTGCCCAAGGACGGGATGCGTTCTGGCGGCCACGAATCTGTTACAGTTCATGGGCGTCTCCTTTCTTTCTATCCCTCAATGAAAACCCACTAACCCTTAAATATAGTCTATGATTAAGAGGGGATATGAATATGGCGGGAGTTGCGTGTTCACAATGTTGGGAAAACGGCAATACTTTTCCCTTCACCACTTCAAAGAATCGGGTAGGATGCGTGTGGCTAAGCCTGAGACGACTTATCAACAACCAAAGCTACTGATGTCTATTGTCTCGGAATGCGTCTTTATCGGAATGAATGCCCTTGGCAATCACGGTCAGGACTGACAAGACTCAGTTCTGAAGTCAATCGTTGATCATTAGCAGGATTTCGGCGGTCAATCGGCACGTATGGCGGAAAGCTGCTTAAAATATCGATTTGAACTGCTGCCTCTCACATTAAAGGTCGGCGCAGCGAATTACATATATTAACTACCCCAAGCACGTTATACTGATAGGAGAGAACCCCTAATTCTTTTCCATGGGAGGCCGGAAAGAGCCTTTCTCTGCCGGTTCACACGGCCGACCTTTTAGATATATATAAACCAGATTTGTCTGCAAACCCCACACTACAACCCAGATAATTCAGGGACAGACCACCAGGACGGACAACGGGATAAATAATCGTATAAAAACTTTTGCATCAATGTTCAGACACTGGGAGCAATTTGGATTCTATCTGTGATGACCTGGGCCGTGTGTGGAAACAACAATAATAGGGTTTGAATCGAGGATCTGTCATGAACGGGTCCTATAATCCCGGTGAAACAAAATGTTAAGCGTTCTGCGACAGGCTCCTAGGCCCAAAACTTCCTGATCTCGTCCGCTTCCTTCTTGGCGCGCTCGTATCCGCTCCTCATTGCAGGCTCGATCTGTTTGGGATCCATCAGACTTACGCCCGGAGGGGTGCCTGCCACGATCAGCAGCGCCTTAGTCCCGGTAGCCTCAAGGGCCTTCACTTCCTCGTGAACGTTGTGAGGGATGCCGGTCAGCTTTATACCGGTCACACCATCGGTCAGAGTGACAACGATAGCGCGTTTGGACCCAGCGACGACATCGCAGTGCGAGTTCGTCGCGGCGATGCCGCCGTCCATGCAGTAGCGCTGACCCAACAGGGTTGGGCCAATGTTTCCGGGCAGCGACGAACTGGCCGCCGCTCCATGGGCAAGAGGGATGTTATTTTTCCGTGCAACGGCCTGCCCCACGATAAGACGTTCCCCGGTATAGCAGTCGTTCGCAGTTGTGTACATCTTGGCCACGGGCCAGTCGCGTCTTACTATCCCCCGTCAAGAGAGCGGCCAAGCGCTCCACCTTGACGCCGTTGAGCCTGTTATCTGCGGCCAGGGCGGCATGTCCGATGGCCCGGATGGACGATGCGCTGCCATCCTTGACTCCCAGGTTCACTTCCTGGGCACGCTGCTGGCTGATGTTGGGGCTGGCCACCGGGGCGAGGTCGGCAAGCAGTTTGGGGAAGTATCCGAAAAACTCAAACTCGGTGCGAAGGCGTTGAAAGTGCTCCGAGGTCAAGCTGCTCCCCATGTAGGAGCCTGCCGAGGTGCCGACCACCATCTCGGACAGCGCGTTCATGTCAATGCCCGCCTCGAAGAGACCGTGGAAGAATCCGCAATACCAGGCGAGGTAGAACTCTCCGCCGCCACCCAGCACCAGCGTCCGGTCTAGGTCCTTTGCGATGTCTGAGACAGTTGGCTTTGCCGGGATGGGCCTGGCGAGGCCATCGTGAGCGAAAAGCTTTCTCAGAGATGGCGCGAGCCATCACGTCAGGGTTGTAATCAGAACTGGCGGCGACAGAGCGCGACCAAGCGATGCCTCCGGTTGCAGCACCTGCGACGGCCAAGGACGAAGCCTTAAGAAAATTGCGACGTGTGTATCGGCCCATGACTCATTCCCTCCTGATTGGAAAAGGGTTATGAAGGTGAATCACCTTGTCGTGAAGATTCTCGTGTACCCACCTGGCAAAACGGTCAATTTGATGAAAATGCGGGAATCCGATGCTGGTGGGTCGACACGCGGGTCTGCACCCGCTCACCGCGCTCTTTCAGTTTCCTCGGTTTCTCTGTCAATATATTTCCAGAATTGTCTATTGCAATTCTCTATGCAGGCAGAGTAGTTGAGGTAATTGCTGGAGTCTCCTCCCATTAACCAGTTACAGTTCTGTTGGCACCAATCAAGGTCGAGAGGGACGTCCTGTGCCACAGTCAGGTTGGACGGCACCGGAACCGCTATTAATACCGCTATGAGCACCAAGACGTATACTAAGAACCTCATTTTTGCGTCTCCATTTTCTTCGGTACCTTGGATCGGAATATGCGGTGGTCTTGCCAATTCTGGAGCGTTTGACGTGGAGTCGTGCCCAGATTCTATGCTTTCCTACCTCCAGGATCGCCTCTGCCCTTTGAGGTCTTCTGTCGGCAAAGACTCGTTCCAAGAGGGTCACGGTCTTGGTCCTCAGAGTGACGGCTCAGGCAGAGTCATCGGGATTGGGAAGGATATCCGTGAATCGCGAACCCTTCATGCCTTTGGAATTGACGCTAAGCTTTTGGCACGCCTGGTTGACAAAAGCGATGCAGAACCACAGGTCGATCAATAACACCGGCGCTGGAATTGCATTCAACAGCTTGCCAAGCGATGTGGAAGCGATGTCGCTCAGGTCGAACATCCCTGACTTTCCTGCTTCGTACGCGAACAGGCTATGCAAGTCCATGGTCTGCGCTGTTTGCTTGCCCAGGGCCAAATGGTGCTGGACTTCTATGCACCGATCGATTGCCAGATTTTGGTTTTCCGCACTTATTCTCATCTTCCTCGGGTAAGTAATCTACTTAGCCGAATTGTGAGACTGACCAATACGTAAGCAATTTCCACGCCAAACTGGAAATCTGTTCTGGCTGCGTTCAACTTGCAGAAATCAGGCAGGATTTCTAAATCCAGATACAGGCACTACGGCGGATACCAGAATATGAGATGCTGATTGTGTAGGAGAGATCCCATAGTTCTATGGCGGAATTCCCATTCAGTCTTTGGGCAAATCTTGATGACGCTTTGATGGACGGCCTAATCCACAGGACCCTCATTCCTCGTCCAGGACCTTGCGGACTTCGCGGAGCAGTTCTTTCACACGAAGCCTGGGGCAGTCAATCATTGCAAGAATTTCGGCAGTCAATCGGCATGCATGCGTGAAGTCGGCTTAAAATCGCGATTTGAACTTTTGCTTGTCAATTAAAGGCGTCGCAGCGAATTAAATAAATTAACCAGCCCAAGCACGTTATCCTGAAGGCAGAAAGTCCCAGCCCGACCTTTTAGGCATCAGCGCTTACAGTCTCTCTTCGCCAATAAAAACATGTCCAACCCAGGAATGGAATTGACTACTCTTATTTAGATGGGTCCGCAACCGAGTCTTTTGCCTCCAGAATCTTCTTGGCCCACTCGTTTCTGTCCTCAACCACAAATTTCTCCGTCTCACCGTCTATAGTCTTGATTTTCAGTCCGTTTGGTATGATTCCAAATGTCATACAGGGTTTTGCTTCGCTGATTTTCTGGAGCGGGATTGATAACTCATGTCTTTGGACATTCATTGAATGAGATCTAAAGAAAAGCCTTTTATCAGTGAGATAAATCCACCCTCCGACTGCCTCAATGTTCCTAAAATGATTCGCTCCTCCTTCCTTTACGAGGTCTTCACCCGCAAGCGCAGGACGGTCCATCTCAAATCTCTTCTTTTGATAGCCCGCAAAAGCGCTCATCGCTGCTCCAAAGAGAACACCAGCCATAATGCCCATGACCACTCCGGATCTCGATCCGTATAGAAATGACCAAAAGAGTCCCATGAAAAGACCAAAGGGGATCCCGGTAAAGAGCATTGTCTTTAGAAATTTTCTGCTGCCGCTTGGGCCTATTTCATACCTCAAAGTTTCGACGCTCATTTTCACTTCCTCCTCTCGGCTCGCCGTTATAATTTTAGTAATGTTAGATGCAGAGGCATGTCTCTCGGATTCAAAAATAAACATTGGATTCGAGCCTTGGCATACGGGGTGAAAAGGGTTCGGAGAAATCCGACGCCGGGAAATTTGATGAAAGAAGACATTTGAGCCGAAAAACGTGAAAGTTGAATAATAGCTGCTGTAATAGCCGCAAAATTTTCATACGCGGTCGCAATTGCTTTAATACGTTATGAAAAAAACACTGCTGTACGACGAGCAAGGTGCCCTTCCAAAAAAAGCTCATCTCGTAAATGCCCCTTCCTGGTGTAGATTTCCATTGCTCTATTTCAGCTCTTTAGCTCTGAAACTCTGATTACATACAGGTAGAAATTTATACGGATGTGAACGGGACTTACCGGCTAGCCGACAAGTATTTTTTCACATCGGTAGAAAGGAAATGGGGGGGGCCTGCTGGCTCCTAATCTTTCTAGATAAGGGTACAGGTACTTATATTTCGGGTCATCCCGCTTCTACTCGGTTCCGACCACTTTCTTTTGCAAGATACAGAAAAATGTCAGCCCGTCTCATGAGGTCATCAAAGGCGGCATCCTCCACTTTAGCCTCGGCAACCCCGATGCTGCACGTCATTTGTCTAGAATTGGTTTCAAAACTAAAGCCTTCGTAAGGCGATGATACAGCATGCGATGTGAAAGAAACCCGAGTAGACAGTGAGATGATGTTCGCATCTGACAATCAGACGTTTGAATCTCCCGATCCAAGAGAAAGTCCTCTCTACTATCCATCTCGAGCCGTATCTTCGCCACATCCTCTTCTGTTGAGTTCTCTTCCCCTTCCGGTTACGTCTATGAGGAGAGAACAGAACAATGCCTCTTTGTTTCAGACGTTGCCGCAAAGGATCACTGTCGTAAGCTTTGTCGGCAATTATTCTTTTGGGCCTTGTTTTCGGTCTTCCAGCCCCTGTGCGAGGCACTCGAATGGTGTCCAAGGTTTCTTTCTGCAAGCGTTACTTCCGCTGGCGAGGCAGATTCAAGGATGCCTCCCAAAGGAATACCCTTGCCATCGACCACCACCATCCACTTCGTTCCCTTACCCCGCTTGGTCTTACCGACTCCTGCGCCCCTTTTTTTGCAGGAACGAAGCTGCCGTCCATGAATGTTTCTTCCCAGTCAAGGAGCCCTCGTTGGTCAAGTTGTGAAAGGAAAGCTCGCCATATTTCAACCCAGACACCTTCTTCCTCCCACTTTTTCAGTCGACGCCAGCAAGTCGCAGGACTCGGGTATTTATCCGGCAGATCTCTCCACCTTGCGCCAGTTCGGGCGACCCATAAAATGCCTTCCAACACCAAACGATCATCAGCCCTACGCCGTCCACCTTTTGGCTTACGAGTTTCCGGCGGTAACAAGGGCTTGATTCTACTCCACTGCTCGTCAGTTAACTCTTGTGTGCGCTTTCTCATCGGACTGCCTCCGATGACTCTGCTACACCGTTTCATCCGAATGTAACAAGTACCTTATTGAATATAATCGCGATCTCCGCGACTTACAGTTTTGAAACCAACTCTAGGCACTTTGCCGATACAAATCTCCTCACAGTGCTGCCTGAGCCGTTCGCTCACCTTGTAGGCCAATTCTAATGAGCTCTCTGGCAGCAATAGGCCAAATTCTTCACCTCCCAATCTTCCGAACAGGTCAGTTTCACGCTTATCTTTCATAACTATTCGGGCAAACTCCTTCAAAAACTCGTCTCCGACACTATGACCGAAATTGTCGTTAATCTCCTTGAAGTGATCCAAGTCAACCATCACTAATGTCAGAGGCGTTCCATATCGCCGAAATCTGCTAAATTCGGTCTTAGCGAATTCCATGAATTTTCGCCTGTTCAAGATACCCGTTAATGCATCGGTTGAGGCTAATTCGGCCAATACCTGTTGAACTTTTTCCAGTTCCTTCTGAGCTTTGAATTGACCCCGCCTGTAGTTGTTGAGCCTTGTCGACGCAGCTATCCCCAGCACGTGGGCCCAGAAGAAAGCAACCAGAGCATTCTTGAAAACTATCGGAGTTTCCACGGTTTTGGAGAAAAGCAGGAGTGCAATGATCCCCACGGAAAGGAACAGAGGTGGCAGAATTCTGACGAGGAGCGTGTTCGGCCAAACTAGATAAAAAACAAGAATGATCGGGACTTCCAGCACCAAATGCCCGGCATACGTTGGCGGTCGGCTGAAATCTATGGCGAGCGTCAACAGCACCCCCAAAATGGCGACACTTAAGGCCAGCTTGTCATATGTTTCCGGATTCCTGATTTTGCGGAGAACGAACATAACGAAAACGCAGTAACTGAAAAAAACAGTTCTGCCGAGACTAAGCAGGTAAAAGGGTAGGGCCCACCCGTAGAGACGGTAGTCAAGGTCGGCTGTAGCTATAACCGGAACTTGCGCCAGCGCCATAATTATGGTCCAATGTGCAGCGTCTTCTCTCAGGAAATGCTGTCGATATTCGTTTTCAAGACCTTCTAACTTCGGCTCTAGGAGTCTGTCGGACTTAACCTGACCGGCCCCCCATTCTAGCGACATATATTTGTTCAAGACGCTGATATTATGGGAGTTAGTAGCATTTAGCGCTTGCACTGAACAGCCGTTCCATCGTATATTTTTCGTACAAATCAGATGCTTATTCAAGGGGACAGATCCATGAGGGTAACATTTGCTCAGGTTGATAGAGAAACGCTCTACTTGTTGCCGCCGTCGATTCAGGACTGGTTGCCGGAAAAGCATCTGGCCCGCTTTGTGGTCGAGATTGTAGAGCAAATCAACCTGCGGCATCTGAAAGCATCCTATTCTGGCCGTGGCTCACAGGCGTACAACCCGGAGATGTTGGTGGCGCTTCTGTTTTACGGATATGCTACGGGAGTCTTTTCAAGTCGGAAGCTGGAGCGCAGCACCTATGACTCGGTGGCTTTTCGCTACATCGCTGCCAACAGCCATCCCGATCACGACACGATTGCCGACTTTCGCAAGCGGTTTCTGCCCCAGTTGACGAAGATATTTGTGGAGATACTCGGTATTGCCCACCAGATGAAGGTCCTAAAGCTGGGTAAGGTCAGTATCGATGGGACCAAGGTTAAAGCCAACGCATCCAAACACAAGGCGTTAAGTTATGGCCATGCCTGCAAGCTGGAAAAGCAGCTTGAGGCAGAGGTGGCTGAATTGCTCCAAAAGGCTGAATCCGCCGACAACTCTGATATTCCTGATGGCATGGAGATTCCTGCTGAACTTTCGATCCACCAGGAGCGCATCAAGGCAATCAAGCAGGCCAAGGCCGAGATCGAGCGGCGTGCGGCAGAACGGTATGCTGAAGAACAAAAGGCATATGAGACCAAAATTGCCGAGCGAGCCAGGAAAGAACAAGAAACCGGTAAGAAGTCCGGTGGTAAAACACCGCAGCCGCCAACTGCCGGTCCAACGGCAAAGGACCAGGTTAATCTGAACGACAGCGAATCACGGATCATGCCGACATCCGGGGGCGGCTTCGAGCAAGCCTACAACGCCCAAGCCAGTGTGGACACGGAAACCCTGCTGATTGTTACCACTCATGTGAGCCAAGCTCCTAACGACAAGCAAGAAATGAAACCGGCCCTGACCAACCTGAAACGGTTACCACAAGCGCTTGGAACCGTTACCGAGATCCTCGCGGATAACGGCTTTTTCAGCGAAGACAACGTAACACTGTGCGAAGAGAATGAGGTCACCTCTTACATAGCGGTCAAGCGAGAAAGCCACCATCCCTCGCTCATGGAGCGGTTCCAAGAACCGCCGCCATTGTCTGATGCCGCCAACGCTGTGGACACCATGAAGCATCGGCTCAGAACAAAAGCAGGCAAAGCCGTTTATGCAATGCGCAAGAGTACCATCGAGCCTGTCTTTGGCATCATCAAGTCGGTCATGCGCTTTCGCCAATTCCTCTTACGCGGGTTGGACGCAGTTAAAGGCGAGTGGGATCTCGTTTGTATCGCCTTTAACCTCAAAAGGCTCTACGCCTTGACAAAATAGGTTCAGGACGAGCAATAAAAACCAAATCCGGACGTTTCGCAGTCTTCTAGGGCTGGAATTTCGGCCTGTTTCCCTTTCAGCTGCTCCGAACCGGTGCATTGTGGCAGATTCATGAAAACACCGGTCGGAAATTATGGATGACTTCAATTCCGAGTCCGACAGACTCCTAGAGTGGAAAGCCGGAATCCCATGAGGGTCCTCCCGGAAGTCGAGGTAATTTATTCTTCCAACAAGCCAGAATTATACGGCGGTTCTGCCATTCCAGCGGTCTGCCTGTCGATAGCGAGCCGGGGGATGGTTCCCCTGGACCTGAAACGGTTGGCCTTTCTGCTCTCACGAGACCCTGACAGACATAAAACCATCGTCACGTTGCTAAAAAAGCCTATTTTATGCTGTTTCGAGCGTACCTCACCACTCTCCGCCCGGTCAAGCGCAATGTTGCGGGTGGCCCCCTACCCGAACACAGTCTGGTAGTCCTGGCCCAATGGGAAGGCTGAAGCCATACCAAGATGCCAAGTCGGATCTCTCACATTCGTTGAGACTGTCGGTATCGGTGCATAGGCGTTCGGATTCTTATTCGGATGTTCCTTAAAATACAGTCGTTCCGCCAATGCGCTCCGCAAACCAAACGCTAGGCACAGTGCGGACTTTGCTATCATATCCTTGGGTCTCAAGACCCGCTGGAATTTTTCAGGGGGTGTTTCGCCTGAACTCAGTATGATTCCCTGCTCAAGGATGGGATAGATTTTCAAGGTCACAGGAGCGAGACTCGTCTTCGCCAGACATCCCACTATCCCCAGAAACACCATGCCCTGCCAAGGACTGCGCGTAGTCCTATCCGATTTCCGATCCCCCTTTAACCTCCCTGGTTGACTTATTAGGAGAGCAACATCTCGCTCCCTTTAACAACAACTCTATGAGGAGGAAGAAAAACATGATTTTGAACGGAATCAATGAAGTTTCAAAGGAGACAGGCATTCATCCATCAAGCTTGCGCCGATGGGAGGCGCTCGGATTTATAGCTCCAGGCCGTATATCGTTTGGAGAAACCTGGGTCCGGGTCTACTCTGATCAGGACGTGGAACTGCTCAAACAGGTCAAGAAGCTGATGGATGAAGGGTACAAGCTCAGAGCGGCCTTCGAGCGGGTATCCGAAGTGGACTGAGGAATTCGCGAAGGAACACCACCGACCGCCTTGTTCATTACTGGATTTTGATCTCAACCGGCATGGCTATGGTGTAGCCGAAACTGGGGACAGGAAAGCTGGTCAGCATTGCAGATTCGATCAAATCAACGGCGGAGCCGATTTCATCTTTGGGCACGCTCAGGTATAGGGCATCGTGTAACTGCAAAACGATCCTGGATTTCATTTTACTTTCGAGGAGTGCATGGTACAGGCGGACTTGCGCTTGCTTGATCAGGTCCGCGACCTGCCCCTGCAAAAGGAAGTTCACAGCCCGACGCTCCTCTCCCTGATCTTCAGCCAATGATCGGTCAAACATCCGGCGCCTGCCTGAAGGTGTTCGGAGAAAGCGGCCAGCAATGCCGAATCGCTTGCCTTGATTTGTCAGCTCGGCAACGACCCCTTGCTTCCACTCCCAGACTCCCGGATAGATCCCATAAAAGGCGTCGATCACAGCAGTGGCTTGATCTTCGCTTATCCGGAGCTGCATCCCCAGAGACTGAGCCGACATCCCATAAGAGATGGCGTACATGACGGTCTTGCTGTTGTCACGACTAATGCTCGTGTTTAGAAATTGACTCAACCAGCGGGCGGTGATGCGGTGAAAATCTCGGTCTTCGTTCCACAAAGCATAGAGAAAACCTAAGTGCTTACGCCGGGCCTCTTCTATTTCCGGTGGTCCGTCATCGGCGAATATGCCGCAAAGGGTTGGATCTTCGGACAGCACGGCCAACAAACGAGCCTCAGCCTGGGCATAGTCCGCCTCCACCATCACATGGCCTTCGTCGGGCAGAAGGTACGCCTTGCGGTTATTGCGGCTGATGGCCTGGAGCGGTGGATTGCGTACTGCTAGCCTACCTGTGCTCGTGGAGCATTGTGAAAAACTCGCATTGACAAAACCATAAGGGGATTGCGCGGCGACCCTTATAAATGCCGCATTACGAGCAATCTTCCTATAACGAGCGATATGTGGCACTGCCGGGTTCAAGGTGGCAAATTGCCACAACGTGTCGTCATTTATGCCGCGGCCCTGGAGATCCGCTCCGCAACTTCGTACAAAAAACTGCTCCACATGGTCATCGCTCATTGGATTAAAATGAGGAGAGCCGCCAACCGACCTGGAAATTTTGTCCCGGAGATAGTCCAGTACCCGCTCAACAATTGTCACCATATTGGTTGCGCGCTCTTGATTCACGCGGATGCCCCGGCATTCCATATCCAACAATGCCGGTATAAGGGGCAGTTCAACCTCATGATAGAGCCGTAGGAGGTCTTCACCGTCAGTCGTTTTGGTGACCAGCCGTACCATAGATTCCCAAAGTCTCCCGATGTACCGGGCATCCTCCCATAACCGCCAGTAAAAGGCATCTGTCGGATCTCTATCCAACAGCCACGCTTCAAGCCTCGGGTACGGCTCGTTCAGATACTTGAGGACGAGATTCTCCAGCAACAAAGACGTTTCTACGTCGCCTTCGATCTCCCCCTCAATCCGTTCGGGAGGGTCCATGAGGTAAGCGAGCAAGTACGTGCAAGAAAACCGCATAATATTATTATATAAACGTGTTTCCACTCCATTACGTTCGTACACGGGTTTCAACCAAGTCTTCAGGTCATGCGTTATCATTCTTACTGGTGTGTCCATTACCAACGTATCAAGGAATTTCTCATGCTCTTCTGAAGACAGAGCCGTACACGTAGGAGCATGGCCAAGAGCGTAGGCGCCCATAAGCACGGTACCCGCGTCTTTACCATCTGGTATGAACAATGGATGAGTAATGGCTAATGGTGCTTTGGTATTGGCTTGGATGCACCAATCCAATGCTGTATTAAAACCCGTAAGTACTTGCATGTATTTATTATTATGTTTGTTATCGCTCATGTCTTTCTAATGGCCTGGTGTCCACAGGTCTATTCGATCTTAGTTGCGCCAATCATTACCTTGCTCGTGAATATTCTGTGAGCCGTAACCAAACCCGATGATATTTCTTCAGCCTTTCCACATCTTTTTCCCTCAGTGAATCGAGCCTTTTAAGGTCCATGTTATCCTCGAGATCCGCTATTTTCACCTTCCTGGACAAGGGGTTCCCGTTCGCTCGTTCAATGAATTCGTCATAAGACTCGTCCTTTCTCCAAGTGAGGCAATCAATCGCTTGCAAAATCTCTTCGGAAAAACCCATGGTTGCAAGATCATCTAGATTTAGGGAGGAATCTTCCACCACGTCGTGCAAAACGGCCACAATCATTTCTGTTTCGGGTACTCATCTTGAGCATGACTTTGAGAGGATGAAGAATGTACGGCATCCCTGACTTGTCTAGTTGTCCTTTATGAGATTTTGCTGCTAATGCTATGGCTCCTTCCAAATCCATATCTTGCCCTTTCTTTTCTCCCGCGCCGAAGTCTGCCTTATTGATAAATCAAAAACTTCTTTGTTTGGAGGCCACAACACGGAACGGTTTGATGGTCAGATAGTCCTTGTTCAGGTAAGCCGAAAATCTCGGTGTATGAACACTCCTCTTTTTCGGTTGTTCCGAAGCGGTACATGGAACCATCAGGCCGCACCACATACACCATATCCTGAATACCAAAGGGTGGTTGCCCTCCCGAGTACCTTGTTGGCTGTAATTCTTCTAGTTCAATGATCCGCTCTTGTGCTGCCCGAATTGCATCTTCTTCCGTCTCATACGTTCCCTCGATCTTGTAAAAATGTCCATCGAAGGTGTCGTATCCCGCTAGCTTCCATTCCTGCATCTATCGCCTCAGCCTCTCGTTTGCTTTTCGCCGCACAGAGGAGCGGTGGTACTGGCTTGGGAACACCAGTCCAGCAATAGGTCTGTACGTGTAAATATGTGTATGTACTTATTATTATGGGTGTTCCTGTTCTGACATTCACTCATTGGTCATTTACCTCGTCAGCAGCATCGTGCTGGATTGAATGGACCAGCACATTGATGGATGGAAACGAATGAATGAATAAGTAAGGGATTGAATATAAATATTATTGCGGTTGTCTTCGTTCCGGTATTTACTCATGGATGGATTATCTTTCAGTCAAACAGTAATGGTTGATACAACACCCACTACCTACTGATACCGGTACTCCTGCTATCCAATCAATTGGAGGAGGTAGAGGCGGGGGTAGTCCTACCAGCTCCTATACTACTAGTACTGCTTTTGGCACGTCTGTACTGATTCATTCATTATATCAATTGATTAACTAATATGGCGGTCCAAACCGAAGGAGTTACCTAGGTTTTCTCTCTCAAGACGCTTGCGGATACCCGTCCTTTTTTGTCCGTGTTCAGGCATCCGTGTTTTTCTAAGACCTCCCGATATGCGTAGTAACTGCCTTTGACAATATCCAGGGTACGCTCACAATCCCTGATGTTCAGATCTATCCGTCTACCAGCTTCCTCGCACCTGATCCAGATGTAGAGCCAGAGCTTTGCCGCTGCCCCGAGCTGGATCACTGTGTAAAGGCTTTCCGCGTGAAGGTGATACTCCTCGTCAGATTTCATGGCGCTGGTGATGTCCTGCACCGGAGAGCTGTTGATCAGATTCAGCAGCGTCTTGATGAATTCATCGGTCAGCGCCGGGTTCTTCGTGGGCATTTTCAAGACCCTTATCAGAGCCTTCTTCTTGACCACATGACCTCGATATTTGAGATAGCCTTCGCCCCCGCGATCCTCACCTGAGCCTGATTTCAGCGCCTTGATCTCTTCCTGCCATTCCTCGGCCAGCATCTTGGAGTAATAAGCCAGGTTGTGGGCGCGATGAGGGTAAGGTATTCCATTTTTAATGGCTTCCAGAATCTGCATGAGGTTGAAGATGTCGAACTTTGTTTGCCACAAGTCCTTTCTCTTTGCCTTTTTCGTGTAGTGCAGACCGCATTGTTCCCAGGTACAGTTCCGAGAATCGCACATGAACGCCACAGTCCCGACGTATTGGATGTAGGCTCGGAACTTCTTCTGGTAATGGAGTCGTCTCAGTCGAGCCGGAGTTTTGCCGAACCACGGGTGAATGGGGCAGGTCGTGTAGAGATTGCCGCTCGTGAAAATCTTGTAACGGTTACGGAGGTATTCGAGAGTCTTGTCCAAGAGAGTCCAGTGCTTCAGAGCTTGGGCGGAAAGCTTCCCGGTCTTGGGGTCAAGGAATTTTTCTTCCATCGCCCGCAGGTCGTAGGTGCCGCTCTCCGTTGAGTACACGTTGGTGTGGTTGCGCGGGTTTAGAACTCTTGCTCCAGCACCGTAGTGATGCACAAGCAGGTCGAATACTCTCGCCTTTTCCTTTCTTTCCTGCTCAGAAATCTCCACCCAGCCACCTCCAGGAATCAGGGACGCTCCTGTTACCCGAACATCGCCCTAAGTTTCCCCGGACCGGCCCACAATCTACCACAAGATCGTCCTCGACCGAGAAATCGCGAATTTGCGTACCAGAATCGATTCTACGCGACTTTTCCGGTCAGGATAGGCAATGCTCTCTGAAATATCGAAAACCTCACACCGCGCGAGTGGCAACGCCTGGAAGCGGTGAGCTTTTGTTTGTTCGTGGGAGCACAGACGGGTGAGCGCGGCCCTGGAAGCCTATTCTCATGGAATTTGGCCCATAATATGAAAGCAAAAAATCGATGGTCGGCTCAAAGATCAGAGGCTAATTCCAAAAAAATCACGGATACGCAAAAAAAATTTAAGCCACACCTGGACAGGCTTATAGAGATTTTGACCTCACAAAATTTACTATTCTTGACTAAATTACTAGGTTGGAGATTTTTTGTCGTACCATATACATAGTGAATAGCGCAAACGACAAGGAGGAAAAAGGACGATGGGAAAGACAAAGATTCAATGGACGGATGAAACATGGAACAGCATTACCGGGTGCACGCCCGTTAGTGACGGATGTGTGAATTGCTATGCGAGAAAGGATGCCTTGCGGCTGGAGAGAATCCTAATTGATCGTAAACCGAAGCAAGCGTGCCGACGGAAAGGGAGGCGATACAAAATGCACGTATGAAGAAACAACAGAGCCTAAAACTGGCGCTTCTTATAGATAGCTGATTACTCGATCCTAAACCATTCTAACGTCATTTCAAATAAGCCACAGTTCATTCCGAAATTCTAGACGACTAATGATGCTGATGTTGAGCAGCAAAGGCAAATCGTAAAAGGGATCTTTCTGCAAATTTGCGAAAAGGTCCGCCGGATGAAGAGATACGAGAATCAATGACCACGGACATGTACCAATACCAATTTTAGCCATGATTCTGAATTGATGACCGAAAGGCAGGAGGCAATGTGATGAACCCCGTAATTGATACGAATACAGGGAAAAACTTTGAAGAAAACACAAAGGGGACCACTAAGGTGGTATGGCGGAAAAGGTCAATTAGTAAAGCGATTCTTACCCTTGATCCCGGAACATAAGACATATGTCGAAGTTTTTGCAGGTGCGGCGGCGTTGTTTTTTGCGAAGGAGCCGTCGCAGATTGAGGTGATCAATGACTTGGATTCGGGACTTTTGAATATCTACAGAGTCCTAAAGGATAAGGAAAAATTCGAGAGATTCCAATTACTGGTCGAACTCTCACCCTACAGCCGAGAAGAGTACCTTTATTGCCAAGCGAGTTGGAAGGACTGTGAGGACGATGTCGAGCGAGCCGCTCGTTACTTCGTGGTAGCACGTCAGTGTTTCAGCGGAGACATTAAAGCAGGATGGTCGATGAGTGTCGATGACAGCAGGAGAGGGATGCCGAAAGGGGTGGCAAGTTACTTGTCTGCCGTTGACAGACTTCCGGAAGTACATAAGCGTTTACGAACTGTCCAGTTGGAGGCCAGCGATTTTCGGAAGATTATTCAAAAGTGTGACCGTCCCGACACCTTCTTCTATCTGGACCCTCCGTATGTTACCGACACGAGGCGCGCCAAGGATGTCTATCAGCACGAGATGACGGACGAGGATCATGAGGATTTGGTCGAGCTGCTGTTGGGTATCAAAGGTAAGGCAATGTTGTCCGGATATGCCAACCCGATCTATGGACCGTTGGAATGCGCTTGCTGGAAGAGAATCGATTTCGATGTGAGCTGCACGGCGGGAGCCAATTCCGTGATGAAAAGCAGCAATGACAAGGAGACGGCCAGACAACGTTTCGCCCGAGTTGAGACTGTTTGGCTGAAGGACTGATCGTTTCGTAACTAACTGACCAAAGCCCCACCGTCGTCACCTCCGCGGCGGGCGGGGCACAAGGCCGGTGTAATCCGGCACCCAAACTGGGCATGACCCGGCGAGGAAAAAGACAAGATGGAGGAATTGAGGGGGATGGAAGAAAAAGAATTGCTGACCACGACAGAAGTAGCCAAATGGCTGAAGGTCGCTGAGTCAACGATTAGAAAATGGGTTCATTATGGATTTATTCCGTACGTCAAGCTCGGTCGTGCAGTGCGGTTCAGAGAAAAGGATATTGAGGTATGGATCGAAGAGAGAACCGAGAAAGGGAGAGCATCACTGGCTCCCGAAATCCAGTGGCAATAAATCAAAGTGGACGCCGCTGGATGAACTCGGTTATCATGCATCTCAGAAGGGAGGTGATACACGGTTTGTCCAATGGTGTCCTTTCGGAGGCAATCCGAGAGGAGAAGAAATGGGAGTTTTTCAGAAAAACGGTAGCTGGTGGATCGACTTTTACCACCAGGGGAAAAGAACTAGAAGGAAAGTGGGGCCGTCCAAGAAATTGGCGGAACTGGCCTTGGCCGATGTGCAGCTGAAACAGGCGAAAAATGAGTTTCTGGGTATATGCGAGCCCAAAAAGATTCTGTTCAAGGACTTTGCAGCCGAGTATTTGGAGTATTCGCGAGCTAACAAGGGCAAAGCCACCTACGAACGGGATGCAAGATGCCTGAATCAACATCTGTCCTCGTGGCACGGTGAGTCATTGGATCGGATCACGCCAAAGATGTGTGAGGATTACAAAATCAGCCGGGTAAAGGTCGTCAAACCAGGCACGGTGAACAGGGATCTTCACATACTGAAAGCTTTTTTCAATAAGGCAGTGGAGTGGGGCTATTTAGAATCCAGTCCGGCAAAGGGCGTCAAACCCATGAAGCTTAACAAGGGTATGGAGCGTTTCCTCTCGCCTGAAGAAGCCAATTATCTGCTATGTGCTTGCAAGGAGTCAGACAATCCTCACCTCTATGCGATTGTGTCTGTAGCGCTTCATACAGGTATGCGCCTGGGTGAAGTTTTGGGGTTACATTGGGAGGACGTGGACTTCAAGAGAGGACAGATAAGAGTGGTGAGCAGGACCGCCAGGCCCACCAAAACCCGCGAGTCTAGGTCGATCCCTATGAACCGCTCGCTGGCCGAAGTACTGCGCCGACACCCGCGGCGTTTGGATACGCCTTACCTGTTTTACGACTCAAAGGGTGAGCCTTTTGAGAACATCGAGAAGTGGTTCCTCAGGCTTCGTCGGAGGATGCGTATACCGCATTTCAGATTCCACGATCTTCGCCACACATTTGCCAGCACGCTGGTAATGGCTGGAGTGGACATCCGTACAGTGGCGGAACTGCTTGGCCATAAGGACATTTCCATGACGATGAGGTACGCACACCTGGCTCCGGATCACATGAGCAAAGCGGTAGCGGTCCTCGATGGTCACTATTTGGACACCAGGGCACATGTACGGGAAAATGTGGTTTATTGAATTCTGGCTTAATAGCTTAATTTAACGGAAGTTTTGTCGAAGGCAAAGTGGAATAATGCAGTCATGTGAGAATCTCATCTTGATTCCTTCAGCGCCTGTTTTGGCATTTTCTCGATGGAGACTTTCACTTGTTTCAATTCTCGGCTGAGCATCCATGCCTCGGTGATTTATATCATCTTGAGTTAAAGTAGTCAACAAATATATGATTCTTTTCAACCTGTTCAACAAAATATATAAAGTAATAATTTATTAAAAGAAGATAACAATCTGGTTTGGCTTGATGCGGCTGGGCTGGACGTGAATACGTGCATCTGAACATTGGAGGTGTGTTTAGGAGTCCCGCAAGGGGACATTATGACCGGCCTTGTCTCGCTCCCTCTCCATATAAATGAGTCAAGAATATACCAGTGTTTTTAAGATATCGAATCAATAATATAAAGTAATGGTTTGGCAACGAAGGCTTCTAGGTGGCCGAATGATGAAATATTGGGCCATGAGGGCAGAATATTCCGCACCTAATTTCTGTGGAAGCAGGAAATCAGATTATTATTTCGAGGAAAAAGGCGTTCTATTTTTCTAATTCGTAGTGGAAATACCGGACTCCACGTACGCAGGAATGACAGTGAAGAGGCGGGAGCCGATATTTGAGGACTTAAGCCGCGCGCTCCTTTACTGGAGAATCATCTGCAAGTTATCAATCAGTATACAAAGCCGGTCGGCGTTTTCATGTACAGAATGCCGTACTTATTCTGTATTTCTTTGTCCAGCGAATCGGCGCGGGTCAGATCCAGGGGCAACACGATGTCCTGGTGGAGTTCCAGGAGCGCCTTTTTCTTACCATCTTTGATCAATGATTGGATCTTGTTGTATAGGTGCTCAATATTACGAATTTCTTCTCCATCAATTTTCTTCACTCTCTCCAGATATGGGGTGGTGTCTACTAACCCGTATTCCGGGAAGATCTCAGATATTATTACAATCTTTTGATAAGGCTGTTGCGGAAGTTGGTCTCCGTACCTCGCTCGAAAATTGTCCCCGGATTTCCCGAGATTGTCTATGCAATTCAACGTGAGTTCGACAAATCCCATGCCGCAGTAAACAAAGTAATTGGCGGGCGTAAAAATTCGCGGAACCAGTTTAGGCAGACTCTCGGTTACTTTCCCGGATATATCCAGTGTTTTCCCGTCACGCAAAACCTTTACGCTGAGGGGGTCTCCGACGAATTTGCGGTTAAGGATCTCGGCAAAATGGATCTTTTGCCCCAAAATCTGGAAGGAGATCTCTCCGAAATTATCGATCGGATGGCCGTCGATCTCCAACAATATGTCCTTGGATCGCAGTCCGAAATTGTAAGGTCCACCGCGGGGTATAACATAGGCGATAAGTACTCCGCCTTGCTCAGGCCCGAGTTGATAGTAATCATTCAGGCGTGGGAACATATATTGAATGAACATGCGCCAGCGTGGGATTTTCTTCTGATCGTTCAGGTAAGGGAACACATTTTTTACTAGGTTTATTGGAATGAAATAATTGATCCTATCGCCCTGGGTCATGCCTTGGAACGAGATGCCGACGACCTTTTCATTCTTGATTACCGGACCTCCGGAATTCCCACGATTCTGCTGAAGCGAAGCCTGAACCATCAGCCAAGCGTCTTGAGAGTAAATATATCTATTAACCTCTATTCGACTTATTTCACCTTGTTCTGATTTGCTTATTCGTTCGCCCCCCAACGGATATCCCCATCCGAGGACTTTATCGCCCACCCGTAAGACATCGCTGTCTCCGAGTTCGAGCGGCACAATTTTGCCATTGCGAGACTCATAAACCTTCAGGTCTTCCGGATCCATCTGCAACACGGCAAAATCGGCTGAATCAAATATCGCCAGCACCTTGACGTCATATCGCCTTTTCTCTCGGCCGTTCGAAACTTTGATACTTTGAGCCATAGAAACCGCGTGGGCGTTGGTCAGAATTAGGCCTTCTTTGTCCGGGAAGCTCTTGTCATCTTTAAAAAAGAAACCGCTCGCTTTAAGATTGGTGAAATCAGGGCTTTTCCATGGCTTATGGTAGTAACCCGAATTTTTTGTAGCAAATAGCCTCAGGACCTGTGTCTCAATTGTCGGGAGCGCCCCCTCTTCGCGGCCGTAAGATTCAAAGGGTAACAGCACTAGAGCCACCAAAAGAATCGTTGCGACGCTTTTTATATGTAATTTCACTGGGCTTATGCAATGCTTGTAGAATATCAATAACAACCCGAAGAAGTTTTCTCCTGTTGCTTGCGTCCGTATCATTCCCTTGATCAAACTTTTCACACCGTTTTCCTTTCTATTTCGAGCGCCATCTGTGTTTGGACGAGTTTCAGATCATACAGAAATATGGAGATGTGTTTATTTGACCGGATACTCCAAAATGCTTCTGATATCTGTAATGTTATTGAGATCAGCATTTTTTGCGAAGCTGTCATCAATAAGGCCTTCAATATTGCTGTCTTCCGCTAGACCGAATTTCACCATCTGATCCGCCAGGAATTGCATTTCTTCATGCTTCGGGACAAAACGATCATAAACAATTCTGTCGGGTGGTGTTCGTAAAGCGTATTTCACCAGTTCGGGGGATTGATTCCAATATTTTGCGGCAACAACAGCGGCCTCTTCTGGGTGGCTGCGAGCCCAATAACCGGAACGGGCGGCCCCTTGGACAAGAGCCTTAGTCCATTGCGGCTTAGTCTCTATGAGATCCTGTCGTACCAGAAGAAGATTGCAGATAAAATCGGGCCATACTTGTTCCACATAAAAGACTACTTTCGCTTCGCCGGCCCGTACGGTCGCGGCAGCGAAGGGCTCTCCGACGAAATACGCGTCAAGTGCTCCGGATGAGAGAGCAGACGGCATATCAGGCGGGTTCATCTCAACTATTCTGAGATTCGCTCCACTGACCCCAAAGTCCTCCGCCAATTTTCGTGCGGCTATATTATGGCCCGAAAAACGCATAGGTACTGCAATTGTCTTTTGCGCCAGATCGGCGAAAGTATTGATCTTGAGTCCTTTACGGCAAACGAGTGTGCTTTCGTGACGATTTCCTATATAGACCAGCTTGACTCCTGCACCTTGTTGGTGGAGCACAATGGAAAGCGGCGCGATTATGAATGCTGCATGAATATGCCCATTTCTCAGAGATTCCCCCATTTCCGAAAAAGATGAAAATTTTATCGCTTCGAAGCGTAATCCGGTTCCGTCTTTGCTGGCATTGTCCAGCAAGACCGCTGCGAGGTTAGCAATAACGGGCATGTAGCCCATGCGTATTACAGGTCTGGTAGTGTGTTCGAAATTAAACTCGTAATGGAGCCACGAGATCAATAAAAGCCAGCCCAGTGCAACGGCCAAAACTCGGAGCCCTGTAGAATCGCTCAGTTGCCTAAAATTTCTAAAGGGCATAGTGCACGCCTAGTGCGGAATATACATTCCTGCGGAGTTCCTCAAGTTTCATCTCGCATTGGAAATCTCTGGGGTGGGGGAATTCCAATTTGTGATCGGCCTTCACCTGCGCTGGTCGATCTGTGAATAGGATCACGCGGTCCGCCATTACTAAAGCTTCATCAATATCGTGTGTGATAAAGATGACAGTTTTACCAAAGAGTTGATGCATATTAACTACTTCTTCGCGCATTTTCAGGCGAGTCAAGAAATCCAGCCCTGCAAAAGGCTCGTCCATAAAAAGGACTTCGGGATTTACCACCAGGGCCCTGGCTAATTCCGCGCGGCGCTGCATGCCCCCGGATAATTCATGAGGGTAGTGATGTTCAAACCCGGTTAAATTGACCGCATCAATATATTCTTGAATCTTTTCGGTCTTTTCCTCGTCTCTGTCCATATGGCGAAGTCCCAGACCTACATTCTGCCAGACCGTCATCCACGGCAGCAGACCGTTGTGTTGGAACACAAAAATATGATCCGAACTCGGTCCTCTGACTTCCTTGCCATCGATGAATACCGTTCCGGACGTGCTTTTATCAAAACCCGCGATTATTCGTATCAATGTAGTTTTGCCACAGCCTGACGGGCCCAGTATGCATATCAACTCCCCGTCCATGAATTCCAGGTCAATATGATTCAACACGGGGATGGATTGGCCCTTACGAAAAAATTGTCCCGAATTGAAGACGCGAGGCTCAGACCGACGTTCGATAAAGTCCTTACATAGATCTTTAATTAATACGTGCCCCATTCTAAGCAGTTCCCCATGAAACAGATTTGATCCTGTTCAGTAAACGTATGATACGATCAAGGCATATTCCAATCAATCCAATTGCTATCATCGCGTCAATTACATAATCCATCCGGAGAGCATTGCGTGAGTCCAGGATCAGATAACCCAGCCCGGATTTCACGGCGATCATCTCCGCGGCGACCACCACCAACCAGGCGATCCCAAGGCTTATTCTCAAAGCCGGGAGAATAGAGGGAAGAATGGAAGGAAAAATGATCTTCCAAATTGTCTCGAATTTGCTGAAATTAAAATTCGCAGCAACCTGAAAGAACAAAGGATTAATTCGTCTGAACCGCTGTGATGGTAGAAACCAACAGCGGGAAAAAGCTGGATAAGAATATTAAAAATATTGCGGGCTTGTCACCAATCCCAAACCATAGCATCGCCAATGGTATCCATGCGAGCGGCGAAATGGGCCTGAGAAACTGAATCAAGGAATTGAACATCACCTGTCCCATTTTCCACCAACCCAGGACCATTCCCAGCGGCAAACCGAAAAGAACCGCCAAATAAAATCCAGCGGTCACCCGAAAAAGACTTGCGACTGAATGCTTCAACAGAGTCCCGCTTGTAACAAGTTCCCACATGCCTACCGCCGCTGCGCGAGGCCCGGGAAAGGCCGACTCACTCCATCCCGCGTATTGCGCGGCTAATCCCCATAAAATCAGCAACAGCACAAATACTGCAAATGGCGCGAAGAACCGTTTGGCAAACTGAACATCCATATTCGTACTCGGAAAATAGCTATGTCCGTGGACACGGTCGCGAGGCGGACCTATTTACATGCCGTATGAAATTTACCACATATAGCCGGAAGTAAGTCAAACTTCCTCATGCGAAAAAAATTACTTGACGTAGACGCAACAGGTTGTTAATCAAAGCTCAACCGAAATATAGTATTTCGGTAAATCTATTGGATTTATTTAGTTATAACTAATTCGCTGCAAGTACGGAACCTGAAAGAGGGAGACTGAAATATGAAATCCATACTCACTGCCTTAATTCTCGTACTGATGGTGACTGTCGGCGCAATTGCGGTGGAGAACCCTTTGTCCATCAGAGACGAAATGATCATTGATCGCTCAACTCGCGTTAAACCTCTCAACGATTACGCGCTACTGACCAGAGACGCGATACAGCGTTCGTGGAAAACTCCCCTGGATCTCTCCGTGCCGGGCGCTCTTAAAGGTCGGATCACCATTAATTATACCGTGACAAGAAGTGGGGCATTGGAAGCTTTGGAACTGGTCCGCGGCTCCGGAAACCATGAAATGGACGAGTCATTGATTGCCGCCATCCGCGCTGCTGCTCCTTTCCCTCCTTTCCCGGACGATGTGGCCGCGCGCAAGTTGATGATAAAAGCAAAGTTTGTCATAGCCGATGTGCCTGCTGTCCCGGTAACTACAGTGGATCTCAAGACGGACAAGTCCGGCGATCAAGCCCCGGCTGCTCCGCCCGAAACCGAAACCGCCGGCAAAAAGTTCATCTGGGGAACTCCAGCCGGATCGGCCGATGTGAAGACCGATGCTCCGGATAATGAGATTCCACCGAGGCCCGAACCGCGGAAATACCAATGGGGTCTCAAATAGCAGGACTCCCCCTTTTTTTGGAATGCAGCCGGTCAGTCAATCGTCTTTGCTTGGCTGATTAATTTCTGGCGCTATAACCCGGGCTCGAATAACTGATCCGTTCCGAATCATTGACTGCCCCGGAGGGAGCGGATCGGCGTGGAACCGATCCCGCATCTATTAATTAATTGGGATTATGTCCCTGGATCCATTTATGCGAAGAGAAATGATTACAGAAAACCGAACGCGTTTTCTCATTACGTCATTGAAGGATGGGGTCCGGAACTGGTTCCACGCGAACTCAGGTATAATCCTGAATTCGGCTTTCGCCAGAATGATATCAGCAAAGGATTGTCCTCCCGACTGCTTGCGGGGCAAATGCAATAATCCATTTGAATTGGAGATGGGATTAGTACCACAGCTCATATTGCATTCCGAGACAGCTTCTTGATATCCGCCTCATAATTAATTAAGTTAACAGGTGAGTTGCAAGATGCTGGTCCTGCCGACATCCTCAAATATTCCTCTGCTCATTGGAATATTCTAAATATGTGATGACTGTGACTGCTCTCGAGTACCGCCGTAGGGTTATAGTTGGATGAGGTCTTGACACGATAGGATACAATTACAACCGGACACGGTTCACCCAGCTGATATTGACCAAGTACAGCGGGTCTGCTAAACATTAAAGTTTACCATGGACATTGCTTTGGAAGGAACAGATCATGATCCAGCAAAAAAGCCCCATTTCCGTCGAGGGGCACAAGAAATTAAAAGAGGAAATTGATCGTTTGATTCGTATCGAAAGACCTAGTGTCATTAAGGAAATCGAAATAGCCATTGGTCATGGCGATCTTTCGGAAAATGCTGAATACACCTATGGCAAAGAGAAGCAGGCTCTTTTGGAAACCCGCATAAGAGATCTTCAGGAACGACTTGCCTCATCGGAAATAATAGACGTGGAGAACCGCCCGAAATCAGATCGAATTGTTTTTGGTAGCCGTGTCACCATCGCGGACGTTGATACTAATGAGAAAAAAATTTATCAAATTCTTGGACGAGACGACTCGGATATTGGGCGAGGCATAATTTCGGTTGATTCTCCATTGGGCCGCGCGCTTATTGGCAAGCAGCAACAAGAGTTCGTGGAGGTTAAAACCCCCAACGGAGTAAGAGAATACGAAATCCTCGAAGTCGCGTAACCAGTCTAGTCGAAGAAGGCGGAGACCACTGTCACTGAGGAGTGATGGAAGACAGGGGATTAGTGGATCTGCGGGTGAGTATCACGATGCCTTCATGTTGGCTGTTGTCTCATCCATCACCTGTTGCACGTATGGCCCGATCCGCCGCGCGCAACGCCTAATCCCGTTCGATTAACTCCTAAAAGTACAACGAGACCGCGCCGAACACTCGGTAGAATGCAGCAGCGAGGGTTTTCCCCTCGTCATAATAAACACGGACCCTCTCATGGTATCCACTGATATAGAACAGCCTAAAAAAAGCGCAGACCGAGTTTTGATTCTATGTGATTTTGACGGGACCGTTTCCACCAAAGACACTGTCAGCCAGCTTATCGGTAAGCATATCACTTCTTCGGACTGGCGTTTCCATGTAAAGCGCTATTTTCGTGATGAAATTGGTTCCAAAGGCGTGTACGAAGCTGTAGCCCCCCACATGAGGATGACTCCGGAAAACCTTGAGGATTTCGTCCGAAACCATGCTGCGCTAGACGCCGGATTTCCTGATTTCCTGCAATGGGCTGATTCTCGGGGCATAATCGTCAAGATTGTGTCGGACGGGTTTGACCTCACCATACGAACATTGTTCCGAAACCACGGCATTAACAATATAGAAATATTATCTAACAATTTAATGCTGAGCAACGATGGTCAAGTCGTTATTAATACCCCGCATTTCAATCCGGATTGCGGAAAGTGCGGGACTTGCAAAGTTGGTATCCTGAGAAAATTTCGGAAGGATTATGACAAAATAATCCTTATCGGAGACGGGGAATCGGACCGGCATGCTGCGCAGGAAGCCGATTTTGTACTTGCTCTTCATGATTTATTCGTTTTTTGTGCAGGGCAGGGAATCCCTGCGATGAGGATCGGCGGTTTTAAAGAGATCCCGCGCCTTCTTACCAGGCGCATTAAGGCCGTTGCTTTTGATATGGACGGCACCTTAATCGATTCCATTGAAAGCATAGCTGAAGCCTTTAATCACATGTTCGATAAGCTCAATTATCCTAAGCTGACCGTGGAAGAGGTAGTCAGGCTTACGTCGATCTCGTTGAAGGATTTTGTGCACAGTTTTTTGAAACCGGAAGAAGCCGAGCTGGGCATTAAAATTTTTCGGGAATATTACGATACTGTCTTTTGCGAAAAGACAAAGATGATGCCCGGCGCGATGGAAGCGCTCAATGCCCTGAATGGGACGATTCTCCAAGGAATAGTGACAAATAAACGGGGGCACTATGCAAGACGCCTGGCGGAGCATTTCGGAATTGCAGATCGAATGGCCCGCATCATAGGAGCTGAAGACGGATTCAAGGCGAAGCCCGCTCCTGACATGTTCAACGAATTCGTGCGCTCAACCGGAGCAACAAGTCAGGACACAATTTATGTAGGCGATTCGCCGATTGACATGCAGTCCGCGCACAATGCGGGTCTCGATGCCTTTGGCATAAGTAATTCGATTTTTTCCGGAGAGGAGCTTGCGCTCCATCACCCACGTCGTGTTCTGAGGAACATCTCGGAATTACCGACAGCGCTCAAGCCTATCTTATAAATGAGTTCAGGAAATCAAGTACCAGGGCGGTCTAGGAGGAACACCCAATTTTTTTGGAACTTGCCCAATTCGGCACTGTCAAAACTACCATACCTGCCTACATGCAAAGTTACCGATTGGGAGGCCCCATTGTTCCTACCATACATGAGGGGCCTTTCCTTTTTGTGTCGTAATGTCGACAACTTGCTAAGCATGGAAATTGCCATTGCCTAAATTGTGCCTATGCCACCCCTGCGACATGCTTGAATCCTTTCACAAGTCGAAGTTCAGGTCGGGGGAAAATTGGCAAACACCGCCCAGTGTCAGCATTGCGGTCAGTGGAGCACCACGCCTGACCACCAGGGGTCATCCCCTTCACACATTATTAGTGTGGTATTAATTTCCGACATTGCATTGGGTCGATGCATTGTTGCCCGTTGGCCGACAATTCCCCGTCACATATCGTGTCCCCTGAGTGCAGTTGGCATTTACTTGTAGGAAACTTGGTTCGTTAAGATTTGTGAGTTGTGGTTTTTCATAAGACGGTTTTCTCAACAGCTCCCCGCGAATTATTTTGTCTCGCGATACCACAAAAATTCAAATTAGGAGGACACTACCGACGGTTGAAACGACTTGTTTCCAGCAAGATTGGTTTGATACAGTGTCTACGTATGTCTCCGATTCATCAAGAAAGATCTCTATTCGGTCGTGAGTGAAGGTTCAGAACCATTTCGGTCACAAAGCGGTTGTATTAAGGCAGTTAATGAACACAGTGGAGCAACATGAAGAAGCACGCAAACGGCCTATGCCCATCCAACTGATTCGCGTGATTTGGAGGGCTTTTCCGAACCGGTTCAGAACACTAATTCTCAATATCTTGGATCGGTTCAAAATAACTGCCGACAAACTTAGAATGCTGCTTCAAAGTGGAAAATGCTACCGCCGGACTTTAAGAAGAGCCATAGGCAAGAAGATTTGTTACCGCTTGGCCAATCGGTCTGATGAGCCTGAGATTTCAAAATTATTGGCCTATTGGCCGAGACCCGAACCAGGTGACCCTGTGGGAATCGCTCTCGAAAATATCGGGGCAGAGGAAGCCTCTGATTACATTCTTGTGGCCACCCATAGAAACAAGATCATAGGAGCCGCTGTGGTTACGCGTTCGGCTGAGCGCGCAAGCTCAGGTCCCGACTGGCGGATTTTTGAGATACGCGTGTTGGACTGGTATCAGGGGGCCGGAATTGGCCGAGGACTCATAATAAAAGCAGGTTATCAAACCCTCAAACGCGGTGCTAAAGCATTGGGCGGCGACGTACTCATCGACAATTCCAAAACCATAGACATGTGCGACAAATTCAAAGGGACAAGAATGGCGTCCACGGATTACGATCCGCATCTTGAAGAAATACTGCAACACGAAGTGAATCAGCACATTTTTTTCTATCGATCAATTGAAGAGGGACTGGCGACTTTGGAACGCGAAGGAATTTTGGACAATTATCGGGGCACAGGATGCCTCCACGCCGACTGAACTGCGGAGGAACCTGTTCGATTGGAATTGATGCCGGGAAGTATCGATTGATCTATAAAGAGTCTAAAGGGCCGCTTTATAACCCGGCTACCCAGCTCCGGCACTCAACACAGAAATGCCCATAGATCAAACCCCTTTCTTGACAATTAGATATTCCCAGATAAAATTCTTTCGAAATATATATTATCACGAATTACTCTAGCCGCTCCTGGTAAATGTCATCGCTGAAGCTCCTCCAAATTCAGGGAGAAACTGATGTCCAGCAGAAAGCTCTATGAAAGGCCGCAGCTTGTAGATCTCAACCAACCGGATTGGCCTGAGTCGATTGCTTCATGTGGGTATGGGACGCGGTTCGGCTCACAAGGGAATAAATGCGGCAGTGGCGCAAATGCTAGAAGCATATGTAACAATGGAAACGGAGTGAATCCCTGCTTGAAGGGCAGTGGAGCAGCTGGTAGTTGCTCCACAGGAAGCAATGCCACTACCAGCTGCTCCCCGGGCGCCGCTCGATAAATTTGAGAAATGTTCACTTGAGTGTTTGAGTATGTATCAAGCGGCGCGTGCAAACGAATAAATCAGGAACTATTTTCATGATGCCTGAAACTGGATCAGTGCCCCTGAATTGATTTTAGACGGCTTTTTGTTCATCTCCGCACATAAGATTAACGGTGACCCTTGGAGACACAGCAACAGCGCACAAATCGCGGGCAAAATGCTAAATTTAAGTTGCGATATTGTAGACGAACCTCACTTACCTGTTGAGACGTCGGAATTTCACCGCCAAATGCCTTCGGCAATAGGTACGGTACGACCCGTATCGGGATGAAGAGAGAGAAAACGTAGAGATCAATTGATCACGTACTTAATCACCTCGGGCGTCAACCGGCCGGTCGAACCAAGTTAAAAAAGTCACATTCAACTTAAAAAACCATATTCTTAGTCATTCAGAGCAGAGCCCATGTTGAAGGCATGTTGCAGAATGCCAGAAATCGTTCCTACCATACATGAGGGGCCTGTCCTTTGTACTATTACTTTCAATGAGCTGCAAAGCAAATTTCCCGGTCAATATATTTCCTGAAGTAATTTAAAGATCTTCTGCTCGCTAATAGATGTGGGATCGGTAGCCATATTCACCGCATCTCTCGATGTGTAGAAGGCTATTTTCTTCAGGTCTTCTTCTGGAATACCGAGAGCATCCAAGCTAATGGTTATATTAAGGCTCTTATATAGTTTGAGTAGACCCTCCTCCAGATCTTTTGAGCGATTTAGCAGGTGCGCCATATCGATGAATTGCTCTTTGCAAGTTTCTTTGTTGGCCTTTACAAAGCATAGAAGCCCATACATCGCTGCCCGGCCATGAGGAACATGGTAATGAGCGCCAAGAACATGTGTAATTGCGTGCCCAATTCCGAGCCCCTTTAAGAAAGCGATCCCTCCGCAGATTGCGGCCATGCACATGTCAGTCCGAGCGGCAACATCATCCCCGTCCTGATATGCCCGAGCAAGGCTCCGCCCAACCGATTTTATTCCGTAAACTCCCATCGCCTCGCAATACGGGTGATAGGGAATCGCCAATGAAACGTATCCCTCAATACAATGAGCCAGTGCATCGATTCCGGATTCGACGGTGAGACCGGGTGGCATTGTTTTACAATAATTGGGATCGATAATCGCCAATTTCGGGATCAAATAATTGCTCATCAACATGAATTTCAGGTCTCTTTCAGTATCGGTGATGACCGCATAAGGGTTAACTTCGCTGCCAGTTCCTGAAGTTGTAGGTACACAGATGAGAGGCGGCAGAATCGGCTTAATCTTTGCCGTCCCACCCACGATACTTTCATATTCCCGCATATCGCCGGAATGTGTTACCCTCAGCGCAACAGCCTTTGCCGCATCCATCGAACTTCCGCCACCTAAGCCGACTATTCCGTCGCAGGAATTATCTGTATATACCTGGGCTGCCCGCTCGATGAGTTCAATGGGCGGATCAGGCTGTACATCCGCAAATATGACTGTGGATATTCCGCTGGAATCCAAGATCTTACGAACTTCGTCGGCTCTACCCATCGAGAGCATGATGGGATCGGTAGTCAGCAACACGGTCTTCATCTTCAATCGCCTCATTCGTTCGCCCATCTTACTGACTACTCCGGCGCCAAACATAATATCCGGCAGGGCCGGCATGCGGATCTCCCAAATCTTTTCTTTTTCATGAAAGGCATCTAATCCGCCCCACAGGTTTTGTATCTCAGCATCATCGACATCGAACACTTGGTCCGTTGGAATAATGGGCTCCTCTCTAATAAAAATCGCGGCCTCGGAACCTGTTTTGCTGAACTCCGCCTTTTCGTTGAAAGCGAGTTGGTCTCGAAGGGTTTGCTTGCCAATCTCCATAATCTCATTGGCCTTAAAACAAGTCCCATATCTCGCATTCATGAGGTCTGCGAAAAAATCGTAGATAGAAGCACGGCCGCCTGGAACGGCATTCAAACAATAGCCGAACGCATCACACACGGCGGCCTGAACCTGGGACCTGAGCGAATTCTGACCCTGTTTCTCGCTGTTTTTGGGGGCTCGATAGGTTAGGCCCGCGGTATGATCCGCTCCCATGGGGCTACTAAGATACGTAACACCGGTCCCCTTTACTGATCTGGGATCGTGCGCAGGTAATGCCTGACCTTTGTGTGCGGGTATGCGGTTTATGTTGAAATACTGCGCGGTAGTAGCCACACCATTCGCCAAAGCCAATCCGAGCGGAGTTTCTTTTTCAATTTCGTCCAAAAGTCGGGCAGCGGATTCCCAATCTCCGAATGACATTTTGCCCGCATCGGCGGCGAGGCCGAGACTGCTGCCGGTTTCGATCGCGTCAACACCCAGGTCGTCACACATGAACTTTAGCTTTGCAATCGCATCGGGATCGGTAATCCCGAGATTGGTCCCGAGCATTGCTATAGTTTCATATTCGTATGAGGCGCAGATCTGTCTTCCATTCTTGTCCGGTACACGATTGAACACTGCAAAACACAACCCGGCATGCAGCCGTGCATTTTACCCCCACGTTCAAAAAGAAGTTTTTGTATGCTATCGCCGCTGACAGCGATGAAGTTCTCAGGCCGTCCCGAACGATAGTTATTTGACGGCAAAGTCCCATGCGCAGCTGAATTGGAGATTGCGAATGGTGTTCCTAATCGCGCGTACAGATTACAGCTTATATCATGTTTGAGTGTATTGACCCATGATTTTACTGTCTTACGAAATTCTTTCGAGTTTGCAATAGGGGTTGGATCGGCATTAGAAGGATCAATGGCAATGGCTTTGAGCCCCTTGGATCCCATAACCGCGCCAAGGCCGCCTCGGGCTGCATTGCGTGATGGGTCGCCGAAGATATCGGTGAAGGAGACCGATGCGCCTTTATATTTCAGCTCACCCGCAAGGCCGGTGGATATGAAAGCTAATTTCTTGCCGTGTTTTTTCCGAAGATTCGCCACCAATTCATAATTCTTCATCCGGCGATATTCATTCGCGGGAATTAATCTGGCCTGGTCTTTGGAAATCAACAAACAGAACAAGCTCTCCTCCCGAGGCTTTCCTTCAACGACAATCGCCCGAATCCCAAGTACGTCCAGAAACTGCCCAGCAGGGCCTCCAGAATTGGATTCTTTTATTCCCATAGTGAGAGGACTTTTCGCGCCGACAGAAATACGTCCAAGTTGTGGGGCTGCCGTGCCGGCAAGAGGACCTACAGCCACAATAAAGGCATTTTCCGGACCTAACGGGTCCGCGCTCGGCGGAACGTATTGATTCATTATTTTCGCAATTAGAGCGCTGCCGCCCAGATATTTCCATTCCTCTCGCAAGTCCTCGAATCGGATCTTTTCGTTTTTTATATCAACTCGTAGGATCTTCATTGATATCTCTCCTCTGCGTTCGAGTTATTGGGCAGGAATTGGATTGCGACTGCGATAAAGGTTTCTCACCGCTGACTGATTGTCGGATGTGACAGGGACTTCAAAATGCGAGCATCCAACGGAATTCGTAATGGTTCTAGAAGAGTACGCTCTTCTGCTCTCTTGTCAATTCGATTGCATCTGCACGACGGAAATCAAACATGTTTTTTGAGGCGGTTACAATTGATCATCCGGTTTGCAGCGCATCCAGATTGAAAAGCACCGCGGCCATTTTATCCATTTTTCTTTATCCGTATAGAAAATCTTTCAGACGAGCAATGCCCAAATTAGATCAGCTCGTGTACTTTTTCCCCCATTCCAAGAGAGCCTTCAGAACCGGGCCCAACATGCGCCCTTTTTCCGTCAACAAATATTCGGCCCTCGGAGGATGTTCCTCATAGAATTTCCGCACGATGATTCCGTGGTCCTCCAGAGTCTTGAGGCGCGCCGAGAGCGTATTTGGACTAACGCCCTCCAATGATCGCTGGAAGTCCTGGAACCGCCGCGGTCCTTGTTTTAGCAAATCGCGTAAAATCAGGATGGTCCATCGCTCGCCGATGATGTCGAGCGTCCGAGCAACTGGACACTCCTGATCATAACCCGTAGCCATGTTTTTGATCCTCGAAATGAGTTTACTCGCCGTTTCAGTTTACTACAGTGCAAGCCCAAGGGAACATTCTTTAAACTCGATGCTTTCTTAGTTTCAAGTCAGTTGCCGTTGCCTACTAATATTATAGTCTCTATATTTAAAAAAGGGACTATTATTTTTGTAGTGAGAGTTTTGGATGCACAAGGAGAGAACCATGAGACCAAAATATTCAGAATTGTATTCGGGTTCTGTTCGCCTTTTCTTGCTGGCGGTGCTGCTGGCGGCTTTTTGGGTCGGGCTGAACCTCTTGTTTCCTGACCTTTGGCCCACCGGAGTTCCCATGATGGTAACGCGCTTCGTCATCTTCGGGACAATCTTGATTGGGCTTTGGCTCGGCCTGTCTCGTACCGACTTTACAGCCGGTACAAGAGTAACCATGTGGCTGGCGATTTCGGTCCCGTACACGCTATGACTGGCGCTAGTATGGGGGCTGGCAGCGCACGGGGTGTTTACGACCGTCATGCGCGTGCCTGGGGCGCCGATTGCGATAATATTTGGGCCGGTCCTTATCGGGCTCGTCTTGTTGACACGCTCTGAGCACATCGCGTCGCTGATCGATGCCATGCCGCCATCCTGGCTGATCGGGCTTCAACTATATCGTGTCTTTGGCGGCATCTTTCTGGTCAATTGGATGCATGGCGCTATTCCGGCCGCTTTTGCCCTGCCGGCGGGATTCGGGGACGTTACGGTCGGCCTGTTGGCACTACCGGCGGCACTCTGGGCATCCTCGGGAACGCCGACCGGACGAAGAGTTGGGATTGCCTGGAATCTGCTGGGCCTGACAGACTTCGCTGTCGCGATCACGATGGGCATATTGACTTCGCCGGGACCATTGCAGGTATTCGCCTTCAACCACCCGAATGTGCAAATCGGGACCTATCCGAGTGTGATGGTTCCGGCTTTCGCTGTGCCGAGTTGGATCATTCTACACGGGCTTTCTCTCTGGCAATCGAGGCGGATGGCAGGAAAGGATGGATCCCCATCGTATCGGGAAACGAAGTGAATCAAGAACTACAAAGTGTGGTGTCAGGGATGAGCATTTGAAGAGATGAATGGCGATTACCCTGGCCCAGTAGAGCTTAGACATGTCGAACCCGCGACACATAATACGGGCCAGGGACTTAATCCGTAAGGATGGGCTCCTAGTACGGTTTTAAACGGTTCCTGGAACGCTCCTGTTCGTCCCAATCTCTTGTGGCGCACTGGTTAGTACATCTCAAATAGTCTGCGCTGGGCCCGGTTTGTTGACTATCGCGTGTCCAGGTTGATGGTTCACGAAAACGGTCACGGCAATTTAACTCGCAGGTCCCCCGATCAAAGAGTCCCGGGGGATCGTACTGCGCATATTGAACGGGAAAACCGATACCACTGTTGCTAACTGGGCCGATTAAAGTTTGAGCCGCCTGCCCCAGATCCCCGTACGGGGAGGCAAATGCCACCACAAATACGGCCATACTCGCTAAAATGACTGCCAATCGATTCATCTTATTTCTCCGTGCTCTTGTCCGTCGCTACTCCAAAAGTAATACAGACTGGCATGGTGTCAAAGATCAACCCCAATGGCAGTACCCCTTTGCGGATGATAATCGATGGCACTTGTTTCTTGACTGGGAATTCTTTGCGATTCCCTACAACTGGAGCTGACTATTAAAGTTTATTTTTAGCTCTGAGCCGACTGCCCGTTCAGTCCGCCGCATAGTTTCCGAGCGCTATGCCTGCTTAAGCCGCTTAGGTGGACTAAGGATAGCCATGCCATCCACAACCAGCTTTCCGTCCTGATTGACGCAAGTCGTCCTCAACTTGACCCGGTTCTTGTCAGCTAGAATTTCCATTACTTCCACGCGAGCGGTTATGGTGTCACCAATATGTATTGGAGCGAGAAAATCCAGTTCCTGCCGCACATAAACAGCCCCCGGTCCGGGCAACATATTGCCCCCGACCGTAGAGATTAAGCCTGCTGCCAGCATCCCGTGGGCAATCCTTGTCTTGAAAAAAGTCTTCTGTGCATAAGCTTCGTTGATATGGGCCGGATTAAAATCGCCTGTAACTCCTGCGAACAGATAAATGTCAGACTCGGATATTGTCTTTGCGAACTCCGCAGAATCCCCAACATGAATTTGATCGATTGTCTTGCCTATCATGCTATTCTCCGGTTACCCCACTGAGGGTTTTTGGTTTATGCAAACCTCCGCCTTAGCCAACATGGGCTAAGGCAGGGTACACCTGCCGGAACTGCAATGCAAAGGGTTTGTGCAAAAGTTTTAATGGGAAAACATAGGAACGGCAGGCAATTATCCATCAGTTCTTAATTCCAATTTTTCTCGTTTCAGATCAGAAAGAATCACAATGTCTGACGAAAACAATTGCAGCAAATTAGCATAGGATCATTCTGAATCCAGGACATGTCTGACGGCACTTAGCATCTCGTCCATTTTAAAAGGTTTGCGGAGTAATCCTTTCGCTCCACCAGCGAGAGTATCTTCGGTTCTTTCCATTGCCCCGGCCCCGCTGGCTATCAGAACCTTTGCACCAGTATTGATCCTCATTATCACAAATCGGAATAGCATGTTCGGTTAATCCATAAAACCCCGAACCTGACTTCTCAATTTTCTGGTATGTCTATGTCTTTGGTAACAGATGGAGATGCTAAGGGACCGCATCCAACAGAGTGTAGCTAGGTTTTAAATTCCGAGTCTAAGATGTTTTGACGATAATGTTGCTAATAATGTTGGCCGCATCATCGACACGGTCCGCACTCCTGTTGAAATGTCTATATATCTCTCGAAGGCTCAAAATCACTCTTAAGTCCTTGCCTGAAAATAAATCATTCAACGCAGCCAAATAACTGTCATTCATCCGATTTTCTATTCTTTTGGCCCTTAGAACATATGCGACAGCAACGTTTGGATTTTTCTTGAGGTGTCGCATTGCCGAAACCAATTGTTCAGCCCCGCTCTCTAATAATTCAGACATATCACAGAGATGATTATTGCTGTCTATCCCAAAAATCTTCATCTCTTTAACTGTATTCTTCGTGTGATCGACCACATCATCGATCGCACGGGACAATGCAAAAATGTCTTCACGGTCAATGGGAGTGATAAACGTCTGATTGAGTTCGTCGATCAATACCCGGCGAATATCATCTGCTTCCTGCTCGAACCGGCTGACTTCGTCCCCTTCGCCTTTATTCTGAAGGAACTTGGTAAGCGCCTGGCAGCCACCGAGAACTTTTTCGGCCTGATTCAGCAGAAGATCATAGAAATCTGCAGCCTGCTTATGACCGAAGACTTTCCAGAATGCCATGTCCACCTCTGATTATACTCGGACAAATCGGTGCAAAAGCCAATAAATGGCGGCCGCAAGGGCTGCGGAAATGGGGACTGTAAGAATCCATGCGTAGGCAATATTTGCAGTCACCGGCCAGCGTACGGAACTCAGTCTGCGCGATGCGCCCACCCCCATTATTGATGACGCTACAACCTGGCTCGTGCTGACTGGGCCGCCTAATAAGGATGCGCCAAGGATGACAGTTGTGGCTGTTAATTGCGAAGCGAAAGAGTGCACTGGTTCTAGTCGACAAATTCCATACCCGACGGTTTTGATCATCCGCCACCCACCGGCTGATAACCCAAGAGCGACCGCTGCCGCACAGCTCAAAACAACCCATTGCGGAACGCTGGAATCTTCGATTCTTGTTCCAGCAGCAGCGGCAAGTACAATTAAAATTACCCCCATTGATTTCTGGGCATCATTTGAACCATGTGTTCCTGCCAGAAATAGCATGGATGGAACTTGCAGAACAACAAAATATCGAGCTATGCTTCGCGAGCGCCCCTGTGAGCGAGATCCTAATCAACGAAAATACCAGGAATCCAAGGACAATTCCAATAAACGGTGATATAAATAAAGGAAGTAATACAATTTCCACCATATTGGTAAGCGCTACCCCTTTTAATCCAAAAGACACCAATCCAGCGCCGAGTAACCCGCCGATAAGCGCATGGGAGCTACTGGAGGGAAGCCCCAGAAACCATGTGGCGAGATTCCATATGATGGCTCCCCCGACCCCGGCGATTACCAATAAGTAGATGTTTCCAGGTGTGAGCTGTTGAACGTATTCCGGCCGTATAATACCGATTGTCATTGTGTGCGCCACTGCCGTCCCAAGCAAAACAGGTCCCAGGAATTCGGCAACTGTTGCTCCGACGAGTGCCTTCAAAGGGTGCATAGACCTGGAACAAACAATTGTCGCTATAACATTGCCTCCATCATGGAAGCCGTTAATAACGGCGAAACACAAAGTCAGCGCCACGGAGATATGGAAAAGGAGTTCATTCAAAATAAAACTCCACAATATGGTAAACTTCCCGAAATAACTGATGATCAGCGAACATCTTCGTAATTAATTGTCTTGCCGCGGAACCTGCCGTGATTCTGAATTATCAATTTGACGAGCGCCGCGGCTGCCGCTTCCGCAGATATAAGTTCTCCCCGTTCTTGGTACCTGCGAAATTCTCGATGCAAGGATTCGGCCGCGCCGCCTTGGGCTTGCCTGGCTTCACGCTGCATGTCAGTATCCACTATGCCGGGTCTGTATGCAAAAGTGGTAAGCCAAGGAGCTTCGGCAGACAATTGCCTGGCCATATGCTCTTCTGCGGCTTTAGCGATACAGTAAGCTGCAATGCCTGGAACAGCGAGCTCGGCCGCGCCTGAACCAAAAAATACCGCCCAACCCGCTCTGGTTTTCAATAACTCTGGCAGTGAAAATCGCACAAGATTATAGCCGCCAATGAGATTCGCCCCGAGCACCTCTTGAAAATGATTTTCGGGTAATTCCCAGATGAACGGCCCAGGCCTGGCCACCCCCGCGTCATGAATGAACCCGTAGAAATTTCCCAGTTTAACTGCCTCTTCAACCAGTTCACGCGCGGTTTTTGGCTGCGAAATGTCTCCGACCACAGAAGTCACGCGAGCCGCCGAATTATTACACTGACGCTGGACTTCGGCAAGTAATAAAGCGTTCCTTGCGTTTAGTACCAAATTTGCCTTCCCCCGAGCTAGCTCCAGCGCTAAAGCTTTGCCGATTCCTCGCGACGCTCCTGTTACTATAAGGGTTTTGCTCTTCAGTACGTTCATTTTCCCACTTGGCAATCGTCCTGAAATAGATATCATATGTAACCCTTTGTTTTACATTTTGTTCTTACCAGGATTAATTTAATTAAGAATTAACATTCATCTAATTGACATGTTATCATTTATTGGTTAAAATTAGTTTCATAAAATTGCATAATATTTGAAAAGCTATCTTTACTTTTGTATTAG
Source organism: uncultured delta proteobacterium (assembly GCA_963843165.1). GTDB lineage: Bacteria > Desulfobacterota > Desulfomonilia > Desulfomonilales > Desulfomonilaceae > DATJPW01. Next base: position 28,053 of record CAWJJL010000016.1, on the reverse strand, counting down.
GTTTGGTTATCAATTCCCTTTGCCCAAGAGCACTTTGGATCTACAGAGAGGTTACTAGATATGCGTTGTCGTGCCATCCTTTTTGTATTCATTATTTTCATATTCGGATTTTCGGCCATAGGTCTGGCAATCGCGAATGAAATAAAACCTGATGCTAACCAGAATAGTGTGGAAAAGCAGAATAAACCTCTTGAGCCGTCATCGCTGTGGATTGTCGTAAACCTTTTCACCGGCAAAACCTCGAAACAAGCAAATATAGTCCGAGAGAAACTTATCAGATTGGGAGTGGGTGGGACCGGGATTATTCTACCTTATAGCGAAGTAACAACGGAAAATATAACCGCGCTGCGCCCGGCGTTTCTCGCTCTAAGCCCGAATGGGATACCATGGTGCCGATATAAAGGGCGAAATCGTGAGAATCTCGACAATTTTTTTAGTGCCCTGAGAGTTATTGTCGAACAAATGGACGTACCTGTGGTCGGTATCTGCGGAGGCCATCAGGCGTTGGCGCTGGCATTCGGCGGCAAGGTGGGACCGATACGGGGTGGGGAAGATGATTGTTTCCCGTACACCAAAAAACCCACGGAGCGAGGTCGGCACAATATCGAGGTGATAGCAAAGGATCCAATTTTCGACGGAATGGGTGAGACAATTAATCTCGTTGAGAATCATTTTGATGAGGTCAAAAGATTACCGTCCGGCTTCATTCATTTAGCACAAAACGATCTCAGCCCGTTTCAAATCATAAAACATCCGACTAAACCGGCTTATGGGGTACAGGCTCACACTGAATACTCCTATTCTGCTCGTCCTGACGGCGGAACTCTGCTGCGAAATTTTCTAAAGATAGTGGCAACGCACAACCGCGTAGTTCGAAGACCTGCTGTGGAGCAAATAGGAGATCCTGTTTCGCATCGTAAAGGCCGCGAAGATCCAAAACCTGCGGGCGGCGCCTAAAAACTTTTGCAGTCAAAAGAAAAATCTACTATTTTCTCGCCACGGAAACGGGTAACTACTCAGAATCGCCCAGCTGACGACTGAACCCACGATTTACATAGGAGGCCGAGGTGCTCGTCGAATCCGGCGGACAAGGGCATGTGCTGATCATAGAAGATGATCCCTATAATGGCCCATTTGCGGAGCAACTCCTGCAAGGGGCCGGATTCATAACGGACCTGGCGGTTTCCGCGGAGGATGGTCTGAAAATCCTCGAACAAAACAATGATAGCAGTCCCGACACCATACTCCTGGATGTGAACTTGCCGGGAATGGATGGGTTGGAACTCGTGGCCAAATTGAAGGACCACCCGGAATATCAGTACATCCCTGTTATCTTATGCACGGTTCATGACGAGCTCGAGAGCAAAATAGAAGGCCTCAACAGAGGCGCTGATGATTATCTGACCAAACCGTACGAGCCGAATGAGCTTATCGCCAGAGTAAATGCCATGCTGCGCATTAGAAGACTCTATAGCAGCTTACGGCATGAGCGTCAGGTGAACAGCCGTTTAACACGAACTCTGGATCGGAGTGAACGGCTGGCCAATCTGCTCGGGCGTTCAGCTCCGATGCGCAGGATCAGTGATCTTATTCTGGATATCTCCACAAGCGATTCTCACGTGCTCATCCAAGGCGAATCGGGCACCGGAAAAGAAGTATGCGCCAGGGCCATTCACGAAGAGAGTCCCAGAAGCAATGGCCCTTTTGTAGTGATAAATTGTGCAGCTTATTCCGAAACCCTGTTGCATTCGGAACTATTCGGGCATGAAAAGGGCGCCTTTACCGGGGCAATCCGAAGAAAACCCGGCAGGTTTGAACAGGCCGACGGCGGAACCATTTTTCTCGATGAAATAGGCGAGATCAGCCAGCCGACGCAGGTCATTCTGCTACGGGTAATCCAGGAACATCAATTCGAGAGGGTAGGGGGCGAAGAGACTCTTCGAACGAATGCACGGGTGATCGCCGCGACAAACAGAGACCTGAAGAAGGCGATGGCCCAGCAGATCTTCAGAGAAGACCTGTACTGGCGACTGAACGTGATCTCTATTGATCTGCCCCCACTCAGGGAGCGCAAAGAGGATATACCTCAACTGGTGGCGAACTTTGTAGATCGGTACAACGAGCGCCTGGGAAAAAATGTCAAACGCTTTTCGAATTCGGCAATGGATCTGATATTCAGCCATTACTGGCCCGGCAATGTCAGAGAGCTGGAAAACGTTGTCGAACGCAGCGTCCTCCTCGCGAAAGAGGATATTATTACTCCTGATCTGCTGACCTCCGAATTAAGGTCCCAGGAATCGCCGGGCTCGCATGGTGATCAAAGCACAAACCTCGACAGGCTGGAACGGGATCACGTTCGGTCTGTCCTTGAAAAATGCGCTTGGAATAAGTACAAGGCCGCAAAATTAATGGGGATCAGTCGAAGCACTCTTTACAGCAAAATGCGTAAACATGGACTTGCCAATCTGGGCTAATGCGAGTCTTGATGGATATAATCGTGTGAGAGTCGATTTTTTCACGGGCACTCTGCGAACCGAGACAGGTGATGAAGTCATCGCTTATTGGGCTCACACTGATACAGGTGACACTGCGATTCTGGATCCCCCTAAAGAACCCTTTTCGATCAAAGATCAAAGCGATATCCTAAAAAAGGAACTTATTACCTCCATAGATCTCCTGAACCTGGATAAAGACCTGGCACAAACTATCATCGACACAATATTGACACGTGGATATTTGAAAAAACCGGGCATCAAAGATAAAGGCGAGGCGGTGCTCTTCGTCCTTGTAAACGAAGCCCTCCAGGAAATGGAAGAAGTCGCCCGGTCGGAAGAGGTTTTGTAAGAGCTTTCCGGGAAACCCTTTTTTCTGCAAAAAAGGGTTCCCCGGGCCCCTCCCAAAAAACTCTAAACTTATATTACCGGGCGATCCAGCTTTTCTGCCGGGCAACGAAATCATTCTCTGACGCGTGAGATGTGGCCGATAACCGACGACCAACACTTCCCCCACGTAACTCAATGGTAACTCCCGGTGGTGAGCATTCACTTATGCGGGGAGGAAAGGATTCTGAGCCCCGAAGGGGCGTACCAAAAATAGCCACGGGTGTAAACCCGTGGACCGGAGATATCCCCATCACAACGAATTACCGACCCTAAAGGGGTCGCCCAAGATAGCGATTACCTCCTGCATTGCGAGGGTGACCCTTGCAGGGTCCTGGGCAGGTGCTATTCCCTTTTCCGTGGGTTTGCACCCACGGCTACTGTTGAGTTGCCTCTTCGGGGCACTGATGGCATGCCGCACGTAAGTGAAGGGTAACTTCGGATGCCCTGTTTCTCTTGACACTCTCGCAACCAACTATTATGCTGTATGGATAATGTTGGAATTTTGTGTTCCGACGTTGACCAGAACTGAGGGCGGGTAGCTCAGCGGGAGAGCACCGGCCTTACAAGCCGGGGGTCGGAGGTTCAAAACCTCTCCCGCCTACCAGGTCATGCAAGGGATTATCGGGGGCGTAGTTCAGATTGGTTAGAACGCCGGCCTGTCACGCCGGAGGTCGCGAGTTCGAATCTCGTCGCTCCCGCCACTTAAAAGACTGAAATCACAGGGAAGCTGGGATAAACCGGCTTCCCTGTTTTCGTTTGATTGGGTGATTCAGGGTGCCCAAAGGGCTCCCACGGAAAATTCAGGGTATTGTCCGGTATTATTTCATTGCACGCGGTTGCCGGTTAAGTAGTGGGCTCCGAAGTACCGAAAAACGAACGGTGGGCCACTGACGCACATCTTCGGCAGCACCCAGGAGTTTGAAGATGAGAGATGAGTTCGACGACAAAACGAAGGAGATTCTAGCGCGGCGAGTCGGCTATCGATGCTCGAACCCAAACTGCCGACAATTGACGAGCGGTCCGCAAATCGACCCAGCGAAGGCGTTGAACATCGGGGTGGCGGCGCACATCACGGCGGCATCTGCTCGTGGGCCACGCTTCGATTCTCAGCTAACCCCCGAGGAGCGTAAGGCTCCAGAAAACGGAATATGGCTGTGTCAGAATCACGCCAAGCTCGTTGACAACGATGAGCTGAGTTACACTGTCGACATCCTGTATGAGTGGAAGCGATTATCTGAGCGAGCCGCGTTGCTGGAAATAGAAGGGACAGCCTCGGACTCGGAGGCCGCCCTCACCAATGACGTCGAGTGCATCCGGTTTTATTCGCAGTGTTTGGACCGGCCTGCTTTTCAGGATCGTTTTATGCAAGAAGGCTCGATGGAGGCTTTTGATAGGGCAATTGAGGACACGATAACCGCCATAAATACAGGATGTCTTCGTTCGCGGGACGGCACCGTATTGGCCCAGGCAAAGGGAAAGTCGTATCTGTCGACCAGAACTTGGCGTGAAAAGATGGATGTGATTGTGGATCTGCTTCGTGCTATCCGCTCCAGATATGCTCTGGCCATTGAGCAAGGCCACATTGGAGTTGGTTCAGAGCATGGAGGTACGCAGTCCTATTGCATCTATGACAGGCAAGTGGCAAATTGGATGGATGAGACCAGAGCGGAGATAATCGCAGTCTTCTCAGGTCTATGCGAAGAGGCTGGCGTTTCGGCTCTGGTTTTTCCAAGAAATTTTGGCAGGATACCACCTCGCCGGTAAACCAGGTGGACGATTTGTAGTGGGGAACCGGGGCGTGTGAGGGGGAACCAAATTAGATGCCGGATTCAAGCCCAATGCGTCTCAGACCACCGGGAAGAAAGGTTTAATCTGAAGTTTTTAGCGGGGTGTCATCTGGAAGCAAGCACACGAAGCAGGTGTATCAGAGAACATCTAAGCATGAGTTGTGCGCACCGAATTGGCAGCCAAGGCTTTTCTGAATTATAAGAGAGGTGCGGTGATATGGCTATTCTCAAATCAGAGGGAGTCACGCCTACTGAAAGGCTGCTAGCGGATCTTTGTGATCGCTCATTCTTAAAGCTGTGGAGTTACCCAAATCCGTTTAAAGATGATCGCCATGAACTCTGTGATCTCCTGGCTATTTTCGAGAATCACGTTTTCATCTTTTTTGATCGAGAGAATCTGGCCTTTGATAAAGAGAACAACGATCCTTTGTTGAATTGGGAACGTTGGAAAAAGAAGGCGATTGATGATCAAACTCGCACAGCGCACGGCGCTGAGAGATACATTGCGAGCGGACGCGGTATTTTCTTGGATAAAGATTTGACGCTTCCGTTCCCTTTCGCTATTGATCGCGAGAAAATGATTGTTCATAAAATCATTGTCGCTCATGGAGCGAAAGATGCTTGCGAAAAATTTTCTAGTGACAACGCCTATGGAAGCCTAGCAATTTATTATGGAGAAGGAATACCTGATCTCCCTTTCCCTTTTCTAATAAATATAGATAAAGGAAGACCGGTTCACGTGTTCGATAGCCATAACCTCACGATTATTTTCAATGAATTAGACACGTTTTACGATTTTTCATCGGTACTTAGATGCGAAAATCGATGCGATTAAAAAGTACGATGGATTGGTTTACTGCGGTGAAGAAGATCTGCTCGCTCACTATTTCTCGAATTTTGACGAGTCACAGAGTAAACACTTCATTGGGACATCAGAAAAAGATATTAATTTCGTAACGATTGCTGAAGGAGAATGGAAAGGCTTCATTGAAGAAGAAATCTACAAGAACAAAAAATCGATAGATAGAGTATCCTATTTTTGGGATGAATTAATCCAAAAAACCTGCAAAAACGCTCTTGATGGGACCTTGATTGGAAATTCCACACCCTTAGCTGGACGGAGTGCTATTCATGAAATGGCTAAAGAGCCACGCTTCACGCGTCGTGCTTTATCTGAACATATGATTGAGGCAATTTCAAATTTTCCTGAATCCGAGCAGCCTATAATGCGACATGTGGCTTTTATGCCTTCGTTCTACAACGACAAGGGTTATGTTTTTCTGCAACTCAAAGTGGACGGTATTACTGATTATGAAAATGTCTACCGACCAAAGCGGCAAGCTTTGCTTGAAATTGCTTGCGGCGCTGCAAGAAATAAGTTCGGACATCTGAAGACCGTCATTGGCATTGCCATTGATGCCCCTAAATTTGTGGGAAAAAACTCTGAAGACCTTATTTTGATGGATTGCTCCAATTGGTCTAAGGAGCAAAGTGAACAATATGAACAGGCAAATGCAAGGCTAAACTTCTTCAAAACAAACAGTCTCACCATGCATAAGAAATTGGTAGCAGAATTTCCGAAGATTGAAAGAAGCTAGTTGGTTGTGTCCGATGGGTCAGAGCGTCCAGCCCGGCCTGCCATTTTGAATTGTGATGGAAGATTTCATGCCTCTTGACGAGAAACGATTCCCAGAGTTGATTGTGAGCTGTACCAGATTACCGCTCAACTGGAAGCTATGTTTCCGGGTCGCCCGTTCACACTGGACGGTCACATGGTCGGTAGTCTCGCAGAATGTTTTGCAGAATACTATTACGATCTGAATCTATATCCCTGCTCCAATCCGGGGCACGACGCTCACCTTAAAGACTGCAAGGTAGAAATAAAGGCAACGCAGGGGAATCGAGTGGCCTTACGTAGCGGTCCAGAAATGCTATTGGTATTCAGCCTGCACGAAGACGGCTCATTCGAAGAAGTTTACAACGGTCCAGGGGCTCCGGTCTGGGCATTGGTCGACGGGCGGAAGCCGCAAAAAAATGGTCAATTCCAGGTGACCCTCACAAAACTGAAGCAACTCATGAAGTCAATTCCTAGAGAACAGCGGCTTAAACGAGTTAGGCTAGGCAAGCGCGGCAAAAAATGCCCTCTATCACCTCTGTCCCCAAATCTCCGTTTTCCCATGATCAAACGTGAGTCGGTCAATTTCTCTCACAAGATCCGCATCACTGATCGTAAGGTATACGCTTTTCACGTCCCTTTTCCTGTCCCCATGTCCCACCATAGCATCGGGCGTAGTTCCGAGTTCCGGGTACACCATACTTAATTGCCTTCGATAGTCCTCTTTGGCCCAGGCCTTTTTCTCCTGAGCCTCCGGCCAATCGTCTTCTCCAGGTGACCAATGAACTCGTCGTTACCGAGTGGTCTGCCGGTTCTCTCGTGTAACCGCAACAGCTCAACGTGTTCCGTTGCTGTTTCTTCTGCTAGAAATGCGCTCCAGTCCCCCACCATGCCAAGCAGCGGCGCTACCTTCACGAGATCATCGTTTTGACCAGCGATATGAGCCGCGGCACTGCTCCAAAGGTATTCGCCGGGCACTCTCACCAGGCGAGCCCGAACGGGGTTCAGCTCTACGTAGCGCGCCGCAGCAATAAGATGTGCCTCGTCCAGGACATAGGATGCGAAACGCCCCTGCCAGAGATGGCCCCGCCAACCTTCGCGGAAGTTGACCCGGCGGGTGTACCGGCGATGAGCCTCCCCGATGGCGCGTGCCAATCCCTCGATTGACTGAGGAACACCGATGAGATGCACGTGATTCGGCATGAGGCAATACGCCCAGATATCCACCCCGTGCTTGGAGCACCACTCAGGACATCAAATCGATGTACGCTCGATAGTCCGCCACGCAAAAGAAGGTCTGCTGTCTCCGATTCCCTCTCCGCATCAATCATTACGTATGGTGTACCCGGAATTCCGATGGTGAACCGAAAGAGTGGAGCGAAGATCTTGCTATGACCCGCGTTCTCGCGCAACCAGGCAGCGGCGTGTATCGTCAGCCCAGCGGGCGAGCTTTTCCACCGGTTAAAGAAGGGCAGGTAAGGACCCTCGAAGGTGGAGTTTGTGAGAGTCAACGGGGTTAAGGACATGGGCTTTCCGGGCTGGCCAATATATGGTAAATCAAAAAACTTCTTGGATGCACTGAATATTAGGCCAAGATCGATAGCGTAACACATCGGGGACATCAAGTATGAGTAGGAAACCCGAGGCGTTGCCAGATAAGCGACGCACCCGCATTAAGGCTGCAATCGATCTGTACAACTCCGGCCGGCGGTCGGACGCAGCCAAGGAATTGCTGAAGTGTCTCCGTTTGTTCGATGAAGAGGAGAGGAACACAAGGGAGTATGCAGCCTTTTGCTGCAACTTGGGAGCTGCGCTAGCAGAATCGGGGGAGTTAGGGGCTGCAATCCGGTTTTTCCGTGCTGCCCTAGCGATTTACGACAAGCGCCGGGAGACGCTCGACTCAGCTCTTGTGCACTTCAACCTCGGGAACGTTTACAAGTACCGCGAACAACTGGCAAGCATCAGTACATCACTACGAAACGGCTCTGGACATATTCCACAAGGTGGGAGATCGCTCGAGAGAAGCAGCCTGCGTTATAGCATTAGGCCATTTTTTCGTGCAACTAGATGTCGTAGAGGAAGTGAAAAGGCGTCTGTCTCGAATATGGTCTTTGCGCCGTAGCCTCACGGATGAGGGCCGTTGGTCCTTTTACATGCTCTTATCCGACTACGCCAGCATGACGGAACGGAAACATAAGGCTCTGAGTTTTGCGAATCGGGCTCTAGCCTGGGCAGAAAAGACCGGGAATCAGGCATATGTAAGAACAACCCATGGCATCCGTGCGCGTCTGATTTCAGAACTCGGTAACATATCGGCAGGGGCTGAACTGGCAGAACAAGTCCACGTAAGAAGTCGTTCCGATCGGGGGCGGCTTGACAGATCCTTTTCCCTAGCTCTGATGCACGCGGACGCTGGAAATCTGCCTCGTGCATTGGTGCTTTTAAGGGAATGCCTGGATGAAGTCCACACGAGAAGGCTACAGCTTCCCGCTAACCAGAGATACCTCTTTATGGAGCGTTACGCCGAAATCGGACGCAAGTATGTTTATTATCTGGCAAAACAGGGAGACTGGCGTAGCGCGTTTGAGGTGTCCGAAGAGGTTCAGGCCCGAACTGTTCTAGATTTGATGTTTCGTCATCAGATCAAGCGGCAGCAAGGACGGACGATTACCTCGGGTCCAAATGGCCGCCTTCATCTGAATACAGCGGGATGTGAGACAGTCGCGGAGTTCCTCAGCCAGCACTCGGCTTGCATGCTCAAGTTTTTCTTCCCTCACAAGGACCTGCTGATTGGCTGGGTCATGACCCCTGATGGAGCAGTGCTCGGGTGGGATGCCTCGGCCGGTATCCCTCACCTGCGTGAGGCGCGGGGCAAACTGCCTGTTAGTCACTACGTAGAGTTCGCGACAAATGTGAAAATCAAGGAAGGCATGATTGAGGTGTGTCCTCCGCCAATGACCCGAGCGTCACGTGGTAGCTCGTTTGTTGACTGGGATGGAGCTTTGCGAGACCTCTCGGGTTTCTATGAGAAAGCCATCTGCGACTGTGCCCGCGCGGTACTTCAGGCACACGAGGGCAATCTTGTCATCGTTCCGCACATGGAGCTTGACGCGATCCCATTTGGGCTCCTTGGTCCGCTTTCTGGGCCTCGACTAGGCGCGAATTGGGCGATAACAACTGTACCTTCCGCCAACGCTGGATTGCAGCTTGACATCCGTCGAGATGTTTCTCCTCGTGTGAAAGGCAAGGCGGACTTTCGCGCTTTACTCATTGGCGATTGCGGACCACAGGGCGTTGCTATTCCCCCCCTACCAACGTCTAAGGACACGCTGTCGCTCCTGAAATTTTGTGACCTGCCCGGCACTAGAGCTGAGATAGCGCATCTGCACTCCATGCTGGGTGGAATCGTTCTAACCCAGTCTGCCGCCACGAGAGAGAGGGTTGTCAGGCATTTCGCCGAGTCAGACATAATCCACTTCGCGAACTCATGGGCTATGGGATGCGATGTTCTCAGACCGGTCTTTCCTCTTACTGGACAAGGGGGTCCTATCCGCGAGGGAAATTCCGGATCTGTCGACGCGCGCTGAACTGGTCTTTCTGTCGGCTTGCCAAACCGGTTTGGGACAGCCAAAACCTGATTCAAGAATAGCCCTGGCGGAGAGCTTTCTTATCGCCGGGGCTCGCACGATCGTGGTCAGCCTTTGGCCGATATCCGATTTAGCTGCCACTCGCTTCGTGGAGCTATTCTACTCACATCTTCTCGACGGATTGTCTCCGGCCTGCGCTCTTCAGTCTACCCAGTCGGAGATGGAGTCCGAACCTGCAACGGCGGACCCATCGTTCTGGGCTGGCTTCCAATTGTGTGGGTGGTCATTCTACCCGCTGGTGAATGGTACAGGTACCTAAGCTTCTTGGAGGACCCATTTTCTGCGGTGGAGATGTCCTGTGGCAAACTGAGGCAGGGGAAACCTTTCCCTTGAAACAGTTCGAGGACTACACGCAATCACCCCACAAGGGTGCCTTCATTGTCGGTGACGAGGTCATCGATCTGTCTAAGACTGGCGCGACAGCGAAGCCTCGCGACTGAGTATGTTGTGTTCGCTTTGGATCCTGACGAAAAAAGGATTCGAAAGGAAAACGGGCAATGGTTTGCTTCGTTAGAGTCAGCACGTCGACAGAACCACTGGAGTTCAGTCGGGATTTGATTCCTCTCCTTGGGAGAGCTTTGGGAGACCAAGGCAAGCTTTATTCAGAGTACCGAGACCTGAAGCGGGATGGGGGAGGATGGTCAATTGCAAGCGACGTCATAGTCGCCTTGGGGTCTGCTGGGGTTTTCTCTGCTCTTTACCAGGCGTTAAAGGCTTATCTTTCGCGAAGCGACAACCGTCAGCTTGTCGTCGAAACCGAGAAGGCGAAAATTGAGATAAAGGGCCATACGCTCCCCGAGGAAGCGGAGCTTCTTGAGATTCTCGGACTTGAGTCAGGCAGCAGACCAAAGCAGAAAAGCTGAACGGGCAAAAAATCTTTTTTTAAGGACGGCTCGAGGTACGGAGTTCCGGGAGTTCCGGGTACACCATACTTAATTACCTTCGATTGTCCTCTTTGGCCCAGGCCTTTTTCTCCTCAGCCTTCGGCCAATCGTCTTCTCCAGGTGACCAATGAACTCGTCGGTACCGAGTGGTCTGCCGGTTCTCTCGTGTAACCGCAACAGCTCAACGTGTTCCGTTGCTGTTTCTTCTGCTAGAAATGCGCTCCAGCCCTCCACCATGCCAAGCAGCGGCGCTACCTTCACGCGAGGAAAAGGGGACATTCTACTTTTTTGTCTCGGTTCGTGGGCTTCCGCGGGGTCGCAGCGTGAATTCCAGGCCCATGCGGCACGCGGTGTTCAGGGATTTCAAGGAACTCACCGGCCGCGTTCCCGGAGAAATAGACCCCTCCCATACCGGACAAGTGGAGGGTAAGCCGCAGACTCGGATAGTCCATCGTTACCGACAATAATTTCGTCCGGTTTTGTCGCATTTCTTCAATACAGAGCGAAGGCACATTTGCTATCAAATGAAAGAGACCTCACCGGTCCGCTGCGCCGGCTGGTGTGAGATAGTCTACGTACGCCGGCGTCACATCATGAGTTCTTGGTAAGAGCTCGCCTCCTGAAACGGGTAATGAAAATGTCTAGTTGGCAAAGTCGTGTATTCCTGTTCGTGTTGAGACACCGTCATTTATTGCGGTTCCGCTTAAAGAAAGAGACCATCGACTGGAATATGACCGCATCAATTCTCCGCTTCCGCGAAGAATGTGAGCAAGGCGCCACACGTTATAGTGCGATTCCCGCGGGGATCGAGGTTTCCCCTGCCACCATTGGCAACCTATTGGCAGAATGGATTCTACCTGCCCAAGCGGCCAAAGACAGGGTCATATTCTTTCTGCACGGTGGCGGTTATGTGTCGGGTTCATGCTCCGACCACCGCAGGCTCCTCGCGAAGTTTGTCCAAGGCAGTAACGTGGGAGCGCTCCTGTTCGAGTATCGGTTGGCGCCCGAAAATCCATACCCTGCGGCAATCGAGGACTCGGTGGCGGCTTATCGATGGTTGTTAGCCCAGGGGGTTGCATCTTCCGACATCGTCTTCGCCGGAGACTCCGCTGGCGGGGGCTTATGTTTGGCCTTGTTGCTCGCCCTGAGGGATCAGGACATTCCTCTCCCGGCCGCAGCCGTCGCGATCTCGCCCTGGACCGATCTGAAGTGCACTGGCGAGTCTTATCGAAGCAATGCCCGGAAGTGTCTTGCTCCCGAGGGGTGTTGGACCGCTTTCAGCAGGCATTACGTGGGTGATCATGATGCTGGGTTGCCGTGGATATCACCACTTTGTGGCGATCTTCGCGGTCTTCCACCCCTGCTGATCTATGTGGGAGGCGACGAAATCCTGCGTGATGACTCGGTACGCTTTGCAGCAAAGGCGAAAGACTCGGGTGTGGATGTAGTTCTCGAGGGTGGGGAAAGGCCTGTTCCATTGCTTTCCCCTATTCTCGCCTTTGTTTCCCGAAGCAAAGCGGGCCATGGATGAGATTTGCGCTTTTATAAAGAGACATTTGGGCAGGCATGCTCAAGAATCGGAGACAGATCCTTTTTCAAAGAAGGGGACGGAAGTGGAATTCTCTTGAGAGTCTGAGAAACAGGGTGCGACGGCCTCTTGATGTCTGAGCAACTATCGGATGACTTTTCACGTCCCCCAAGATGCCAAGCGCACCGCATGATTGCGGAAAAGAATGACGTTGGCTCCAAAAGTGCAAAGGCGATGCCCATGACTGCGGACTTGAGCCCAGAATATGCGTTCCCAGGCAGAGCCTGGAAACTAGGTGAATCGGAGAGAAAATGATCGATAAAACTGTCCAACGAAGCGGCGAACTTATTGAATCCGGCATGTATTGAGCGGAGAGCGTGCTCCTCGCCGTGGCGGAAAACGAGGGAATACAGTCGGACTTTATACCCAAAATAGCGACCGGGTTTTGTGGGGGTGTTTCCAGGACGTGCGGGATGTGCGGCGCCGTGAGTGGCGGCATCATGGCAATTGGATTGTTCGCCGGCAGAAGTGCGCCCACGGAATCGGTGGCGGATTCATACGGTATGGTGAGAAAACTCGTGGAAGATTTTGGCTCACAATTTGGATCAACCAACTGCAAGGAATTAACCGGCTGCGATCTCGGCACAGATGAAGGTCAAAAATACTTTAAAGAGAATAATATAAGACAAAGGTGCTGGATCTTTACGGAACAAGCCACCCGAATTGCACTGGGTTTGATTGAGGGAAAACTCCGGGCAGGTCAGGCATCCTAGACCCGAGAAATTCCAGGATGTTAACAAGCCCAAGTCCAAATTTAAAAAGGGGGAAATGTCACCGACACAGCTGCTTGAAGACGAGTCCAATAACACCACGAAAGAGCAGTTTCACAGCCCCCTGAATAGCGATTTTCTCGTCTCGGAGTTCAGGGTACACCATACTTAATTGCCTTCGATTGCCCTCTTTGGCCCAGGCCTTTTTCTCCTCAGCTTTCGGCCAATCGTCTTCTCCAGGTGACCTGAAAGATACAGCTTTTCACGTCCTTCTTTCTGTCTCCATGGCCTACCATAGCGTCCGCTATTATAGGATGTAACCCACTTCTCATGGCATTGGTTCTCCAGCAATGCCGGAGATCGTGAATCCGAGGCGTCGGCGCGGCATCAGACCTTCTTCTCCTTGACAGCCTAGCATCGATGGGGCATTTTGAAAAAAGACTAGGCTGAATGCTCTGGAAAAGAACCTGGAACCAGACGGCGCACGGAAGGCACAGTCTCTGGGGGGCGGAGAACCAATCGTGTTTCTCCATACTTCCCGGTACTCCAGGCCACCGATATTCGGGCTTGTAAATTGCCGCCAGACTGTGCAGTTCTTGGGGAATGTTATTCAAGAGCGATTCCACTTCTTCCGGATTTGAGGAGGCACAATGTCACAGAATCTTGACAAGATTTACGAGGAAGCCTTGGGGCTTCCGGATGAATCCAAGGCAGTATTGGCCGAACGCATTGTTGAATACCTGGAAACGCATGTGTCCCCTGATTTGGAACGTGTTCATCTTGACATTGTGAGAGGGCGTAAAGACGAAATGAGAAAAGGAAAAGTGGAGCCCATCGAAGGTCATGAAGCTTCACTGCTGGCGCACAGGATCATCAATAAGTGAAGCACTCCTTCCATCCTGAGGCGCTTGAAGAGTATTTGGGCGCTGTCTCTTATTATGCTGATATCAGCCCTCAACTGGCCGAGTCTTTTATCAAGTCCGTTGAGTCCGGCGTCGAAGAAATCCTCACCTATCCTGGTGCTTGGCAGATCGTCGAAGAAGATGTGAGACGCTATCTTATCAAACGCTTTCCATTCGGCATTTACTACTGTATTGAAAGTAATCGCATAATGATCTACGCGGTGATGCACATGAGCCGCGATCCGAAATACTGGAAAGACCGTTTGAAATAGAGCTGACGGCATTCCATGTGAGTTCCGGGTACACCATACTTAATTGCCTTCGATTGTCCTCTTTGGTCCAGGCCTTTTTCTCCTCAGCCTTCGGCCAATCGTCTTCTCCAGGTGACCAATGAACTCGTCGCTACCGAGTGGTCTGCCGGTTTCTCTCGTGTAACCGCAAAAGCTCTGCGTGTTCCGTTGCTGTTTCTTCTGCTAGAAATGCGCTCCAGTCCTCCACCATGCCAAGCAGCGGCGCTACCTTCACGAGATCATCGTTTTGACCCGCGATATGAGCCGCAGCACTGCTCCAAAGGTATTCGCCAGGAACTCTCACGAGGCGAGCCCGAACGGGGTTCAGCTCTACGTAGCGCGCCGCAGCAATAAGATGCCCCTCGTCCAGGACATAGGATGCGAAGCGTCCCTGCCAGAGATGGCCCCGCCAACCTTCTCGGAAGTTGACCCGGCGTGTGTACCGGCGATGAGCCTCCCCGATGGCGCGTGCCAATCCCTCGATCGACTGAGGAACAGCGATGAGATACACGTGATTCGGCATGAGGCAATACGCCCAGATATCCACCCCGTGCTTTGAGCACCACTCAGACATCAAATCGAGGTACGCTCGATAGTCCTCCTCGCAAAAGAAGGTCTGCTGTCTCCGATTCCCTCTCTGCGTGATGTCATGCGGATAGCCGGGAACGGCCACTCGTGCAACTTGCCCCATAGCCCTCTTGTTCGCCGGTCAACTCTCCGCGTCAATAATTACGTATGGTGTACCCGGAATTCGCCGGGAGATATGAGCGCTCAAAAAGTGCTTCCTCCTTCCGCTCGGATAAGGTATAATCAACATCTGACGAATGAGTCATATGTGAGGCGGCGCGTTGCCTGGTCGAACAACCAGAAAACTGCTGACCAAGGCCAAAGTCACTAGGTCAGCCTTCCTGGAAGCAGCTCACGAGATTTTTCGGAAGCGAGGCTATTACGCCTCGTCCGTTTCAGAAATCAGTCGCCATCTCGGTCTGTCCGCAGGAACCTTCTACCAGTACTTCAAGAACAAAGAGCAAGTGTTCCTGGAACTCAACGACCTGATTCTTGCTCGGTTCGCAGCAAAGGTCGAAGCCGTCTCTGACCGGGGAGAGAGCTTTCCCGAGCGGCTCAAGATTCAACTGAGCCTGCTGTTGGCCCATGTCACCGAAAACTATCCTTTCCATCGAATCTTGGGGGAATCCGAGCTCATAGACCAGGCCACAATCGCGTATTACGAGACCATCGTACGTCATTTTCGCGATTTCCTCAGGCGGGAGCAGCAGGCCGGGATGATCAGGCCGTTGGATCCGAACCTGATCGCTTACGCTCTCATCGGCATCTGCTATTTTCAGGCCTTGGAATTGGGTGAGTTTCAACGAGGTGACCAAGACGTCTTGGATTTGATAGTAGACGTCACCCTCAGCGGTCTCAATGGTTCCAAGGCGTGGATGAACCGTCCGGACTTCCAACTGTTCCAACTCCCTCCACCGGCGCCGTTGAGGCCTCTGAACCACGAGACGCTCACCAAGGGCGAGAAGACCCGCCAGGGCATATTTCGAGCGGCCGAGCACGTTTTCGGTCGGCAGGGCTTCAACAGGGCAGGAGTTGCGGACATCACAAGGGAAGCCGGAGTCGCCCAAGGCACTTTTTACGTTCACTTCAGCTCAAAAAAGGAACTCATCACGGGCTTTGTCCAATACATCAATCGGGAGATGCGGCAGACACTTCAGCGGTCTTCCGGATTGGCCAGAGATCGCCGAGATGCGGAGCTTTACGGCATGGCAGCGTTCTTCGAGTTCCTCAAGGACCATCGCGAGATTTACCGATTGGTGCCTGAGTTCGAGATGATCAGCCGTGAAGTGGGTTTGTGGTACTACCGGAAGATCGCCGAAGGTTATCTAACACGACTTCGGTCCGCCATAGAGGCAGGCGAGATCCGGGGCTTGCCGCCGGAATTTCTGGCCTGGAGCCTGATGGGCCTCACCCATTTCGTGGGATTGAGATGGATCGTTTGGAGTTCCTCGCCTCAGGCCGAGCTGCCCAGGCAACTCTTCGCGGATTTGATGGAATTCGTCTTTTTCGGTTTGCAGACTCCTGTGAAAGAATAAGCCTTAGAGTTTTTTCTTGACAAAGGCAGCGGCACTGTGTTTTTGTATATCTGAGAGGTGGTTCATATGTCAGAAGATCTCTCGAACAATTCTGCTCCGCTCTTACATTGGCCGTCTCGACTCAACACCTCCATGTGACCCTCAGTGTCTACGGCCAAACGACGAACCTTCTCTCGGCAGATTTCTTCTCCGTCGTGTCGCGTGTCCAAACCGCACCAGGGTCATTAGAGCGAAGCAATGAGGTGGTGTTTTCATGAATTACGAACGATTTCTGTTGGAACAACGCAAAGAGATTTGCTGGGTCCGGATCAATC
The DNA here is from genome assembly GCA_963843165.1 of uncultured delta proteobacterium. Classification (GTDB taxonomy): domain Bacteria; phylum Desulfobacterota; class Desulfomonilia; order Desulfomonilales; family Desulfomonilaceae; genus DATJPW01. The sequence continues at coordinate 11,332 of CAWJJL010000016.1, read as the reverse complement.
GGGCCAAAGACCGCAACTCCATCGATTCACTCTTTATGGATGAGCTCCACAATCTTTTGGACCAATTGGAGAAGACTTCGACTCGGGCCGCGGTGTTCACCGGCGAGGGACAGACACACTTCATAGGTGGAGCCGACGGCGTGGAAATGATGAAGCTGCAGCCGGAAGGGGCGAAAGGTTTTTCTCAGCGCATCCAAGAAGCCTTCAACAGAATGGAGCGATCTCCCCTTATTTTGGTGGCAGCCATCAATGGGCTATGCTTCGGCGGCGGTTTCGAGTTCGCTCTGGCGTGCGATCTGCGCCTGGCCAGCACAAAAGCGAGGATTGGCCTGCCGGAGGTCAAAGTGGGACTCATTCCAGGCGGCGGCGGAACTCAGAGACTGCCCAGGGTAATCGGCGTAGGGCGAGCGATGGAAATGATTCTTTCCGGCCACCTGTATTCCGGGGCTGAGGCGCTGAGCTTGGGCTTGATTCACCGGGTGACCGAACCGGAGGATCTTGTGAAGGAAACCACAGCGATGCTGGAGAACATTTTCCGCCAGCCCCAGTACGCCTTGTCACTGGCGAAGCTGGCAGTCAAGGCATCCCAATCCTTTGATTTGCCTCGTGGGCTTGCGATGGAATCTGCCCAATTCTCCCATTGTTTCGAAAGTGATTTCTTCAAGAACCTGATGCGGGGACAACTTGAGCAGGGGACGCTTCAGACTACCGAGAACACAGGCAATTAGGTGCTGGACCATGAAAGTTATCGGCATTGCAGGGAGTTTAAGACCGGAGAGCAATACGCTCAAGTTCGTGCAGCACTGCCTCGCCAACCTGAACGACCAGGGCCTGGAGACAGAGCTCATCTCTCTTCGAGACAAAACAATCAAACCCTGCCTGGGATGCTACCAATGCGTGCAGCTAGGGCACTGTGTCCAGGAAGACGACGATTTCGCCCCTATACTTTGACAAGATGAAGGCGGCTCAAGGAATCGTCCTCGGATCTCCTGTGTATATGTCATCGGTAGTTCCCCAGTTGATGGCGCTTCTGGATCGCGCCACCTTTGTCGCTATTTGGAACGGTCGTTTTTTCTCGGGAAAAGTTGGAGGTCCGATCACGGTGGCTCGCCGTGCGGGCCATAACATGGCTTTTTCTCAGCTTCTGCTCTGGTTTTTCATTAACGGTATGGTCATCCCCGGTTCCACCTACTGGAACGTAGGTGTGGCGGGCTCTCGGGGCGCTCGAGATGCAGAAAAGGACGAGGAAGGAATGGACACCGTAAAGAACTTCGCGAAACACATGGCCCATGTGATGAAAAGGCTCTTTTCATGATGGAGGCGTTATGCAGGGCATAGGCTACTGGTTAACTAAGCGCGAGCTTCTCTCGCCGGACAAAGAAGCGGTAGTGGATGGCTCACGGCGGTTGAGCTATCGCCAACTGAATCGGCGTGTAAATCGCCTGGCCAATGGGCTGCGGAGTCTTGGGCTGAAGAGTGGGGACAGACTCGCAATTCTATCCTACAATTGTCTGGAATACGTCGAGACGGTGATGGCTGCCGCAAAGCAGGGTCTAATGGTCGTCCCGCTCAACTGGCGTCTGGCCCCGAAGGAACTGAGCTTCATCCTGAAGCGATTCAGGCGCGGAGACGCTCATCTTCGATCCTGAACTGGCACCGCTGGCCGAGTCTTTGTTGCGGGAAACGCCGGTGGGGCGGACGCTGGTCCTCGGTTCCCTCGAAGTCCACAACGCAACGGTCTATGAGCCCTTTCTGGCAAAGCAAATGGAGTCAGAACCGGAACCGGACCAACCGGTGAATGCCGACTCGGCTCACATTATCATGTACACAGCCGGCACAACCGGATCACCCAAGGGTGCAATTCTTTCCCAAGGGGCCAGCTTCTGGAATGCCATCAATCTCACCTTGGCGCTTGACTTCACTTCAAAGGACAGGGACCTTGTGGTGCTGCCCATGTTCCATATCGGCGGTCTGGGCCTCTTCACACTTCCTATGCTCTATGTGGGTGGGACAGTTATCATCCAGCGTGTTTTCGACGCGGCCGTCACACTGAGGCTGCTCACCGAGGAAAAGGCCAGTCTCTTTTTCGGCGTGCCGGCGATCTTTCTCTTTCTGATTCAGCATTCTGATTTCTCCAGTAGGGTCTTCCGGGATGTGCGCCTGGTGATGAGCGGCGGAGCGCCTTTGCCGGTAAGCCTTGTCCAGCGCTATCAGGAGAAGGGCATAGTCCTGCAACAGGGTTTCGGCATGAGCGAGGCAGCCCCGTCCATCTCAACACTGTCCAAAGAGTTGGCCGTGCAAAAGGCAGGTTCCATCGGTCGCGCGGTATTTCATCTGGACGTGGCTGTGGTAGACGAGGCCAGCCAGGAGGTCCCCAGAGGCCAGGTGGGCGAGTTGGTCATGCGGGGGCCAAACGTGATGCAAGGATACTGGAACCGGCCCGAGGCCACCGCCGAAGCCTTGAAGGGCGGATGGTTTCACTCGGGCGACATGGCACGAATGGACGAGGATGGGGACCTCTACATAGTGGACCGCAAGAAGGACATGTATATCTCCGGCGGGGAGAACGTCTATCCGGCGGAGGTGGAGCAAGTGTTGTACGAACATCCTCAGATAGCCGAAGCGGCTGTGGTGGGTGTCAAGGACGAACGATGGGGCGAGTCCGGGCGGGCAGTCGTGGTTCTCAAGCCGGGAGAAATGCTGTCTAACCAGGAGATACTTGATTTCCTCAAACCCAGGCTGGCTAAATACAAGGTGCCCAAAGAAGTGGTCTTTTTGAAGCAGTTGCCGCGCAACGCAGCCGGCAAAGTGCTCAAGATCAAGCTTCGGGACGATCGATTCTTTCAACCAAAACCGCTTGAGGGCTTCCAGAAGGGAAAAGGTATCGGAACATTCCGTCAGAGCGGCTTCCCAGTTCCGCCGCTCGCATTCCTAATGAATCCGGTCCTGCCGCCGAGATGAGCCCGAGAAGGAACATGGCGTGCCGTATCTCACTTCTGAAGATGACGTCTTTCTGCATTATACGGACGAGGGGAAGGGCAATACTATCTTCCTTATTCACGGATGGATGGTCAATCACAAGTTTTTCAAAGACAATATTAGAATATTATCCAAAACTCATCGTGTCGTGACGCTGGACCTGCGCGGGCACGGTCATTCGTGGAGCCGCCCGCGCACGTGCAATCTCCCCCAGGCTGCACGTGATGTGCGCCGAGTGATCGAGCATCTTGACCTTGACGACGTCACCATCGCAGGCTGGTCGATGGGTGCGGCCGTTATCTTCAACTATTTCGATCTGTTCGGTGGCGAGAAGCTCAAGGGTGCTGTATACATTGATATGACTCCTTGCATTCTCAAGCTCGACGGCTGGGAGCATGCGCTCTTCGGCAGTCTGGACTGGCGGATGGCAGTAAAATTGCAGCGTGACATACTGGCTGACCGGCTGACTTTTGCCTCCAGAACTGTGTCGGCCTGCTTCAAGGGCGGCAAATGCCCCGACGAGGCAACCCTGGAGTGGGGAGTTGCGGAGTCAATGCTGACATCCACCGAAGTGACCCTTGAGGTACTGGACTTCGCTGTTGAATCAGGACTGGCGAACTCAGCTCCCCGAAACACCTGTTCCCGTATTGCTCACCTATGGAGCAAAGAGCGTTGTATATCCTACTGCTCTGGGCGAGGCGCTTCACAGAATGATTCCGTCCAGTCGCCTCGTCATGTTTAACGACAGCGGACATTCGCCGTTCATCGAAGAGCCGGAACGTTGGAATGCAGAAGTCGTGGGATTCGCCGGCTGAGTTGCAATCGACTTGGCCGGAAATACCCATTTCTGCCTTGAGAGGTTGAACGAGAGATGCTATGAATCTAACCCCCAAATGTAGTCATAATTCGGGGCCGGGTTACCAAGAAAAAGTAAGGAGGGTGCTATGAAAAGGTGGAAGTTTGTGGGAACAATGACGGTTCTTGCGCTACTGCTGACCGCTGTTGTTTCGGTGGCTGAGGAACCGATCAAGATTGCTCGAGTGGTCGGGATAACCGGGCCGCTCGAGGCGTACGCCAAGCAGTCTCTCGAAGGATTCAAGATGGGTCTCGAGTACGCGACCAAGGGAACCAACAAGATTCTTGGTCGCCCGGTGGAGCTCATCGTAAAGGATACCCAGCTCAAGCCGGATATGGCTAAGCAGCGCCTGACCGAGGCCTTCAAAGACGATAAAGTGGATCTGGCAGTTGGCGGGGTCTCGTCAGCAGAAGCCCTTGCCATGCTGCCGGTAGCCGAGGAGTTCAAGAAAATCCTCATAGTCGAACCAGCCGTTGCTGACAGCATTACAGGTAAGGATTGGAATCGGTACATATTTCGGACCGGTCGGAACTCATCGCAAGACGCAATTTCTAACGCTCTGACCGTTGCCAAGCCAGGCGTAGTGATCGCCACCCTGGCCCAGGATTACGCGTTTGGCCGTGACGGTGTGGCCGCGTACAAAGAAGCAGCCCAGGCCAAAGGGGCAAAGGTTGTTCATGAAGAGTACGTCCCGATGGATACTGCGGACTTCACGGCCCCGGCCCAGCGCATCATCAAGGCCCTTAAAGACGAAAAAGGCGACAAGTACCTCTTCGTGATCTGGGCCGGCAAGGGAGATCCGTTGCGCAAGCTCCACGACATGAAACTCGAAGAAAAGCACGGGATCAAACTGACTTCAGGCGGGAACATCCTCGATGCGCTGAAGCAGTATAAACCGCTGGTCGGCATGGAGGGGGCCGGATATTACTATTACGAGAATCCCAAGAACGAAATAAACGACTGGTTTGTGAAGGAGCATGAGAAGCGGTTCAAAATGCCGCCCGACTTCTTCACCTGCGGCGGATTCGCGGCTGCTATGGCTGTTGTCAAGGCGATCGAGACCGCAAAATCCACAGACACTGAGGCGCTCATCAAGGCCATGGAGGGCATGAGCTTCCAGACTCCCAAGGGCGAAATGGTTTTCCGCAAGGAAGACCATCAAGCTCTGCAGTCCATGTTCTGCTTCAAAATCAAGGCGGATCCCAATGTCCCGTGGGCCATTCCGGTACTGACCCGCGAACTGACATGGAAAGATATAGACGTTCCAATTCTTAACAAGAAGTAGCCAGTGGCGGCGAGACTCGTCAACGAGGGCCTCGCTGCCGACTTCTGAAGTCTTGTCCGGAATGACGTTTGGAGAAGAACGTGTCAGCACCGCCCATTATGGAGACCAGGGATCTTACCATCAAGTTCGGCGGCCATTTAGCCGTGGACAGTGTGAGTCTTCAAGTTGAGCCGTTTTCGGTCAAGTCCATCATAGGACCTAACGGAGCGGGCAAGACGACTCTGTTCAACCTGATAAGCGGCCAACTCAAGCCTACCGGCGGCAGAGTATTCTTCAAGGGCTCAGACATCACCGGACCTTGGACCGGCCCAACGAACGACACTGGGGATCGGCCGATCTTTTCAGCTTACCAATATCTTCCCGAGGCTAACCGTGCTTGAGAATGTTCGTCTCGCTCTGCAATCGAGGGCAAGAATCGGACTGGTCTTCTGGCGGCACTACCATTCCTATCCGGAATTGGAAGACAAAGCTTATGATTTGCTGAAACAGGTTCTAATGCACGAACGCTGGTCCGATGAGGCCTCCGCCTTGACCCATGGAGAGCAACGCAAGCTCGAGATCGCCATCCTCTTGGCCCTGGACCCGGAGGTGCTCCTGCTCGACGAGCCCACTGCCGGAATGAGTATCGAGGAGGTGCCGGCCATCTTGGAGATAATCCAGGAGATCAAGGCCGCGCGTGATCGTACCATACTCCTGGTGGAACATAAGTTCGACATGATCATGACGCTATCGGACCGGATTGCAGTGCTCAAAGCAGGCGGGCTCATCTACGACGACGTCCCCGAAGCGATCGCAGAGAATGAAGAAGTTCAGCGAGCTTACCTGGGAGGAGGAGTCGGGCATGACTGATCCGATCCTTTCACTAGCGGACGTGCACACTCACATAGGCCAACACCACATACTACAGGGCGTTTCTTTCGATGTCATGCCCGGCGAGGCCACGGTTCTGTTGGGTCGTAACGGCGCAGGCAAGTCTACGACTCTTCGAACGATAATGGGCCTGACTCCCGCAAGCCGTGGCGACGTGAAGCTTGCAGGACAGTCGATCGAAGGTCTTAAGCCCCACCGGATCGCACGCCTTGGTGTAGGATTCGTCCCTGAGGATCAGGCCATAATGTACAACCTCACCGTCGAGGAAAATTTTCGCTTGGCGATGTTCAAGGAAGATGAGCAGTCCTGGAGTCGTATGGAGACCAATTTTAAGCTATTTCCTGACCTCAAGAAATTTTGGAAATCCAAGGCAGGGGTTCTGTCGGGCGGTCAGAAGCAGATGCTCGCCATTGCCAGAGCCTTTGTCGGCGACCACCGTGTCTTGCTCATCGATGAGCCGTCGAAGGGACTGGCGCCGGTCATCGTGAAGCATCTGGGGGAATGGCTTAACCGAATCAAAGATATCACCACTCTCATCTTGGTTGAGCAAAACTTCTACCTGGCGAGCATTGTGGGTTCGGCTTACTTTATCCTGGATGACGGACGGGTCGTCCACGGAGGACATATGGACGATTTGGTGGACGACCATGAGACAAAGCAAAAGTATCTGGGAATCGCATGATTGACGGAGAAGCGAAATGACTTCAGTGGCAGCTACGGTGGGATATGGGACAAAAGATCGAATCCCGGCGCGCACCTTGGTCGGCTGGATTGTGGGCGTTGGGGTCTGGTTCCTTCCTCTGATCTGGATCGACACGACCACGTATCTCGTTTTGACGGTCGCTGGATTGACCATGGGAATGCTTCTCTTCCTTACCGCGTCAGGCTTCACTCTGATTTTCGGTCTCATGGACGTGCTGAACCTCGCTCACGGGGCTTTCTTTTCATGGGGTGCTTACGCAGGGTTCTCGACGCTTGTACTGCTCAATGCTGTCGGATGGGTGGAGACCGGCACTGTCAGCCAAAGCATCTGCAGTCTGTTGATTGTGCTGGCGATAGCTTTGGCGGTTGGGGCCATTGTTGGCCTGATCCTCGAGCAGCTCCTAATCCGCGGCGTCTATGGGGATCACCTCAAGCAGATACTGATTACCATGGGCGCTTCTCTGATAATGGCCGAGATCATCCGCGTCGTTTGGGGTCCCAATGACGAGGTTACTCTCGTGCCCGCTGCGTTAACAGGCTCATGGGACTTATTTGACGTGGTGATCAACAAGTTCCGGGCCATATCGATCATAGTCGGTGTCGCGGTTTTTGTCGGGATGCAACTGGTCCTGAAGAAGACCAAGTTGGGCATCATCGTCCGGGGTGGAGTGGAAAATCGAGAAATGGTCCAGGCGATGGGCTACGATATCCAACGAATCTTCACCGGAGTATTCTGCGCAGGCACGGCTTTCGCCGCTATGGGTGGAGCCATGTGGTCCCTCTTCAAAGAGCAGATCTACCCGGACATGGGTAGCGAAAATCTGATCTTTGCCCTCATCATAGTGATCGTCGGAGGAATGGGGTCGGTGACTGGCAGCTTCCTGGGTGCGATCATGGTTGGGCTGGCTTTCAATTATGTGGCATTCCTAGTGCCCAAACTGGCCCTCGGAGTTAACATAATGCTCATGGTCATCGTCCTGCTCATTAAGCCGACCGGTTTGCTCGGGCAAGACTGAAGCAAAGGAGCCGAAAGTGGCTGAACTGACCCCGGTTCAAGCGGAGCGTTCCCGGGAGCAACGCACGTGGTTTAGGAGTTGGGCGTTTCTCGTGCAGGTGTGCCTATTGTTGGCTTTGATACTGATACCGCTTCTCATCCCGTCTTTCAGAGTCTTGGACGTCTTGGCCAAGATAATAATTTTCACTGTGGCCGTGGCTTCATTCGATTTGATTCTGGGATACACCGGGCATCTCTCGCTAGGGCATGCCATGTTCTTCGGTTTTGGGGCGTATTCTTTAGCTCTTGTGACCTATCATTCGGGGTCGCCGCAACTGTACCATATTCCGCTCGCGGCGGGAATCGCTATAGCCCTCAGTGTGGTCTTGGCACTGGTCATCGCCTTCTTCTCTCTTCGGGTCAAAGCCTTATTTTTTGCGATGGTGACCCTTGCGCTGGCGGAGTTCGCCCATATTCTGGCCATCCAGTGGTACGACCTGACCCTGGCGGGGGACGGAGTGTCCTTCAAATTGCCAGGCATATTCAGCGTCGGCTGGTCGGCCGGGAAATTCCTTGGGGTGGAGCTAAACGGCAGACTTGTCACTTATTATTTCATATTGATGATTTCTGTACTGTTGTTTGCGGCTCTCTTACGATTTGTTCGGTCTCCGGTCGGAAGGGTCCTGAAGAGCATCCGCGACAACCGGCAGAGGGCCGTCGCGTTGGGTTTCAGAACCTTCCATTATGAAACCTTTTCCATCGTCTTCGGATCCACGGTCGCGTCTCTGGCCGGAATCCTGTTCGCAATGTGGCTACGATACGTTAATCCCGGCTCGGTGATGAGTCTGGACTTGATGCTGAACATACTCCTTATGGTCATCATTGGAGGCCTGGGGACTATGTACGGAGCGATTATTGGCGCGGCATTTCTCCAGATAGCCGAAACCTGGCTACCTGATCTGCAGAAACTGGCTGTGACCTTCTTCCCCACAAGCGAAATCGCCCAGCGCTTGGCCGAAAGATGGATACTCTATTTCGGGATCTTGTTCATTCTTGTGGTTTACTTTTTCCCAAAAGGGTTTGTGGGGACTGCCCGGGATTTGATTAAACAGTACAAAACGGCAAAGAAGGGGATCGACTGAAAACCCGGTCCCCGGAGAGCTTGCCGGGATAGTGGGCTGCCGGCACTCGGTGGAAATCAACTCGTCTTAGTTGACCTTGATTGGAAGCCTTGTTTTCTGATCGCCTATTTCAGTCCGATCTCCTTGAAGAAAGAGAGGACTTCCTGCTTGAGAGCGTGAGGTGCTCTGAATACGGCATAGTGAGCCATCGGGTTGCTGAAAGAGGCGAACCTGGCTCCGGGGATCCTCTTCGCGGATTCCTCCGCCAGGCCCACTCGAAGCCACAGGTCGTTCTGCACGTGCAGAATCAGGCTCGGAATTTTGATGCTCGGAAGGTATTCGTTGATGTCAAACTTCCCATTGTAACCGTTTCGGAGGATGAAGTCGTTGACATCATACTCCAGGGCTTTCTGCCGTAGGGTCAGACCCTCATCATCCTTCGGATCCCAGTAGAAAACTTCTTTCTTGACCTCGTCCCAACCTTGTGTCACTCGGTAGTCGAGATCCAGTCCGGTGTGCATGAGAATGGACCACCCGAACATCAACCCCTGAATCGGGTGCTTTTCTTTGGGCAGATGATAGTAATCGCCCTGAGTCTCTCTCCAGACCGGGTCGCTTTTCATGGCAGCGGTCATCAGATCGAAAGTCCATCTGGCCACGGGATCTTTTCGTGTGGACGTGCTGCCGCCGATGGGCATTATAGCTTCTACGTATTCAGGGTGCATCAGCGCCCATACGTAGCTCTGCGTGGCTCCCATCGAGACGCCAGTGGCGAGCCTGACTTTTGCAACGTTGAGTCCGTCTCTGAGCAACCGATAATTCGCCTGCACCATGTCAAACGGCGTATACTGAGGGAATTTCATTCCCAGGCCATCGCTTGGTTTACTGGTTCCCCACAGGCCCAGCGCATCGAGGAATATCACGTAGAAGCGATCGGTATCTATGATCCTGCCCGGTCCCACAACGGGTCCTCCAGAAAAATCGTTCCCTTCCTGGCCTTCGTACCACCAGTAGTAGAACCACGCTGAATCGCCCGAATGGTAGCAGCTAATGATTATCGCATTGGTGATACGGCCTTCAGCATCGCGTTGCGGGGTTCCCACGGCGATATAGGCGGTTCGAAGCGATCCGGCGTGGAGCGATTCGAGGGTAGTACCGTCAGGCGCACCGAACTCATACTGTGATGCATTTCCGATCTCGTAGGTTCCCCCAATCTTGAAGTCGGGGATAGTGTAGAATCCCTTTAAATGATCCAATGATTTTACCCCTGAAATAGCTGTTACAGGCTGCGAACTTGCAGCCGAGTCCTGATTGGGAATCTTCCTCATTGCATACCTACCTTAGTGGGGTTGATTGATGATTTGTACGGCAACTATTCAGCGTTTTCACAAATATGGGATTTCGTGGACAATGGACAGGTAGCCGAATGGCCCTTGTACGCCGGATTAGCATGACGCGTCTGTACACATAGTCCGAGGGTGCCAATTTCCACCTTTGATTCAGATCGGTGGCATTCTTTTGGAGATATGAAGATACTGTTTCGTCGACCTATCTGTCAACATCAGTTCGGGGGTTCCCAGGCCTTTTTCTCCTCAGGCTTCGACCAATCGTCTTCTCCAGGTGACCGATGAACTCGTCGCTACCGAGTGGTCTGCCGGTTTCTCGTGTAACCGCAATAGCTCAACCTGTTCCGTTGTCGTTTCTTCTGCTAGAAATGCGCTCCAGTCCTCCACCATGCCAAGCAGCGGCGCTACCTTCACGAGATCATCGTTTTGACCAGCGATATGAGCCGCGGCACTGCTCCAAAGGTATTCGCCGGGAACTCTCACCAGGCGAGCCCGAACGGGGTTCAGCTCTACGTAGCGCGCCGCAGCAATAAGATGCGCCTCGTCCAGGACATAGGATGCGAAGCGCCCCTGCTAGAGATGGCCCCGCCAACCTTCTCGGAAGTTGACCCGGCGTGTGTACCGGCGATGAGTCTCCCCGATGGAGTGTGCCAATCCCTCGATCGAATGAGGAACCGCGATGAGATGCACGTGATTCGGCATGAGGCAATACGCCCAGATATCCACCCCGTGCTTTGAGCACCACTCAGACATCAAATCGAGGTACGCTCGATAGTCCTCCTCGCAAAAGAAGGTCTGCTGTCTCCGATTTCCTCTCTGCGTGATGTGATGCGGACAGCCGGGAACGACCACTCGTGCAACTTGCCCCATAGCCCTCTTATGCGCCGGTCAACTCTCCGCGTCAATAATTACGTATGGTGTACCGGAATTCAGAATTCACGAATTTGAACAACCGGATGCTCTGGATACTACCATTCTCAAGAAATACCCCCTCCTCACCCGATACACAAAGGAAGGTACAGGTTATCTGAGGAAATATCTCACGTCTCGTGGGTCAGTCCGGATGCCTACGAGCATTTCCGAGTCCGCTATCTCCCTTCAGAGGGGGTAAAGACCAAAGCACCCAAGACCTTGATCACCGAGTTCACCAATCCTGACGGAACCGTTGTAGCGCTTATA
>CAWJJL010000015.1:0-156988 GCA_963843165.1 uncultured delta proteobacterium | reverse complement strand
CTAGTAGAAGGCCTCCGGCGGCCGCCATCGAGGAGGCTTTCAGAAAGCCGCGGCGACTAATTTTTATGTCTTCATTTCTCATAGTGTCTTTTCCTTTTACCTGAATACCTCCGCGAGCAACAGTGCCCCACGGAGGAGATAAGGCCCAAAAACGGTGCTAGAGCTTGATACATCAGTAACCTACTTACAGCCCGATGGTGCAGGTTTGCCGGCAAAGCGATCTGCTATCCAATTCAGCAGATCGGTTTGTGCTCGCCCCGGAATCCGTAGGTGGTCCGTGTCGACATAATGGCTGTAGGAAATCGTTGTGCCGGATGCGCAGGCTTTCTTGACATAGGCTTCCGTCGCTGCAGGGAAAATCGTCGGATCGCTATCACCTTGATAGACAGCTATCGGCACTTGTGCCGGGACATTCCCGAGAGCCATCTGCTCGATACGCTTCAGCCACGCCTGCTGATTTTGTGGGTCCGGTCGCGTTGCATTTCCCTTCAGGTTTTGCATGTAGGCGAGGGATTGGCCCATGTGGTGGCTGCATTGACACTTGGCCGATTCCTTGATGAAGTCGATGCCGAAGGGTGTCAGCACATCGGAAAGCTTGAGTTCCGGGAATGCAACGGTCGAAGCATATTGGGCCATGATCGTCTCGACGGTCGTCTGCAGGGGGAGTTTCTTGCCGTCCGCTATCATCTGATTCTCAATTTTGCTTTGTTCCAGAGCGTTTACAGGAGCCAGCGCAGCGGCCCCCAGAATCTTTGTAGAATCGGCCACGTAGTCGGCAATTTGTCCCGCCCAGACTGCTGCCTGGCCGCCTTCCGACCATCCAAACACAACGGCCTGCTTACCTGCCCCTGCTTGAGGAATCTGCTGTGCTGCCACAATGGCGTCCAGCAAGTTGCGGGCCGCAGTGGGGCCAACCAGGTACTGGTGAAAGCCGGGCGCACCCAGGCCGCTGTAGTCGGTGGCTGCCACGACATAGCCCGCGGCAATCATCTGCCTCAGGCCGGGAATACCCGAATCCATCTTATCGGGGCTATCGGGAAAGAAATAGAACAATGCGTCCTTGGCAGGATTGTCGACCATGGAGGGCGCACAGTTACGGGCGATCCCAGTGGTGCCGTGCGCCCAGCTCACAACGGGACGACCACCGGTCGGCGCCTTGCCCAGTGGGGCAATGACCATGCCTGAGACTGGAACCGCCACATCATGGATGTCCGTTGAACGGTAGAGAATCTTCCAAGCGCGGCCATCGGGGATTTCGGTCTTGATATCGGTCGCCCAGATCAAATCACCATGCTTGCCGGGTGGCAGTGGATCAGGAGCATCATATACTGTCTTTCCCTTTGGGACTTCCGGAACAGACTTCTCTCCGGCTATGGCCGTCCGACCCAAAAAAAGCCCCATGAGAATCGCAGTTGCCGTCAGGAAGCACAGTTGTTTGGAATAACTTGAGACTCTCACGTGTATATTCCTTTCTTTGCCAGTGTTTGACACATTGAAGTTCGTGAACCAGGCTCCGGATCGTCAGAAAGTCATTTCAAGAGCCACGGAAGTTCCAAAGATTGGGGCAATTGTCCGATTTGGGTTTATGCCAAAATTGTTTGCTGCAACCGGTACGTCCCAAGCCGGCACGGTCCTATCGACACATGCGTATTTGAACCAGGCTCCGGGCTTCCAATATGCCAGTTGTGCTTTCAAGCATGTATCCTTCAACTAATTTCCAATCGAATCCTCCTCCGATTTCGTACCCGAGATCCCGTTCCAATATATTCGGAGCGCCTGCATCAAACCCGATGTCCTTGAATCCCTGGCGAGTGAAGCGTATCCCGTACTGTAGAGCAGGAGACGTCGGGGTGGTTGAAGGATCCGGCCTAATCCAGCCCCAGGCATATCCTTGTGAGATCCTATTTGCATAGAAAAAAGTTCCGTACATGTTCAGATTGGCAGCAAGTGCGTAATCCAAGCGAACACCGTAAGAACTTGCGTCCGTCATGAAACCGTGACTGGAACTGTAGGTTATAGAGTTATTACCTGAGCCGTAATCATAAGCCAGCAAAAGACTGTATGGTTTATAAGTGCTTACGCCACCATCCAGAAATTGAGGCGGGACAGTGGGCTGTCTGTCGATGAGTTGGCCGGCGCGTCGATCAAAGCCCGGGTAATAGGCCCAAAGAAAACTGAGCTTAGCCGGACCTGCCAGGGCGCCAAACTCCATCATACCACCCCAGAACTCCCAATACGTGGTTTGAGGCAACAATATGTTTGATTCGCAGCGGTTATTCCTGGTTATCTGCTGCCAAAATCCCACTTCACTATTGAAAAAGAACCGCCCATTGAAATACTTAAAATTTGCCGCCCCAAATAATACCGTGACATCCGTAGCTCGGAAATTTCTCCTGCCGGGGCTAAAAGGGTTGAATGGAGCACTGTCCTGGAGAAGTTGCGATTCCGCTCCCCAATGCATATTCCAGTATTCACATAAGGCTGCGCTGCTGATATTGCCGGCATTGTATAAGATAAAACCGCCAACGTCAGGTTGCATGGCATTGTTCCGGTCCGTTATGAGCGGATAGTTCACAAACTGCCCTCGCCGCCAGGGATAGTAATATAAACCGATTGCATAGGGACCAAATGGAGCTATGAGGGTCACTGCCTCCGCTGTTGTTTCATCCGCTCCATCAAGAAAAAAGCCGGCTCCGAAAGGAAGGACCATTTTCCCGATGTTCATAACTCCCCAGGGAAGCTGAGCCGTGACGAACAAAGTGTTCCAATATCCCGGTGAAAATGACCGCTCTCTTCCATAGGCTTGCGTATTGAGGTACCTGGAAAAGTTTAACTGGCCGAGGGATGTGTCGGGAAATGGGTTTGCCCAGCTACCGATTCTGTAGCTCCCCTCAAGGGAGATGGCCTCATTCAATTTCACTTTGGGGTAAATAGTAGCATAGATGTAGTTGGCAGCAGCATCCGAACCTGAAGCGAGATTATCCCCGGTAATCTCGTGTCCGAGCCATCCATTGCGAGCAGCAAGGTTAACAGTACCTCCTACGGTGCTGCTATCTTGATCGAATGGTCCGAAAAAGCCGTCGGCTCCTAATTGAGAAAATTGATAAAATTCCCATTTGAATGTCCCGACCATCGAAAATTCCCAGGCACTCACTGGTGAGACTAAGAGACAAACCAGGGCTGAAAAAGCCGCTCTCATAAGTATTTTCCGCCACAATTCGGCCATCCTGACCCCCATCCAAATAAATTCCTCATCACCTATCTTTTTTTTCAAAGACCCCTTCGACGATTAGGTGCCACGAGTTCCTTAGTGCCAGACCGAACAAAATTGCGATCAGTAGGGCAGTAGGCTGATCGAGCTGCCCCTGGCCCCGAAAAAGAATCCTTAAGCTGTCGAATCCCAGGAGGACATATATGATCAGCGGAGCCGCCAGATTCCAGAAGGTTTCCCACATTCGCTCTCCCCTCCGACGGAACATGCTGTGCCAAATCAGAAATGATGATCCGGTTATGCGGAAAATGTAAATGATAACTAAAACAAGAGTCGTGAGGGCTCGACCGTGAGATTTTAGAACTGGGCTCAGCTGCGAAAGCGACACGAAAAAAACCGTTAGAAACAGGTAAAAAGTCGAAAAAGCTATGGCCCACCAGCGATCCTTCTGATCTCCTTCGACTCTATCCGCCATAAGCTGCACAGCGACAAACAGAAGAGCCAAAACCGTTGCCGCGGCTCCAGCGAGTGTTGTAAAGAATGGATCCCATTCCACGACCGACTCCTCTCGAATGACGTAGCATTCTACGTCTACAAATCACATTCGAGACCTGATTGAGAAGACTAAACTACTTTGCAGTATCCGTTACATCTTTCACCGACTGCGGTACCGCCAGACATTTCGATAAATCTCACCTTGTCACCGACTAATTCCAGTTTCTTCAATTCGATCTTACGTAACTCCAGAGTTCTCGTATGTCCGAAAGTAAAAGATTCGGCTGGTAAGGTCCCTGAACGAGGCCCATTGAGTGGTCTCCTTCGCCACTACCTTCCCTTGCGGATCTCTCTCAACGACCATACCGCTCACGATGTCAAAGGCATTGACGATGTGTTGAGAGAGATTCAGCGCCTTGTCCACGTTTTCAGGTTTGTCTGCGAAATGTGTCGTCACACCCAGACGCACAAAGCGACTCGGCGGGGTCAAATCACCCGGTAGTCCGATCATGCCCGCTCCATGACCAGTCGAAATGAATTTCAATCCGGCCATCTCCTTTGGTTTTGGGTTTTCGTCGCTCATTCCGATAAACTGTCTCAGGTAGTTAAGATGCCAGGGAAAGTCAGGGGCATTAGTCAAGATTCCCAAAGGATTGTCATAAAGGTTGACCTTGCCGTCTCCGAATTCCATGACAACGAGCCTTCCCGCTTGCATCGTAAATAATGCCATGAGCAGGAGGGGCCATGTGCAACTCCGGCACCACGTAGCCGAATACTTTGATTTGGGACACTGCCTGTTTCAATTCATCAATTGTGGAGAAGTTGCCTAGGATCCATGCGCCGGACATTGTTTGAGCAAGCGCGAGGTGTTCTTGCCCCGGCGCAACTTCTTGATATTTGAGGCCAGGTTCGTACCACAGGCCGCCGAATGATAGACCGGCTTCATTCATCCCGTCGGACACCATAGTGTCCAACCCCCAGCCCACCACCGCGACGTATCCATATTTGTTCTTCCAAGTCAGACCCTTTTTTCCACCAGGAGCCGGGCTCGTGAATTGCAGGTTGCGAGGAACCACAGCGATTTTCCATCCGACTGTCGACGCCGAACTCCATGGTACGCCCAATCATGACATTTCCGTCTTTTGCGGTAACCCGGAAAGACATGCAAGAATATGTATTGGTGGCGGAGAAGGCCAGCACTACGACCAGACCAAAAAACAGTGACTTAGCTAGGAAATTTCTCATGACGAAAACCTCTTTCGTTGAAAAGTTGAACGGCAGCATGGGCTATTCCTTCTTCGCAAAAGGCGATGAAATGACCGGAGTGATTGTGAGCCGGACGATTGATTCCTGATGTTGAATGTCCGCCGGGTGTCTGACCACCCACTGATAACTGGCGCCAATTTGGATGGGCAATTTCCCTACATTGACCAGGTAAAGGGCCCCGATAGCCAAAGGAACGGTCCACCGATTTGCGTCATCTTTTGTCCAGTCTATGAGAATATTGGCTGAAGAAGCGATTGTTAACTTGGAAGTAGGCAGGTAAGAAATACCGTATTGAAGATTTGTGAAACGGGTGCCGGGGTTTCGCTTGTCTTCCCCTCCAACCGATTTCCAGTGCTGAGGGAAAACACCTGCTACGAATTGCTTGCTAACGTAAAAGAGACCGGCTGCAGGTCCAACCTGCCAAAGTCCTGAGCCGAAATTGACGGAAGAGGCCGTGGGAGCCTGAACCGTAACGCCGAACCCGTAAATGAGTCCTTCCGGTTTATTCGGAGAAAGGAGGCTCGCCCAAATGATGTCGCCGAGGCCGGATGCATTCTGAACATCTCCGTCTAAAGCAACACCATCTACTTGGACTCGACCTATGCCGGGTGCGAACTGATAATCGAGATTCAAATCTACGTAGGGAGTGTTGTAAAAGGGGATCACCATCCTATTGACAAGATTGTAACAGCCGTTAAAAGGGACGGGCATCACCGGCTGAAAGTTCCAGTTGAATTGGGTATGATTGTCCGTTAAAAGCCCGCCTTTTAACTGATTGAAATTGATCTGGTTGACAATGGACCACCTGCTGGAGAACGGATTAGCAAGATCCCTTGATGTATTATCTTCCTGAGCCAATGTGATGGAGCTACTCATCAGCAGAATTGCAATCAATAGCAGCCCCTGGAGATAATGCGCAAGGAATTTTTTTCCTCCGCAAAATGGCCCGGCGAACTCTCATGCCACACCTCCACCCAAAAAATTGAATGCATCACCGTGGCAGGATGCTCCTCTATTGAGATCTGCCTAAACAATCCTCCACGTACCAACGACCCACAAGCTCACATCTGCACACACCCAGTCCTGTGGAACCGCCATGAGAGGTCAGTCCAACCCGCTAACGGGGGGTATCCTGAGATCGTTATTCGCTTTCCCTAATTAACTCTGTTGCCTTGCAAGAAGAGGGCCATGAAATTATCCAAGAAGGGGCTATTATGTCAATAAAATTCTTCAGTTTTGAGTAATGGTTCCGTTGCGGGCTGTCAAAGAATGTCATTGCGAGCGGAGCGAAGCAATCTCCCAAAGTTTCGGGGATTGCCACGGCCTTACGGCCTCGCAATGACAACTTGCAACTCGCCGCACAGTATTAGATTCTAGACCAGAGGAAAGCACTCGGGTATACCGTCCATGGTCAACACAGTTGTGTTTTGCTGGAAATTGCAGCATAGCAGGTGAGCACGCCACTCAGCATTTTGATACTTGGAGGCACGATGAAGAGGCTTATAAACGTATTTATTTGGCTGATAAGTTGTACGACCATATTGAGCCTTCTGTTTGCAGCCGATCGGGCCATTGCCGATGGGTCACTGAACTCGGCCCTAACAAATCGTTTGCCCAAGGGCTAGGATACTACAGCGGAATCACCAATGGTGACGGTTTACACGGCCAAGAAGATTTTGACCATGGAGCGCAATAATCCGGTGGCCACTGCGGTGGCAGTAGCGGGGAAGCGCATTCTGGCCGTTGGAAATCTGGATGAAGTTAAAGCCTCTCTGGGTGATTTGAAATTCACCTTGAACGAGACATTTGAATCAAAGGTCGTGCTTCCGGGACTGATCGACCAGCATCTGCATCCGATCCTTGGCGCACTCACCCTGGCCACGGAAGTGATCGCGACCGAAGACTGGGTTTTGCCCGGACGCACGTTCAAATCGGCAAACAGCGCAGAGGAGTACCTTGCCCGGTTAAAGGCTGCTGACAACGCAACGACGGACAAAAACGAATGGCTGTTTTCATGGGGATATCACTGGCTGTGGCACGGTAGACTAGATCGAAAAACGCTTGACGCTGTGAGCGCCACGCGGCCGATTGCAGTGTGGCAGCGCTCATGTCATGAATTCTTCCTCAACACCGCGGCTATCAAAGCGCT
Source organism: uncultured delta proteobacterium (assembly GCA_963843165.1). GTDB lineage: Bacteria > Desulfobacterota > Desulfomonilia > Desulfomonilales > Desulfomonilaceae > DATJPW01. The sequence goes on along the minus strand of CAWJJL010000015.1, from coordinate 149,867 downwards.
TGGTCTCACACAAGATGCGATGAAAGGTAAAGGCGATGCAAGTGAGATGTTTAATTGGGAGGAGGGCCACTGGTGGGAGACGGGGATGAATCTCATATTGGAGCCGCTTCTCAAAGTGTTTGCCACACCGGACCGCATGATATTCGGACTTAAGCAGATGGTCTCATATCTACATCAGAACGGCGTGACTGCTTACATGGAGCCGGGCGCTCTCTTTACGTCGGAGATCTGGAAGCTCTATGAACAAATTTTGGGTTCGAGCGACACGCCTTTCTACAGCTATTTTATCGTAGACGGTCGTACTCAAGTCGATTCCGGTCTGGGATTGGCAGAGTCGCTTGCCGCGACCGAGAAGCAGGTTGCCACGGCGCCTCAAGGAAAGGTGTCATTTTTCCCGAGACAGATAAAGCTCTTTGCAGATGGCGCTATCATATCTCAGCTCATGCAAATGAAAGATGGCTATACCGACGGTCATCATGGTGAGTGGATGATGACTCCAAAGAATCTCGATCAGCGTGCGAAACTCTACTGGGACGCGGGCTATCAAATTCACACTCATGTGAATGGAGATCTCGGCTTGGAAACCGTATTGGATGTACTCGAGCGTCGGATGAGCGAGAATCCTCGAGCCAACCACCGCTCGGTTATCGTCCACTTTGCTACATCCTCCGAGGACCAGATCGCTCGCATCGCCAGGTTAGGAGGTATCGTCAGTGCGAACCCTTACTACACAGTGGGTTTCGCTGACAAGTACGGCAAGGTCGGGCTTGGCCCCGAGCGTGCGGACGCCATGGTACGCTCCGCCTCAGTGCTAAAGCATCACATCCCACTCTCTTTTCACTCCGACCTGCCTATGGGGCCGAGTGATCCACTGAATTTCGTATGGTGCGCTGTCAATCGTGTCACGCCGTCGGGCCGCATTGCCTGTCCCGAGGAACGCATCGGCGTGGAAGATGCTCTTCGCGCCATCACCATCGAGGCGGCGCATTCCTGGCAGAAAGAAAATGAAATTGGAAGTATCGCTCCCGGCAAGATAGCGAACTTCACAGTGCTCGATCAGGATCCCATGGCTGTGGAGCCGATGAAGCTGAAGGATATTCCGGTCTGGGGCACAGTCTTCGAGGGCAAGATTTTCCCGATTCCGGCCAAGGACAAGGCTCACAAGTCTGCGGCCAACGTGAGCAGGCCTTTGCTTGTTCATGGAACCCCGGTTGCGCGGCACGAGATCGCCGGTGATCACCATCACCGTGATTTGCCGGGAATGCCATCCCAGCCGGAGAAATCAAAATGCTGCGGAATCTACTCGGTTGGAGGTTGTCCCTGCGCGGCTGCCCAGCAGGTATCATCTGCATTAGCAGCCAATCTGAAGTCCATACAGAACAGGTGATAGAGGCTCAGTAGGCAAAGATTCGGGAAGCCTAAGCTCAAATACTGGCCTATCACCCCTTGGTCGGGCTTAAGCGTGGTTGGGGAACCGAACTAAGCGTTGAAGATCCCATGCCCAATTGTGTAATGCAATCCACGGCTTTGCGCATCGAGACATCAAGTTTTTCAACTAATTCGGCTTTTACTATGTGAACAGCCCCGAACGAAACGGCCGGGGCCGCGGGTACAAATACCGTGGCCTCGCCGGAAGAGTGCTCTTCCACCAGAAAACCGATTTGTCGGCTCTCTCCAGTTTTGATCAAAACCGGCGACCAGTGCACCGCCTCGCTGCCCCCGGCAAACTGACGTGAGACTTTCTTAATTAACTGATAACCCGGCAATAAATTTAGTATTTTGTCTTCAACCCAGCTGCCGAACGACTGCCAGACAGCCGTCCTTATCAGGAGGCCGAATAAAAAACAGGCGGCTATTACGACAAGGACGGCAGCTACTTCGACCAGCGCAATTCCTCCGACGCTCGTGACATGCAGCGGCTTTGCGACGGCAGCCAATGTGCTCACGACTTTCTTGATTACGGCTGAAATTATGTACACGCACACTGCCACTGGTACTAGCACCAGTAGCCCTCCTACAACAGTCGTCTTGAGAAACTGATACAATGAGTGCATTATCCGGCTTCCTTTCTTCTTTGGAGATCCGGGCCGATTCTTATGCCGTGACGCCCATGCTTCTCAAGAGGTTTGCCGCCAACGTCAAAAGATTGAGACCTATCTGGGGATAGATCCTCATAATCTCGTGAAACTGGCTCTGTGGGAGCACCAGAACTTTGGTCGCTTCGGCCGCGACCGAAGTGTTGAGAGCCGGCTGGTGGAGGAACGCAGGGATGAAATTCAAATACCCCTCGGCCTCATATATTCGGAGTTCTTTCTGGTCAGGCGTCCCGTAGTCATGGAATGTCGTAATCCGGCCGGACAAGATCAAATAAACCGAATTATTCTCCTCGCCAGCCCTGATGACGATATCCTGAGGCTTAAACTCTTGCTCTCGTGTTATGCTGGCAAGCGCATGAAGTTCTCTGGTCCCCAAACCCTCGAATAAAGCAAAGGTCTTCAAGTTGTTGATCATTTCTATGATTTCAGGCATCTTGGCCTCCTTGTTCGTTTCTCTGGTGTATGCAAATTCGGCAACTTGACGCACGAACTCATCCTCGTCCTGCAAGAGTGATTCGATAACCGGTATAAAGGCCACGTTCGGCATCAGGTCCGATATTACGTAGAGAGATAGCATCCTGGTCACGGGATCTCCCGATTGAGATAGGAAAGTAAGAAGTCGTTCCGGTTCGTCTCTTGATACAAGATTGAAAAGCTTCCTTCCCTTCTCGATTTTCTCATCCAGCGGTAAGTCGTCGATGAGGGGTAACAGATATGGAAGGTTTTGTCCTCGGATCGAGGTTTCCACCATTTCTATGGCTACGGAGGCGTTTTCAGATTTAAGGGACTGATACATGAGTCGCATGTCAGCGTGATACACCCACAAAGCATAAAACAATAGGCTCAGGATTTCCTCATTTCGTGCCAACAGGTATTCCTTCAGCATTTGGACGCTTGCATGATTTTCGAACCCCTGAAGTCGACGGATCACCATGAGGTTTTCGTACGCCTCTTCGACCGTTCTGCCTAACAGGTGGGCCATCTCGAAATCGCTGATAATCGGTGACAACCGTATGACCTCAAGAATGCCTTGCTTTCCCCGCAGGCTGGACGCCAGAAGGCAAGCCTCAAGAGATGGCAGGATCTCCCTAGGATAAGCGATAAGGGCTTCCATCGCGGCGGTCCGCACATTATCGTCCAAGTCTTCCAGGCATCGAATAAGTTTTCTCGCTGCCCTCATGTCCGGGTTCACGGCCAAAGCAAGGGCAGCTTCGGTGCGAACATCGGGACTAGGGTCGTCCAACATCTTCAACGCCAAATCCGGCGCCATGACGGCAGGTTTCGCTTCCTCCTCAGCCCTTTCTTCCGGACGCATGTCTACAGTGGTGGACTCCAGTCCCATGGGAGCCCCACCCGCATCAAAGGTGCGAACCGCCTCGATTTGGTCATAATCGATTTTCCCGGCAACGATAACCTGCTTAAGGATGCGTTTGTATTCCTTTCTAAACACCAGGGTCTCAAACACCCAGTAGGCGGCAAGGACCACTGCAATGTACGCAAAATCCTGCGGTGTCATGACCGGTTTCAGAAAAATCATAAGGAGGGAACCTGCAAGCATGCCGATTTTGAGCACCGTGCCCCTGATGAAGGTTCGGCTCCAGGCAGCCAGGGCTTTTGGTATGACGCTGAACAGGATCTTGTTCACCGGTCCTGCGATGGCCCGCTGGATAAGAATAGCTGTAAACTGGCCGTAAGCAGCCACGTAAATGTTGAAAAAGGCAGTGAGAGCCGCGAAGCGTAACCGTGAAGTTAATGGGGTGAACCAGTGACGCATTGGGCAAGCCCATACTTGAATACAGGCGTCCCACGAAGAAGAGGATCACAAAAGTTACAAGCGTGGTTGATCCCCGGAACACGCTGAGAAAAGTGATCAGGCTCTGTTCGGAAGCAAAGCTGTGGTTGGCGATCACGCTGAACTGATAGGAGAATATGGGCAACAGTATGTTGGGAATTAATCCGCAAATGATTAGGAAGCGAATTATTGGGAATTGCTTCATAATGCCCGGGACTTCAGCCAAACGTTTCTTCTCTATGCTAGTCTCGGCAGCGGATTTTTTCGGCTTCGGTTCCCCCACGATGTTCCGGCTGGTCTTGAACATGAAGAGCGCGGTGAGCAGGAAAACCGCTCCGAATACCAGCAGTGCGGCGTCTTCTCCGATCCAATGGGTAATGGGCCTGGTCAGAAAACTGCCAACCGTGGTGCCTAGCACCTGGGCTGCGGTCACCAGTGGAAAAACGCGCTTCCCTTGCCTAGCGTCGAACAAGTCACCGGCAATGTTCCATAGGTAAACGAGCAATATGGAGTCCAACAGCCCCATGAACTGGTAAAGGATCGGGTAAACGATGGTGAATTTTGACTTGACCATGAGCCAGCATAAAGTCACTCCTGCCGCGTATCCCACCAAAATAAGGATCATTAAATACGTGTCCGAAAAGCGTTTCGCCACACGATCGGCAAAAGAAAGCACAACCATGGTCAACAGCGCACTTATTACCAGCATCCAAGGTATGTAGTCGGGCCCGTAGCGCTTTAGAAAAGCGGTATCCACATAGTTGCGGAAGATCGCAGTGACAAAGAAGACAGCAAAGAAGATCAGCGCAAGCCACGTGAACCGTGCGACCTCGTGCTCGTAAATTTTCAGATGTTTTTCCAGCAAACGTTTCATGACCGTTTAACCTCCAAAGAAGACAACCCTTTTTAGCATACCAGCAGTGGCTGATTAATCTCAAGTTTGAACCACAATTAAAGTGTAAAGGCAGTCGATCTGTGTGTGGGAAATTTGTGATTGCAAAAAGAGCAATCCCTGTCTCCTGTCGTGGTTGTAGTAGTAACATCGGATTTTTGCTGTGGTCCAACCAAGGTCATCCACAACGACGATTCCATGTGGGTTCATGCACTCCGGTTCCCCACGTCATCCCATTAGTCACTCTTAAATTTTTCGGAGATGCATTACGCTTTGGCAATGACGACAGCACGTCCCTAGCCATGCAATATCATCTTAAGCGAAGGTCAAGATTCTCGCTTGTTGTATTTTCCGCTTGACAATCCGCGGTTCTTGGTATCTGGTATACCACATCCTCACCTGTGAAGACGCCAATGAACATCTCTATTTCGCCTATAGAGCCGCCTGCCAGCCTGGCTAATCTTGTCTACGATTCCCTTAAGGAATTAATCCTGACCTCTCAATTCGATCCTAGCCAGAGATTGGACGAGCGCACATTGGCCACACAGCTTGGTATAAGCCGCACTCCTTTGAGAGAAGCCATTCATAGACTTGTCGCTGAGGGTTTTTTGCGAGTTGAGCCTCGACGAGGGGTTTTCGTAAATGAGAAATCAAAAAAAGAGATCGTGGAAATCCTTTATGTTCGCGCTGCTCTTGAGAGCATGGGGGCACGGCTTGCGACCAGGCATGTGACCGACGGGGATGTGGCCGGGCTAAGAAGCATCTTTGATTCGTTTTCACAGAATAACGTTGAACGGCAGGCGGACAAATTCGCGGTTGCCAATGTAAATTTCCACGAGCAAGTACTCGAACTGAGCGGTTGTTCCAAACTAATGGAGTTGGCTTCTCATATTCGAGATCACATACGTATGGTCCGTATCCTCACAATGCGTGCAGGAGGTCGAGCCCAGAATGCTCTAACGGAACATCTCCAGATTATAGAGGCGCTGGAAAATCGCGACCCGGACCTTTCGGCAAGCCGAATGCGTGAACATATCCTCGACTTGGCTCTTCACGTAGAAAAAACAGTGGGCCAGTTCCCCTGGGATAAATAGATATGAGCAATCGGATCTAAAGCAAACAATTGCCACCATTATACTAAACGGAGAACCAACCAATGACCACGAACCGTGTTCCCAGAAAAGACTTCATTGTAGCGCGGTGCATGAGATCCTGCCCGGCAGGAGTGGATGTGCCGCGTTACATTCGTGCTGTGAGGATGGGGAAGTTCGATGAGGCTGTCGCCGTCGTCAGGGAAAAGATTCCGTTTCCTTTTGTTTGTGCTGACGCATGTTTTGCCCCATGTGAAGACGCTTGCGCTTATAGGCAGTTTGGAGACCCTATCGCCATCAGGACGCTAAAACGTTTTGCGGTGGACCGGGCAGGGGACGGCTGGAAGAAATTTAAGAAAAAGTCTCCGGCAACAAACAAAAAGGTGGCCATCATAGGGGCGGGCCCCACAGGTCTGACGGCATCGTACTACCTTGCCACTCTAGGCCATCAAGTAACCTTAATGGATGATTTTCCGAAACCTGGTGGCATGATGCGCTACGCGATACCCAAGTACCGTCTTCCGGAGGAGAGGCTGGATCGTGATATCAAAGAAATTCTTGATCTGGGGATCGTATTTCGGGGCGGCGTCTCGGTCGGTAAAGACGTTGACTTGGGGCAGCTTATCCAAGATTTCGATGCGGTTATTATCGCTTCCGGCGCCCAGACAAGCGCTCGGGTGCCTTTGGACGGCGTTGATAAGAAAGGATTCTGGTGGGGACTGGAATTCCTGAGAGAAGCGGCTCTTGGAAATCCTGTTGATATAGGAAAACGGGTCGTCGTAATTGGCGGAGGCAACGTAGCAATCGATGTGGCGCTGACCGCCGGGAGACTGGGCGCCGAAGAAGTGAATCTGTTCTGCCTCGAAACTCGTGACGAGATGCCCGCGCATCCATGGGAAATTTCGTTGGCGGAAGAAGAGGGTGTGTTTATCCACACTGCTTGGGCGCCCAAAAAGGTCTTAGGTGAGGACCAAAGTCACCGGCCTTGGCCTAAAGCGGTGCGTATCCGTATTTGACGCTGCCTGCAATTTTAACCCTGTTTACGACGAAGAGATCACTCATCGAATCCCCGCGGACACAGTTATCGCTGCTATCGGACAGGCTCCCGCGCTTGACTTTCTTAACTCCCAAGACGGGATCAAGATTCAGGGCAATAGGCTTGCTGTTTCCGATGGTGATTTGTCCATCGGTCTACCAGGCGTTTTTGCCGCGGGAGAGGTTGTTACCGGACCCGCTTCCATCATCGAGGCCATAGCTCAGGGGCGTAAGCTGGCGGAAAATGTAGACAAGTACCTGGGAGGCGCAGGCGATATCTCTGAGGTGCTGGCTTCACCGGAAGAAGAAGTTTTGATCAATGATCGTGCTCCGATTAGACCGCGGCAGCAAACACCTCGTCTGGAAGTTTGGGAGCGGAAGGGCAATTTCGACCAGGTGGAAAAAGGGTTTAGGGACCAACAAGCTGCGCTGGAATCATCCCGTTGCCTTGACTGCGATGCTCGGCAGTTCGAGGTAGTTGTTAACACAGCTCACTGCAAGGAATGCGGCTATTGTAAGCAGGTCTGCGGCATGGACGTTTTTGGTCCTGCTAAAGATTTCAATGCAAAAGGATACAAACCGATGGAATGCAAATCGTCGGAATGGTGCGTGGGCTGCTTAAAATGCTTCTTTGCTTGCCCGGATTTCGCCATAGATATTCGGGCAACGACGGCCTGACCGAGCGGAGGATTAAGAAATGAAACGCTTTTTGGAAACTGGGAACTTTGCGATCACCGAAGGCGCCATACTGGCGGGCTGTCGCTTCTTTTGCGGGTATCCGATAACCCCTGCGACTGAACTGGCTGAGGCTATGAGTCTGCGACTCCCCCAGGTCGGCGGGGTTTATCTCCAAGGCGAGGATGAGTGCGCAGCCATGCACTTGTGCATCGGAGCTTCCTTGGGAGGCATGAAGGCCATGACCGCGACGTCAGGCCCGGGGTTCATCCTTTACGCAGATCCTTACGGTTGGGCGCTTGGCTGTGAAACCCCGTTGGTCGTCCTGAATTCAGGTCGAGTGGGGCCGGTTTCCGGAATTACAGGTGCTCCCGGTCAGGGTGAGTTTTATCTTACGAGATATCCTACTCAAGGGGGGAATTTTGAGGTCGTCACTCTAGCTCCAAACTCGGCCCAAGAGGCAATGGCTATGGTAATAGAGGCCTTCTATCTTTCAGAGCGGCTGAGGATGCCCATAACTGTCTTGGCGGATCAGCTTATTACAGACGGCTTCGAGGATATAACCTTGCCCGAAAATGAAGAAGAAATGAATGAAATGGGTTATCGGGTGTGGCCCAGGAAATTTCACAGCGGACCCGACTTCTATCCTGCTACCGACGCCCTGGACATTCCTCCTGTCCAGATGGGAAACAATTGCGGGGGCTTGTGTTCCGACTGGACCCCCAGCGAAGAGGGCTATGATATTGAAGATGTTCAAGCGCATCACAAGCATTCATACAGGTTGATATACAAGGTCCGCAACAATAGACCACTCTTCAATGGTCTTTATGAAAAGAAGTACATGGATGATGATCCTGACCTGGTGGTAGTTTCCTACGGCACGCCATCGCGTGTGGTCAACACCGCTGTGGCCAGGGCTCGTTCTGCCGGATTAAAAGTAGGCGCACTGAGGCTCATTAATCTCTGGCCGTTCCCGGACGAGCATTTTTCATTGAGAACGAAATACTTGGTCGTGGAGCTCAACTGGGACGGTCAGTTGGTTCGCGAGGTTCAGCGTGCTGCTGCGAAAGACTCGAAGGTGCATTTCCTGGGAACATGCGGTGACTTGCCCACGATCCCGGATCTTATGGACACTTTTGAGAAGATCCTCAAAAACGAACCCCTGCAACGTAAGGGGTGGGAATTGGAGGCCTGGTGATGGAATACTCGTCTGCTTCGCTCATAGACAAGTACCTGCGCACCCGCAAGATTCCGAGTACGGCATGTTCCGGTTGCGGGCTGGGGATGAATCACAAGATCGTGATCCAGGCCATAGAAGAATTGGGCCTCGATGTGGGTGACATTGTTTGGGGAACATCCATCGGATGTGCCGGGCGTCAAACGTTCGCCACGTGGAAGGGGGACGGCTTTGCCGGAACCCACGGCAGGGTGTATGCCATCGCCAGAGGTCTTCGCATAGCCTTGCCCCCGGAGAAGAAGATCATTCTCACCGTAGGTGACGGTGATGCTTTCGGGATCGGGCTTATGCACCTCATCCACACGGCCAGGTGTAACGCGGATATGACCGTGATTGTCAACGACAATCTCGGCTATCAATCAACTGGAGGGCAATTCGGGTTCACCACGCCGCAAGGAGCGAAGACCGACTCAAGTCCGTACGGCATGTTCGAGCCGAACCTCATGAGCGAAGGCATGGATGTCATGTACATCCTAAAAGGGGCGGGCGCGACTTTCCTTGCTCGTCACGTGGCCATGGATGGGATGAGGGCTGTGGAGACAGTCAAGAAGGCTATTCTCAATAAAGGCTTATCACTGGTGCACATGCCCTACCCATGCCCGACCAACTTTGGCTCTCGCCATCTCGGTTCGCGAAATCAGGCTGAAATCTATAACTGGATCAGCGATCACGCGGCCCCGATAGGACAGGAGAAAGCCGACACCCTCTGGGCCACAGGAGTGTGGCATGACGCCACAAATTCAAGACCCGAATTCTCCGAGCACATCTGGGGCTGTGTCGAGAAAATCAGGAGGACAGGCGCTCTATGACAGAAAGAACAGAAATAGTGGCCAGCGGGTTCGGGGGACAAGGAGTTGTCCGACTGGGGCAGATCCTCGGAGAGGCAGCCGTCAAGCAAGGCCTCCATGTTACCATGCTCAAGAGCCATGGCACTGAAATGCGGGGCGGGTACGTACGGAGCCAAGTGGTTCTGTCGCAGGACTTGATTGACAGCCCCATGTGCGAAACACCCGATTATTTCGTCGCTTTGTCTCTGGCAGTGTACAATCGTTTCAAGAACACGGTTCCGGAACATGGACTTATCATCTATGATCCGGCTTTTGTAGAACAAATCGACGACACTCTCCTATGCAAACAGAAAGCCTTGCCGGCCAAGCAACTCGCTGTTGAAAATTTTGGCAAACCAATTTTCAGCAACAGCATCGCTCTCGGAGCAATGGCCAAATTGCTGGAAAAAGATCTGAACAGAGATCTGGTTCTCGAAAGTATCCTGGCAATCATTCCCAAATCTCGAGAGGAGAATAAAAGGGCCTTTGAACTGGGATTCGATTACCTCACTTCAGGTGTTTGAATTTTCATCAAGATCAAGAATCGAAAATATCTAAAGGCGAGAACGAGAACACCATCATAGCTACAGCTTGAATTGAACGCTTGTTTTCCTGAGCGCAGGTTGGACGCGCTCAAAGGACGGACCGGTGATGCGTACAATCAGGTACCATGTGGACACCTGGGCAGGCAAGCGGCCGGACAAGATTTTTATGGTAGCGCCTGAACCGGATCTGACCCTCACTTTTGCCGAGCTGCAAGCCAGCTGCATCAAATATGGACGGTACCTGCTCCAGCACGGGCTTAAGAAGGGGGATAAGATCTCGTTCATGATGGGAAATGGCTTCCAGACGACAAAAATCTTTCTGGCTGCCATGTATTCGGGCTTCGTGATTTCCCCCTTGAATCTGAATGCTCAACCTTCTCAACTGACCTACGTACTTGATCATTCCGATACAAAGCTGGTCTTCGTCACAGACTTACAACACGACAGGCTCCTCGAATCCCTCGGACCTGTAAAACGGAATATTGAGATCGTCGTCATCGATAAAAACCGACAGGAAATCCTTCCTCATGAGGACCTGTCCGACGAGGTCTTGCCGGAGATCGCGGAAGAAGATCCTGCACTGCTCCTCTACACATCCGGCACTACAGGTCGCCCCAAGGGGGCGATTCTCACCCACAAGAGCATGATTTCAGGCGGATACAATGTAGTAGAGGCTCACGAGCTAGGCGCAGACGACATTGGATTGGTCTCATTGCCCATCTATCATATCAATGCGGAAGTGGTTTCTGTTATGGCCCCTCTGGTGGGCGGGTCTTCAATTGTGATGCCCGAACGGTTCTCCGCTACTCAGTTTTGGCCTTTGTTATCTCAGTATCGTTGTACATGGTTTTCCGTTGTTCCTACCATTATCTCTTACCTAGTCAGCGGGACTGATATTCTAGGCAAAGGTTACCATCTCGACCAAATCCGTTTCGGGAGGTCTGCCTCATCTGCTCTGCCTCCTTCACTGCACCACGCTTTCGAAAAAAAGTTCAATATTTCGATTGTGGAAACCATGGGACTGACCGAGTGCGCCGCTCCTGTTTTCTCGAATCCGCTGGATCCGGCAAGACGTAAATATGGGTCTCCGGGCCAACCTGTGGGAAATGAGGCAAAGGTAATTGACAAGCAGGGTAAAGAGTGCTCCAGGGGTGTTGTCGGTGAGATCATGATTCGGGGCGACAATGTGCTGAAAGAGTATTACAAGGAGCCGGAAATAACTGCTCAGGCATTGGAACCGGATGGATGGTTTCATACGGGCGATCTCGGGTACATGGATGAGGATGGGTTCGTCTTCGTTACCGGACGGCTGAAGGAACTCATCATCAAAGGGGGAGAGAACATCTCCCCACGAGAGATCGATGAGTGCTTCTACGGGCATCCGGACGTACTCGACGCTGCTGCCGTGGGAATACCGGATGAACATTATGGCGAAGAGATCATGGTTTGCTGCACTCTCAAGCAGGGAACGGCCTGCACGGTAGATCAATTACGGGAGTATTGTCTCAAGAACCTAGGTAAGTACAAAACTCCAAAGATTATTAAGCTATTGGACTACCTTCCCAAAGGTCCATCGGGAAAGATACAGAGGCTCCGACTTCCAGCCCTGGTGAATGAATTGATCGTAAAGAATAGTTCCAATATCGTGCCGGAGCAAATTGATGAAATAATATGCGAGCATCCTGAGGTGCTCGATGCGGCTTCGGCTGGTATCCCGGATGAACGATTGCGGCCAAGAAATCTTGCTCTGCTGCACGCTTAAACCTGGAAGCTCCTGTACGGAACGGGATCTGCGAGACTATTGTGTCAATCGACTCGGAGAATTTAAAAGTCCCAAGATTGTCAAAGTAGTGCAAAAGCTGCCGAGAGACTCTTCAGGCATGATTGAGAGAGCTCGGCTATCGGAGTTGCTTAATGACTAGTGCGCTATTTTCGAGCCTGCAAGGGCATCGAAATCATTTTACCCCGGAACAACATACAGGAGGTCAGGACTATGTTTCGTAAGATGATTATCATTGCGGGGCTTACGGTTTTGGCCATAAGCCTGGTGACAGTGGCTTCGGCCCAGGAGAAATATCCGTCTCGCCCGGTCGATTTTATTTGTACATGGGGGGTCGGCGGAGGGGCCGATCAGATGGCTCGCACTCTGGGCAAGCTCGTCGAGCCAATTCTGGGAGTTCCCTTGCCGGTTTCCAACAAGCCCGGCGCCTCAGGAAATCTAGGTATAAATGACCTATTGGCAGGAAAGAAAGACGGCTACACCATAGCGGTTTTAATCGCAGATACTCTTTGCACCATTCCGGCGGGTCAGGCTCGGTATAAGACGGATGATATTGAATGGATTGTTCGTGTCCAGGTGGCCGACTCCTTCCTTTTCGTGAATTCCGATAGCCCGTTCAAAACCATTCAAGACCTACTCAAGCATGCTCAGGCCAACCCTGGGAAACTGCGAGTGGCGACACTCGGTTTTGGGACAGTCGATGATCTTACAGTTAAATACTTCGACAAAATGGGCTATAAGATGACGACATATACCGTACCCGAAGCCGGGCGAGCGTTACGCGGCCACTCTCGGCGGACACACGGAAGTGCTGTACGAGCAGGCCGGGGATGTCAAGCAGTACGTGGATGCGGGCCAGCTCAAGCCTCTGATCATATTCGCGGAGAAGCGTTACCCCGCCTTTCCGGACGTGCCGTGTTCAGCGGAACTTGGCTTTGACATCCGGCTGCCGCAATTCCGGGGGATTGTAGCGAAGAAGGGGGTACCGGCGGACCGCATCCAGATCATAGCAGAGGCTTTACGGCAGGGGATGGAGACCCCGCAATGGAAGAAATTCGCTGAGGAGTTTTATTGTCGTCCGGACAGCTACCTGGGACCACAGGAGTTCACAAAATGGGTGAAAAGCGAGGCGGCCACCATGGATAAACTGGTAAGAGAGTTTGGTCTCCGAAAGTGAAGAAGGATGAAACTTGTCAAGATTGCAGTGGGGCCCGCAGTAGGTATCTTAATATCCATAGCCCTTTTCTTTCACGGACGAGGTCTGGATGAGATTGCACAACCCGGCCAGCTTGGCCCAAGCTTCTGGCCGCGAATGATCCTCGTTGGGCTCGCGCTCGCTTGCGCAGCGAAACTGATCACTGACGTGCGTTCCGCCTACACAGGAGCGGATACCGGCTTGACGGCTCGGCCGCCTATTTCTCAGTCGAAGCTGGTCGGCAGCATCGGGCTGATTCTCATGTATATGGTGCTGGCTCCGTTTATCGGGTTTGCTCTGGCGACCGCCGTATTCATCGCAAGCTTCATGTGGATCTCGGGATCGAGGTCCATTCCTTTAATTGTCGGCAATGTGGTTGTCGGGACAGTGCTGCTGCTCTACGTTTTTGTCAAATTTGTGTACCTGCCGTTACCTAAGGGCGATTGGGTCTTTGAAAGTTTCACTGTTGCGCTCTATCGGGCGCTTCACCTCTATTAAGGAGCGGAAGCGGTGGATATCATCGCGAATCTTGGAATCGGTTTCGCCAATGCCCTTCAGCCGATGAATTTGCTCATGATTGTGATCGGCCTGGTGATAGGGATCGTCGCCGGGGCTCTCCCCGGTATCACGATGATAAACTCAATCGTTCTCGTGCTGCCGTTCACGTATGTGATGGGCATTGTACCCGCAGTGCTTCTTATGATCGGCGTTTACTGTGGCGGTGTTTTCGGCGGCTCCATTACAGGAATCCTGTTCAATATCCCGGGTGACCCGATGAACGTCCCGACCACCTGGGAAGGCTACCGCTTGAACCGCCAAGGCAAGACGCAATATGCCCTAGGGCTGGCCATCATGAGTTCCGCATTTGGTGGTCTTGTCAGCGCACTCTGCCTTGCTTTTTTCGCGCCGCCATTCGCCAAGTTCGCACTAGGCTTCTCCACTGTCGAGTTTTTCTCAGTGGTGGTCTTTGGGCTCGCAAGCGTTTCGGTGCTCGGCAGTTCCTCCATGACCGCGGCCCTTATTTCGCTTTTCGTCGGGATGTTTCTCGGGACAATCGGCACAGAGGGCCAGTACGGAGTAGAGCGATACACCTTCGGTTTACCGTTTCTCACTACCGGCGTGGATTTCGTGGCTGTTCTCATTGGTCTTTTTGCGATTGGCGAGGTGATTGAACAGCTTGTGGCTGTTGACGCAACTCCGGTTCCCGATGCCTCCATTAGAGGGGCCATACCTCGGCTTCCGCTCCTCGACCTTTGGCCCCTGCGCTGGTCGCTCATTCGCGGAACGGCTGTCGGGCTGGCCGTTGGCGGTCTCGCCGGTGCGGGGGCCACAGTCTCGTCGTTTGTATCCTATGGTCTTGAGAAACAGGTCTCCAAGACTCCGGAATTATTCGGCAAGGGTCATGCGGGAGCTCTGGTCGCATCTGAAAGCTCGGTCAACGGCTCGACAGGCGGCGCGATGGTGCATCTGCTTTGCCTTGGGATCCCCGGTAGCGCAGCGACCGCGGTAATGATGGGAGCCTTCCTGCTGCACGGAATACAGCCCGGGCCGCTGCTCTTTACAAAACAGCCGGTCGAAGTCTTCACAATAATCGCCGGGATGATCACCGTCAATTTTCGTGATGATTCTGTTGGGCTTTGTTGCTGCATTCTCGTTTGCTACTCTCATGAGAGTTCCGGCGGCTATCCTCAACACGTTTATCGTCGTGTTCTGCTTTCTAGGTGGGTTCGCGCTTCGGAATGACATGTCGGATGTCTGGATGACGATGCTGTTTGGGTTCCTGGGCTATGCTATGCGGCGTTACGACCTGCCAATCCCTCCGCTGGTCATGGGCATAATCCTTGGGCCAATGGCCGAGCAGTACTTCCTTACCAGCATGGTGGCTCATCATAATGACCTAAGCGTCTTCATAACTCGACCGGTCAGTGCAGTGATCCTTGGTGTCACAGCTCTCCTGATCGTATGGGCAGTAGCAAAGACGGTGTTGGCCAGTCGGCGAGCGGCATTAAAGGCCCCGGAACAGGCAATGACGCACACATCTACCTAGAAAACAGCTCTCCGCGGAGAAAAAGGCTGAACAATGCGGTCTGAGGAATCGGGAGTGACTCGATCGCTGCGGGCTTCGGACACTTTTTGTGTCACTATAATCTCTCGGTCTTTCCAGCTCTTGTTCTGCCATTGGCCGCAACGTTGCAGCTCGGAGCCGGTCAAGTTATCGAGTTATCATTTCTGCAATATCTGTTGTTCGGCGTCTCGGCCTTGCCCTGGGGCCTTATTGGCGACAGGTTCGGCGGCAGAGCACTACTACTACTTATGTTTATCGGGAGCAGCCTGGCAGCAGGGCTCGCTGCCCTGTGGATCGATTCCCCTTCTTGGTTGTACTTATCCCTTGGAGGCATCGGACTATTCTCAGGCATTTACCACCCCACGGGCATGGCAATGATATCGAACAGTGTACTCCGAGTGAATTTGGCTCTGGGGTACAATGCGGCATTGGGAGGATTAGGCATGGTCCTTTCCCCATTGACGACCGGGATCGTCAACTGGCTGTGGGGTCCGAGGGCCGCGTTCTTGCTTCTGATGGCACTCAATCTGTTGGGAGTCATTTTTCTGATGCTCCTCCTGCGATCTGAACCGGAGAGGCAAGCTACACCGAACTCGGAGAGCAGGATCGGTACTCGAATTGAGTTTTTGATTTTCCTTTTGGCTATGGTATTCGCGGGTATGATAATCACCGGCTCCACTGTCATTCTTCCCGCATATTTGGAACTTCGCACGAATAGGCTCTTCATAGCCATGGAGAGCGTTTGGGGTCCGAAGCCATCGAGCAACCTTTTTGCCACTGCGATAACGGCCCTCATATACTCAGTGGGAATGCTGGGCCAATTTACGGGAGGAGTTGTTGGAGATCGTTATCAACCCATTGCTTCTTATTTGTGGTTTCATCTAGTGTGTTTTTTCGTGGCATTACTCATGGCGCTCGCTACAGAGTTGCCTTTAGTAATATTGGCAAACACCTACTTCTTTTTCTTGCTCGGCTCTCAAGCAATGGAGAATACTGTATTCGCGAGTCTTGTTCCTCCCCATTTGCGCCATTCAGCATTTGGGCTTAAGTACATCGTTTATTTTGGGGCGGGCGCTTTGGCAGTGAAGTTGGTGGGCTGGATTGATTCCGGATGGGGCAGTGCTGCAATTTTTGTAGGGCTTGCCCTCGTATCGGCCCTCCTGATCGTCAGTATTTGGACGGTCATGTTCCGCATGAACAAAACGGTATGACAGTCGTCGCAATATTTTCCGGAAATTGAGTTCAACCCTTCCGTTACGGGCGACCAAAGAATGTCATTGCGAGCGGAGCGAAGCAATCTCCCAAAGCTTCGGGGATTGCCACGGCCTTACGGCCTCGCAATGACAAATCTAGACCCCCGCGGAATTTAGACGAGCATACGTCGTGCCGCCATTCGGGAAAATCCATGCTCTCGCGTTGCGAGGAACTTTGGCCGATATCCATGACAGCATCTCCCCAATATCGGTGAAGCTCTGGGCAAGCCCCATCTTGCGACCCAAGTTCTGAGGCAACTTCTCGACTGTCGCTAAAAATAGCCAGGTGATTGCGTCTCAGCATCTGGAGACCGAAATGGCCCATAAATACTTCTTCAACAGGCTCCCCCTTTCTAGCCTTCTCCACCAATGGAAGGATCCGTTTCTTTCCAGGTACCTTTAACAGCATCCGCGTCACCGGATACGGCAGGGTCTTCTTCGCCAAAGGTATTTCGCCCAGTCCCTGTTCACACCGCAGAAAGCCCATCATGGTTCCGCCCGGCTTACATGCATAAAGCGTATTTCCCAAACATTTGGCCGATTGACGCAAATCAAGATCCATGGGGAATGAGTTGGTTACGACAACGTCAGCTTGCTCGGGAATATCCAGACGAAGCAGATTCTCGACGAATGATTCACCTGACCGGTGGGCCTGAACCGGGTCGCCGCAGAAAAAACGTGTAGGCCTCCCGTGTTCATTTATCACAGCATTGATGACGAATATTTCCTTGCCGAGAAGTCCCGCTCCTTCCTCCAAATCCAGTCTCATGGGTGAATCATCACCGCGAGTCCCCACATAATTGAAGTGCTCGGGGTCAATGCCTTGAAGGTGATTCCTTCCAACTGTTTCGGCGGCTGCGCATCCGGGAATAATCATCTTGAGCCCACCCCCGAAGCCGAGCAGCAAATGAGGCTCCAGAGCTCCCACGCATATAATGAGGTCCGCTTCGGTCAGCAATTTATTAAGTAGTACCCTAGTGCCGCGTGACGTGGTTCCCATGTAAGCCAGTGCTTCCGGATCGTACGCATCATGACAGCGGCAGCGAAACCGCGATAAGATTTCCCGGCCCAGTTTCCACTCGATTTCTTCGGGACGGCTGGACCTGTGTACTCCTGTTGCTATCAAAAACTCCACTTGTTCGTCCCGGACACCTGCCGATCCAAGCCCTTCCATTACGGGACCAATAAATTCACTCACCGGCGTTGGCCGTGAATGGTCATCCACCACAATAACTATTCTTTGACCCGTCAGTTGTCTGGCGCCGAATGGTTTCGCACCAATTGGTTCTTGCAGAGCTTCCGCACAGGCTTGGGCGATATCCACCGGGGCCGCAGCACTCCGCGGCTTAAGTTCACCGAGTACTATCCATTGTTCAGGCAAGCGAAGCTCCAGAGAGCCTCCACCCCACGGAAGCACGACGGTTCCGTTCATCGTCAGCTCCTTGAGTAAAATCCAAGTCATTGTATAATACCAGGTGCACACAAGGAAGCAGGAACAATACTAAATGCTGAGGTTGGAGCCTAGGGCCGCTTGACTAAGGTTTTTTGCGTCACAGAGCACAAAAATTTCTAATTTGGAAAGAGAACCCATGATTTCAAAAAAGAATGGACGGCGAAAATTCATCAAAGGAGCTTCATCCGCGATTCTAGGATTAGCGCCGGTTCCATTTTGGGTTGTCAACCTATGGAGGAAAGACGCTGTGACCAGGAGTGCCGCTCTAATTGTTATCCCAATGCTGATAGTGTTATTCGTTTCTCAAAACGTCTATTCGGAAACTACGACGATGGAATCACTCTTTCCGAAAAATTGTTCCAATGAATGGACTCTGCGAGAGGCTCCTGAAACGTACACGAAGGACACTTTGTTTGAGCATATTGATGGTCAAGCCGATCTTTTTCTCCAGTACGGATTTGAAACGTCAATATTTGCAATTTATCGGAAGGTGAGTTCCTCTGACGACAAAATTGACGCGGACATTTATGACATGGGGAATTCACTCCAAGCTTTTGGTGTTTTCTCGAGGTTCCGCCAAGATGAAAAACCTGCAGAGATCGGGCTGGATTCCTATCTGGACGATAGGTACGCTATTTTTTATAAGGGCAAGTATTTTGTGGTGCTTCAGGCAACAGACTCAATTCCTTCAACCTTGAAGCAGTTAGCGCAGGACATCGCGTCTGGAATAATCGATAATTCGGCACCACCCAAGGAGATCGGGTATTTCCCCAAAACCGGACTTAAACCCGGTTCGATAGAATACTATCCGAATGGGCTTCTCGGTCATGAATATTTGAAAAGGGGCTTCAAAGCATCTTACGTGAAGAATGATCAAACCCAGACTGATGGAAAAACCGCTTCTGAGGATCGAGAATTTAGTCTCTTTTTATCAATTTTTGAAAATTCTGAGGACGCCCTAAAGGCAATACGACTTTATGGCGAGCATTTGTCCAAGAAAGGAAAAGTGACGGAAAGAGTGCCGACGCAATTCGGACCTGATGCTCTGATTGGAATGGATCCGTACCAGGGTAAAACCATAGTCGCCCACAAGGGACACTATTTACTGGGGGCGGTCGGTTTTGAACAAGAGAGTGAAGGCGAGCAACGGTTGGCTGAATTGATGAAAGAAGTGAAGTAAAACCCTGGAGGTCGTAACTTCGGATGCGATGAGAGAGAATGCGGGGGAACCCGCTTTTTTGCAAAAAAGCCGGTTCCCCCGCACTCCCTCCGGCAAAAAATTCATATATGGCTGGCGGTAAGCCCAATGTCATTGCGAGGAATGAAATGACGAAGCAATCCCCAAAGCTTCGAATCACGTTGATTGGTAGGCACCGGCCTCCGTGCCGGTGCATGGGGAATCGACCGGCAGGGACGCTGGTCGCTACCGGAGATGGAAGACAGGCATGGGTGCTGAAGGCTATGTCAAACGTTTAGGAGTTTTTGGGAAAGGGTTTGGGAAAACCTTTTTTGCAAAAAAGGTTTTCCCAAAGGATCTATTGGTTCCACTCCAATGGACCCGGCCCCTCCGGTAAGAACTCTAATATGGCTGGCGGCAGGTTAAACAGGGTTTTCCAAGGTGCAGCAGGCTGGATGCATGCCGCATAAAGGCAGACAATGGAAAGCCTGGAAACGAAACGTAGAATTCTAAGGAGTTTCCAGTGACCACAGACATGCGAACCTGGTTCAATGACGTTATAACGGAGTTTGTGACAAACTCGCCGAAAAATTCCCTGAAGATGGAACCTGATGAAAAAGCATGGGATGAGGTTCTCGTTGGTTTTTCATCCGGGGCCGATCCCATTTATGATACCTACAAGGACGTAGTGGGGGAATCGCACTGGACGCCGCTCGAGGCATTTTCGATTCAGTTTCCGGATGTCGCAGTAAGGTCTGAGGATCTGACAGTTATCAGTTGGATTCTTCCGCAACGCGAAGCCACCAAAGCAGATAACCGCAAAGAGACTTTTTATCCGTCTCGGCGATGGGTGCAAGCTCGATTCCCTGGGGAAGAATTCAACAACAGTTTGCGACTGCACGTTGTGCAAGAACTCAACAAAAAAGACATAAAGTCTCTTGCACCGGTTCTTCTTCCTCAGTGGAGTTGGGGAAAATCCGAAAAATACGTTTTGGTTTCAAATTGGTCGGAGCGTCATGCCGCATATGCAGCCGGTCTTGGAACTTTTGGACTAAGTGATGGCCTGATCACCCCCAAGGGAAAGGCACATCGCGTTGGTTCAGTGGTCGCGAATCTTTCGGTACCCGTGACAAAAAGGCCATATGAAGATCACCACGCTTATTGCCTTTTCTTCTACGACGGTTCATGTTCCGGATGCCAAGAGCGCTGTCCCGTAGGGGCGATCACCGAGAGTGGCCACGATAAGAAGAAATGCTGGAACCATGCCGGAGTTACTTGTGCGGAATTTGTGAAGAAGAATTATGGTTTCGACGGTTATGGTTGTGGGCTTTGTCAGACGAAGGTGCCTTGCGAATCGGGGATCCCTGCGAAGATTCTCAAATCGATGAACAAGACGTAGTTATGAGCCCAGATTTCACGTATATAGTGTTTGCCAAAAGTGATAGTGTGTGGCGACTCGTCACCCCGGCGAAAGCCAGGGTCTATACATTGTCCTATGTAAAGCCTGGAGCCAGTCCTTCCTGGATTCCCTAAATTCACAAACGAAATGCAATCGGACAAAACTTTTGCAGCGTGGAAAGGGGACATTCTACTTTTTTGCCTCGATTCGTGACCGTCCGCGGGGTCGCAGCCTGAATTCCAGGCCCATGCGGTCCGTGGTCGTCATCTTCGTGAAACACATCCTGCGCCGCGTTGCCGCGGTTCAAAACGTGGTAGCAAATCCCTCCGATGGAAGCTCGTGCGGTTCTTGGCATAGCACCTGTTACCATAAAAGCCGGTCGGGAAGCCCGCAAACAGTAACAGAAAAGAAAAATGTCCCCTTTTCCCCAGTGAACGTTCAGGTAAACGTTCCACCGCTGAATGCCACAAAGAACAGGATATTTCTTGGGGACCAAGTCTGTGCTTCAGGAGTCCGAACATGGGAGAGGCAGGAGAGAATTTAATGAGCAAACACCGTCCCGATATTCCAAAAGAGTTGATTGAAGACTTTTGCCGAAGGCACCACATCAGGAAACTATCCATCTTCGGGTCGTACCTGCGCGAAGATTTCGGTCCGGAGAGTGATATAGACTTCCTAGTAGAGTTCGATCCGGCGCACATTCCCGGTCTCATTGAATTTGCCGGAATGGAAATTGAACTCTCTGAACTCCTGGGAGGACAAAAGGTGGATCTGCGAACGCCGCAAGAATTGAGCAGGTATTTCCGTGACGAGGTTTTGGCCGAGGCAGAGGTCCAGTATGCGGAAGGATGACCTTGCACGGTTGCGGCACATGATCGAGTTTGCCCAAGGTGCGCTGCGCTTCGCCGAGCACAGGAGTCGCGAGGACCTCGACCACGACCAAATGCTCACTTTGCGCTTATGAAAGCTATTGAGACTGTAGGCGAGGCAGCTTCCAAGCTTTCTCCGGAGTTTCGCGATCGGCACCCAGAGCTTCCCTGGCCGAGCATTATGGGCATGCGGCATAAACTGGTTCACGCATACTTCGAGGTCGATCTGGACATGGTCTGGCATACGACCGTGAACGAATTATTGCCGCTGATTCAAACCCTTGAGAGAATCATCCGGTCGACGAAGCGGGCCCGGATGCGCAACGACGGGACCATTGAACAAAAAAGAAGAATGTCCTCTTTTTTCTGAGTTAACATCACCGCTGCTTCTTTCCTACAGCCTCCTCAGGGCTCGGCATAAGTTTAGACAACAGATTCACTGTGTCGCAGATGATCCCGACGCGCCGGTACCAAATGTTGTCACACCCCTTTATCTTCTGTGCCTCATTGGGCGGGGCACCATCAGACACCTGCTTTGCGGATGAATGAAGACCAGCATTAGGCAAGTGGCCGTCATTACAGTAATTCTCAAGAATCTTTCTTCCTGGTGAGATTTGTACCCGTGTGAGACCGTCTGTTCCATCGCAATATACTCCTTCACCTCATGGGCCTGTCACCCTGCCAAAGGAGGGGATGCAATCTGACGGCGTGCGTCGAATGGGAGACAAAAAGGCATGATCCCGGGCTGTGGAGGCGCTTCTATGGGGACGTACTCGCCCTAAGCCTTTTCTATGAGGATTGCCTGGCCGTGGCCGCTGCCGCCGCAGAGGGCGGCCAGACCGAGCTTCAGACCTCGCTTCTCCATTTCGTGGATCAGGCTGACTACCAGCCGGCAGCCGGTATCGCCTATGGGATGCCCGAGCGCTATGCCGCCCCCGTTCACATTGACGATCTCCCGATTTAGACCAAGCTCTCTCTCCACCGCCACAGAAGGCGCGGCAAAGGCTTCGTTGATCTCAAACAGTTCGATATCCTCCAGCGAGTGGCCGGTTTGACGCAAAAGTTTCCGAATGGCCGGAATAGGCCCGATTCCCATAATTCGTGGATCCACACCCACTGCCGCAGATCCTACAATTCGCCACTTTCGCCTCATGTTCAGCTGATCGGCCAATTCCCTTGAGACCACCAGGACTGCAGAGGCGCCATCGTTCATTCCGGAAGAATTGCCGGCGGTCACTGTGCCGTCATTCTTGAAGGCAGTAGGGAGCCGGCTTAACCCCTCGCGCGTAGTCTCCGGTCGGGGATGCTGATCGGTATCGACGATGACATCCTTTTTCCCCTTCTTACCCGGAATCACCACCGGCACTATTTCCTCCTTAAATCTTCCTTCTTCCAGCGCCTTCTTAGCCCGCATCTGGCTGACATAAGCAAACTCATCCTGATCTTCCCTGGAGATATGGTATTGTTCGGCCACGTTTTCGGCCGTCAGCCCCATGATAAGGCCGGAATATTGATCGAATAGACCGTCCCAGACGCCGTCGGACAACTCCTGGTGACGGAGCCGCAATCCCCACCGGGCGTTTTTTATCGAATAGGAGACATTGCTCATGCTTTCTCCACCACCTGCGAGGATCGCCTCGCCTTCCCCCAGCCTTACCCTCATGGAGGCGATTCGGATCGCTTCCATGGAGGAACAGCAGGCCCGGTTGACGTGCACTGCAGAGGCATGCTCCGGGTATGCCGGCCTTCAAGGCCGCACAGCGGGCCAGACCGTTCTCGTCGCTGCGGACCATGACCACTCCCCAGTAGACATCGTCCAGTTTTTCCTTGGGGAAGTTCACCCTCTCACAGACTTCAGCCATTACCGTGCTGGCCATCTGCTCATTAAGAACGTCCCTCAGCGCCCCTCCAAAGGAAGCAATTGGCGTCCTCACCGCGGAAACGATAATCGGATCCCTTTTATCCATTTTGATGGTTCTCCCTTGTTCATCGAATTTCAGTAACAACAACCTTTCATGCTATGGTCTGCGCGGGGAAAGCTTGCCTCTTTGATGCCGACTCCGACTACCAAACGGGCGGAAATTCCGGGAGCTGCGCATACGCAGGATGGCTTTTTGAATCCTCGATTCTGGCCGCCCTTTTGGCCGCTGCCTTGTACCGGTCGAAATCAGCTAAAGTAAGTATGGAAAGCTTCTGAGCCTCCAAGGAACCTTCGGCATGAATAGTGAGCACATCTTCATAGCAGGAGGTCAGATCCCTGACGAGTTTGACCATCCGAAGCCGGTCTTCTGTAGGAACACCGGCCTTTCCTCCCAAATACTTGTCCAGGAGGGATCGGGTTTCGGGATTGAAGTAATCCTTGGAAGACGGGCAAGTAGCCACAATCCCGCCGGAAATATCCTGAATGTATTTTGTGGCCTGATGCCAGTTATCGGCAAAGTAGAATTTGCAGATATTGGCGATCAACGGATTCGGGTAGACAAGGTCCGAGTCCTTTTCTCTGCTGCAATGTTCTCACGGCCGCCCTTCCCAGGGTTTCCACTGCTTCGGCATACATAGCCAGCCAGGTCAGCTTATCCCTAACATGCGCCGCCTTTTCTACGCCGTTGTACTCAGCCATCAGGACAGCGGCCCCTGTAAACAGCTCCAGTTCCATGGCTTTGTATGTCTCGGCGCTCAGGCGATGGAAGTTGGCAAACATGTACGCTACCTCTCCGGCGAATTCCCATTCGCCTTTCAAGAAGAGTCGCTCGTTGGGAACAAAAACGTCCTCAAAAATAACCGTTGCGTCATTTATGAAGATGCTGCCGGCAATGGGATGATCAAACAGGCTCGTCCCCTCGCTAACCTCCGGTTCCGCAGAGATCAAGGTCACACCTTTGGCGTTGAGAGGGACCCCGAAGGCGACCGCATAGGCCTTGTCATCCTCCCTCATGGCCCGGCAGGGGGCAATTAATATCTCGTTGGAGAGAGGCGCCTGGCTGATATGAGTTTTCGCCCCTCTTACGATTACGCCGTCTTTGCGTTCTTCCACAATCCGCACGTAAAAATCCTGATGCTGCTTCTGCTGAGAAGGTCGGAGGCTCCTGTCACCCTTGACATCTGTCAAGCCCATGGCGAATGAAAGATCATTTTTTTGCAGATGCTTGCGATAAGCTTCCACGTTCGCGGCGTAACGGGTCCCATATTTTTTATCAATTCGAGGGCTGACCACAGTCACAGCATTCAAACCGTCCTTGGCCACAAACTTCGCCCCAGAAGGCTTTCCGAAGCAGACCCGTGCCCACAGCTTTACCATCTCGCGGAGCCGTAAGAGATCCTCTCTCGTTCGTTGTGGCATCAACGCAAAGCTGACCCTTTCTCCGTCCTCATCCAATTCAGTCAGAAGATCCTGGTAGCGAGGATCCAGATTCAAAACATAATCCATTGCCATCCAGTCGCGGCAGATCTTTAGAATCGGATGAACAGTTACATCCGGGACCCTTTCACCGTTACAGTAAACAACCCTGCCATCTCTGAGGCTCTCGATGTATTCCTGTGGTGTCTTCAGTGACATCCTTTGTCTCCTTTCCCAGTAGACTGACCGATCAGTCTATTGGGTGCGATAAGTGAATTCCATTTCGTGGCTCTCATCCTTACCCCTAACTTGCCCACAGTCAGATTATCGTTGCTTTTTTCGACTCGAAGTTTTGTCGGACTTCAGCATCGCTCAGAAGCTGTCCGACCCCGACTAACGACCCAAGGAGCAAAGCGAAAGTCTGTCTACATGCCCGGGTGATCCTTGAGTTTCTTTTCCCAGAAGTCTTGCTCTTTTTCCCGCCAGTTTGTGCCGACAAATCGCTTGTCGTAAAAACTGCCCAAACGTTCAGCCCATCGCACCCATGGGTTCTTCTTTTTCTCCTGCGCTTCCAACACGTCCGCGATGAAGAGATCGATGTCGTGCATGAGTTCTTTCGGAGCAAAATAGGCTGCGCCATTTCGAGCCGCTTTCTGGAGGCTCTCCTCGGTCAAGGCGTGAGCGGTGAACATAAGGGCAGGGGTGCCCCTCTTTTTTGCTATTTCCAGCAATTCAAATCCCATTACACCCATGATGTCGAGCACCGCGCAGTCATAGTCAACGGTCTCCAGTAGTCTTTTTCCGTCTTCAAACGTGGCCGCCGTATCGATTTTGCACATTTCGAGCATTTCAATCAGCACCTGCAGAACATCCGGCTCATCATCGACAATTAGTAGCTTCTTGCCCTGTAGAATCTTTTTCCTATCCATCAATTCAGCCTCCTTAATAAGCCTGAGTCAGCTCAAAGCGCTCTTTTCCGCTTTCATCCGGCTCTCAGAGTCCAGGCGTCCTCTGTGATCTTCGGACGCTGAAAATCGATTATAGTACACCAATCGGATTCAGGGCGAATTCTCCGATTTCCACCTTCACCACTCCCGAGCATCTGATCATCTTCGATGTCACTATATTTCCTTCACAATATCCTACGGTTGACCTCAGGACCCTATACTTCTACACAGTCCCGCAGAAAGATCCGGATCATTTACCTCCAAGAAGTACTCTGGGCAGCCAAAGGGCCAGGTCCGGAAATATGATACAAATGATGAGACACAGAGCCTGAAGCCCTACGTACGGGATTATCGACCGTATAATGTCCGCCATGCTAATGTCTTTCGGAACTATAGCCTTCATGTAGAAGAGGTTAAAACCAAAGGGAGGAGTCAGATACGCCATTTCCATGTTTACAATAAACAGAAGACCGAACCAGACGGGATCAAAACCAAGCTGCCTGATTACAGGGACAAAAACGGGCGTACAGATCATGATGATACCACCCGGATCCATGAGCATCCCAAGTATGAAGAGGACGAACTGCATTCCAAAGAGTATCACGTACCGTGATACGGGAAGGGCGGCAATTACGTCTTTGATGAGATCTACGGCCCCCACCGAAGTATAAAGCGCACTAAAGGCAGTGCCGCCTATGATGATCCAGACGATCATGGAACTCAATTTCAGTGTGCTGTAAGAGGACTCCTTGACCACTGCCCATGTAAGTTTCTTTGTGACGGCGGCGCACACTAAGGCCCCGATAGCGCCGATTGCTGCGGCTTCTGAAGGTGTCGCCACTCCCCCGAAGATCGAACCGAGGACAGCTACTATAAGCAGTATCGGCGCGATGACCGCCTTCAATGATTGAAGCTTTTCTTCCCACGTGGCCCTCTCCTCCTTAGGAAGAGCAGGCGCCAGATCCGGCTGCAGATAAGACCTTACCAAGATGTAAACAATGAAGAGAGACCCGAGCAGGATGCCTGGGAGTACTCCGCTGGCAAAGAGGGCGCCTATTGACTCCCCCGCAAACAAGCCATAGAGGATCATGGGCACGCTGGGCGGGATAAGAATCCCTAATGCGCCTCCTGCTGCAATGCACCCTATGGCTATATCTTTCTTGTAAGCTCTCGTCAGCATCGAAGGGAGTGCAATAAGGCCCATGGTCACGGTGGCGGCGCCGCTGATCCCGCACATAGCGGCAAAAATCATGCATATGATCACCGTGCCGACGGCAAGGCCACCCCTTACGCCGCCGAAACATTTGTACATCATCTCATAGAGGTCGACAGCAAGCCCTGAGCGTTCCAATACGCTTCCCATGAGTATGAAGAGAGGGATGGCGGTGATGATGAAATTCTGCATGACCCCAAAGGTATTCCCCGCTATGTTCATGAGGGCTTGGGGGCCCAACAAAAAGTAGGTGAAAATGACACTCGTGCCACCCATAACCGTTACAAGGGGCGCGCCGGTCAAAAGACCAATGATCATTACGACAAAAAGCAGGATTGTTATTGTTGCGATATCCATCAGCGTTACTCCTCCCTCTTTCCGCCGAAAATAATGACAAGATCACGCGCCAATTTGGCTAAAGACTGGAGAAGGAAGAGAAATGCGCCGATAGGGAGCATTATCCTAAGAGGGTATATGGGAGGCCCCCACTGTGTAGAGTCTTGTTCCAGCGTGAGGAGCGATTTCCACGCCCTCTCTCCGCCAAACCATAGGAGCACGAGTATGAAAGGAAGGGTCAGGAGAAAATAGGTGATCACGTCCAAAATGGCCCTGTTCCTCTCAGAGAACATGCCATACACAATATCCATCGCAATATGACCGTTGTGCCGCAAGACATAGGCGCCGCTGATTATCATGGCCGTGCCGAACAACATGACTGAAAACTCGTGCACCCATACAGTGGGTCTGCCGAATCCATACCTCATGACGACTTCATAACCGATAACGAGAGCAAGGCCCAATATCAGAAAACTCACGGCCTTTCCCGTCCAATCACTTAGCGCATCTATTAACTTGAGTATTTTCTGCGTTCCCTCCACCTGGGCCTCCTTTCAGCAATTTCTTGCCGCCGTTTTCCCGTAACGTTCTCTTAAAACCCTTTTAAGTATCTTACCTGTGGGGTTCTTGGGGAGTTCTGGCACAAAGTCGACCGACGTCGGTTTCTTATAGCTCGCTAGATTGCGCTTGCAGGCATCTATGAGCTCCCCTGCGGAAAGCGTTTCACCTTCCTTGAGCACAATGACAGCTTTCACTGTCTCTCCCCATCTTTCATCGGGGACCCCGATCACTGCGGCCTCAGAAACTTGAAAAAGTGTGGAGATAAAGGATTCTATCTCGGCAGGATAGATGTTTTCACCGCCCGAGATAATGACGTCCTTTTTGCGGTCCAGAATGGTGAGAAACCGCATCTCATCAAGAGTCCCTACGTCGCCCGTACCAAACCAGCCGTCGATAAGCGCCTTCTCCGTTTCTTCCGGCCTCCCCCAGTAGCCCTGCATAACACTTCCACCTTTTACAAGAATCTCTCCAGCCTCACCGGGAGCGGTGTCATTCCCCTTTTCGTCTACCGTGCGAACCATGAAGTCCACAATCTCCTTGCCGCAGGTGTGGATATACTTGTGCTCGCCGACGCCTTCTCTCACCATGTGATCGTTCTTGTCGAGCAGGGTGGTCAGCCCTGTTTCCGTGGAGCCGTATACTTGAATCAAGATGGGGCCAAAGGTCTTGAGTGCGCGGGACAAAAGATCTTTCGGTGTTGGAGCGCCTCCGTACGTCATGGTGGACAGAGAAGAAAGGTCATAACGGTCAAGATCGGGAAAATCAAGCAGGGCCTTCAGCATGGCAGGGACAAGAAAGATGTTTGTAACCCTTTCATTCTGAATGGTTTCAAGTACAGACTTTCGGATCAAATTGCTGGAGGATTACGTCTGAACAGCCTCTGTACAGAAAGGAAAGCAGAATCTGGAGAGGCGCGACATGGAACAGGGGG
This sequence comes from uncultured delta proteobacterium, assembly GCA_963843165.1. Lineage (GTDB taxonomy): Bacteria > Desulfobacterota > Desulfomonilia > Desulfomonilales > Desulfomonilaceae > DATJPW01. Next base: position 121,161 of record CAWJJL010000015.1, on the reverse strand, counting down.
CCTACACTGAGGAACTTATTTTCCGGGACGACATGCTGTTCTATGACGTTCCCCCTGATAGCGGCAAGCATGTTGTCATGGGAGAGTACCTGCCCCCTTCGGGAAGCCAGTCGTGCCTGATGTATAAAGAATGCTTGCCGGATCGTCCTGCTCCGCGTGAATAAGCGGTCCTCTCCTAACTCGGGATAGGAGCTCTTCATACCCCACATCCTTTCCTGTAGGCTCGGAAAGCGAGATGAAGTACGTCAGGGTGGAGACTTTGTCGCGAAATTCTTCCACCGTTTGCACGAAAGGGGCGGCATAGATAAGAGCCTTACAGGAACAATCATTCAAAATGAATTCCAGTTCCTTTGCTGCAAGACGAAAATTCAGCGGTACTGCGACCATGCCGCCCATTGATACGCCGATGTGAAATTCCACAAAGGCAAGACTGTTGTGCCCCAGAAAGGCTACTCGGTCCCCTTTCTGGAGCCCCAACCCGGCCAGACCACGACTGAGTCCTGACACCCTTTCAAGCAATCCCTTGTAAGTAAGGGTCTCCCCCGTGCAAGAGATGGCTGTTTTTTGAGAAAACAGTCTTGCATTCCTCCCAAGGAAATTCCCTGCGTACATGAGGACCTCGTGGTTGTCAGACGAACAGCTTTTTGCGACCGAATGCTATTTTTCGTATCCCAATTCTTTCATATAATCCCTGATCATCTTCATGCCCTTGGCGCAGAGGGGGTCCTTCTTGGCGACTTCATTCTGGAACTCAAGGGAATATTGCCTCATCTTTTCCACATCTGCCTCAGGAAGCGTGACAACCTTCACGTCCCATTTCTCTTGCATTTCCCTCAATCGTGTCTTGCTCAGCAGCCTCGTTGAACGGTAACTCGCCTCACCGCCTGCAAGGGCAGCAGCTTCGATAATTGCTTTTTGCTCCGGGGTCATTTTCTTCCAGAGATCCATGTTTATGATCAGGCTGTTCCATGCTCCGTAAATAGGTTCCGGCTCCATATAGTTCTTCAGGACTTCGTGGAATTTCATTGAAAACATGGGACCGGCGTCTCCCCATTGGCCGCCGTCAACGACGCCTGTGGCAAGGGCCGTATAAAGTTCCCCACCAGGAATAAACACTGCCGACGCTCCCACCTTGGCTAACAGATCTGCCATAGTGCTATGACCCCTTATCTTCATCTTCTTGAGATCATCTATGGTCTTGACCGGTTTTTTCGTCATGAGGCCGATAGGATACGTTTCCCAAGGAATATGGTAAACGTTTCTGTTTTGCATACGCTTCTCTGAGGACGTCAACGAATCCCTTGTTCCACATAAAGATTTTCGAATCATTATCGTCCCTGAACAAGAAGGGAATGCCTGCTGCAATCTCGCTCACCGGCACCACCTTCACAAAGTACCCTTCGACAACCTGCGCCATGTCGAGGCTTCCCTTGCCAACAGCGTCAAGCATTTCTTTCACCGGCATCAATGATCCTACGGGGAAGAGCGTGACCTCTATCTGACCGTTTGAGAGTTCCTTTATCAGGTCCACAAACTTCGCGAAGTTTCTTTTGGTTTCATCAGGTATTTGGAAGGTCTGCATCTTGAGTTTCAACTTTGGGGCTTCCGCTGCATGACAGAGACCCGTTAAGAAAAAGACAAGAACACATATTAGTGCTAGCGAAATCTTTAAAGTCCTCATCCGAATACCCTCCTCTTTTTGGAATTGTCCATGCCTTCTCAGGCCGTTATGCCCACACTGTCTAGACTGAACTCCCCTTTTTCTTCTTCCACCAATATCCTCCGTAGCACCTTCCCGGCAGCGCTCTTCGGCAGTTCTTGCCTAAACTCCACCGATCTGGGGCGCTTGTATGCCGCCATATTATCCTTGCACCATTCAAGGATCTCGCTCTCCTTAATCTGGTTTACGTACTCCGGCTTCAAGATGATAAAAGCCTTTGGAGATTCGCCCCGGTAAGGATCGCTTACTCCTATCACGGCCACTTCCTGGACCGCGGGATGCCTGAAAAGGAGTTCTTCCACCTCGGCGGGGAACACGCTGTAGCCTGAGCACTTGATCAGCTCCCTTGTGCGCCCCAAGAACTTTACATAGCCATCCTCATCCATCAGCCCTATGTCGCCCGTGTAGAGCCAGCCATCCCTCAGGACCATCTTTGTTTCCTCAGGCTTATTCCAGTAACCCAGCATCACCGCTGGCCCCTTAATCGTTATCTCGCCTTCCTCGTCAGGTCCCAATTCCTTTGTTCCCGTTGCCAAATCCATAATTCTGATATCGTTGAGCTGCGGGACACCCAAGAAACCCGGCTTGTATCGGTGTAACGGGGTGCAAGCGCCGCCGTGAGCTATGGTCTCCGACAGTCCATAGCCTTCACCGATAATTGCCCCTGGCGCGAGCTCTTTTAATCTTTTCTGAAGCTCATCCGATATGGGCGTGCCTCCGCTCCAGAGACACCGAAAAGAGCTAAAATCGTAATCCTTGACGTTAGGAAGACTCAGGAGAGCGATCACCATGGTGGTGGCGCCCACCCAAAAAGTGCAGCGATAATGGGTAATGGCCCGAGCGACCACATCCGGAACGAACCGCGGAAGAATCACTACCCGGCCTCCCGACAGAAGGGGGGTACACATCAACTGTTGTTGACCCATGACATGAAAGAAGGGCGTAACGCCAAGGTGAACGTCATCTTCCCTGTGACGATACCAGTACATTGATCCTATACTGGCGCAAGCGAGCGTGTAATGGCTGATCATGGCCCCTTTGGGAATGCCCGTAGTGCCGCCTGTGTACTGGAGAAGCGCAAGATCTGTTTCCAGATCTACGACATTACATATGGGACTATCTTGCGATTCTTTAATGATGTCGACGAAGTCGAGCGTGCCCGGGAAAGAGCGTTTCGGTTCTTGCGCTTCCGACGGCAGAGGCAAAACCGGCTCATCGGGGAGGTAATCCTTCAGCGAGGTAAGGATCACATTTCTTAGCGGAGTCTTGCTCCTAACTTTTTCAACCTCCGGATAAAGGTGGTCCAGACCGATCAGTGTCTCCACCCCTGCGTCATTGATCTCGTATTCAAGCTCCGCCTGCTTGAACATGGGGTTTACGGGCACCACTATGGCCCCCGCCCTATGGGCGGCGAAATAGGCGATCACAAATTGAGGGCAGTTTTCCATGTGAATGGCAACACGGTCGCCTTTCTTCACCCCCAGATCGATCAGCCCCCAGGCCATTGCATCGATCATTCTGTTCAATTCCGCGTACGAAATGTCCAGCCCGTAGAAACTGAGCGCTATCTTATTAGGCGTCAGCCCGGCCCATTCGCGGATGTACTCAGAGGTAGGCTTTTCCACGGTGACAGTTTTCGGAACCCAAAGCGGCCAGAGTTTGTGCCATCTACGTTCCATGTCCAGCCTCCTGTAGACTGACCGATCAGTCCATTATTCCGAAAAAAAAAGTTATCGTTCCCTTCCAGCAATGCCTTTCAAGAGAAAATTCCGAACAGTTCTCACAAAAGCGGGCACATCGAAAGACTCTCCATTGACGAACCACTGTACAAGCATTCCCGTGTGACTCGCTATTATCACATGCGCGTAGACCACCGAGTCTACCTCCGCGGGGACTGTGCCCTCCCGCTTCCCGTCTTCCAGCATTCCCTCAAGAAAGAGCCGGTACCTTTCCCATATTGCCTTTGTAATCCTTTCGGCTTCGGTATTGCTTCCCACGATCTCACTCATCAGCGTATTGGACGCCAAAGCCAGATCCCTGTTATCGCGAGCATACTCCGTGGCAAATCTATGAAAGGCCTTGTACTTGGCTATGAAGTCACCGTTACAGCTTTGCACTGCCTTCATGAATCCTTCCACGAATTCACGTTCGAATTTCCGAAAGACACTTTCCAGGATCTCTTCTTTACTCTTGAAGTACCAATAAAGGGTGCCCCTTCCGATCCCAGCCGCTTCAGTAATTTGCTTCACCGAAGTGCCTCGGAACCCGTTAGCCAGGAACAGCCTTGTGCTTTCCTTGATAATTGTCTCCTTTACGTCGATTTTGGAGGAATCATTCATAATATTATGTGTGTTGTGGATCGACTGGTCAGTCTAGAGAAAAACTATACGATTTGTGAGAGGATCGTCAAGAAAAAAATCTGGCTGGCCGTACTTTTTTAGATGCTCAGAAGTTCACCTGACTCAAGCCTTTGAGTCCGAGCATTTCTCTGGCTTCCATTGGCGTGGCTGGCTCTACTCCTAATTCTTTTCCGATGCGGATAATCTTCTCCACCTGCTCTGCATTGCTTTTCGCCAGCGTACCTTTTTCGAGGTAAAGACTGTCTTCAAGTCCCACTCGAGCATTCCCCCCCAGGACAAGGGATGTCGTGCAGAGCCGCATTTGGTCCTTCCCGGCCGCACACACCGAAAATTGAAAATCGCCTATCTGCTTCCTGGCCGTGTCCACCAGGAATACGAGATTTTCAGGTGTTGGTGGAATCCCGCCCAGAATGCCCATGACAAATTGAAGGTACACCGGCCGTCTGGCAAATCCACGCTCCAGCAAAAACGCCAAATTGTTGATCATGCCGACGTCATAAATCTCAAATTCGGGTTTGGTATTGTTCTCGTACATGAAGTGCAAGAACTCACGCATTGTTTTAAATGTGTTTGGGAAAATGAAATCCTCGGTCGATTCGAGATATGGTTTTTCCCAATCGAATTTCCAGTCATCAAACTTCTGAAGGACCTGGAACAGAGCGAAATTCAATGAGCCCGCATTCAGTGAACACATTTCAGGCTTTAAATTAATCACTACCGCCACTCGTTTTTCCGTGGGTTCTCCCAAGCGTCCGCCCGTGGTGAAGCAGATTACTACATCGCATTGTTTCTTCACCTCGACGGCAATCTTACGATACACGTCCTGGTCCGCTGTTGGATAGCCGGTGAGCGGATCTCGCACATGAATGTGGACGACCGCAGCCCCGGCTGCGTGGGAAGCAACACATTCCTCTATCATATGTTCCGGAGTGTACGGCAGGAACGGTGACATAGCTGGGGTGTGAATCGCTCCGGTAATCGCTGCTGTGAAAATGGTTTTCGACATGGCATTTCTCTCTTGTCGCATATAATTCTTGTCACCAGCCTGATGACGATCTCGTCAAACCGAGTTTCGTTGCTGAAATTCGTTAATGAAATCTTTTACCATTTCGTCCAGTCCATATGTGATAGCCCAGCCCCAATCTCGACATGCACGGTCATCGTTGATTCTCATTTGGGCCAGTTCGGTAACCAGGCTCATTATATGCGCATCCGGGGCAAAAAACAGATCGGCTTGCGGAAGCTCCCGTTGCACCGCTTGGACCAATTGTCCGGCCGAGTAAGTGGGTTTGATTCCTGCAATATTGTATGCTGTTGCGGAAAGCCTCGATTTCTCAGCCTCCGCCAGCAATAGTAAAGCACGGGCCGCATCTTTGAAATAGATTGCCGGCACCTTGGATTCCGGTTCCACGGGAATTGCGTAGGGCCTACCTTTCAGCGGCTCTTCTATAGCCCAGCAGTTATAACTCGACATATGACTGACTGTCGAAAACGGACCCACTACAGACGGTAACCGAACCGCTCTAAAATCCAGGCCGAAACGTCGTGCATAATACTTTCCCAGTAGTTCGCCGAACACTTTGCACGTGCCATAGATGGTTAGGGGATGACAACAGGTGGTTTCAGTCACTTCGTCATCGGGGAGGTCTTCCGAAAAGACCGCTATGCTACTAGAGAAGACAACTTGCTTCACACCAAAAATTCTGGCTGCTTCCAGAACGTTGTAGGTTCCGACGGCGTTCACATCAAAAGCTTGCCACGGGTTTTGCTCAGATGGGAGTGATAGCATTCCGCCAAGGTGAAATATTCGGTCAACATTTCGCTTTGAGAAAGCGTTGGCCAACTCAGACAAATTCGCGACCGAGCCGCGGATATACTCGAAACGGTCGGAAAGACGAGTCAAAGCCCCGCGGCCTTCCATCACGTCGAAAATGATCGGATTTTCGTCTCTTTTAATCAGGGTTTTAGCGAGTTCTGCGCCCACAAACCCTGTGCCGCCAGTTATAACCGTGTTCATTTCTGTTCTACCCGTGATATTCCCAAACAGGGCCAAACCTTGCGTGCACCCAAACGGGGCAGACCCGAGGGTCTGCCCCACAGCTTCATAGGTTTACACCTCGCAAAAGTCGATAACCAGAGGTGGCGATAAAATAGGTTACTTGGCTTTCATTTTGCAGCCGGTCTTATCACATGGAACCTCAACGTCCTTGGCCGGAATGGCCGAAGCCGGTCCTTCGAACGCATGGTTGAAGAACTCGGATTTGGCGACAATTTCGGCCATCCAGATGGGTACCTGCGCCTGATGGTCGCAAGCCCTCATGACCCATTCACCCGCGGGTCCATTGTACTTAAGCCCTTCCCACGCTTTTATTACGGCATCCACGTCATCTGTGCCCGCCTTTTTGATAGCTTCAGCCCAAAACATGGTCGCCATGTAGCCCTTTCCGATCAACCAGGAAGGATACCCTCCTTTTTCCTTGTGGTATTCCGCAATGAATTTCTTGTTTGCCTCGGTGGGGATGGTGAGCATGTAGATCTCGCTGGCCATACTGCCAATGACTGCCTGATCGTTGGCAACAGCAGCTATCGCGGTCTCATCGTTGAGATAATAACACGCGAACTTTGTCTTGAGGCCCAGCTGATTGCCTTGTTTGAGCAATAGGCTCAGATCGTTTCCCCAATTGGATGTAAAAATTATGTCCGCTCCAGACCCGATAATCTGTGTTACGTACGGGGCAAAATCCTTCTCGCCCAGCGGATGATAAAGTTCGGCCACAATGGTCGTGGACGGGGAAAGTTCTTTTAGCTTTTTGAATGAAAGCAGCGGTAGCTTCTTTACCGAAAGAGTAATCCTGGGCGATGGTGCAGACCTTTTTGAAACCCTTATCAGCCACCCATTTGGCAAGCGCAAACGAGTGCGTATCCGTATTACAGGCTGTTCGGAAGAAATTTCGACTGCACTTTTCGTTGGTCAGGCTGGCAGCGTCCATGCCATAGCTAAAAAAGAGCGCATTATTCTTTTCGACCAGCACCGACATGGCCGCTCCTACGCTGGAACCGGTCCCACCGGCAAAATACTTCACGTTGTCCTTAAGGATAAGGTTGGTCGCCTTGCGGGTTGCAACATCAGGCTTGAGTTCGCTATCAACAGAGATCAATTCTACCTTCTTGCCAAGCAGTCCTCCTTGCTCGTTGATCTTTTTGACCGCGTACTCCACTCCTGCAAAATATCGCTCACCAATATCCTTGAAATTCCCTGATAGCGGCTCAGTCGTGGCCAGCTTGATCGTATCCGCAGCATGCGCAGCTCCGACCCACATAATGGCCATCAGAACCACAGTGAGCAGTCTCAAACCCTTGTTAGCCAGCATCTGTTTCCTCCTTTGCGATTGGTAAGCGCATGTCCTACGGGCATGCTAAACTTCGAGATACTTCTGTTTCACATCATCAGCCTTTTCGAGAGATTCTCTGTCACCCTCGAAAACTATTGTTCCTTTGCTCATAATGTAGAAGCGGGATGCTACCCCGATGACTGCTTTCATATTCTGTTCCACCAGCAGAATGGTCACGCCGGATTGCTGGATATCCACCAGCATTTTAATGACTGCCTTAACGAGGATAGGAGCGAGTCCCTCGGTGGGTTCATCGACGAGAACCAATTGAGGATTGCCCATCAAGGTCCTCACCACACTCAGCATTTGCTGTTCTCCGCCAGAAAGCTCATTTCCCATATGGGACCGAAGCTCTTTCAACCTTGGAAACATCCGGTACGCTCTATCGGGGTCCCAGAAATTTTCGCCGGCTGTTTTCTGATCGCCTACCTGCCTTGATGACCGATCAAAAGGTTCTCGTGAACCGAAAGACTCGGAAAAATCCTGCGATCCTCAGGAACGATACCAACTCCGATGCGGGCAATTTGATAGGGCAAAAGTCCGACAATATCTCTGCCCTCCAGGAGAATTCGCCCCTGAGCAGGCTTAACCATGCCCATGATGCTTTTGAGTGTGGTAGTCTTTCCGACGCCGTTTCGGCCCAGAAGGCATACCATCTCGCCTTGCTGGAGCCGCAAATCCACCCCCTGGAGAATGTGGCTCTTGTCGTAATAGCTGTGCACGTCCAAGAGTTCCAAAAACATAATCAGTCGCTCCCCAAGTATGCATCTTTTACCCGCTGATCCTGGCGCACCACGTCCGGCGGCCCTGAAACCAGCACAATTCCGTTGTGCAAGACGGTTACGATATCGGCCAGTGAAAAAACCACTTCCATATCGTGCTCAATAATAATCAGTGTCCGGCCTGCGGTTACTCGTTCAATGATTTCCACGGCTTCCAGAGTCTCTTCTCTGGTCATTCCTGCGGTCGGCTCGTCCAGGAGAATCAGCTCAGGATCTGTGGACAGGGCCATCGCGATCTCCAAGCCTCTCTGTCGTCCATAGGAAAGCTCACGGGCAGGGACGTCCGCAAATTCGGCCAATCCGACCTGTTTCAAGATCTGCCAAGTTGTCTCATCAATTTCCGGTAGAGCCCCAGGGCCGCTGAAAAAGCTGTATCGTACGCCGAATCGAGACCTGACACCGGACCGCACGTTTTCAAACACATCCAACCCGAAAAAAGCATTGTTAATCTGAAAAGATCGAGCCAGACCGAGTCGGTTGCGCAGATGTGCAGAATAACCTGCAATGTTGATCCCCTTAAAAATGATTGTGCCGGAACTTGCTTGGTGCTTGCCTGTTATGACATTGAAAAGGGTCGTCTTTCCCGCGCCGTTGGGACCGATGATCGCATGCCTTGTCCCGTCCTCTACCGACATGTCTACGCCTCTCAGCACGACGAGCTTGGAAAAGTCTTTTTTGACATCTTTCAATTGTAGGATGCTCACGACTCCTCCTGAGGCTCAGGTACGGCTCGATTCCAGCGAGTCTTCGCCCATGTGCTCACATCTTCGATTAATTTTGACAGGCCACCGGGCACAAAAAGGACCATGAAATAAATATCAACCCCATGAAAAACTGGCCAGCGATCGGTAATATCGCTAAGAAAATTTTGGAGATAGATGTATACAAATGCCCCCAATATCGGGCCTGCAAAGCGTCCGCTTCCGCCTACGAATGTGATGAGCAGCACCGTTGTTGTCATAGTGATCGAGATTGCATCCACGGAGACGAAACCAAAAAACAGAGCGTAAAAAGACCCCGCAAGCCCGGCCAATCCACCAGTGAGCGTAAAAAGGATCAGTCTGGTGAGATTCGTGGAATAGCCCAGGAATTTCATGCGGTCTTCGTTTTCTCGCATTAATATTATAGTCTTACCCATAGCGGTCCTGATGAAATATGCGCTGAATAATATCGCTAAACCCACAACGACCAACGTGACGTAATAAAAGACAAGCACGTCGGAGGTATTGAGAGTGGTAAAACCGAGATTTATATTAGGACGCGCCACACTAAGACCGTCATCGCCATGCGTGATGAAGGTAAACTTTATAGCCATTGCGTAGAAAAGGGCATTGAACGCAAGCGTCAACAGAGCGAATGACGCTCCTTTGTGCCTTAAAATCAGGAAACCTATAAGACATCCCACCAGGGTTGATGCGCCTGTAGAAAGCGCCACTGCGGCAAAGAAATTCAGGCCCGGCACATGGTTTAGGGCTACAGCCGTGGTATAAGCTCCCAATCCGAAAAAGAGCGCATGACCAAACGAGAGAAGATTTCCATATCCCAATAGGAGATTGTATGAGACTCCGAAAAGCGCAAAAACGATCATCTCGGTAAGAAGGCTAACGTGAAACTTGCCCAACACAAGGGGGAGCCCGAATAAGAGAAGCACCACCAAAATTCCAGGAATGAGGCGAGTCATTACGATTGCCTCCCAAAGAGGCCGGAAGGTTTCACAACCAGTACGGCAGCCATCAACAAATAAATTAACGCGAGCGAAAACTTGGGAAACAACAACACCCCGAACGCTTGAAGTTGGCCTATCATCAGAGAAGCAACGACAGCTCCTCCGAGGCTTCCCATACCGCCGATCACGATCACAACGAATGCGTCCACAAGGATGGCATCAGCCATTGCCTGGAGATGTTGTAAGCAACGGGCCTGCAATAACGCCCGCGAAACCGGACAACGCAGCGCCGAAGCCGAAGATTGCCATAAATAAAACGGGCACGTTAATACCCAGGGCCCCTACCATTTCCCCGTCGTCCACGGCTCCACGAATGATGATGCCCACACGAGTCTTAAAGAGGGCTAAGGCCATGATAAGACCGATGAGAATGGATGTCGAAAACACGAACAGCCTATATACAGGATAGGTAATCCCGAAAAACTCCACACTCTGGGCCAGTATTCCCGTGATCGGGACCGCAAGAGGCCGCGTGCCCCAAATCCACTTCACCGACTCCATAATGATATAGGCTACGCCGAAAGTGAGCAGCAATTCATGTACATGACCCAGGACATGGACTTTCCTCAGGAGAAACCGTTCCACTATCGCGCCAATTCCAAAAAGGACGGTGGGAGCCACTACTAGTGAAAGCCAGAAGTTACCGGTCATCTGGAGCAGGGACCAGGAAAGGTAAGCCCCCAACATGTAAAAAGTGGCATGCGCGAAATTCAGGACATTCATCATCCCGAAGACCAGCGTCAGACCGGAGGATACAAGAAACAGAAGACCGGCGTATGTCAAACCGTGAAGGAAAAAGATAATAATTGCGTTCATGACTTTTCATTCACCCGTTCGAGCCCGAATGGCCCCTTCAGAATGGATACGCGGCAACATTCAGTTTCTAGCCGGCAACGAGCTTCGCGATTTTGAGTAGGACGAGATCACGCGTTTTTATCACCCGGTCCACATCTTCAGTAGACCATTGATGGAAACCCTCCAGCGACTTCACTCCAAGTTTGCCGTCCCGGAGTTTGCTTTCCAGGATCGGTAAGGGAGTGGCAGAGTTTTCAAGAAAAGGAAAAACATAGTGCATGGACATCGTGCGTCAAGTCCAGCCCGGCGAGGTCCGCAGTCTCCAGAGGGCCCAAGAAAGGGGTGCGCAGCCCGAATCCGAATTTGACCACAGCATCTATATCTTCGGCGCTAGCGATACCTGCCTGCACAAGAGACATCGCCTCACGCCAGAGCGCATGCTGCATTCTATTACCAAGAAACCCGGGCACATCTTTGAGGACTTTCACAGGTTTCTTGCCGGCTTTCTTCATGAAATCAAACGCTGTTTCAAACGCCTCATCGGAGGTGTACTTGGACCGGATCACCTCCACGCACGGCACTATATGCGGCGGATTCCAAAAATGGGTACCAACGAGTCGCTCTTTTCTTTTGAGCGGCTCAGCGATTTGGCTGATGCTGATGGCTGACGTATTGGTGCACAGAAGCGTCTCTGGGGTTTACATAGCCTTCAATTTCCGAGAAGATCTTTTGCTTTAATGGAAGTTTCTCGCTGACAGCCTCGATGATGATCTCCGCATCATGTGTGGCATCTCGCAAACTCGTATACAAGCTGATCAAATCTAGACAACGCTCAACATCTTCAGGCGAGGCAAGCCCAAGCTCCAGAAATTTCCCAAAATTGTTGCGAATCCTAACCGGCGCGTTCTCCAACACGGATTGGTCATTGTCGTACAGCGCCACCGGGTGGCCCTGCATCGCAAAAAGCTGGGCCAAGGCGTGCCCCATGAGGCCTGCCCCTATAATCCCTAATTTTGTTTTCTTATCGGATGTATTTATTGCCATTGCTCTAACTCTCGCTGTAAATGACCATCAGGCACTTGACCTCTTTTGACCCTTGCACCGCACCAAAATGAGGGACACCGGCGTCAAAATAGATACAGTCACCTTGTTCAACAACCAGCTCGGTTTCGCCGTGGGTGAAATGCATTGTACCTTCGAGCACGAAGAGCATCTCTTGACCTCTATGCTGGAAAACAGCCTGTCCCTTGGGCCGTACCGGAAGCGTCAAAATGTAAGGCTCCATCTTGCGTTCAGGGTAGCCCAGGGCCAGAGGCTCGTACGAATAGCCGAACGCTGTGCCGTCCCTGGCCATCATCTTACGGTCGGATTTCTTAACTAGGGTAATAGACTTTTTGTTCTCCTCATCTGAAAATATGGTCGCAAGGCTAACCCCCAAGGTGGTGGAAATTGTGACAAGGGTAGAAACGGGAGGAGATTTCTTAGAGTTCTCGACTTTGGAAAGATAGCCTTTGGTGAATCCCGTTCTGGCAGCCAGCTCCACGAGATTAAGGCCTCGCTCTTGTCGAAGCTGTTTTATCTTGCGGCCGATTTCTGCTTCATCGAGCATAGTGGACTGCTTTGCGCCTTGATAGGACCACTAATCTTAGATTCAAGGCTTGTTTCCTAGTAGGAAACAAGCGAGACCTCGAATCCAGCCAGAGACTCGAAGAACCTATTTATGACGCGGCTAAAAGAAACTGCCCGCTGTTTCCGATTGAAAAACTTTATTGCAAGTATTGGGAAACTTTGTCAAGAGAAATTTGCAAGAATTCAGTTTAATATGGGAAGTGCAGTCCTCATGAATCCGGGACTATTCCCAGGAGTAGATACAGGGCCACACGTCCCCGTCCGTTGGTTGATCCGGCAGTCCGACAGGCAATTCGTCCCCTCCTTGGCCTTTTCCCAGATATCGGTAATAAGAATTAATATTGCAGAGCGGTCCAGTGCTCAGGAAAACACTTCGGGATTAATGCAGTTTGGCGGCCTTTGACCTTTTATCAGAAGTGATATTAGATTCTCCGCGGCTACCAGTCCCATCTTTGTGCGGGTTTCAATGGAAGCGCTGGCTATGTGAGGCAAGATGACCACGTTATCCATTAAGGTCAACTCTTTTTCTATGGCCGGCTCGAACTCGAAAACATCCAGCCCGGCGCCGGCTATTTGTCCCTGCTGAAGTGCCTTTACCAGGGCCTTTTCGTCCACCACCTCACCACGTGAAGTATTGATGAGATAGGCGGAGCTTTTCATCGCCTCCAGCTCGGGACCTCCCATGAAGTGGTGGGTTTCCGGGCTGAGAGGAACGTGGAGGGAAACGAAATCCGACTCTGCCAGAAGAGTGGACTTGTCCACGAACTTAGCTCCGACCCTTCGCTTCCAGATCGGAATTCGCCCTCATTGCGTCGTGGTAGAGGATTTTCATGTCAAATCCAGAGGCCCGTTTCGCTACGGCGAACCCTATCCGTCCGAACCCCATTATTCCCAAGGTCTTATGATGTACATCATTCCCCAAAAACAAAAGCGGCGCCCACCCTGTATACTTTCCAGCCCGTGCGTAGGAGTCCGCGGGCACTACTTTGCGGGCGACGGCCAAGAGAAGAGCCATTGCCAAATCCGCAGTGGTATCCGTCAAAACCCCAGGGGTATTGGTGGCGGGTATCCTCCGTTTTGTGCAGGCCGGCACATCAATGTTGTTATAGCCGACTGCGTAGTTGGCTACTATTTTAAGTTGCGAACCCGCGGCTTCCAATACCTCATCATCAATGCGGTCCGTTAGTAACGGGAGTATTCCGTCCTTTTGATTCACACCGGCCAACAGCTCTTCGCGGCTGAGCACCCTGTCATGCGGGTTGCACTGAACGTCGAACTTGTCTTCCAGCACCTGCATAGCCCCTTTGGGCAAGCGCCTGGTAACGAAGATCCTGGGCTTCATCGCTGTTTCATCCTTTTCTTCGATTCTCTTAATCAAATCTGGGCCCAGGCTTGCTGCATGACGCGCTTCGCGTTTGCTATCACCAGGAGAGAATCCTGCCCCTGCATGGGCTTCACTTCAAAACTCACCATGGGCCTTCTTTTTCCGTCTAAGAATCCTATCTCCACGAGAGTGCGCAGAAAGATGGTCATCTCAGGAACGCCGTTGGCGCTGCCGGGGGTCCCGAAAATAGGATGGTAGTCCCCATATCCCGGTAAATTTTGGTCCAGTACCGCATTTCCCAAATGAGCAGCGGCCAAGAAGTCCTTCACCGGTTCCAGAGCTTCCTGGGGAGATTCCCTCAGAAGGGGTATATGACTGAGGTCCACCATTAACCCGAAGTTGTTGTGTTCCCGACAAACAGCCTCAGCGACCTGTCGGCAAAGGGCCGCAGGCCCGAGCAGGCAACACTTGTCCACATCGCAATCAAATGCTTCTGCGATCACTGTGGGGCCACCCTGATGTTGAGAATAATCACACAACTCACCCAAGGAGGCTATCAGCGCCTGAATAGCAGGTCCGCGTCTATCTTGACCTGGATCTTTGCCGGAAAGTACAACAAAGCTATCAGCGCCCATGAAACACGCTTCATCCAGCAGCTCTTTCATTTTCGCTACAGCGTGGCTGCGCTGATTCTCGTCCAAAGAATTCAGGTCCAGTCCCTGGCCTAAGATGATCGGATGGGCTCCGAAACCTATATCAAGGTGAGCTAGCTGACATATGTCACGTACCGTTCGGCGCTGTTGCTCATCCGCGATGTGGGTGATCTCTATGGCCGAAAAAAATGGGTCCAACGCTATGCATTTGACGGTTTCTTCCCAGGGTCCTTCACCACCTGCCAATTCCGGAAATGCCATGAAATGTACGATGCCCATTCTGAGGTACGCATCTTGGCTTTTGTCCATAATGCCTGCAGCTCCTAATCTAGGCGTCCATTGGGCGGAATATAAGCACAGCGGCCATCACCACATAAACCATAGCGTCTGAGGCTGAAGAAGCAACATAAGCTGCCGTTAAGGAGTGAACCATACCCAGCGAATATGCCGCCACAGCGGTTCCCTTGAGGTTTCCCATGCCACCTGCGATGACCACAGCGAAGCAAAGAATAAGGATCTGAAATCCCATATAAGGGTCCAGTGTGCTGAGCGGCGCGTAGAGGACTCCTCCCAGAGCTGCCAAGGCGCTGCCTATGATAAAGACAATGGCGAAGTGCTTCTCCACGCTGATTCCCAGGCTGCGCACTGCCTCACGGTCCTGTAAGCCCGCCACGACAATCTTGCCGACCAGAGTCTTCTTGAAGAACAAATGCAGCCCAATGAATATCAATATCGAGGCCCCGATAATAATCAAGCGATACACCGGCATTGATAAGGAGCCGAACCTCCAAAGCACTCCTATTGGATCAATGATCGGTAAAGGGCTTGCCCCGTAAATCCACTTAAGCAGGTCTGCTCCAATCAAGAGGATAGCGTAGGTGGCGATGATTGCATAATCTATGGATTGCCCATAGAGTCTCCGAATCACAAAGCGCTCAATCAGGTAACTCAAAGGAATCGAAACGGCTACAGCTGCTAAAAGGCCTATGATAAACCCTGCTCCCATCATGGTTGCCACGGTGTACACAGCATATGCGCCGACCGCATAGATCAGGCCGTGCGCGAAGTTTACAATACCCATTGCACCGAAGGTAAGCGATAAACCTATTGATATTATGTAGAGTATTCCACCGATAGTAAGGCCGAATAGGATGGATTGCAGGAAATTGGTCATCGATTAAATCGCTCCGAGTTGCTACAGCAGTTCCTAAATCTTGCTCAGATAACCCCAGATCCCTTTACGTAACCAAAAAACGAAAATCAACAGAGCGAAGCCTAAGAACATCTCCCAACGAATCAGGTACACAGCCAAGTAGTTGCTTATTGTCATAAAAGCCGCGCCTCCCACCACAGCTCCGATAACGCTCCCGGCCCCTCCCATTAACGCGGCGAAAATCACCTCTACGTTACGTGTCGGGGCAATTAGGCTGGTATTGGTGTATGCGAGATTAATGCTCGTAAGGGCTCCGGCAAAGGCTGCTATACTTCCTGAAATAATGAAGGTGATATATTTGTACAGATAAGTATTGTAGCCCAAGAATCTGACTCGAACCTCATTTTCCTTTATGGCCGCCAACAGCCTGCCGTACGGTGAGCGCACCAAGAGCAACACCAGATAGACCACCAGCAGGAGTGAACCCAGGCAGAAATAGAATCGAAAGGTGCTTTCACCAAAGTTGATGAAGCCGTACTTCTTAAAAAACAAGGAGAGGCCGTCCTCACCCCCGGTCCATTTGTGCCAGGGACTCAAGACCAGATATGCTCCCACCTCGTTTAAGGCCAAATTCAAAAGAGCGAAGGCCGCTTGGCTAGTTTTGACAACTAATGGACCCAATAATGCTGCAACAATGGCTCCTACTATCACTCCTGCCAGGAGGGATAGGAAAGGATCGGGATAGACGTGATATGCAAACATGCCGCATCCGTAGGCTCCGGCCCCGAGATACAACATGTGCCCGAAGGAAAGCTGTCCCATATGGCCGTACAACAGATCAAAAGCAACGACGAATATGCAAAATATCATGAAATCCGTAATCTTCGGCAACGAAGTGGCATAAGCCGTAGATCAGGAAGCCCAAAGCTATGCAGATCAGTGTCAGGGCCGGATATTTTTCCACTTTGCCGAACATGCCAGTACCTCAGAATTTAAAGCTCTTCTTCATAGGAAGACGGATTTTCAATAGTCCCTTTGTCGGCTATCTCGCGAGAAAAGATGCCTTCTTTCATCACGTACAGCCGGTCCGCCAATCGTGCCACGGTAGAAAGGTTCTGTTCAACTACGATCATAGAGACCCGGCTCTTCATCTTCAACAAAATGTCCACAATTTCGCCGATAATGATGGCGGCTAAACCTTCCGTGGGTTCATCGACGAGCAGGAGCTGAGGGTCGCCAACCAGTGCTCTCCCGATTAGAAGAATTTGGCGCTCACCGCCGGAAAGTCCTTTCGCCTTTGAGTCCAGAAGCGTACCCATTTTGGGATGTATTCCCAATACCTTGCTGATGGCGTCATCCAAATTCTGGCCGGTTGCATACGCGGCAAGTTCGAGATTTTCCCGCACGGTCAGTTCGCCAAAAACCCTTTTGTCCTGGTATACGTACCTGATCCCCATGCGGGCCACCTTTTCCAAGGGCAAACCTTCTATCCTCTCGCCCCTGAACTTAATCGTGCCGCCGGCAGGCCGCATGAAGCCTCCTATGGTTCTCAGTAGAGTTGTCTTGCCTGCTCCGTTACGACCCACAACGCATACCAATTCGCCTTCATTCAGGCTAAGGGATACACCGTGTAGTACTTGAGCATGTCCATATCGGACATCCAGGTTCTCAACGCTCAGTAGCATCCCATCTCTTCCTTGCCCCAATAACACTCTCGAACCTGGGGATCACAGATGACCTCCTGAGGATCTCCCTGGCAGATCAACCTTCCCTCGTTAATTACACACAGAGTGTCCACCAGGTCCATCAGCTTGGAAATTTTGTGTTCTATGATGACGACGGTGAATTGTCCTTTTATGCGGTTAATGACTTGGCTTATGTGGGCTATGTCCGTCAGGCTTAGGCCGGCAAAAGGCTCATCCAGAAGCAGAACCTGGGGCTGCAAAGACAGTGCGAGGGCTATCTCCAGCTCTCGCTTCTCTCCGTATGACATATCTGACGTCATTACTCCGGCTTTTTCGCCAATCCCAAGAACTTCCAACGCTTGCAGGCATTCATCTTCCAGAGCGGGATAATGAACGTTCTTGAAGAAAAAACGGAGCTTGGAACTGTAGTCCGGACCGTAGCGCACTCGGGCCAGCATCATGTTCTCCAGGACGGTCATGGAGTCGAACACCGAAACCAGCTGAAAAGTACGTGCTATCCCCAGAATTACTCGCTCATGTGCGCGCATGCGGGTGATGTCCCGATCTCGGAAAAGCACTCGGCCCGTTTGAGGTCGGTAATAGCCGGTAAGCAGATTGAAGAATGTCGATTTTCCTGCGCCGTTAGGGCCCATAATACCCGCGGTTCGACCTTCGAATACCTCGTAAGTGATGTCGTTGACCGCTATTAAACCATCAAAGTTTCTTGATCACGCCTGCGGTCGATAAGATCGGTTGAGCCATACTCGACGAGACCTATTTCGTTATAGTGGGAGCGGCGGCATTAAGCGCCGCTCCTGATATCAGATACAATCAATAACCTTCGCTTTTGAGAGAAGGCAGGTAGTCATCCCCAGTATAAGCGCCAATCACTTTGACCAAGTCCCATTTACCTTTTCGTTCTTTAGGTCCCTTCCCGACAACCACAAAGGCGCCGTACTTGAAAACAGGCTGATGGTCCTCGCGCCATTTGCCCGGGCCCTTCATTGAGGGAAAATCGGGCTTACTCATTATGGCTTCGGAGATCTTTTTCGGGTCGGTGGATTGGGCGAGCTCTATGCCGCGGACAAGCTCCTTTACTCCAACGTAGGTTATCCCGGCATAAGGATCCGGCGGTTCACCATAAAGCTTCTCGTATTGCGTCCACAAAAGCTTTGCCCTCCTTAACGACGTCAGGATCATTGAAACCTTCCAGGTTCCAATACCAGGACATCAAAGAGTAAACCCCTTCGAGGGCCTCCGCGGGTACGCCGCTGCCGAAAACGTTTGTCATCCAGTTGAACCAGATCTTGGTTTTATCCTTTAAACCCAGCTCGTGTGCCTGTTTTATTACAGCAATTGCGCCTGTGCCCCATTGGGCCATCATGCAGATATCCGGATTGGCTTGCGCGATTTTCTGGATATATGGAGTGTAGTCGGCGGTCTGTACAGGAGCCTCGTCGTAGATTACCTCCACTTTGAATTTCTCAAAAGCTGCTTTAGCACCCTCGTATTGATCGCGGCCAAACGAATAAGCAGGGGCAAAAAAGTAGACCTTCTTGGGTTTCAGATTATTGGCAATGTACGCGGCGCCGGAATACCCTATCGCGTAAGCGCTACCATGGGCGCCAAAGGTAGTGGGCGCCAGGTCTTTTTTTGCGAACATTTC
Source organism: uncultured delta proteobacterium (assembly GCA_963843165.1). Classification (GTDB taxonomy): domain Bacteria; phylum Desulfobacterota; class Desulfomonilia; order Desulfomonilales; family Desulfomonilaceae; genus DATJPW01. Next base: position 102,276 of record CAWJJL010000015.1, on the reverse strand, counting down.
CATTGGGGCTACACATGTGGTTATGTAGGGGAGGGGCTCATTTACAACCTGGTTGTTCAAAGCATTGGCGATACCTGCGAAAGTTGATCCTATTAAGCCGACAACTTTTTCTTCATTGCGCAGCTCTTTGAACCGGCGTACGGCCACGTCGCCCTTTGTCTCGTCATCCCTAACCACAGCCTCCACAGGGATCTGCTTGCCTCCAAGCTTCACTCCGCCGGCCGCGTTGATTTCCTTGATTGCCATTTCGGCGCCCTTCATCTGAACCGGGCCAATAGGTGATGCCGGTCCAGTGAGGCCAAACATTAGTCCAATTTTAATTTTGTCAGGCGTTTGGGCCAATCCGGGAGTGATTGTCACTAAACATAAAATTCCCAACATTAGACAGATAAAGAAAACCGCGCCTCTGTTCCTCATCATTATCCCTCCTTGTTATTAATAACTTCCGGGCCGACGGGTGAATTGTTCGATCTTTCCATGTATCTTTATATTAAGAAAGCCGCTTCGGTAATAGAAAAGGCAGTCCTATTAGTCCGGCGGGCCACCTGCTTCTTTTATAGCCCAAAAGACTTTTTCAGGGTCAGCCGGCAAAGAACGCACTCTTCCTCCGCATGCGTTACATATTGCGTTCAAAATCGCAGGAGTTGCCGGTATGTTGGGCATTTCGCCGATACCTTTGGCTCCGTACGGACCCAATTCATTGGCCATCTCCAGAATAATCGGCTGGATATCAGGGACATCGAGAGCAGTAGGAATCAGGTAGTCTTGCAGATTAAGGTTTTGAATTGCCCCTTCCTTGAGGACTACTTCTTCCATTAAGGCATATCCCAGACCCATTGCCACACCACCCTCGATTTGACCTTCAAGCGCGCGCGGGTTGATTGCCTTACCAACGTCAAAGGCCGCTACGTAATGCTCGATCTCCACTTCTCCGGTTTCGGTGTCCACCGCTACCTGAGCCATGTGGGTGGAATAAGTGTAAACAAAATAGGGATTGCCTTGACCTGTCTCGGGATCCAGGCTGGGGTAGGGCGGCGCCCACCAGCCCTGCCCGACAAGCCTCTTCCCGGTAGCCATGCAGCGGCCGGCAACTTGCCTGAACTCAAGTGATGAGGCCGGATTATCTCGATCGAATACTTTACGATCCCGAAAAGCCACTTGCTCTGGAGCAATCCCGAGCAGGTCCGCGGCTGCTTCAGTCAAGGATTGTTTCACCTGGCGGGCAGCCATGATGATAGCATTCCCCATAAGCGTTGTGGATCGGCTACCCACGGTCGGTCCGGATTCCGGAACCAGGTCAGTGTCCGGCTGGACCAGGCGAACGTCTTCGAGGCGAATTCCCAACTCCTCGGCACAAATTTGTGGCAGCACGGTGAATGAACCCTGTCCCATTTCCGTGATGCCTGTGTAAAGGAGCACGGAACCGTCTTCGTGCACGTGCACATTAGCTCCGCACGCATCCGCGCCTATACCTATGCTTGTACGATACCAACCCATTCCGATACCGACTCCACGCCGCTTAGTTCGCTCTTTGTCGATATAGCCTGTTTGTGAGAGGCGACGATCCCAGTCAAACGCGTTGGCGCACGCCTCGAGAGTTTCTCGTAATCCGACGCTCTGATCGAGCACCTGACCGGTGGCCGTTTCGGACCCGAGTTGAAATGCATTTTTGCGCCTAATCTCTAAAGGACTTATCCCCAGCTCTGCGGCCAGTTCGTCTATGATTTGTTCATGCGCGATGTGCACCTGCGGAGCGCCAAAACCACGCATCGCCCCACCGTACGGGTGATTGGTATAGCAAAGATAAGCGTCCACTTTGACGTTTGGAATCATATAAGGTCCCGGCATCATAACCATCGCATGTACGTGGGAACCACCTGCAGGAGGAATCTTGGGCCCGAGAGATGCATAGGCGCCCTGTTCGTCGTAGATGACACCTTGGAATGCTACCAGGGTACCGTCTTTCATGGCCCCGATCTTGACCTCCATGATCATGGGGTGGCGCTTGGCCGTTTGCAACGTGACTTCCTCTCGTTCCAAGGAAATCCGCACAGGCATGCCTGTATGGTGAGCCAGGACCGCGGCCCTACATCCCAAATCGATCGGTGAGTCTTCCTTTCCGCCGAACCCACCACCCATATGGATTTGACGGCAACGCACTTTGTTTATCGGTAAACCTAACACGGGGGCAACGTTACGGCGAAGCGTGAAAGGGGCCTGCATGGGCCCTTCCACCAGCATCGTTCCGTCCTGTTGTGGGATGGCCATGGCAAGATCGGGTTCCATATAAGCGTGTTCCAAGAATGGAACGGTATAAGTTCGCTCCAGAATCACGTCAGCCTGCTCAAATCCCTTGTCCACATCGCCTTTGCGCAGCTTGTCATGGGAGAGCAGATTGCCCCGCTCGTGGATCTTGGGGGCATTTTCCTTTATAGACTCACGTGGGTCAAAAACCGCAGGCAATGGATCATACTCCACCTTTATTAGAGCGAGAGCCTCCTGGGCGATCTGCTCTGTTTCGGCAGCCACCAATGCCACACCATCGCCTATGAAACGTACTTTATCACCGCAAATCACCGGTTGATCAGGAATGATGGCGCCGAACCCGTTCCGACCGGGCACATCCTTGGCGGTAAGCACAGCAACCACTCCATCCAGTTGCTCGGCTTTTGTAGTATCTATGGATTTTATAATGGCGTGAGGATAGGGACTGCGGAGGATCTTACCGTGCAGAAAACCCTCTTGGGAGTAATCGGCTCCGAAGGCAAGTTTTCCGGTTACCTTCAGGGGATCGTCCGTCCTCGTGAGCGACTGCCCCGCAACCGCCAGCTCCGCGTCTTTGAACTTTATTAAAGGCAAAAGATCGGTTCTTTCCTTGACAAGAACCTGAACTTTTCTTTTTTCATCACGCTTTTCAGACATGGTACCCTCTTTGTATGGAAAGGGTCGGCCGGTTCAAACCTGATTTAAGGCTACTTGGCCGCGGCCACATTCTTAACGGCTTCCACAATCTTGCGGTAGCCGGTGCAGCGACAGAGGACTCCGGACAAGGCCTTCCTGATCTCGTGCTCATCCGGATTCGGATTGGTGCTCAACAGGGCCTTGGCATTCAATATCATCCCGGGAGTGCAGAACCCGCACTGGGCTGCTCCTGCTTCCATGAATGCCTGTTGGATTGGGTCTAACGATCCATCGGGTTTCTGCAAACCTTCAATCGTCATAACATCTCGACCTTGCACCTTAAGCGCCGGCATTAAGCAGGAATTGTATGCTTCTCCATCAATTAAAACCGTACATGCCCCGCATTCTCCTTCTCGACAACCCACCTTGGTTCCCGTAAGCCCGAAATCTTCTCTCAAAAGATCAACTAGAAGGGTGGAAGGATCAACAGCTGTCTCGATCGCTTTGCCGTTCAGTGTGAAAGAAAGAGCTATACTGTTCATCATCAATTTCTCCCTACAGAACGCATCCCGCTTGCTCCAAAGCCCTGCGCAGGCCTCGTTTCACCAATACTTTCACCATTTCCTGGCGGTAGTCACAAGAGCCTCTCAGTAGGCTATCACGCGGCGAGCAATAGGCATACGCCTTGTCAGCAGCTTCCTGCAGAGTCTGAAGCGTCGCGGGCATTCCTTTGATTACGTCCTCTATGATCCTGGAGCGAAACGGAATCGGCGCGACCGGACCAAGCGCGATAGCAGCATCGGTAATGACCTTCTTGGATTCATCCACAGTTACTACTACTGAACAAACCAGCATTGGCAATGAAAGAGCCCTGCGCTTACTCAATCGCAGAGAGCAGCTCCCTTGATTAGATCCGAGCGCTTTGAACTCGATGCGCGTTAGGATCTCGCGGGTTGGGTCCACAACAGTCTTTCCAACGTCCAAAAAGAAATCTGCCAGAGGTACCACTCGCTCTCCTCCGGCTGAAGTAATCGTCACGCGAGCGCCCAGCGCCAATAAAGGGATGCTGGCGTCGGCTGCCGGCTGCCCGCTAACGAGATTGCCGGCCACCGTAGCTATTGAGCGTATCTGAGGCGAACCCATGGCGGCACAAGCGGAAGCTAAAAGACCTGCCTTCTCCTTGATCAGCGCGGAACGCTCTACCTGGGCGTGAGTAACCAGCCCTCCAAGCAGTATATTATCTGCCTGCTGCTCGATACGTGCCAGTCCAGGGATCCTGCTGATATCAACGAGGGCATCCGTATCATATTCGCGCCTGCGGAGCGCAACGACAACATCTGTTCCTCCTGAGATAACGCGGGCTCGCCCTTTGTGGTTCCGCTAACATCTGCAGGGCTTCCGGCAAAGTTTCGGGAACCAAATAGTCCTTCAGAGAAATGTCTCCGCGCCAATGCAGATCCTTAAAGGCTTGCGGCATTTTTGGACCTCCTCCAAAACACGTACAAGGATACAGCCTTGGAAATATAACTCAAATCACGCATAAATTTGTAAAATTTATTGAGTAAATGACCGATGCCCGCTGGATCCGAGCCGATGCATTTCCAGCTTCATTTCCGAAGGCTAGCCATTCATCAGCTTTTGACGTTTTACATATTAGCAGAGTACAGTTATTTTTTGGTCACTATTGATTCGTAGAGGTCTCTTTTATCGATTATTCTTTTTGCTTTGAATTGGGTTCTCTCCAATGTGCCGGGATCCAACAACTGAACCACCGTTCGCAGCCCTTTCGATTGCAGCTGTACTTCCAATTGTTTTTTCAGTCGCAGACCTTCCTCGCTGCTGATGCCCGGAATTAGTTCTGTCTGCACAATGAGTTCATCCATTATTTTTTCACGGGTAATGATTATCCGGTACTCGTCTCCAAATCCCGGAATTGCCCGAATCACGTCTTCTATAGCTCTGGGATACACATTTTCGCCGCGAACCACGAACATATCGTCAGCTCGTCCGTAAATCCCATCAGGAAGTCGAGGGTAGGTTCTACCGCAGGGACACGGGTCATTGACCCATCTGGTAACATCGCCGGCCAAAAAGCGGATCATCGGCTGGGATGTCCTGTCCAGGTGCGTGTAGACTGTGACGCCTTCTTGGCCGAAGGGAACTCGCTTATTTGTAGAAAGGTTCACTACTTCCGCGTAGACAATATCCTGCCAAAGATGCATTCCCGTACGATAAGCACATTCGCCATTGGACATCCATGGACTCATTTCGCCCGTGGATCCGGAATCAACACAAATCGCATCGTAGGTTTCCTCAATTCTTTTCCTGGTTGCAGGCACTCCGGCGCCCGGCTCACCAGAGAAGAACAGAATGCGGAAATTGAAATCTTTGGCGGGATCCAATCCCATTTGCTTGGCCTTTTCCCCAATGTACAAACTATATGAAGGGGTACCATAAAATACAGTCGGCTTGACCATTTTTATCCACTCAATCGCTCGTTGAGTTTGTCCGCTTACACCGGCTCCAAATGGGAAGGCCCCGGCGCCTAGCCGCTCAGTCCCCAGGAGCGCTCCCCAGCTTCCCCAATAGAGGCTGAAAATCGAAGCAATAAAAACAACATCGTCCGGGCGAACGCCAAAACCCCACATGATTCTTGCGTGGGCCTCAGCGATCCGTTGGACATCGCCTGCACTTACGGCAAAAGCAGTGGGTCTGCCGGTTGTTCCGGAGGTTCCCAGAACTCGCCCCACGTCAGCGGACGGAACACACAGATTGCTTCCAAAAGGAGGATAATCTTCTTGATCCTGCCGTATCTCCTCCTTGGTTACAAGAGGCAGAGATTCAAAATCTTCGAGGGATCGGATATCCTCCGGTTTGATCCCTGCGGAATCCCATTTTTTCCTGTAAAAATCGGAATTCTTGTATGCGTAACCGATTTGAGCCTGAAGTTTTGGTAAGATTACTTCTTCATTCACGTTTTTCAGGGTCCATTTTTTCCAGCTCGGTGTTCCAATAATAGAGAATCAGCCGATGGACGGTATAAAGGATCCGGGTTCGATGGCCATTGAGTAGTCATGGAGATCTCCTCCTGTTCACATGAAATTAATCTCAAGATGCTCCGGATTTTCGGGCGACTTCCTCCCGAATTGATGACAAGATTTCGTCTCGAGTAGATCCAGGCGGAAACACCCTGTCAAATCCAATCTCAAGTAGTTTCTTCCCATCATCAGGAGAAAAGACGCCCCCCATAAGAAAAGTCACTTGTTGTTTCAGATTCTCCTGCTCAGCTTTTGCAATGAGCTTGGAGCCCAAGGTTATATGTGCGCCGCCCAGGGAACTCACGCCGATTACGTCCACATCCTCCTGAATTGCCGACGCAATGATCTCATCGGGAAGAGCATTTCCGATATAAACTACTTCCATTCCGGCGTTGCGCAATTCATTGGCGACAGTGATCAATGCCTCTGTTGTGAACATCCAAACCAAGTTTTGAAAGTAGCACCTTGATGCGTTGCTTCGACATCACTCAATCCTCCTCAGTATTCCGGGCGGCAAAAATGATCAGATCTGGGAATTCAATATTCAGTTACCACAGTACCGGCGGTGTCCACAGCCCAAAAGCCTTCTTGAACACTTTGAACATCTCACCTTCCGAACAGCCTACACGAGCGCATTCAACCGAATAAGGAATAATGTTGCCCGCGCCCTTACATGCCTCCTCCAGGTCTGACAGAGCCCGCTTCACCTTAATGTCATCCCTCTTTTCACGTAGCTTGGATAATCTGTCATGCTGCCGTTGTTCCACTCCTTCAGGGTAACGGAACACATTTATGGCAGGGAAATCACCGGAAGATAAATAAACGTTCTCACCAACTATTCTGATTTGGCCGGATTCCGTCTTGGCGCGCTCTTCGCAGAAATATTGCGATACTTTGTTGTGTAACCAGCCCTTTTCAATCGCTGCTACGTACCCGCCCATTTGTTCAATGTGGTCCAGTTCATCCAATATCCGAGATTCCATTTCATTCGTCAGAGTCTCGACATAAAATGAGCCGCCGAGGGGATCCACCACATCAGTTACTCCTGTTTCTTCCTGGAGTATCTGTTGGGTCCGAAGCGAGAGCAGGGCCGCTTCTTCCGTCGGGACAGAATAAGCCTCATCGTATGAATCGACATGTAGCGACTGAACGCCTCCAAGGACACATGCAAGCGCATGGTAAGCGGCACGTATCACGTTGTTATTCGGTTCACGTCGGGTCAGCGAAACTCCCGAGGTTTGGCAATGGCATCTCATCCAACAGGACCTCTGATATTGCGCGTCGAACCTGTATTTCATAATTTTGAACCAAAGACGCCTGACCGCCCTGATCCTCGCTATCTCTTCAAAAAAATCATTTCCAATTGACCAAAAGTACGCCAGCCGTTCCCCAATCCAATCGACATCGTGGCCACGAGCAACTATCTCTTCAACGGATTCGACTGCATTTGCCAGTGCAACCGCCATTTCTGTGACAGCTGATGTGCCGAATTCTCGGAGATTATATCCATTTAGCGTGATAAAATTCCAAAGTGGAGCATTTTGACGGATAAACTCGATATTGTCACATTGTATCCGGAAGCATTGTCGAGGGGGAATATATTCCGGCCCGCTTCGGACCACTTCTTCGAGCGTTATATCGTTTTGAACGCTCCCGCGCAGTTTATCCCAGGGAATCCCTCTCCGTTCGGCGAGCGCCAGGTACATGGGGAACAGAATCGCTGTGTTAGACGGATAATGGGTTACCAATGAGACTGTGACTTCATCCAAAGGTATATCCTCGAAAAGGAGGTCCATATCGTCCACAGAATCAATGGCGACGCCGCTCATTCCGACTTGGCCCTGTGAAACCGGATCGTCGGAGTCATACATTTGTATAGTTGGAAGATCAAAGATGATGCTTATACCTGTAGCACCGTGGTCCAGGAGGAATTTAATACGCTTATTCGTTTCCCTAGGACCTCCGAATCCAGCCAACTGGCGTTTTGTAAATTTTTTCCCGCGATACATGTTGGGGTGAACCCCGCGCGTGAAGGGTTCTTCGCCTGAATTAGCCAAGTCAAACTCATAGTCGAAATTAGGATTATTCAACGGTGTGTAAAGCATTTCCCTTGGCGTTTCCGAGCCTAAGACAACTTGCGGCACAACGGACCATTGCTCACGGTCGTGCTCCTTAACTGTTGTCGCTTTCCATTTATCCGTTCGAGCCCTGAGGCTATCGATAGCATCTTGCCTGTACAGCGGTGTGCTTCCAGCCTGAGGCATCCGCTCGAGAAGAATTTCCTTAGTTGTTTGCTTCGCTGAGTTCATGGATTGTCTACTTTCTTCGTGAATAGTGTCCAGTCAGGATAGGCAGTATAGGGTTCAAACATTGAATCAACCTGAGAAGTTGGTCCTACGCCATTCCTCGGGAGCGTGGAGATGAAGATCTGAAAGCATTCTGCCGGCAAAACAAAGTCATGCCTTCTGCCCTTTCTCTCTGGCTTGGAGAGCGGCAGTTACAAATTCGACGGCGGTTTTCAAGTCAAGCGTAAGCCATTTGCAAACCTCGTTAGCGTTCTTTTCTCGAACTCCCTTCAATACGCCTTCATGATTTTCGATCGCCAGAGACTTGTAATCGGGGACTTCCGCCGCATAAATATGCAAATAAGGGCTAAACCGCCACCAAAGATGTTCGATGGTCTCTTGAAGAATCGGCATCTTTGCGTTTCGGTACAGAGTGTGATGAAATTCTCTGTTCTTTTCCAAAAACTCCTCCGGATCTCGAGAGGCGTCTATTTCGTTCCCAATTCGTTCAAGATCCTCTACCAGCTCCTGCGTCCAGTTTTTTAGGGCTTCTCTGGCGGCCATGCACTCCAGCTTCTCGCGAATCCGGCGCAACTCGTTCAGATCCTTCTTGGAAAGCTGGTTTATGGCAATTCGTCGGTTCTTCTGAACTGATATAAAGTTCCCTGCTGCGAGCTTCTGCAAGGCCTCTCGAACAGGCATCAAACTGACCCCAACGAGAGCGGAAAGCTGCGCAATCGTGACTTGGGTTCCTGGGGGCAACTTACCTGAGGTAATGGAATTTAGCAGTTTATTATAGACTGATTCCTTGAGTGTCGTAGTCTCAACCGGCGCAAGGTCGAAATCCATGGTCGGTCCTTTTTTGGCGGATCAGGATTTGTTGGTTATCTTGTTACTGTATCGACAATTGTTGATATTTGATCAAATATCATAAATTTCTTCATGCCGGATTCGTCAAGCCATGTCAAGAAAATAATCGCTGAATCTCACAAATGCCCGCGAGAGGAATTTGCGGCTCCACTCGGAATATGCGGACAGCAGTCAAATTGAAATTTTTTTGCTACTCAGGATTTGTTGAGCTTGCATTTTAGGTGCAATTTGGGAGTCGCTGATATGGATCGCGGAATGGTAAGCCCGCCGTCGGGTTTACGCTTCGGCTGCGCCTTGTTTTCTGCCCCAAGGACAAACGCGTATGCAGACTCCGCAAGTCGGCCCTTCGATTCCGGGAATTCCCGTGAATTCTCCTGCAACTTTAGCGGCACATCGATCAAGAAAAAGAGCTTCATCTCTATCAGAGTAGTGCAATTTGGTGTTAACGTTCTTTATGGCATTCCCAGGGCAAGCTTCGGCACATGAGGAACATGCACCGCACAGATTCAGTACAGGTTCGTCCGGCTCGAATCTAAAGTCTGTCAGAACGGTAGCAAGTCGTATTCGGGGACCCTATTCGCGATTTACCACAACGAGGCTTTTGCCCTGCCAACCCACGCCGGCAGCAATGGCAACTGCCTTGTGAGAGATGTACGAGTGCCAATGAGTTCGGTCCAGGATGTGAGAAGCAGGAATAGGGACTGCTTTGCCGCCGGCACTTTGTATGTGGTTGGTAATGCGAACGGCTATTTCATCCAACAGAGCATTCACCTTAAGCTGATGCTGGTGATATAGAGGTGTTGGACAATTCACAACCGAATCAACTACCGCGTCCGACAACCTGACTGCCAGACTAATGGCTGTTCGGTGGCCATCCAAAAGGTTGGCTGGATGAGTTTCGATGCCTTTCAGTAGCGAGAGATCCGCTATTTTAACAACAGTAGCCCCCAAAAGAGTGGCTACTTCCTTTATCTGCTCACTTTTCATGCAGTTTCAAAAATCTCCAGTTAATTTGATGTGAAGCCTTGCTAATCCCGATCCAAAGGCCGTCAGGATTGGTATGTTGTGGCCTCGGGCATCGCTCAAGAATTGCTACTCTTCGACAACCGCTTTATAACCTTGCAGAAACTGTCCCAGGGCCAGCAATGCCCGGTCAACGCGGGAAATATCGGCTGCCGCAGTGGCGGATAGCTCAAAGAAAAATTTCTGATATTTAAAGTATACTTCAAGCAAGGCTTCGGTAAAACCCTTGGTTTGGGAAGTCTTTCGTGCCCGTTAAGAATCGGTAAGCTTCCAATCGTGAAGCAGAAAACGGTGGAAATACTCTTGGCAGGGCGACATGTAATGCAAAAAGTTTCAAAGAGAACTTTTTTCCAACTCTTCGGGTCAGTTGGTCATAGAATTCTAAAACATCATCTTCTTTAGGCCGTCCAACCGCTCTGAACGCGTTGATCTCGGGAAGCGCTTGGGCCAGAAGGGACAATTCTCGGCGGTCGCTCTTAGTGTATCGCGACCTCTCTTTCCATAGAATATAAAGCCTTCTTAGGTCAGCCCTGGTGAGTGCTTTTGTGCCCGGATGACCTTCGTATAGATGAGCGGAAGGTCCTTGGGCCAAAGTCTCCCATCGCCGGACGAACTGTACCGGGGAACAATCCTTCCACGTAAGCGTCTTGACTGTGATGGTCATTAGATGGCCAATCGCCGATACTGAAAAATTATTTTGAGAGTTCCAGCAATTTCTCTTTATCAGCCGCACGACGGGTTGCCGTACGATTGAGCGCTCGGGATACCTCCGGCAATGCCCGGATCTTCTCAGCCGCTTCAACATAAAAATTGTGCGCAGTGGTTTCAAGTTGTAGCGCTTTTGATAGCAACAGATCCCAAGTCATTTTATCCGCGCCTTCCCGATCACTAACAAAACCTTCCCTTGTAAAATCCACTATGGGTTCCAAGATCATCTCACACACGCTTTCTCGACACGTGCGTAGCATCAGCTGTTCATTTTTTTTCTTTTCTTGAGCTAAATTTTCGAGCAGCGTTTTGTGCTTGGCGCCGGCCGGATTATTAGCCGCAATATTGTAAAAATTGTAATCAGCGGCCTCCAGTTCAGCGGCAAAATTCAGAATACTTCCAAAATTTTTTAATGGCATAATTTCCTCCGTTTTGCATAGGGCTCCGAATAATGGAAATTCGGAGCCCCAACCGGTCTGTCAATCAGTTTTCACAACCATCTGGATATTACGACCTTCGTGTCAGTGAAGAACTGGAAGACTTCCCGACCATGACCTTTTAGGTCACCGAACAGAGACTCGCCTGCGCCACCGAACGGGAAGAAGGACATGGGGGCTGCGATGCCAATGTTGACGCCGATCATACTTGGCTTAACTTTGTATTTAAAGTCGCGGACGGCCTTTCCACTGTCTGTATAAATACAGGCCGCGTTGGCAAACCCGCGAGTGTTGATGATCTTTATGGCCTCATCCAAATCTTTGACATGTATCATGGCCACCACCGGACCGAAGATTTCTTCTCTGGCAATCGTCATGTCCGGTGTCACATTGTCAAAAACAGTCGGTCCAATATAAAAACCGTTCGGATGGCCCTCCACTTTTGTGTTTCGACCGTCCAGCACGAGTTTGGCCCCTTCAGCAAGGCCTTTTTCAATATAGTTGAGGACTCGTTCCATATGTGGTCGGCTGATGACCGGTCCCATAGCGGTACTCGGATCCAGGCCGTTTCCGACTTTCATTGCCTTTGCGGCGCCGACGAATTTGTCTCTCAACTCGTCATGGACTTTTCCTACCGATACCAACATTGAGCCTGAAAGACAACGCTCGCCCGCGCAGCCGTAGAATGAGGTGATCAGTGAAGGCAAACCTTGGGGAATATTGGCATCGGGCATTACCACAACAGCATTCTTTGCGCCGCCAAGGGCTTGGACTCGTTTGCCTGTTTTACCGCACTCCTGATAAATATATCTGGCAGTGGCAGTCTGACCCACGAAAGAAATTCCCTTAATACCGGGATGATGTAGCATGCCATTAACGACGTCTCTGGACCCATGGACCATGTTCACCACACCGGGAGGGAAACCCACTTCATCAACTACTTCAAAAATTCGGGTTTGAGTCATCGGGACTTGCTCGGAAGGTTTAACGATATATGTGTTGCCTGACACTACTGCGTAAGGCATGAACCACCACGGGACCATCGCTGGGAAGTTGAATGGAGCAATACATCCAAAAACCCCAATCGGCTGGCGCTCGGCTGTGCAATCAATGTCATGGGCTATATCCTCAAGGCAATAACCCGTCATCATCGTGGTCACGCCTGTGGCGTGCTCCACATTTTCGATCATGCGCCTTACCTCGCCTCGCGATTCATCAATGGATTTACCTTCCTCCGTCACAAGAGTTTTAGCTATATCTTCGAAGGAATTTTCGAATGCTTCCTTCAGTCTGAACAGATACCTCGCACGGGTTAGAGGCGGGGTATTGCGCCACTCTGCAAAAGCTGCCTGTGCCGCCTTTACAGCCTTGTCTACCTCCGCTTCCGTGGAGAAAGGAACCTGAGCTATCTTTTCACCAGTGGCAGGGCACCAGACGTCTCCCAAATTCTTCGACTCGGAAGTTTGCCATTCCCCATTAATATAATTTTTCATTATCGGAAGTGCCATTTTCGATCCTCCTTGATGCGTTTATCCGTTTTTAGGGAACCGCTCACTTTCTAGAGAGCGGCGTAATAAAGTGAAATTATTTCTTCTTTAGTAGCCCTTCGAGGATTATTGCCGGGGCTACCACTAGCGATGGCGTCGTCAGCCATTTTGGATACCAATGGCTCAAGTTTTTCCCTGGAGACCCCCAGAGCGGTCAGGCTGGGAACCTCCAACTGTGCTACCAGTCGTTTCACCTCGTTGGTGCCCCGTTGGGCCGCTTCCATAGGAGTTAATCCATCGATCGCCACTCCCATAGCCTTTGCGATATCCGCGTAGCGACGTGGAGCCCCCAAAAGCGAAAACTCCATGACCACTCCCAGCAAAGCTGCGTTAGAAATACCGTGAGCCACATGAAAGTTCGCCCCAACGGGTCGAGACATGCCGTGGACCAAAGCTACCGAAGCGTTTGAAAAGGCGATTCCGGCCTGCATCGCACCGAGCATGGTCTTGGTCCGAGCTTCGACATTGTCCGGATTTGCCCAAGCTTGTGGAAGATACTCGAATAGTAATCGGATAGCCGATAGAGCCATAACATCGCTCATTGGCTGTGCTTTCACGGAAACATAGGCCTCAATCGCGTGGATGAGTGCGTCCAGACCCGTGGCCGCGGTAATTCCACGTGGCATTTTCAACGTCAGGAGTGGGTCCACCAGCGCGGCTACCGGCATCAACAAAGGGCTACCAATAAGCATCTTAACGTTTTTATCAGTGTCTGTGATAATCGTGAAGATCGTGGTCTCGCTCCCTGTGCCAGCGGTGGTCGGCACCGCTATGAGAGGCACACCGGGCACCGTAATTTTGCCGAGACCCATATAGTCTTGGATCTTTCCCTTATTAGTACTCATCACCGATACTGCCTTGGCCGCATCGATGGGGCTACCGCCGCCCACTGCTATCAGAATGTCGCAACCTTTCTTTCGAAGCAGATCGAGCCCCTGCTGCACATGAGAAAGTGTGGGTTCGGCATCCACTCCATCGAAGATCTCGACTCCCACTCCAGCCTTACTCAATGAGTCGATCACGGGTTGAATGACCCCGGCGCTCATAAGGATCTTGTCCGTCATGAGGAGCGCCTTGCTGGCTCCCAAACGCTTCGCCTCCGGTCCGGCTTCGGCCGAAGCGTTTTCACCGAAATGTATCGTCGGGGGAACCCGAAAAACTCTGGAAGAGATCATCTTGTCACCTCACTTGCTAAAGGATTCAATTGCAAGATTGAAACATTGTTATCCCTGACAGAGAACTGCCTCATACACCCAACAGTTGCCGTGAGAGCTCCTGGTTAGCCAGGAGCGTGTGGCCATCGCCTTCGTACTCGATCTGGCCTTTATCTATGACATATACGCGGTCTGCCAGCTCCAGGGCGAGCAGTGCGTTTTGTTCAACAAGAAGAATGGTGACACCACTCTTATTGATTTCCTTTATTATCTCAGCCACATTTTGCACTATGATCGGGGCCAATCCCTGAGACGGCTCGTCCAGCAGCATGAGTCTCACGCGGCCCATGAGTGCTCGGGCCATGGCGACCATCTGCTGCTCTCCGCCCGATAGTTTGTTCCCTTTGTTATTTCGTCGTCTTTCTAAGGCGGGGAACCATTTGTACGCCTGATCGATTTGGTTACGTTTTTCCGAGACTGGTATTCCTTTCGTGAAGAAGGGAAGTTCCAGATTTTCATGCAAGGTGAGATTTGCAAAAATGCGCCGTTCAGCGGGTACAAGCGACACGCCACTGTTTACGATATCTTTAGTTCCTAAACCTGAGATTAGCTGACCATTGAAATTGATAGTGCCGGCAGAAGGGGGAGTCAACCCTAAGATGGTCCTCAAGGTCGTGGTCTTGCCGGCTCCGTTCCGGCCCAGGAGCGTGACGATTTCACCTTCCTGAACGCTTAAACTCACGTCGTGGAGAACATGACTCTCCCCGTAGAACGTGTTCACCCCTTCAAGCCTGAGCAGATCTTTTCCTCCGACTTGGCGCCGCGGTCTGGTCCCTGCCTCAGGGCGTAGCTGGCTGGTATCCAAACCTCCAAGGTAGGCCCTTTGAACCTCATCGTTGCCCTTTATTTCGGCCGGAGCGCCTTCAGCAAGTTTGAATCCGAAGTTAAGGACAGTAACAGTATCTGAAATGGACAGAACTATATCCATCTTATGCTCTATAAGGACAATGGTGTATCCACCCTCTTTTCGAAGCCTTAGAATCAGCTCCGCGGTGCGTGCAGACTCTTCCGGCGGCATCCCTGATGTGGGTTCGTCCAGAAGCAAGAGTTCAGCCTTGCATGTGAGAGCGATCCCTATATCGAGATGACGTTTATCCCCATGGGATAGATTGCCGGCCATGATCTCAGCCTTATCCGCCAGATTCACATCCTCCAAGATCTCCATGGCCCTTTCGCTGGCCTGCCCCTTGGGATAGTACCGCCTCGCGGGTATAAAAACGTTTTCGTAGACCGTCAACTCCGGGAAGACAGAGGTGATCTGGAACGACCGGCCAATACCCATACCCGCTATTTGTTCCGGCGTCGATCCGGTGATGTCTTCGCCCTTAAAAAGAATTTGGCCTCCTGTAGGTGGAAACATGCCCGTCAAGAGGTTGAAAAAGGTCGTTTTACCGGCGCCATTGGGCCCGATGATGGATTTTAGTTCGCCCTTGGCGATGGAAAAATCCACTCCATTGACTGCCTGTAACGAACCGAAAGACTTCTCTAAGCCCTTTGTCTCTAGCAGATTCATGGTTCTCCTCTATTCACCCGATCGCCGGCGTTCCACAAAACCCCAGATGCCTCTCGGGAAGAAAAGGACGAAAACGACAAATATGACTCCCATGACGAATTGCCAGTACTTAGTGTAGTACCGAGGTGAAGTTCATGAGGTAGGTAACAACGCCAGCACCCACGATAGGACCGAACAGCGTACCTAAGACCGCCCACAAGTCCCATAATGACCACGTTACCGGAACGTATCCAGTCAAGGGTCTGAGGAAACATGTACCGCAGAAACATCGCGTACAAGACACCGGCCACCGCCGCATAAGCTCCTGCGATGATGAAAGAATAAAGTTTATATCGGCGGACGTTGTAACCGACCATCTGCGCTCTCGTCTCGTTCTCACGAATTGTCTTGAGCACCTGGCCGAAATGGGAACGCACTAGCCAGTACTTCACCAGAGTAGCCGCCACGAAGAAGATAAAGACGCAATAGTAGAAGTTCAGGTCGTTTTGAACATTAAATGAGAATGGACCCAAGTCGATGATGCTGCGGGGAATCCCTGTCAGGCCATCTTCGCCTCCGGTAACGTCCTTCCAGCGTGAGGCTATGAAGAAGAACATCTGCCCAAAAGCGATGGTGAGCATAGCGAAATAGATTCCTGTTTTTCTTATAATCAACAAGCCTATGAACGCCGCTGCCAAAACGCCTAATGCAACGCCCGCACACATGCCCACCAATATCGGAACCTGAAAATGGATGCACACCAAGCCCATAGTGTACCCGGCGAGGCCAAAAAAGGCGGCCTGGCCAAAAGAAAGAATGCCTGTATAACCCAGGAGCAGGTCGAAGCCTATAGCGAATATGGCGAAGATCACCATCTCAACGGCCAGACCCACGTATCCGCCCGCGTATGGAATCAAGAAGGGCAGCACAGCCACCACAGCGAATAGAATTACCATACGCAGGTAGTCCATGGCGACACTGGGAGGAGTAGGTGGTTGTCTCATTCTAATAACCCCTCGATTCCGGCAATGCCTCTGGGCCGTACCAACAGGTACGATTGCCATAAGAATGAACACGATAACTTCAGACGCAGCGGAGAATATTTCTACCGTGAAGCTCTGTACCACCCCTACGAGAAGGCCTCCGATCACCGCACCCCAGAAACTTCCCATGCCGCCGATAATCACGACCACGAAACAGGGCATCAGAATCGAGCTTCCCATGGGGGGAAAGACGCCTTGGATAGGAGCGTTAAGAACTCCTGACAGTGCGGCTAGACCCGCTCCAATACCGAATGTTATGGTAAACAGTAGGTTGATGGGAATACCCAAAGCTACCACCATTTCCCTGTCGAATGTGCCGGCAAGAATAGTCTTTCCCATCGGGGTTCGCTCCAGGAAATACCACACAGCGGTGAGCAGCGCTCCACAGAACACAATTACAAAGACTCGATACTTTGAGAAAACTACGAGCTTCAGATCTATGACCCCCGAGAGTATGGAGGGAGCGTTCATTGGATACGCCGCATCTCCCCATGCCATGCGGATCATGTCTTCGATCATCAGGGCCAAACCGAAGGTAAGGAGCATAGTGTGAAGCGGGTCCCGAGCGTACACACGGCGTATAAGTGTGGACTCTATGCCCATGCCCACGAGCCCCAGCAGGACAGGCCCGATGATCAGGCACGGCCAAAACCCCGTATAAACCGTCAACGAGACCACAGTGTAGGCGCCCAGGGCATAGAGAACTCCGTGGGTGAAGTTGATAACTCGCATCAGACCCATGATAATGGTCAGCCCCACCGCCATCAGAACTAACAGAGTGCCCAAGGCGAATCCGTTCACAAGCTGATTTAGGATTGTAGGCAACGTAAGATGGAAACTCATATCGTTTACCCCGAAGGCACGGAGTGGGGGCGGCGGCACGACGACCACCGCCCAGCCGTGTCCTTGATCTGGACTCAACACTGCGAGATGTGATCTACCTATTGAGTTTCTGTTATGAAACCGTCTTTGGACGCCCAAACGATTACGGCGAAACGTCTCGATTTTGGGCGCTATCAATGCCTGATTTGGCCTAAGTAAACACTTAAGCTCTGTCCACCTATTTTTTCAAAGAATCGTAAGGCTCTAAAGCTCGGCCGCCTTCTGCTTTCCATTCTTCCAATGTAGGAGCGCAATCATCTCCCTTCACATGGCCGAGAATCTTAAACAAATCTGCGTAAGTCTTGAAATTGGGAGGATACTGGGCTTGGCATACCAGCACGTCCTGAATGTTCTGGTGATCGAAATCCCTCCAATAGCTCGGATTCCATTTCAAACCGTCAAACTTGTGCCCTTCCAGCGCCTTTACGACTGGAATTATATCCGTGGTGCCGGCCCGCTTGAATCGCGTCGAAGAGTTGGGTGTGAGTAATGTACCCAAGATAATGACGATAAGTCGCCACGAACTGAGGACTATCCGAAAACCTCTTCTTGATCTGCTTCATCAAGCTTCTGGCTTCCCGGAGTATCTACATTGCAGTTCCAGCTGAGGCCCCAGACTCCGTTCGCCGCATCGCCTGTGCCTTTCATCATCGGGACGCCTGACAATGGGCCGCAAATGCGAATTTCTGTCCCGATGCCGAACTCTTTGCACTGTTTAACGCAATTGACCTGGTCTGCGCCATAAAGGTTGAGCACCAGTATATCCGGTTTCAGACCTCTAGCTTTAATCAAATTGGCGGAGAAATCTTTGGTGCCCAACGGGGTGAAATCATTACCTATCTCTTTGCAGCCGCTTTTCGACAACGCTCGATTCATTGATGTCCGCGCGGTATGACCCCAGGTATAGTCTGCGGTAATGTGGTAGGCTGTTTTGGGTTTCCAATTGGCCGCTATCCAGCCACCCACTGAGGTAGAGAGCATCCAGTTGGAAGAGGTGGTACGGAATGTCGATCGCATGGCCTTTTGCACCGTCGTGTCATCCGAGTGGCTCCCAAAAGCCATAAAAAGCACTTTTTCATTATGGCACACTTCCGCTACAGCCAAGGTGACATTGGAACTTAATGTGCCGGTGACAAAATTTACGTTATCCCGTTTAATCAGTTTTATTGCTTTCTGAGTGCCGATACCGGGATTGCTGGGCGCATCTTCCGAAATCATTTTTATTTCGCGCCCCAGGACACCACCTTTCGCATTACATTCCTCATTTGCCAGAATGGCCCCTTGCTGCTCATTGAGCCCTGAATCCGCGTAGGGTCCTGATAAGGGTTCAATATTACCGATAAGGATCGGCGGTCCGCCCGCAGCGCGTGCATAAGGAGCGCTCACAAGATCAGCCCAGCCAGCTGCGGATAATCCCGCGGCCACTAGTCCGCTCGTCGCGAGAAACTCCCTTCTGGTGATCCCTTTCTTTTTCGAGCCGTGCTTCTTTGCCATGATTCACATTCCTCCTGTTCGTTTAACGACTGGTTTGCTCGCAGGCCGAAGAGCCCCAGCGCCCAGCTTTTTCTTCACAGTAGATGATTTCAAAGACAGCCCCGTAGCTCTGCGCCGGCCTTTCGTCCCCTCTTCCTTTTCGATCCGTAGCGCCTCTAAGGCTTCCTCCACCTCACATACGTGATCACGCATTTCCGCTTCAGCTCGTTCCGGATCCCTCGCACTGACCGCGGCTAAAATACGTTCATGCGCCGACAGAACCTGTTTAGAAAAAGCCGGTCCCGGTTGAAGATGACTCTTGCTGTCGGTCAGCACACTGTTGACAAAATCCAACATTAAAGTGAGCACCGGGTTTCCACTGGCTTCAGCGAGGATTCGGTGGAACTTGATTTCATGCCTACTCATGCTTTGCCCCAGCAGCAATGCCTCTTGGCATGACTCATTGCAATCGCTCAGAATTTCCAATCCATCCTGATTTAAGCGTTCGGCAGCCAAACGAGCTAAATAGGGCTCCACAAGTTTTCTTACTTCGGAAAGATTTCTAACCGAGACATTTTGGAAATGTAAAAAATTAGCGATGGAATCCCGTGTGGTATTCATGTCGACTTCAAGCACGACAGCTCCGCCACCATACCCTTTGCGGATCGACAGAAAACCCATAGCCTCGAGGGCGCGGACCGCTTCTCGAAGGGTATGTTTTCCCACACCGAATTTGGCCAAAAGTTGCTTTTCCGGGGGAAGACGGTCGCCGGCCTGAAGCTTTCCCTCAAGGATCGCCTCACGAACTTGACGAATGATATCCAGTGCAACTTTATTCTGTTCGACACGACTAAACAATTGAATTTTAGCTTTCTTTTGGGAATCAAGAGGAAGTGCGGAAAAGATCTTAATTGAGATACGAACGTACGTCAAGAAAAAAGACATATATATGGGCATTACTCATATTATGGTAATTCCATCACAATTTTAGAATCTTCCGTCCAGCGCCCGCTTTTTCTTTTTTTTCGCCTTGACGCGAAAACATGCCCGCGATAGCATGGTCGCTAGTTTCACTCTCGCTACTTCGAATTCGAAATTTGTGAATTAATTTTTATTGCACGGCTAAGTTTTTCCCGTGTGGACGCGTACGGGTGATCCATGAGCAAATTCTCCAAATTTGAACCAATATTGTTGCCGGAAAAAGCTTTGTACAGCGGCATCAAAGCAGCGTGGCCAAGTTAAAGAATCACGGTCTTCTTGGAAAGATCCCATTAAGGATTCCTTAAATCAGCTTATTATAAGGAGGAGTTATGAGTAAACTTGTCCATACGTCAATCAGTCGAATTGTCCGTGAGAAGGGACCGACTAGAAAGGCGGTCATTCAAGGATTTGGTGAAGTCCGTTATGGGGTGCATGGCGGAATCAAGAAATTTTACGGAATCGAACCGGAAGAAGAACATCCGGCCACTTTGGACCATATAGTCAGCGCTGTAGGTGCTTGAATGGTTGGAACATTGGCCAGGCTTCTGGCCGAAAAGCAGATCGAGACACCTGCAGAGAATTTCTGGGCGGATGTTCAGGGCGACATTGAAGAGGTAAATGGAGTTCTGAGGATTACCCAGATTCGGGTAGATTACCATCTAAAACTTCCAGCTGGAAAGCAAGAAGACGCCAGGCAAGTCCTAGGAATGTATATTACACGATGTCCCGCAGCCACAAGCGTTATGGATTGCATCCGGATCAAAGACCAACTTGTGTTTGAAGAGCTCAGTTGAGCAATTACTGCTGAAAGCAACCTTGTCAATTCGAGATCGAGCATTTGTATGTTGCATCATTTAAAGAAATTTAGGAACTGGGGAGACATATCGTTCCGGCAGGAATAATAAAGAACGAAGTCTCATTTTGGGATCAGTAACCGGGAACCAATTGTAGGCAAACCATGGGGGCGCGAACACGAAGAGCACCGGACGCGGTCGAAAACGCGCCAGCGGAATCCCGGTTTATTGGATTCGAATTCCGCCGCGCTCCCTTTCAGCTTGACGACTTCCGACCTCTCGGCCTTTTAGATCCAACGAGATTACACGAGTCCTATTTGAACTCGAATATTTTCGCTCCAGAAGCAGATTTTCTCTGAAACGATTTGTGTAAGATAACAATTCAGTTCGTGTCCTCGGTCATCTTTTCCCTTGGCCACTCAAAAATTTATGCAAAAACTTTGCCGATAGTGTCTTTTCTCAATTGACTATTGTCTCAGAGATAGATATATGGGGGCCATTCCCGTAGGGATTGATCCAATCTAGTTAACTGTGAGGAGGTATTAGCATGACTAAGTCCGAACTTATTACTCAAATGGCGAAGAAGACAAATGTTAATAAGAAAGGAGTAGAGTCTGTTCTGAAGTCCCTTATAGAAACCATACAGCAGGCTCTCAAGAAAGATGGACAGATCAGACTCGACGGGCTCGGCACTTTCAGGGTTATTGAAAGAAAGGCGCGCACCGGTGTTAACCCTCAAACCAGAGCCAAGATGAAGATTCCCGCTAAGAAGGCGCCGGCTTTCAGAGCTGCGAAGGCTCTTCGAGACGCGATAAAGGGACCGAAAAAGGCCGCCAAGAAATAGCCCGGCAAAGGACTTGATTCATATAAACAAGTCCGATGTTGCAATATATTTAGCAAATCAGTGGAACCCGATTCGGAAGATAGTGGAATGGGGGGACCCCCGTATGTCCAAGTCCGGAGGTCCCTAGAAATACCGTTTGGACCGTGTGCGGCGCCGTACCAAGAGTTCCACGAATAGTCGGAATAGGCACAAGAATTTTGATTGCTTCAGCGATCCTGTTTTTGGGATTGCAGAAGCCAAAGGGTCCAGTTCACGCCCGAGACCACACCGAAAGCTCTTTTGAAGCAGCTTGACGGATACGTCTTTCATGTTGGATTCGCCAGCCTCGCGTCAAATGGTCTTCATAATCAAAGATCCCCTTTGTCGAGACCCCATTATAAAGCAACATGTGGAAACAATAGTGCATTTCATTAGTTAAATCCTGCGCAAACAGTAAGAGCGGAAATGGATTCGTGAGTCAAAAGCAAATGATCCATAGATCCTTTTAACCACCCATGCTGCGCCTGAATTTCTCCGAAAAGTAGGTGACTTTGAAAAGCCGTTCAGGCTCTGAGCTTGAAAGAAGGCTCGGCCTATTTCCTTTAACCAACATAGTCATAGCCAATATGATTGGTTCTGGAATTTTTACCACCAGCGGATTGCTCATGAGCGATCTCGGGAATCCAATTGTCATGCTTGGCCTTTGGTTTGTTGGCGGTATTATCGCCTTCTGCGGTGCGCTGGCCTACGGACAACTTGGAGCCGCAATACCGGACGCCGGCGGTGAATATGCGTTCCTTTCGAGGTTGTACCATCCGTTGTTTGGATTCCTTAGCGGGTGGACCTCTTGCATCGTAGGTTTCTCCGCGCCTATTGCGGCTTCGGCCATTGGCTTCAGCGAATACTTCGCCCGGGCGTGTCCACAGCTCTTCCTCTGGGGAAATCCCGCGATTCTCAAACAGATTCTCTCCATCTGTGTAATTCTGCTCTTTACCGGAATTCACATGCTAGGAATTAAATTCGGCGCACGAATCCAGAATTTCCTGACGGTTTCGAAACTGGTGCTCATCACCTGTTTGATCTTGGGTGGCCTTTTTCTCGGATCAGGGAATCTCCATCATTTCTCTCAGGGGAGCGCGTTCTCGTTTTCCTTCGAGGGATGGAAAAAAGTGGGACTGGCTTTGATGTGGATTATGTTTGCCTACAGTGGATGGAATGCTTCGACGTATATCGGTTCGGAAATCCGGAATCCAACAAAGAATCTTCCTCGATCCCTCTTCTTGGGAACCGGCATAGTGATGCTGCTTTACATCTGCCTTAACATCGTCTTTGTCTATGCGGTGCCTCCGGAGGAGATGAAAGGTGTTATCTCCATTGGCGGATTGGCCGCGGGAAAACTCTTTGGCACCTCCGTAGAGGGCATTTTTTCTCTGCTGATCTCCTTTGCCCTATTTTCCTCATTGAGTGCGTTTATCATTCTCGGCCCGCGGATCTATTACGCTATGGCGAAGGATCAGCTATTCTTTGACGGGGTTGGACACGTGCACCCTAGATTTAAGGTTCCGACCCGAGCGATTGCCCTGCAGAGTGCGATTTCCGCTTTGATGGTCTTGTCGGGAACATTCGACCAGATCTTGACCGTAATGGGGTTTGGACTCGGCATCTTTCCTCTCTTTGCTGTGGCAGCGGTATTTCGATTAAAACCATCAGCAGCAACGAACGGTATGTTTTCGGGGTACCCATGGGCGCCGCTGATCTACCTTGCAACAGGAGTGTGCATTCTTCTGCTCTCTTTATTCCAGCGGCCAATCGAGTCATCAATAGCGATCCTGAGTGTGCTCACCGGGGTGCCGGTTTACATCTATTTCAAAAGGAAGCAGACGATACGAACAGTTAACTGAGAGGAGCAAACCGAGGATGCAAGCCGAACAGGAAGACGCTCGCTTTTTTGGGTCGGGTGGGTCATCAGAAGCAGAAGCGGCAAGCAGCTCGAACTTGGATCGATACACTACGGGCCTAGTCTGAGCGTCCATTACCAGTTTCCCATTCTTAATGGTGGCGCTTCACCCATTCCGGCACTGTCGCGTCGGGCACGCAATCGCTTTCAGGTATATACGGCTTCAGGTCAATTATGGGCGAACCATCGAAGGCATCAATATTCTCAACAATAATTTTGTTCTGTTCCACGGACCTTATTCTGCACACGGAGTATCCAATGAGATTTGGGCGGAACGGGGATCGGGTGGCGAACACTCCCGTGAGCGGGTTTGCTTTGTCCCCGCGGGGATGGACCTGCAGGGTCGCTCTTTTATCAGGCGAGTCATTCCGATCGAACCAATAGTAAACCTGGACATGAGAAAACCCGTCCAGCCCCAAAAGGGCATCTTTGAAGGTGGGGAAAATCTCCAGTATGATCTTGCCGGAGCGCTTTACCACCTTTCCGACAGGTTGAATTGAATAGGTTTCAGCCATGGACTCCTGAGACCACCCTAAACAGAGGGCAAAGACGACGAGTACGTAACAAAGTCGCTTCATCATGGATCGTAGTCCTTTCCAAGAGAAAGGGGAATTGTATTTGCAAGACCTGTGCAACAGGACCTTTCCGGATCGCTTGCCTGACTGAACCTTGCGAGTATGGTTTCGGCTAATTCCGTATTATGTACCATTCGTTAGTTAGAGGTATAGTCTTAGAATGCTTAACAAGGAGAACGGCGAATTCGGGCAAGTCGCCCAAGAGGAGAAGACTTACCGCAGATAACGCAGATGTCGCAGATAAGAAGAAAATCATCTTTACTTTCCAAGAACATGAAAGGGATTTTATCTGCGTAATCTGCGTCATCTGTGGATAGGTCCTGAGAACATGAAATTTAATTTCTGTGCTCTCTCTGCGCAATCTGCGGATAATGGCTGCTTGGTCTTTTTGCTGATCGCCTACCTTTAGTTGCTAAAATTCTGATCAAACGACAACTTGGGGTTTTATGGGATTTCAGTAACTGTTCATCATTTTGCGCATATGCAGTTTGCTCATGGAGTTCCGTTCCGGAGATTATAGAAAAAGTCTTTGTTGACCTTTCTCTCGAATTCCTTGATAAAAACTCGCGGAGGATGGACTATTGCCCCAGGTGCAAATCGTATTCTACATGGAGGATGATGGATCGGTTCCCATGTTCGACTGGCTCGATGGACTACAGCCGAAGCACAGAGCCAAGTGTGTGAAATGGATAGAGATACTTAGATCTTTCGGACACCATCTGCGACGACCCGAATCTGATTATCTCAGGGATGGTATTTATGAACTTCGAGTGAGATTTCAGAGTCTCAATTACCGTATGCTATACTTCTTTCATGGGAACCAGGTCGTAGTGCTCACTCACGGATTGAAGAAAGAGAAAGAGGTTCCCCCAAAGGAGATTGACAGGGCCGTAGAGCTGAAGAAGAATTTTGAAGCCGATCCTGAGACCCATACCTTTCAATGGGAGCCTTGATATGGAAGAGAAAAAAATCAGTACAGATGCTTACCAATGGGCTTATGACCGATACATCAAAGGCGATCCGGAGATGGAAAAGTGCTTTGAAGAGCTGGGTGTCAAAGCCGATGTCGCGCGGCAACTTTACAACCTTCGTAACCAGGCAGGTGTGACCCGGGAGCAATTAGCCGATCTTGTGGGAACCAATGCATCGGTCATTGAGGATATCGAAGAAGCAGATTACGAAGGGGATTTCCTGGGGATGGCTTCAAGAATAGCCAATGCTCTTAACAGAAGGGTAGAGATTCGTCTCGTACCTGTGGAAGCCCCAGAATCCACTGGAATTGCTGTATAGCGCCTATTGCCCGCGTATTTTGCATGTCTGCCGCCCAAGCCTACTACAACGCGATCGGAGATGCGCTCCCATTTTATTTCAGCCACTACCTTCGATACTCAGTACCAATATTTTGGTTTTTGCTCGGAACGGGATTGCCCGAAAATGTTCAACCCCAAATCCATTGGTGAGGTGCCTTTGAGTTGTATCCCCGACCCATCCATAAAGAAGCCGTTCATAATCAAAACGCCGTTTGTGGAGCCCCGTGAAAGAGAAGGCGCTATATGGAAAGGTATGGCTGCCTTTGTTGACGAAATCCTGAAAAAACAGTAGAGCAGAATAAAGGATCGTCGGGCCAATAGCAGACTTGACGCCTTCATCAAGATGTCAGAGCTGCATTTGCTCTCACAGTCTGCATCCACAACTCACTTGTAAATATCCGGTGGTTCCATTTGTGCCGTAGCCTGGGCCGAGGAGAATTGTTTATCAAAATGAGCCAAAAGCATCTCGATAAATCGGCCATGATAGACGGCATACGCTTCTGAGCTGAGGTTCGCATTCTTAGGACCAATAATTCCGAGGTTAAGCGCTCCAGATGAAACAACCGGCCGCAGCCATGCCTTGCCTTCCCATTGCCCTGTCGTATGGATCAAGTCGCCGTCTTTATCGTATTTCCAGGTTTTTATGTGGCCCTCGTCGATTGCAGACTTGATTGCAGAGAGTAGGTCTTTAGGCTTTGGTGTAACCACAAAGGTTGCCATTGGGTACTCCTTTCCTCTGGAATTTTGGCGGCCTTGGTTTTCCGGGTGTCTTGGCGTCGTTTACAGATCAAAGTAGGCTCTCTTGGCACAGTAAAGCCATGCTAGCTCCCAGTTAATAGAATCAAGACCGGCCGAAAGTTGGTGAAAAACCTGTTTTCCTGTTCTTGCCCGTATTAGCAGCGAAGACGCTTGGAGAAGACGAGCGATTTCAAAGGGCCTTCTGAGCATCGATTAATAGTTCCCTTTCGAACGGGTCAAGTTTCATCTCGGTGAAATCGGCTTTTTTCAAATTAGCAAGAGCGACATCTAGGTCATTCTCGGTAGCCAGCAGCCGCTGAATCTGCTTAGCCAGCGTGGCTGGAATGCCATATTCATCCAGGGCCGCAATCACAGGATTTCGGAACAGGCACTCCACCTCCGATGCGAAAAAAGTGAAGTCACCGCAAGGATATCCAATTTTATTCAAAACATGAGCCTGGATGCGGGATAAAGCCACTAGATACTGTGGAAACAAAAATCCTGCCCATGTCCTTTCGAATTGGAGAACGCGTTCGACGGCTTCATTCGCCGATTTTGCTGGATACTTCTCCGACGTTAACTCTTGCTTAACGCGATCGGCTGCGGATGGGATATCCCGCAACTGCAAGAGCTTGAATGCTAATTGACGGTAAGAAAAGACTCCAGCGTGGGCTTTTTTTACGAACTGTTCCCATATTAACAAGCAGGCGTATTCAAGCTGATCCCAAGAAGGGGTCTGATTCCATGCCAAGAGGCTCTAACTCTTGCCCGCTTCGGCGGCAATCCTTTCGGCCAAATCAATTTGAGCCTGGGGTTCGATCGTGGCGTTTTCGCGTAAGATCTCAATAGGTAGCACATCCTGATCCATCCACTTTTGCATTCGTTCGCGCGCTGTAGGAAGCAAATCTGTACTCTCTATATGGACCAACAAGCTGTCCGGTGTATCCGGCTCCTGTGAAAAAATCGGGAAATCTACGAATGGCAGCCTTTCCTGCGGAGGATCGTTGAACAGGTAAACATGGCCCACAAAATGTTCAAACATTCTGCCGGATCGGCCTTTAATGTTGTTGAAAGTGAAGAAATCTATCTGCTCTCGGGCAATCTGGTTATCAAAAATAACAACATTTTTAGCCTTAGTGTTTACTCCCTCAATCAGTGTGGAGGTGCAGACGAGAAACCGGAGTTTCAGCTCATTGAACATTCGGACTGTGAACTGGGCAATAGCCCTTGGCAGTCTCCCGTGATGAATCCCAATACCATTAACGATTGCCCTTCCCCACACCCATTTGGGATGGTATGTCCGAGCAGCCCAATCTTGAGCGCTGCTCAAATCTTTGGCTTCGAGGCCAATATGTGCCTTGAGCAATCTGTCAGCTACTTCATTGACCCTTTTAGGTGATCTACAAAAGATCAAAGTGGGTTCCTGCAAATCCCGGCAGAGGGTTACGAGCCTTATCCACTCATCGCGGCCTTCGGGTACCTTCCGGTGTTCAGCAACGACTGTGGTGAAAGTCGTGGGGTAGAAAAAGCAGCGATACTTGTCCTGCAGCCCGTCTGGAATTTTCTCCACATTCGGGCCTAACATGAAAAATTGACCACCCATCTTCCGGAGGCGTTGGAGTGCAATATTGAGCGCCACAGTCCGTGAATCGTCTTCTTTTAGGGCATCGATTTTGTAAAATTCGTCAATGACAAAGAACTGGATTATAGGAAAATCTTTGTAAGCGACCGCTCGTTCGGCCGTGAAAATGAAAATGTTCTTTGCGCCAGGTTTCTGAGAGAGGTGAGTTACGATCTTGTATCGGTCTGCAAACTCAAATAACCGCCTTCTTGTCTCATCGATTAATGCGAGAGTAGGCACAATGACTGCAATGTGATTGAACTTCTCGGTTGCAATCAGTGCGTCAATGATACGACTTTTCCCAAAGCTGGTAGGAGCGCTTAGTATGACGCTATCGCCCGCTAAGAGTCGGCGATAAACTTCCGCCTGCTCTCTATGGAAGACAAAGTCACCAGCCATCTTGAGCGGACGATGAAATTCGTAAGCCATCTGATCTCTAAAGTCGAGTTGATCCGGGTCCAGGTATGGAAAGAGCCCAGCCATCCGCGTTAGGGCCTCCAGTATTGGACGAGCGATCCTGAACACGTCCCGGTGCTCCAGCGCCCTTAGTACCAATTCACGCCCCTCCGACGAGCGGTCATCTTGGCCAAGAATTGCAGCCAGATTCTTGACGATATCGAACTCATGAATGGCAATTTCGGCGGGGCTTGTAAGGATGGACCTTAATTGATCTGTGGTCATAAGTTCTGCCATGTTTTGAGCTTTCTGTCGAGGATTGATACTAGTTGCTTCTTCTGTTCTAAAGGGAGCAGAAATAAGTGAATACGGATATCCTGCGGCAGCTTTTTGCCGGAGAATGATTTATAATGTTTCAGGATTTCAGCTTTGAACTCTTTCACATAATCGACTCGGCACGCCGAGAATTTTCCGATCACAGGGCTGTCGTAAGTGAGTAGCACAGGTATACAGGCTCGCTTGAAAACCTCGTCCAAGGACGTTCTTGGATCGAGTAGCTTTTTTAGGGCATTGGCGTGCTGCCAAGCGTCATCAATCTTATTGGTAATCAATGCAAATTCACTGCGAAGGTAATCAGTCTGTGTGTGCTCCCGTATCTCTGCCACAACGTCGCGTATTGCTCCGTCAATGTTATCGTAGAACTTGGCTTCTCCAATCCACAACTCCAGGTCTCTTACTTCTCCGACGACATGCACTGCGTCAAATCCTTTGACCGGGTCGTTGTTAGCTGATTTGTAGTAAATCTTGGAGATCGCTGGGAGTGAATCGAAGACCTGGCGAATAGCAATATGTA
This sequence comes from uncultured delta proteobacterium, assembly GCA_963843165.1. Classification (GTDB taxonomy): domain Bacteria; phylum Desulfobacterota; class Desulfomonilia; order Desulfomonilales; family Desulfomonilaceae; genus DATJPW01. The sequence continues at coordinate 73,315 of CAWJJL010000015.1, read as the reverse complement.
AGAATAACTCGCCAAACTCCCCCCTTTTTTCGAATTTTTTTGACGTATAAACATTGTGGGCTGCGCGCCGGATGAAGTCAATTGCGTTTGCATGGCGAATGTTCTCGCATTCCTCCGCAGTCAAGGCAAACTCGGGCAGCCACTCCATCGCGTGGTCCGCCAGCTGTTCTGCTCGCCATTTGCCGCGCTCATAGCCCACGCACAAACCGGAGCAGCCAGGCGCTTTTTTCAGCCAATGTCCTCTCACTTCCAGAAACTTGCCCGGCTTTTGCATGTCATTAATTCCGACAACACCCGTCTATACGTGAGTTGCGATTTTGCTGAGACTGGGCGCGAGAAGTCTGTCGTTATTGGAGACTGCTGGCGGATCCCACACGGCCGTCCGCTCGGCCACGCGGACCGCAGGGCGAAAGAGTTGAAGGTGTTGCGCAAGCCTCAGGTTGATAATAGCTTAAAAAAGCGAAGTGTTTCAAGGATTTTTGATTTAGCCGGGAACTGCGCTGTACGCTCGTGCCTCCTAAGACTGGACAGGAGCCAGCGCCATTCCGCGATTCAACGTAGTGCTGACTTCATTTCTCTGAGCCAATCTCTGAGCTGGTCCAGCGAATAACGATTCTGAATCTGAGACAAGACTGCACTGCCGACTACCACTGCGTCAACATGCGGCTTCAATCAAGACCTCCCTGCGCTCAACTCGTGAAGCAGGATTTGTGGATAGCATCTCTATCTGCCCATATGGCTGCTGAAGAAACGTGCTATCTCCTGAAAGGCCTCTTCGCCCTCCGGTAGCCCGGGTATGAGAAGATATTCCGCGTGAGACATGCCCTCAAAGACCTGAAGTTCAGCTTTAACGCCGGCCTGTCTGAGTTTGCGATGCATCCGCACCGTGCAGCTCAGCAACAGATCGCGGGTGCCGGAAGTGAGTATGGTCGGAGGAAAACCCTTGCTGAAGTCGCCGTAAATCGGAGACAGCAACGGATCCTTCATATCCGCGGAACCCGCGTAGAGTTTGGCCGCTGCATCTATAAGGCCCCCATACAAGACAAGCACGTCGTCGATCTGCTCGTTGGTGTAAAGAGTGTCCCCTGTCCTGGTGATGTCCGCCCACGGTGTTCCCAGTCCCGCCGCGGCAGGGAGGGGGATGTTCAGATCCCGCAACCGGAGGATCGCAGCAGCGGCCAATCCGCCTCCTGAGGACGTTCCGAAGATAGCCATATTCTCGGGTTTATAGGTTTTCAGGAGTTCTGTATACACAGCGATAGTGTCGTCCAGGGCAGCAGGGAAAGGATGATCCGGCGGCATACGATAGTCAACTGAAACGACTTTCATCCGAGCGAAGTACGCTGCAAGAATAGCTTCCCCTATAGCGGCTTCGCCGCCATAAAAAACGTAGGCTCCACCATGAACGTGGACCAAAATTCGGTTCCGATTCTCTTCCGGAAGAGACTCCGGTGAAACAATGAAAGTTCTCACGCCGGAAATAGTTTGACTCTGCGCCTTGACCGCGTAACGTTTGAGCAGCTCCGCAACCCCCTCGGCGCCCGCCTTTTCAGTCTGCGCAATGAGTAGCCGCCATTCCTCGGGGCTCTTGGGTACCGTACTCCAAAAGAGTTGGTTTGGCCCGACAGGTTGCGCAATGGCCTTTTGCAGCTCAGGACTTACCGTTGTGGGAACAGGGACAGTCTTTGCAGGCACGTGGCGAGCCCCTTTATCTTCGAGCGGAGTGGTCTGCGGCGCGGGTTGAGGACTGTCTGCCGCTGCCTGCCACAAAAAAAAGATCGAAAGCAAAATCAATGCTGCAATTACGGATGCCCGTTGGCCGTTTACGCCCGTGAGTCTTTCGCTCATTGCTTGAACCTCCGATTCATACACGCGCGACCTGAAAACAGATTCCCTGATTACATTTCTCCTTTATAAAGACCACACATTAGTCAATAGCGTTCAGGGTTCAGCTCCAGATCCTCTTTAGTGCGCCGAAACCTTGATGTATCAACGATGATGGAGTGCAAAATGGATGAAACTATTGAACAGGTTCAAAGGCTTTTTGTCCTTCTCAAGGTGGAGACATGGGTTCGATCATGTTAGCGATTCAACCATTCTATACGATAAGCGATCCGTCTTAATTTCCTTCGTTCAACCTAGGGCGGACTTCATTCCTCTGAGCCAATCCCTGAGCGCCTCCAGCGAGTAACCATTCTGAATTTGAGACAAGATTGCGCTACCCACCACCACTCCGTCAACATGAGGCTTCAATAGGGAGGCGTGCTGCGGCCGCGAGATACCGAACCCCACCACCAAAGGTAAACAACAAGCCCGCCTTACACTTTCACATTTCTCGGCAAGGCCGGGCGGCAGCGAATCCTTGGCGCCGGTCACTCCGGTGCTCGAGACGTAATAGAGGAATCCGGAACCTTCCTCGTCCATTTTCTTTATTCTGGCGGGCGGCGTGGTCGGTGTTGCAAGATAGATCCATGCAAGGCCCACCTTGTCAGCCAAGGGCTTCAGCCAATGTGCCTCTTCTCTAGGGAGGTCCACCACCAGCACGCCATCCACACCGCAGGCTTCCGCTCGAGATATGAATCTCTCCGGCCCATATTTAAGGATGGGATTAAAGTATCCGAAAAAAATGATCGGGGTTTCCGATTGCTTGCGTATATCGGCTATCATGTCCAATGCCGCGTCCATGGTGATGCCGCCGCGGATCGCCTGGGCTGATGCTTTCTGGATTACCGGCCCGTCAGCCACAGGATCGGAGAAAGGAAAGCCGAACTCGAGGATATCTCCCGCTTCAGCCAGCGCTGAAAAGATTTTCAGCGATTCTTCGCGATTCGGGTAGCCCGCCACGGAAAACGGGATAAACCCGGTTTGACCCCGTTCGTGCAATCTATTGAATACCTGGTTGATTCGGTCCATTTTAACTCCTTACTTCGTCTGCTTCCGCAGCCAGTCCGGGGGATTCAGTGACTTCTTTGGATGTTTGCCGGGGAGGCCCTTTTTGCAAAAAGGGCCTCCCCGGACCCCACCCCAAAAACTCTCAATTTATGGGTCATTACACTGTGCGGCAACCCAGAGACGGCCTGCTTGGCTCAGCATCCGTGGCCATTCAATGGGAGTTGGAAACCAGCATCAGACTTGTATCTCAATCTGTGCCGGAAATTTTGGCCATGCGGTCTAATGCACCATAATGTTAGAGTTTTTTGGGAAGGGTCCGGGGAACTCTTTTTTGCAGAAAAAAGGGTTCCCCGGAAGACCTCCTAAAAACCGCTCGACTTCTCGATTATCGGCATGTCCTTGTCGCCTCTGCCCGAGAGGTTAACTATGCAGATGTCTCCTTTATCCATTTCCGGAAATTCTTTCATCGCCCAGGCAAGCGCGTGCGAGGACTCAAGAGCAGGTATTATCCCTTCGACACGGCATAGTAATGAAAATGCCTGGAGCGCTTCATCATCCTTGATTGAAACGTAACGTGCCCGTCCGGTTGAGTGAAGGAACGAATGTTCCGGCCCAACGCCCGGATAGTCCAATCCTGCGGAGATCGAGTGGGCTTCCATTATCTGGCCTTGTGCATCCTGCAGTACTCGTGAACGGGAGCCATGGAAGACACCCGTCTCTCCCGCGCAGATGGTTGCGCCGTGTTTGCCGGTTTCGATTCCAAGACCGGCCGCTTCCACCCCGACTAACTCCACTTCGGGATTTTCGATGAATCCGTGGAAGATTCCTGCCGCGTTGCTGCCTCCGCCGACGCAAGCGATCACCTTCTTGGGAAGCCTGTGCTCGGCTTCGAGAATCTGGCTGCGGGCTTCACGACCGATTATCGATTGGAACTTGCGCACCATCAAAGGGTACGGATGTGGTCCGGCGGTAGAACCAATAATATAGAAGGTGTCATTGACGTACGTGGCCCAGTGTCTCAGGGCTTCGCTCATCGCGTCCTTCAAAGTAGCGGTCCCTGTGGTCACCGGGACTACTTCAGCGCCCATCAATTTGATACGAAAGACATTGGGAGCCTGTCTGCGCATGTCTTCCTCTCCCATAAAGACTTTACATTCAAGCCCGAGAAGAGCTGCCGCCGCAGCAGTGGCAACTCCATGCTGGCCTGCACCGGTCTCCGCGATTACTTTTGCTTTACCCATCCGCCTTGCCAGCAGCGCCTGCCCCAAGGTATTGTTTATTTTGTGAGCGCCGGTGTGCAGTAAATCCTCTCTCTTTAGATAGAGCTTGCCGGAACCGAGTTTTTCGGAAAGGCGCTCCGCGAAAAACAACGGAGTCGGACGACCCGCGTACGTTGACAGCAGACCGCCAAGTTCCTCAGTAAATTCGGGGGAAGCCCCGATCCCAAGGAAAGCTTCCTCCAACTCAATTAAGGGTGTTATCAGCGTCTCAGGAACAAAACGGCCCCCGAACTCGCCGAAGTAGCCGTTCGAATCAGGATAATCTGTCAATGGTAGCTCATCCGTATAACGCATTCATGAACTCCTCGATCTTTTTGTGATTTTTTATGCCGGGCTCATCTTCCACTCCAGTGGAGACATCGACGGCATAGGGCTGCACAATATTTGCTGCAAGAGCCACATTTTGAGGATCAAGACCTCCGGCAAGCACAAGTCGGCTGAGAACGGCCGGTGTTTCTGGTTCCAAATCTTTCTTGAGACGCTCCCAATCCAGAGGAATGCCTGTTCCTCCCCAGTGCCCGGAAACCTGAGGCTCTACCAGCAGCCCCGCCACCGGATATCCGGCCAGGCTAGGTAATCGCTTGCCCGTGCCGAGCCGAAGAGCCTTGATCACAGGACGGCTGTAGCCTTTGCAATCGCGCGGACTTTCTTGCCCATGAAGCTGAATCATGTGGAGACCCGCGGCCATGACTATTTCTTCTATTTCGGTTCTACTGCGGTTCACAAATACCCCCACCGCGGTTACAAAAGGAGGCAGAGTTTTTATGATGGACGCAGCTACCTCCGGGGTAACATAGCGAGGACTGGAAGGATGAAAAATAAAACCCAGAGCGTGAACGCCTAGCTCCACAGCGGCATGAGCGTCTCCAGAGCGAGTTATTCCGCAGATTTTCACCCTTGGCTTACTACTACCTGGAGCCATGGATCAGCTCCCGAAGCTTTGTCGCCGGGTCCGGCGACGTAACGAGAGATTCCCCGATCAGGCAACCTTTAATTCCGGCATCTGAAAGGCGCAGAATATCTTCTCGCGATCTGATTCCGCTTTCTGAAATAACTGTACCGATCCTGCGGAATTTTCTTGACGAGTTGCAAACTGACATCGAGGTTCACATGAAATGTCCGGAGGTCCCTATTGTTTATGCCGATGAGTTTTGCGCCCGCATTGAGGGCCGAATGAAGCTCTCGTAGATTATGAACCTCCACCAATGGCTCCATTTGCCAGGTCCGACCAACCTCTATAAGTCTTTTCAATTGGACAAAATTCAAAAGTCCGACGATCAGAAGGAATGAGTCAGCTCCTGCGGCCCTGGCTTGGACAACTTGATAAGCATCGGTTATAAAATCCTTTCTAAGTACAGGGAGCGCCACCTGATCTCGCACCAGTTCCAGAATTTCAAGGCTGCCCGAGAAGTGATCTTGCTCGGTCAAAACCGAGACGGCAGAAGCCCCGCCTTGGGCGTATGCCCGCACGAGAGCCTCCGGATCGAAATCGGGCTTGAGAATTCCCTTTGAAGGAGAGGCTTTCTTCACTTCTGCCATTATGTGTATTCCGGAGCCGGCAAATGCCTGGAGGAAATCCATCGCCGGCGGCTTCTCCGAGGCCACTTGCTCAATGGTTTTCCGCGACGCGAGCCGCTTTTCCGCAGCCAATCTTGCCAGTTTGATTTCAACTATCTTCTTTAGGATGTCCGACATTAGGCATTAAACCTCAAGAAATCGGCTAGCTTAGTTCTGGCCTTGCCGGTATCGACTGCCTTGGTGGCCTTGTTCAGCCCTTCGCGCATATCTTCGGCTGCTCCAGCTACTACGAGGGCCGCTGCTGCGTTGAGCAATGCGATGTCACGCCTTGGTCCGCGTCTGCCTTCCAAGACGTCCACGAGGTGGCGCACATTTTCTTTTGGAGAACCACCTCGCACCTGGTCAACATCGAAGTGATGAAAACCAAGCTCTTCGGGATCAAATAGAGAGGTGGTTACTTTGTCTCCGCTCAATCGCGAAATCCTGGTCGGCCCGGAAAGTGAGATTTCGTCCAGCCCGTCCATGCCATGCACTACCATCGCAGATCTTGTTCCCAGATCCGAGAGCGCATGGGCTATAACTTCAGTGAGGGTAATATCGTACACGCCGAGAAGTTGACACGATGCTCCGGCAGGGTTAGTAAGCGGCCCAAGAAGATTAAAGACCGTTCTTATTCCCATTTCTTGTCGAGGCGCCGCTGCATGTTTCATGGCCAGATGCAACTTGGGCGCAAAAAGAAAACCGAAGCCTGTTTCATCTATGCATCGAGCGACAATTTCCGGAGACTGATCCAGATCGGCCCCCAATTCCCTGAGAACATCTGCGCTACCGCATGAGCTTGAAACCGACCGATTACCGTGTTTCGCCACACGGACTCCCGCGGCGGCAATTATAAAGGCCACGGTTGTGGAAATGTTGAATGTTCCAAGCCCGTCCCCTCCGGTTCCACACGTATCCAAGAGGGGTGTTCCATTGTTTTCAACCGGGACGCGAACGGCGTTACGCCTCATTACAGCGGCAGCTCCGGTGATTTCAGCAACGGTCTCTCCTTTCATTTTCAGAGCAGTCAGCAAAGAGCCGATCTGAGCCGGGGTTGCGTCGCCGGCCATGACTTCTTCCATGGCCAGCTCCATTTCTTCTCGAGTGAGGTCCTCTTTTCGAGTGGCTTTTTTGATAGCTTCCTTAAGCATGCAGACCTCCTTCGGTGACCTCGCACTAGCCGGGTTCTTCCACCACTTGCGCTTACCGACTGGGGGCCGATATCCTGCTTTTGGATCCGAAGAGTTCGGCTGACGAGCTTCGGATCTCGCAAAGTGAAACTCGTCGGTCATTTTTAGAAAATTCTGAAGGATACGTTTGCCGCCCGGTGTCAGGATGGATTCGGGATGGAACTGCACGCCTTCAATGGGGTATGACCTGTGTTTGATTCCCATGATTTCGCCTTGTTCAGTTACAGCCGTCACCTCAAGACAGTCGGGCAGGCTTTCGGGCTCAATCACAAGACTGTGATAACGGCATGCCTCAAACGGGTTTTGCAGGCCGGTAAAGAGGCGACTCCCATTGAAGAATATGGCGGAAGTCTTTCCGTGCATCAACCGAGGCGCCATGACTATACGAGCGCCAAATGCGGCGCCTATGGCCTGATGGCCCAAGCATACACCCAAAATGGGGATGCGATGACCCAAGCTGCGGATCAGCTGTAGCGATATTCCGGAGTCCTGTGGAGTCCCGGGCCCCGGCGAAATGACGATAGCCTTTGGGTCAAGATCTTGAATGCCCTCGACCGAGAGACAGTCATTACGCTTCACAATCACTTTCTGGGAAAGCTCCTGAAGATACTGAACAAGATTGAAAGTAAAAGAATCGTAGTTGTCGATGACCAGAATCATTTCTGCCTCCCCTAGAGTTCCTGGGGCATTGCAAATGCCCTACGCATAGCTTCAGCCTTTGACATGGTTTCCAGGTATTCCTTCTCAGCAACCGAATCAGCCACAATGCCGGCGCCTGCTTGGAAATAGGAGCGAGTCCCTTTCATCGCCACGCTCCGTATGGTTATTCCCATGTCCATAGACCCTGTGAATGAGAAATACCCGACGCACCCTCCATAGGGGCCCCTGTGTTCGGGCTCCAGATCCTCGATTATTTCCATTGCTCGGATCTTGGGCGCCCCCGTGAGGGTCCCGGCAGGAAATGTGGCTCGAAGCACGTCGAAAGCATTGTACCCTTCTGCAATTTTGGCTCGCACGTTGCTCACGATGTGCATCACGTGCGAGTACTTCTCCACCGTCTTAAATTGGTCGACGCTGACGCTGCCGGCCGCTGCGATGCGTCCAAGGTCATTTCGAGCCAGATCGACGAGCATCACGTGTTCAGCCACTTCCTTCGGATCGGCAAGAAGCTCGCGACATCTACGTTCGTCCTGTTCCGGCGTTTCACCTCTCGGTCGTGTGCCCGCGATGGGTCTGACCACGGCTCCTCCATCTTTCGCCCGAACCATCACCTCGGGCGAAGAGCCCACGAGGCTCTCATCTCCCATACGAAGGAGAAACATATAAGGAGACGGATTAATCATCCGGAGGGCTCGGTAGACACTTAGAGGATCAAGGTCCCCTTCGCCCTGGAAACGCTGCGACAAGACAACCTGGATAATGTCGCCGGCCCTGATGTGATGCTTGGCCCTGTGGACGATCTCGGTAAAATTTTCAGGTGACATATTGGACTCAAACTTAATGTTTGACTTGGGCCCGGACGACGGTCGGACGGGAATGGGCGCACTGATTTTTTCTTTAAGATCTTCCAGTCGATGGCAACCCTGTTTGTAAACGGCGTTGGTCGATGTGCTTTCTTCAGGCGAGACAGTGGTTACCAGTAGGATTTTGTGGAGCAGGTTGTCGAAAACGATCATGTCGCGGGTTACCATGAACCACGCGTCATGGAACCCTGGATCAGGCTTCGCCAGATTGGGAATCTTCTCGAAACCCCGTACGACGTCGTATCCGAAAAATCCCACGGCCCCGCCGAAAAAATCCGGCAGACCAGGCGCCAAAGCAGGGCGGAATCGATCCATAATCTCTTTCAACAGCAAAGTAGGATCAGTTGCCCCAGTAAGTTTCTTTTCCGACTCACCTTCCTGAATTTTGGCGCTGCCGTTTCTGAAGCTAATTAACAACCTGGGATCGGACCCGAGAAAAGAGTATCTGGCCCATTTTGTCCCGCCTTCCACACTTTCAAAGAGAAATGAATTGGCTGAATTCTCGATTTTCAGGAAAGCCGAAAGGGGTGTCTCCAGATCCCCAGGGATTTCCATGAACATGGGCAAGAGGTTGCCTGTTTTACAGAGCTGCTCGAATTGGGCAAATTGTGGTTTGATCATTAGAGTTAACCTTTCGGAGTGCAATCCTTTCATTGTTATTTTCCTCGAGCCTTCTCCGGCTGGTACAAACAAAAAGGCCATGGGGTCTACCCATGGCCTTTAATTCGCTTTCTATATGTCTATTTTATAAGCCGAGCTTTAGCCGCAGGCAGACCTCCAGTATTCGCTTATCCAGCGCCACCACCAGTTATTTTGGCTGCTGATCGATATCATGAAGTTTCTACCTACAACCGTGACAATATCAGCCTGTTGAGCAGGCTGTCAACACTTTTCTCGGATAGAGTTGTTTTCGAGCACCTTCTTCAAGGCAAGCAGCCCGAGGTGATAGGAATAAGCGCCGAATCCCGAAATCTGTCCTTTACAAGCTCCGGCGGTAATCGATCTTTGTCTAAACATCTCCCTCGTTGCAATATTGGATAGATGCACCTCTACGGTCGGGATAGCAATAGCCGCGATGGCATCCCTCAAAGCAACGCTGGTATGCGTGAAACCTCCAGGATTTATCAAGACGCCGTCTGCCCAACCCATCGCCTCATGCAAGGAGTCTATGAGCACCCCTTCATGATTCGATTGTATGCAACGAATCTCTATACCAAGCTCACTTGCGAGTCTTGCAAGCTGTTCGTCGATTTCAGACAGCGTAACCTTCCCGTATACGTCGGGCTCTCTCTCGCCGAGTAAGTTCAGGTTAGGGCCGTGCAAAACTAATATCTTCATCAGTTGTTACTCTTTATTTCCTGGAGGACTCGCCTCACGAGTTCGGGAGCGACCTCGCGGCCATGTTCCACTGACCCGATGTTGTTAATCAGTACAAAGCGCACGCTGCCTTCGACGACCTTCTTGTCCGCTGCCATGCCGACGATCACATCGTCGGGATCGAGGTTGTGCTTGATGGGTAATTCAGTCCGGACGAGGAGCGCTTCGAGTCTGTCACAAGTATTTGAGGCGCAAAGTCCCATTTTGTGCGAAATCCTTGCGGCCGCGACCATTCCGATGGAAACAGCCTTACCGTGGCTAATGGAGTATCGGCTGCACTTCTCAATCGCATGGCCGATTGTGTGTCCAAAATTGAGGACTTCGCGACATCCTGACTCAAAGGGGTCCTGCTCTACAATTCGGGCTTTTACGGCCACGGAACGGATTATCAAATCGGCGTCCGGTGAAGGCGCCTCTCGAGAACTTTCCAGATTCTCAAACAATTCTTTGTCTCCAATGACGGCATGCTTGATAAATTCCGCCATCCCGGTTTGGATTTCTTTTTTTGGAAGAGTTGACAGTGTGTCAGTATCCGCTAAGACGACCGCAGGTTGTTTGAACGCGCCAGCCAGGTTCTTTCCTTGAGTCAGGTTAATCCCCGTTTTTCCGCCAATACTGGCATCGATCATGGCCAGCAATGTAGCAGGGCACTGAACAAACGCAACGCCGCGCATGAAAGTGGCCGCTGCATATCCTGCGAGATCCCCGATCATGCCCCCTCCTAAAGCAATCACCGCGCCGCGGCGGTCCAGCCGTCCTTGGAGCAAAACATCGTAGAGACTCGCTAACTGAGTGAGGTTTTTGCTAGCCTCTCCGGCGGGAACTACGCACGAAAAAGGATTAAACCCGGATGCTTGCAACAAGCTAACAACTCTGGGCAGATAAAGTGATTCTAAATTGCTATCGGTAACCACTGCTATTCTTGATGTTATGCCTCTATCTTTGAGCATCTCACCCAGTAATCCAAAAGTCCCCGGCCCCACGGACAAAGTGTAACCAATGCCATCTGCAAGATTCACCGAGAGAAACCTGGCTGATTCAGTACGGCCGTTAGCCATCGCCAGAACACGTGCTGCCACGCTTTCGACGCTTAGACGAGTCGTATCCAATTGAAAAGGAAAGACTGCATAGGCCGACCCCCGTTCCCCGAGCAACTGAATAACGCAATTAACCGGGTCGGTAGCCTGAAGCATGGGGCGGTCAGAGCGGTTTCCAACCCGTCTCAGAATTTCCTGGGCTTCGCATCTGAGACAAATAACCACTCCAGCGGAGCTTAGCAGCCGCCGGTTCTCAGGATCAACAGGCATTCCTCCGCCCGTCGCGACAACCTGACCTTCTTGCCGGGCAATTTCCCGGCAAAGATTTTTCTCAAGGGATCTGAAATGCGCCTCACCGAACCTGGAGAAGATCTCTTGGATCGAAGCACCCGAGCGTTTCTCTATCTCATTGTCAGTATCGACAAAGTTCAGGCCGAGTTCTCGTGCGATGAGCCGACCGACGGCGGTTTTGCCCGTTCCCATAAATCCGGTTAATATTATGTTTCTCGACAGACTACTCATATCCGAACCTCCATGGCACGTTGTCCATGGGCAATTCGTCCAATTTCGATCTTCGCAGGCTCCTGAACCTGGGCATCATTTCTTCAAGGCTGTCGCCGCCGAGTTTTTCTATCAACGCGTCTGCGATAACAAACGCCACCATTGCCTCGGCTACGACAGCGGCTCTCGGTACCGCGCAGATATCGCTTCGCTCGTAAATCGTCTTAGCGATTTGTCCTGTAGCTAGGTCAATAGACGCGAGCCCCTGAAGTGTAGTGCCGATTGGCTTCATTGCCGCGCGGATCAGGAGCGGCTCTCCACTGGTTATGCCCCCTTCTATGCCGGCTGCTCTATTGGATGAACGCCGAAGAAGGATTCCGGGATTTGTATGCTCCGGAATAATTTCGTCGTGAATCTTTGTGCCCTTAGATCTTGCATTCTGAAACGTGGAACCGAATTCAACTCCCTTAATAGCAGGGATGGAGGCCACCGCGGACATCAGCCGCGCCGTAAGTCTACGTTCCCAGTGCACATGGCTTCCCAGCCCAGGTGGCACATTCAATGCGACACATTCGAAGATTCCTCCCAAGGTGTCGCCGGCTTCGAGGGCCTGCCTGATCTCTTCAATCATCGCAGCGGAAGACTGTTCATCGGGACAGCGGACCGGACTGGCTTCCGCCCTACGAAAGATATCCTGATGATCGTCAGAATCTTGTAAATTCGCAGCAACAGACCCTATCCCAAGTACATAAGAACCTATGATCACGCCGAATTGAAGCAATAACTTCCGGCAGATAGCCCCCATGGCTACGCGAGCCGCGGTTTCTCTTGCAGATGCCCTTTCGAGTCCAATCCTCAGGTCACTGTACCCGTACTTGATGGCTGCTGTGAGATCCGCGTGGCCGGGTCGAGGAACTGTCATTGGCGGGATGTCCTTTTCGCTCCATGCTTGGAAATCCTTATTCGGAATAACCACACAAACGGGAGCGCCGGTGCTCAGCCCAGCCATTATTCCACCTGTTATTCTGAAGTTATCGTCTTCGATTGACATGCGGCCGCCGGACCCTTCGCTCCGCCTGCGCCGGGCGAGGTCACGCTGTATGTCGACCCTGGTCAGCGCGATACCCGCGGGCAAACCCTCCAGAATTACAGTGAGTTCCGGCCCATGAGATTCACCTGCTGTAAAAAATTTCAACATGCTATCGCTGCTCTTCTCATTATTTCTAAAGGAGCTGATGCGCCGGTCCATATTTCAAAAGAAAGCGCGGCTTGATGAACTAACATCCCCAGCCCGTTCACTGCTTTGACACTATTCGCCTGAGCCAGCTCCATGAAGCGGGTTTTTGGCGGATTGTAAACAAGATCGTAGGCGAGTTCGCACTTCGGGAATGCTACTCCTTCCGGCCATGACGATAATCCGACGTATGGATCCATCCCGAGTGGAGTGGTATTTACGATGATATCTATTTCCCTGCGCAGATCGTGAAGGTCCTGAAATCTCAGAGACTCCGCCAGCTTTGAGTTAAATTGTTTTTTGAAGCGCCCAACCAGCGAAGACACTGTGGCGATGTCCCTACCACAGATTGTGACTGTGCTGCTCTCGGAGAGCAGGGCATATGCTACAGCACGCGCTGACCCTCCGGAGCCCAGTATCAAAGCTCTAGATCCGTGCGGATTAAACCGTATCTCGGCCAGATCACGCAAGAAACCTGCGCAATCGGTGTTGTGTCCAAGAAGCCGACCGCGAACTACACTGATAGTGTTGACTGCGCCGATACGTTCGGACTCGGTTGACATCTCGTCAAGAAAAGGGAGCACCTTTTCCTTGTATGGTACAGTCACGTTGATTCCAGAAAATCCGAGCGAGCGGACTCCTTTCACAGCGTCTTTTAAGTTATCCGGAGCAACGTGAAGCGGGAGATAGTTCCAGTCCATCTGCATCGCCTGGAAAGCGCTATTGTGCATGGCCGGGCTGAGGCTATGAGAGACCGGGTTTCCGATAAGCCCGACAATTTTGGTTGTTCCTTTTAGCATTCCACATCTGCTCCGAGCTGCCTGAGCACATTCGGGAATTTCGGGAATGACTCGCGGATAATTTCCCATCCTTGGATCACAGTTTCGCCTTTCGCTACTAATCCGGCGATTGCAAGGCTCATTGCAATCCTGTGATCACCACGGCCATTTACCAGTGCGCCGTTGAGTTGCACAGGTCCGCGGATCCGGAATCCATCGGGCCGGGTTTCCATAAAAGCGCCCATTTTGCCCAACTCCTCAGCCAAGGTCTCAATCCTGTCGGTTTCTTTGAAACGGAGTTCCTTTGCGTCTCTCACAATAGTTATTCCATGGGCCTGAGTGGCTGCGACGGCCAAGATGGGGAATTCGTCTATCATTCTAGTTACAAGAATACCGCCGACCGTGGCGGCCTTCAAAGCAGATGACCTAGCGGATAACGTCCCTGTCGGTTCTCCATTGCGCTCGAATTCTGCGGAAACCTTTATGTCTGCATTCATTGCATCAAGTACTTCAAATAGCCCGGTGCGACCCGGATTCAGGCAAACATCCGATATTTCAATTGCGCAATCCGACACTAGCAGACCGGCAACCAACAAGAATGCAGCTGAAGACGGGTCCGACGGCAGCTTCAGATTGAGCGCCGGCAGCGTGAAACCGTCCGGATACAGTGCCACTGCGTGACGGCCCTGACTATCTTTCCCGTGCTCGAGCGGGGCGCCTAAGCTTATCAAAAGGCGTTCCGTATGATCCCGGCTGGGGTGCGGCTCGACAACCGTCGTGGGACCGTCTGAATAGAGGCCTGCCAGAAGCAGAGCTGATTTCACCTGCGCACTGGCGACGGGCAGAACATGTTTTGACGATTGCAATGGACTGGGCGAAAACACAAGTGGTGCAGTTCCGTCAGAGGTCTCAATGTGCCCCCCCTTGGCTCTCAAGGGTTCAACAATTCGATCCATCGGTCTCATTCGAAGACTCTGATTTCCGTCGAGAACACTCGGAAAAGACTGACCTGCCATGACACCCGCTAGCAGCCGCATGGTGGTCGCGGAACCATTACAGTTCAAAGGCTGTTCAGGCCCTATAAGGCCATGCAACTTCTTGCCGTTTACAATTAGGACAGCGCCGTCCGGCTGGCCTTCGATTCGGATCTCAACGCCCATAGATCTCAGACAGTCAATCATGGCTTCAGTCACGCCGGCTATGAGACAGTTTTCGATCCGGGATGCCCCATCTGCCAACCCCGCCAAGATAAGCGCCCTATGCGACAGGGACTTGTCCCCTGGGAGCACAACTTTTCCCTTGAGCTGACGGGCAGGTCGAATTTTGAGCCAATTCCGGCCGGGCAAGTGTTCTCCTTTTTCGCTGATCTGAAATCGGTCAGTTCTGAAACATTCCCATTCGGCGATCTCGAATTTTGCTGAGCACGTCCAGAAGCGGCCCATCTTCCCCATCTGAAATCAACTCAATCATCTTGTTAAGCCGTGTGGAAGCTAGATTCATCATCCGGACGACATTGGTTCGGTTGGACGCCAGTATGTCGATCATCATCGTCAAATCGGATCCCGCGAGTCTTGAGGTGTCTCGGAATCCATTCGCGGCGAGTTCCCAAATCTCGGGACGGTCGACCGCCGCGTTTTCTGCAACTTCCATTAGCGTCATGGCCAGGATATAGGGAAGATGACTGATGCAAGATACTGCAGCATCGTGGCTATCAGCACCCATGATTATGCGGCGTGCTCCTGTAGCCTCGATCATGGCTTCGACAAGTGACATGGCTTTGGGATCGGTTCTCTTAGAAGGGGTAAGCACCCAGACCCTTTCGTGGAAAAGCATCGGGTCCGCGGAGGTTATCCCCGACGTCTCCTTTCCGCACATCGGGTGGCCACCAACCGCATTAAGATGAGGCGGCAAATCATCCATGGCCTTAACAATGCCCTTCTTGACGCTTCCCATGTCGGTAATAGTCGCTCCTGTTTTGAGGAATCTATACAGCTCAGAAACTTGAGCTTCTATAGTTAGAACGGGCGTGGCCAATACTAACAGGTCGGTATTTTCCAAGAGCTGCTGCGCATCGGTTCCGGCAACGTGAGCAGCATCGCGGGCGAGTATGTTTTTGATAGCATCGTCTCGACGGACAAGCGCCCTGACTTCTTTGCACACGTTGTTCTTGACGAGCGCCATGCCAAGGCTGCCTCCCATGAGCCCCATACCCGCGATTGTTACAATGCTTGATGCAAGCGGCACTAGTTTATCCTTCCGGTTCACATCATCTTCGAGGCTGCGTTCTGCCAACCCTTTCAATGAAATTGGCACTTTAAAGAGTTCTGCCGACTGCCTCGGCCACAGGTCGCAACTGCTTCATAAGAGAATGAAATTCGTGAGGGTGAAGGCTTTGATCCCCATCAGAGAGAGCATTATCGGGGTCCGGATGCACCTCGATAATCAATCCATCCGCGCCCGCGGCTATCGCTGCACGACTCACTGCCGCGACATATTCGCGTTTGCCGGTTCCATGACTGGGATCCACTATGACCGGGAGATGCGTCATCGATTTAAGGACAGGTATGGCATTTATATCGACTGTATTCCTGGTGCACGTCTCGAATGTTCGGATCCCGCGTTCACACAGGATTACCCTGGGGTTATTGTGGCTTAATATGTATTCCGCCGCATTCAAGAATTCTTCAATTGTGCTGCTGAGCGCCCGCTTAAGAAGCACTGGTTTGTGTGAAGTTCCTACCGCGTTTAACAGAGCGTAATTTTGCATATTCCTGGCCCCGATCTGGAGCACGTCCGCGTACTGGGAAACCAGCGGGACTTGTTCGGGGGCCACCACTTCGGTGACCACGGCCAAACCGGCCACATCCCTGGCTTCGGCAAGAATTTTAAGGCCCTCCTCTCCCAAGCCTTGGAAGCTGTACGGAGAAGTCCTAGGCTTGAAAGCTCCCCCCCGGAGGGCCACGGCGCCGCCTTTCTTGACTTCCAGTGCGGCTTGAATCAGTTGCTCTCTGTTTTCAACCGCACAGGGTCCAGCAATGACGATGATCTTTTTTTCGCCAATCTTGGAGCCATCTATCGAGAAGACAGTATCCTCCTGCCTGAAGTCACGGCTGGCGAGCATGACCGGCCCGGGTACGGAAATTACTCGCTCAACACCTTGCAGCTCCTCAAAATGCCCGCCTTCTGCGCCTTTGGTGGCCCCTATGACGCCAACGAAGGTGTGGGCCGTTCCTCTCGAAAGATGCGCCTTGCAGCCAAGCGCTTCTATCTTGAACAAGATCTGCGCAACTTGGGATTCTGTCGCGTCTTCTTTCATAATGACCACCATGTTGTCCTCCAGAACAAAAAAAGAAGATGCGGAGCGCTTGCTCCACATCTTCTTTTTGTATTGGTTCCAACGAACTAAAAGTTAGGAGCGCGCGCTACCCTCCGGCCGGTACGTAAAAGTACCACCAATAATAGGAATTAAATGCGCTCGCTTGCAGATCGTTGGTCATTGACTCAGAATTTCCTCGTAGCGAACATTTGTACCACCAGTTTCTAGGGTTGGTCAAGCAGTTTTTGTAAGGGTGCAATTTCTTTAGTGATTGGCCGAGCGAAATAAGCAAAATTCATAATATCTACCTATCCTTTAATTGAAATTTCTTGACCTTATTTCTCTTGTCCTTGTACTATATTCAATTGAACCACATTTTGATCTAAGGAGGATTATCATGGCCCTCTTTTTGATCGCTTGTGAATTCATTGATCCCAACCATGATTCTAGAAACCTCTCCTGTCTTCTAAGGTCTTGGGATGCAAGGGAAGTAACCGAGTCAACATGGATGATCCGTTCCGCGCACTCTTATGAGCAAGTTGCTCTTGCTATGCTAGAAGGACCAATTAGCCCAAACGACAGACTCACTGTTGTAGAAGTACAAGGCGGAACTCATCACAATCCCAGAGAAGATTGTTCGGATCTTTAGTCACTGAAATAATGCCCTCCCGCGTCTTACACGACGGCCTTACTTATCCTCACGTGGGTCCGGATTTAACCCGGTGCTTTCTGCGATTTGTCCACATTATTTTCACTCTCATCCTTACCTACCGTGAGGGGATGCTCGCCATAAGCAATTAGGGCGGGGCGTTGGCGCTATAATCTATTCACCGAGCTTGAGACGGCTCCAGGTGAGGGTACGGACTTTCCAGTCTGTATCCGGACCTCTTCAATGCCTTAGACTGGTCATGGTGCAGCCTGCTTGCTATATTTTCTACGTCATTATAGCGTTCTAAACAGATGGGACCGACTTCTTAGAACCGATTTTTCGGATCATCAGCGGGGAACTTATGATAGATGAGAAACTTGAGGATCTGAGAGCAAAAATTGATGGACTGGATCTTCAAATACTTGACCTTCTCAACAAAAGGATGAGCCTTTCTCTGATTATCGGCCGTTTGAAAGCAGCGGAAAATCAAAATGCGCTAGATCTTGTTCGGGAAAAGGAGATACTTCGGCGGCTGAAAGCCCTCAACTCCGGTCCCATACTTCAAGTAACCTTGGACGCAATTTATCGGGAGATATTCTCGGGGTCAAGAGCGTTACAATCACCGTTGACAATAGCCTATCTTGGTCCACCCGGAACGCACACACATAATGCCGCTTTGAAAAGATTTGGAAATTCGCATTCATTTTTGCCTTGCTCCACAGTGAGAGAAATCTTTGAGGAAATCAGTCGAACCGAAGTGGATTATGGAGTTGTCCCGGTAGAGAATAGCGTCGAAGGCTCAGTCCGCGAGACCCTGGATGCATTAATGACCTCAGAGATACACATTTGCGGTGAAATTGCGTTACCGATCCGGCACACGTTACTGAACCTGAGTGGCCGTATGGAAGATATTCAAACGGTGAGTTCTCATCCTCAGGCGTTGGCCCAATGTCGGCAATGGCTTAACCGACATTTGCCAAAAATTACAATCCGGGAGACATCCAGCACCGCAAAAGCCGCGGAGATGGCTCAGCAAAATTCGGAAACAGCAGCAGTGGCTCACGAAGCAATAGCGGAGATGATGGGACTGAAGGTCATAAAAAGAAACATACAAGACACGCAGGACAATATAACTCGATTTCTGGTGTTGGGGCGCGAGAAACCAGCGATAAGCGGCCATGACAGGACCTCTATAATTTTTTGGACAAAAAACAGGCCTGGAGCGCTATTCAAGATCTTGGAAGCGTTCGCAGGGCGAGAGATAAATTTATCCAGGATAGAATCTAGACCGGACAGAGGATCTGTTCTGTGGGAGTATGCTTTTTTCGTGGACCTGGAAGGTCATCGGGATGAATCAAAGGTCTCGGCTTGTCTGAAGGAAATAGAAGAACAGGGAACGGTGGTGAAAATTTTGGGATCGTACCCTATGCATTCATACATTAGCAATTTTGCAGAAGCGCCGGCGCAAGATTATGACCAAAAATAGACAAATCATTTTCTGAGGGCTGGAGCTTTAGAGATCTACCCCAAAGGTTATTGGCCATATTCAATTTCTTATACATCTTTGATGCGATCAAAGTTCTTCTCTTTATAGGAATTGTTAGTCATTTCCATCCCGCCCCAACGATCTGGCTTGATTTTGCATAAGGGAATTTTGCCACGAGTTCATTAACCGACAGACTGCGATCCTTTTCACGCGTGAAGTGGATAAGGACCACGGCTGCCCAATAATCGTTATAACAATAGGTTCCTCTTAGGAGGATCGGTACGCCTTTGTCATTCACCCTATGGCAGGCTGCGCAGGTAACAGGGCCTGTATAGGTCTTATCCGGACTGAATTGCAATGCCTGCTCGTGGGAGGTGAAATCGACCGTCTTTACGGGGCCTTCATACCGAACGGGATATAAGCCATGCATGGACTGATGACATGTCTGACAGGCGAGCGCTCCGTGAGCTTTGGAATAGCGGTACAACGAGTATTTTCCGGGTTGATCAATCGGAAAGTATTTGCCTCCCTCACTTTCAACAAATGGGGCAATATGGCAGTCCGCGCAATGAGGCTCTCCTGGAGATAGCCAGCCCTCTTTTCCTGCTGATACGGCCGAATAGGTTATCACGTCCCCTTTATCGGCATTCCAGGGCAATAACCGGAGCTTGCCACTATTTGATTTTGTTGTCTTTGCCAGCGGCGCTGCCCTGCGATTTGCAAAATAGCTGTAGAGCGGCTCTCCTTCGGCGCCGACTATAGGATCGGCAAAGAAGGTTTTGAACTTCTTTTCGTCCCCTCCGGCCACTGATTTGATAACTTCTCCTATAGATTTATTTCGTAAGGTCTTGCCCTCCTGAGCAGATGTGTCTCGAAGATCGTCATAATCATATATAGCAGTTCTCGAAAATAATCGCGAAAAGAGCGCGACTTTTTGATCGGAATATGATTTTCTTTGGGTATGTCTCGTCAACGGAACATACCCAATCAGGAGAATTGCACGTTGGAGGAGTTGGAGACGGCAGCGAAAGCGGCGCCGATCCAACGAACGAACCTTCGACTTATGGCTATCAAGGCGTTAACTATGGGCATTCCCCATGACCAAGTTGCAGTCTTGTTCGGAGTGAATGAGGATTCAGTTTCTCGTTGGGTGAGGCGTTTTAATGAACGAGGGATCGATGGCATTACCGAAGGCCCGCGATCTGGACGTCCCCCCAAGATCAGGGGAAACCGAACTGAGGAATTTCGCGAGCTGATTCTGCATCCGGAACAGGTCAAAGAGACTCATTGGACAGGGCGAAAGTTTCACGGATACCTCACAACGCATTGTCAGCTAGAGGCAGGGTACAGCACGCTAATGCGGTGGCTTCATGATGAAGGATTTCGGTTGAAAGTGCCTCGTCCTTGGCCGGATGGTCAAGACGAGGAAAAGAGAAAAGCCTTCATCGAACTGATCAGGCAATGGCTGCGCGATCAGGGCATTGATCTTTGGTTTCTTGATGAGTGCGGTATTGAAGGTGATCCTCGCCCGAAAAGGCGCTTCGCGACCAAAGGAGATAAGATCGTTCAAGCCTACAGCGGAGCCCATCTCAGGATGAATGTTACCGGTCTAGTCTTGCCAAGAACGGGTGAATTCTATGCACTTGAATTTAGCCATTCCGATACAGAGATCTTTCAGATTTTCCTGGACCATGCAAACCAAGATATCTCGTTTGAGCGCCCCCGCAATTTACTCATCTTGGACAATGCCTCTTGGCATAAGAGCAAATCGTTGGACTGGGGTAAATTTGAGCCGGTCTTCTTGCCTCCCTATTCACCAGATCTCAATCCGATCGAAAGGCTCTGGCTCATCATGAAGGCACAGTGGTTCGCTGGTTTCTATGCAAAAAACAAAGATCAACTAATCGACAGGCTGACCCAAGCTCTCAGATGGCTTATCGATAGGAAAGATGAAAATACAAAAACCTGCACCATTCCGACAGAACTTTAGAGAACCACTATAGCTCATGCGCCAGGCTGTTATGGCAGTTTGTACAATACAATCCTCTTAGTTCGTCGATCTTTTTCCCCGACTCATCCCGCATGCTGACTTGGTTGAGATACCATTTTCCAATTTCGTTGAGGAAAAAGGGGGGCTTCACGTGGGGGTTGGTGTGAACATCTCTTCGCAAAAAACAGCCGCCGCCGGATATTCGCAAATCAACGTCAGAAAATTTGGGGTTACCCATATCA
The DNA here is from genome assembly GCA_963843165.1 of uncultured delta proteobacterium. Lineage (GTDB taxonomy): Bacteria > Desulfobacterota > Desulfomonilia > Desulfomonilales > Desulfomonilaceae > DATJPW01. The sequence continues at coordinate 52,262 of CAWJJL010000015.1, read as the reverse complement.
TCCGTTATTTGATAACGATTATACCGGGAATCGTTCATCTTCCTGTCCTGCCAGTGACTCGGATGACATGCCTGGCAATTTTGGGTTCTTCCGGCTTTATCAGGCATGCGTATGAACCGAGCATGGGCGGAATGTACCGCCTCGGTCAGGGGCTTGGCCTTGGATCCCTGATATCCGGTTGTGCTTGGCCTTGGAGTCTGCAAAACTCCGGACATATTATCTCCATGGCAATCGGCGCAATGCACAGCGCCCACCTTACCAAGCCTATTCGACGGAGCTTCCGAATTATAATCCTTGAGGAAGCCGGTCTTGTAGTGTTTGTCGTGCAATTCGAGAATAAGGATCGAGGCGGAGGATTGGCGTGCAATATACTCGCTCGTGTCAGGATACTTGGTTTTCCAGTACACGTATTCTTTATCAAAGAGTGAAAGCCCGGCTCCTCTTGCGAAATTTGCTGCAATCCCCTGTCCGGAGTGGCAGGTTGAGCAGATTGAGATATCGACCGGTTCAGTCCCGAAGAACTCCACAGCCTTGCCCTTCTCAGCCAATGGTTGCTCCTTTTCATCTGTAAGGCGAACCAAAGCACGTTGAAAAGGCTGAAAATCCCGGTCTGACACGGTCCTTATGCTCCCTCGCCGTGTGCTATCATTGAATGCCGTCAGTGGAAGTCCCAGGGCATCCCAGATATGGGATGAGGTGAGCACGAGAGAAATGTTGCGCAGCTCCGGTATCATGGAATCGGTGAAGACAATGTTCCCGCCTTTTTCATTCGCATAATCCATGTACCCGCCTGCTAATGGCTTGCCTGAAGGACCCGAGTCTATGTTGACCGGAATCTCCTTTCCAATATGAAGCCGTTTGTCCTTTTCCGGCTTTTGAGGGAGAGTCCCGTTCAGATCCTTGTAAACAAAAAGATGATTCCATACGTAATTGGCCATGTTATCACCCGGATTAGACATCGTCCCGCTTCCGCTGACATCTTTGGCCACCGACCAGTATTTCATCTTATTGCCTTCGCTGTAGGTGTTATCTTTAATAGAATAGGAAAGCCGCACATTATCCTTCGGCGACAGCAAGATGGGTTTCTTCTGATCATCGGACTCGGATTTGACCGCTTGGGCTTGGATGCTGTTATAAGGTGGAATAATACAGCAGTAGGATATATCAAAGCCGACACAGTGCATGCCTAATTCATAATTAATAAAAATGTTGTAAGCATTCTTAGGGCCATAAAGAATTGATTCCTCTCCGGCAGCGCCCGCTTCCTGAATCTTCAGCGGCTGAAGCTCACTCAGCCTGAAAGGGGGACTCCCATCATATGGCTTGTCATTCGCTAATGCTTGTGCGTTGCAGCAGAATCCCGAGACGATCATCAACAAAATTCTGATCCGCAACCACCTTTTCATATTCCTAGTTCCTTAAAATTCTTAGGAAATAATACGCCTATTTCGGGCATGCCTGGCCCTTCTCAATCCATTCAGTCATAAGTTTCACAAATTCATCATGAGACAGGGGTGCGGGTGTCCTTCCTGGTCCAGGGTGCCACCCCCAAACAACTATAGGAGCATCGCGGACGTGTTCGATAATGTCTTCAGGACCTCTGTGTCCATTTTGAGCGGGGTCCTTAAGTTGTTCACATAGCTGTCGGGGTGTTTTCTTCTCGAAGACCATCGGCATATCGGCACTCGGCAGCTGCCACCCTGGAGCTCCAGGTAACTCGGCGTCCGGAATGTTCTTCTCCTGGTGACAGGTGCTGCACCACAACCCGTTTTTTCCAATCCCCTCCGGTCCGCGTACTACCTGCATATTATGAATACGTTGGACATCTCCTTGTAATGGACGATCACCGGCCGGGTGGCAGTTGAAGCACCGAGGACTGAGTAGAACCTGTGATGCTTTCAGGAACGCTTTTGCCGATGCATCCGGATCGGTCTTCGTGGCCGCATGAGCAAGCCCTATCTGCGACAGCGCTGATGCGGCACCGAGCGAAAATGTTCCATCAAAAAAACGGTTTCCATTCGTGATTATAAGGGCGATAAAAGGGATGATACCGGCGATAATGACCAGCCGTGTGGAATATATTTTATTCGGCTTTAATCTCATTTTGGCCCCCCTCCGGTATGATCAGGTTTGAGTCAGCGGCTATGACAAGAGAACCGTTTTTCAAACCCGGTAGATAAAACCCAAGCGCTAATCCTCCGCCCATTACTGCTGCTGACTTTAGGAAGGTTTGTCGGCTTACATTCAAGATCTCATTCATGTCTGCGCTCCCTGGGCCATCATTTTCGATGCACGATGGATGGCCTTACGAATGCGCTGATAAGTGCCGCATCGGCAAAGGTTTCCGGACATGGCCTGATCGATATCATCATCGGTGGGTTTCGGATTTGCCGCTAGGAGCGCACCGGCGGAGATGATCTGACCGGATTGGCAATAGCCGCATTGAGGCACGTCTTCGGCAATCCAAGCCTTTTGAACCGGGTGTGCGCCATCAGCGGAGAGGCCTTCTATGGTAATAACTTCTTTGCCCATTACCGACGAAACGGGCGCAACACACGAACGAACTGCCTTGCCGTTGACAAGGACGGTACAACTGCCGCATAAAGCCCGGCCGCAACCGTATTTTGTACCGGTTAATCCGAGCTTTTCTCGAATTACCCATAAAAGAGGCATATCAACCGGCACGTCCAAGTCATACCTTTTTCCATTGACTTTGAATGAAATCATTGATTCCCCCCTTGTCTTATTTGCTAAATCTTTCGGCCTGGCGTCGATCGCCTAGCCATCCCCGAGTGCCATTGATTAATTTGTTTCATTGGAAAAAGTTATTGACCGTAATTCTCAATTTCAGAGTGAATTCTGCACCATAATCGTGAGTTCAAACACTATTTGGATAACTGCAATTATAAAATCGATTCTTTGGTTCCCCTCTTAATTTTTGATTCATTGTACCCGCGGCATCCTATTGCTGTCAATTTACCCTGCAGAGATCATCGTAGAAAGATGGGAGCAGGAACCGAGGGTGCACCTGGGGTCAAGGGTGCACCTGGGGTCAGGTCTAGCTTCTTGCCTTTTCACTTTCCCGCTTGTTCATGACCCCAGTTCCGCAAGAAGCAAGACCTGCCCCCAGGACAACTTATCAAAGAGCTCGAAGGAATTCCGGTCTAAGTCGCTGTTTGTCTCGCGACCTGAGCACGCTGTCTATTGCTTCGATTATTTGTGCTTTTTGCTCGGGAAGAGTTGCCTTAACTGGTAGATAATTCGAAGCATGATTCGACCTGAAGACACAATGGCTAAAATTGGATTCCGCAATCATTGTTCGAAGCTCCTTGATCAAGCTGAACGGCTCGGGAACTTCGAATCGACCCTCAACATGGTCCTGGTATAAGGGAGTTCCCGGCACCAGGATGACGCTCAACGCGCCCACATAATCCGGATCCATGTCAGTAAGTATTCTAGCGGTCCCGCGGGCATGTTGCTCGCTTCCTTCGATCCCTCCAATCCCGAGCAGGACAGTCACCGAAAGCGCAATACCTGCATTCTTCACGCGGTGAGCCGCTTCGACAAGCTCATCGTAGGTGGCTCCCTTACAAATTTTTTGAAGAAGAACCGGATCACCGGTTTCGACGCCTAAATAGATAATCCCAAGATTCAGGGCATGAAGCGCCTTTAGATCATCCAAAGATTTATGCAGTATGTTTCCGGCACTTGCATAAATACCTATTCTCTTCACCGAAGGTATAAACTGATTAACCATCTCCATTATCTGCACGAGTCGCTTCTGGGGAATGGCCAGAGCATCACCGTCTGCAAGAAAGACCTTATCCACAGGTCCCATATATGCGACGTCTTGCAAATCGCGCTTTATTTCATCCAGTTGTCTCACCTGAAACGGTTTGTCCAAATAACTTCCGCAAAACGTGCACTTATTGTGACTACATCCAAGTGTCACTTGAATAATCAAACTATGTGCCTCGCTTGGAGGCCGATAAACGCTACCTATGTATCTCAAGACAAATTGCTCCTTTTTGAAATCCTGGTTGATTCTAATAAGGTCATTCTACAATGTTAACGATATTTAATGTCTTCGCGGACTAATTTCTCAAGTTTTTTGCGGGCCGGTTCAATGGCATCACCGTCGGCTCTCATCAGAATATAGTAAACATACTGGTCCCCGGCAACAAGGTATAGGATACGTTCCCTTCGAATTATCGGACCTTGCATAACCGTTTCAGGTCTGCCGGTAAGTGGATCGTTGATAGTTACCTGAGTCCATCCTTCCGAGGGTTCTTCGGTTTTCGTTCCTGCCTTGTCATCGATGCGCTTTCGTTTTCGAATGTATTTTGGCCGGAAGACCACCTTGTATGCGTTCCTGCCATCTATTTTAGTATATTCCTCAGTATCTCCCGGTCTTATTATTTCTCCTTCCGGGAATAGGGCACCGTAATTGATGGCCAAATTTTCAATGGGACGAGAGATCGGGACTTTTCGCACCTCAATAAAAGCGTCATCATCTCGTAATCCAAATTTGGCGGTTGAATCATCTTCATGAATAAGATTATACGGGTAATCGGTAATTTCTGTGATGCCGTACGTTCCGAGGCAACCCGCAAGGCAGACCACCAGCGGAAAATACATCAAATAATACGCCCTCGAAAAACGATGTGAAGAATGTATGAGCATCACCTTCCGGATTTTGTGAAAAGGAGAGACAGATACAGCCTTATTTTCGTATACGGTTCGAAAGCTTTAATCCTTCACGTATGTCCGGTAACGGCACGGAACCAATATCCACCCGCGAATAATCAGTTTTGGTTGAGGGCTCCGCGCCCAATTTTAGGGCCGCGATTCTGCTCTTTCTCAGCTCTTGGGCCGACGGATCATTAGTTATTACGTCGGTGAAATCATCTACAGCTGAAGAAAGATTTTCCTTCAAACCTGTTTTTACGTACGCATGCGCTCTCAACTTCTTAACCTCAGTGGAGTCCGGATCAATTGACAGCACGTCGTTGTAATCTTTAATAGCGATTTCATAATTTCCCGCCGAATGGTTTGCCATTCCTCGGAGGAATATTGCATCGGCGTCTTTTTTGTGAGTTTTCAGGACTGTATTAAAATTGGAGATAGCTTTTCCTAAGAATTCTAGTCGCTTGGCGTCTCCTGCTTCTTTCGCAAAAGCTAAGCTGATTTCTACAAGGCCTGTATCAAAATATATTTTCTGCATATCTGCCGGTAGGTGCCCGGTTTCTTGCAAGATTCTTCCAAACTGAATAGCCTCAGCGTAAAATTTTGCTGCCTGTTCTAACTTCTCTTTCTGGTGGAGGGCCACGGCCCGCTGGAATGTACTACGAAAGCACGTATTAATATCTATTTTAATCGCATTATGGCCTTCGGCCGAATATAAGTTGCCTTTGAGATCAGAAAAATTCACCCTGAGCCGGTAGTTAGGAGCCAATCCGCCCAAATCCCGAGCTGATGGGACTTTTAGCTGTAATGTTTTCCGTTCGTCTCCGAGATCAGCAGCAGTTTTTTGATCCGACGGATCGTAGGCCTGATCTAATTGAATGAGTTTTTCCTTTTCCTGTTCTCCGGCGACCAGGAATGCATCGATCCGAGTGGGCTTATCTTCCGCCTTGAAATCAAATTTAAGATAAGTATCTTGACCTGGACAAATAGCTTCCAAGCTTTCATCCGTCTGCGCGTCCTCGGTCAGCCTCAACTTGTCGATTTCAGCCTTCACCGCCTTGAAATTCAGGGCGACTGGTTCGCGGCCCAACTTGGTTATTTCGCGTGCAGGCCAAAAGCTGTACTCCTTTTTGCGAGGTACCACCACGAAATTGCCTTCGGAGAGCACTTCGGCGGTAAATGCCCCTTTAGGATCGGTCTCGGTCTTAAAAACAGCCTTATCGCTTTAGCTCCGTCACCATGATTTCGACTCCGCCCAGCCCAGCGCCATCCGGCATAACCACTTGCCCTTTAGCCGTGAATGCTACCCGAAAATCGGATTTCTTCACCAACTTCTGTTCTCCATGAGCGACTGTTACCTCGACACGATAATTGCCGGGTTCGAGCTTCTTCTTAAATGACTTTGTTGTCGCCGCCTTAACACCCTTTCCATCAGGCTCCTTGAAGAGCATCCAGGTGAACTGTGGCCCTTCCTTCTTTTTCACGTCATCGGCCTGATAGTCAGCTTGAAACGCGACTTCCTGATCCACAGAGAAGAGTTCTTTGTTTTTTGGAGTGATGAGTTTCAGGGTTGCTATAATTGTTTTTGCTCCTCTGGATTTCCCGGGCGATCCAAAACTGAGCAATGACTGTATTGGTTTAGGTACTTTCTCTTTTACCAGGGTCATCGGATCGCAACCGAACAAAACCAACAAACAAGCAAAAATGAAGGAGCTCCGGAAAAATTTCGATAGCATGATAATTAACTCCAGTCCAGCGCGTCAGTTCGCGGAATGTTCTGAAGATTGAATGTTTACAACTTTACCTTAATCAAGCGGATTCAAAAAGAGATTCTTTTACTGTAACACAGAATCCCAGCGATCTTTATTTTTGATTTAATTGACGCTCCCGGCGAGGTATGTTAAAATAAATTGCGTAAATCAGAATAATTAGACTTATTTTATCATTAATTTTATATGACATCCAGACAACTCTCCATTACTGCATTATTTATAATTTTAGCAATGGCAGGGTGCGCTCGCAATCTTACTGTTGCAAAGCAAAACCAAAAACCATCTTATACGGTGATGGGTAAAACCTATTTTCCTATCAAAGAGGTTAAGCCGGGTTTCTGCCAAAACGGTGTCGCTTCGTGGTACGGTCCCGGTTTCCATGGCAGGAAAACCGCATCCACAGAGGTCTACGATATGCACGAACTCACCGCGGCTCACAACATCTTGCCTCTAAATACACTTGTGAAGATAACGAATTTGGAGAATCAGAAGGAAGTCGTTGTTCGTATTAACGATCGTGGCCCGTTCGTGGGTGACCGGGTTGTGGATCTTTCATTAGCCGCGGCTCAGGAAATAGGAATGGTGAAGAACGGAACGGCGCCCGTGCGTTTAACTGTACTCGGCCCGGCCACCATACCGAATGCTTTAAAACAGAGGCTAATTGCTAAGAAAACGGACTCTCCAGCGCCTAATCCATTTTATGTGGCCGGAAGCAGGGGACTCCTGGCATTCGTGAGAGATTAGCCAAAAGAATCAAGAAGCATGCTCTAAACCCTTTTATTATTGGCTCTTCGGAGGCGGCATATCACCATTACATCGTTGGCCGCACGACCTCCCCCTGTCACAACCAGTTGAAAGGGTATCGCTGATTTCTTACAATCATTCGATAGCGTTTACCGTGTGAGCTATGCACCATCGGCAGCTTCCAGCAACATGGCTCCAGGTATAGGATATTTCTGATTTTGGAGAAAATTGAATGCAAGTAACTGTGGTAGGTGGAGGTCTGGCTGGTTGTGAGGCGACATGGCAGCTGGTGCAGCGGGGAATCTGCGTTCGACTAATTGAAATGAAGCCGCTGTCATATTCACCTGCTCATAATTCGCCGGATCTTGCAGAACTTGTGTGTTCGAACTCCCTGAGATCCTCTTCGTTGATATCAGCCGCAGGCCTCCTCAAAGAGGAACTGCGGATTATGGATTCTCTGATCATTCAGGCCGCCGATGCAACCGCGGTGCCCGCAGGCAAAGCGCTTGCCGTAGATAGGACGCTCTTCGCGCGATTCATTACCGAAAAAATCTATGGCCATCCTCTGGTAAAGCTCGAAATTCGTGAAGTGACGCATATTCCGCGGCCGGAAGAAGGAGTGGTCATTGTGGCCACTGGTCCCCTTACTGCGGATAAATTGGCCGGCGACATAATGAAAGGACTCGGCTCGGAAGGACTTTATTTCTATGATGCCATAGCTCCCATAGTGAATGCTGATAGTTTGGACATGAGCCAGCTGTTCCGTGCCTCCCGTTATGGAAACGGTGAAGGGGATTACCTGAATGCTTCGATGGATGAGCCTGCTTACTTGAACTTCGTTTCCGAAATTCTGCTCGCGGGAAAGGTTGATCCGTATCCCTTCGAAAACATACCTCATTTTGAAGGATGTCTCCCAATTGAAGAATTGGCGCGAAGGGGTCCAAACACACTGGCATTCGGTCCGATGAAACCCGTGGGATTAACGAATCCGGTCACCGGAAAGCGCCCCTATGCTGTTGTACAGCTCCGTGCCGAAAATCGTGAGCGAACGCTATACAATCTTGTAGGATTTCAAACCAAAATGAAGCATCCGGAGCAGGAAAGAATTTTCAGGCAAATTCCGGGCCTGGAGAAAGCCGAATTCGCGCGGCTCGGGTCAATTCACCGCAATACCTTTTTGGATTCTCCACGGCTCTTGGATCAGTTCTCGCGATCGCGCAAAGATCCTCATGTTTTCTTTGCAGGTCAGATGACAGGTGTAGAAGGATACATCGAGTCTACCGCCTCGGGTCTTGCGGTTGGTATAATGGCTGGCTTACTGTCACAGAATTTAACGCCACCTACGCCACCTGAAACAACTGCCATAGGTGCGCTGCTGAAACACACGAGAGACGAATCAGTTGCCAAATACGAACCGATGAATATAAATTTCGGCATCATGGCGCAAGCGCCTGTGGGAACCCCCAAGCAACGCAAAAGGGAAATAATTGTCGAACAGGCTCTTAAGGATATTCGTGAATGGAAGAATCAAATAAACAGACTCAAATAATATATTATAGCAATTGCCAAAAATAATGACCTTCTCGCGACTCGTCACCCCGGCGAAAGCCGGGGTCCAGAACCTGCTGAAAAGACTGGATTCCGGCTTACGCCGGAATGACGGTAAGTCTTGTCAGGAGTAACATTGGAACTGCCTGAGAGAAAAATTTACCAAGTCTCGGAATTCACTGAAAAGATCAGGGAGATCTTAGAAACAGAATACCCTTCGGTCTGGATACAGGGCGAAATATCAAATTTCCGTAGTGCTCCGTCGGGCCATCTGTATTTTACCTTAAAAGACGACACGGCCCAGATCAGGTGCGTGATGTTCAGGCTGCAAGGGCGTTTCCTGAAATTCAGGCCGGAAGACGGACTGCAAATTATCGCGTGGGGCAGATTGTCGGTTTATGGCCTTCGGGGCGAGTATCAATTGATACTCGATACTATGGAACCCTTCGGTTTTGGAAGCCTGATGTTGGCTTTCGAGCAATTAAAGACTAAGCTCGCGGCAGAGGGTCTGTTTGATGAAAACCGGAAGAAACCCTTGCCTCCGTTCCCGAAAACCATCGGTTTGGTGACTTCTCCTCGAGGCGCAGTCGTTCGCGATATGATCCGAATAATTCGGCAACGTGCCCCATGGATACACGTTGTTGTCAGTCCATCCTCAGTTCAAGGAGATAAGGCTCCCGGCGAAATCACGCTGGCTATACAAAGACTCTGCGAGACACGCGACGTGGACGTCATAATTCTCGGGCGAGGAGGAGGCCCGATAGAAGACCTCTGGGCGTTTAACGACGAGAGGGTAGTTCGAGCTGTCGCAGGATGCAGGCTGCCGATCATCAGCGCAGTGGGACACGAAACCGATGTCACGCTGACGGATTTTGCCGCTGATCTGAGAGCGCCCACACCATCGGCTGCTGCGCAAATGCTTGTTTCAGACAAAAGAGATTTAGAAGCAGTATTGGAACATTTCCAGGCAAGATTAAGGCATTGTGTGACAGCGGTCATGGACCGCTCTGCCTCGACTGTGGGAGAACTTATTAGACGTCTTCACGATCCTTTGAGGCAGATATCGGAATATCGTATGAGGATTGATGATCTGAATATCAGGCTTATAAAGACGACAAAACGGAAATTCCACGATCTCCGGCGAGAAGCCGATTCTTTGGCGGCCAGACTTAAGCCCGAGCACGTAGCGAGGATAGTCGGAAAAAAACGAGATCAGTTTGATTCATTATTTGGGCGCTTGGCGGCAGCGGGTCGAGTATCCGTTCATGACGCTCAACAGTCTTTCAATATTCTCGCGGGACAATTGGATGCCCTGAGCCCGCTGGGTATAATGGCCAGGGGTTATTCCATTACTTTCGATTCCCGGACCGGCGCTGTGATCAAGGATGCTCAAACGACCAAAGCGGGAGAAGAAGTGCGTATAAAGCTTCACCGTGGAGAACTCGATTGTGAAATAATGAGGAAGCGGGATGACATATAAGACAGATTCAAAGAAGATTCTAGAATTTCTGACCCGAGTAACTGAAAAGGCCGGCAAACGGATACTGACCTATTCCAAAGGAAACCTGGGAGTAACTCTCAAAGATAACCGACCCGACGCCATAGATATCGTTACCAATGCGGATCGTGCGTCTGAAGATTTCATTGTTGATGCCATAAATCGGGAATTTCCGGAACATGATATTCTTACTGAAGAGAGAAGTATTGAACTAAAGGGTTCTCCATGGTTGTGGTTTGTGGACCCCCTCGACGGCACAGTGAATTTCGCACATGGATATCCAATGTTTTCCATATCATTAGCTCTCATGGAAAGTGGCGTACTCGTTGCCGCCATGGTTTACGATCCATTGAAAAAAGAAAGTTTCTATGCCATAAGAAATCGCGGCGCTTTTCTGAATGGTAATCCTATTCACGTATCCGGAGCAGCACGACTACCAGAGAGCATTCTCTCTACCGGCTTCCCTTATGATAAAGCATATTCACCTGAAAATAATATCGCGGAATTTTCAAGGGTGCTGTTGCGCGTACAAGGAATTAGGCGTGGTGGGTCTGCCGCGCTCGATTTAGCTTACGTTTCGTGCGGTCGATTGGATGGATTTTGGGAACAGAAGTTGAAACCGTGGGATATGGCCGCAGGTATGCTCCTGGTGCAAGAAGCCGGAGGCCGTGTAAGCGATGGTTCTGGCAACAGGACCGATCCTTATACTCACTTCATTGTTGCAACTAACGGCATCATTCATGACTTGTTGCTTCAGGCCATTAAATCGGATTCGTAATGAAAGATCGTTTGAGGCCTAGTCAAACATGGTGATACGCTGCGCTCATTGCCAAGGCACAATGAGGTTGGATGAGAAGAATCTTCCCGACAAACCGAAGGTAAAGATCCGGTGTCCTCATTGCCGTGGGATCGGATACATAGAAAATACATCGGCGCAGAATCCTCCCCTGAGTGTGTCTGACGAGCAGCTGGTCAGCCAACCTTATCAATCCAAATTCGAGTTGCGGGAACCACTTACTGATAAACTCGAAATGGAATATGACGTTTCGCTGCCTCATGATGCCTTCCAGGAATTTCGCTTCCCCGCTGAGCAGGATCGCCAAGGTAACTCCCGGAAGACCACTGTCGGGGTGAAAACAATTATTTGGGCGGTGGCCTCTCTGGTTGTCGTCATATTTTTTGCATTGTTGGTTAATATAATTTTGCCAGGGCCTTCAGGAATTAAAGGAGTCTCGCGAACGGTCCAACCGGAAGAGGAACAGACACTTACGAAAACCAGCGGAGATGTTGCCCCGGTAAAGGGCTCAGTCCCTGCTTCGCCGCGTCAGAAAGACAGACCAAACAGATAAAAATAAAAAGAATGCAATCCAAACCCTGCTGTCATATTCCGGGACCTAAAAAGTGATCATAAAGCGTCCAGCCCAGGAGGAGAGGGAACGATTATTTCTCGCGGTGTACGCGATTCGCTCCGAAAATAGTCGGGGCCGGGTTCATCCTGAAGAGGAATGCCCGTATCGCACGGCATTTCAAAGGGACCGTGACCGAATTATTCATTCGAGGGCATTCCGTCGGCTTGAATACAAGACGCAAGTCTTTGCATATTATGAGGGGGACCATTACCGGACAAGACTGACCCATACTCTCGAAGTGGCGCAGATTGCCCGAAGCTTGGCTCAGTATTTAGGTGCTAACGAGGAGCTGACCCATGCTGTGGCTCTAGCGCACGATCTTGGCCACACACCTTTCGGCCATGCCGGAGAAGAAGCTCTTCACTGCCTTATGCAGGACCATGGCGGATTTGAGCACAATACTCAGTCCCTCCGGGTCGTGGACATGCTGGAAGCACGATATCCTAATTTCCCGGGACTGAATTTAACATTCGAGACACGCAGCGGAATCGCAAGACATTCCACCGTGTACGATCAAGCGCCGGCTCATGTTATGAAAGAGTTCATGTCGGGACCGTGCCCCAGTCTCGAGGCGCAGATCGTCAACCTTGCCGATGAAATAGCCTACAATTGTCATGACATCGAGGATGGCGTCCGGTCCGGTTTTTTTGACGAGCACGACCTTGGAGAACTCGATATTTGGAACGAAGTGACCAGAATTATCAGCGACCGACATCCTAACCTGGATCGGGATACTTTCCGTTATCAGTGCATTCGAATTCTTATCGACACATTCATTCGCGACCTCGTGCAAGGGACTGAGGAATGCCTGTCCCAAAAAAATTTTGAGAGTCCGATGGATATCATCAATTTTCCGGAAAAAGTCGCTACGTTTTCTCCTGAAATGCAGAAATGGAAAGAGCAGCTCAATCACTTCCTTCACACGAGATTTTATACACACTATAAAATAATGAGAATGCAATATAAGGCAGCGCGCCTATTGACGGACCTTTTCCAGGAATATGTGTCCAGGCCGTCACAGCTTCCGCCGGGTGTCCAAAAGAGAATTTTAGCAGAAGATCCGGTCGAAAGAGTAGTTTGCGATTACATAGCTGGAATGACCGACAGATTTGCTTTAGTTGAACACAGGAAACTATTCCTTCCTTACGAGTATTGATCCGGCTTATTCCCTGTCTTTACGTGACCAAATTGGATGATTGCACAAATCACCATAGTGCTTATGTATATAAATACCGGAATAACAACTTAACCGAGAGGAATTATCCATGACAAGACGTAGTGGTCTGGTCACGATGAATGGGAATCCCGTAACCCTTCTGGGAGAACCGGTGAAAATCGGCGAACACGCGCCTGATTTTTCAGCGACAGGGACAGATATGAAGCCCGTGCACTTCTCATCCTTTAAAGGAAAAGTATGCGTGATTTATTCTGTTCCGTCCCTGGATACGCCGGTTTGTGATAGGACTACAAGGAGGTTTAACGAAGAAGCGACCCAGTTGGGGACTGACGTAATCGTGTTAGCCATAAGTATGGACCTTCCTTTCGCTCAGGCACGCTGGTGCGCAGCTGCTGATATAAAAGGAGTGCAAACTCTTTCCGATCATAGAGACGCTTCCTTCGGAACTTCATACGGGGTTCTTATAGACGGAATGCGTCTTCTAGCCCGCGCTGTGTTTGTTATCGATACGGGCGGCGTAATCCGCCATGCTGAAATAGTAAACGATATTGTTAATGAGCCGGATTTCGATGCGGCTCTGACGGCTGTCAAGAATCTGATGTGATGTACTCTTGATTTAGGTAGTATTCTAGATTGAGCCACAGTACAAATATGATTTGAGCGCGCTGCCACGTTTTCGTCGAGCAGCGAGCCGTATGATAATCGAGAACGGGTCTAACAGAGCCCTGTTAATAATATTATTGGAGGAAGATTATGCAGCAGTGGAAATCAGTGGATGAGGTACTGGATTTTGCGATCGGCCAGGAACAGGAGGCTTTTCAATTTTATACGGATTTATCCGCTCGCATGGACAGGCCATGGATGAGTGAGATCTTCAAAAGTTTTGCCCAGGAGGAACTCGGGCACAAAAGAAAACTGGAAGATATAAAAATAGGCAAGAAGCTTTTGCCTTCCCAAAGCAAGGTCCTGGATTTAAAGATCGGGGACTATTTAGTCGATGTGGAACCTAGCCGGGAAATGGATTATCAACAGGCTCTCATTGTTGCTATGAAAAAAGAAAAAAAGGCCTTTAAAATGTACAATGATTTAGCCGCTGTCGTGGAAGACGGCTCGCTTCAGACGGTTTTCATGTCTCTTGCCCAGGAGGAAGCCAAACATAAGTTACGATTCGAAATTGAATATGATGATTACGTGATGAAAGACAATTGATTGTCGCGTGAATTGATCGAATCTGGGCTCAACAAAATCTAGGAACAGCCTTGATGAGCAGGAAGAAGATACTTATAGCCTGTTTGGCACTGCTAGGGCTGATATTGATCCTGGTGTGGACTCAGGGTGGATTTCACTCCAAAGTTCCCGGGGGAATCACATCTCCCCCTGGAAAAAGCACATCAGAACTCAAGACCGTTAAGGCAGAGACCGGCCACAGTGGAGGAGGGGTGACTGTGTCGGGAACGGTGGTTGCCAGAGAAACCGCAAGAGTGGCTTCCCGAGTGCTGGGGTACGTGGTGGAACTTAACGTCGAAGCCGGTGACACGGTAAAAAAAGGCCAAGTGCTGCTTCGGGTAGACGCGAAAGATATGGCGCAACGCGAGGATCAGGCACAAGCCGCTCTTGAAAGCGCTCGCGCGGATTTGGTGAAAACCAGGAATGATTATGAGCGCTACAAAAGTCTATTCGAAAAAGAATCAGTTGCAAAAAAGGATTACGATGACGCGTTGGCCCGTTACGAAATGTCCCAGGCCGCAGAACAAAGAGCCGCAGCCGCCCTGGAAGAGGCAAAGACTCAGCTTTCTTACGCCATAGTTACAGCACCTTTTGACGGCATTGTTTCGGGTAGGGAAATTAACCTCGGTGACTTGGCAACCCCTGGAAAAGCTTTACTGAGCATCTACATGCCGGGTACGCTTGAATTGGTCGCGCCAATCGGAGAGCAGTATGCTCCGTACTTGAGCCTTGAAGAGCCTGTCACGATCTCTGTTCCTTCGGCAAAGGTCGAGCAGTCTTCTAAAATACGGGAAGTAGTGCCACAACGTGACGAAAGAACAAGAACTATTACAGTCAAAGCCCCACTTTCCGAGCATCCCGGCCTTGGTCCTGGGCTGTACGGAACGTTGACATTCAAAACTCTTACGTCAGACGTGGTTCTCGTTCCCGCAGACGCTGTCCAATCAGTCGGGCAGCTTGAGTCCGTCAAGGTCCTGGAAAGCGGTGTAGTGAAGATTCGCCACGTCAAAACCGGTCGTAAGCTGAGCGACGGAAGAGTAGAAATAATCTCCGGCCTCAACCCCGGCGAAGAGGTGGTGGTGAAGTAGGCACCTGGAATGCGAGGAACCCGCCGGAAAGGCAAGAGAAGGCAAGAATGCGGAGGAACCCGCTGAGGAGAGAAGGGAAGAATGTGGGAGAACCCGCTTTTTTGCAAAAAAGCCGGATTCTCCCACACCCTCTCCGGCAAAAAACTCCTAAATGGCTGGCGGTGTCCCGCAGCAATGGGTAGGGCCCGTGGCCGCGGTAGGGGCAGGGCTTGCCCTGCCCGAAAAGGATGTGAAAATAGGGGCCCCGAGAAGGCCATAGGGAACCCGCTTTTTGTGGTGCTCCGCGCACGGCGACTACGCATGAGCGGGCATCGTGATGTATCGAAGGCTCTTGCTCTCAAGATGATTGCTGGCGGTAGGCTAAACAGGGTCTCCAACGTGGGGCAGTCCCGCGTCCGGCGCGGGATTCCAGCCTGCCGATTTCTTGCTTTAGGACCGGCATCTTGCCGGTCATTTCTGTTCCCGGTGGCGGCCGGCCTCTGGAGGCTGTCTCAAAAATCCGAGAAAGGCCAAAATCGTGCTATGAAAACTATGATTTTCCTGGTTCCCAGGCTCCGCCTGGGAACCCATATCTTCCGGGCTCTGCCCGGTAACTGTCTGGCATTCTAGCCTATAATGGAGGCGGAGCCTCCAGGTCATGCATTCCCAGGCGGAGCCTGGGAACGAGAAGTGTGGCACGATTTCTTCTCGATTCTGAGTTTTGAGACAGCCTCTCCGTGCCGGTCGATTGCCCGTCATCATATGGCCCCCGAGAAGGCCATAGGGAACCCGCTTTTTGTGTAAAAAGGTGCTCCGCGCACGGCGATCATCCTCCAGGGCATATCGGAGTGTTTCGAGCGCTCTCAGTCTCAAGATGCATGTTGGCACCACGCCCAATGGGCCCACACCCCCGGCTTATTATGCTGGCGGTATCCCGCCTCAGAGATGGTCGACCCCGGAATTATCTGAAGGATTCAGGGTTTTCGGGATCATCCGACCATCGGTTGGGATTATTCAAAATGTATTCACGGATCACGTTTGGCGATCTTTCATTTCGGATGATGTGTTCGTAATAATTGCGCTGCCAAATACTCATTCTCCTGGTTGCAAGCGATTGACTAATTGATCTGACGCATGCCGATTTGAAACCGGCAATGAAGGCTGCTAACGAATACTTTCCAGGCCCCGATACAATTCTCCCCTTCGGAGACACAGGGCGACCGCCGGTCGCCCCTAGTGCGCCTGCGGGCGTGCTCATACAGAGAGGTGCAAGTCCTCTCCAGGTATACGCTACGGCCTGTAACCGACTGTAACTGCGTCGCCGTGAGGCGGGGTGGAGAGCAACAGGAGGTGAACGACCAGTCCGTAGGATAACGAACCCGTTTCGGCCGGGTGGTTTCGGCGAGCCTGGTAGGGAGTGGCGAAGCCTAGACCCATTCTGACGATGGCCTGAGTCGATGGAAAAGACAGAGGGTCTTGAGATGGGAGACCTGTCGAGCTGAGAACAAGGTAGCGGGTATAAAGCGACGACAGGGGAACACAAGGTGGTTGGGGACGGAATGGTCAGGAAGGGTGAGTACGTGAAGCAGGGAGACCTGTACGTTGGCGAGAGGCGTACAGGAGTCAGAGCCCTCATAGTAGCTATGAAGCGCCGTAATGGGTGTGGAGCCAAGGAGGGCAGGAAGGTGGGTGAGCTACAGTTAGTCACACGGAATACACACCGGTATCGAGTGGCCGCCTGGCCTAGACTGCCGGAGAACTCCACTGCCATCAGTCGGATTAACCGTGTTTTACGCTGGAACCTCACGCTGACTACCTCTGTAATGGCGGGGAAAGACTCGAGTCCTTCGCCATATTTAGGATGTTCTCTCACCTACATCCTCTGTATGGTTAGTCAGTCCCCTTATGGGGTGAACCACCGACTGGAGAGCCGTATGCGGGAGATCCGCACGTACGGTTCGGAGGGGGGAGCGGCCGGAAAACCGGCTGTTCCTACCCCTATCAGTGGCGTCTCTAGCGTTCACACCGTCTCGTTTGTCAGCGCGGTATTCGTTTGTTGTGACAATTGCATGTCTATTTTAGGGCGCACCCGTGTGTGCGCCTGAATCGGGGCAGACGCACGGGTCTGCCCCTACCACCCATATCGTGGGACATGCACGATTCTGTGATGTACCTCCAACCATCTAAGAGTTTTTTGCCGGAGAGGGTGTGGGAGAATCCGGCTTTTTTGCAAAAAAGCGGGTTCTCCCACAGTTTTGCCTTCCTTTCTGCCGGGTTCCCGACGGCATTCTCGGGGCCCCTCTCGAAACAGCGGGTTCCCCTGCATCCTTGCTTTTCTTCCCTTTTGCCAAAGGTGGTGAGGACTTATACCAACTCGCGTTCATATTCGGAATATGATATGCGGTTCCTCCATCTTTTTGGAGGAGGCCATCATGGGACGGGTGACCAGGGCATTTGGGCATCTTTCGGAGGAGGAGATCAGACAGCGAATACGGGAGGCGAGGACTGCGTGGATCGGCCAAAAGTGGTTGGTCATTTTGCATGCAACCATTGATCCGATACCAGCCAAGGAAATAGCCCTCCATGTGGGAGTGGGAAAAGGCACCGTTCATAATCTGATCTCTGATTACAACCGGTTTGGGCCTGACGTGGTTGAAAGAGTAGGACGTGGGGGGAGACGAAACGCCCACATGACTAGGGAAGAAGAGGCCGAATTCGTAGCGCCTTTTATTGCTATGGCTGAGAAAGGTCAGATTGTCGTAGGATCTCAGATTGGAAAAGTACTTGAAGAGCGGCTCGGATGTACACTCCATCACTCCATCATATATCGGCTCCTGGATCGGAACGGATGGCGCAAAGTAGTCCCTCGGCCTTGTCACACGAATTCTAAGAAAGAGGTCCGGGAGGAGTTCAAAAAAAAATTCCGGAAAAAGTAGCAGAGATCCTGGCAGACCGAGATCCGGCGGACACCAGACCGGTCGTATACGTGCCTCAAGATGAGGGTCGATTTGGGCGAATAAGCGATCCCCGCCGCTGTTGGACTCCCAAAGGGATACGTCCCAGAGTTCCCAGGCAAATAGTCCGGGAATACCTATATGTGTACGCTGCCGTGTCCCCAAGTCTTGGAAGAATGACAGCTCTGCTGCTCCCCTGGGCCAACACGGACATGATGAATATCTTCCTAGAGGAAGTATCCAAGGATTTCAGCGAGTTCTTGGTCATTATGCAGGTAGACCAAGCAGGCTGGCACAAGTCTAAGCACCTGAAAATCCCAGAGAACATTCGCCTGCTCCCTCAACCGCCACACAGCCCCGAACTCAATCCGGTGGAACATTTATGGGAAGAGCTAAGGGAAAAAGCATGTCCAAACAGGGCCTTCAAATCTCTGCGAGAAGTTGAGGACGCTCTATGTCAAGAAATCGGTCGTCTTCAAAACGACCCAGATCACCTCCGCTCGCTAACAAATTTCCCTCATCTGAGAATTCCCTGTTAGAATGCACAACCGTATTACTTGCCGTGCGTGATGGCGATCTTCTCGAACATCAGGACCATGCCTGCGGTAATTCTGTAGATTGAATCTATTATGAGATTTTCTTCGGCAGTATCGTCGAAAAAGACATTCAGCGAGGATTCCATTCCGTCGTCGGGTTTCCAATAACAAATGAGTACCGGTATTCTGGGCAGGGGGTGCAAAATCACTGCGATATCCGATTCAAATGCATTGGGCGCACGTCTCGCGTTGAAAACCTGGATCATGTGCTCAAATAGATCCGTGTAAGTATCCGCGACCCGCTTCAGTGGTTTTTCACATCGCTGCCCGAAAAGACCGGCCCAGGCGGCTCCGTTCTTCAGCTCGCGGATGGGAACCCAATTTCCGGAAACATCTTTTCCCGAGCAAGACAAAGCATAATTGAGAAGCGGAACTGTGATCCATCCGTGTACGTGAACTTCCGATGTAACATTACCTCTGGAATCTATTTGGAAATCTTTGCCGAGACACTTGATTGTCAGTTTATCACCCGAAAATGAAGCACCTAATCTGTCTGCAGCCGAAGTCAGATCTATTTCAGAAACTTTTTTTCGTAAATATGCAAGCGCTTGAATTTCCTCTCGTTCCAATGTCCTCGAATCAGAGTTCCCGATTTTGTATTTTTCCAGAACGGTTTTTTCAACATGCCGGCAGTCAGTGAGTTTTCTATCCCCTTTGAAAACAGCCGCAGCAAAAGCAAAGCAAGTGGGTACTCTACAATCCTTGCAATTCGTCCTGGGCAGAATTTTGAAAATCTCCATAGCATTATTTAATCGGTTCATCTCGGATTATCTCATCTTTCCGACAATGTCCTGCTGAGTTGCCTTACAATTTCCAAGTTTTCCTGGTTCCCAGGCTCTGCCTGGGAACCCATATCTACCGGGCTCTGCCCGGTAACAGTCTGGAATCCGGACCCATAATGGAGGCAGAGCCTCCAGGTTATGCGTTCCCAGGCGGAGCCTGGGAACGAGATGTGTGGCACGATTCTTTCCCTATTCTGAGTTTTGGGACAGTTTCAGATGTCGGCCCACCAGCAATCTCCAAAGCTTTGCGAGATTGCTTCGCTCCGCTCGCAATGACAGTCTTCGGCAACTGTCAGATAATATTATCCAACTTTTTACTCGTGCTATCAATGTCCCAGCGGATCAACTTGCGTTGGCTCCGATATTCGGCGCTCGCCCATGAGAGAGTTCAAGTTATGAACTTGCTGGCGTTGCAGTTTTTCGTATCAATTTCTGGATTTCACCGAGCAAAGCAGGCAACAAATCCGTCTCGCTGTACGTTCCAATAATTTTTCCACGTTTGAACAGCAAACCCCGTTTTTTGCCGCCCGCTATGCCTATATCCGCGTCTTTGGCTTCTCCGGGGCCGTTAACGACACAGCCCATTACTGCTACCTTAAGCGGCTGCTGAATCTGCGAAAGGGTTCTTTCCACTTTGGTCGCAAGTCCGATAATATCAATTTCTGTGCGGGAGCAAGTAGGGCAAGAGATCACTTCGACCCCTCGAGCACGCAATCCCAAAGCTCTAAGTATCGCATATGCGGCTGTAATCTCATGGATTGGAGGCGCTGTAAGGGAAACGCGGATGGTATCACCGATTCCTTCGGCCAGGAGAAGCCCTATTCCAACAGCGGATTTCGCGGTTCCGGGAATGAGAGTCCCCGCTTCGGTTATTCCCACGTGAAATGGATAGTCCACACGTTCAGCAAGCATCCGATAAGCTTGCACGGTACGGCGAATGTCGGAAGCCTTTAAAGATATTTTTATATTGCGAAAATTCTCTTTTTCTAAAAGACCTATGTGGCCCAGGGCACTCTCCACCATTGCTTCGGGAGTTGCTCCGCCGTATTTCTGCAGGAATTTCTTCTCGACTGAGCCCGAATTCACACCAATTCGTATTGGGACACCCCGTTCGGCAGCGGCTCGAGTCACCTCCCGCACTTTGGCATGAGAACCGATATTACCCGGATTTAATCGCAAGCCGTCCGCTCCCTGGCGTAGTGCCTCCAAGGCTAGGCGGTGATCGAAATGTATGTCTGCAATCAAAGGTATCCGGATTCGCTTTTTAATCGAATTCAGGTTCCGTGCGGCGTCCATGCTGGGGACACCTACTCGTATAATTTCACAACCCGCGCGCTCCAGTCGCCGGATTTGACGGACCGTAGCCTCAGTATCCCTCGTATCGGTGTTCGTCATGGACTGAATGGCGATTGGCGCACCGTTCCCAACAGGGACTGTCCCTATGACCAGTCTGCGAGTTTTGCGTCGTTGAATGTTCATGAAGTAGGTCGTAAGTCCGGAGCAAGGAAAATGTGTGACAGCAGGGGAAATCTCGGATCCTTGTTACAAACTCACCGTCTCTGGATGCTGCCCGCTTAAAAATTGACAACTAAGGAGTTTTCGGGGTGGGGGTCCGGGGGAGGGATTTTTTGCAAAAAGTCCCTCCCCCGGAAAGCCTCCCCGCACTAACATCCGCAGCGGCTGACGTACCATTCATTGTAATAGGTGAGGTATTCACCTGTCTTGATTCGGCGCCACCAGAGTTCGTGCTCCAAGTACCAGCATATAGTCTGGTCCATTCCTTCTTCAAAGGACATGCAGGGGTTCCAGGCGAGTTCTTTCTTCAATTTAGAGGCATCCATCGCATATCGGCGGTCATGGCCCGGCCGGTCCTGCACGAATCGTATGAGCGACTGCGGCTTCTCAAGTCTTTCCAGAATATGTTGAACAATGCGCAGGTTGGGAAACTCCGATTCCGCCCCGATATTATAAACCTCACCAGGCCTGCCTTTGTGCAGTACCAGATCGATTGCCCGACAATGGTCCTGAACGTGTATCCAGTCTCTCACATTTGCCCCATCCCCATAGACAGGTAATTCGATATTTTCAAGAGCATTTGTAATCATGAGAGGGATTAGCTTTTCGGGAAATTGGAATGGGCCATAATTATTTGAGCATCTGGTTATCAAAACATCCAAACCATAAGTCTTGTGATATGAGCGACAAATCAGATCGGCAGCGGCTTTCGACGCGGCATATGGACTGTTGGGAGCAATGGGATGATCTTCGGTAAATGCGCCGTCCGGTCCCAGGGAACCGTATACTTCATCGGTGGAAATCTGAACAAACCGGCTGACGCCGAACTCGCGGCATGCTTCCAATAATACCTGAGTTCCGACCACATTGGTCTTGAGGAATGTGGAACAATCTATTATCGAACGGTCAACATGGCTTTCTGCCGCGAAATTTATAACCGCGTCCGGCTTAGTGCAAACTATATTGCAGACCAGCTCGCGGTCGGCAATGTCGCCCCGGATGAACCCATACCGTTCCGCATAGGGCGCGGTGTCCTGAAGATTTTCCAGGTTTCCCGCATATGTAAGTAGGTCCAGATTGATGATGCTTATGTCAGGGTATGTCTCCAACATATGCATAATGAAGTTTGAGCCTATGAAACCGCAACCTCCGGTCACCAGAAGCTTCATTTTCTCCTCAGTGCAGTTCTCGCCGAACCCTGATCATGACAATTAAGTACATGATCAGTTTATCAAAGATATTCTCATCCGTCTCTAGTCGTCCAATCGTACGGAATTTGTCCGGAATGCGGAGCGATACGATACTCGTCCGGGTCGGATCGGTTATACGGCTCGGAAGGTATATTGACCACGTACGCCTCGCAATCCCCGATGCATTTCCATCCATGGTAGATTCCAGAGGGAATAATTATCAGACACGGATTATGCTCACCTAGATAGATCTCGTTAATATAACCGCGAGTCGGCGAATCGCCTCGTTCATCATAGAATACTGCTTTGACCATGCCTCGTACACAGGTGAAACGGTCTTCCTGGATTTTGTGAAAATGCCAAGCTTTGACGATACCCGGGTAAACAGTAGTAACGTAAACCTGACCGAATCCGGAGAAGAACGGATCGTCCCTCCTCATGATTTCCATCACCCTGCCTCGTTCATCGGGAATTACCTTCAGAGGGTGAACAATCAAACCATGTATTAGCTTTGAATCAGGTTTCTTGAATTTCTCACTTTTCATTATACTAACCTTTGTTCGCACCACCTTGGGCGACCAAGTTACTGGCCCTGAGGAGCGATTCAAAAGTTCCGGCATCCGACCACCAGCCGTCGAGCACGGACCAGGTCATTGCGCCTTGTTCAATGTAAAGATTATTCACATCCGTTATTTCGAGCTCCCCCCGTTGAGATGGGGATAGAGTGCTGATGAAATCAAAGACTCTGGAATCGTATAAGTAAATGCCAATAACGGCATAATTTGACGCGGGATTTTGTGGTTTTTCTTCTATACGGATGACCGAATTGCCTTTCAACAAAGGCACCCCGAATCTTTGGGGATCATCCACTTGCTTCAGGAGAATTTTAGCTCCGCCTCCCTGCCTTTTATATTCATTCACGGCAATTTTGATGCTTTTTTCTATAATATTGTCGCCCAGCACAACGCAAACAGACCCACCCCCTACGTGAGCCGCGGCCAAAGCGAGGGCATCAGCTATACCACCTTCTCCTTCCTGGTATGCATAGCTAATATGGTCCACTCCATATTCTTTTCCGTTACCGAGTAATTTCAAAAAGTCGCCTGGATTGTTGCCGCCGGTCACGACAAGGATATCCTTGATTCCTGCGTTAACCAGGCATTCTATCGGATAAGTGACCATAGGCCTATTGTAGACCGGGAGGAGATGTTTATTCGTGACTTTGGTTAACGGATAAAGTCTCGTTCCCAGACCACCCGCGAGCACGACTCCTTTGACCTGGGTTTCTGGCATCAGGCACTCCAACAATGGATGATTGCGAGGTAATCCTATCATCCGCTGTCATATTAGTCAAACACGGCTTCATCGGCTAAACCTATGATCGTACCGCTTGCGTTTCACCGCAAAACTGGGTGACTATGGCAATCGCGTGATCTGAGTTGTCCATAGCAGGCCATCTCAGTGGTTTTAAATACTCGACGTCGGCACATATTGCCGATATAATATTTCCAATTTGTAGATCGAATGGGGAGCCCCCATCTCAAGGCGTCCTAATAATTCGATTCAAATTGGAAGCTTCCGGGGATGGAGCATGGATGCGACTGCCGATTGATAGCCTGTTGGAGAGCTTTCCTGGAGGGGCTGCCGTTATTGGTCCGGATGCACGGGTGATACAGGTAAACTCTTATTTGGCAGAAAGAATAGGTCCGTGTATAGGAAAAACTTGTTACAAAGCGTTGGCTGGTCTCAAGTCAGTCTGCCCCTTCTGCGCGTTTGAAGAACTCGTGACCGGGTCGGGTGGACAGGAGATACAAGGAATTCAGGTTAGGCAGAATAACAAGTGTTCCGTCACGGTACGCTTTTTAAAACAGAAGCAAAAAAGTTTTATTCTGGAAACCATGTGCAATTTGAGTGAACAAGAGTCGTTCAAGAAGGCACCGGAGGGACTTGACGTGCCCGAGTCTTCCAACAAGCTGGCGAATCTACTGTCGATTAGTCGAATTCTGCTGGGTAAAACTCCTTTCGAAGAAAAGATTAAGAAGGTAGTGCACCTAGTATGTCTTCCTATGGAGGATCCGACAAATTCAAGAGCTTGGATTGAAATTGACGACGTAATCTATGGCCAACCCTCCGAGGAATCTCAGGCCAAAGTATTCGAATATGAAATAACTGTTAAAGGCAAATCAAGGGGTTTCATTCATGCCGATCATGGTGTGAAGGAAATACAGACCGAGGAAAAGGATTATTTGGAAGAGGTAGCCCAGCTCATCGGCTCCGGATTGGAAATGTCGGACCTCAGAAATCAGTTGAGGCAATCTGAGGAGCAATACAAAGAACAAACCGATGCCTTGGGCCAAGAAATGAAAAAAAGCACTACTGCTCTGGTTGAACAAACCAGCTATCTGGAAGCGATACTTCGTTACTCGGAAGACATGATTATTACGACGGACCTTGAGTCGCGTATTGTGGTGTTCAATCCTGGCGCGGAGAGAATGCTTGGATATAGAGCTGAGGAGGTGCAGGGTAAGGAAGTAGGTGAATTATGGGTTGACGCGGATGAAAGAAAAAAGATCCTGGATGACGTTACAGCTTCGGGTGGCATTCGCAATTATGAGACGCGTCTTAGAACCAAAAAGGGTGAAACAATCGAAATATCGTTAACCCTGTCATTACTGAAAAATCGGCAGGGAAAAGCCTTAGGTACGGTAGGTGTCAGTAAGGATATCAGCCGCGAGCTAGCTATCAGGAGGGAACTCGAACAAGTTAATCAGAATTTTCGAGAAGCCATTCATTTTATAAATCATGAGACCAAGAATTCGCTCATAATTATGGGCGGCTTTCGTAAAACGGCTTTTGGATAAAGAGACTGACCCTGGTCGGAAAGAACATCTGCAAATTATTTATCACCATTCACAATTTCTGGAGGCCATGAGCCGTGACTTTCTATTTATGGCCGAAATTGAGCATGGAGAATTCACCGTACGAAAGCAGCTGATCCAAAATTTTTATCAAGAAGTAATACTTCCAGCCATAACAGGGTTAAAAGAACGCTATCCTGATTCATTTGAAAGTTATGATACGAGCATGGGAGGAGTGGGCGCCATTCGATTGGAGGGCGACCCGGCCCTTCTGGAAATAGTGTATCGAAATCTTTTCGGGAATGCTCTTAAGTATTCGAATCCGGGAGGGAAATTAGCCTATGGCTTTGTAGATCGGGGAGATTCTTTTTTATTCAATGTTTGGAATTCTGGTCCTGGCGTGGACCCTGCTTTAGTCGAAAGAATATTTGATAAATTTTATCGAGTTCGCGACGATTCGACGAAAAGTAAGAGAGGGACTGGCTTGGGTCTTTACAATGTGCGCAAAATAATCGAGGCGCATGGAGGTCGAATTTGGTGCGAGACCAAACACGGAGAGTGGATCAATTTCCTGTTCGTGCTTCCAAAACAATGACTTGGATTAGAAAGAATTGAAATCAGCTAGTCAAAACCCGTCTGTTTAGCATTCTGTTCTCGATCAGTTCGCGGCGGCTCGCCTAGTATCCCTTCCCGATGGTGGCAGTTGGATGCGACTGGCCTCCTTGAGGGCTTTACGGTAAACGAGCCGAGTATCTCGAAAGTGATCGGGGCTCCCGAGCACCACAATCATGAATACGTTGCGTCCCGGAGTAAAAGCGGTTGCAAGGCAATGCCCGGCTTTTGCGGTGTAGCCCGTCTTACCGCCAACCAAAGGTAAGTCATCTCGAAGTAATTTATTGGTATTCTTTACCAAATATCCAGTCTTTTCCATGGCGCTCGTCATAACGTGCGTTTGCTTTTTGGAAATCTCGCGAATGAGGCTATTGGAAAACGCCGCCAGGGCTATTTGCGAAATCTCACGAGCCGTCGATACATTGGATTCCACGTCCCCATGTTTCTTGCCCTCTATTGGATGATCCGGTTTTTGGTCCAGGCCGGAAGGCGTATAGAAATGAGTCGATCGCATCCCCATGGTGCGCACTTTCTCGTTCATCATTTCAATGAATTTATCCCTTCCTCCCGGATAACCGCAAGCGAGGGTTTCGGCACAATCGTTTCCCGAATTTATAAGCAATCCATGCAGCAGATCCTCAACGCTGACCTGGTCGCCGGCTTTTAATCCTACTACTGTCTTTGGAACTGATTTTATTTCCTCAGGAACTGTGATCTTCTGGTTCAAAGGCATCTTATCAAGCGTGACCAAAGCTGTGACCAATTTTGTCAAACTCGCTATAGGCAGTTGTTTATCCGGATCTCTGGCCAACAAAGTCCGCTTATTGGCCAGGTTCTCACAATAAAAAGACTTCGCCTGTATCCCCTTAGGGGCTTGTTTCACTTTCTTTTTATCTGTCTTCTTATCTGTCTTCTTGTCGGCTCGGATTTTCGTAACATTCTTTAAGACGCCATTTTTCTTTTCAATTTTCTTCTTCGCGTACTTATTGTGCGCCTGTCGAATCTTAGAACCGCGCTGTTCGGCGTGAGACGCAAAGGTGGATGAAAAAATCAGAATTAAGGTGATTCCGAGAACGATTGCAAACCGATACGCTAATCTAAATAATGACAATGACATACTCTTATTATCTTTCGTTTGGAGGAAATGAGACGTTTTTGTCTTGTCAAATTCACCAGTTAATTGTTTCTTCTATAGCATAGTTCCAGGATTTTTCAAAGTTCTTTTTGTTGAGGGCCAATATTCAGCTGGAAATACTCTGCACTTTTGTATAAATATAAAAAAAGAAACTCGTTTAATATTCTTCCACTGGAGGCGCCCATTGATAAGAGCAAAAGTATGGTTCCGCTGCGCCGCAATGCATGATCCAGTAATGCCTGTGCAGGTTCGCCCCGCGGTTATCGGTTGGAAGGCCAAGCAGCGTTCCATAGACCTGGTCATCGAGAGAGAATTCACCGGCGAAGAACTCGTCAAAAGAATGAAAGGATGGATCACAGTAGATCCTAAAACCGCTATACAGGTTTTTCAGCAACATGGTCGACTTAAATGCTTTGACAATGGAGAATTAGTGGTCGAAGTCGAAGAGGAATCGAATTTGGAAGCTCTGAAGCAGGATCTCAAAATTCAATTCGGCGATCAGTGCAACCTTGAGCTTTTCCCTCCAGGAATTTGATTCCATCAGGTTAAAGCGTCTGAATCCAGTTCTCCTGTACGAATCCGAACTACTTTGTCGATTTTTTCAACCGTCACCCTGCCGTCCTCTATCTTGCCCGACGAGCCATGGATGCGCACAGCCTCTATGATCCGCTCGACAAGTTCGGTCGGGGCTGCAACCTGAATCTTGATTTTCGGGACCAGGCCTATGGCTGTTCGAGTAGGCCCAAAGGATCTGCCTCGGGTTTGCGCCGCTGTCTGAATCAGTTCAGTTACGGTTATACCTCCGACACCGAGTTCTTCCAAAGCCTCTTTTATATCGTCCAGTTTAAAAGGTTTAATTATGGCTTCTACCAAAACCATGTTACCCTTTTGTGCCGGGCTCGGCAACCATCCGAGTGCCGATGCTCGAAGAAAACGATTGACTTGATGGAAAATAGTAACATAAATTAAAGGGATAAGCTATAGAGTTTCCCGCATTATCATGCCCCCGTAGCTCAGTGGATAGAGCGACGGATTCCTAATCCGCAGGTCGCAAGTTCGATCCTTGCCGGGGGTACTCACAAAAATCAACAAGGTCAGATAGTTAGCCAACGGCTACAAGGTGCCTTTTGCGCCTCAAGATGACCATTGTGTCAGTTTTGTGTCTTTCGTCTGGGCAAACCTTATTGGCAGCCGCTATCAGACTCTCTAGTTCCGGCGCACTGTAATGGGTTGTGATCCTGTCGGATTTGTGCCCTAGAAGGTCCTGTCTGTCCTCGAACCCAACACCCGCGGCACGGAGTCTCCGGCCAAAGGTATGTTTCAAGTCGTGGACCCTCACGTCAGGCAACCCCGCCCGCTTTCTAGCATTCTTCCAAACCGTGCCATAAATGCTGTAAAGTGGCATCCCTTTACGCGAAAACACGTGGGTAGGATGTACGCCGCGCATCTCCTCAATCACCATCCTGGCAAATCGATTGAGAATCACAAGTCTATCAGTCCTATTCTTAACCCCCTTTTCCTCCTCTTCTCTGAAACGAGCAGGAATGATAAACACGGTTGTATCTAGCTGCGGGTACTGGCTGTTCCCATTCCCATAACAAATTGCACACTTCCTGATCTCTACAACCGGTGTTCACCGTAAAAAGGGCTGCCTTGGCGAGGTAAGGAGGTAGCTCAGCAAAGAGCCTGGTTTGCTCCCCCCATGAGAGGGGGTAAGGCTCTTTCTTGTCATCTTCTACAAGCAGCTTGATCTTCGGGGCGTGGAGAAGCCAGGTTTGCCCCCTTTCATCATGCCATTCGGATGCTGCTAGGTTGAGAATATGCCGAACCGTTTGCAGAGCGGAGTTTATCGTACGCTTACGCACGTTCTTAGTCCTGGGTTCGTCTTTTCGACCGCCCTGGTGTTTGCGCTCCTTAATGAAGGTCTGCAAAGTCCCCATGTGAACGGCTTCCAACGGAAGATCTCCAATATAGTCGTCAAGATACTCGAGCTGTCGTGAATCCTCGCCAATTGTGGCTTTCGTAGCTTCGTTCAAGTACCTTGGTGGCGGCCTCTCGGAAGGTACGCTTGGGCCGGACGCCATAGACTTCGGCCTGCCTGATTTCCTCCATGCGGTGAGCTAAGTATCTCTCCGCTTCCGCGAGGTCGCTCGTTGCAGTGCTTTCTCGAATTCTTCTTTCTCCAATTTGTTTTTGGATATGCCAAACTTGACCTCTTTTGATGAGCCCTGGTGGGACTTTTTGCCCCATAATTCTCCTCCTTTCATTGCCTTACCAGGACGCCCGTTGCGATCCTTATATTGGTCCACCCAGGTGTCCAAGTCAATTTTATCGAATGCCACACCTTGTTTTCCGATTGGGATTTCTGTCAGGTAAGGTCGAACCTCTACGTTGAAGCGATTGGGATCCATTCCCACATAACCCGGAGCATCGCGAAGTCGTATTAACCGTTGCATGATGGCTGCCGATTTCCTCAGCCGTTTGGCTCTCTTCAATTTTGAAAGGTCCTGTGTCTCAAACTGTGCCCGTGAACTCTTCGAGATGGCATTAACCAAATCCTTCAATTCCTGGACAAGCCCAGCCATATATTTGGCGCAAGGCGGCTCAAGTTCCACCAGCGGTCGCTCTCTGTTTTCACTAAGCAGTTCGAGGTGTTCCGGCGGTTCTTCATTCAGATATCCCACTGTCCGAAGGCTCAAAATGTTCGGATCGTCCATATCATGATTCATCGCTTTACCTCGCCTTGCGATCGGTGGACAGCTTGTCCAAGCTATCCGAGCCTCACGTGTCGAAACCAGAATTATCCTTTGAGTTCTAATCCCTTACCCATTCGAAAACGCTGGGAACTTCGGGACTATCACGAGTTTGCTGGATGCCTCCAAAGGCCACTTTTGTTCTTGTTGAAATTGAACATGTCTCGTCCAACTGAAAAATCTGAGAAGACCGGCAATATTTACCGGTCTTCGTGTAGTTCCGGTGATTTCAATCGTTGCCGGCGACGATCTCCTTAAGTAACGCGTGGAAACGGGCCAAGGTGTTTACGTAAGTCTGAGCTAAGAGTTTTGCGATGGACACCCTCTTGATAAGAGTGTCGCGATCCTCGGTCGCCAGTCCGGCCCATTTTGCCCTGTCGGAAAGAGATCCCGATTTTTCCTCATCTGCCAGATCCCTCGGATTCTCAAGTTTGCTCGTGATGGTATCGAGCAGAGTCTTGGGGGGACGAGAATGGGGCTCCGCCTTATCTACTTCCAGAGCCAGTCTCCTCACTGAAAACCGATTCTCTTCTGCTTCTTCAGCGAGACGGAGCTTGCTCTTATCTTCTTTCAGAGCCAGCAGGGCGATATAATGCGAACAGGTCAGATGCTTAAACTTCTTCCCTTTCTTTTGAAAGGTGTTCACCAGATTGGCGGCTTTCACCCATCTGGCAAGCGTCGTCGCGTCCAAGTCCATCTCCTCGTACTCGACAATGCTCTTGAAGGAGTTGTTTTTTTTAGGGTTTCTGGAACACGCCTCGCTCAGATTGCCCCCAAAGACCTCATCAAGCAACATTTGCCCAGTTTCCAACGCGGCGTTATCAGCCTTGTCGCGATTCGCCATCGCCCGATGAACTAATTCATCAATTCTCTCTTTGGATAGTTCCTTATCTTTTTCATGGTCCTCTTTGGGTTTCCTGTCGTTATTCAAAGTCTGAGGGCTGTCGGCATCGGAAGCACCGGCCAACTCATCAGTTGGAGTTTCCAAGGGCTTGGAATTCTGATCATCAGCGTCCGGCGCGACCATCGGCAGATTTTCAGATCCTGTTCCCCCTGACCGCTGGAAAGGAATCACCGTCTGAGGCTCGTGGGGATTGACGGAATCGCTTTCTCCCGCCGACTCGGATGTCTGCGGGTCTTGCGTTCCGGTTTCAATGGTTTGAGACTCCTCACCCTTACCCTTATTGAGCTTGGTCTGGGTTGTCCCGCCCCCTTCTTTGAGGACAGGCTTGCCGTCCCCATCTTCCGTCTTCTTTTTCGGCTTCTTTGGCATTCGTATGCCCTCCAATCCTAGTTCCCCGCTCACAGTGGAACTGCTGCATCACGCGGGGCTTGCTACAGGCATGGGGGCGAGCCAAGGAGAAGTAGAATTGGTCGGACTCGAATCGAACAAATCGAGTTGACCCGATCCTGGCGAAGTAATATACTCACTTTCCCGCAGATGGCTGCCCCGGTTGCCCGGGGTGGTAAATTGATGAATCCCTTGCCTGGCCGCAGGGGATTCGTTGTTTCGGGCCTCTATTTTGTGAAGCAATCACTCCTTTCCTAAACACCAAGCGGCCTCAGTGTTTATGAACAAAAAAAATTGGACTATATGGCCGCAAGTCGCTCTCGGACTACCTCGTACCAGGTCCGCACGTTGATGTATGCGTAGGCAATCGGGTGCGAGCTGCCGTAGAGGGACATCGGTTCCTCAGAATTCTCGTCGCTCCGCGGGTTCCAGATGGGATCGCGGAAACGGTTCAGTAAGGAGCTATAATCTTCCGTGGCAGGGAAGAAGGTCACGTTAGCCTGCACGCGGTCCTTAACGAGGTTTTGATCTATCAGGTGGGTCTTCACGGCCATCGGTTGGAATAGGACAAAGCAATCGTAACCGATTTGCTCCAAATAGCGCTGGATCGGACGACCCTGAGCGATGAACTCCTCCTCTTCGATCAATGTCCCGAACCTCATTCCCGCGAACCTCATCGGATTGTCCCGAATGGTCTCCCGATTATCCTGAATTTCGTGGAAAGTGGCTCCCAGGGCGAACAAGCTATGAAGGATTCCTACGGTTACCATATCTGCAATGGACAATCTGCAACCCCTGCTCCGACCCGAAGGTTTCGGAACATAAGTCTCGGGCATGAAAATTCCTTTCGCCATCCAAAGGTGGATCGTGGCAGGGCTCATATAAGGAAATAGGTGCCTTATAACCTCCGATATGCTCAATGTTTCTGGCAGTTGCTTTTTCATGGTTCACTTATACCAATCGCGCTTGGTGTTTGTCAAGCAAATTTTGTCTTGTGCGTAAGTTTAGATTATTCCAGATACTTAGCCCGCCATGTGGTCAGGATCGAGGGACGGGGGGACGTTGCCTCGGCAGACGGAACACCTGCGACGTACCAGGAGTTGGAGGAGAGGCCCGTTCCCCTTCGAGAAAGCGACTGCAATAAGAGGGCAACGCGAAAACCACTTCGAGAAACAATTCTTTCCTAGCTCCATGCCTCTATCTCGTGCTAAAGTCCGGTTATTCTACATTTTAATGCCCTACTCGACCCCGTACCTGAGGGAACCATGAACATCACCCTGACGCAAATGCTGAACCTGGTGGGCAAGCTTGACGACTCGCAGGGACAGGATACAGCCAGTTCGCGTTTCCGAAGCGCATTGAAAGAGAATGTGACGGAAGTCGGCCCAGTGCGCGACTACATAGAGGAGTGCCTCAGAAACACGGGAACCCAGTACAACAGAGCGTTGCAGGACTTGGTGAATTTCCTTGGGTACTTCTTGGAATTCGATGTCACCTTTGGCCGCTATCAGGGAGTCCAGGGAGAGATTGGGTTCGACGGGCATTGGAAATCACCATCAGGGTTTCACCTCGTCGTAGAGGTCAAAACTACTGAGGTCTATTCGGTGAAGGCTTCCACTCTGGTCGGATATGTAGATGAGCTTATTTCCAGCGGTCAGATTCCCGACTGGGATCACGCTTTGGGGGTTTATGTTTTGGGGCGTCCTGACCCGGACATCCGTCAGATTGAGAATTCTATTGTGGCCGAGAAGAGAACAGGTCAGCTCCGCATTATTTCAGTGGAGTCTCTGTTGTCGCTCGCGGAAATGATGACCCAGTTTGACATTGCGCATACGGATATCTTGGGGGTGCTGCGTCCAGCCGGACCAAGGATTGACCCCTTGATAGACCTCATGACTCGCTTGGTCGCGGAGAAGGGGAGCCAGGATGCCGAAGAGTGCATAACCCTGGGAGCATCTGGGACTGAAGAAAAGCAGGATACTCTGCCAACCCCGGCAAAAGATTCGGAGACGGCCTACTGGCTTACACCTGTAAAATCAACCGACCAGGAGACCGCGGAAGCCTGTATTGAAAGGCTCGTGGGAGCGGAGCATGTTTACGCCTTTGGTGATAAGACACCGGGAAGGAAGGGGATCAAGCCGGACGATTGGATTTGCTTCTATGCCAGCGGGAAAGGAGTCGTAGCTCACGCGCGAGTGACCAGTAGTCCAAAGAAGGAACCTCATCCCAAGGTGATGGATTCTGAACGGTACCCGTGGACATTCTTGCTCGACAGAGCCGAACTCTACCTGGACAACCCCGTTGTCCTGGACGCTTCCGCAAGAATTGAATTGGATGCCTTCAAGAGCCGAGACCCCAAAAATCCGTGGTCATGGTTCGTTCAATCCACTCATCCCATTACCAGGAACGATTTTGGTCTGTTGACGAGAGGGGAGCCAGGCAATGACTGATTCGAGAGCGTACTGGGTGGTTGTTTTCACAGCGAAAACCTGGCAAGAAGCCATCGCAGCAGGTGGGAACACAGTTGGGTTCCGCACTGCAAATAGGGGCAATTTCGACCAGATCGCTGTCGGCGATTATCTGCTGTGCTATCTGACGAGCGTTTCCCGCTTCGTCGCGGTTCAGGAAGTCAAGTCAGAACCATTCGTCGATGATACCCCGATCTGGAAGGATGAAGTCTTTCCGTACCGAGTGATGGCAAAGACCATTGTTCAGCTTGAAATTTCTCACGTGAAAATCGTCTGGCGTTCTCAAAGCATTTTTCGACACGGGCCACGGATGGCTTTTTCGTGGAAAAGTCGCCCCGTCCGTGAATCGACATAAAATTCTGGGGAGTCTTGAAGAGAGTTTCTCTAGTCCATGTCGCACTACAAGTGAACATTTGTCTGCACAGAGGAATTCATTAACGGCATTCTTCTGGGCACAATATTCCATGACTACCTGTAATTTGGTGCATGAACCATAGCGTTTACAACATGGCCGACCACCGTCACAAAATCAGTACGAAGAAAATTTGGGCTTATGTCGGTCTGATGTGCCGAGTAGTTCCTCACTATATATGCGACCAGAACGTTTCTCCAAAACCGCTCATCATCGCTGATAACCGTAGTCGCTAGTGCTTCCCGTAATTGATCGTCCACAGGGGTAACGGACGCGCGGGTGGCCCCTACCTCGACTCGACGTCTGTCAAAGTGGGGAAACCAAGATAGTCTACCGGACCTGTGGTGTTCCACCAGGACCTCTCGCAACGTCCCGCTCGGAATGCCCCATATGTTTCGTAATTCAGATTCCAGAACCACAGATAGGCTTCGGATTACATTCAATTTTTGGAGATATGAAAAGTCGCTTTCAAAGTCGGCTGCTTCCTCTTCATAAGTCTTGCCCACATGCAGATAAAGCACGAAGGCATATTCATTCGTGCCTAACGAGCGGCTGAGATGTTCAACTTGTTCAAGATCAACTCTGAAATTGACTCTATTTGCCGCTGTCCAAGCGAACTCCCGCGCTTGCCTGCCAAAATAGTGATCAAACATCTCGCGGATCGCGAAAGAATTTTCTGGCAGCGTATTGCTCGTTAGTTCGTCCTCTTGTGCGGCACGCCAGAAAGCAATGCATGCTCGGTCAATATCACCTGTAAGGGCCAAACAAGCGCCGAGGTTAGCAAGAAAGCGTCCAGCATGTCGGTGCTGGCCGTGCTTCTCTCTCCAAGCTACCGTCTCATCGGCAAGCGAGCGATAAATTTGGCCTGCCAAGGCAGGCTGTTCCGCCGCCAGTAATTTGACTCCGATGAAGTCCGCGCCAATGGCGTCCCCGTTCGGGCCAAAGCCTCTCCGATCCGCGTCCGGCATCCCGATCGTTTTCACTAGAGATTCCTTGGCGGCTTGTTTCAAAGTCTGTTGAAAGAATACAATGCCATTTATCAAAGCATCTATTGGCGTCATCGGCTGTCCGTCCTCCCACGGATACAAGCTAGCAAAGACTATGACGGCCTCACGTCATAAGCCGTACGGTTCTACGGGCCAAACACTCTTGGGCGGATAATCTATGCCTGTCCTTATCTCCTCCTCATATCAGTCGAACGATTCTCGCAGATGTGTATGAGGCGAAGACAGGCCGCTGTGCTATCTATTCGCGCGGTTTCACCTGGTCAAAGTAACTATGGAGGCTGACTCAGCCGACGCTTGACCAAGGAATTGAGCTAGAAGTTTGCTATCAGAATCATCTATATCTTTTTCCAGTTCGTTCGCAATCTGGAAAGAAACGTCTGGCGGCCATACGATGTCAGCACTTAGTTTCCGAAGTGTGGGAGATTTATCTTGAAACAATCCTTTGATTCTGCCCCATGATTCATCAGAAATGGCAACAGCCCTCCGAGACACGGCTTCGACACGTTGGAGAAGCTCTGATTTGCTTTGGTCATACTCGGATGAAGACCCTGAGGCCATGGAGTTTATGAAGGATTCGACCATCACTCTGACTTCGTCCATTTCGTCAGGCGAAAGGGCATAAAATGCTTTCTTCATGACATGCTCCTGGCCGTATCTCTTACGAGCTTATCACAAGCTTCATCTATGCGAGCTTTTTCTGGCAGGAACGCCATCACTCTCGACCCAGCGACCTTGATTTCTCCACGCAAGAACTGTTCGCCCTGACCGGGAATATTGTAAACGTCCTTCGAGGTAACAACCAAAGAGCCGTCCGCATCCGAGTGACCCCTCACTTGAAACGCGAGATGGTCGAGCTGCTGCCTAAAATACTGTGGCTTACCGGTCTTTACCTCTATGGCCAATGATCCTTCTTCAGGAACAAACATTCCTTCACCGCGTCCGAGGACGATATTCTGCTTGGCTTTAGTTCCCAGGAAGTCCAGTTTAGTGAATGATTCCCCGATGCTTTTCCTCTCCTGCAGATCCAAGTTCTCAAACAACGGCTTCATGGAATCGATCACAATTTTCTCAGCCAGTTTGCCCGAAGTACCTGTCTGATCTGTGTTAGAACGCGGTCAACATCGCCGGGACCTTGGGCTTCAACCAGCGCCTTAAAACGACGAGATATTTCAGCTGCAAATTCAGGATCGTTCAACATGAGATGCCGAGCGTATTGATCAAGGTTGGCGGAGAGTTCTCTGAATCTGATGGAAAGATCCCCAGGTTGAACCACGGTTTTTGCAGCTAGTTCCTCTCCCCTAATCCATGCATTCGGGTCCCAAAGACCTTGTGAATGATCTTGTAGGGGAACGTTGATTCGGGTTTCAGGGTCTGCCCAGAAGGGGCTACCGTCGGTGACGACCATTCCTGTTCGAATCGCGAGCTTGACCAGTTCCCGCGATGCTGGGTCATTTAAGAGGTTTGGGTCCAGGATCTGGTTCAGCACGAGCCCTCCAACCGGCCTAGCAGCTATGCTGCATGCTGACACAAGCTCTTTCCCGCCTACTGAGGTTATTAAAGCGGTTCCAGTAGTAACTTTTAATGCTCCTGCGGCTGCCAGAGTCTCTATCATCTATAATTCCTCTCGCAAGTGGCATAAAAATCGTGGAGGCTGGTAACGGCATGCTCCAAAAGTTGCTCATCTTCGGCAAGACCGACTTGAAAAGCCAGTAATATCATGAAACAAACGGTGTAGCTTGCCAGGTTCGTTCCCCCAGCAGAGACCAGAAGTCTCGCTTCCATAGACTTTTTCGTGACCTCGATCAGCTCAGACTCATTCGTTGGCGGAGCCAAAGCTCCACTTCCGATGTCCACCATGAGTGACAAAACATGATTCTTAGCTTCAACCGAGTATTTGATATATTCGTCAGATCTAAATCCATCCCAGTTCGGCAAACTTTCCCTTTTCAAGGAGCCCAAACTTTCCAGATATCGACGAAGATCTACCACTCCGTCGGAGCTTATTTGCCATTCGTCATTCGCACGAGAGAAGCAACTTCGCCAGCAAACCATTGCTTTATCCATGTGGACCGGATTCTCCCAAAGATAACCCCTGCGTCTCAAAGCGCTTCTCCCAGCATTCTCGGACAAAGAGTGAATCGTTTTGGCTTCAGTGCTATATCCTACTTGCTTGCATAGGTCGAAGATTCCCTCTCCGACCCTTTGCCAAGCTATTTCGACCATTTCGATGTCACCAACAAAAAACGAAAAGACGAGGCGGTCTCCTATATCGAGCAGGCTTCCTGGGCAAAGCTGTTCCAATGCCGACATCACCTGATCGAAATCTGGAGGTCGGACCTCAGCCATAGAATATCCTGCCAGAAAACTGTGGTTGGACACTTCCTTGTCGCAACGTCTCATCATTCCTAGCTCTGTAGAACGCTGGATTCTCAAATGTGCTGGTCTTTCCATATCGGCACGGTGTACTAGAGCCTCTCCGATTCGTAGTTGGTTCAGGAAAGCCGCGTCCTCTGCCACTAAACCCATTGCCCCTCCCACTTCAAGCGCGTCCTCACGTGCAGACAATCTGTGGGCTATTTTAGTATTCGTGTTCTTTACCGCTCCCTCACTCAAACGTAACGGAAGTTGATCGACGATGACCAAGCCGAACCCATATGATCTGGCCTCAGCCATAATGTTTTCGAAAATCTCGATAGACTTGAACGTAGTGTTTGATGCTAGAAGGCTACCAGAACGATCCTGGGTCTTCCTGAAAAGCCTATGGGCTTCTTCCACCACTACCACGCACCTCAATTCTTCGGTGTTACTATGTTCAGAGATGTACTCGAAATACCTATAAAGCCTCAACAGAATCAGACCCATCAAGAAAGCCTTCGTTTCATCGCTACCCAGATGCCGCAGTTCGATAACGGTCGGTTTAGAAACTAGGTCTCCCACATTCAGGGAATTAGCGGTATTAAACAGGTGTCCCCTTGCACCGATGCAGAGAGACCGGATTCTCGTCAAGAGCGCACCTCTAACATTGGCACCATAGTCCCCTTGAAGTTTTTGCTCTGTCACCAACCCATCGACGGCATCATAGAAGTCGGCCATAGTAGGATAGGCCTCACAGACCCGACCTCCAATTGGTATCAGCGGATGAACACCTGTCTCAATGTCCCAGCCTTTTAACGAATATGCTCTGATCACAGCTTGCTCAACTATGGCAGACATCGGGCCTTCCATTGGAAAAACCGCATTGATAATGGCCGACAAAGAGTCCATATGGGAACCAAGATTACCATCCTCAGGTAATTCAAAGGGATTCAATCTAAAAGGGGAGACAGTTTCCTGACCGGCTGTATATACTCTGATAGGGTGCTCTCCTATCACGATGCCCCTGTACTCGGCCTTAGCCGGTTCAACAACAAGGAAAGGAACATTGATTTGTCCCAGAATGGTCTTTACCGTAGTGCTCTTGCCACTCCCGGTGATGCCTGCCACCAACGTGTGTGCCTGAAGGTCTTCCGGGTTCAAGTAAAAGTATCGGTCAGGTACGACTGTATCCCTATCGTTAATGGATCCAAGGCGAATGCAACCTTTGGATATTTGCTGGCGCACTGGAACATCAACTGTAAATCGCGGAGTTCGTCTTACGTCTATCCCTGAATGCTGCTCCTGAGGCAAGCTCATAAGACCTGCAAGCTCGGAACTCGTGACAACTGTGTGAAGAGGAATATCGCGGCTGTGTTCATATCCATACGCCACAGCAAGCGGCAGGCCGTGAGGATCTTCGCCCGCTTTCCCAACGGGAAGAATCCGAAGGGGCTCAAGCGGTTCGTAATTTCCAATTAATTCGCGCACCCATAAAGCGCTGGCCGTAGCCACGTCTCGCTGGGTCTGGCCAAAGATGTAGCACGCACTATCCCATCCCCCCTCGCTGAGAGCCACTTTGATTCGTTGTTCCTCTTCGAGGAGGGCTGCATCGTAGGCCTCCGCAAACGCATCCAAACGTTCCAGGCTACCTGAGATTGACTGGGATCGTGTGTTAGTAACGGAGTAAAATGGGGCCGCAAATCCTCCGCCGCTGATTCCCTGCAAGAGACCATATGCGGGATTCGTCCACGGAAACAAATTCTGGAGCCCAGTCCACATTCTAGGCCATGACGCCACAGGAGAGGCACCTAGCCCAACGTTCGGGCCTCCGGATATCCCAAGGGTCTTGGCACGCGATTCGCCGATTTCCTTGGTTATATTCCTTCTAATCCTCTCGTGATTCACACTCCGCTCATTGCGAGTCCAGTCAATCCTTTTTTGGAGGTCAGAGTTAGACATTGGCCGACCATACACCACTAAGGCAAAAGGTCGTCCTCGCATTCCTCTTACCAAACGGTCGATGGAAAAGTATTGGCGATCCTCGTTACGCTCCAGCCTTGGTATACCCGTAATGATTGATGCCTCCTGGTAAGGTATGACCAAATCCCTGGGAGAGGCTAGGCTAGTGCTGGAACCAAATACAATTCCTGGGAAAGACGCCTGTAACCTTGCTACCGGGCCGGTGCCTTCATCAGGGAATTCGGCCCCAAACCAAATTCCGACATATGTGCCATCACTCTCCACCACAAAAGCAACAGACTGATCAAGTCGGCTCGATGCAATGATCCACGTCCGCAATGCTTCGCTCAACACAACTCCCATCTCTTTCGGCTGGAGTTCGCTCTGAAGCCGAATCCCGACTACCCGCACTGCGGGAACATCTATTACAGGCAAATAAAGCGACGGCTTCAGTCGAATTGTTTGATCGACCAATGCGTCAAGATCGTTTCGTTTCAGGGTGTTTAGGTCTTCGCGGGCTTCCATTTGGGACTTTTGCAGACCAGTGCCTATTCCCAGTATGTCTTTGGCGATCAATTCAGAGCCCTTTTCGTTCATGACTCGTCCCTCGATTTGTGTTCGCCCATTTCATTAACTCGGGTCTGGTAGACACCCACAGCCTGGTCTAAACTGAGGCAATAGAACTTGGCAATCTGAACAGGAAGGTTGTCAACGAGTTTTCGACATGCGTCTCTAAATTCCTTTTTCCGATTTGCTTCTTTGAGATTCCAGATGGTAAGACCTGCTGCGGCACCGAGGCTAAAGCCTATGCCAAGAGCCCATGCCGTAGCCAATTCGAGTAACCTTGTACGCTCCATAGCCAGAAAATCCTCCCACTACCAAGCCTACACCCAACCCGAATCCGAGAGTCTCCATTTCCGAAGTGACTTTGGGAATGTCATTCGGGGGCTTTTGGAGCCTGAAAACCTGCGCCAGGTTGTCTAGTTCATACCTAAATTTGTCAAGATCCTTGCTCGATTGAGCCATCAAGTATTGCATTGCCGACGCTCTCAATGTGGCTTCCGCTGACGCGAATCCTGACTGTGCAGCGGAAGTCATGCGATTTAGAATTAGCCCGGCCAATTTTCGTGGCGAATCGTCCCTCTGAAAGTTACCATTCCTAGCTCTTCGTATCATTTCGTCGTCAGAAATGGCCATCGCTTCCTCGTCAAGACGAGCTTGCAACAAATCGTCCACTCGCGGTGATTCCCACATACCTTTGACGCTACCTTTCTTGGGCTCTGTCACCCAGAATCTGATTCGCCTTGACTGCCAGGGTGTCCAGATGGCTGACTTTGGGTTCAAGACGCTCAATGATCCGTTCTTTGTTCTCTCTGATGTCGGCTTCCCTTTCAATCAAGGACTTGAGATCTTTCTCAAGTTTGTCGATAGCCTGATCCACAATTGTCTTGAAGCCTTTGACAAATGTATCAATACGTCGTCTGAGAGCCTCCGAGAGTTGCTCCTTGACGGGCTTAGTCCGAGGTTTCCCTTCGGTCTCCACCCCATTCAAGAGTATGGCAAATGCTTGTTCCCTAATTGCATCTCCTAATTTTTCTCTCCATTTGGTGTCGCTTCTGAACAGAGCCGTTAGCCAACCAGCTGCAAGGCCAACCAAAGCACCCACTCCGGCTCCAATAGCAGCCCCTGGACCGGACCACGAAAACAGGGCAGCACCAATCAATGCCCCTGCTGCCGCGCCACCTGCTCCCGCTCCAAGGATATACACTGCGTAGTGGCCTGCTACGCCTGCACTTTCACTATCGGCTTTGAATCCGGGCCTTTCGAAACTACCAGGCCTGAGTCCTTCGAGCTTTTCCATCAGCCGTGCTAGCTGGTTGGCAACTGTGTTTTCGGCTTGTCCCACTTCGTTGCTGACTTGCTCCATGACTTGGCTAACAAATGCGTCGAGCTTTTCCTGAAACTCCAGTTTCAGTTTGGGAAATTCTTGCTTTCGCGATTTTTTCACTTCTTTGAGTATGCCGTCGTCTTTAAGCCATTCAATCATAGGCTGTATAACGTATTTTTCAATGTTGTTATTTTCGAACATGTCTTTAAGAGTGCGCTCAAACCCAGGAAATACTTCATTGTCAAATCGACCGCCATGAGCTTGGACGTTGTATTTATTGAGAAGTTCTTCGGCTCCTTCTCGAATACTCTTCTTTTCAGCGTTAATGTGCTTCATTCTATGCTTCAGCCTGTCAATTTCGTCTGGGTCCTTGGCCACAGCGAGTTCTGCTCGCATAGGCGCCGCCATTTGATCCGCTGTCAGTGCAATAAAAGTACAAGCAGATTCCACAATCGCCTTTTCCTTATTTTCGTTGAGCAGGTAATCGGCCAGTCGATTCTTCAGTCTGGGGAACCCACTGGTCTCCATCAGATATTCTGCGAGCTGTTTTGGGTTCTCGTCCGCTAGCTTCCAGACTTGCCTCGGAATTCGAACCCTATTGTCCTTGTCTATGTCTTCAGCTTTAACCTTTCCGCTTGAAAGCTGTTGAGATCGAAGGGCGTAGAGAGCTGACACGAAGAAGACTTCAGCGTTGTCGTCTACTCCCCTGAGGCTGTTCAGAAGGTCCTTGGCGGGTCCGCGGCGGCCTTGGACATCTATTTCGTCCGGATTCAGCTTGTCTGACTTGTTGATCAAGTAGAAGACCTTCCGTTTCTGATATTGCACTATCCGTTTTATAAACTTGAGGTCATGGACGCTCCCAGCCATGTCCGCGTTGACCAACTGAATTACCAGCTGGCTACGAGGTATTATCGCATAAGCGATTCGTTCTCTTGTCTCGCTGATGCTGTGCACTCCAGGGGAGTCAATGAGCTGAATATCTTCCGCAAGAAGATCATTTGGAAGCCCTAAATCAACCTCGACCAACTTGGCCCTCAAGCCCTTGAGACCGGGAAAATCATGATCGGCCTGCACCGTAACTAACGTGGCGAGTACCTTACAGACAGATTCGGCGGATTCTTGAGAAGGTTTTATCGAGACGAGAAAAAGACCCTGATTTTTGTAGACTCCTGAGATCTCACAGGATGCAGCGGACGCCAGCTCTTTCAGCTCTTTGTTTCCGGGAAAATCTGTGAGTCTCAGCCTTATCTCCGTCGAACCTGATGTGCGGATTAGGGTCAAGGCTGATGTGCACTCTTCCATTATCCAAGGCAAATACCCGTCCCCAAGAAAAGCATTGATGAGAGTAGATTTTCCTACGTTGAAGGCCCCGAGGAACGTCACCAGATACTTACCATGCTCGACCTGCTGACGCTGGCTCTCGACTGATTTCTTCAGATCTTCATTGCCATTAACCCTGCAGTCCGAATCATCAATGTACTTATCAATCATTTCTAGTGCTTGCAACGTCCACCTGCGAGCATCTTTGTGTTCTTGCTCGTTCATACGCCTCATCCTCCTGTCGTCTTCACGGAATGAAAAGACTGCGGACTAACAAATGCAGCTGTTGCTCCGTCCAGCGCTGCCTCTTACAAAAATCCCGTGCAGCCTCGAACTCATGCAACTCCACGCGGAATGCATCGAATCCTGCATCGGAGAGCTGGACCACACTTTTCTTAGTCCCTTCTCGAAATCCATCGATCGTTCCACGTCTTTCTTGCTCTAGCCGGGCAGAAAGCAAAAGGAATGGCGGCGAAGGCTTTATCCCGTAACCGAGCATGACCCGCGGGGCTTTGATCCTTATCCGGACTATTTCGTTTGCATTGAGACGATCGCCGTGATTCGCCACTACAACGAGATTGCTGGTGGAACTTGCAAGGCTTCTGATTAGCTCCATATTGGGCTTCGACTGCCATTCCTCAACATGGACAACGACCACTAGCATGTAATTAGAGTCGATCCATTTGAAGCATTCCGGGAGCGATGGCAGGTCCACCGATCCGATTCCCTGCGTGTCTACCAGAACCATCCTGGAGAAAGGCGATAATGGGGTAAAAGCCACTAAGGCCGCATATTTCTCCGAAGAATTGACACCGCACCTGAAGTTAAGAAACTCCTCGCGACTATGGTAGACGATTCCCTTGCCGTTCACGCTGACGCCTGCATAAGACACACCTGCTTTGGTCGAGGCCCTCATCACACAGGTAGTCACAGCAGTAGTTTGCTCCCGAGCGGTTGGCACTATCGGCCACCTAACCAACGCGTTTATGAGACTTGACTTGCCTGAGTTAAAAGCTCCTATGAAAATGGTGGTGGGTTCATCAAATGAGTGTTCCAAGATGCAATCTCTCTCTGTTGCGGTCAGGTCTCCGCTGCGCCAGATATTGGGATTATCTGTTCGCTACTCCAAATTCCTTGACCTTGAAAAACCTTTGTAAACAACAGCCGGAAATCGTCAGTTCTAAGCAGCCTTTTCACCCTATGCGAAAAATACTGACATATATCTGTGTCAGATAAGGACAGAGAAAACGGCTTTTTCTCGATTGAAGCGAATTCGTCTCCGGTTCAGATTCAACCAGGATATTTTCTCAAGGTTGCTTCGAGTTCTGTCCTTATTTGGGCTTTCAGGGCGGTTGGCTTCAGTACCTCCGCTGTCGAACCAAAGCCCAGTATCCAAGAGACAACTTCATAATTTATCGGGGCCTCAAGGGTGATGATGACGCTTCCGTCGGGTTCGTCTCGAA
This sequence comes from uncultured delta proteobacterium, assembly GCA_963843165.1. Classification (GTDB taxonomy): domain Bacteria; phylum Desulfobacterota; class Desulfomonilia; order Desulfomonilales; family Desulfomonilaceae; genus DATJPW01. The sequence goes on along the minus strand of CAWJJL010000015.1, from coordinate 8,576 downwards.
TCTCCTGAGTCGGATGCCAAATCCTTTCCTTGATTACTCGGGCGGCTCCAGGTGAAAATTTCACTTTGATCATGACCGGGGTTCCTTTCATAACGCGAAACGCGCTCTGCAGATAAGTCTCCAGGGAAAAGTCTTCAGGCGCATCAAAGTGCTCATCCAGCACTCGGAGACTCTTGACGCGGTCGAGGCTGAATGTCCTGACCCCATTACGGAGATGGCATCTTCCTATCAAGTACAGGTTCCCATTCATGACCCAGACCTGATAGGGGTCCACAGTCCTTATGGTTTCTTCCCCCGTCGAGATCGCCGCATAACGGATCTCTATCCGGCAATTGCTGGCAGCCGCTTGGTTCGCTTGAGAGATGAATTCCCGGGCAGCTTTGTAGTTCTTGATGGGCTGCAACCCAGCTTTCAAATGGCCGGAGATTTTGTTGAGGTGATCGAGGCCACTAGGTGGAAGAGCCGCTTCCATTTTGTGAAATAGGCTCTCAATGCTGTCATGGAAGATTGTGCCATCAAAGACGCGGAGCAAATCACGACTTACATGGAGAGCCACTAACTCAGTAACAGTCATCGGGATGGGGACGCTACGTCTATATCCTTCTACGAATTTCCAAAAGGCCCGTTTCTCAATAATTTCCGAATAGAGGGGAAATCCTGATTCCTGAAGTGCTTCAAGGTCCCGATATATGGTCCGAACGGGAGTCTCCAACTTATTTGCCAGGTCTTCGACCGTAAGGCCGCTTTCGCGCCCCTCGATCAGCTTCACGATCTTCCATTGACGAGCCACTTGAGTCCCACGCATCGTGAACCCCAGGCATGTGGAGGGATTAAGTCGGACAAAAAACCGCTATAAAATAGCACGTATACTGCATAGGAGGCAAAGGAATTCGGTCAGCAGCCCTGGTCCGTGACACGCAGCATTTATTACACTGATGGTTTGTCGGATTTTTCAAACTGACGGCGCGCCCGAGGGAGAAAACCTACCAGGACCATGACATCCCGCGTGATCCCCTTATCGAATTTTGCAGTCTTTTTTTGGCCCGAATGTCCCCATTTGACACACTCGATTGAAATAATGGGGGCGAAGCCTCTTCAAGGAAGCTTCGCTTAAGCTGAGAAATGTTCGAGAAAGGAGACGAGCAATGTACAACACAGCATTTGCAGAGGAAAATGTCGATGGTATCTGGCAGGAAATATGGCAAGAAATCAAAAAAGTAAAGAGTAGATACGATGTTGCCGTGAAAATAGCCATCGTGGGGTTCGGAAAAAGCGGGAAATCGACACTATTCAACGCAATCTTCGGCAAAACCCTGCAGGAAACCGGGGCTCAGACTGACCTCACCGGAGCTGAGAGAGAAGAATCCTTATTCGGGACAATCTTCACCGATACCAGAGGCTTCGGGTACTCAACGCGTTCCTGTATCGGAAATAAAAACCGTCCTGCACGATCAAAATCTCATAATTCATTGTATAAACGGGATGGCGGCCATCAGTGAGGAAGATTCCGATCTGCACCGCTTCTGCGTTGAGTCGGAAAAGCCGGTTATCGTAGTTGTCACAAAAGCCGACGCGATGAAAGAGCGTGAAATAGATCAATTCGGGGAATCTCTCAATGAAAAGATTGCCCCAGACCTTAAGGCCATTTTTATCTCGGCCGAGACAGGCTTGAATATGCGACTACTGATTGAGAAAATCGTGGACATGCTTCCAGAAGTTGCAAAGGACGCATTCATAGCGAAGCAGCGAGCTGATTTTGAAATCAAAAGAAGGAAATGTCGAGCCTTTATTCATGGAACAGCCGTAGCTGCTGCTGGCGTAGCAGTTTCTCCAATCCCTGTTTCAGATGTTATTATTCTGGTGCCGATGCAGGCAGGGATGGTCATGTCAATAGCCAAGATTTACGGTCACGAGATTACTGAAGATATGGCTAAGGAGATTCTTGTCGTGGCAGGCGGAGGCGTGGTTCTGAGATATGCGTTTCAAATAATCATTAAGTTCATCCCGATCCTTGGGTCTTTCATCGGACCGGCCATAGCCTACGGTGGTACTGTGGCCATTGGAGAAGCGGCGATCCTATACTTCGAATCGGGCATGAAAGCCACACCCGAGGACATAGCCGATGCCTACAGGCGGGCCAAAGAAAACGCAAGTCGAGAGTTCAAGGCCAGTGGGATGGAAGACAAAATGAAGGAAAATGAAGATCAGCTCAAGTATTTCAGTGCGAGGTTGCAGGCTGGTGAGATTGATCCCCAAGAGTTTCAAACACTGAGCACAACGCTCCTACAACCTGGTGCCAACTAAAGACTTCAAAGCGACCTGGATTGGCGCTTCAGAGCGCCGAGCTAAATCAAGCCCATCTTTCCACGTGATCACAAAAGGGAGGGACTTGGAAAGGTGGGTTGCTTTTTGTTGTGGCTGGGGGCCGGTCTTTTTCAGCGCGAACCCTGCGTTTTTCCGCTTGAGTCTCTGACGTATGGTCGTCTGGTCTTAGCCCGTCCAATTTCGTGAGTCATTCTGGTTATGAATTCGATCAATTGTTTCTCGGAGAATCGGATGACCTTGGCAGAAAATCTTATCCTGCCTATCTTTCCCCTCTCTAGCCCATTTGAGCAGAGCCTTTTCCGATACCTTCAGCTTTGTGACGGCTTCTTCCACCTAAGCGAATCGGTGTTGTCTTGTTGCGATTCGTTCATGGCATTCTCTCCGACACACGATTTGCACTCTTCGAGGAGTCCTGCGACGTTGCAGGACTAGGGACACAAGGAATAACTCCGCCGGAGACTGACCGGATCCTTATTCTATGAAGGCAATCGCCAATGACGATGGTCTGGACTCCGCCAGAGTGGATTCTTTTTCCAGAGCCATTCCCCAGAGCCCCGAACACATCGGCCCCATCGCAGCTTATTTCGTCTTATACAGAAGTTTTCCTGTCGGAGACCTCACTTCAGTGCCGTCCGCCGTCTTGGATTTCATCAAAAGTTTGTCCCTGGGGGCCCTGACCTAGGTCCGGTTTCCTCGTGTCACCGTTTTGTACAGAAGTTTTCCCGAAGGGCTCCTGGCATCGCCCTTGAGGGGGTGCTCGGCAAATGCAAGACGATCAGAAGGAGAAGAACTGCTGCGAGTGACAAGATCGCCTTGATCATGGACTCCCCTCGACGAGTTCCTTTGATGGCCGGAATATTGAGTTTATTGGGTCGTCTTATGAGGCCCATTTTCGCGTGCGCCAATGTTTACGATAATGGATATTTCCTTAAACTTACGCCGTCCTGGAAACAAAATCAGCGCTACCGTCTCCAATTTCTTGTGTCGGGAAAAACGTTGTACGTCAGCATGAAAAAATCCAAGAACTTTCCCGGCGGCAGGAGCTTTGTCTGGCCGCCACGGTGAGGAAACTCGTCGTCGCTGGTCTTGAAAAACCAAATGATTAAGGATCTCTCAGGCTAGAAGAGTCTGTAAAGGAAAATCTTCCGCAAGTAAGATGTTTGTCCCGGGCCGGCGAATTGTCCGGGAGTGAGACACTTTTAAAAAATTTTTTCTTTGTAAGCGATTTTTTTAATTTGTCCATGGATTTCAATTAATTACCTTGATGCTGATAAAATCAGATTCGTAAGTCACACCAGTAACATGCTGAAATCACAGAAGACCATGTTTTGACGAAATTGATCGGGACCGCAAAATAACGACCATGTGGACTGAAACCTAACCCTCTCGACGTGTATTTCTGTACAGACATAAAAAATCGCGGCGGACCCGAAATTCAATGTAGGTAACGCCGACATAACCAGGAGGTACTTGACACTGACGATGAAGCACCAATCAGGAAGACGTAACTATTACAGGTTGATAAGTTTTCAGGTTGATCCGGAACTTGATGTTGCTATTTGCGAAGCCGCAAAAATCCGAAAAGTCACTCTGAGCGATTTCATCCGGGAGGCCTGTATAAAATCCGTTAAAAATTTTCTTGCTAATAAGAATTTTCCAGAAAAGCAAATCCACAATGTGGAGGCCGAAAATGTCAGTTCAGGAATTTGATTCAGAAAAGACACTTTTTGATATTACCGAAGCTATTCATAGAGATCTCAAGGAGAGTTATCCGTGGTGCAAGTTCGCATATGTCTGCTCGCCATCGGGTCGGCTGACAGTAATGATAATGGATTGTGATTTCCCAATTGTTAATGTCGTTTATCTAGAGTGGCTCCACAGACAACCGAGTGATGATCCAAAAGTAGACCTCTTCACCGATTTAGCTAGACAAGTCTTGGAACAGATTGAAAACGTAATCAGAGGATACGGCGGACAACATCTAGATACTTTAGGAAAGGAGAAAGGATCCCCGCGTTTCTGGTATGCGGGACCATTTTTCGATGATTACCTGCTACACGAGGACGCTCGGCATACAGCACGTCGGATTCACATGCTCAGAAGTGCAGTGGATCAATTATGGCAGAGTGATTATGCCAGCATAGACAAGAAAAATAATAAGAATGTATGGACCGGTTTGCTCCCTTACCGTTCCCGGTCGCTTAAATCGATAATCTGAGAGTAAATCTTATCTTAAATTGGTAGCTTGCAGAGTAATTGTATTCAGCAGGTACTAACTGGATGAAACTAAGTAAACCGGATGAACCCAAGATCAGTAGCAGCAATTAAAAGCAGTGCTGGACCTCATTGATTCGGGCGTTTCTATTCAGGAAGCATTCGCCGGAATCGAAAGAAGCGTTCGGGAAAACCTGAACTAAGGAGGATCAGCGGGAGACCTGAGCATCCCATGTTCAAGTTTCCCAAGGAGGAGGAGACGATGCTAACCAAACCAACCCCCAAAACCATTGAAGACTGGAGAAAGGAGCGCATCAGGAAAGCCAAGAGAGAAGGCGGTTACATCTTGATTCCTATGGAGTTGTGGAATGGAGAAGCGTTTCATTCACTTTCAAAATCGGAAAAATTGATGGTGATCGAATGCCTTGCCCAACTACGGTATGCGCCCAAGAACGAGAAAAAAAGAAAAGCACTAACCGGCCAGACGCTTTTTAAGTGCGGACTCGGATACCTACTGAATAACGGCGAATTCGGACTGCCAACCAAGTACCTGCAGGAGAGAGGAATCAAAGGGGAGGATACGATATCCAAAGCCAAGAAGAGCCTTGTCGAAGTCGGTTTCTACGATGTCGTCGTTCCGGGCAGTTTTACTAAAGCCGGAAAATTTAGGTACTCAGATCGGTGGCGCAGATACAACTCTGGCGAACTTTTCAATGAAGATAAGATTGCATACGAAGGTCAGCTACCCGGCTACTGCCATTACCCCAATATCGTTCAGTTTAATGAAAAAAGGAATGCCGAGCGATCCAACCGTTCAGATGATGACAATAATTTAACCCCGAACGATTCACATCCCCAGTTGAACTTATTCGAGGACTACGTTGAGAGAGTAGCATGACAATAACATTCTACAGAATAACTGGTACTAATATGAGATGTGCAAAAATCGAAGTCAGATATGTCATTTCAGATGTGCGATTATCGAAGGAATATTGGAAACGGTTTTGCGATAATCAAAGGTATGTGCCATCTCCCGTTGGGAATTTCCCACTGGAATTGAAAGACAAGGTGGGTTTAAACCGCCACGTCCAACTTGCTCGATAAGCAAATTATTACAGTTTTAGGAGGTAATACGAATGGACGGGATGGTCAACCGAAGGAATAGCACAAAGAACATGACACAATTACGCAAACGATAATTAAAACGAAAGGAAGAGAAAAAGATGATAAATCAAGAGCCTGCCAATCTCAAATTGTTGGAGATCTCGGATAATCTTAGAAAAGATATTCGAGAAATGTCTTCTGATCTTATCAATATTTGGGTGCAATGTTTCCCGCATTCGGAAGAACTACGAGTAACAATAACATTATTAGACACCGACATTGTAAATCCAGAATATCTAAAATGGCTTAAGAGAGGGGGTATACAAATCTCGAACAAGAATCAGCCTTGTTTCTTTTCATCACCGATCATGGAGTTACTTACGCGGATTGAGGAAAGGATCCAATCTTACGGCGGAATTCCTAAAAATTCAGGCAGGGACTCCAAATCGGAGGATTACCGATTTTTTTATCGGGGACCATTTCTACAGGACGAAGACGTATCTTTGTCCATTAAATCTGTCGCTAAGAAAATAGGCATGACCGGGAGTGCATTTTTGAAGCTTTGGAGCCGGTATTCCTGGAAAATCAAAGACGACCTTGGACCATACACCGAGGCGATATTGTTTCCGTTTTGGTATGGGAGAGCACCGTGAAGCCGAAGCAAAAAATGCTCTTTGCTAAGACTCCACATCCAGATAGTTTTGAATGACTTAATGACTGGAATAATTAATTTTTTAAGAAGGAGATTTTGATATGAGCGAAATTATTGCAGAGGAAATAGAAAGAAACCTTTGGCTTGAAGACAAAATTAAATACGTTCGGTATCTGTTTTCCGAGTGGTTGCTGATGGCGCGTGATTTAAAATATTCTTGGAATGCTCTTATCGAAGCCGGAGAATGGGTCAATATTTTTGAAGAGGAGCCCAAAACGGAAGAACGACTCCGGTTAGAAGAGCTTAATGTAAGAGACGAAAGGTGCTGGAAATTGCTGACGAATCTCTGGGAAATTATGAAGGAAGTCGATATTCAAATATATACGGCCGGCAACGAATTGGAAAAAAGAATTAAACAATCCGCTGGTTACAAATTTGATATAAATCGAGACCTCTCTTCAACCATTAAGCTCATTAAGCATGACATCCACCAGGAACTTCCGGGTGTGAAGGTGTCTGTTGTGAAAGGAGGCTTTCGACACGGTTGCATTGGTTCGATTACCGTAACCATTAAGGAAATTGGTTCCTATGTTGAAGAGGAATTGTGGTGTGAAATAACAGACATAATACGCAGATACAATCGAACTGAGGCCTGCTATCGAGATTGTATCGGCTTCGAGATCATTCATGATGTCGAGCACGCGTGGGGACGGGCCATCGAACATTGGGAGCGTACCGGTGAACCTGTTCCGGAAGGTCTGCAGCGCATGAAATACGAAACAGAAAAATTGGAGAAGAAAAAAGCGGAGAGGAGAAAAGGTAGAGAATTAAAGAAAACCGAGACCGGTACACTCAACACGGGTCAACTCTAAAGAACCTATTATTCAATGTGCGTCCAAAATTCACGCAAGAAAAAAGAAGCTGGTGCTGGAATAGTTAATTCTCTTCACAAATTATTAATTCAGCACCGGCTTACTTTTTGGCAATGTCCGCGAACATGGTCAGCTAGGAAATTGTTTTAAACGATCAGTAACCAACTTTCGGACCAGCGTCGCCAGGGAAAGTTCCTCATTCTCAGCCAAGTGTGTTAGGCGTTCATGCAACTCGGCCGTAGCCCGAAATCGGACTATTTGCTTTTGATCGGTATAATGGCCTTTTTTTCGTATTGCTTGAGTATCCATTTTTACCCTCCTATGTGTGATATGTGGCTCTCAAGGAGAAAAACATGAATTCGAGACCGTTTCTCTCGGGTAAGTCTGTGCAGAGGAGGACAATCTGGTCCGCCGCCGTCTCCTGTGGGGTCGGACCGGAAACGGGGGACCGCCATGCCGTCGTCTCGAATGAGCTTTGACAAATGTTGGGATGGTACGCGGCCGGGTTCCGGGATCGGGGTATTCGCGGACATGTGGCGAAAAGTAATGTCCAGAATTTGATGAAACGACCCCGTCGACTAGGGTCTCCACTTTTTGTCCAGAGGGATCGCGAAAGAGTCCCAAGTCGATTCTCCAAGCCTTACTCAGTTTCATCAACATCCGAGCAGCGCTCATCGCTTCGCCGTTGTGGGGACTATTTACCAAGGCCAAGATTTTCTCCAGCTTGTTTATTCGCTCTGCGGTTGAGAAGGATCCGAGGCTACAATCTTTGGTCGTTAAATCATTACCTGATCTTCCCAACGAGGGATACCGCCATTTTCGGGGTCGATTCTGCCGATTACGGTCCGAAGTCAAGATGCGCGTCCGGATGGAACTCCTTTGAGGACGGTCGGTTCGAGGTAAGGTCTCACTGATAATCATTAGAAATCTTCAATCCTTTTACTATGTTCCATCAACTTGTTGACTGATCGACTGCCTATTTTTGAGGCATTTCAGGGTGTCCGTCCGAGGATAACTTCCTGAACTCTTCGACCAATCATTTTAGCGAAACATACTTGATTTGAATCGGTAATCATCGATGGTCTTCTTTTTCTTGACATACTACTCCCCTTTTCGTATATTCAACAAGGTGTTTATGCCGATCCGTATAAGACGCTGTGATAATAAGTATCAGGAGGCACAAATAGCTGAATTTTATAATACTATCGCAGTAGTGTTCGCCGTTTCAACGGCAGGTTATATGGGTCGGAAACCAGTGATTCGCATCTTATGCGGATCAATCTAATAATTGTTAGGTGTTATTAAAAAAAGGAGGTAAAGAGATGAGTAAAAAATTGTTTGTAATCTGTATGTTTGCCGTTATTGGCCTGATTACGGCCACAGGTGCGCAGGCAACAGGCTTCGCAGTC
>CAWJJL010000014.1:0-191372 GCA_963843165.1 uncultured delta proteobacterium | reverse complement strand
TAAATGGTAGTTGGACCGTTATGCAGTATAATGTTACAGCCCGGGCTGGAAGTTGTTTTGTGGGAGACCGTTAATGGACGCATGTAAGATTTGCTTGGATTCGATTCGAGCGGCTGTGAAAGCTTTGGACCGCATAGGAACCGGGAACAGCCGGATTATGGCGGGCCGCGCTATTCACATTAATGTATTAATTCAGCAAGTCCCGGGAGCTGAGGCGCGTTATTTGAAAGCGGCTTACAACGAAATCGGCGCGGAGGCGGCCGTCAGCAGCCAAGTTTACGCGCACGAAGAGGGAGCGGTCACGGATATGATCGTCATGGGTACAATATACCAGCACAGAGAAGTGCGAAGAATTTTAGCCCATGACCCGGTTATTCAACGATGGCTCGACGCTATTGAAGCAGTGGTTGAAAATTGCGAAGAAGCATCGGAATGAATAACAATACAGTCGCCGGTTATACGACCAAATTTAAGGCTTTGTGCTCTTAACTTGGGCGGACCGGGTATCCTTGGTCGATGCCAATTTTAAAATGACCAAGTTATCACGGACCTCGATGCTCAGGTTCGATTCCACGGCCGCTTTCAGCGGAGACAAATTAAGCCCGAACTGTTTATTGTAGAGATCGAGCACTCTGTCTTTCCCAAGAATCTCCCGCATCTCAAGATCTATTTCCACCAGGACTTCCTCTTTATCAAATCGGTAAGTGGCAAAGCGGAATAAATCATCTCCTCTAACAATTTCTGCTATTTCAGTTCCCATATCATCAAAGGAGGAGTGGACAGGACCTTTTTTCAAAAGATCCAAGACTTGGCTCTTATTCATTCCCAGTTTAATATCTCGGTACCCCTCTGGCATCTTGCCTGCCGATGCTGCGGCGTTTCCAACAACTAATATTACGGCTAGGCATAGTACGCCCAAAAAGGCTCCCTTTACCTTCATACGATCCTCCGGTCGGAATGCAATTAGTGACAATCAAGCGTACCATATAATAATACAACGATATCCCAGTAAATGGAAGTTAAAGTCACTAAGACATATCTTTTTTATATCGCATCTTCGCTCAGCGCCCGGCGCCTTGAGGGATGCAATGAAATTTGCGCCTCGCGGTTGGGCACGCCTTCACGGTCATCCTTCAACTGAAATAGCCTTGGGGCCTGGAAAGATATTGACGATTTAAATATCGCCGTCGCCCAATCGATGCGGCGGCTGAAAAATCCTTTGTTCAGGACCGGGCCTACCGGAATTCCGCGGGATAGCTGCCTGCGGATGAGGTTTTGCCAAAGGATGTTGTGCTGTGGGTGGCTTGGCCAGAGCTGCGCTTACAACCTTTTTAAGCACGTTTGAAGGAATTGCGAAACCTATTCCTATATTGCCGTTATTGCCCATGCCTCCACCGGAGGCAATGGCGGTGTTCATACCCACTACTTGGCCGTCTATGTTCACCAACGGTCCCCCGGAATTTCCAACATTGATAGCCGCATCTGTTTGAATAAAGTCCCGCACATCAGAGATTCCGAGTGACCGCCCCTTGGCACTGACAATACCGGCGGTAACGGTTTGTGTTAGGCCAAGTGGGTTTCCGATGGCCAGCACCCAATCTCCCACTTCCAATGTTTGAGAATCGCCCAGCCTAGCGACAGGCAAATTGCTGCCATCAATCTTGATAATAGCTATGTCAGTCTTCGGGTCAGCATAGATGATACGTGCTTTGTATTTCTTGTTACCCTCCAGCGTCACCTGTATCTCATCGGCTCCGTTGATCACATGCCTATTGGTTACGATTAATCCACTGGGATCTACTATGAATCCTGATCCAAGTCCCTGCTGGCGAAAACGCCTGGCACCGCCTGGAGAACCGAAGAACTGTCGAAAAATTTCGTCACCAAAAAACTCGCGAAAAGGATGATTTTCAAAGAACGGGTCCAGGCCGCCGAAGTTACTCTCAGCCACGATCTTCACTGTGGAAACGTTCACCACCGCCGGCTTAACGGTTCTAGAAACTTCCCTGAAAGACTCTTGTAACGCCCTGAGAGGATGAGACGAAGTTTGTCCGATCACGGGTGCGGCAATTAAAGAAATGGTGACGAACAAAATCGCTGACGGAAATAGACGCTTAACGTAGGACAACATTGTTCTCGGACAGGATTCCAAAAGACTATCAACCATTTTCAACATGCAGGCTCCTTATCAAATTCAAATCCACAAAGTATGACACGGGGGTAAGCTATAGGTTTCTGTAATCTTCAAGATTTTTTTGTCAGCTGAAGATGCTACCGGCCAATCGATCCACTAATCCTTATCCAATGTAATCCGCGCCGCATCTTTTGCAAAGAGCGCCGCCACATGAGAATGACAAGTGAAAAACAAGACTTGGATTTCCGATTCCATCGAAAATTTTGTCAACGCTTTGGCGGTCCTGCGCGCCCGCTCCGTATCAAAATTCACAAGGACGTCGTCCATCATTAGGGGGATTGCAGAATCCCCACGTCGATAAATCTCCAAATGGGCCAGCCTTAATGATAGGTATACTTGTTCGAGAGTTCCTCGACTAAGATGATCTTCTTCCACTCTCATCCCGTCCATACGTTCCACTTTGACGCGTTCACTATCGAGCGGAAGGAGAATCTTTCGATAGGCGTTTCCGGTAATCTCTCCAAAGATGTGCGATGCGTGCTCCAATATTTTTGGCTGTTTTTCTGATTCGTAGATCCTTAGGGTTTTGTCCAGCAGACCTGTGGCTATTTTCAACGTTGTCCATTCTTTGATACCATGATTCAGTCGGGTCAATAATTCTTCCTTTTCAGATAGTAGCATTTCCGTCTCTTCTTCATTTTCGAGCATCGCAATTTCATTTTCCAATCGGCCGCTTTGTGCGGCCAATTCATCAGACATTTTACGTTGATTCACCAAATTTTCTCGAAGGCCGGATAAACGACGCCTGTTTCCTTGCCAGTCCTGACCTTGCAACCGAGCCCCCATAGCGCTCTCATCGGGACAGTTCAATCCTGATATCAGGCCTGCCACTAAGGGGGCTCTCTGGTGCTCGAGACTTTGATAACGTTCATGCATGCGCCCAAGATTCCGAAAAGATTCTTCGTTGTCCACTTTTGCGGTTTCCATCAGGGCGTTGATTTGGTCATTGGTTTCCGCAATCTTTCTGGCCAACATATCCAATCTGGCTTGGTTTTCTCCAATCCGTTCCAGAAGAGCTTTTTTTTCGGCCAGAGCCTCTTTGTTTTCGATTGCCTGTAGACTCCATTCTTCCGCCTGGTCTAATGGGGATTTTTCCGGGGCAACAGGTTGATCCATTTCGTGCCCGAGTTCTAACACTCGCCCTACAAAATCGTCCCATTCATTTTTCATGGCAAACAGGCTTCGTTCCTGATCGGAAACTCGTCGCAATTCGTTTTTCAGCTCGCGTAAACGGCGCAGAAATTCAAGAGCGGCCTCCGGTTCCATTTGTTCGTCCCAGTATTGGTCGACCAAAAAATGTTTCCATTCACTATTTAATTGCTCGAAATCCCGGTTTCTTTCCGCCAAACTTTGTTTCAGCCCAGCAAGTCGCTGCTTCTCCATTTGCAGATCAGTATCATCGAACCGAATGCTGTCTTCCAGAATATGCTTGCGCCGGAAAGGTTCTTCCGCGGCGGAAGATTTGGATTCTGCTCGCATAATATCCATTAGACCGGCACTCGGATCATTCAGAATTAAATCCGAAATTTCAGCGCAGCGAGACTTGAGTTCCTCCAATTCCTGGAGGAGTATGCGCCGATCGGTTTCGACTTCGGCCAATTCAAGTGTTACAGCCTGCTGCTTATCCAATAATGATCTTTTTCCTTTGCTCGATACCGGCCAACCGATGCCGTTCTCCCAGAATTTTCCACCTCACCATCCAAGGTAAAGAAAAAAAGATCAGCAGTCCGGTGGCTGTAAACGCATACGCAATTATGTCTATTCCGCGCAGCCCGGCGATAATCATGCCGATTCCTGCTGCTCCGATCAGTATGACTAGGAGCGAAAAAAGAGCTGGTGAGACCAGCGGAGAATCTTCATTCCGGACCTGCTCTAGTGCTCGATCCAATTCCTGCCGAGCCCCAATAAATCCCTGCATTATCCTTTTCTTTTCCAGGAGTCGGTCTTGAATATCTTTTATCCTGCTATCGTGCTGTCTCCATTCAACAAGTTGATCGCGCTCAGCCGGTTCAAGAAAGTAGGCGCAAGCTTCTCTCAGATTATTCAATTCAGTGGTCTTATGTTGGATTTTTGCCTGGATTCTTGCCACTGCTTCTGAAGATTCATTCACAGCGTTCCCGAGGTCACGTGTGCCCGCTCGGAATTCGTTCCAGGAAGTCGCAAATTCTCGAATCTTTTGTTCCACAGCAATTGACGGATCCGATGTCTCTACCCGTACTTCATCCCATTCAGGACCTAACGACAATATATCTGAGGCAATGTCCGACTTGGATTTCGCGAGCACGACCGCCGCCTGCTCGATATCCGAAGGTCGAGTTGTCAAATTCAACGACTGTCGATGTAATGTCTCAATCGTACGGGAGTGTTCCAGAATCTGTCGATCGGGATTCAGATTTTTCAACCGGAGCTTTAGCTGCTGTAACCCGTTCTCTACTTCAGCAAGACTGTCTTGAGCTTCACGACGCCTTTCAAACAGCTGATCGAGTCTTAGAATGCCATCCACGGGAAATTGGCGCGCTTTGGCTAAAGCGACAATTTCTCGCTCTATTCCCATAAGCTTGGTCCAGGCCTCTTCATGTTGAAGCAATTCGGCCAGGCTCTGCAAAGAGCCCTCGGTAACTCGAATTTCAGCGGATAGCTCCTTCCGCTTTTTTTCAACTACCTCGAGATTCTTCTTGAGGTCCGAATACCGTGGCCGGTTCTTCGGCAAGGGCACTCAGTTTTTGGTCCACGTCTTTAATTTGAGCCTGCATGGCCCAGAGTGCCTCTGAATCCCTTTGGGATTTTTTCCCCAGAGTTTTGAGCCTATCGCCCAGCTTGCTTTTTACATCCAATGGGCTCACGTCAAAAGATCCGACCGTGGCTGCTAAAATCTTGCGCCGCAAATTTTCATGATCCAAGTGGCGCATCTGATCCAGGTCAAACGCGAAAAGGCTCTCATAAACTCCCCGGTCCATTCCCGTGTGAAAAATAGGGATAACAGAAGGTTCCAGGTGATTACCTTCTTCATCCGAAATGATGAGATTTCCTTCCTTTAACCCTCGTTTTTCTATTCTTTCGATCCGTAGTTTGCCTTGGACTCGTTGAATTAACTGTCAGTCTTCCCTTACGCGGCACCCCGTTAGGTGTTTCATAGCTGTTTGCTCGGCTGGTTCGGGTTTTGAATCCAAAAAAAATCGAACGAACGAATTCCAGGATCGTGCTTTTACCAGCTTCATTTCGACCGAGAATCACTGAAAGTCCCGGCGAAATGTTGGTGATCAGCAGTTGGTTGTAAGCTCCGAAGCTCTCAATGAAAATCTGTTCGATCCACATGTGATTCGATTTGTGATCCTCAGCTTCGTTCTTGATTAAGAAGATCAAAGGTGCTCAATTCGAAAAAAGTTGACGCCACCTGCTCCGCAGCATTCGTCACAAAAGCCTTAAGAGAAGCCCTGTTCTCCAGCAATTCCATCGGGTCAGCATCCGCGGCAATGTAGGACCGATGGACTCGTCTAGAGAGTTCAAGATGAACTTCTCGGATAACGTCTTCAATATGGTAGGGATCTTCACTCGACCGCCGACAAAGCCTAAGAAATTCAGGCAAAAAACCTTCGTCGTCAATCATTGACTCCAAATCAAAGCCCGGGTGCGTCAAATCACAAACAGACTCCGGGAAGACCGGTACCGCAAGTCGTGGAAGTCGGTCCATTAATATTTCATAGATTTCGCCGGATTTTATTGCCTGGGAAACATGGTCGGATGGGGTGCCCGTTATATTTATCCTTACAACCACAGCTTTCACGTCTTCCGATGCTAGGCCGGCGCAAGCCTCTTCCGTAGAGCCGAGCAAATCTTCGGGTTCGGAGAGATTCGTTGCATTGAGTTCGATTTTGTCCCAGCGAACAGGAGCAAGTGATATGAACTCAGCTGCGCCTTTTTTTTCTGCCTTAACAGACACCATGTAGCAGCCTTTTGAACCTGTCTCTCCGGCGTGAGCCCCCTGACCGGCTCCCGGATAAAATATTAAAGGATCGGCCGATAACATTCGCGCGGAATGCACGTGGCCAAGACACCACACGTCCATCCCGCTTTTTCTAAGGTCGTCCAAACTGCACGGAGCATAATTTTTGTGCTCGGAATAACCCGAAACATTTGCATGCAAAATCGCGACGGCCAAATCCGTGCTCGTGCCCCGCCTAAATTTCCGCGCCAGATTCTCGGTCACCACCGATTTTTCAAAACTCGCACCGAAAATCATTACGCCTTGAGTAGCTTCGATGGATTCGGGATCCGGGCCGAATAGCCTGAGGTTCCGTAAAGAACGCAGGGAGTCAGGAAAACTGCGCAATGGATCGTGATTACCCAAAGCCATGAAAACAGTGATACCCGCATCGTGAAGCCGATGGAGGCCCTCAATGAAAGCGACTCTCGCCTTTACCGTGGTGTGCTGACTATCGAACACATCACCCGCCAAGGTCAAAAAATCCACCTTCCGTTCAATTGCCGTTCGGACGAGCGTCTCCCACGCGGAGTATCCGGCTCGGCGAAAAAGATCTGCCAATTGGGGGCTTGATCGATGTAATCCCGAAAACTGGCGTCCCAGATGCATGTCCGCGGCGTGTATGAATTTGATTTCAGACATTAATTTGACTCTTTGCTGAAAAATCAAAATTTTCCCGCCCAAGGCCGGTTGACTTATAACAACTTGCCTGCCAACACGCAAATAAGAATGTATAATCTTTTGCTACGAACTTCTAATCGGGAGAATTCAAATACATCTTCGCATCTTAAGACTCTTCCGAGCTTCGCCGTCAACCGGGGAGACCGTTTCAGTCCATTGACCACCGATTGCCGGCAATAATTTGTTAAAATGCTTTTTGAAGGAGAATTGTATTGCGTACATGCTCCCTCTTTACGGCCATTCTTATAATGTGGATGGGTCCCGCATTCGGAGAAGACCAGGAATTTGCGACAGCCGTTCCCGGATTATCGCTTTTTTTCCCGAAAGATCATGGCAAGCACCCGAATTTTCAAACTGAATGGTGGTACTTTACTGGGAATCTTGAGTCCGAGGGGAGTCGCCGCTGGGGGATTCAGGTCACTTTTTTCAGGCGAGCGTTGTTCAAAGAACCCGTTGCAATGGGGTCTTCATGGGTCGTGAGAGACGTATACCCGGCCCACTTTGCGCTAACGGATGTGCAGAGTAATCGATTTTTTCATACTGAGCTGCTCTCAAGGGAAGGACCCGGCTTGGCCAGTGCCGCGGTAAACGACCTGAAGGTCCACGTAAGGGACTGGTCGGCGAATCGAGAAAACGATCAGATCCGGCTCAAAGCTAGGGAGAACGGGCAGGCGCTCGATCTGTTGTTAATTTCTAAGAAACCACCTGTGCTCCACGGAAAATCCGGCTACAGCAGAAAAGGAGAAGGGGAAAACCAGGCTTCATATTATTATTCCTTAACAAGCCTACAAGCCACCGGGACCCTCACATTCCAAGGAGAGTCTCATGAAGTCCAAGGCTTGGCATGGATGGACCATGAATTCGGTTCCAGCATGTTGCTGGCCGGTCAGGTCGGCTGGGATTGGTTCAGTCTGCAATTGGACGATGGATCCGAATTGATGATCTCTTACCTGCGGCGGAAGGATGGCACATGGGAAAAGCCATTCGGAACTTTCATTTCAAAAGACGGCAAAGCCACCGATCTCGCGAATGAATCGATAATGATTGCGCCCCAAGGAAAATGGACCAGTCCACATACAAAAGCGGTGTACCCGTCCGGCTGGACCGTTCATATCCCAGAGCAGAAAATTAGTCTGGAAATTGCGCCGCTGATTCGTGATCAGGAGCTGTCGGCCGGAGATTTCAATCGACTAACTTATTGGGAGGGTGCGGTGGAAGCAAAAGGGACAAGAAATGGAAACGCGGTATACGGCCGTGGATACGTGGAACTTACCGGATACGCCCAGTCCATGGCCGGCCGCCTGTGAGGGGAGAAGGAGCCGGGGCGAAACTTTTTTGCAAAAAAGTTTCTCCCCGGCTCCCCATGTGCGCTAACTTTATAGTGGTTCTCTAAAGTTCTGTCGGAATGGTGCAGGTTTTTGTATTTTCATCTTTCCTATCGATAAGCCATCTGAGAGCTTGGGTCAGCCTGTCGATTAGTTGATCTTTGTTTTTTGCATAGAAACCAGCGAACCACTGTGCCTTCATGATGAGCCAGAGCCTTTCGATCGGATTGAGATCTGGTGAATAGGGAGGCAAGAAGACCGGCTCAAATTTACCCCAGTCCAACGATTTGCTCTTATGCCAAGAGGCATTGTCCAAGATGAGTAAATTGCGGGGGCGCTCAAACGAGATATCTTGGTTTGCATGGTCCAGGAAAATCTGAAAGATCTCTGTATCGGAATGGCTAAATTCAAGTGCATAGAATTCACCCGTTCTTGGCAAGACTAGACCGGTAACATTCATCCTGAGATGGGCTCCGCTGTAGGCTTGAACGATCTTATCTCCTTTGGTCGCGAAGCGCCTTTTCGGGCGAGGATCACCTTCAATACCGCACTCATCAAGAAACCAAAGATCAATGCCCTGATCGCGCAGCCATTGCCTGATCAGTTCGATGAAGGCTTTTCTCTTTTCCTCGTCTTGACCATCCGGCCAAGGACGAGGCACTTTCAACCGAAATCCTTCATCATGAAGCCACCGCATTAGCGTGCTGTACCCTGCCTCTAGCTGACAATGCGTTGTGAGGTATCCGTGAAACTTTCGCCCTGTCCAATGAGTCTCTTTGACCTGTTCCGGATGCAGAATCAGCTCGCGAAATTCCTCAGTTCGGTTTCCCCTGATCTTGGGGGGACGTCCAGATCGCGGGCCTTCGGTAATGCCATCGATCCCTCGTTCATTAAAACGCCTCACCCAACGAGAAACTGAATCCTCATTCACACCGAACAAGACTGCAACTTGGTCATGGGGAATGCCCATAGTTAACGCCTTGATAGCCATAAGTCGAAGGTTCGTTCGTTGGATCGGCGCCGCTTTCGCTGCCGTCTCCAACTCCTCCAACGTGCAATTCTCCTGATTGGGTATGTTCCGTTGACGAGACATACCCAAAGAAAATCATATTCCGATCAAAAAGTCGCGCTCTTTTCGCGATTATTTTCGAGAACTGCTATAAATGCGAAATTTCGCTTTCATACTCCCCCTCTCCCTCCCCTCTCCCGCCAGGGGAGAGGGTTTCCAAATCCCCCTCCCTTGACGGGAGGGGGAAGGGGGAGGGTGATAACTTACTGAAATCACATGCGCGATAACACAAAGTTAGCGCCTATGCCCATACACTCCTTCAAAAAACTCTAATATGTCTTCTGTTGGCCGGGGCACTATTGTAAATGGTTTGACCGCTACAGCAATTGTCGAAATCAATGACCGGTGGGCGCCACTGCCGGCTTGTCCAGCAGTCCGATTCCCTTCTAAAAGAATTTTTGATAATCGCTATATTTAATTCGGGCACATTTTCTGAGAAATACATAAACGAACGCCCGAGGAAAGCCTATTGCGAAGGCTTGGCCTCGGGCGTCTTCCGGGCTATGTGAACGTTTCTAAGGATCACACATCGTCTTTATAATCATCTCATGATTCTAGGCTTCACTTTCACGTCGCCGTCACCGTATCTCAGAAAGACATTTCCATTCCCAGTCCGAAGGCATACCAGGATCTCTGTATTCTGGAATCCGGAACACTTACGTTTCCACTCTGGATATTCAAGATATTGGCCGTCGTGGCTAAAACGCTCGAGTTAATCGTGCCGGTTCCACTCACCTGCATTGCACTGAGGTTCAGCCACAGGGTCCCCCTTACGTTCCGGGTAATTGGGTAAATACCTTCAAAATCACCTTCCAAGAAATACCCGCTGTTGCCGTTCAAGTTGTAGAGCGTCTGATCTGTCTCTTGTGCGGTTGCACTACGGCAATTAATAAGGAATGGATCGTTCCATGTGTTCCAGATTAAGGGGCTGCCGATGAATCGCCATTTGTAGCACAGTTCCGTGTCGCAGCCGCAGCATTTACGTCCTTTTCCTCGAATACCGATGTAAGGGACATAGAATTTTCCGAGGGGGTCACTGATTCCAGGATCTGTTCCATCACCCTGATGGACGCCTCCTCGTCATATCCGGTCGCATGTTATAGCCAACCCTGGTGGGCCCTGCGCAACCGCCTCCGATACCCCTACAGGATTCTGCAGCTTGTAATCAATGTGCTCCATCCTGAAGCCAGCCTCGAAAGCAAGCTCCGGAGTGAACCACCAGGCGCCGCCGGCTTCCCACATCCACCAATGGAATGTTGTGTCCCAAGTCCAAGGCGAAACGGAATTTGCGCCATTACCGCTATCTAATACGCCAATGGTAGCAATGCCAGTGACGGGATCGATATTTATAGTGGGTAATCCGGGCCTTGTAATTCTGCCACTAGCATCCATGTACATGTGGCTCGACCGTGGAATATTTATCCCGTATCGGCCGAACAGGACGAAAGTCGGAAATGGTTGAACTTCAAGACCTGCAAAACCGACCCACCAATTGGCGTCTTTTAATTGAAGATCCATCCGTTCAAATGCGAAGGCCTGTTGGTTAGGATCGGGATTCGAGGCAAATGGGAAAAAAGTATTGAAATTCATCCACATATGACCGAACCTGAGGTCGCCCGTTACGGTCCACTGTTCGTCAGCGTACAACCGACGACCACCTGCCCACCCGGTTCCCGGCGCAGAAGGAAACGTAGATATGCCCCCGTTATTCCACCCCGGAGCGGGGGGCGGCGGCCCAGTGTAAATCGGAGTCGGCGCAGGCCCTGCTTGCGGCAGCCCAATCGATGGCGCCAGAACAAGGAGCAGAGCGCCCAGAATCATGAGACGTCTTGCCATAGCCAAGCCTCCTTGAGGATTTGAAGGACAGACAACCGCCCATTGGGGGGGATTAGACCAGGTTTCCATCGGCTGTCTCAAAGTCTCGCTCTGGTTATATATCAACAAACATGCTTAAATGTCAACATGTTTTGTGAATTTATTAAGATATTAGATGATGATTATAACATGTGTTTACTAGTTACTTATAACAACTATTGAATATATCGATGTATTATTTCATCAATATAAGCGAAGCGTCATGGATCGTGTGTTAATACAAATGACTATTCACCAAACCTGACATTACGAACCGGGTGAATCCAGTGATTGAGTAAAAAGTCCGGCAAGGTGATGGGGAACTGATAGTCAGCGGCAAGGATTCTTGGGTAGGCCCGATTCTGGAACTCAGCTGCCACTCCTTATCTTGAGCACGCGGTCCTACTCAGAATCGGGCTAGGCAGATACTTCTCTGTTCGGAACAACGCACGACGTGCACCATGGCCTGCCTCAGATTGAGAGCTCCAGCCCCAATCCAATGAGGGAATAGCCAGAAGCAATCCCTAAAGTGCGGCTGGTAGATCGCTTGGAAGCTGTCTGGGAATTGCGACCTCGCGGGTTCCCAGTGTAGAGGCTGCTTCGAGAAGTGCCTTGATTTCGGGCGGTTCACGAACAACCCCTACTGGTCGTACAAATGAACAACTTTGAGACGCCTCCTTTATCATTTCACTCCTCGAAACGACATGGGCGCTGCAACTATGATGATAAGAAATGGGAGGAGGACGCATGAGAAGTTGCATTGGGAGCAAATGCGTTACACAAATCTAGAACTGAGATAGCTGCCAATCAAACCTTAGTTGCTTCGACGGGGATTTAACCTTCAACGACGACGGAGGAGTCGTTTGGTTAGACTGAAGAGCTTTCCCACAGTTCTGGGACGGCTCAGGATGAGAGATTCCGCTGTGGTTCGTAGGGCCGCGATGGCCCTGTTCTTTGACCTCCGAATCCAAGGCACAACTACTCTGCGACCTCCGTATTTTTCTTTATAATGAACCGCGCCTACTAGATCGCATGTCCGCATGCCATGTCGTTTCCAGTACTTCATAGCGTACCAGAAAAGAGCCTCATTCGGCCTCACGTTAGAATATTGACGCCAGCTAGCGGAACCCCAAGCATACATGGTCTTATTCATGGCCGGGAAAATCCCCGTGGCAATGCAGATTCCTTGCTCGTTGCGGGCGCGCAAAAGGAGCAATTGGCCCGTTGGAAAAAGGAATGTGATAAGGTCTCGCACCCGCTGAGCTTCAAACGGCGAGGGTAGCCGCTTGACTCCGAATACGTGCTTGAGTTGCTCATGATAATCTTCCGCGAATTCCGGATCATCGGCCTCCTCGATTGTGATTCCACTCCGAGAGGCTTTTCGAATGCAATTGCGACATTGATGCTTAAAAGACGCAAAAATTTCATCTTCGCTTGGAGCCAAGTCTACTTCCAAGGTTGAAAAATCCCAAATTTCAAATCCCAAACGTGTGGCATCTTCGGGCACTAGATATCTGTCCATAAGTTCCAGGTGATCGCATTTTAATACTGTAAACGCAAAGTCGGCCAATGCTTCGAGCGCCAATGCTCGCGGTATACCGGGCAGCAGATTGAAACCCATATAAGTTGTGCTCCACCCCGGGAAGGGACTACCCAATATTTTGAAACCAAATTCTTTCGCAATTAATCCAGTGAAATAGCCCAGAATCCGGTCGTTCTCCCGCAGGTACTGCGAGAATCGGCTCACCTCCCAAGGTGCTTTCCAGGAATCTTGTCCATGGTCGCGTTTGATGGATGATCCGGTCCGGAAAAACAGCAAGTTGTTCATCGGGGATTGAATCGATCTCAATACGCTCAAACGAAGGCTTCGTAAAAATTGGATTCAGTATTTGACCGCGCTGTGCCATTAGTTCGGTCCCTCCAGCAGTCCGCCGTCATGACTCATATGCCTGAATCGACTGAGAATTAAGTGCAAACCATATCCCGCGAGCACACAAATGATCGGCATAACGGCATGTCTGTATCGGCCATAACCATGCGGTCCCCCTGTTATTACCAACCAGTAGACGACTACCCATAACGAGCAGACCACAGGCATGGTATGCAACAAATTTTTGGAAAATAATGCGACAGATCCAAATAAGTAAACCATCATCACAATCAGTCCCAGGCCCGCTATGGTTAGGATTGCTGCATGGGTCAACTTATTACTATTGTGTCTGATCGTGTCCAACAGATCTCCGGTGATTAGTTCCTGCCAGCTTTCCTCGGTCCCGTGGAAAAATTTTAACAACCTTATATAGGTATGTGCTTCCGCGCCGGAAAGCGTTCTCAGAATTCCTCGGATGTGAATTTCTGCGTACATCCAGGGATGGGCTAGCGTCAGTCTGGTCCCCTCTTGTCGCATGTATTTGAACCGTTCCCGAAATCGAGTCGAATGCTCATTTACTTTCCGGTCCATCAAATTCCATAATTCGCGAAAATCACTTTTCCCTTCTAATTTCGCCAGCACAGAGGCTGCCTGAGCATAATAGAGGCTCTTATCGAAAACAGTAGAAAATCCAGAATACCCGGTTTCGACTCTGTTCCTGATTTGCCAGAATCCTATCAGACTCATGGAGATGACTAAGAAAATTAAAGCATGCAAGACACGTGTGCCAGACCGTTTATTTATGGCGCGGAACGCCAAAAACGACGCGATCCAACCAGGTAAGAAATAAGCTATGGCTTGTACGTAAACACTCGTGGCCAACGCGATCGCTGCCAAGGAAAGCTGGATCACCGATTCTTCCTGCAGGTATCGGAAGAGAAACAGCAGAAATAAGCTTAATGCAAAAGTTGCAAACGTTTCCGGCATTATCAAACTTGAAAAGATGACTGAAAGCGGATCTATAGCGTATAGTGCCGCACTCAGGATTCCTATTTCGGAGCGGCCGAACAGCACGATTGCGATCTCAAAAACCAAATAGACAGTGAGGCAACTTAACAGGATCTGGATTAAGATGGTAATGAGCGGCACATGGTTCAACAAGATCCCCGGAATGAGGAGAATAGAATAACCCGGTGGCCGATAAATCTCGGGCGCGGCGTCGGTTGTGAATTGTCCTGACTTAATCAGATTCTGGGCGGGTTCAAGATATTGATAACTGTAAATCTCATAAAAAACATCGGGATCGCTGGTAACGAATTCCGCATAAAGTGGTATAAACGCCCTGATAACTAAGGCAATCAGGATTACGTACCAGAGCGGATCAATAAGCCGTACCTTCGTTGTCCCCCCTCGCATTATTCTCTCCAAACAGTGACCGTCCCCTAATGGCCCAAAATTGATCAAATTACAGACTATTCAATATCCGAAATAGTTGTATCACGGCCTCGGACAGTCAGCAACCAAGGCTGAATCGTTTCGCTGGTTCTCCAGTTGGATGGGCTTGTCAGATGTAATAATAGCGCGCAGGCCTCTATTTGACTCGATGCTTATCCCGATTAGGGCGGCGTGCTCTAGGTCAACCCCAGAATCCATCTTCACTGTGACCGAGAATAAAGATCGGCCACCACCTGAATTGTCTTACTCTTAACTATAATAATATTCTAATTTCAAGATGATATATTAATAAATTAATCTGATAAATGATTATAAATCTACAACATTCATATATCGTTGACTATAATTTTGTTAGATGCTATGGTCCCCCCGCTTGGATATGTTTGAGTTCACGCTTACTTACATTACTAGGAGTTCCGGCATGTTACATCGTCCTTTTCTTATCGGCATCATCACGATTCTTTGCTGCCTTCATTTATCCATCTCCCCCATCGAGGCTTTTCAATGCGGACCGGCGAATGTCTGTCTGCCCGCGCTGGTGCCCGGATGCGATTCGCCTATCGTGCCGATTGCCCCCTGTTGTGAGCCTACTCCGCTTTATCCTCCCGCGCCTCCATTGGTAGCTCCGGTCATAATAGCGCCCGCGCCGTTGGCATCCGCGCCGATCTGCCCTCCCCCTTTTCCGGATTGCGGAGCTTATGCGTCCAGGCCGAGCAAGATTCGCGCATCAAATTGATTTCTCTGCAGGCGGATATCATAGAAGATTATCAGCGATGATTCCGGTGGTCTTCCGGGCCACATTTGCGCCCAGTTCTTTGATCAGCGGGCCTGACTCGCGGTACGCGCCTCGTTCGATTTGCGCAAGAAGGTCTTTTATTAATTCTTTATCTCTTCCAACGAGTACCGAAGTGCCCTGTTCCAGGTAAATTGGACGTTCAGTATTCTCCCTGCAAATGAGACAGGGCACGCTAAAAAAGCTTGCCTCAGATTGCACTGAACCGGAATCCGAAAAGATAAGCGCCGAACCTTGCATCAGAGACAAGAAATCTATGTACGGCTCAGGCGGGACAAGCATTACTTTCGTGATGCTTTTGATCTTATCATTGAGATGAAACTCCTCTAATCGTTTCACTGTTCTCGGATGGATCGGAAAAATTGTTGAGTATGGAAGAAGATCCAGAATTTCGATCACTTCCAGTAGCGCCTGAGGCTCATCGACATTTGAAGGTCTGTGGAGTGTGACCAGTGCATAGGAGCCTTCCTTCAGCCCAAAATCTTCCCATCGCCTCCTGTTCTTAATTTCGGGCAAGAACATCTGAAGGGTCTCTAACATGATATCGCCGACAAGGTGAACGCGATTCATGTCAATTCCTTCTTTCCGGAGGTTTTCTACTCCTGAAGGTTCGGACACGAAAAGCAAATTAGATAAACAGTCGGTTAAGCGGCGATTGAGTTCTTCCGGCATGGTCTCATCAAAGGACCTCAAACCAGCTTCCACATGCGCCACTGGTATGAATAACTTCCTCGCTACCAGAGACGCGGCAATTGTGGAGTTGACGTCCCCCACCACAACGACCATTTCAGGTTTCAGTTCCAGGCATACCTTTTCGAATTCGATCATGATTTTGCCTGTCATCTCTCCATGACCGCCGGAACCGACCCCGAGGTCCCTTTCAGGTTTTGGCAAACCTAGCTGCTTAAAGAACACGTCGCTCATTTCTTTGTCATAGTGCTGGCCTGTATGGATAATAATGTGATTGATCCGGTCATAATTACGAAATTCCCGCGCAAGTGGAGCGACCTTCATGAAATTCGGTCTGGCCCCTACGACACTTATTATATTGATCTGCATTATTTCCGGTCTCTGAAGAGTTTCTGGGGAGGTCCTTCCTGCACAAGGGACTCCGCCCAGCTCCCCAAAATTTCCCCTAATTTATTGATTTTTATGATATTCGGTGGCGCGTCTTGTCAGGAAGCTTTCAATAAGATCAGCGATTCTCTCGGACGCGTGCCCGTCACCGAACGGGCTTTTCTCAACTATCATGGACCGATAGTGATCGGGAATTTCCAGGAGGCGAGAGGCTTCCTTCACGATCTTCTCCCGGTCCGTGCCCACCAGGATAGCGGCTCCGCACTCCACGGCCTCCGGTCTTTCGGTCACATTCCTGGCCACCAGCACCGGTTTCTTTAATGATGGCGCCTCTTCCTGAATACCTCCGGAATCAGTGATAATGAAGAACGATTTATTCATGAGCGCTACGAATCGGATGTAATCCGGCGGTGGTATGACTTTGATTCTTTCATGGGAACTTAATATTTTGTCTACTTGCCGTCGGACATTTGGATTGGGGTGAACTGAGTAAACCGCTGTCACGTCTTCAAATTTGTTGACCAGGTCCACAAGAGCCAGTGACAGATTCGCTAGCCCTTCCCCGAAGTTCTCCCGTCTGTGTCCGGTGACCAGAATCATCCGACCTGAACGTAAAGCCAGATCACTTAAGTATCGGCTCGTCAGTCCATTATTATCTGCGAGACGCACAGTATGAAAAAGCGCGTCTATAACCGTATTTCCAGTGACATGAATCGACTCGGCAGGAATTTGTTCACGCAAAAGGTTTTCCGCGGCTCGTTTAGTAGGACAGAAATTGAGGTCCGCAATATGGGAAATGAACGTCCGATTAACTTCTTCGGGATAGGGTTGAAATCTATCATAAGATCGTAGTCCGGCTTCAACGTGCGCGACCGGGATCCTCAGATAAAATGCAGCGAGAGCGGCAACAAATGCGGATGTGGTATCACCCTGAACCACTACTACATCAGGTCTCTCATTGGTCAGGATTTCTTTGATCCCTGTGAGCACGCTCGTCGTTATGTGAAACAGATCTTGATCTTTTTTCAAGATGTTCAGGTCATAATCGGGCTGAATATTGAAGATCTCCAAGACCTGGTCGAGGAGCCCTCTATGCTGACCTGTGGTGCAACAGACGAGCCTTATCTTGTCAGAGCGACGGAGCATCTCGTTATGCACCGGGGCGAGTTTGATCGCTTCCGGTCGAGTTCCGAAGGCCAGTAACACCTTAAACATTTCTTTGGCAGCCCTTTAACGTAATTCCCCGCATTATGACCCGGAATACAATTCCTTGACAACCCCCGAATATCAATCGCTTGATTCGTTTTAGGTTCTTTAGGCGCTGCGTTTTGCCATTTCCCGCTTGACCTGGACCATATAGGATATAACATGTCAACAAGAAAAAGCGCTAGGGGACAGAGATCCTATTCTATTCGGCAATGATGGATCTCTGACGGGGGACTCAGGGGATAGGAATGAGTTCAAAACCTCTTTTTCGGAGCCGCAAGCTCCAAGGGACGAGCGCAGCGCAACCACGCAAACAGGATGCTTTTCCGGATACACCGAGGGAAAACACGTCTCTACGCAGGAGTTGATCGCCAAGATAAACCCTCGTTTCGGCGCGTTGATATTGCCTCAATAGACCCACAGGAGCTTGACGCATATGCTGATCGGATTGTATATCAGACCCTCCCATGGATAAAATTTATTGCCCACTCGCAGCGTGCAGAGCCGGTTGTGGCAGCGTTATACCGTGAGGACGAGAGGCTTGGGTACTTTACCGGGCCTAATAGTGAAAAAATTCGGCTTCAAGATTTTGGGTAGCCCTTTTCCGGGTTGGAATACACCGTATATGGGCTTCAATCTGCGGCCCAATGTTACCCGCACTTTAGCGACAGAAGCGCTTATTGACTTTGCCTTTAATGAATTGAGATGCCATCACGTTGAACTAATGGACAGGTATATGGTCCCCGAGGATTACAGCCATCTTGGTTTTGAAACCTCGATATTCGACAGCTTTGAACTCGATCTCACTTTGACTGAAGATCAACTATGGCGAAATATGCGGCAAGATTGTCGCGAAGCCGTCAGGAAGGCCGAAAGGTCCGGTGTTGTTGTTGAAGAGGCGCATGATATTGAGTTTGCAGATGATTATTACGATCAACTCAAGCATGTCTTTGCTGTAAAGAATTCAGTGCCACCCTTTGGAGTGGATCGGGTCAGACAAATGATTACATTTATGGAGCCCACCGGAAACTTGCTCATGTTGCGGGCTCGAAATAAAGAGGGGACCTGTATTGCCACATCCATCAGGCCGGCTGTTAACACGACAGTGTTCGCATGGGGATCTGCGAGTTGGCGACATTTCTCACGGGTTAAGCCCAACGAGATGCTTCAATGGTATGCGATCAGGTATTGGAAGGCGCGCGGAATGCGCACCTTCGATCTGGTGGGTCGAGGAGATTACAAACTTAAATACGGTTCACACCCCATTGTGGTGCCCTGGGTGAGGAAATCGAAAACCCAGAGTATAGCGTTTCTCCGTTTTTCCGCTGAAGAAACGTTCAGGGCGGCGCAGGATACATTCGGGAAATTGGCGCACATAATGGAAAGATTTAAAAAACGCTAGGCCTTCTCCTTGACCACGCATGCATAGACGGTACGATGGAGCCACTGCTGAGAGCCCTAATGAGCTGCTTGGAGACCGCCGATTGAGGCCGAAGCTTCATAAACTAGACTTTGCTTCAATGAACAGCGCTGAACTGGACGCTTTTGATGACCGGATTATTTTCCAGACCCGGCCGTGGATTAATTTCATCGCCCGGACTCAAAATGCCGAACCAATGATCGCGGCCCTTCGTGAGGATAATGAGACTCTAGGTTTCTTCACGGGATTGATAGTAAAGAAATTCGGTTTCAAAATTCTTGGAAGTCCTTTCCCTGGCTGGAGCACTCCTTACATGGGCTTTAATTTAAAGCCGGGAATATCCCGGACCACAGCCATGGAGGCTCTCACAGATTTCGCTTTTAACGAATTGAAATGTCATCACCTGGAAATCATGGACAGGCGCATGACCTCGGAAGATTGCGCGCACCTGGGTTTTGAGTGCTCAATTTTCGACAGTTTTGAACTTGATATCTCTTTGCCCGAAGATCAGATCTGGAAAAACATGCGGCATGATTGCCGGCAGTGTATTAGAAAAGCGCAAAAATCCGGGGTAGAAGTCGAAGAAGCAAATGATCCGAGCTTTGCTGATGAACATTACGCACAGCTCAAGCATGTGTTTGCCGTCAAGAATTCGGTGCCTCCCTTTGCTGTAGATCGGGTAAAAAAGCTTATCGAATTGGTGCATCCCTCAGGCAACCTACTTATGCTGCGGGCTCGAAATAAAAACGGAATTTGCATCGCTACATCCATTTTTGCAGCAATGAATCAAATCATGTTTCATTGGGGAGCCGCCAGTTGGCGGCATCTATCAGAAGTGCGACCTAATGAAATACTCGTGTGGCATGCCATTCAGTATTGGAAAGCGCGTGGCATGCGGACTTTTGAATTGATCGGCCGAGGGGATTACAAATTGAAATTCGGATCCAGGCGAATAGCCATTCCCTGGGTCAGGATATCGAGAAATCGCAGCATTGCCTTTCTGCGCACGTCGGCTCAAAAGGCATTTTATAAGGCGCAGAGCGCAATCGGAAAAATCGCCCATATCGCAGACAATTTGAAGAAGCATAGATCATTCTAGACGTCATTGAATAGCCAAATCGGTCATTTTCCACAGGAACAGGAGGTTGATGAGAAAGTCGGGCAGAGCAGCTTTTTTGTTTGCACTTCTATTGACCTTCCCGGCGGCCTCTCCTGTATGCGCGGGGGAATATCACGTTAACGCGAGTCATAGGCACGCGGCTGATTCGAACCCCGGCACCGATTCTCAACCTTGGAAGTCTTTGCATAAGGCTAATTCCGCTCTTCAGCCGGGAGACACTGTTTATATCCATGCAGGACGTTATGCCCAGAGGATAGCTCCTATAAATTCCGGCGACGCTTCAAAACCTATTGTTTTTGAAGCCTGGCGCAAGGACGAAGTATATCTGGCAGAGAACACCTCAAAGGAAGCGTGCATCGATCTAACCAATCGCTCTTATATTCATATTAAAGGCATCAGCATTAGATTTCCGGGAGGGAATTATCCTGCATATGCAAAAATGGTGGGGGCTCAGCATTGCCGTATAGAGAATTGTGATTTTTCCGGTAGCAAAACGGCTTATCATGGAATTCTGCTGGGCGATCACAATGCTGACCGTGCCACGAGTCACAATGTATTTCAGAGTGTCAGTTTCAAGGGCTGCTCCGGCGATTTAGTGCTAATGCGCGGGGACGCCCATCACAATCTATTCAGGGACTGCTATTTTTCGGATGTCGAATCGTGGGATCACCATGCCAATCTCATGATTTATGGATTGCAGCCGCGTGGGAAAAGTCCTTGCTACAACGTTTTTATTAATTGTGAGTTCGTCGCGCAGCATCATCACGCGATTAATATGTGCTGCGGCGCGCATCACAATTTGTTCGACCAATGCACGTTGCGCAATGCTGACAAGAATGGAAACGCAATGCAGATGGCAGCATCCGACAATATATTTCGTAGATGTCTCGTCGTTAGAAACAAAGGCCATATAGGGAGCCGCGATACTTTTTCCCTATATAGCACTAGGGATGAATGGTTCCGGGAAGGCAAATACTACACGTTCTCGGTTGCTAAACGAAATCACATATACAACAATACATTCGCCGACAATTTGGGATACGCAATATCATGCAACTACTGGCCATATGAGAAAGAATATCCTTATGCTATCGGTGAAAATGTATTCCTTAACAATATATTTGCGTTCAATAGGTCCAATAGAGATAACTTAGAGCTATATTATAATGACAGTTCCGGAAACATTGCCGGAGACTTGTGGTTGCATAATCTGATCGGAAACGATCCTCTAGCGAAAGTCATCACCTGGAAAGACATTCATTACACTCTTCGGGAAGCAATGCAGCGGATTGATGTATTGACATTTAAAGGAAATATTCAAGCCGATCCTCTTTTCCAAAACCGAGAAAAGGATGATTACCATCTCAGACAGGGCTCACCTTGTATAGACAAGGGCATGCCGCTGACGCACGCCACGTCCGACGGAAGCGGCACGTCCATTCCAGTTCATGACAGTCGGTTCTTTTTTGATGGTTTTGGAATTCTCGAGGGGGACAGGATTGTAGTGGGGAAAAACCAGCCGGTAATGGTCGTTTCCGTGGCGGACGATAAGCATCTGATAATAGCTGAGCCGATTAGCTGGCAGGCCATGGATCCGGTTTCGTTACCATATGAAGGGATCGCGCCTGACATCGGCGCTTTTGAATATACTCCGTAGATGACCAAAAAAACTCACAGCAGAGGCAGCGTAGAAGGCGGAGAAAAGAAATGCCGAATAAAAAGATGAAAATTAATTTCTTTGCGTGCTCTTTGATCTCTGCGGTTAATCGTTTAGCCCCCACACAAATATTATCCGCTAACCGACAACCTTTTCTTAGAGACCCGTTGACATTTTTGTCCAAAATTATTAAATATTTCGACGGGGTGATAAGGGTGTGTTGTGGGGTGTTTTATGGGGATGTGGTTCGGGGTAGTCGCTGGAGTAATTTCTACGCTAGTGCTCTGTACTATGGCTTCAGCTCAGGATCTCCTGCAGGAATATGGGCCTGAAGAAGCAATGGACTTCGCCAATTTTTCCTTTGTTCCGAGACCCAATTACCAAGGCTCATTTTGGATCGTAGATTCCACGACCAATAAAATCATAGGCTATGCACATTGGAACGCTCAAAACAGGCAATGGCGGCTGTTTAATCTTAAAAGTGAGTACAAGGGACTTATGCAGGCGACCATTGGAACTGACAGACCGCCCCATTACACTCAGTATGCATGGTATGACAAAGAAAACCGATATAAAGCGGCGATCGTGACACGGCTCGGGGGAAGACCCCGTTCGCCTGAGCTACCGTACGGAGAATTGGGTGGAGAATTTTTACCATATGAAATCGGCAACATACCGCTTGAGTATCCTTCTTTGGAAATAGAGACAGACCCTCTGCGCCGTTTTCCGTCGGGCGTAGATGTTTCACCGATAACCCCAGAGCCGCTCCGGGCTAAATAACAATTTGGGGGGGCATGTCACGCGTTAGAGCCGAAACAAGTTGGCTGAAGATTAGTCTATTCCGGGTGTTCGCCGAGAAGAAGACTGCGAATGAAATCATCAACAATTCCCCTTCACGCGCAAGCTCGGAATTCTTCTTGTTTGCTGATGGTGAAATTTTGACTTGGTACAGGCTTAAATTGTCTCTATTTTTTTCGCAATTCATAAATACCGGTCGTACTGCTTATGGGCTCAGCATTTAGACTCGCTAAGAATATCATCGCTCTATGGACTCCCAGCATTCTTAATCCTTTGGTTTCCTTTGCGTTGATACTTGTCATTTCCCGCTATCTTGGAGTGGAGGGTCTTGGTACGTATTCCCTTGTTGTTTCCTATTTGGGAATATTCGTGACCTTCGGGGCTCTGGGATTGGGAACTCTGGTAGTCCGAGAGGCGGCCCGCGATTTAGAACAGGCCCATGCCTTTTTTGTCAATGCTGCTCTATTCGGGACTGTATCGTCATTTGTTGCGATTATCGGAATGATAATCGTGGTCGGGCTTATGGGATATGGCGATGACGTTTTTCAGGCCGCTTTCATATGCTCCTTCTCTCTTTTTCCAACAACCGCCATAAGTTATATGGAAGCTATGTTTCGGGCATTCGAAAGGGCTGAGTACATAGCTATCACATATCTCGTTGAGAACCTTTTTCGAGTGGGTTCGTGCGTAATTTTGCTGCTCAACGGTTATGGAATTGTGGCATTGTTTATTGCATTTTTGACTAGCCGTTTGTTTGCTGCTGCGCTCATGTTTTTTTGTTACATAAGAATTTTGGGGATGCCTGAATTTCAGTTTAGGCCTGATGTGTGGAGATTTCTGGGGAGGGAAGCCGCTACTTTTGCCAGTATTGCAATGTTTTCCACCATACATCTGCATATCGATCAAATAATGTTATCTAAATTAAAAAGTCTTGAATCGGTGGGCATTTACAGCGCTGCCGACCGACTCCTGGATTTTTGCAGGGCGCTGACCGTGGCTTTTGCCGCTGCGCTTTTTCCGATTCTTGCTAAACAGTATGTTTCGGGGATTGGTGAACTCAAGCGACTCACAATACGTTCAGTACGGTACTTGCTGTTGGGGACTATTCCGACTGCTATTGGCACTGCTATTCTGGCGAATAACATTATTTCACTAGTGTACGGCCATAAATTCGTTAGTGCCGTACCAGTATTGACAGTGCATATATTTTCTCTGATTCCGTTCAGTATGGTTTATTTCTTAGCCAGTGTACTTATAGTCACGGATAATCAAAGAGTTGATCTGGGCATCAATATTCTCGCGGCAATACTAAACATCATTTTGAATTTTGCCTTAATCCCATATTTTGCTGAAATGGGGGCTGTTGTCGCGGTTTTGATAACAATCATCATTTTTAATCAATTGCAAAACTGGTACATCAAACAGCGTCTTTTTCCCATACCACTGCTGCAATTAATTCCAAGGATCCTGCCGGCAGCCGGCCTGATGGGCATCGTTACTTTCTTGCTGCGGGATTGGAATCTAGGATTAAACATAGTTGTCTCAGCCGCGGTTTACGTGTCGCTTGTTGTTCTATTTAAAGGAGTTACCCCGGACGAAATTGAAATGGTCAAAATGGTTATACGGCGTTTGACAAAAAGGGAAGCCACGTGAGAGCATTTCTTAAAGCATTTCTTCCGAGAATCATGGGTCCATTGTGGGACCCGGCCAAGATCGTGTACGACATGGTGCCGTTGCCCCTAAGATACGGCCGGGCTTACTCGGAAGCAGTTTCTCTTCTCGATGCGAGTGAAAGATGGAGCTTAGAAAAACTGGTCACATATCAGGAACAGATGCTTCGACGCCTGATCCGGCATTGCTATACGAATGTACCTTACTATCGAAAAGTCTTCGTTGAGAAAGGCCTTATTCCGGACGATATCAGCACAATCAGCGATCTTGAAAAACTGCCTTTTCTCACCAAAGAAATTGTCAGGAAGCACAAAAAAGATTTGCTGGCGACAAATTTCTCGACCTACGGGGCGCATCTTGATTCTACCAGCGGCAGCACCGGCAATCCGCTCGATTTTTATGTGGATAATGCTACTAAGGCCATTGAAGTGGCTCTCGCGTATCGGCATTTGAAATGGCTGGATTATCAAGACGATGACATGATCGCAGAAATCAAGGAGGACTGTTTTGTTGATCCCGACCGGGTTTATTGGTATTTGCCCGGTTCGAGGCATCTCAAATTTTCTTTTTTCACAGTAGACGATGCCAGATTGGAAAAAACAGCACTTGCATTGCAACGATTCGAGCCAAAATTCCTCAAGGTCTTTCCATCTTCACTTTTTGTCCTTTCGCGCTGGATGGAGCGACACGGGAAAACAATAAAGCCGCCGAAATGTATAATTACATCGTCAGAGACTCTTTATAAATCTACAAAAGATTTGGCCGAAAAGATTTTCAGAGCCCCTGTTATAGACTGGTACGGCCAAAATGAAAAAGTGGCGACTGCTTTTCAGTGCGGATTCAGCCGTGGATACCACATTCAGATGGAGCAAGCAATTGTGGAACTTATACCATCGAAAGCCGGTTATTTCGATATTGTAGGCACCTCGCTACATGCCTTTGGAATGCCATTCATTAGATATAAAACTGGTGATACTGGAGTGAAAGAGAGCGAGCTTTGTCCATGCGGCAGAGCGCATCCAGTGTTATCTCAAGTGATGGGAAGGGAATGTGAATTCATTATTACGCCTGAAAAGCGAATAATAATGCCCACTGCTATGGATTACGCTATCTATCACCTCGAAGAAATAAAGGAGAGCCAAATCGTCCAGGAAGATATTGATACCCTGCGTATAAAGGTGGTCCCGTGGGACAATATTTCAGCATCCACCAAAGCGCAACTTTTACACGAACTACGACGTTATCTAGGTTCACCTGGGATGGAGTTAATCCTGGAAGAAGTAGAAGAAATACCCAGGACGTCCAGACGTAAGAAGCCTTTTGTGATCTCTTATGTTAATTTGGAAAATTACATCTGAAGCACTGTACAAAAAATCAAAAATGATGCGAAGGAGAGATGTAATTGGGAGAGTGTCAATTGTCTCCGAGTGGTGCAGCTAGGCCACAGTAGGGGCGGATGCCAACACCCTCAGCCATCATGACAGCGCAAATGAACGGCCATGTACAAACAATATAGAAGATACAAGCTCTTTGTCATGTTTGCAGACGTGTTCTTAACGGTCATCGTGCTGGCGATCGTTATCAAGTTGCGACCATACCTTCCGGGTGAACTCCTGCAACCTCATCAAGTCCTGCCTGATCCCTCGCTCTATCTCATGGTGGCTTTTCTCTGGCACGTGCTGTTTGCGATGGCAGGAGTGTACGCACTTGACCGGATTTCCAGTTTATCTAAACAATTCGGTCGGTTCACCACGGTGTACTTACTAGCAGTGTTGATCTTCGCTGGTTTGCTCTTCTTTAGCTTCAGGGAAACGTCCCGAATGCTGGTGATTTATTTTGCCATGGCAGATTATTTGGTTCTTCTCCTATTACGGTCTGGGACCTGTTTTTATCTTCGTCATTATCAGAAAGTAGGGAAGCCGTCTTCAGTGCTTATCGCGGGGGTTTCTGAAAGCGGCATCGCCTTGGCCGATACGATCATTCGAGAACATACCGCGGTGCTTAAGGTAGAGGGATTTGTAGATGACGCCCCTTCAGTTGATCACCACATTCCCGCTCCGTTCCTGGGAAGCATGGAGGAGATTGCTTCGATTATCCGGGAAAATCAAATAGAGCTCGTGGTAATCGCACTGCCGGAAAATCGAACCTCCGAAGCCAACGAGCTCGTTTTTAAATTGGAGGCGCTCGAAGTTCGAGTTTACCTGATTCCCGACATGGTCAGCATGGCAGTGCTCAATGCTGAAGTTGAACGATTCGGTGATCTGGTTATCATCGGAATCCGGGAGCCTGCAATTCAGGGACACAGGAGAATCACGAAGAGAATCCTGGATCTCGCCGCGAGTATACTTATTCTGTCTGTTACTTGGCCTTTGTTGATTGTTATCTGGATCGCGATAAGGATGGATTCGCAGGGACCGACTCTATATATGGCCAAGAGAGTAGGTGAAAACGGTAAAATCTTTGATATGTATAAGTTTCGTACAATGTTTGTGGATGCAGCTAGGCATCAGGCCGAGGTAACAGCAGAAACCGAGGATGGGCGTAAGATTTACAAAATAAAAGATGATCCACGCGTAACCAAAGTGGGAAAATGGTTGCGTCGTTGGTCACTCGATGAACTACCCCAACTTTTCAATGTCATAAAGGGAGAGATGTCCTTGGTTGGACCACGACCCGAACAACCTTTCATAACGCAGGAATACGATCACTGGCAATGGCAAAGACTTCTAGTACCGCCGGGAGTTACCGGTTGGTGGCAAGTTTCGGGAAGAAGCGATCTCCCGATGCACCTTAACACACAGTATGACATTTATTATGTGAGGAATTTTTCCCTGTTCTTGGATCTCAAAATTCTGTTCAAAACTCTTAGCGTCGTACTCCAGGGAAAAGGCGCTTATTAAATGAACGGCGCAAGTCTGTCATTCAGGAATTTTGTTACAGCGGTAATTTGCTGCGTCGTTTTATCCGTTCTTGGCTATGTGTATGTTAGCTCATTTAACATGGGCATCAGAATAATTCTGGTGGTCCATGGGCTCGTCCTGTTTTTTCTCTTCTTCGCCCTTTCTCTCAACGATCTGAAATCCTGTCTTGTCTTCGCAATGCTATTGGTCATTCCGATGTCGATTGATTTTAGTCTGGTGCGGTACCCTGCTCCACCGGGATACCCACCATTCGCCGAAAGCATTGTAATCAATGTTGTCGATTTGATCTTGGCCGTACTGATGATCCAATGGTTTGCCTCCTCATCTATGAAGAGGACACCCGGAGTCCCAATTATAGGGCACCCGGTCGGGACGTTGTTTCTGATTTGGATTTTCTACAGTCTTTTGATCGGCTGGCTGAAAGCCGAGAACACTACATACGCTTACTTCGAAGTTGTCGCAATGTTTCA
The DNA here is from genome assembly GCA_963843165.1 of uncultured delta proteobacterium. Lineage (GTDB taxonomy): Bacteria > Desulfobacterota > Desulfomonilia > Desulfomonilales > Desulfomonilaceae > DATJPW01. The sequence continues at coordinate 163,809 of CAWJJL010000014.1, read as the reverse complement.
AGCCTTTTTGGTTTATTTTTACCTTATAAACAACACCGAGAGTGTGCGCGATGTGCGGATAATTATTTATGCGCTCTTTGCCGCGCAATCACTTGAAGCGTTGTGGCTAATATTCCAATTCGTAACGGGTCTGAATTACACTATAAAAGGCGTGTTCGTTTTGCCTATAAGAGACCAGGTAGGTTTCCGCTCCGCAGGTTTAGCCGGTCGGGACGTAGTCTCCACACAGATGATCTCATTCTTAGCTCCTGTCGTCCTGGCATACTATTACCGCGTCGCTGATCGAATGCACCGCATATTAGCAGCGGCCATTATCACGGTTTTTGTAGGCGGCATCATGTGTGCCCAGACCAGGTCCACTGGTTTTGCTACGATTCTCGGCTTCACTATGGTCCTTATTCTTGGGAGCCTGAGAGGCTGGATTTCTAGAAAGAAATTTCTTAAGTTCATTTCAATAGCCTTGCTGTTCCTCATTTTGGTGAGTCCCCTAATCTATACTCGATTTCAGCAAGGGTCTGGAGGCTGGGAAGAGGATCGAGTCCCTCTCATGCGAACCGCTGAGGAAATGTGGTTGGACAACTGGCTACTGGGAGTTGGACCTAGTAATTACACGAACAATCTGGAAAAGTACTTGCCCGTTGAATTGAGGTATAGCTGGCGGGCTCCGGTACATAACGAATTTCTCATGCACCTTGCGGAACGAGGAATTATCGGGACTATGCTCTATTACTGGTTTTCGGCCATCATGTGCATCAAATTATGGAGAACAACCTCTTCGTCGGACAAATGGTTATCCATGGCCTCCGCTGGCATACTGGCGGGAATGCTGGGGTCAATCATTGTGCGCGTGTTTCACTGGTGGCATCAGATGCCAAACTTCACCTTTTTCTGCGTAATGCTGGCCCTTGCTGTAGCCATGGAAAATATTGAACGCACAAGAGTGCAAAACAAGGGCCTGGCGTAGGTATCCTGTGCTGAAAACTATTCCATCAGCGGCACGAAGTCGCTAGATCTAAACACCTTACCAACCTGAGCTGTCCCGGGGGCCGAGTGATCATCAGCAAGCGATTGAAAGACGTGGTTTTTTTGCTGTTTCTCTTTTTGGGGACTATTATTCTGATGGAAGCTGTCCTGCACGCGGTGTGTCTCATTTATCCAAAAGCGGAAGGTCTATTAAGCTCACGCACCGGCTTGCACGTCCCAGATGCAAAATTGGGGATGCGACCGACTCCTAATTTTCCGGAACATGACGCGAGAGGGTGGCGCAACAAGCAGACTGCAGGAAATCCTGAAATAGTTGCACTGGGCGATTCCATGACTTACGGAGTGTGGGCGAGACGTGAAGATGCCTGGCCTCAGCAGCTGCAACGGATGGGCGGGTCGAGGACTTATAACATGGCCTACGGTGGGTACGAACCCATTCGATACCTGATACTCGCCGATGAAGCCCTCGGACTGAAGCCTAAACTTGTAATCGAAGCCGTATACGCGGGCAACGATCTCTGGGAAGCTTACGAAAGCGTTTATGCCGAAGGCCGGCTGCCTGAATTGCGGACAATTGATGAGGCGCTCCTTAAACAATTCTCAGCCAAAGATAAAGAACTTTCCGTCTGTGAGGTCAGCCGCGATCGTTTTGAACCACAGCGTGGAGTCAAGGATTTTCTCGGTAGATATTCCAAGATCTACGCCATATTATGGTTGTTTAAAGCTATGGCTATGCCTGACCACACATGGCCTTGGTTCTGGATCAAGTACCAGGCGACCCGATTTCCGCCATGGGAAGTATTCGAATATGAGGGGATCAAGACAATATTAACTCCTAGTTACCGATTGCTGGCACTGGATGGGACGGATCCCCGGATTCGAGAAGGTCTTCGCCTGTCACTTGAAGCCATAAAACGAACGAATGAGCGGCTTAGCGAGGCCGGCGTACGTTTCCTGGTGCTCTTTATTCCAACAAAAGAATTAGTTTTCGAACCATATATGAAGAGTATTAAGATCAAAGACATTGACGTGTGCCGACTACTCCAGGCAAATGAAAAACGCGTGTGGCAGACCATCAGGGAATATCTCATTGATCATCAGATTCCTTATGCAGATGCTTTACCTGCATTGCGACGGAGCGTAGAAGCGGGCAAGAACCCTTTTCTGACCAATCATGATGCTCATCCTAACGCGGAAGGTCACGAAGCTCTCGCCATAACAGTTTTATCCGAGATAAAACAAAGGAAGCTGCTGAATTGACTATCTTGAAATTTCCTAAAAGATCGACAGCAGTGCTCAGCGATATTATACTGAGGATTATTTAATCTGGAACTTGTCAACTCGATTCGCCAAAAAGGTAGTGACACGCCATGACAGAAGATGAGGGCCTGACTTTACGAGACTTTTTCAACGTTCTATACCGTCGCATCTTTTTGCTGAAGATCACAATAGTGATTTTACCGATAGCTGTACTTTTTGCGTGTTACGTCGTAGACCCCGTGTACGAAACTTCGGGAAAAATTCTTGTGACAGCTAAGAAAGAAAACTCCGCACTGCTTCAGGGCCCCAGAGATCAAGGAGCGACAAGCATCCTTAATCTTAATGTTGACGAAACAGATCTGAACAGTGAGATGGCCCTTCTCACGAGTCCGGACCTCTGGATCAAAACGGTAAACCATCTTGGGTTGGATTCATTTAAGAAAAAAGAGCCGAATCTCTTGGCGGAAAAATTGGGAGAATTAAAGAAAACCGTGAAAGACTTTCTTGGTATCCAGCCTAGAGGACCCAAAGAGGCCGCTTCGAGAGAATCCGCGCAGATCCAGGAAATTGCCAAACGTCTCGTCAAGGATTTTAAGGTAGTTCCCGCGCTAAAATCCAAGGTCATTGATATGACGTTCAGATATTCCGACCCGGTCATGGCGAAGAAAATACTAGACACGCTTCTGGAGCAGTACATTCCTTATCATCTGGATGCTTACGGATTGCCCGGCGCACAAGGTTTCTTTGCAGGCCAAGGGGATTTCTACAAAGAAAAATATGACGCAGCGGACAAGGAGCTGGCGGATTTTAAAAACAAATGGGGAATAGCATACGCAGAACGACAGAAAACAGAATTGATTGCGACTATAAAACAGATAGAGGATTCCCTCGTGGAGTTGAATTCCAACGAGAGCCAGTACGATAATATCCTCGGCTCGCTGAAAAAGGGCATAGTGCTCACCGGGCAATTGGCGTCTGGTGCGCAGAGAGGTAATGAAAATACTTTCATCAGCGTCATAGCCACTCAGCTTCTGCGTGCCAAACAAAAACAAATTCAGGTAGCCGAATTGTTCACTCCCGAAAGCCGGGACTATATTGCAGCGGAAGAAATGGTGAAGGATCTTACCAAGAAATTCGAAAATGCCATCATTGTGGAGATGACTGTCCTTAAAGCCAAGAGAGGAAGCCTTGAACAGAGCCTAAAAGAAAAGCAGGAACAGCTCCAACAGTTAGAGGAAAAGAGCGAGGAAGCCCGCAGGCTCCAACTGGCGGTCAGCATTGCCAAAGAGCGTTATCTTCAGTTTGTCTCGAAAGAAGAAGAAGCCCGATTGGCTTCTCAAGAAGGCCGCAGCAAACTCGTTACAGTCAGTATAGTGGGCCGGCCGATGATGCCGAGCGATCCGATATTCCCTATGACCAGCTTATTTGTTTTAGCTGCTTTTGTGCTGTCGTTTCCTGTCGGAATCGCCGCAATATTCTTGGCCAACTTTTTTGACTCCACGTTCGATAATCCTAAAGAAGCAGAGCAGGCCACCGGATTCGCTGTCCTGGCCACAATCGGTAAGCTGCCAAGAGGATAATCTGTCACAAATTCCGTGAATGTATGATGAGAGCTGTAACCGCCGCACTCCTTTGCTTTTGCTTCATATCGGTCACGCCGAATAGTTTGAGCGCTTTGGGAACTGAGTACGACGGCGGAATAATTGAGAGAATTGCGGATGACAGAATTTATGTAAAAGGGGAATTGGGCGATCACATATTCGAAATAATCGGGATTTGCTCGTGGTGCGAAGAAGGTTTAGAGGTTTCAATTGCGTTCAAGGGCTATACTCGAGCAACATTGCAGCCAAAATCCCCGTCCTTTCAGGGGCGACCTTCGCAGGTGTTGATCATACGCGACGGACGAGAATAGGGAACACTGGGGAAGTCGCAATGTTGGCAGAGCAGTTCCGCCGGCCTCAGCCCACTATCGCGAAAGATTCAGGGCTTGCTGCCTGTTCTAGGCGAAACCAGGCTCTCATAAATCTTGACATAGGATTGCACTAGCACACTCCAGTCGCGGTTGTTCTCAACCCAATTCCTTCCTCGGGCTCCGAGATCCAGCCGTATCTCTTTATTTTCGATCAACCCGCGACATTTTGCGATCAAATCTTGCACGCTCTCGGATGCGAACAAAACCCCGTTCACGCCGTTAGCAACTATCTCGCGGTGACCTCCTATATCACTGGCAATGAGCGGTTTCCCCATAGCCATAATTTCCATAGGCTTCAAAGGTGTGACCAGACGTGTTTCCCTCGTGTCGAGGCGCGGCAGTACCATCAAATCGAAGAGCCGGTAGTATTCTGAAATCTCCGCGTGTGCGATTCTGCCTGGGAATAGCACCTTGTCAACTATACCGCCCTCCTCAGCCAGTCTTTTCAAGATCTGCGTGACCTCACCTTCTCCGACCAACAAAAGTCTCAGCTCGGGGAATTCAGTGCTCAAACCAATCATCGCCCGGACGAGCAGTTCAAGCCCCTCATAATGAAAAAATGAGCCGATATAGCCAATTACGATCTTGTCTTCCAGGCCTAAACGACGCTGCAACTCAGTGTTTGGGGGGCCGGGAACAAATGTTCTAACGTCCACCCCGTTTGGTACTATGACAATCTTCTCCTCTTGGATGCCTCGGGCCAAAAGCTCATCTTTGAGAGAATCACAGATTACGCAACAGAGATCTGCCCCCTTCAGCGCTGTGTCCTCCAGAAAATGCACGCCTCGGTAACGCAATGACCTTTCAGTTATCCCATGACGGCTGGTATGGGAATCTTCCCATAAACCTCGCATTTCATAGACACTAGGAATTCTTTTTCGTCGCCCCACTATATTGGCAATGATGCCGCACGTGAAAGGGGAATGTGCGTGAATCACCACCGGCTTATAAATTTGGGCAACTCGCATCGCCGCTTTCAATAACATGATATTCTGCAAGACTCTCAGGGCCGACTTGACGGGACTTTCATCGCTCACTTCAATGGTGGGGGGCAGAATCCTGCCCGATGTCCTAAAATACCTTACTCCATCAATAAACTCGCTTCCTTCCGAATCCAATCTGCCTGCTGGGGCCTGCGAAGGCGACGTTATCACCAGCGGCTCCAGACCGCTCTCAAGTTGATTTCTTACTATCTCTTCACTTCTAATCGCATAACCATGCGATCCGGGAACCGAGCGATGTAATATGTGCAATATTCGCATGAGAACCCTCATATGGTCAGCCATCGCTATTATCGGCCGACCCCAGTCCAGATAAGAGGAAATCGAAAACGCCAGGTGGAAAAAGATCATCGGGCATATTCTCGGGGATATGAACGTCCAGGCCCGGCGGAGTTATTTTCACCAGCACATTAGTAGGGAGCTGACAACGTGTTACAGCTCGCAGTGCCGGAGCCGGAATTTTGAAACCGTAGTAACGTGAGCTCCAGCCGGCAATGGGGTCAACCGAAGCTCGGAGTATCGAAACATGAACCTGCCGGGAACTGTGCTTCATCGCTATTTCGATTTTCTCGTTTAGTGACCAGGCCGAAAAAAGTCCGGCGCTTGTTTGGCCAATATTCCAGACAGGATCGAAATGCATCGACAAGTCCAAATCATGCACTCCCGAACCATCTATATGATCCAAAACAAGCACCCCTTGCTCTAATGCATGTATTATCAACCGGTGATGGATAATCCCGCCCCAGTCCAATTTGCCGTGTAAAACCCTCCACGACTCGCCTGCTCTTGGCGAGTATTGTTTTATTCTCAGAGGTTCGGCCCATCGAAAAGTATTGAGAGGCTGACTTTGATTTTTCCCATCAACTCTAATTGTATTGTGAGCCGCAGTGGATCGGAAATAATCACGCCAAATAGGCGATGCATTATAGGAACCAGTCCCTGTATCGACAATTACGGGCTGCCCCTTGTGCCAGAGAAGAAACGACAGACCGTCCGCGTGCCCATGGCCGCAACCGGGAGGAATCCCGAGCGGGCCGGCATCAAACAAAATTGAGAATTGACCATCACGGCTAATCTGATAACCGCCTTCAGGAAAATCTATGCCTCGGGAGTTTTCGTCATAGTTGCCGTTTGAAACCCGTTTCAGCTTATGTTTGGCAAATGATTCCAGCCCTTCCTCTCCTATCATGAGAAACGACTCAGCAGGGAAACTCTCAATTCCGCTGAATAAGGAAGGCCGATCCAAGAGCGCTCCTCCAGCGGCCAATAGCCAAGAAAAATCCCAAACATCCGAGAGCTGCCATCCTACTGCCCGTCCGGTATCCGAGTCTCCTATCATGGGAACTTCGCCGGAATCTTTTGCAATCTCTTGAATAAATTCCAGCCCTGCCGCAACACGCCGAAGGACCTCTCCGGAAAGGGCGATGTCATGGCATTGGGCCAGGTGGATTACTGGGACTAAGAATTCCGCAATAAATCGAAAATACCCGGTCGACTGCTCTGCGTAAACACCGTCCCGCAGGATTATCATGGGCACGAGCCTATCCAATATTCTTACAGCGGTTGTTCTCCATTTTTCGGAATCTGCAAAAAAAGGATAAATAACTGAAACATAAAAAAGAGCCGATGCCTCTCCCAGCAAATGGTTTCCAGGCGCGTGGTGAGTTGTAAGTTCCCTCGCTAAATGACGTGTGTGAATGTAGACGCACGTAATAAATCGCTTCACGAAATCATCATCCCATACGGCGCAATTTGCACAAAGAATGTGGCAACGGATCCACGCAAGCAGCCTCAACCCCACTTCCAGATTGCTGCTCCATTGCACTCCCAACGGATATCTGATGCTGTTCATCCAGCTTTCCACATGATCGCGTGCTTCCTGCGCGAAAAATTCGTTGCCGGTGAGCCTCCAGGACGCGCCGAGACATAAGAGATGTTGAAATCGATTGAGCTCCCAGCACCACTTTATATCTTGTTCAGGTCTCGTGAGGTCGTGATAGACATCTATGTCCGCATAATAAGTCCCCGGCCATTGCTCATCCGGCTCATCCGGTGCCATGGTAGCTGACCATCGAATCGGTCTTAGCAGTTCGATTTCTTTCCACTGGAAAAGTCTCAGCTTTCCCGCCAAAATGGACTCTGCCTCGCGAACAAGGTTTTTAACCTGCTCGGGATACAGTTTTGAAAAATTTTCCCAATATGAAGGAGCCTGCCACCAGCTTGCCGGGAGAGTTTCCATTAGACTGGTGGTGACGGTTTTGGAAAGATTTTGATCTGGATTCCCGGGCAACCATTCGCTGCGCCTTGCGAAAACCCGTTCAATTGACATGCTCAGAGGGTCTGAATACAGGCTTCGACGTTCATTCCAGTGACGTATCCAGGAACTCACACGTTGAAATGGTTCCGCCACGCGAATTGTTCTCAGCCGCCGAAGGACGTATTTGAGTTTTTCGAGACGCATTAATTGAAGGAGGACTTGCGCTTATTTTTCCAAAATCCGGCGCAACAATTCCCTATAAATACGATATTGGCTCTCCCATGTGAGAGATGCGGATCTCTCCTTTGCTTTTGTTGCGAGGGTTTCCATGAATTCCGGTGACCTGTAAAGCTCCATGATTTTTTCGGCCAATGCTTTGAAGTCACCTGGAGGAACAAATGCTATGGAATCATCGCCGTACAATTCTTCCAGTACCCGGAAGTCTTGTGGATACAATGCAGAGGCCCACACTTGCCATCTCGGGTATTTTAAGTGAAAGAGCCCTATCCATGTGACAGTCACTAAGGGCGGGATAAATACCTATGTCGGCCTCCTGCATTATCTCCGGCATTAATTCCAGAGGAACCGGATCAGACACCTCGACCAGGTCGTCAACACCCAAGGTTTGAGCTAATTGTAAGCAATCATCCAGCGCCTTGCCTTCATTTCGAATCTTGGGGACGACTCTGAGTTTGAGGCCTGGGATCTGGGGTCGCAGAATCGGGAGGACCCGAATTCCCACCTGTAATCCATAGCGATTTGCAACAGTACCCACGTACAAGAGGGTGAATTTATCATTCTGCCTACGTGAGGCCGTTTGAGTCGCGCTTCTGGAAAATCGCGGATCCGCGGCATTCATAATAACAGTGATTTTCTCTGGCGGAACCCCTCTGTTTATAAGTACGCTCTTGAATGTCGGAGTAGCCGTGATGATATGACTGCTGAACTTAATCGAAATTTTTTCCAGGAACACTTCCGTACGAACCAAGATGTGATTGCTAGGCACTTGCAGCTTGGATTGAAGCAGTTCGGGAGTCGTATCGTGGATATTTAAAATTACCGGACAGCCTCTCAATCGAGGGATCAGTGCACAAAAGGCTAAGAAATCAGGCATATTATGAATATGAATCAAGTCGTAACGATGACGGAAATCCAACTTCGAACATTTCAAAAACATCATGAACGCGGCATACAGCCAGCCTAAGACATGCGTCAGTCCCTCACGACGGCTTCGGGTCATCGGTAAAGTGTATACTTCAATATTAGGATGACTGGTCTGCGGCTGTTCAGTTTCAGAAGCAAGGCAAATTATATCCACGTGATGCCCCTCGTCGGCTAATGGTTCTGCGTAACGCCGGACGCGGGTATCACGAATATAAACACTGTGGGTGATCATTAAGATGCGAAAATGGTCGGAATCGAACAAGAAATCTCCTGCCAATCAGAGGAAGCGGTATATCCATTTTGGAATGTGAAATTCCCTTTTGTTCAGAATAACTCCCTTTATTTCTCCCCCACCAGCCTTCAGCTTCTCAATTGCATGCTGCACAACCTGTGAGCGCGTGAGGTTCGATTCTATTATGAAAACGACCCCATCAACCATTCCGGTAATTATAGTAGAATCTATGAACGGAATGACTGGAGGGCTATCCAACAGGATATAACGGTACATACTCTTGAGCTCAGCGAGCACCCCCTCGAGATTTTCCAGACGAGCCTCTCGCTCCAGCCCTTTTTCCGATCCAGAACCCGATACCGCCGGCAATACCGAAAAACCATGCTCATTGCTTTTCTGTATGGCTTCTGTCAACGGTTCCGAATTTTGCAGAATTCCCACAAGGGATTTATCTGTTTCAAGTTTAAGAATTTCTCGTAGAGAAGGTCTTCTCATATTGGCTTCTACAACAATTATGGAATTCGGCGAGTGCACCTTCGCCAGGAATGTAGCCAATGCAAGAGTTGTGGAGGTGACCCCCTCCGAGAAATGGGAAGCAGTAAACTGAATCGCACGCGACTTGATGGGGCTATCCCTTGGAAAAAGCGTACGATCGAGTCTGTAAAATTCATCCGCAAATGAGGAGGCGAGTTCCTTGAACATGGCTCCCTTTTCTACCCTTAATTATTAAATTTATAAACTTTTATCTTCAGGAAAGTCAAGGCGGAAGAGCGGACCATTTCTTAAATAGATGGAGACTAAATTAAGTTATTAGTGAGATATATACGTATTTATTAATGTAAAATGTGATAATATCACCGTTACTTCTTGACACATAGCTATTTATTTTGATAGACTGTTGGCATGCTCGGAGTGCGCATAGAATATTCATTTTGAAAAATGCATAAGCTTATGTCTAAGATTACAGATCATGAACTTTGTATAACACTACTATAAAACAGAAATATTTAGATCGGGATATGGAAAAAGAACTCCCTTTGCGGCACGCTTGCACAAAACTACCGTCACAATAACATTCTTTAGAAAACGTAAAGACCGCGAATCAAGGGTCGTTTCCTCATGAACCAAACATCTGAAAGTTCGGAGAAATTGAGCGCCCGGGAAAAAACCGAAATGGATGCGAAGGAATTTCATAGAGGATACAACTGGCGCATGGTCTCGGGTAGCCCTGCTGGAAAACTTTCGGTTGCCCGAACCGGCTCGAAATGCACCCCGCGCGCCAGGATCATCGATGTGAATGAGATTAGCTTTGAACCGGAAGATTTTGTGACCACTCACAGATTGATTCACGACAAACCAGTGGCAGCCCCCGCGCCTTCCTGCCCAGAATCAGATGAAGCCGCGCCTTCCTGCCCAGAATCAGATGAAGCCGCGCCTCCCTGCTCCGAATCTGATGAACCGCCGGAGCGAGCTAAAACGAGCGGCATCGCGAAATTGCTTCTCTTGTTATTAGCGTCACTGACTACTGCGATCATTATCCCACGGCTCCTCCCTTCCGGCTATTCGGGAGTAAAACCTCTCTCTTTTTACGAGGATTCCAGCAAATTCAGCGCACCTGCCGGTTCCGGTAATTGGCTGGACGAGCGGTCACAAGCTCCACGGTTTATTAGTGAACCTATTGATCCCGCGCTCATGTCCTCAAAGGGGTCTTTTGAAGAGATGCGACCCGCCGCTCAGAATTGCCTTCCGGTTGATCCAAGATCCGGATTTGTGCCTGGCAACGCAGCGGCTGAACACGGCCCCTCAATGATACCTCAGGGATCTTCCATGATATCGGCTTCACTGGTCTCCCGAAGATTACAAGAAATTGAGCTTCGACTGCGTGAATGTGAATTGATTATACAATTGCTGGATTCCGGCAAAGGCGCATTCAGCGGTTTTGTCCCTGAGAACAACATTACGGGAATATCATCTCTGGCCCGCTTTCAAGAAAAAATCGTTCAGCTGGAAATCAATAAGCAAGCCCTGGCGGTACGATTTGCTCCGACAAGCAAAGAAATTCAAGCCATCGAACTGGAAATTCAAGGTGTTAAGGCAGCTATGCGGGACTGCGTTGAGGCCAATCTCCGCTTCTTCCAAAAAGGTCGGGAGCAGCTATTAGACCAACAGGGGACAGCGGAGCGCAAAAAAGGTCCGACCGGGATGAATAACAAGGGCCAGCAGCCTCAATGCTTGGAGCCATCATTGTTGGGACGATGCTGGTCGTTTTTAAGTGATGGAATTGATGCCGTGGTCAACCAGCTGGTGGGTACAGGAAAATCCATTGCTTCGAGAGCATCGAAGCTCGGGAATAAGCTTATATCTTATGCTTCTACGTATGTTGACCGGAACCCGAAGGTGTCAGGTAAACCTGAAAACGACTGGTCTCGATTGGCTGGTTCGGGACATATCAGACGTCCGGAAACCCGAATCAATTCCGGTCGAGCAGAAAAAGCACGGAATGTGTTCCCATCCAGCCGCAACGGTCAACGCGGTGTGAATGCTGCGCCAAGCCCGGAAGCCGAGGCTGGAATATCGGACTCAACGGGAGCCAGGCGCCGATTATGGCAGTCGTTGCGGGATAACGATACTAGCTGCGAGAGACAATAGTTATGCTGAGTCGTCACAAATCCAACCTGATGACGCCCGGTCACCGGAAATCGCGGCATGTGGTTTCACGGCTGGTCTCCTGGTGGCTGCTGTTATGCGGTCTGGTGTGCATGGTCCCTACTCTATCTGTTGCAGATCCAATGGATTACAACGGTTTCACCACCTTCGGATTTCAAGGGTTTTTCAGTTGGATGGATGGCAGAATGGGATTTGAGCAGCAAAATGCTGGAGTCGGCACACTTAACAATTTCAGAAGCGACCTCGGATTGCCGATTAGCAATCAATCATACAGAATAGTCGGTTCAGTGCGTCCGCTGGAACATCATCTTTTGAGAATCTTCGGAACAATTCCCGAACGGTACAGAGGCGGCACTATTCTCAGTAGAGATCTTGAAACGAAAAATACCATTTATCCGGCCGGCAGCCAAGTCGAATCCGAACTGAAAACCTCAATGTTCGGATTCGGTTATGACCTGGATTTCTTTATCGGACCACGCTGGTTCGGCGGTATTCACGGTGATCTGAGATATATCGATCTCAGAGTAGCTCTCGGCCATGCAGATTCCACTCTCCGCGATCAGATAAGTCTTAGTGAACTTGTGCCTTGCATCGGCGCGCACTTTGAATCCAGATTCCCTTTTGGATTCGACAGGATTGCCATGGGGCTGAGCCTTGGCCCGTTCGCACGCATGACATATGGAATTAATCCGACTTTCTTCAACTATGTAGATCTGCAAACCGGCATTTCGATTTTGAGGCGTCCCGCAGGCGGACCGATTATTCTTAACGCCAAAGTGGGATACGAGCTTGAGAGCTATTTCCATAATCAGGAGAACATCGCCGGAAGGACTCTTGAGCTAAGAAGAGATGGAGTTTTTGTCTCAATCGAAGGCGCTTTCTAATTTCCGTGCCATTGGTCCGGACGCCATTGCGATGGATGTTTGATTATGGAATTTGACGGCGAATTAGAACAGGAAAACGAATAATGAGCACGCAAAATTCTCCAAAGCATTTGAAAATCCGTCTTCGGAGAGTATTTGCTTTCTGTGCCGTCGCGCTTTTCATGGGCGGTTGCGTCATTCCTCGAGAAAGAGCCGTAGTGAACGAAACTCCTCCGCTAGAGATTAATCGGGTGACGGAATATTTCCCGTCCTCATTGTATAGATTGGCCGAAGGTGATGTGCTGGAAGTTCTTTACCTTCCGACTCCGACCATTTCCGATGCTCCATATAGATTGCAGATCAAGGACCAGATTGACATAGAATTCGCATTTCATCCCGAGATGAACCGCACAGTGCGAGTCAGACCGGACGGCAAGATTAGCATCCCTCGAAAAGATGATGTCAAGGTGGCCGGTTTAACTGCGGATGAAACCCGCAACATGCTAAAAAAGGTCTATTCCGATCTTCTCAAGGATCCGGACATCACCGTTACTGTCAGGGATTTCAACGTTAAACTGGATGAGATGCAGAGGACTTTTGCCTCAGCGGCCTTAGGACAGGCTCGCGCGGTCAGTATTCGTCCTGATGGTCACATCTCTTTGCCTCTTATACCCGACATGCCGGCAGCAAATCTGACCGTCCCTGAACTTACACACCTGGTTAACAAACGATACGCGGGAATCCTGCCCGATACGAATGTATCGGTAATTCTGAGAGAGGTAGTCGGAAATATCGTTTTTGTTGACGGAGAAGTTAGCCGACCCGGGGCTTTCACAGTCCGGGGGCCCACCACGGTTCAGCATGCCATTGCGCTGGCCGGCGGAACGAGACCCACTGCTGAGAACCGAACCATATTGGTGGTATCAAAGGGACCTGACGGTAAGTTCATGAGTCGCACCACGGACCTCTCCAAAATGACTTCTGCTTCTGATTTTATGGTTGGCCGCAATGATCTGATCTTTGTTCCCAGGAGCACCATTGCAAGGGCGGATCTATGGGTAGACCAGAATATCAGGCAGCTTCTGATGTTCACTGGCTGGAACCTCGGTGTGACGGCGGATCTTGGCAGGGTATCCACTACAAGATAGTCGTGACAGACTGCCTTTGTGAGACGAAAGAACCAGTACGTAGAATCAACAGTATTCAGTGCCGGAGTCCCCTGAGATTTTCAACTGCTTCGTTTTACTTCCCAACGTTGCAGATAATAACCCCATTCATCGACCAGTCGCCAGGGATCGAGATGACCTTTGAGGATCATACGAAATGTCCTCAGACCATCCCCGGCCGTGAGGGAAGTCCGACGCAGGGTGTAGGGATTACATCCCATCTGATTGAGCCCATGAAGACCTGTTACGGCGTATTCATATCCAGTTGATTAGCTATCTCGGCGACATTCTCGGTAAAATCACGGATGGTCCCGTATGGATAAGACAATCCTTTCGGTGGCTCTCCTAGCTCTTCGGTGATTCGTCCGTAAGAGGCTGTCAATTCCTCACCAACATCTTCCAGACTAATCTCTCCAAGACTTCTGTGGCTCACAGTGTGTGATCCAATGGAAAAGCCCGCGGCAGACATCTGACGCGCATTTTGCCATGTGAGAAACGGGCCTCCTGGAAATTGGATTGTATTGTCGAGAACCCCGGTAATGATGAAAAATGTCGCTGTGAGATTCTTTTTATCCAGTATTTCGGCGATTGTGGTTGCGGCTTCGCTGTAACCATCGTCAAAAGTCACTGCTACGGTGCCGGATTCCGGAGCAGGTCCCTCGGCTAATCTCCGTACCAAATCCGTCAATGCCATTACGGGATGATTATCGGCTAGAAACGCAATATGAGACCTGAAATGATCTGTTTTGACTGTGAAGGAATCCTGCGGCCGGTCAGCTATCTTGTGGTAGGTCAAGATTCTGCAACCCTCGGCGAAGCTACGACTCCTCCTGTACACAGTGCCATAACCGGAAATCGCGGAGGCCCATTCAATGGACCATTTGGCGGCTCTCTTTAATGCCCAGCGCGGATCCACGACTCACCTCGATCTTTGGAATATACCACATACTGTTATCATAAGCTGAGGAGTTATCGCTGATGATGACCTCGACTATTTGAAGCTATGCCTTTATTCGATTATATTGTTCTAATTGAAATATCAGCAGGAGGACTCGCGAATTGCGAATCAGGAGCAGCTTGGCAAAAATGGTGATGGATGGAGTTTATGATGGCGTTTACATAATGGACCGGGACCGAAAAATTCTATTCTGGAACCGGGCAGCCGAGAGAATCACCGGATTCGCTGCCAATGAGGCCATCGGGATACGGTGTCGTGATAACCTGTTGATCCATGTCGATGCAAACGGAACCTTTCTCTGTAGCGAAGACCTGTGCCCTGCACATCAAAGTATGCAGGATGGTAGAGAGAGAGAAGCAGAGGTTTATTTGCACCACAAATCCGGTCATCGGCTCGCTATAACAACGAGGATCTGTCCCCTTCGAGACAAGAAAGGCAAAATCGTCGGCGCGCTGGAAGTCTTCACAGATAATAGGAATATTCGAGAATTGACGGAAAGAATGGAAGAACTTGAGAAAATGGCTCTGCTTGATCAGCTGACCCGGATCGGGAACCGCAGATACGGCGAGATCCAGCTCAAACACGCGCTCAATGAAATGCAGCGATATGGTTGGCCTTTTGCCGTTTTTTTCTTGGACATAGATAAATTTAAGCATGTGAATGACTCTTATGGACACGCGACGGGGGATATAGTGCTTCAGATGGCGGCCAGGACCCTTTCAAGCACTTTGCGTTCATCGGACGTGGTTACTCGCTGGGGCGGGGAAGAATTCGTGGTAATTGTGAGAAATCCCAAAGACAGATTACTTCAGATCGGGGACAGGATGCGTTTTTTAATTGCTCGCTCAGGCATCCAAATTTCCACCGGTATGCTAACTATAACAGTTTCTATAGGAGCCACTTTCGCCAAATCAGGCGACACGCCCGAAGAATTAATATTCAGATCCGATCAAATGATGTATCAGAGCAAGAAAATCGGCAGAGATGTTGTTACTGTAGATGACTAAAGTATAGTCGTGTAGCCGTTGCCACGGACCTAACTGTTTCTGATAGATTCGTGAGCTTTTATGGAAAACCGATTTCCTATCAATGGTGGATTCATTTTTACGCAATCCAATTAGAGAATTAAGTATTGCGATATAAATCGAAAAGATTGAACAATACAAAATGATCGCACATATCGGAAATGTAACCAAATGTTGCATCCAGTCATGCTGCGTGTTATTTTGCAGCAAAGAACATGAGATTTTGGTCGGCGGTGAATTTGAAAATTATGGGGCCTGGGGGGATGGCCGGTAACACTGTAAATCAGGAACGCTGAACCAGACTACCTGACAGAAGTTGCCGCGCATATTAGTAAAGATTTTCCGGAGAGATCATCAGGGGGTGCTTAATGAAGAGATCTTTGGCTGTCACATTAGGTATTGTGGCCATAGCCACAATTATGATCGGCCTTCCGTATGCACTGGCTCAGACCGCTACTAATGTTATCCGGGTCTGCGGTCCGGATAGCATGTTGGGCAGAATGCAAATCCTCACAAGAGTGTTCGTGAAGAATAACCCTGATGTCAAGGTGGAGATTATCGAAGGCCGCCTTGTAGATGTTGGTATCACTGCGCTCATTGAGAACAAATGTGACTTAACCATGAGTTCCCGCAGGCCTAACCGAGAAGGAGAGCTCGCTTGCCGTCCAGAAGGGGATGGAACTTGTCGAACGGCTCATCGGCTACGGAGGCATCGTAGTCATTACGCATCCTCAAAACCTCGTGAACGAACTCTCAGTTGACCAAGTTCAGAAAATATTTCGAGGCGAAATCACCCGCTGGGATCAACTCGGAGGTCGCACCGAAAATATCACTGTCGTTCGAACGGATGAAAGCCAGCACCCTGGTACATTCGTTTTTATGGAGGATGATTTTCTCAAAGGCAAATTTGCCAAAGACTCGGTGGCTTTGACTCAATTTCCGGGCGTAATGGCCAAGGTGGCCCAGACACCTAGCGCAATAGGATACGTGAGAATTAGAGATGCATTCGAGTCCAAGCCTAAACAGAGAGAAGCCATAAAGATCATCGAAATCAAGAGAATGGGAGCCCTAGTCGGAGTCATGCCCTCACGTGAGACAGTTAGCAATGGTTCGTACCCGATTAGGCGGCCGTACTTTTTGTATTACAACAGCAAGTTAGACGGGAATATCAAGAAATATGCAGATTTCATTGTAGGCAAGGGTTGGGGTTCCCAAGATCTCTAGGCGGGAAGGGTTTCGGACCCCGTTCGCCTACATTTAGTAGCAGATCGGGGTCCATCAATAAATTTATCTTGGCCTGCTATCCGCCTGAGTACAAATGCTATTATGCAGGCGTTTCCACCCGTGTCCACTTACCGGCAGGGATTAACAGGTCATTAAATCTGTCGGATGCATGTTGATTCAGATAAAAACTATCAGGAGCATCCGGGCCTACCAGGACGACCGGACCCTTAAATTTGGCTGCAAAATCTTCTATCTTTGTTGTGCCGCCAAAATCCGCACGTTTCGCATTGTACCCTATCACCAGCACTTCATACTCACCCTTCCGGAAACATTTCCGTAGTTCCCATTCATCATTTCCTTCACAAAGCCTGAAGCCGACGTCCACGTAATCGCCCAGGCGCGGATCAAACATCTCCCGCATTTCTCTGTCTTTTTGAGTGATAAGCTCCGGGGAAACCTGAGCGGTCTTGGTTTTTTCAGCATCCACGAAGACCACATCTCTCCGGAGCATGTACGGAGACTCAAGAAAATGAAAAATGTTCAGTTTTGTTTTGTAGTGCCGGGCTAATGACAATGCATAATCAAAAGCCCAATCGCCCTGACGAGAAAAAATTGCGCACAAACCCACGCCGTTCATGACTCCTCCTGCTCTTCTTTTTTGAAATCCTACCATATCTATTACTTTAGCACTCATACGGGACATTTTAAGACACTTTCTACTGATTTATTTCTTCCGAAGTTTGGCAGGGAATACTTATGGAGAAGATTGCCCCTTTTCCCGCTTCGGATTCAACCGAAATGGTTCCCTTATGTTCATGGATAATTTTTCGAGTAACAACTAAGCCCAACCCCGTTCCTTTTGAGCCTTTTGTTGAAAAAAATTTCTTAAACAAACTGTGTTTGACCTCGTCCGAAATTCCGGGTCCGTTATCGATTACGCGGATTAAAATTGTATGATCGTCAATTTTCCCGCTCAATGTAATGTGGTAAGGCTTTGCCTCGGGTGCGGCGGCGCATGCTTCAATTGCATTGGAAACGAGATTTGAAATAGCGCTATGGATACCTTTTGAATCCAGAAGACATGTGCCCATATTGAAGTCAAAATCCTCGATCAACTCGATTCCGTTCTGTCGCGCTTTTTCTTCATAAAGCTTATGCACGTCCATGAGAATGGTGCCCGGATCGCACTTCTCGTATTCAGGTTCCCTTTCTTTAGACACATACAGAATGTTCTTTACAAGATCGGACACTTTCACAACGTTTCGTTTCACCATGCCCCAACCATGATGGATTCTTCCGTCATTTTCGTATTTCAGACCCGAATCCACCATGTAAACGCCGCCTTCGAGCCCAGAGAGAATATTTTTTACATCGTGTGACATGCCCGCGACCGCTTCGCCGAGCGTTGCAAGTTGGTTCTGAAGAAGTTTCACTTCAGTGACATCAGGCGACATTTCCATGACGGCTACAATTTTACCGTTCTCATCTAGTACAGGAGATGTATAGGTGACCAGATAAACCTCTTGCCCGTTACGCAACCAGACCTCCTCAGAAGAATGATTAGCGCCGTCAGCAAAGGTCTTCTCAACAGGGCAATTATCGCACTTGGAATCTCGACC
Organism: uncultured delta proteobacterium; assembly: GCA_963843165.1. Classification (GTDB taxonomy): domain Bacteria; phylum Desulfobacterota; class Desulfomonilia; order Desulfomonilales; family Desulfomonilaceae; genus DATJPW01. The sequence continues at coordinate 145,417 of CAWJJL010000014.1, read as the reverse complement.
CTTATAAACATTATAGCACTTCTTCCCCCAGCGAGTGCCGAAGTCCCGAGCGAACATTTTGTTATAAAAAACTACGTTGAATGACTCATCAATAACAGTAAGATAGCATGGAATATTTTCAATGAGATTTCTGTATTCAGTTTCTCTCCTCTGCAACTTCAATTGCAGCATTACCATTCCAGTAACGTCGATTGACATTTCCATGACTTCGGAAACACGTCCATCATGATCAAAAATCGGTGAGGAATGTATAATAAGATATGTTTTCTTGTCGCCGCCACCCGGAGTCCAGACCTCTTCCGATCGATGAGACAGCCCATCCATAAAGGTCTTCCTAACCTGACAATTGGAGCATTTGGAATCAAAGCCCTTGCGAACCGTATAACAGTGCCTCCCGATCTGATCGCCGAAATCAGTGGTAAACGCCTGATTCGCCTGAACAATTCGGTAGTCCCGATCTATTACACTAATGTAACATGGAACCTTTTCGAACAGCTCCTTGTACATGGCTCGGCTTTCTTCAAGCTGCCGAGTGCGATCGCTTATCTGCCGACTCATTGCATCAAAGGCGCGAGAGAGCATAGCAATTGAATCATAGCCCTTGATTATTTCAACAGGCGGATAGTTTCCAGTTGCTATCCTTCTGGCTTTTTCTTCAAGTCTATGCATGCGCCGGCTGACAAGGAAGATCACTCCTAATCCTATAATGGTGGAGACGAGCAAGAACAGAAAAAAACCAAATATGTAAGTTCTGCGGGCATTCTCCAGGATTTGGGCGCGTAATCCCTCTAAAGGCAGCTTGAGTTCCAACGCGCCCAATACCGCCAGCGATTGGGGATGGGCGTGGCAACCTGCTGTCGAACAGGCTTTACCATTCAACAATGGGTTTACCACGGCCAAAAGATGCCCATCCTTCAGGAACTTGTGTCTAACAGCAGTATCGGTCCCTAGATTCGCCAGTAATGGATTTTCCTGTCGATTAGGCTGGCTGCCCGGTACGACGCTGGTGTAGTGAAGCGTGCCCTTCCGATCGTAGATATTTATCTCTTTGAACCCTTCCTGTTCACCTACAGCCTTAACGATCTCCCTTATGACCGCACGATCTTTCGTCATCATCCCGTTCCAGATTGCAGCCTTTATAACCTCCGAATTTTTGAGAGCCTCTTGAACTCTTGCATTCACAAGGTGCTCTTCCTGAACCGAGACACTATGATAAGCAAAAGCCACAATAGTCAAAAACACCACAAAACCGACATAGAAACTCAGCTTAAATCTAAGGCTGAAGAAGAAACGTTTAATAGGATGTATAGAAGTATTAGCGGACATTGCTATTTTTTATCTAAGTTCTAAAGGGACACTGTTTCCACACAGTTCTCTCCGGTTCTCGGGAGTTGTGTGCCGGCCACTGACATTCAAGCAGCCACAATAAGATCCTTCGCGTAACAGAATATCCGGTCGCAGATCGGGTAACCCGTCTGCACACGCTCTGATACAATGTTGAAGCTGCTCAGTTTTTGCAGTCCGGCGGACTCCTTCCTCAACCGGGAGGCGGAGAAAGGGTCGACGAATCCCGGGATCACTGACTCTCGAGAGTGAATAAATATGTCACTCGTTCATATACGCATTCGAGGCACAATATCTTCAGAGAACCAGAGCCGGGGCAACGAGCTCAGCCAAATTCATTACCTTTGCGTCAATATGGTAATGATCGATTATCTCCTTTAGTTGGTCCGTACAGTTGTGACATGACTGCAAGACCACATTGGCTCCTGTAGCGCGTATCTCATCAGCCTTTATTTTTCCCGCAGCGATGCGTCGCTTGCTGAATTCCGGCATCGCCAAAGCCCCGCCGCCGCCGCCGCAACAGTAACTCGTTTCCCTGTTGTGTTCCATTTCAACGAAATCATCTACCGCCCCTCGAATCACGATGCGAGGCTCCTCGAGAACACCTCCGGACCTGGCGATATTGCAGGAATCGTGATACGTAAACCGTTTGCCTGCATGAACGGATTTATCCAGTTTCAATTTGCCGTCCTGAATCAATTTGGCCATCAATTCCATCATGCTGGTGATCTTGAAAGGCACGCCGCCAACCCAGTTCGGCAATTCCCAACGCAAAGCACGATAGCCATGCCCGCACTCACCCGATAGCAGGAACTCGCAACCGAGTCTCTTCACGTCTTCTGCTTGCCACATGGCGAAGAGCTTCGCGTCCGCATCGTTCCCGTTAAATAGGGCGTAGTTGGTAAGGTCCCAATATCTAGATGAAATGGTGAAATCAACTCCCGCTGCATTCAGAACTTTGGCGCTCGCCTGTATCGTCAGCGGATAATACTTGGGTTCGCGAGGATTTAGCGTGAGAAAGTACTTAGCGCCCTGTTTATCTACGGGAATTTTGAAATCGCTGCACCCTTCTTCATCTTGGAGTTCTTCTTCTATCCATTCGATTGTCTCGATGAACTCGTCCTGCGGAACCGCCATATTGTTCCCGTTATTATAATGGGTATCGACCGTGTCCTGAAGGTTTTGTGGGCAACGTCCCACCTGCTGCATGATGCCGCGTGCAGCACGCACCATCAGTCCGTAATCAACTCCCATGGGACAATTGTAAGTGCAACGTCGGCACATAGTGCAGCCACCGAACAGCTTGTCATACATGTCCTCGGCAAGGTCTTTGGTCAAAGGCTTAGCGCCGACAAAGGATGGAAAAATTCTCCCTACCCAATCATAGCGACTCTTGTACCATTTGCGAAATCTATCGGCCTTATATGCGGGCACTAATGTTTTATCTTCCGGAATCGAAACACTATAATGACACGCATCGCTGCACAATCCGCAGTGGATGCAACCGGACAATGACGTTGCGACAACTCTATTAAGTTTAGAGGGAAGCAATTTCTCCATCTCGGCAAGCATTTCCGGTGTAAATTCGGGCTTGAGGGGCCATTTTCGCTCTTCGGCAGCCCCCAACTTTTCTGGCTCCTGGGATTCAGACCCAGTGTTCATGTTTGTCTCTGACATAATTTCTCCTCCAAATTATGCTATTAGTTTTGATTTTCTTACGGATTCCAGGTGGCGTCTTTCACATTCTTATTCAAGATTCCGCGGCCGCCGAAGATCATCCCGAAGTTGACTCTGCCGAACGGGTAAAGAACGTAGTGTGATATTTTGCTGAAAGGCACATACAAAAGGAAAAACGTGGTCATCAAAAAGAAAACCCACATCCAGCCGGTTTCTGGATAACCCTGAATCCAAAGGCTCATTGTAATAAAACCGACGGCAAAGAAGGTTGTCATAAGAATGAGCGCAAAATAATCATCCGGAGTGCTGATTATCCGGATTTCAGGAACCGTCAAACGTCGATATATCCTTCGTAAACCAATTAGGAAAGCCAGTCCCATAAATATCATGATGATGGTAGAGAACGTGGGCGTCATCAGTCCAGGTGCCAGCGGGATCAGAAACGTTGAACCTATGGTGAGGGCCACAGCGATGTGAAAGATCATGAATTCAGCATAAAAATAAAGATTTTTACCGGTACTCTCCATATCCCAGGGTCTGAGCACATTGGTCAGTGAAATGATTGCTCCTGTAAAACGGTCACCCTTAAACTCCGCCTTTTCAGGGGGAAATGGCTTCTTGAGCAGCTGATAGATCTTCAGTGCGTACATCAGGGCCATAAACGTCAGACATAAGTACTGAACGGGCTCCTGCAACACCCAAAGCGCGTAACTAACCTTATTTTCCATCTCTACTTGGTCTCCCTTCCTTCTATTTATGCTTTGTTTCCGAGGCTGAAATCTAAAGGCTGTGATTTTGGAATAAGCAATTCCCAGGCTGTGCGAAGTTTACGCAACGCGCACCGACCCACCCCACAGAACTGAACTTTCAGAGTTCGGATTATAATTCTACACGCATATGTGCGAAATTCATTACTAAAATGTACGTGACACGTTCAGGAATGTCAAGTCCGTCGGCGTAAATTGTTACGGCCGCGAAAAGAATCTGAATCAGAAATCGCGGTACTTTGTTGATTATCAGGGCGAGCCTTTGCTGAGAGCTTCTTCAGAAAGAACAGAGAGAGAAAGCAGATCGGTGACCTGATCGATTTCATGCATCTTGTCCGTCTCAGGCCTCTTGTCAAGAATGAACCAACGCAGGCTCATATGGCTGAAGGTGCCCAAGAACAGGTTCCGGAATACCCTTGGATTAACATCAGGACGGAATGTGCCTTCGGCTTTGCCTTCTTCTATGACAAGTTCGATTACTCGACAATAACGACGGAAGGTCTCATAAGCTTTAGAAGAATAAAACCTAGAGCTTAGCTGTATTTGAATAATGAAAACCTCCAAGAAATTTCGATTGGTGAGGTACAGTGAGAAGTGATTCTTAATCATTCGCTGTAGTTTTCCGAGCGGCGTTCTGATCTGAAAGGTTTCTTCCAATTGATCTATGTGATCTTGAAATCGCTTTCCCGGGATAGACAGGAGCAGATCTTCTTTGCTCTCAAAATACTCATAAACCGTTCCTTCAGCCACCCCGGCCAGCTTGGCAACGTCAACCACCTTTGCTTTATTAAAACCTTTCTCGGCAAAAATCTTTTCAGCAGCCAAGAGCATCCGATTCGCCTTATCTATAGGCTGATAGTTCCACGCCGGTCTCTTTCGAATCATGGGAAGCACAAGGGCCATGATGTCTTCCAGATCTGAGGATGCGTCCACAGTCTCACCTGTAACCAGAAAACTGAGGTCCTCAAAATCTAAAGTCCCGAATATAACATCGCGCACTAAACGCAAATCAATGTCGTCGCGGAAACTTCCGTCTTTAACGCCGTCCTCGAGAATGCGCAGCATGACCCCCGCGTATTCCCGCACAAGCTCATAACCGTCGCTGCAATAAAAATCCTTGTGTGATCGACAATCCAGTAAAAGAAGTCTGGCAAAACCGGTATGAGTTTCATGATAACGCAGATGAAACCATATCATCTTACTCAAGCGACTTTCAGCGTCCCTTATCCCCTGTAAACTCTCTTCAAGCAACCCGAACACAGCGGGCATCCGTGCCCCGGGAATCGAGAACAGTAGGTCTTCCTTACCCTTAAAAAATTGATAAATGACCGAATCGGTGACTTCGGCCTGGCGCGCTATCTCCGCGATACTCGCGCCCATCAAACCCTTTTGAGCAAAAACCTGCTCGGCAGCCTCAAGTATTCTTTGTTTTTTGTCTTGATTGGCCACGGGTTCTCACGTTTCTTGCGGGAGTTCCTTGTCGGCGAAGGTTCGCCTCGACCTAACCGATGAAGCCGCGCAGACCGTCAGCTTTGGGCAGCGATCCGGTTGACTGAAGGCATGATGATTTCCGTGTTGTTCAGCGCGTGGGGCATTGTAAAAAGCGATCATTCTCACAAGCGCGTATCTCGGGTGGGTCAGGATCTTTCTCATGAAATTTTGCGCCGGCATTCTGTGAATTTGCTTACAAAAGCGCGGTCCATTGAATATTATTCTTAGAATTCTGTCAAGACAGATCTTTGAGTTTAACTTGCAAAGCAGCAGTGCTATCAGGCAACATGCTGTTATTACTACTGTTTTTTGCTGACTTGGGTGGCACGGTTTTTTGAATCATCAATTTAGTGCCCGACAAATAAAAAAGTAGCCCTCACTAAAAAAAAATATTGAATGCGATTCTGCGATGTGGTACCGTCACCTTGACCTGAATGTCAAATTTGCCTCTGACACGCATATTTGGTGGAGAAAACATGGCCCTCCGACTCTTCGACCAGCACAAATCGCCACGAAACCTGCCTCAAAAGTCGACAGCCAACGAGTCGGTGGTGCTAACAACCCGGATAGGCCCCGCGGAATCTGCATATAGCTCAAATAGGGCCCTCCTCAATGAAGCGTGCGTTCCCGATGAAGCATTCAGGCCTATGGCGGCGCGCATGGAAAGCGGTACGAAGAATGAAACGCGACCCTGGCCAGGGGTTACGGGCCTCATGTTCAAGCGAGTCATCGCATTTCGACCTAGTCCGTTTTCCAGCACGTCTCACCATAGCAAGGGGTTCGGCGACATGGGCGGCGGCATCCGCCTGGGACTAAGTCGTTTCATATCGCCGAATAGCCCCCTTGTCCTATGTTTCAATAGAATGCCGTAAATACGATTTTTCTATGGTTTGCGTTCGCTGAATTCAAATTCAGCGTCTCAGATTTTCTCGAACGAAAGGAGTTTTGATCATGGCAGATGATCAGAAATGGTACGACGCTCACCTGAAGGTGTATGAAAAAGAAGCGTACATCGTCGGCATGGATAAGTACAAGGATATGTATAAGCGCTCCATTGAAGACATCGACAATTTCTGGGGAGAAGCGGCCCGAGAATATCTCTCCTGGGATAAAACATGGGATTTTGTTCTTCGTTATGATTTTGACAAGGCAAATATTGAGTGGTTTGGCGGCGGAATCTTGAATGTGTCTTACAATTGCCTTGACAGACATCTTCCAAAGCTGAAGGACAAAGTGGCGTATTACTGGGAGGGCGATTCTCCGGAACAATCTAAAGACGGTGACTTACCAGGAACTCTACGACCAGGTAAATAAATTCGCGGCGGTGCTCAAATCAAAAGGTGTTAAGAAAGGCGATCGGGTTATCATTTACCTGCCTATGATCGTGGAACTGCCGATAGCGATGCTGGCCTGTACGAGAATAGGAGCGATCCACTGTGTGGTATTTGGTGGATTCAGCGCTGAATCCATTGCCGATCGTACCAAGGACTGCGGCGCCAAAGTAGTGGTTACCGTAGACGGCGGTTATCGGGGAGGAAAAGCGCTCGGTTTGAAGAAAACAGTGGACGAGGCCCTGAAACAGTGCCCGGACGTAGCAAACAGTCATCGTCTTTGATCATTGCGGGATGAAACTTGAACTGAACCCCAAGAAGGAATTCTGGTGGCATGAACTTATGGCTGACCCGTCCCTGCCTTCTTATGTAAAACCTGAGCCCATGGATGCGGAAGCTCCCCTGTTCATACTGTATACGAGCGGCAGCACCGGTAAACCTAAAGGCGTGCTGCATACCACAGCCGGCTATTTGCTGTATGGAGCGATGACCACCAAACTCGTTTTCGATATTAAGGAAAATGAAGTCTTTTGGTGCACCGCTGATATCGGCTGGATTACAGGCCATACATATAGTGTTTACGGACCGCTTACCAATGGGTTTACGACGGTCCTATTTGAAGGTATCCCAACGTATCCCGATTTCGGCCGATATTGGGAGATTTGCGCAAAACATAAGGTTGCCAAGTTCTACACCGCGCCGACTGTCATCCGTTCCCTCGCCAAAGAAGGGAGCGAGTTCGTGACAAAACATGATGTTTCATCGCTCAAATTGCTCGGGACAGTGGGTGAGCCGATCAACCCTGAGGCCTGGCGCTGGTATTACCATTTTGTAGGCCGCGATTGGGCTCCCATTATCGATACATGGTGGCAGACGGAGACAGGTGGCCACATGATGACTCCATTGCCCGGAGTAGGCCCGATCAAGGCAGGTTCCTGTTCATTCCCGTTCTTCGGAGTGGATCCCGTGATCCTGGACCCGGATACTCGGCAGGAGACTACTTTCCCGGGCCAGGAAGGCGCGCTCTTCATAAAGAAACCGTGGCCGGGAATGGCCAGAAGCGTGTTTGGCGATCACGAACGCTTTAGAGAGACTTATTTCACCCGGATTCCGGGGATGTATTTCACCGGTGACGGCGCAAAGAAAGATGAGGACGGCTACTACTGGATTACCGGACGCATCGATGATGTTATCAACGTTTCAGGTCACCGTATCGGAACAGCGGAAGTTGAGTCGGCATTGGTGCTTCATCCCAAAGTAGCGGAAGCTGCCGTGGTCGGTTTCCCTCATGCAATTAAGGGTCAAGGAATCTATGCGTTCGTAACTTTGAATACAGGTGTGCCAAAATCTGATGATTTGAGGAAAGAGCTGGTTACTATGGTGCGCACCCAGATCGGCCCCATCGCGAGTCCTGACGCGATTCAATGGGCTGACGCTCTGCCCAAGACTCGAAGCGGCAAGATCATGCGGCGATTGCTGCAAAAGATAGCTGCCGGGACGGTGGATCAGCTTGGAGACACTACGACACTTGCCGATCCTACGGTTATCGACCAGTTAGTTAAGGACCGTATCGCCGCCAAGGCATGATCAAAGGGGTTGAGTTGAGGGGCCGGCAATCGAATTCTCACCGGAAATGGTCCGGAAACTGAGCAGAGTCGGCCCCTACAGGAGCGCACGATGTCAGCACAAGCGCAGAAGGAGCCCTTGAGGGCTTGGATCGTTACCTTTGCGGGAATGGCCGTCAATCTCTGTCTGGGAATACTCTATGCCTGGAGCGTTTGGAAAAAGGTCCTAGTGGATAAAACCCTGGCCGATGCCGGGGAACTGATGACAGGCATCAACGCGGGCTGGCCTTACCTTACGGACACCCAGGGAACCGTCGCTTATACCCTCTGCGGACTAATATTCGCCTTCTGCATGATACCCGGAGGTAAGATTCAGGATAAGTACGGCCCGAAAGTTGGGGCATGGCTCGGTGGGATCCTGCTGGCCGTCGGCTGCATAATCGCAGGTTTGTCCAAGAGCTATGCGGGTCTGATTATCGGGTTTGGGATTCTAGGCGGAATGGGTATGGGAATTGGCTACGCCGCACCCACACCGGCCGCCCTAAAATGGTTCGGGCCTCACCGGAGGGGCTTGATCGCAGGTATTACAGTAGCTGGTTATGGAGGAGCTGCCCTTTATATTGCTCCTCTAGGTCAAGTGCTTATCGATAAATACGGTATCTCGGGCAGCTTTATTGGCCTGGGGATCTTTTTTCTCATAGTCGTGGGAATCGCGGGATCGTTGTTATCGTGGCCTGAAACGGGGTATGTTCCCGTCGGACCGGCAAGTTCGAAACCCGCCGTTGGAGCAGTGACCCCGTCATTGACCGGTAGCAAAGCTGCCCTTCCTGTAGCCGAGGACTGGGCTGCCACGGAAATGCTTGCCAAGTGGCAGTATTACGCTCTGGTAGGGCTATTCATCGGCAGTTCCCAATCGGGCCAGCTGGTCATCGCCAATGCTGCTCCTCTATTGGCCAAAACGGCCGGAAAACTCGAGTTTTTTGCATATAACGCGTGGATAATTGCTTCTTTTGGCGGCCTGATAAATGCCGCGGGTAGAGTATGTACGGGGCTTTATTCAGACAAGATCGGGCGCTCCAATGCCTATATGCTTAACGGAATCGTGTCGGCTATTTTCTTGATCTCCACTCCCTTCATCATGAGAATGGAAAGCGTGCCTCTTCTGTTTCTGGCAACGGGCATCGCTTATTGGCAGTACGGCGGCGGACTCGCTTTGTTACCGTCTTTCACTGCCGACTTCTTCGGCGCCAAAAACCTGGGCACAAACTACGGATTTGTGTTCGTGGGCTGGGGACTGGGATTTTTGATGCCGCTCATAGCCGGCTACATTAAAGACGTTACAGGTTCTTACGAACTCTCATTTTGGATTGCGGCAGCTGTGTTGATCGGGGCAGTGATCCTTTGCCGACCCACCAAGAGACCGACCAAAACCAAGAAGTGAGGGCAAGCCTTCGCGCGGCAGGTCACACTGGTTAGCACAGCATTTAATTACGGGATCAGATCTTTTATCTGATCCCGTCTTTTTTTTTGCAACATGCAAGGTCGAATTTTCACTTTTTCTTGAATTCCCGGAAGAACCGGGGCAACCTGATTCGTGGCGTCAGCCGGAATAGTAACACGCGTTCGCCAAAAAAAATTATGGAACTCGCCAGGTTCGACAGGAACGCCGGTAGTCCAGCGCCGGACGCCAGCTTTTCGAAAAAGCGCCTTATCACAGGAGATAGTCGTTGGATCAAGTCCTGCTATCAATTGATTGCGGTACTCAGAGCCTGAGAGCTATCCTTTTCAGTCCCGCCGGCCAGCTCCTGGCCAAAGCCAAAACAGAGTACGAGCCTTACTTAAGTGCTGAACCGGGACGGGCCGAGCAGGACCCGGAGATATTCTGGAGTAGTTTGTGTCATACATGCCGTGATTTGAGGCAAAAAGAGCCTGTCCTGTTCAAGAACATCATCGGAATGGGGATTACAACCCAGCGAAACAGCATGGTGAACGTTGATGCGGATGGAAATCCCTTGCGACCCGTCATAACCTGGTTGGATCAACGAAAAGCTAAGAAAGTATATTCCCCCAGGGGGATTATGAATCTGGTCTACCACGTTATCGGAATGAGCGAAGCCATCGTCAAGGCTCAGATGGATGGTAAATGTAACTGGATTAGACAGTATCAACCGGATATTTGGCAAAAAACCTATAAATATCTGCAAGTTTCCGGTTTTCTAAATTTCAGGCTGACGGGAAATTTCGCGGACTCCATTGCTTGTCAAATAGGGCACATCCCCTTCAATTATAAGAAAATGAGATGGGGCTCTAAACATGATTTGACATCACGGCTGTTTCCAATTGAATCGGCTAAACTCCCGGAAGTCGTAAGTCCTGGAGAGATAATCGGAAAGGTTACCTCACGAGCTTCCGAACAGACAGGAATTCCCGAAGGTATCCCGGTTATTGCCTGCGGCTCGGACAAAGGGTGTGAAACCATCGGCATGGGAGTTGTCGACCAGACCATGGCGAGTCTGAGCTTCGGGACTACCGCCACGGTTCAGACCACATCCAAATGGTATTTTGAGCCCTTGCGCTTTATGCCGGCCTATCCCGCCCCGATTCCCGGCCATTTTAATCCTGAAGTTGAGATCTTCAGAGGCTTCTGGATGATCACCTGGTTCAAAAATGAATTTGCGTATCAAGAGATACTCCAAGCTAAGGAACAAGGCGTAGTACCCTGAGGTAATTCTGAATAAATTGTTAACTCAGGTCCCGCCGGGCTCCATGGGTTTAATGGTACAGCCTGTACTGGGGGCCCGGACTTAAGCATCCGGCAGCCAAAGGGGCTATGATCGGATTTGGAGATATACACACAAAAGCACATGTGTATCGCGCCTTGATAGAAGGCTTGGCTTATGCTTTGCTCGACGGGCTCCATAAAATAGAACATGCGGGAAAATTCAAAACGGAACGAGTGGCAGTATCGGGCGGAGCCTCCAGAAGCAATGAAATTTGCCATATTGCAGCGGACATATTCGATCTTCCTTTAGTTCGAGGCAAAACGCATGAGACTTCAGGCCTTGGCGCTGCCATTGTGACGGCCGTAGGTTTGGGCATACATCCTTCGTTTCAAGCGGCCATAGAAAATATGGTGCAATACAATTCAGTATTCGAGCCGAATCCGAAGAACGTAGCTCTGTACAGAAATTTATACCATCGAGTCTACCAGAAGATGTATAAATCTCTAAAATCACACTACAAGGAGATCAGGGAACTGACAGGATATCCTGAAGGGTATGAGGACTGACCTTGTTTGAAATATCCGGCCTTCCGCATAATCAATTCCTCAACATCCGAACGTACCCGACGATTTGCTAAATTCTTGCTGTCGCGCACTCATTCAAATTATCAATCAGTAATAGGTACTTAATTCCACGACCAATTCCGAGTCGGTTTGTGCTGAGCGCAGTTACCGCAAATTTTGGTTCAATATTCAATTTTTTGGATTAAATCGGGCGGACCGCGAGCATGAGCCCTATTGCTGGCACGCCCGACGCCATTGTTCCTGCTGCTGGAATTGCAGCCACTGCGCACGTTCGTTCATCTGGCGAATCTGCTCTAGTCTTTGCCACTGGAGCCATTGTTGACGTTCGACCATTTGCCTCATCTGTTCTTGTTGCAGCCACGGCGACATCTGAGCTGTAGCGGTATTCGGCAATACTCCTATTGCCGCGACCACAATTAGAATGAATGTCAGGGTGCTTACGATAAATGCTTGCTTAATGTTTTCCATAGACATTCCTTTCGCCATCCGGGCGCTTGATCTATGACTGACAAGCCATCGCTGTATATATCACAAATTTAGCCTAATATTGTAGGGAATTAGAGTTATGTTTTGTCAGCTTAGATTAATTTTAGAGCATAATTCTCAGTATTAGACTAAAGATCTCCTAGGCACGATCCATCAGGATGAGCGCATCGCTTGCCCCATGAAAAGGATGCAACCGAATAATAAACATGAAAGGACCATCCGCCCTGAATTCGCTGTGCCTTGGCGGCGCACCTGTGATCCTCCCATATTTTGTCACGGCCTCGGCTTCAATCGGATCCGGTTGATCGGAAAGGAACCGGCAAAACGGCCATGTGTCTGAGTCTCTTATTACACTCAATGATCAAGTCTTCGGGGAGGGAGTTCCGATGAAAACGAAACCCAATGTTTTCATTACGGGCTTGGTGAGTGGTCTGCTGATCGTCCCAGCGGCTCTCGCGGCGATGGCTCAGACTGAACCAAAAGAAAAACCTGATGACCCGATGCTGAAAACCGAGACAATGGGAGTCATGGAAGGCTCCAACAAAATGATTGAAGCAGCCAAGAAGATACGGCAGGCTTCACAAATGATAAAAGAAGGGCAAAGACAAGACGAAAGCCGAGCAAATAATGGCCGATGCAGAAAAGATTATGAGTGAGGGCGAAACATTGATGATGAATCAAGTCCAGCAAATGACTGAAAAGCACGGGCAGATAAAAGCCAATATGAAAAGAATGATGCAAAACTGCATACAAATGATGCAAGGCTCAAAGATCATGCGAGAAGGCATTATGCTGATGCGACAAGGGAAGGACGCGTCGCAGGGCGATACCAAATTGACTGAAGGACATCAATTTTTGCAGGATGCCGCAAAGCGACTTGAACAGAAATAAATGAACTAACAGTTCACCCAACTGATTTAACTTCCACGAGCAATATTCTATATTACCGTTACTGAAATTCTCAGTTCGATACGAGAGGTTCTTGTATGAAACAGAAGAAAACGCGGATTTCCCCCGACTGCGCGGCTTGTCCTAGTGATCAGCCGAAAACCTGCATGAAGACTGATGGTATCACACATAAAGGCTGCCCTACCCTGACTCGCAAAGATCTATTGATTCTGGCCAACCAGGAGTATGAAAAGCCGCTGACCCGTGCATTTGCCCGCCAAGCGTCGATTCAAGAGGCTTCCTGTTATGCAAATCGGCATCAGCGCCCGTATGTCATGCAGCCCACGAAACCCCGAATTGTAGAAATCTGCGAATTTGCCGCGCGGATGGAGTACAAGCGCCTAGGACTCGTTTTCTGCGTCGGCCTGAACGACGAAGCGGCAATTGTTAACAATATATTAAAAGCGAACGGTTTTGATGTCGTCTCCGTCTGCTGCAAGGCAGGAAGGACTTCAAAGGATCTCATTGGAATCCAAGACGAAGATAAAATTCATCAAGGCACAGACGAGTCAATGTGCAATCCGGTATTTCAGGCAAAACTTCTCAATGAGGAAAAAACCGATTTCAATATTTTGCTTGGCCTTTGCGTAGGCCATGATTCACTCTTCTTTAAACATGCAGACGCATATACCACCGTCTTGGCCGTGAAGGACAGGGTGACGGGTCACAATCCGCTGGCAGCTATTTATCTTCATAAAACCTATTATAAGAAATTGATATCCCCACCAGCAGAGGCTGTTTAAGGCGATGAATGAAAGAATAATGCCAACACTTTGTCATCATGCACATTCATGGACCGAACCCGTTCCGATATCAAAAGAATTTTGATCTGGTGAAAATGTGAGACTTGCGGTTTTGCCAAAGGTGATCTGGTTCCTGGATCAAGGAAGTCGGCGCTTTGCTTCGTCAAACGATACAATCTTTCGTGGATGACAACGCGATTCGGATGTCTGCAGCGCTCGCATTCTACACCATGTTCTCTATTGTGCCTGCGCTTCTAATGGCTCTCAATATCGCCGGATTGGTGATCGGCAGTTCCAGAGCTGAAACCGAGCTTATGGCCCGGTTCCGGTACGTGGTAAATCCTGAATCCGCGGAATACGTATTGTCTCTGCTGAACACATTCAACGCTCAATTACAGGAAAAAAATCTTTCAATAATTGCTATTTTGGGCGCAATCATAACGGCCACCGGAGTTTTTGTGGAACTACGGTCATCGCTCAATGAAATTTGGGGAGTACCCCTAGAGCGACGCAGTGGATTCATGTCCGCAATATGGTCGAGAGTGGTTTCCTTTATTTGCGTAGTAGGAATCGGGATTCTTCTTCTGGTAGCGGTGGTTTCAAATACCGTATTTTCTATGGTGAGCACGTTTTTCCAAAATCTGCACTGGATGCCATCCTCAATTATGGCGGGTTCGCATGCTCTCATTCAATTTGGAATGATACCGATACTGCTTATTCTAATTTACAAATTGATTCCGGATCGCGAGGTCCCGTGGACTCATGCTGTGCTGGGTTCAATTGTTACATCTTTTTTATTTTTGATCGGGAAACAATTTATCGCCTGGTATATCGGTTCGTCAGTTTTAAAATCAATTTATGGAGCAGCAGGATCGTTATTTCTTCTGCTGGTCTGGGTTTACTATTCGGCTTACGTTTTTTATTTTGGAGCAGAGCTTACAAAAGTTTACGACACGCGCCTCGAATCGAGGACAAAACAAACAATTGCCCTACAATAATCAACGCGGGCCTTTTTTCCCCATGTTAACTATCTCCATTATTTTCTGAATCTTCGCTATGTCTTGAGGCGAAATTTGAATCCCCGGCGGTCGTGTGCCCCTATTATTTTGGGCCCCCCCCAAAGTTATTCGAACCGGCCCCATTTTGATTTGAGGCTCAGGTCTCGACGCCGACTGTTTGTTTGGATCGGGCGTAACTTTTTCGGTTGGCGCACTGGTCGCAGGAGTCTCTTTCGGCACCTCTTTCGGTGTTTTTTGTGGTGGGGCCTGCTTGCTTACAAAGCTTCGACCGGGAGGAGACGATTGGGCCATCACCGGACCGAATGACAGAATGCAAATAAATATACAGACCAGGACCGGCACGATTACATATAACAAAGAAGGCCTTTTCATAGGATACTCTCCGAGAATATGGTTAACAGAGTCGACTTGCGAAGACTTCTTGAATTAGTATAGCAGATATTATCCGTAATAATCAAGAACTATGGATATTATCTAATGCAATGGATTGTTATATTATAAGTATATTCATGTTACTTTAAACCTCTTATGCAAATATGCACTGAACCGATACAAATCCCCCCTCGAATAGCCACACTGTCCGTTGATTATTCCCGGTGTTCCTGAAAGTCGGCCCCTATCAACGATCTATTCGTCTCTGCTATGGCGACCTAAGACCAATGCGCTTTCTAACAGATGACACGAATTCGATTTCCAATTGTAAGATACCAGCGTCTGTACGGGCAGACCCGCATCTCTGCCCGTTCCCTGGGCGCACACGCAGGTGCGCGCCTACCAAAGGCATGTTACTTCTTTGAGCGCGAATTGGTATAAGCCCCTCCCGTCGAGAGAGAGGCATCTAAAAACCCTCTCCCCTAGCAGGAGAAGAGAGGGAGAACGGGGAACCGTAATTAAGATTGAACCTAAAGTTAACGCTTGTGCCAAGAGTAGCCCGCTGATTCAGAGACTGTCTTAGAATTCTTCCTGAACCCTAAGTCGTGCCACGACGTCAATACTGAGACGGAACCCACCGGATGTCGTATGCTATTGCCATAGGCGCTTTAACTAAGGGCAGTTATGGTTCCGTGGGAAATCCCCTAGAGCAGCCTACGATTTATTGTCCGGTAAAATAATGCGGGATTCTCAGTAAAGACGCGCTTCAGTCCCAGAGGGTCGGTTGAAGGGGTTATGGTCATGTGGTAAAGCAAGCAAGCGCACTTATCTGAATCAGTAACCCAGGTCCTCATCCAGGATGGCCACTGAAATTCTTGTAAAGAACGGCTTCCTGTGCAGGATGCTTGTGATGCAACATATCCGCTCGGGTGAGTCACAGTCCATGCAAATCCCTGTCTCGACGCACGGGGTCTTACGTCTCATGCTCATGGCGCGCACCGGCCCGGCCAGGGTCTCAATCCGATCAAACGCGGCTTCCAGATCCGGAACGATCTTGTTCCGCCCAACGATTATTATTACGTGCGGAGGGCCGAAGGTCATGGAATTGGTGCGATTGCCCGAAGCTTCCTTGTTTACTATCTCTCCGGTCATTGTCACAGCGTTGGCCGAAGACAAAAACAGGTCAGCCGTCATTTGCAATTTACGGCACTGGAGTTCCTCAGGAGTGCCCGGCTTTATCTTCCAATTGTTGTAAACGGTTTTTCCCGCGGCTTCCAAAAGATCCAGCACGCCGAGCGCTCTAACTGTTTTAGATCCTCCTACTCCTATTGTTTGGCAGTTCTCTGCTTCACTTAGTTATGAAACGTACCGCCTCGTCTCTTGTCTGGAAAGATTGAGCTTCAAAACCATGCTTCTGCAGAGCATGCACCGCTTCTTCGATATGTAACCTCTTATGCGCCTGTAAGAAACTCATCCATAGGACTCTCCTGACGTGTTGTATTTTCGGGCAACTCTTCGGCCTATTACCCTTTGGTTCGCAGAAATAAAAGAAATCGATCATCAGCCGGTTGGGGACCTTACGAGGAAACCCGCCTTAGCACGGCTTGGGTCTTAATCTCGCGCACAGAGACAATAGGGTCAATAAGCGGGCCGGGTTAGGGTAATGCTTCATACCAATGCGCTTTCTAAGAGATGACACAAAATCGACTTCCAATGGTAAGGTCGCAGCCACTGACGGGCAGACCTGTGTGTCTGCCCGTTCCCTGGGCGCACACGCAGGTGCGCGCCGTACCAAAGGCATGTCACTTCTTTGAACGCGAAGTGGTATCAGTTCCTGGCGGCGAAAGATTGTCATTGCGAGCCAAGCGAAGCAATCTCCCAAAGCTTCGGAGATTGCCACGTCGCTTCGCTCCTCGCAATGACAGTTATGGGCTGTGACCGTACCAAATCCGAGATTGCCACGTCGTTTCACTCCTCGCAATGACAAATCTACGTCTCGACAACTGAGCAGATCGATTCGGCGTAATAGTGCTTGGGTCATGATCTATGAAATGATACATATTGGAAGTAGTGTTACTCTTTACATCTGTGAATCCAATTCCTGTCGGAGGTTTGATTGGAACATTCTCATTATGGACCACTTTTTCTCACTCCCAAATCGGTGGCATTCGTCGGCGTTCCTCGCAAGAGCGGCCCAGGAGCGTTAAATCCCGTAGACAACCTGAGAAGATGGGGATATCAAGGCAGAATTCAGCTTGTTCACCCTCATGTGGGTGAAATAGCGGGCCTGCCGGTGGCCTCGAAGATTTCCGCACTGAAGGGGCCCATTGACCTAGCGGTAATTTCCACTCCGAGACGAACAATTCCGGAGATGATCAAAGAATGCGGTAAAAAAGGCATCAGCGCAGTTATTGTCACCGTCCAAGGCTTTGCCGAAGCTGATTCTCGAGGCAAGAGACTTCAGGATGAAATGCTGGCCGAGGCAGCCAGGTCCGGGATTCGAATTCTGGGACCGAACACTCTCGGAATTTCAAATGCATTCCACCGCTTTGATTCATCTTTCATGCCATCCGTCCGGGAAGAGCTTCCTGTCGGCCTCATCTGCCAGTCCGGTCTTTTTTTCGTGGGAGTGAGCCAGCTTATCGGAGGCATGGGCATTGGCGTTGACCTCGGCAATGCGTGTGATGTGGGTATTGTAGACGCCCTGGAATGGCTCGGAGCGGATGAAAGACTCAGGGTGATAGCTCTCCATGCGGAGGAGATACGAGGCGGGCAGCGATTCATTGAAACAGCCCAAAAGGTGTCCCGTCGGATTCCCATCGTAGCACTTAAAACCGGGAGATCGGTTGCAGGAGCGCGAGCCGCAGCTTCGCACACCGGATCCATGGCCGGCGAGGACAAAATTATGGATGCAGCCTTCAAAAAGGCCGGCATCATACGGATAGATGAGACTGAAGATCAGGTGGATCTGATTCGCGGCTTCGCGCGTCTCCCGCCCATGAAAGGGCCGCGTGTAGCTGTGGTCACGCTGAGTGGCGCCAGCGGCATAATCTTTCTGGACACTATGGACAAGTACGGTTTGGAATGTCCAAAATTATCTGCAGAAACGATGGGAGGCATTCAGAGTCTGACTCCTGACTGGATGCGTCTTGGTAATCCTATAGATATCTGGCCGGCAATTATGAAACACGGAATACGAAAGGCTTTCCGAACACCGTTGAAAGATACGTTGTCCGATCCCAATGTGGATGGTGTTATATGTATCAATCTGGCCATGTCGGAATCCGACCAGAAGCACCTCGGCGCGGAAAAAATAATCCAGGAATTATCCGACCGATTCGACAAGCCCGTCGTCGTTTGGATCTATGGGTCACACCCTGAACCGGTAATCAAAGATCTTGAAACACACGGCCGCGCCTTCGTGACAGGGAGCTTGGAAAGAAGTGTTCGGATGCTGGCAGTAATGGCCCGATATGAACAGTGGAAGAGGTCAGGAGTCTTGGGGTCAGGTCTTGCTTCTTGAGTGTCAAAATACAAGACCTGCCCCCTCTATGTTGTATGTTGCTTTCAAGAAGCGGGTTCCCCCGCATGCCAGACTGAGAAATGATGAAAAGCGCTTGTGGGGAGGGATCTCCTTCTCAGGAACAAAACGTGCTATACCTCCAAGTTAACGGATTACTTATTCGCGGTTCGCACATTTTTAGGAAGGAAGGTGGATCATGTTTTTAGCGAGGTCAAAGTTCTTGGCGTTAGCGCTTGTTTTGTTCTGTGGTTTGTATCTTTCTTGCCTTGAACCGCCGGCACAAGCCTGCACTGGGATCATGTTGCGCAATGCCGATGGTTCGATCGTTCATGGCCGCACGCTTGAGTTCGGCATGGTCGTGGACACCATGCTGGCGATTGTTCCCAGAGAGTATGAGTTTGTAGGCAAAGCGCCGGGCGGTTCGGGCATGAAATACAAATCAAAATATGCTGCAGTGGGCGCGATCACCTTTAATGATATAGCAATTTCTGACGGAATGAATGAAAAGGGTTTGGCAGTCGGGGCATTCTATTTTCCGACTTTTGCCCAATATGCAGAGACCACGAATGATAATCGCTCCAAGGCATTGTCACCGGTCGACTTTCCGAACTGGATGCTGACGCAGTTTGCGACAGTCGGGGAAGTGCGCAGCGCCATTCAAAAAGGCGAGGCTGTCATTGTACCGACTGTCCTGGAAGGTTGGGGAGCGGAAGCGCCGCCTTTTCACTATGTGGTTTACGATAATACTGGAGCGAGTATCGTAATCGAACCGATCGATGGAAAGCTCAAGGTTTATGACAATCCTGTAGGCGTCCTGACGAACTCGCCGAGCTTCGATTGGCATATCACCAACCTGCGCAATTATATTGCCCTCAATCCACGCAATGTGCCTCCGGTAAAGATAGACAGCCTGAAATTGCAGCAACTAGGACAGGGAAGCGGTATGCTGGGACTTCCGGGTGACTTTACTCCGCCGTCTCGATTTGTCCGCGCTTGCGTCTTCAGCGCCGCGGCTATACCCTCACCCAACCCGAACCAGGGCGTCTTGCAAGTGTTTCATATCCTCAACAACTTCGACATACCGGTTGGCGTCGCACGCGAGGTGGAGAAAGGGATCGTTCATTCGGACTACACACAGTTCACAGTCGCGCGTGATCCGCAAAGCCTTCGCTATTATTACAAGACTTACGATGACCAGACCATCAGAATGATAGATCTACACAAATTCGACCTGAACGCCAAAGAGGTTAAGAAAGTTAAAACCATGGGGACTAAACAAACGATTGTGGATATGTCCACTGAAGCAAAATAAACCTGAAACGGGAGCAGCAAGAGGTGTTACCTGCATCAATGGCTGATTGCATCTCGATTAGTGATAGAATGCGCTTTATTATTAACGGAGGTGAATCATGAAATCCTTGTCCATCCTGATGCTCGCGTTGGCTCTAACTAACTATGCTGAGCTTGACTCCCTATAATGTCAAGTTACAGTTTGGTTAATATTTTTGCGGTCATAGGACCTTGATAGGCGAGGGTTCGGCAGTGCATGGCAAGCCGAGCACGGTCAGCTTTCAATCTTGCATTTCGGCGCAACCTCCGACGTGTGATTAAGCCCATAAGTAGTTGAAAGGTTTTACTCTCCTCACAAAACCTGACAGTCTGATATTCCTTGACTTCTACGCTCGGTCATGAACATAAGCCCCTCAGTATAAGCAATCCTGGTACCAAAGGAGCAGAATGATGCTCAAATACTTCAACCTGGCTGAAAATCCTTTCTCCGTTTCCCCGAATCCCAGGTATTACTACCTGTCAAATCTCCACAAAGGGATACTTGCAAAAGTTGATTACGTGGTGGAGCACAGACAGGGCATGACGGTGATCTATGGAGACATAGGAACCGGCAAGACTTCCCTGGCCCGTCTCCTGGTGGACCGCCTGGCGGAAAAGAATCATGTCGTGTTTATCACGAATCCAAATTTCAAATCCGAGATGCACATGGTCAAAGCTATCTCCTCAGAACTAGGGCTCGCTCCGAAGCGGAGTCTCTTTGCCCAGATGGAAGCGCTCCAGGCTCATTTGATAGAGATGTACGCTGAGGGGGAAAACCCGGTCGTTATCATTGATGAAGCCCAGTTAATGCGGGGTAGTCAATTTGAGATACTCCGCCAACTCAGCAATTTTGAAACGAATGATACGAAGCTCCTGCAAATCATCTTGGCCGGACAATTGGAACTCAGGAACAAACTCAGGATGAGAAAAGCCCTTATGTCACGAATCGTAATTGCTTCAACGCTTCAAGCACTCTCTCCGGATGAAATGGCCGCAATGATTTCTTTCAGGCTCAAAGCGGCTGGAGGTAACGGAAACATCTTCATTTCGGATTCCGTGGACAGGGTGTACGAGCATTCAAAAGGCATTCCAAGAGAAGCGATAAAGCTCTGTGGCTTGGCATTGAAACGTGCTCACCTGAACGCGGAAAAGCATATAACCGCTGAAGCGATTGACCTTACCAGGGAAGAGGTAGGCGCATGAGCCGGTCGAGACGATTGGAGGGGGGGACGAAGCAAAGAGAACTTCGCGTCAGCCTATCCCAAGGCCGGGGACAATGGCTCATTTGAGGTACGTTGAGGCACAGAAGCGCAATGAGATGGGAGTGCAGAAGCCGAGTGGAATCTCAACATCCGAGCCCGCAGATAGCCCAGCCCTGGAAGACTCAAGAATGGTTGCCAATCAAGGGACCCCTCGTGAAACAATGACAGGTTCGGGTACCGTTATCAAAGCCCACATCATAATACATGGGGCAGCTACGGCTGCAGGTGCCGTGGGCGGTGCTCTCGCTCAAATCCCTGGTTCAGGGAGCCTAGCGATAACGCCAATCCAGATTTCCATGATAATCGCTCTTGGTTCTTTGCATGGTAAGGCACTAAACAAATCAAGCGCTCTCGCTGTTCTTGCCGTAGCCTATGGTCCATTTGTAGGCCGAACAGTCTCCCAACTCTTGATAGGATGGATCCCTGGCGTAGGAAATGCGATTAACGCAGCCACGGCGTTTGCCGTTACAGAATCAATCGGCTGGGCCGCTCACAACATTCTTTCAAATGACTGACAAAGGTTAGGATTAGCGGTGACCCATAAATTTGGAGCCAAATGTGAGGGATGAGCTCTAGGCCCATTTTGTGCATAACTCGGGACTCTCTCTTATCGCCGATATACCTTTGGCGTTCACGACCGCCCTCCGTTTCCCCTAGCATAAGGTGTATGATTCACGGTGCCCGGTACTTCCGCACGAGTCAAACCAACAACTAGCGTATGTCTAGTCGGATCTTCACAGAGATTTGGTCTTATGCGGCCGCGGGGTCGGCCCCGCGGATATCCGGAAATTGAGTCTATAGCAGTTCTCGAAAATAATCGCGAAAAGAGCGCGACTTTTTGATCGGAATATGATTTTCTTTGGGTATGTCTCGTCAACGGAACATACCCAATCAGGAGAATTGCACGTTGGAGGAGTTGGAGACGGCAGCGAAAGCGGCGCCGATCCAACGAACGAACCTTCGACTTATGGCTATCAAGGCGTTAACTATGGGCATTCCCCATGACCAAGTTGCAGTCTTGTTCGGTGTGAATGAGGATTCAGTTTCTCGTTGGGTGAGGCGTTTTAATGAACGAGGGATCGATGGCATTACCGAAGGCCCGCGATCTGGACGTCCCCCCAAGATCAGGGGAAACCGAACTGAGGAATTTCGCGAGCTGATTCTGCATCCGGAACAGGTCAAAGAGACTCATTGGACAGGGCGAAAGTTTCACGGATACCTCACAACGCATTGTCAGCTAGAGGCAGGGTACAGCACGCTAATGCGGTGGCTTCATGATGAAGGATTTCGGTTGAAAGTGCCTCGTCCTTGGCCGGATGGTCAAGACGAGGAAAAGAGAAAAGCCTTCATCGAACTGATCAGGCAATGGCTGCGCGATCAGGGCATTGATCTTTGGTTTCTTGATGAGTGCGGTATTGAAGGTGATCCTCGCCCGAAAAGGCGCTTCGCGACCAAAGGAGATAAGATCGTTCAAGCCTACAGCGGAGCCCATCTCAGGATGAATGTTACCGGTCTAGTCTTGCCAAGAACGGGTGAATTCTATGCACTTGAATTTAGCCATTCCGATACAGAGATCTTTCAGATTTTCCTGGACCATGCAAACCAAGATATCTCGTTTGAGCGCCCCCGCAATTTACTCATCTTGGACAATGCCTCTTGGCATAAGAGCAAATCGTTGGACTGGGGTAAATTTGAGCCGGTCTTCTTGCCTCCCTATTCACCAGATCTCAATCCGATCGAAAGGCTCTGGCTCATCATGAAGGCACAGTGGTTCGCTGGTTTCTATGCAAAAAACAAAGATCAACTAATCGACAGGCTGACCCAAGCTCTCAGATGGCTTATCGATAGGAAAGATGAAAATACAAAAACCTGCACCATTCCGACAGAACTTTAGAGAACCACTATATATGACCGGAATAATTCCAAAACTGTCGGGCCGGATAAAAATTGCAGCGCCTGACACCGTGAGGAGGTGAATCATGAGAATTGATTTTGGCCCCAACTTCGATGAAATTCGAGATAGTGTTGAGAATGGGACGGTGGTTACCTTCGGGACCACCTGTGGCGAGCAACTGCGTTGTGTCGTGTTAGACGCCAAAATGGACTGTGAAAGTGGCAGAGCAGCCCTGACCGTAGAAGAACAGGGCACCGACCATATATATTTCGCCCGTTACAGCCACAGGGGTGGAAGATGGTCGTGTGGAGATATTGTCACGTGGCGTCTCAAGTTGAAAGAGATCGAAGAGTTGAAAAGAGCCTCTTAATCACCCCGATCAGCTTGTGAGCATTATTCTTATACAACCCTCTCCGATGGGTTTTTTTTGAACGCAGGCTGGTCCACATCCTCCTATCCCCAAGCGTATATTAGAAAGATGCTGGTTCGATCGCCGCTGTGACCGGAGCTACCTCCGCCGCATCCTTGTAGTGGCGGATGGCGCTCTCTCCAACGATCTGAGTGACTGTCACGGAACTCAACGCGGCAGACGGAATGGCGTAAATGGGATTCAACTCAAGTAAGTTTACAAGAAACGGCATACTCGCAGCAGCCCCGACCGCAGCGACAACAGCAGTCATCTCTGAAACGCGGGCCTGGTCATCTATGTCTTTTCCGAAGAGCAAGGCGATCTCCAAAATGAGATACAAGTGCATACGAGAGAGGACCGACGTTCCACCGACGAACCCGAGCAGTTTCCATGCCTGTCCGATTCCCGGCAGAAGCATGGGAAGATGAAGAATGCCTCCCCCCAGGAACGATAGCGTGGAACGAGACGCTATGAGCCTACGAGCGAGTTGTTCAGGGCTCTCGTCCGGATACTGGGTTTTCAGGCGCTGGACTACTTTGCGGACTCTCTCCTTGCGTACCCTAAGGAAGAAATATAAGAACTCGTCCGTGAACTCGCTTTGCAACTCCTTCGAGGTTTTCACAGTGTCGGGCATGAGCACCTTCCTCCGTCCGGTTATGCATGTCAGTGATGGTCCTCGCTCGTGAGGATAGCACCCGACGGACAAGGGAATCAACCATGATCTTAAGGGTAGTGCCTTATCCACTTGGCCTTGGTGGATTTGTGCCGATGGCTGACCTAAAAAACACTCCTCTGAGGCTCTTCGTAGCCAGTGTTCCAATGATCATTCGCCCCAGGCTGCCCTCCCGGTTGCAGGGCGTACACCTATTTGTAGCTCGCTTGCGGTCGTTCACATATTCCCACGCTCGGCCGCGGCGCAACTCTTTTGGTGAATTACCCGGAGCATGACCTCTCCTAAGGAGACATTTACTAAATTGCACCAGATTTGCATCGCGTTTTTTGCCCTACTTTCGAACACTTTGGCTGGATTACCCAATAATATCAAGGCGCAGCCTGGAGCCGGGGATGGGAGCCGAACCTATGACCTGCTGATTACGAATCAGGAAATAATTTAATATAATCAATCAAAACAGCAAATTACTGTGACGCCCATTGCTTCAAAATCCCCATGCGAGACAACATTTCCTCTTGTACAAATGAGTTTCCTGAGTTTTCCGGTTTTATCAGTAGGCGGCACGTCATATCAACCTGTGTCCATATGGATGGCCGTAAGCCGGATAGCGTACGTGGCCGGTCTTGCTTCACGCGTTCTTCCGCGAGAGATACCTGGACAGGAGTTGAATCGTGTGAAGGACCTCTACGTCCTCACTCTCAGATATGTTTCCTGCTAAAGTGAGGCGACAGCCGGGGCACCCGGTCAGCACGATCTGTGCCCCCGTCAGACGTATGTTTGCCGTCTTCCGGGAAGTGATGGCCCCAGAGAGGTCGACCTTGTCAAACTGATAGAAGCCGCCGCCACCGCAGCATTCATTTGCACCTTCCATCTCTGCCAGTTTTGCTTGAGGGAGGGAACGTATTATCGCTCTGGGTTCTGCCGCAATCCCCATGCCGCGGACCAGATGACAGGGGTCGTGATAAGTTACTGTCAGCGGCTCACTGGAACGAATCGACTCAATAGGTAGCTCGTCGAGACGCTCCGATACGATTTGGGAGATGTCTCTGACTTTCTCGGCGATTCTACCGGCCCGTTCAGTATCCATGTTCAAGTCTTCGAGAAGGTCCGGTATCCCTTTCTTCAGAGCTGCTCCGCAGGTGGCGCAATCTACCACTATGGCGTCTGCGTCAACACGATCAAGGACTTCTAAGTTTTTAAGAATATTAGGCAAGGCCTGTTTGACTGCACCATTGAGAAATAGCGGAGCCGAACAGCAGGCTTGGTCTCGTGGAATTATCACCTCTATTCCTAACTTCCCAAGCACCTGTAATACCGAGCGTCCCACATCGGCGTAAATCAGATCGGTAGCACAACCTGTGAAGTAGGCTACCCGCCCTACTCTTTTGCCTTCAGGCTGAATCGTTTCTGTTATGCTTTTTCGGAAGGGCGTTCCATTTATCCTCGGAAATTTTGCAAGAGGGATATTACCGAGCCGGGAAGATGTTCCGAGGATATCGACAAGAAGCCTCTGCCCCATTCGTGCTAAACCGGCAGCGTGCCTTAACCTTGAAGTGCTGGCTACGGCAGCAAATAAAAGCCTCTTATC
Source organism: uncultured delta proteobacterium (assembly GCA_963843165.1). Lineage (GTDB taxonomy): Bacteria > Desulfobacterota > Desulfomonilia > Desulfomonilales > Desulfomonilaceae > DATJPW01. Next base: position 119,689 of record CAWJJL010000014.1, on the reverse strand, counting down.
GTACCTTTTCGGGATTGCCTGATTCAATTCTACGCGCATACTCCTGAACAGACGATCTATACGCACTCCACTCAGGCAGGATGCGGCACAGGCATCGCAAAGGACGCAGCTCATCACCACATCTTCCAGCGCTGGGGTAATATCCAAGTCACCGTCAAGGTAATGCTTGATGACTTGAACTCGGCCTCTTGGAGCATAGTATTCCTGACGCGTCACTTTGAAAGTGGGGCACGACTGCTGGCAAACTCCGCAGTTGACGCATCGGTAAAGATCTTCTTTGATCGTTTCGGGAAACATTGCCGTTGCCTCATTTATGATGTTCAAACGAACTTGCCCGGATTGAGAATTCCCTTCGGGTCGAAGCAATCTTTGACGTTATGCATGACTCTCATTGCCACGTGGTCCATCTCCAAAGGCAAGAACTGCGCTTTGAGGATTCCAATACCATGTTCGCCTGACAGAGTACCGCCGAGCGCCAGGGCTTCCGGTACCATCTCCGCGAATGCTGCTTGAACTCTTGGGTACTGGTCTTGATCGCGTTTGTCATAGACAACAACGGGGTGAAGGTTGCCGTCACCCGCATGAGCCAGCACGCCAACTGGAACGCGATTTCGTTCGCAAATTTCGACTACCTTCCTGATCATTGTCGTCAATTTGGAAACGGGAACCGTAATGTCTTCCGTGACCACGTTGGGTCTTACGCGGAACATTGCGGGGCCAGCAGATCGGCGAGCCAGCCACAACTGTTCCGCCTGTGTCGCATTCTCAGCGACGATGATGTTCCCGGCGCCCTTGTCTTTCAGCACGCCAACAATGTGCTCGACCTCGCGTTCCAAAGTCTCGGGTCCTCCATCCACCTGAACCAGCAGCATTGCTTCCGCTTCCGTTGGAAGACCGAACTTGAAGAATCGCTCTACTGCATTAACAACGAAGCGATCCATCAATTCCATTGCCGCTGGAATGATGCCTCCGGCCATAATGGCCGACACCGCGTCGGAACAAGCCTCGAGTTCAGAGAAGTCGGCCCTCACGGTGCGACTGGCAGGCGGTCTGGGGATGAGCCGCACGACAATTTCCGTGATAATCCCCAGGGTCCCTTCCGAGCCGCAAAGTAGACTCGTGATATTGTAGCCTGTGACGTTCTTCAAGGTCCGACCACCTGTTTTTAGTACGTCGCCATCGGCCAACACAACTGTTAATCCCAGGAGATAATCCTTTGTGACACCATATTTTAAGGTCCGCGGCCCGCCCGCATTTGTCGCGACGTTTCCGCCTAACGTGGCAACACCCCACGTGGCAGGGTCCGGCGGGTACATCAAACCGAGCTTCTCGACCGACTTCTGGAGATCCAGGTTGATGACGCCCGGCTGCACAGTGGCCGTTAGGCTCCCGGCATCAACGGACAGGATTTTATCCATTTTAGTCAGACACACCACGATCCCGCCGTGGAGCGGCAGGCTTTCTCCTGCCACATTGGTGCCAGATCCTCTCGGAGTAACAGGAATGTTCTCCCGGTGAGCAACCTGCATGATGGCCGATACCTCTTCTGTGGTCACTGGAAACAGAACAATTTCCGGGCGACGGTCCTCCGTGTAAGCGTCGTACGAGTAGGTAACCAGGTGTTCGGGCGCATCAGTGGCCCGATCCGGGCCGACTATTCCCTCAAGCTCTTTCTTCACTGTATCCCGCATCTGCACCTCCCAACACTAATCAATGACCGTTTCAAGGTGACGCTTGTCCGTGAAACAGCAATACGCGCCACCGCTTTACCTCGAAGCTCACTTCCTTTTTTCCGATGCTCATACGCCGGAGCGAGCCGGCACCGTACCACCTCATCCAGCGTACTGACTTAACGAATGAACATGTTAGGTAGCCACTGGCCTGCCCCTGTATCATGTACCACTTCTCGAGTTAGAGGTATAGTAGGTTTGTGTAGACCACGGTCAAAGTGGTTGACATCAGGGAAGAAATGCGACATCTACGGGGACGTAAAAAACTTCAATATATTCCATAGGAGGTTTGCCCTATGTTCACAAAGGAAAAATATCTAGAGATGCAGTCGGCGATCTACGACTCGCTTATGAACCAGCCATTATCAGAAGAAGAAAAATTGGTATCAGTGAAATATCCTGCATTATGGCGAGCTTATAAAATGGCACAAGAGCAATACATAGAAATTGATTTCTCTATAGGGAAAAGGGGACATTCTACTTTTTGTTACTGTTTGCTGGCTTCCTGAGCGGCTTTTGTGGTAACATGGTACTATGCCAAGAGTCGCACGAGCTTCCATCAGAGGGATTTGCTACCACCTTTTGAACCGCCGCAACGTGCGGCAGGATGTATTTCAACAGGTGACGATCACCAGCGGTTCATCGAACTTATGCAAGAGGCCTGTGCACGCGTGCCGATGCGGGTCCTGGCTTGGTGTGTGATGTGAAACCACTTCCACCTGGTGGTCTTGCCCCACGCTGATGGTGAGGGTGGCGCTCCATTCGGAAGTGAACGTTGGCAGAAGCACACCCCGCTCCGCATGGGCCTGGAATTCACGCTGCGACCCCGCGGACGCCCACGAGCCGAGGCAAAAAAGCAGAATGTCCCCTTTTCCCCATATCGCGGGTCAAAACGATGATCTGGTGAAAGTAGCGCCGCTGCTTGGCATGGTGGAAGGCTGGAGCGCATTTCTAGCAGAAGAAACGGCAACGGAACACGTTGAGCTGTTGCGGTTACACGAGAGAACCGGCAGACCACGGTAGCGACGAGTTCATTGGTCACCTGGAAAAGACGATTGGCCGAAGCCTGAGGAGAAGAAGGCCTGGGCCAAAGAGGACAATCGAAGGCAATCAAGTATGGTGTACCCGGAACTCCGAAAAAGTCTCCGTGTGGAATCCGACACCACCGGAAGATGACAGAACTGCCGTCAGGCTACTGAAAAGGCTGCTTTTATCCTGTTTCTGAGGGTACCTCACACTCCGTCAACCGTTTTTTCCACCACGCTCGTCACCCGGCTTGGTAATATCGGCCCACAGGAAAAGGCGACGGCACACGAACTTCCCACCCCCGACCGTCATACGCGACTTTCGCTCCGGCCTTGATCAGGTAATTGATCATGCCTGTCAGTTCTGTTCCGACGAAAACCCGGGTCAAATTTGTCGGTACACAAAAAACGGGGCAATGACTCCTAACGTCAACGCCCCGATATTACGGTCTTTTAAGTGGCGGGAGCGACGCGATTCGAACTCGCGACCTCCGGCGTGACAGGCTCACGTCCTATATTTCTCACCCCTGCCATAACCCGCAAAAACAGCTTATTTCCTGACTTCCAACATAAAGCCTGGTGCATTTTGGGTGCGTTCTTTTACCGAAATGGGAAGATTTTGCACGCAAAGAACACACCAGGTTGAACGGGAGACGATCATGGACCAAGCGATAGGCATAGCTTTTCAACCGACGGGCCAGAAAGCGGACGGAGGCCTTTGCGGGGCCAAGAGTACCTAACTTGGTCGGTCACCTGCTCAAACACACTCCGAAATCGTGAGACCGCCGCATAATTCCTGCAATATAAGCAATCGCTGAAAGCCCAGCTCGTCAAATAGCTCATCCGGAAATTGCTTGGGTCTTACGACCTGGCGATGAAAGATAGGCGCCCGCATGACTGAAGCTTATGACAGACCGCACAAAAATCCTTGACATCTCTGCGGCATGCTGCCAAGAATCTCCTATATTCGTTTTTCATCGCTTTGGCAGCGCACAATGTATGGGGAATATCCGCGAGCGACACATCGCCGCCGTATGATCTCCATTGATTGTGCCGTCAGGGTATTTTGTTTGAGGTATGGGAAGGATGCAGGCCGCTCGTATTACCTCAGCGCTCGCACTATTGTTGTGTGCGCTCCTGCCACTCTGGTTACAAATCCTTCACCAAGCCCGTGCCGCTTCACCGTCAGCTCCGGACATCCTTGTGAGAGCTGGCAGACACCGTGCAGAGGTATGACTGTCATGACGTCCCTATCTGTCCTAAAAAACTTAAAGAGATTTTTGCCGGTTCTCCTCCTTTGCTTCGGGCTTTTGCTCCTTATTTCGCCTACGGGGCAGGCACAGGGGTTGTTCGCTCTGCCGCAATCCTTCCTCTCAGCAGGAACCCCCGGTTCCGGTTATAATTACTCTGGAAGATACCTAGGTAATTTCTCAGCTGGTTACAATTATCACAGTTACAATTTCCGGAGCACAAGCGGGTTCAGTGAGTTGAAGCTCGGTTATTACCTACCGGTGCGAACTAGTATCCGATCCTCCGTTACGCCCTTCGCTGTAGCACATCTTACTGATCTAAAGGAATCTCCGCAGAGTTTTGGTTTGGCCAACACAGTTTTACGCTTTGGAGGCGCCTGGCAGACCAGGCTGTGCCGTGGCTCATACCTTGGGGTGAGGGGCGAATATGATGCAACCCGTCGGCAAGGAACATGGTACTCGGGCGGTCAAGCCGCAATTGAGACGTTCCATTATGTTTGCGGCCCCAACCTTGCCAGTTTAAGGGTAACATATTACGCAGAGTCTGCCGGAGATCAGCTTATCTTTGCAAAGAGCCCATCCGGTTACGAGGTCACTATGGGGTATCGCACGAGCTGTTCTATTGCGGACCCAGGCTCATACTCGCTTCGTCCGCTTATGATTTCGATGCTGGTCAACCCGCAAAGCAGCGAGGATGGTATCTTGGAGCAAGCGTCATGTTAGCCCAAGGCTTACTCACTCTGAAGGCCACGGCGGGTTACGACTCCGTCATCCTCAACAATTACACAGTGGGTGCGGATGTAAGATTACCTTTTTAGGTTACACTTGAAGACATGCAACAGGATCAACCTGTTGGGAGGTTGTCATGATAAGTCAAAACAATGGGAAGCATCGGAGCCTTCACCCATCCTCGAACATAGTCATGCGTTTACTCGTGACCGGAATCTTTTGCACTCTGTTCCTTTTTTGGCAAGGTGGGGTCGATCTGGCAATGTCCCAACGGACCCCCTACTTGGGAATTCCGTCGCAGGGAACTCAGTCGTCGGATCCGTTTGAGACGGATACCTATGTGCCTCCGACTTATGTCCCGCCTCCGACTTATGTCCCGCCACCCCCCCCACCGCCGCCCCCCATTCAGATTCAGGGTCCCATCGACCCAACCTGGTTTCAGCCCCCACCAGGCTATCAACAGCGGACTCTGCCGCCGGTCCCGGAACCGGGTCAGGGTCCCATCAGAGACCCGACTCGCGATCCGAACACTATCGCTTGGGATCCAGGGGGTGGCTATCCGTATTGGTTGGGTCCAGGGAATCGGCAGCCACAATCGCAAGGCGGATGCCTGGCTATCGGCACAACGAGCGGGTGCCCTGACGGACCTTGTTCACAGTGTTGTAGCGGCTTCAGCGACGCCGGCAGGTGTGCGCCATAGTGGGGGCGAGGTCTTGCCCGTAACCCAGCCGAGCGTGAGGCGCTTGGACCAGAGTAACCATCGTTTAATACAAATTAGCTTTCGAGTGGTGAACATACCACATCGACCGGATTGTCCCGGCTCAAAATGAGCCTCAAGACAATATAGCGAGGCGAAAAACTCGTCTCGGATCCATATCTCGAACTTGGCCCTCAACTGTTCTCTTACCATGTTGGGGGCATTTTTTTGCCTTGGGAATTCCGGGTACACCATACGCAACTCGGTGCCCAAGGATTCACTGCGATACCCTTCATTTGCTTTGAGGCCCTTTGGGGGCCCTGGACTCCGCCCTAAACGAAAACAGGGAAGCCTGCTTGTTTAGGCTTCACTGTTATTTCAGGCTGTTAAGTGGCGGGAGCGACGAGATTCGAACTCGCGACCTCCGGCGTGACAGGCCGGCGTTCTAACCAATCTGAACTACGCCCCCGATAATCCCTTGAATTCCGGAATTCCGGGTACACCATACGTAATTATTTGACGCGGAGAGTTGACCGGCGTATAAGAGGGCTATGGGGCAAGTTGCACGAGTGGTCGTTCCCGGCTATCCGCATCACATCACGCAGAGAGGGAATCGGAGACAGCAGACCTTCTTTTGCGACGATGACTATCGAGCGTACATCGATTTGATGTCTGAGTGGTGCTCAAAGCACGGGGTGGATATCTGGGCGTATTGCCTCATGCCGAATCACGTGCATCTCATCGCTGTTCCTCAGTCGATCGAGGGATTGGCACGCGCCATCGGGGAGGCTCATCGCCGGTACACACGCCGGGTCAACTTCCGCGAAGGTTGGCGGGGCCATCTCTGGCAGGGGCGCTTCGCATCCTATGTCCTGGACGAGGCGCATCTTATTGCTGCGGCGCGCTACGTAGAGCTGAACCCCGTTCGGGCTCGCCTGGTGAGAGTTCCCGGCGAATACCTTTGGAGCAGTGCCGCGGCTCATATCGCGGGTCAAAACGATGATCTCGTGAAGGTAGCGCCGCTGCTTGGCATGGTGGAGGACTGGAGCGCATTTCTAGCAGAAGAAACAGCAACGGAACACGTTGAGCTGTTGCGGTTACACGAGAGAACCGGCAGACCACTCGGTAGCGACGAGTTCATTGGTCACCTGGAGAAGACGATTGGCCGAAGGCTGAGGAGAAAAAGGCCTGGGCCAAAGAGGACAATCGAAGGCAATTAAGTATGGTGTACCCGGAACTCCACGGCAGTGGGCTCAGGGTTGCGGGGGCATTGAGAAAAACTTATCCTAGAAGCGTGGCGCTTCGTTGATCTGTCAAACCGGGGCGATGAACAAAAAGGATGCAATGACCACCTTCGGATCAAACGACGAGTTTATCGAGCTTCACAGAACCTTCCATGAGCTGTCGGAACCTAGCAGTGAGAACGATGACGCTACATATCAGGCGGGCATTAGGTATTGGCGGGCGCCTCAAGTGGTCCAACCTCATTAAAGAGTACCGCCTGATCATTTTATCCGAGGCCGGCTCTGGTAAGACTTCTGAAATCCACAACGTCGCACACACGCTTAAAGATGAGGGAAGGCCTGCGTTTTTCCTCCGACTGGAACATGTCTCCAGAGATTTCGAGGTCGCCTTTGAGGTGGGAACCTACGAGGCTTTTGAAGAATGGCTGTCATCCGGCAAAGAGGGGTGGCTTCTGCTCGACTCAGTAGATGAAGCGCGTCTTCTAGATCCAGGTGACTTTGAACTCGCAATCCGTAATTTGAGCAGACGGATTAGTACAGCCAAAGACCGGGCGCATATCGTCATAACCAGTCGGACGACAGCATGGCGGCCGAAGACAGATCTTGCCTACTGTACCGCTCATCTGCCTTATACGGTTGCTACCACATCGGAACGTGATCCGCAGCCTGATGATGATGGCCCTGAAGGAAGCTTTCTTACCGAAACAGAAACGCGGGACAGCGCCAAATTGGTTTTTAAGATCGTTTCGCTCGATGATTTAACGCCTAACCAGATTGCGGTGTTTGCCGAGGCTCGAGGAATCGAGGACAGCAAAGCTTTCCTCGACGCCGTGGAACGTGCAGACGCCCGGTCGTTCACATCGCGCCCTCAGGATCTGGAGGAGCTTACCGAGTTTTGGATCGACAAAGGTCGGATTGGAACTCGCCTTGAACTCATGCGAAACAGCATCGATCGAAGGCTTGCTGAGCGTGACCAACGTCGTGCCGATGCCCGCCCACTTTCGGCAGACCGCGCCCGTCATGGATCAAGGTTTCTAGCGGCAGCCACTACGCTGATTCAAAACCCAACAATCAGGGTTCCTGATGGAGCGCAAAACTCGAAAGGGATCGCAGTCCAATCCGTGCTTCCCGATTGGGACGACAAGGATCAGTCGACTTTGCTCTCACGGCCGATATTTGACGAGGCGATTTATGGCGCGGTACGTTTCCACCATCGCTCGGTACGGGATACCTAACCGCCGAGTGGTTCGACGAACTACTCAAGCGTGAAACATCGCGCCGAAAAATCGAAACGCTATTCTTTCGCAATCAGTATCGGTTTGGACATTGTTGTACCTACGCTACGTCCGATCTTGCCTTGGCTAGCAATTTTGGATGAGAAGATCAGGGAGCGTGTCCGCAAAGTCGCGCCTGAGATTATCTTTGAAGGCGGCGACCCTAGTCAGCTGCCTTTAGAGGTTCGTCAGCGATATACTACACGAAGTTTGCGAGCAAATGGCCGAGGGTGCAACTGGCCGCTCGATGCATGACTATGCTGCAGTTCAGCGTTTCGCAAACCCTGACCTGACTGATGACGTTCGCTCGTTGGTCAGACAGTATGCAGACAACGAAGATCGTGATGGCATCCCTGCTCGATATGGTATGGATCGGGCAGCTTGCGGGTGTCACTGCCAGAAGCCATGGAGATTGCGCTAACGCCAACTGCAGACCAGTACGTTCGCATGGCGGCATTCAGGGCTATTAAGGCGATTGGTTCCAACGATGATCAAGAGAATGTCCGTCAGTGCTTTCTGGCGGAGGCATCTGAACTTAAGCGGGAGTGCCTTGCCGAACTTCTGGAGGGTGTCCAGCCAACACGACAGATCTTGATTTGGCTCTTAGCGTGCTTGGAAAAGAGCGGACGGAGTGAGCGCCATACCGATGATCGTCTAACGTACGGCGCTAAAGGATTTTGCTGACTCCGCGGACATTGAGCTGCTTCCTCACCTTGTTATAGGCTTGAACAGGCTCCTTAGCCTTCCGCCGATGATACACCGGCGGTATTGCGAATTATCTGAGAAATTCCAGTGGTTAATAGTGCCGGCATCCAAAGCGCTTGAGCGATTGATCAAGACCCGACATCCCGCATCGCTCGATCCAGATGCACTTTCAATCGTGCACAAATTTTCCGTTGCCGCGTAATTACAGAATCCATGACTTTGCCGATGTCAATGCCGAATTCTCGAAGCTCATTCCCGCGTGGGAGGAACTGAACCGAGAGTTATTTTGGTTCGAAGTAAGAAGATCGAGGGAGGCAATTGATAAAAAGCGTGGAGAGCGGCTGACTGAATTCTGGCAAGCCTCGTTTTTTAGATCCTTCTGGCGGTTCGAAAAAGACGATTTTGGGTACGTAGCCGGAGAGATTTCTCGCCAAACGTTTCTGGACGACAGATTGGTCGCCTTGTCGCTGGCCTTTGATCTCTACAAAGCCGCTAATCGGCCGTGTGTGTGGCTTGGCCAACTGAAGAAGTTAGTCGCAGGCAACAACGATCTATGTGAGCGCCTTGGTACTTATTTGAAACCGCCCGCTCAAAGTCAGGATTCGCGCCGATGGAAGCGGCGGGAAGCTGAATCGAAAAGGCGCATCGAAGCCAATCGAAAGAAACAAGAAGAATACCATACGGGCTGGAAGAATTTCTTCAACAACCATCTTGACAAAAGCCGAGCGGAGCTCCACGAAAACCCTGGGACCATCACACGACCCTTACGGTACCTTTTAGATCAGACTCGGGATAAGAATAGCACAACGGAGCGATGGACCGATTATAACTGGAAAATGCTAATCCCGCAGTATGGCGAGGAAGTGGCGCGCTTTTATAGGGATGGCACAGTTTCCTTTTGGCGGAACCATGAACCAAAGTTGCGGTCGGAAGGTGCTCCGCTCAACCAAACAACATATGCCGCCATTATCGGGCTCGCAGGCCTCGAAATCGAGGCCCATGAAACCAACGGCTGGCCGAAGAATCTGAGCCCTGTGGAAGTGGAACTCGCGTGCAAGTACGCGTCCTTTGAATTGAACGGCTTCCCCACTTGGTTTTCTAAGCTTTTCGAGACGTATCCAAAGATTGTGTCCAATTTTCTCATGCGAGAAATTCGGTACGAGTTAGAGACAGAAACAAACTACGTCTTAAGCGAAGTAAGCTGGTCGGGCCAGTGGGCCTGGGCCCAGATTGCGCCCAGCATCTACGAGCTCTTGAAGACAACTGAGCCGAAGAACCTGTCTAACCTGGACAAGCTTCTGAAGATTCTTCAGGGCTCAACTTTACCGGATGATCTGATAGAAACGCTGGCGTCCGGAAAATGTCGCACTTTAAGAAGGCCGGATCATGTGGCTCGCTGGTTTGCCGTATGGACCGGAGTTGCACCGGGCGGTGCAATTCCGGCTTTCAAAGCCCGAATCGGAAAGATCGTTGACCAGAAGAAGCGAACTTCGTTTGCGATGACCTTCGTAACTCATCTTTCGGGTGGCCGCAGAGGTGATGAGGCTGCTGCGCGACAAGCGTTCAAAACCCCCGAGTACCTAAAGTCGCTATACCTGCTAATGCACGAGTACATTCGACACGAAGATGACATCGACCGTGCTGGAACGGGCACCTATTCGCCGGGATTGCGCGACCACGCGCAAGAAGCACGGAACAGCCTGTCGGATTTGTTGAATCAGATTCCCGGTAAGGAATCGTTTTTGGCGCTGAACGAAATTGCCAAGCTGCATCCTCAAAAAGCGTCTCGACCATGGATATTGCTTCGTGCAAAGAGACTGGCTGAACAGGACGGCGATATTAAACCTTGGTCGCCTGCTCAGGTGAGGGACTTCTACGAGAAGCTGGAGCGTACTCCCAGCAATCACAGGGAATTGGGTGAACTTGCCGTCCTACGTCTCCTTGATCTCAAAGACGACTTGGAACACGGTGACAGCAGCATCGCGGGAATCCTGCAAACCGTTAAACAGGAAACCGACATGCGCAATTATATTCGCAAGGAGTTGCGTGAGAAAGCGTTAGGGCGGTATTCCATTCCACAGGAAGAGGAATTGGCCGATGCCAAGAAACCAGACCTGAGATTCCACGGAGCAGATTTCGATGGGCCGGTCCCTGCCGAACTCAAGTTAGCGGACAAGTGGACAGGTCCGGCACTTTTCGAGCGCCTCGAAAACCAGCTTTGCGGTGACTATTTGCGAGACAATCGTTCAAACCGGGGTATATTTTTGCTCGTGTATCAGGGCAATAAGACGAGTTGGCACATACCTGGTAGTTGCACCTGTGTCGATTTTGAAAAACTGACTGTCGCTCTTCAGGATTATTGGACGGAGATCGCTTCGAAATTTCCAAAGGTAGACGACATCACGGTAATTGGAATAGACCTGACGAAGAGACGGAGTTAATTAGAGATAAGGGGAAAAGGGGACATTCTACTTTTTTGTTACTGTTTGCTGGCTTCCTGACCGGCTTTTGTGGTAACATGGTACTATGCCAAGAGTCGCACGAGCTTCCATCGAAGGGATTTGCTACCACGTTTTGAACCGCGGCAACGCCCGGCAGGATGTGTTTCACGAGGATGACGACCACCAGCGGTTCATCGAACTCATCCAAGAGGCCTGTGTACGTGTGCCGATGCGGGTCCTGGCTTGGTGTTTGATGTCGAATCACTTCCACCTGGTGGTTTGGCCCCACGCTGATGGTGAGGGTGGGGCTCCATTCGGAAGTGAACGTTGGCAGAAGAACACCCCGTGCCGCATGAGTCTGGAATTCACGCTGCGACGCCGCGGACGCCCACGAGCCGAGGCAAAAAAGTAGAATGTCCCCTTTTCCACCTTTTCCAGGATTGTTCGGTCTGATGATGAACAAACAGTAATCTTACAGTATTCTGTCGCATTGGGCACCTGGGGGAAAACACCAACACGACTATATGGATGGTTTTGACGCCATATTCGTCACTGTGGTGAATTTCAGGCGCACCCCGACTGCTCTATTCGAGTGACCGAGGCCCCGTCATTTCGAGACCTGACCCCAAAATTCCTACGATACTTCAATTTGGAGTTGATAGAGGGTATTCAATGACTCCGCTTGTGCATTATCGGCTTCTTGGCGAAGTCAGACGGCTGTTCTGGAATGCGCTAAAAACAATCATGACATATGGTTGCCCCTTCCTCGTCCCAGAACCATTTTCCACATTTAATGCATTCCCTGTTCCAACTCTGCGAGGCAGTGAAGCCGCACTTCGCGCAGATAAATTCTCCCTCCTCATTGTTAAAGAGGACAAAACCCAATATGCCGCCATCACACTCAGGACATGGGCCAGCGCTTCCTTCACAGGAGTCGTCTACAAAATCCTGCAAACTGGTTTCAGCTCCGCAGAAATGACAGGAAATTGAGTCATCCTCTGAGATGGAGAGGGTTTCTTGCGAGCATTTGGGACAAATCGAGAAAAACCTTACTGGTCTTTCTAAGGATTCCAGTTCGGGCCTGATCCTGCTCAGCCTTAATCTTACGTATTTGTCGAATTGGACCAGCCTCTGGTTTATATCCTGCACGAGAACCTCATCGTATGCTTGGGGCAGGTGTTCTTTATACAGATCAAGGAAGATATTGATACCTCTTGCTACAATGGAACGAACCTGATGCAAGTTGAGATCCGCGGCAAAATGCAATAGCCGGTTTCGCATGTCTTGAATATCACGAAGATACTTTGCGTCTTGGGCAGCAATCCGAATCCTGGATACATTATTGAGTCTTTGCAAGAGTACATCAAAACTGACACTCTTAAAATCACCTACTTGGAAAGCTTCAAGGGTGGCCTTGTCGACCGATTCGAAAAGCAAACTCCAATGTTCCTTTTCCAAGATAGTCTTTAACAACAGCTCTTGCGAGCTGGCTAGGTGAATCAATGAGTATTTCCATGCCCGAGGATTCCTTTGTTTTTGAGCGTATTCCGTGGAAGAAAGAAGGAAATCAATAGCATTTTCGAGCAGAGCCAATTTTAGCAACTCCGGCATACCAGTCTCCTGCCCATATTCAGCATTGTTCTCCGGTTCTAACTCTTGATAGGCTTCTAACCCAGTGACAGCCTACCGGGATGTGGCCTCCGGCCTCTAGACGTAGCAATTCAGTTTCCAGGATAACTCCGGATAATTTCGCGGTCAATCGAGTCCCTATGCCTGTCCGGCGGGGAAAATTCTCAATGGGAGGGGGGCGTGCGCCGTGCTTCTGGCGTTCCGAAGCACTCGGCTGAATCGTTTCCTACACTCAGGTTATCCCTGAGTTATCCCTCAAAAAACAGGCGCGCCTGACTTGTGCTAACCTTCTGTTTTTCTTGGAGCCGGGAATGGGAGTCGAACCCATGACCTGCTGATTACGAATCAGCTGCTCTGGCCTCTGAGCTACCCCGGCCTTTGTGGCGAGACAAACTCGGGCAACGATAGATCAAACAGGCCTGTACTGTCAATATTTGCAGCGAAAGTTTGTCAAGGTGGTGCAGGTGGAACGTTCTTGCAAGAATCTTCGATTTGGATTCGCTGCATCCCACCTAGAATCCGTACTATTCGATCATTGATATCGGCACAGGTATGAACGCCAAAATGAACAGCAGGATGGCGAACCATCCGAGCAAATAGCCGCTCCGTTCCAATGGAGCGTACGGGTCGAGAGGTGGAGGATGTCTTAACCCGAGCAGGAAAGCCAAGAGTGCAAAAACAAACCAACCGGGCCAAAATAGCAATCCGCATGGAATCAACAGCGCAAAAACTGCAATAGAAATTCTACCTGCCCAGCGAGGCCCGAATAAAGCATAGATCACATGCCCCCCATCAAGCTGCCCGATGGGCAAGAGGTTCATAGCGGTGACAAAAAGCCCGAACCAGGCCGCCAACGCGGTGGGATGTAGTACGACATGAGCATCGCTAGTAAAGTGTCCGAACCTTATGAGCGAAAACAGCTCGAGGATAATCGAAGACCCCAATGCGAAACCCTTTGCCGGCTCAAGCGCGGGCTTAGCTTCTGACAAGGCCAATCCCAGAATCAACATTGGAATGGCCACCAGTGCTCCGGCGATAGGCCCGCAAGCTCCGACTTCAATCAGCGTCTGCCGGTCGGGTATGGGTGATCGAATCCGGATGAACGCGCCGAAAGTACCTAACGGCGGAGGCGCGGGAATAAAATACGGCGGGGTGACGTCAAGATAATGACGCCTCCCGAACAAATAATGTCCCATCTCGTGAGTGAGCAGAATTGCCATTAATGGCACTGAGAACACCCAGCCACGTAACAAGAAAGGTATAATAGAGTCGAATTTGTCGTTCGCGTACAAAGCTCCCGCAAGCGTGGTCGTGATCAGCGTAACAGCAAATAACGATCCATGGATTAGCCATTGTCTTGCGCTAAGTTTCATTTGAACAGCTCACGTAATGGCTAACCGTTCATTTTACGTAAATGAATAGGTTCGTTGAAATGAGGATCAGGTTGGGCCACGCGAAGGACTTCTTCTAAGGTCGTAACTCCATTTAGCATTTTTCTGATGGCGTTCTCCCACAATGTTCTAAACTTCTTCTTCTTGGCCATCTCCTTCAGAGCCATCATTTCCGGTTGCTCGGAGATCAATTTAGCCATGTCATCGTCGATTCCGACCACTTCGTACACACTTTCCCTTTTGAAATACCCGGTGTCTCTGCATTGATGGCAGCCTTTGCCTCGCTTAAGCAAAATCTTTTCCGGTCCCTCAAAGTTGAACCCTTTTTGGTTCAGATCTTTCAGGCTAACGGAATATTCCTCGGTACAATACGGGCAGATCTTACGCATCAGCCTCTGAGCTATTAAACCAACCAGGGTGCCTGACAGCAGGAAACTGGGCACCCCCAAATCAAGCATGCGATTGATCGCGGTCAGCGCATCATTCGTATGCAGAGTGCTAAAAACCAAGTGTCCGGTCAGAGCAGCCTGAACAGCCAAAGAAGCAGTTTCTTCGTCTCTAATTTCGCCGATCATTATTATGTCCGGATCTTGCCGCATGACATGTCTCAGCAGCGGACCGAACGTCATCTTCTCCTCAGGATTATGAAGCATACTGACTGCCGGGTTAACAGACATCTGATTAAAACGCTCAAACACCATTTCAACGGGATCTTCTATGCAGGTTATATTCCTGTCAGGTGTAGCAAGAACTTTCAAACCGGAATATAGAGTGGTGGTCTTCCCGGACCCTGTAGGGCCTGTGACCAGGATAATTCCATAAGGTTTGTAAATGAAACTTTGAAACGTAGTGAGATCGTACGGACTGAATCCCAATTCTTCTAGATCCATGAATAATAGATCCGGATCCTGAATTCGGCAGACTGTTTTCTCTCCGAACGCGGTGGGGACCGTTGAAACTCGAATCTCGATTTCGCGTTTATCCATAGTCAGTTTTATTCGACCATCCTGTGGCCGACGCTTCTCGGCTATGTCCAAGTGCGACATCGCTTTGATGCGAGAAGTGAAAGCCCCATGGAGCGCTCCCGGAAGCCAGTCTATGTCGTGCAATGTGCCATCTATTCGCATCCTCAAAAGGCTCTTGCCTCGTTTAGGTTCGACGTGAATGTCACTGGCCCTGAGCGAGATAGACCGTCGGAACATCGCGTCCACAGCAGTCCGGATATTTTTATCCGTGTGTGAAATTTTTGAGATGTCTTCGAGACTTTTGACCTCAGCAAGCCTTTCCAGATCGGCCAATTCTGCGAAATATTTGACGTGCTTTTCAGCGGCGGCTTTAATCGAACCTCTGAACCCGTGGAATTCAAGAATAATTTTCATGATATCCGATTTAGAGGATACCACTACCTCCAGCTCTTTTCCGGTGACGCGCGAGACGTCTTCAAGAACTTCTCTTTGAAAAGGATCGCAAATGGCCACCCTGAGTTTTCCGTTCGACTCCCCTATGGGTATGACCAAAAAACGATCGGCAAATTTTTGTGGCAAATGCTTAGTAACGAAATCGGGGTCCAGATCCAATGGTTGAAGTCGCACAAAAGGATACCCCATCTCCTCGGCAAGGGCCTGCATGATTTGATGGTCCTCCAAAGGTCCTGCAGGACCAGCTAATTTCATGCCGAGTATGATTTCTACGACAGTGGTTTGGTGAGCGTGAGGAATGGATTGTTTTAATTGATTGGCGCGTTCCTGGGCGAGACGATCCCTTATATAAAGCTCCGCCTCTTGGAGCTTCAATAAACCGCTTTCATCCAGCAATCCGTTTTTGTAAAGGATTTCGGCAATTTGATTGGTGTCATTATAAATATCCACTGGGACAACCGGCGCGGAAATTAATTCACTACACAGGGTAATTCCTGGGCGACGTCGTTCCGCGCGACTACAGGGCACGCAGAAGACTACGCGGAATTCACCTGCGGTGTAATTCCTTCCCAATAATAATGGTTGTGACCGGCAGAATCAATAACGACGTGAAGATTAGGGATAGGGGTAAGCGTTCGCACAGCCCATACGCCAAAGGTGAACGCTTACCGTCACTTTGTCGCTACCCCGTTCCGTCCACCTTTTCTCTAAGTTCTTTACCAGTCTTAAAAAACGGGAGCTTCTTTTCGCTGACTGCGATTTTGTCGCCCGTTTTTGGGTTTCTACCTGTGTAGCCTTTATATTCCTTGACCATGAACGAGCCGAAGCCGCGTATCTCGATACGATTCCCCTGAATCAAAGCATTTGACATTGTGTCAAATACCAGATTGACGATCTCCTCTGATTTTCTCAGCGGCAGATCCGCATCTTTGGCCAAGGCTACTATGAGATCTGATTTATTCATATGGGGTCCTCACCTCCAAGCACTTACTTGGCTTTCTTGACGGCTTCTTTGAGGGCCCGCGAAGCGCTAAAACGAGGCACTTTACCGGCGGGAATCTTTATCTTCTGCTTGGTCTGAGGATTAACGCCCGTGCGCGCTTTCTTCTTAATAACCTTGAATGTCCCCAACTCTGCAATACGAATCTTGCCGTCTTTCTTCTTTAGAGAGTCGTGGATCGCGCCGACCAAGGCGTTAAGAGCGGCACCGGCTGATTTTTTGGTTACGCCTGCTTCTTCGGCCATTCGGTTAACCAGTTCAGATTTGGTCATGACTTACCTCCCCAAAAAAATCAAAAGTTTCAGATAGTTGAAACTACTTCGAACGATTGCAAAATGTTATCCATACTGAGCCGAATTGTCAAGAGAAATCAGCAAGGTCATAAAAAATAATCATGATGGTCTGCTTAAAAGCCGCATCAAAAGCCAGCTTTTGAAGCATTGACAATTGCCGCCACTTAGATTAGACGAGTTCTCGATTAGAGCATGTTAGGAGCCAATATGAACGACCCTGCTCTTTTGCAACACCTTGAAGACCTTACTCACCGCCTCGGGATTGAACTGAGATACGAAAATCTAGGAACAACCGGTGTTAAATGCGAAGGCGGTTACTGCGTTGTGGCCGGTAAACCGATCATATTTCTTAACAGAAAAGATTCCAGACGTCGAAAGATTTTGGTCTTAGCCAGATCCTTAAGAAAAATTAATCTGGAAGGACTTTTCATTCCTCCGGCAATAAGGAGAATCATAGAAGCACAGGTCGTTTGAAATCCTACTACGGGCCAATGTCATCTGCTCCCACCCGAATGTTTCACCGATCATATTATTGCCACGATTGGTATTTAGTAAGATTATAACATAGGGGTTCCGTGCATATGCGCTAACTTATGAGAGGTGCACCAGTGATTTCAGTGTCTTGTCACCCTCCCCCTTCCCCCTCCCGTCAAGGGAGGGGGATTCCGAATCCCTCTCCCCTCGCGGGAGAGGGTAGGGAGAGGGGGAAATTGCGGTCCGCAAATATGGCGGTAAGTTAGCGCATATGGGGGTTCCGTGGATAATTCTTGAGGTTTTCCTGCAAAATGCTGGAGCTATCATTTGATAAACGTCTGGCGCACCGGTCCATTCTGGAAGCCGATTATCTGGAATCGGAGCGCCTTTTGAAGGCCTGGACATGGAAATCGTCCCTTGAGGAATCATTCCCCCTCCTGATCTCGTTAATCGGTGGTACGGGAACCGGAAAGAGTACCGTGTTCAACTCCCTGGCCGGGGAAATCATAAGTAAGGTGGGGCACAAAAGGCCGAGCACGTTACGGGCTATTATTCTTGTTCCGGAACATGCTGTCCGGCAAATCTCAGAATGTCCTTTGCCTGATCCGGAAGCAGGCCCGAACAATAGTCCTCTACACACACAGATTGTGGCGCACCATAGGTCTGAATTGTCTAAGTCCATACTCGTAGATACCCCTGATATAGACAGTGTCGAACCCTCCAATCGATTGAATGCAGAGAGCTTCTTCATAATCAGCGACATAATAATCTTTGTGACATCTCAGGAAAAATACGGTGACCTCGCAGGTCATGAAGTGGCAGAGCGTGCTCGTCGCTGGGGCAAAAAAACTATCTTCATAATGAATAAGGTAACATCTGCCGCCGCGTTTGATGATTTCCGGAGATCTCTCAAGGCTGAGAAATTCATAGATGAACCTGTTCGAATCGATAGACTACCCATTGCCCCTGAAATTATTCCCGGACTACGGGAGGACCCCCATTTCTCGGCCGTTTTCGGCGAAGCAGCAGAAAAGAATTTTGTAAAAAATATACGTGAAGCGGAGCTGGAACGACTATCCGCCAGGTACCAGATCCAGCCTGGAAATGCTCGAACAGACTTTTGACGCGGAACATCAAAGAATTGCTACGATCAACAACAGAATTCAATGGATACTTGAGGATGTCACGCGGAATATGCAAGGGGATCTAGACAGGGTGGTGACCCCGGATGTGGAAAAGCATATCCTCGAACGATTAAATCAATTAACTGTGAAGTACGACCTGCTTTTTGTGCCGAGAAAAAAGTTAAGAGAGGCAGTACAGGAGCTGATCGGGAACGTCTCTAGTTGGTTTAGTTTTCAATCGAATCAAGCCCCGGATAAACAAGCATCGATTCCAGACCGTTTTGATGAGTTGGATGCTGTCAGAAGGGCTGCCAATTTAAGACCACTGGAAACGGCTGTCGCACAATTGAACAAACGAGTAGCCCAAATGCTCAGTTCGGATCCTGGATTGAGTGATATCTGCCAAGTGGCTTTAGCAGAAGTTCCAAGATGGCATGATAACGAGATTCATGAACTCTACTATGATGCTTTTCCAGGCGTCGAGAAGCTTCTTGAGGTGGAATTTAAACGGTTTAAGGATGGTTTGCCGGTCTCGGATCAGGTCAAACTTTATGGTTGGTCCGGCTTATGGGCAGCTTTTGTCATAACAATGGAAATTGTGGTCGGCGGTGGATTTACTTTGCTCGATGCTTTATTAAATACAGCAATCCTGCCTTCTATTCCGACATTGGTTCTGAAAGCGAAAATAGCCGGTTTTCTCCGTGATATCGGCGAGCGAGTTGATCGGGAGCAGAGGAGAACACTGGAGAAAATACTTAAGAAACAGGCCGAAATGTACACGGACAAATTTGCAGGATTATTGCCCCCTCGTTCCGGATTGGAGGATTTGGCGCGACTCAGGGCAAGTATTGCTCCATGACTATAATAGTTTTAGTGCTCACGAGTTCGGGATAGCTTTTGGATTGGCCAAATGGTGGTGAATAACCCCTAAAAAAGGAGATCACAAGATCAGAGTGGCGGTGTTCCGGATTCTCACTGCAGCCGAGATGAATTGGTAAAGGACTATTTTGGAAGTCGCTCTTCGGTAGAATTTCTTATTTTTCGAGAAAGTATGGTCCAAGCAGATGGTTTGTGGTCTTGTGGAGCAAAAAACTTATGTTTGGAAACCTGGACAAAGTGTGTGTTATTGATTATGACGTCTATTAGCCCTAAGGCCTCGAATGTCCATCAAATTCCGACTAGATCGTAATAATAGGGGGGACAATAATGAAGGCAACCAGAGTGCGTCAATTTGGCGATCCCGAAGTTATGCGACTGGAGGAGGTTCCGGACCTTCAGCCTAGTCGCGGTGAAGTGCTCGTAAATGTGAAAGCAGCGGGTGTTAATCCTGTCGATACATACATCAGAGCAGGGCAGTATGCCAAACGACCCGAACTTCCTTTTACTCCCGGTATGGACTCAGCCGGTATTGTTGCTTCTGTGGGCGAGGGAGTCACTGATGTGGCATTGGGAGACAGGGTTTATACAGCCGGAGCGCTCACGGGAACCTATGCTGAACAGGTCCTGTGCAAGGAATCTCAGGTTCATCCTTTACCCAAGCACGTGACGTTCCAACAGGGCGCCGCAATGGGCGTGCCTTATGGCGTGGCGTATCGTGCGCTGTTCAATCGTGCCGGCGCTAAGGCCGGCGAAACCGTGCTCGTGCACGGGGCTACCGGCGGAGCCGGGATTGCAGCTGTACAATTGGCGCGTGCTGCCGGGTTACGAGTGATCGGAACCGGCGGTACAACCAAGGGCCTGGAATTGATCCTGGAACAGGGGGCGCACCATGCGGTCAGCCATAGAAATGCCGGTCATTTTGACGAGGTGATTGCGCTGAACGGTGGCAGCGGAGTAGACCTGATTCTAGAGATGCTTGCAAATGCGAATCTTGGGAATGATCTTAAGATTTTAGACCAGGGTGGTCGCGTGGTTGTGATCGGTAGCAGGGGACCAGCGGAGATTGATCCTCGGGACGCAATGACACGGGACGCCACGATCATGGGCATGATGCTGTTCAATGCTTCAGACCTTGAATTGGCCGGCATCCATGCGGGGCTGGTTGCGGGGCTTGAAAACCGGACTGTCCGGCCGGTAATAGGTACTGAATTGCCTCTATCCGAGGCGCCGCGGGCCCACACCGAGGTAATGAGCGCTAGCTCGTACGGAAAAATAGTGTTAATACCCTGAGCGGCTGGACAAAGAACTCGCACAAAGCACTGGAACGTTCAGCTCAGTCCTTTGTCGAAATGAGTGATACGGTGATTCAACTGTGTAGAGACGAATGTTAAATCGAGGATCGTTTTCTTGGTCCGACGGGAGTTATCGTCCGTGGGTATTTGGTCGCTAAAGTGCCAATCGTAGGAATTTTGACAGGACCTTTAGTGACAGCGTACGAGCCTGCTTTGTGTCTGCATGAAACGAAGAGATCGTGTCGAGGGCCTGAGAAGAGACCCAGTCCAGCTCCGCCCTGCCCTATCCCGCCCGAGAAAAGATTCATAAACCTTTGTGGTGACCGAGAAACTGCTGAATTGTACAGGTAGAGGACTATTTAGCCTCCTTGTCCGCGATATTCCGGAAAGTCACGGCATTTTACCAGCTTTCCCGATCACGGATGTTGCGCCTCGGAGATTCAGTGAATAACAACTTTGCAGAATATATAGAACAAAGGAGATGATAATGGTTTCATTTTCAGATGTCACCCCCAGAATGGGGTGGTTTTTGGCACTCATTCTGTTTTGCATAATTCCTGTCAGTTCCAATGCAATGGAGGACAAATTGCAGCGATTCATACTTCCAAGCGGTCTCGAGGTTTTGGTGAAAGAGGACCATGCGCGTAAAGTAGCCGCAATCCAATATTGGGTCAAAGTGGGGAGCGCGGATGAAGAGGTTCCCGAACGCGGCATCAGTCACCTAATAGAGCATATGGCCTTTAAAGGGACGGAACGCCGCGGAGTAGGGAAAATAGCCGCGGAAATTGAAGCTTTGGGCGGCGAAATAAATGCATACACCTCCTGGGATGAAACTGTTTTTCATGTGACAGTGCCGTCACACGCAACCCTTCAGGGTCTCGATATTTTGACGGATGCGGTCTTCAGGCCCGTTATTGACCCGAAGGAGCTTGCATTGGAAAAGCAGGTAGTGATTGAGGAAATCCTGGAAGGAGAGGAGCGGCCCGAGCGCAAATCCTCAAAGCAAATTTTCTACACAGCCTATTCTGATAGTCCATATAAATACCCGGTTATCGGATACAAGGAAATCGTAGAGAAATTTACACAGGAAGACATCCTGTCTTTCCGCAAAAAATGGTACGTCCCGGAAAATATGTTCTTGCTCATAGTAGGAGACGTAAACGCCGAGAATCTGCACAAAGAATTGGAGCGGATGACCTCGGACCTAAAACCTGTTGGCCTCTTCAGGACTCCTCGGCCGACGGAGCCGATTCAAAACCAGATTAGAAGCGCTCTTGAACGGGACCGCAACTCCCGCGAGACACGACTGAACATCGCTTTTCATATTCCTTCTGTGAAGGGAAATGACGTCAATGCGCTCGATTTGGCAGGTGACTTGCTCGGCGCCCGAGACAACTCCAGGCTGGTCCGGATCTTGAAGAAGGAGAAAGGGATCGTCAATTCTATCTCAGCTTACGCTTACACGCCTAAAGATCCAGGCCTAATGATAGTTTCCGCTACCCTCGATGCGAAGAACTTGGAAACAGTTACCAAAGCCATCATGGATGAAATTGACCGGTTGGGAAAACAAAGCCCTGCGCCGGAAGAGCTGGAACGAGCGAAGGTCCATATCGAATCGCAACACATTTATTCGAGAGAAACAGTTCAAGGAACGGCTCGCAGCATAGGCAACTTCAAGGCTGATATGGGCGACGCGGCGTACGAAGAAAAATATCTTAAACTCAATGCCGCAGTCACTCCGGACCAGATTTCAAGTGTAGTGGAGAGGTATCTCAGACCGCCGAACGTTAGCGTGTCAGTCCTGTTACCGGAGAAAGACCTCCCGGATTTCAAGATCGACCAACTTACCAAAATTATCGAATCTTTCAGACCAACATCGACTGCTTCATCCACGGAAACCAGCTCGGGAAAAATAATAACCAACACTCTGTCCAACGGGATAAGAGTGGTGTTTATGCCGGATGACTCCAATCCCGACGTATCGGTTAGGATGGCTTTCTTGGGCGGGAAACGCTATGAAACCAAAGAAAATGAAGGAATTATGAATTTCATAGCGCAAATGCTGACGAAAGGCACGACAAAGCTGACCGAAGTCGATATCGCAGCTAAAGTGGACGATATGGGCGGACGCTTAAGCGGATTTTCGGGGTATGACTCTTTCGGTCTTTCGGCAACGTTTTTCAGTCGAAACTTTAAAGAAGGACTTCGACTTCTGGCGGACATTTATAGCGGCGTCTCTTTTCCTCAAGACAAGCTCGAAAGGGAGCGGGCGCTGATCCTGAATCGAATCAAGACGGAGCCGGATCGCCCCACAGCGTATACTGTTAATGTTCTCGGCCGGATGGTATTCCGGGACCACCCATATGGATTTGTAAAGGAAGGCACCCTGACTTCCGTAGCGGGATTCACGAGCGAAGACCTGAAACAGACTTATGCGCATTTTGCGGTTCCATCCAATATGGTGCTTACTGTCGTGGGGGATATGGATCCCAAAGAAGTTTCGAATGAAATCGACGAAATATTTGGCAAAGTTTCCAGCCAGGAAACTTGATGCGCCGGTTATTCCAAAGGAGAAGCCGTTAAAAGGGGTACAAGAAAAAGTCGTTCGAATTCCGAGGGCCAAGGCGCATCTGGCTCTAGGATTCATAGGCACTACCTTTTCCGATCCGGACAGGTACCCGCTTGACGTGCTGAATAATATCCTTGCCGGACAAGGCGGCCGCCTTTTTCTTCAGCTTCGAGACAAGGAATCTCTCGCTTATACAGTGACATCTTTTGTTCGGCCCGGGATGGATCCTGGGGTATTTGCATTCTATATCGCTTGCGACGAACCAAAAGCTGATCGGGCCCTGCAAGGGTTATTAGAGCAAATAAATCTGATACGAGAAAAGCCTGTCACCAATGAAGAACTTAAGCGGTCCATAAACAATCTTGTAGGTGAATACCTTATAAATTTACAGAGTTCTTGGTCCAGAGCAGAAAATACCGCCTTGAATACGCTATACGGTCTGGGTTATGATTATGATAAAGAGTACGTAAAGAAGATTTCAGCTGTTACGGCGGAGGACGTTCTCAAGGCTGCACGCAAATATCTGGATCCGAAGAATTACGCAGTAGTGAAGATTCTGCCTGACGAAAATCAAAAATAAGGAGAAAAGTCTGACAGGAACAAATATATCGGAAAGACAAACTTACCGTGCCGACAAGCGTCCGGGGGCGGCAATTGAGCGCTGTTTTCGGTTCATTACGCGGTCTCAAGCCATCTCAGAGGACTCGGATCGAGAAATTGATCCTGAGAAGGATTCCTGCAAATCGGGTGATAACTCAAGAAACAGCTCGTCGCCTCACGGAATTCTCACGAGAAATCGGTCGCCAGCTTGGCATTCTGGTGGACAGGAAGGGTAACATCCGCAAGGTCCTGATAGGTGATGATCGTTCAATCCTGATCCCGAAGTTGGATGGATGGCGAGTCGGCGCAGGTCGTCTCCGAGGGCTGAGGCTGATTCATACCCATTTAAAAGACGAGCCCTTGAATAAGGAAGATCTTACCGACCTTGCATTATTGAGACTGGACCTGTTGGCGTCCGTGGGAATGGATTCGGATGGTCTTCCCACAACGGTCCGAATTGCTCATTTATTACCTGAAAATCCATCAGGCGAAATCTGGCAATTACTCGATCCTTCGCCTCCTTCGCTTCTCGATCTGGATTTCACGGAATTCATCAGATCTTTGGAAGAAGAAATGACCCGTTCAGCAGGGGGCCGCAAGGTGGGCGATTCAAGAGAGCGGGTGTATTTGATTGGCAAGGCCGCCGGGAAAACATGGGAAATCGAAGAATCATTAAAGGAACTCATTCAGCTTGCGGATTCCTGTGGTGTCGAGGTTGTGGGCACTGCTCGACAAAACCGGACTGCCGTTGATCCGCATTTTGTTGTAGGGAAGGGAAAACTCAAGGAGATCGTTATCGACGCCTTACAAAAAGGCGCAGGAATGCTGGTTTTTGACACGGAATTAAGTCCGGCCCAGGTAAAGGCTATCGGCGACTTCACGGAACTTAAGGTAATCGACAGATCTCAACTCATTCTGGATATTTTCGCTCAAAGAGCCAAATCCCGTGAAGGCAAAATCCAGGTCGAACTTGCTCAATTAAAATACGCTCTGCCCAGATTGGCTGAAAAAGATGATGCCTTGTCTCGTCTGACAGGAGGAATTGGAGGACGAGGTCCCGGTGAAACAAGGCTTGAAGTGGATAGGCGCCGAATTCATAGCCGGATAGTTTTCCTCGAAAAACAAATCGAGCAGCTGGCACGCCGTAGGTCGCTGCGGAGACAACTGAGAAATAGACGAGGTATTCCGGTAATTTCGATAGTCGGGTATACAAATGCGGGAAAATCGACCTTGCTTAACAATCTGACCAAATCAGATATATTAGCGGAAGACAAACTCTTTGCTACACTTGACCCGACGAGTCGCAGATTGCGTTTCCCACGAGAGACCGAAGTAATAATCACCGACACAGTGGGTTTTCTGCAAGACCTACCGGAAACGCTCGTGAAAGCTTTTGCCGCCACATTGGATGAGCTTGCCGATGCCGATCTGCTGATCCATGTAATAGATTGCGCTAATCCTGCCTTCGAAGCACAGATGGAGGCGGTAGAAAAATTGCTGGAACAGCTTGGTTTGGGCCGAATTTCCATGTTGCGAGTCTTCAATAAGAAAGATCTTGTCCCATCAGAAACCGTTGAAAATCTTTGTGACAGATACGATGGAATAGCCATCTCCGCAATGGACGTAAGCACTTTTCCTCCCCTGATAAAACGGATGGAGGACGAAATTCTCATGACGCTGTCGGAATTTACTGACGCAGGGAGCGATCACGAGATTTCGCCTTACGCGGGAATGTGTTGATGACCGATTCAACCAAACACAATCGGTTCAATCTGACCCTGGCAATCATGCTTTTGGTACGTGACAAAATGGAATTTTGGCTTAGACAAAGATTCTGCAAGACCCCCTGAATTGCACATTACGCCTCTCCTATAGCCGATTCGGAAGCTTGCCGTTTCAATCAGAGGTAGAGTATTTTTAGATCAAATGGCTCCCTCCTGCAGTAAAGTTCAAGTCGAGAGTAAGGACGCGTTCCTGAAATTTATTCGATTGTTTATGGACGCTGGCGCAGCTGAGAAACGCTTTCCAAGAACCTGCTCTTTATGCGGGAGGAAACATCACAATCTTGCCCACTATATCTCCTCTACCCACGCCAGAGGCCACAGCATGGAAGATTACCGAGGAGCGATGGGTAAACCCTTCACGATGATTCATCGGCATTGTGCCTGCGGAAACACATTGGCTCTAGCATTTACTGGTGAAGACTGCCTTTTCTTGGATCAGTTTTGGGAAACAATTTCCTTGGAAGCTGAACGCTCGGCCAAATCGGTCCGAGAAGTGGTTTCCGATTTCGTATCTCAATGGGAGCTTTATGTCATGTCAGAGCATGATCCCGAATGTTGATTTCCGACCATGAAATGCGCGCCGCAACTTCTCATTGTTTATCATTCCCAGACCGGCAATACTGAACGGTTGGCGATCGCCGTCGAGGAAGGAGCGCGTGATATTGTCGGCATCGAGGTACAAAGACTTCCGGCATCCGGAGTAACAGCTGTAGATCTGAAAAAATGTCGAATTTTGGTAATATGCTCTCCCGAGTATTTCGGATACATGTCGGGCGCGGTTAAAGAACTATTTGACCGCACGTACGAAGAGATCAGAGAATTTACGATGGGAAAACCTTACGCTGTGGTGATTTCGGCCGGCAATGATGGAACCGGCGCTCTGAGTAGCATTGAACGGATAGCAGCGGGATACCGATTTAGAAAAATTCAAGAGCCCATTATCGCTCGTGGAGCGATCTTGCTTTCCATGTTAGATAAATGTCGTGAGCTTGGCAAAACTTTGGCCGCGGGAATTGATTTTGGAATCTACTGAAAAGGACTGGAATTGATACGCCAAATTAACGATGTACTCTTCGATCTTGGAAATGTGCTCGTACGATTCGATTGGGACATAGCGTTGCGGCGGTTGACGCCATATCTTTCTCCCGAATTGGCAGGCCTACTGAGAAATGATAAACAAGATTTTAACAAGCTCTTCCATGAACCTGACGTGGCGCTCGAAAGCGGTCGAATCAGCTTCGATGAGTTTCATGAGATCATGTGCAATCGCCTCGCGATTGAGATGGAAAAGGCGGAATTCTGTCGAATCTGGTGCGACATTTTCCAACTGAACGAAGACATGGTCATTTTTGGAGAACAGCTATCCAAGAAGTATGGAACATGGCTTGTTTCAAACACCAGTGAAGCTCATTATCGATGGATAATAAATAAATTCCCCCAGAATTCTCTTTTTCAGAGGCGCTGCTCTCTCATATGAGCTAGGGGTGATGAAACCCTCAGAGGAATACTATTCCAGGCTGATACAGAAATTTGGCATAGATCCTTTCCGTGCGGTTTTTATAGATGATATTCAAGAAAATGTTGACGCTGCGATCAATGCCGGAATTGCCGGAATAGTCTTTCATGATAAACAGCAACTTATGATCGAGCTTGAAAAGCTGGGTGTAAGAGCATAGCCCAAAAGGAGCTCAAAACAGTGGCGAATGAAAAGGACATAGTCAGAGGCTACAAATTCAGCGCGGTGGCGGCTGGCATTAAGAAAGCTTCATCTGTAAGACTCGATTTTGCTTTAATCGTCTCCGATAGACCGGCTGTTTCTGCCGCAGTCACAACCACCAATTTAGTACGTGCAGCCCCTGTGGAGATAACTCGAGATCGCCTTACGGGAGGTCTTTGTCAAGCCATTCTGATGAATTCAGGTAATGCCAACGCTTTTACAGGTGACAGAGGATTGAAAGATGCTTCGGATCTTACAAGCCGTGTTGCTGAAGGCCTCGGTATTGATTCCAATCTTGTCGTTCCTATGTCAACAGGGGTGATAGGAAATCCATTACCAATAGATCGGATGTCGTCCCGAATTCCTGAATTGATTTCCCGCCTGGATGGTAGATCATTTATGGACGTGGCCGCCGCAATTATGACTACGGATACAGTTCCCAAAACCGTGCTCCTACAAGGCAGTGTAATGGGCGGCCCTTTCACCATGTTGGGTTTCTCAAAAGGCGCTGGGATGATTGCTCCCAATATGGCCACAATGTTGGCGGTCTTACTAACGGACTTGCGGGTGGAACTCGATTTTCTGAGAGAGTGCCTTCAGGAAGCTGTGGCAAAAAGTTTCAATGCTATAACTATTGACGGGGATACAAGCACTAATGATACCGCAATCGTAATGACCGGAGGTTGCATTAACGCGCCTGAGTTATCCGGTAATTTATCCGACAGAGAAGCTTTTTCTTCACTCTTGAATAAAGCATGTGAACATCTTGCCCGCCAAATCGTTCTCGACGGCGAAGGAGCGACAAAGCTTATCAGAATAAATGTATGCGGAGCACCCGACACGGCGGCTGCGACCAAAGTGGCTCGTAAAATCGCTGAGTCTCCTCTGGTGAAGACGGCGTTCCACGGGGAAGACCCGAACTGGGGAAGAATTGTGTGTAGCGCCGGGAATTCCGGTGTCATTTTTGATCCAAGTGTAATTGATCTATCTATTGGTGAGATCCATATTCTGAAGAACGGAAAACTGACGGATAGGGATTGGGAGTCTGCCGCGCATAATATTATGAAAGGCAGAGAATTTTCCGTTCTTCTCGACCTGAAGAGTGGGAATGGAGAAGCCAGCTTATTGACTACTGACTTCTCCGAGGAATATGTCACTATTAACGCGGATTACAGATCCTAATAATAGGCACGGCTACCAGCAGGAGCCGGCGGCCGTGCCTATCAGAATGTCAGTTCGAGGCATGTCCTAACGTAGAGAGCACTGATGGGACCTCGATTCATAACTCAAGAATGGGTAAGTTACAGGCCGAAAACAATGACTTTGCCGAAACAACGCGCATTTTCCAATGCTTGGACGCATGAATTGTTAGACGATACCTCCCAAGTGATGGGCTCACATCCAAGAAATTAGATACGTGCACGAATTAGCCCCGGTTTTTCTGCAGGGTTGCGATTCATCATGTCGCACGATCACATCGATAGCCCCGGCGGGTTTGAATCGCTGCGAAAAACCTTGAATTACTCCCCTATCAAACGCGCAAGGGTAAGGATTGGGGCAAATCATTTTCGCTCTCTTTAATCCGGTATCTCCCCCCATATATGAATATTCATAATTGCCAATATCACCTCGTCTGTGATTCATGTGATATGCAGTATCTATTGACCCCAAGCAGATCTCCAGCGAATTTATTCCCGGAGGAAGGACAGCATTCGCGGCAATTTTCTCGCCGATGCGAAATAGCATCTCCGAGCTAAATTTATTTTGGATTTCTTTCATTGCATTCAACAGGGACTGCAGAGGATAGTATTCGCCTCGACTAAACTTATCGATCCCGTTTGCAGCCAACACGTCCAAGCCCATCTTGCTTAGCTCGGGCGGAAATCCGGCAACAAATGCCTCAATACATTCGCCAAGCACTTCCGCATCGGGCGTAAAGGATTTGAACTCGGTCACATCGTTCTCCTCTCAAGGTTTTTCCCATTCCAGTCATAGCTGACGCCATGAGATAGAGCAAGTGCATTTCTAGTGCCATCACTTTAGGGCAAAGAAATCATAGAAAACATGAATTGTCCCAAGACCTTATAACTGCCATTTTTGAGCGTCAAGTTGAATTGAGCACTTGAATCTGAGCCGAACAGGCTCGCAGGCTTAACTGAAGAGCCTTTGAGGCTCAAAAACTCCGATTCGAGCCGATGCTTGCGTACAGCGACCCGTTGTCCCCGGTTCAGTCGGATAACTTCTCTGTCTTTATCGAATGATGATGAATATTAGGAAAGCAACAAAGCTCAAGAAGCTCCTTACCGCATGTAGTCTGTTCCATGTTGTAAGAAGTCGTCGAGCATCCTCCGAATCTTTGTTCAGATCGGGGCCAAGGAGTTTTTTATTGGTGGGCATGATGATTATGAGTGTGAACGGGATTACGGCGAAAAGGAAAATTGCACCTACTAGCCACCAGGAACTCGAACCCATCCACCAAGCGGCCATCGCAGTTATAGAGCCGATGCCAGCCAAAGATGCCTGCATCACAGCGGCCCTACGGTAACTGGGACCGAACTCCGTCACGGCCAACGGTGTTCCGCATTTCATTCTGGCTGGGTGCTCGACAAAATTAATATAAATCGCCGCGCCTGTGAATATTCCGCAAGCTAATGTAGCTGCTATCTGAAAAATTTTTTCCAATGGAATGATTTTCCCGCCCTCCTTTTCCAGGAATAAAAATGGTGTCCCGTAGCAGTATCACTTCTTGGAATCCGATTCCAGGCCCGGATTTAAACAATTGAATAATAATATTTGTTCTTGCAAAGAGAGCCTTTTATGCTGCTGTCTTGGTTGGCAACGGCAGGCCTTACATCTACTCTCGGAGCAGCCCTGGCACATTTTGCAATCAGGGCATGGATGCTTGCGCGGCAATTGTTTGTCTGAAAGCGATTGCTTCATAATGGCAGCCATGTTAGTTAAAAAAACCTTTTACCGCGCTTGTGACAAGAATTCAACGAACCCGTTGAGCGAAACTTACCGGGAAAGGAAGAACACTGCATGAATAAAGATGTCGTCAGAGATACCGACCTTAGAGGTTTTCGCGTCGCGGGCCGCGGTAAAGTCCGTGATGTGTATCATGTTGGGGACAAGTTGCTGATAATTTCAACTGATCGGTTATCCGCCTTTGACGTCATCCTGCCCGATCCAATCCCCTCCAAAGGAAAGGTGCTGAATAATCTCAGCGGTTTCTGGATGAATCAGACGCGCCATATAGTGCCCAATCATTTCATAACATCCGATGTGAGCCGGTTCCCGGAAGAATGTGCGGCTTTCGCACCTATTCTCGAAGGCCGGAGCATGTTAGTGCACAAAGCCGATGTGTTTCCGGTGGAATGTGTGGCCCGCGGTTACATCATAGGCAGCGGCTGGAAAGATTATCAGACCGGTGGAAAGATATGCGGTATTCCCATCCCGGCTGGTTTGAAAATGGCAGACAAGCTGCCGGAGCCGATTTTTACGCCCTCAACCAAGGCCGAGCAAGGCACACATGACGAAAACATCTCGTTCAGTCGGGTCGTTGATATAGTTGGGAGAAGAAATAGCCTGTTGGCTAAGGGACAAAACAATAGAACTCTACCTTTTGGGGGCCCGCAGAGCAGAAGAGCGAGGAATCATTATAGCTGATACCAAATTTGAATTTGGTCTTGTGGACGGCGCGCCCACTTTGGTGGATGAAGCTATGACACCGGATTCATCCCGCTTCTGGCCCATGGATCAGTATAAACCGGGAATTTCTCCGCCTTCCTTAGATAAACAATTTGTTCGCGACTATTTGGAGCAACTGGATTGGGACAAAAAACCACCTGCTCCAGCGTTGCCGCAAGAGATTATCCGCAAAACCTCGGAAAATTATCTGGAGATATACCGGATTCTTACGGGTTGGGAATTGAAGACGAATTAGAACTGAGGAAAGGTTCACAAATCATAGAATTGCCAAAAATTAGTGTCAGTTAAGAGCTTAAATTAAACCTGCACGTTATTGATTGGCAGGCTTTCATTCACTGCAATCACCGTCACCCACAGGCTCTACATGTCCGTCACACAAATTGCCTTCCATTTTAATGGTCGCAAAGAGCCTGAGGAGATGACACCCGGGCTGCTAATTCCACTAAGGAATTGTTAATCAATACCCAAATGGATCAAAACATTTCCAGAAAAATCTGGCTTTTTCCAAAAGTTGTGATAGAGGGACACGAAAATCGCTGCCGGAGGTGGTCTTTATGATAAGAACGATCGCAATAATTATTATACCAATTCTCTGGCTGACCACTGCTTGTTTCGGTCAAACAGGACAAGCGCAGAATAATTTAATTCCGGTCAAGCCCGGTTATGATGAGCCGATTTCCGAGAGACCTGCCGCCAATCAGGATGATTCGGGGCTTCCGAAGCCCTCAGATCAGCTTTATGTTTTTTGGTATCTCGGTAAAATAATAAGTTACCCAATTGACACGGCAGAAGCTTACATCACGTCATATATAGCCAAACTGAGACAACCCGCCCAGCCGGTAGCAGTGCCGGCTTCGAGTACTCCTCTGTCGAACCCGTTTGATTCAGTCAAGTGGAAATCGATTCCGCCTGCGCCACCGGTCGTGAGCGGCGGGCGATAGGACCGGTAGGCTGTGTAAATGAGTGCATCCGTTCTCAAAATTAATTAATTGGGTCCTGACATTGTGGGTAGGATTGGTCTCCCTGCCGGCCAGAAGTGGAGGCCCCGCCCCAACTGCGTGGTGCTACCGGTACGAGAGGTCATGCGCCGCGGCCCCACCACAATTCCGATTCACATTGAAGCGCCTTGCTTAGTCCCCCGGAATTATCGGGTTACACGGCCTTGGATTTACATTTCGGGCACTGGAGGATGGCTTCCCCTGTTTTCTTCTTTATATTTTCCATAATTGGGGAATCGCAATCGGGATTGGGGCAGTTCATTTGTACCGGTCGATTCCACATCGAGTAATCGCAATCCGGGTAGCGGCTGCATGCATAAAAGATTTTTCCTCTCTTGGTCCTGCGTTGGATTAAATCCCCTTTATCACATTTGGGGCATTTGACTCCTATTGACAGCGGGCGAGTGGTCTTGCATTCCGGATAACGCGAGCAGGACAGAAACTGGCCTGTCCGACCTTTCCTCATTACCATCGGGGCGCCGCAATTCTGACATTTCTCATCAGTCATTACCGGTTCGGTATCGGAAGCGTTATCGGTTTCGATGTTTCGAGTGTAATCGCATTCGGGATATCGCAGAACAGCCCATGAACAGACCGTACCTCCCAGACCTTATTAGTAGAGGTTCGTTGCATTTGGGGCACACTTCGTTTGTGAATATCCCCTCTCGCTTTATATTTTTCATGTTCTTGTCGGCCTGTTTCAGGTCCGACTGGAACGGCCCATAAAAGCGATCAAGCGTTTCGGTCCAGGATGCGCTCCCTTCTTCTATAAGGTCTAAGGAAGATTCCATTTCCGCAGTGAACCTGGTGTTAACCAGGCCCGGAAAACTTTCCACTAGCAGTTTAGCTATAATTCGACCGAGAAGTGTCGGCTGGAATCTCTTATTGTTGATTTCGACATATTTTCGTTTCTGTATTGTGCTGACGATTTCCGCATAAGTCGAAGGACGACCGATGCCACGTTCCTCAAGCTCTTTTATGAGTGATGCTTCATTAAAAGCGGGCGGTGGCTGCGTAAAGTGCTGGCGGGGCGACAGAGACGTCAGAGTAAGTCTTTGACCGGACTTGAGCAACGGAAGCCGAACGTCCTGGTCGTCTCGGTCCTCCCGGACAGTTTCCGATTCCTCTTCTTTTTCCTCACTATAGATTTTCAGGAACCCATCGAATTTCAATACTGAGCCGGTCACTCGAAATAACATTTTCCCACAGCTTATGTTGGCAGTTGTCATATCGAAAATCGCCGGAGCAGCCTGGCTGGCTAAGAAGCGGTTCCATATTAACGTGTAAAGCGCCCTCTGGTCTTTATCCAGAAAACTGGAAACTTTTTCCGGGGTTAGATCCATTGACGTCGGGCGAATCGCTTCGTGAGCTTCCTGGGCTGCCTTACCGCTCTTGTACACGTGAGGTTTTGCCGGCAAATATCTATCACCGTACTTGTGCTTGATGTAATTTCTGGCTGCGGTTAATGCTTCAGGAGCAATGCGCGGAGAATCCGTCCTCATATAAGTAATCAGGCCCACTGATCCTTCCGGACCGAGTTCCACACCCTCATATAGTTGCTGCGCAATTCTCATTGTGCGGCTTCCAGTGAGTCGGAGTTTCCGTGACCCTTCTTGCTGGAGTGTGGATGTTATAAACGGCGGGGCAGGCTTGCGGATTCGTTCCCGGCGATTTACTTCGACGATTTCGAAAGGATGATCTTTGGCCTGCTGCACCATTAATGCGGCAGACTGAGCATCTGAAATTTGGATTTTTTTCCCGTCGTATTCCACTAATTTCGCGTTGAAAGCCGGAGGTGCGTCGGCTTTCAGCAAGGCTGTAATGCTCCAGTATTCCTGAGGCACGAAAGTGTCGATAAGGTTCTGCCGGTCAACAATAAGTCTCAGAGCTACAGATTGAACTCGCCCGGCACTCAAGCCATATTGGACTTTTTTCCAGAGCAAGGGACTTATATAGTACCCCACCAACCTATCCAGTATTCTGCGCGCCTGTTGCGCATTATATTTCTGCTCATCTAATCTGGTCGGATGGGCAATCAGCTTCTTTAATAGTTTCTTTCTGTGAGTTCGTTAAACAGCACCCTGAAAATACTTCCTGCCGGTTTATTCAAAGCCTGACTTAAATGCCAAGCTATCGCCTCACCCTCCCGATCCGGGTCAGTAGCCAGAAAGATTTTCGACACTTTTCCTGCCGCAGCGCTCAATTCCTTAACTATCTTTTCTTTCCCCTGAATTATCCTGTAGTCTGGTTTGAATCCTTCATCTACGGTTACTCCAAGTTCTTTTGCGGGCAGATCTTTGATATGACCTACCGATGCCTTTACGTCATAAGCCGGGCCGAGATACTTCTTTATTGTTTTCGCTTTGGCCGGCGACTCGACCACCACTAAAGTTTTCTCCATAAACTGTTCCTTCTGGCTATTAAACTTAACGATTAGGGACTACACGATCAATTTTGTTTTTCTAAACGGATCGTCGCACTTTATTCAATATTTTTTCTTATCGTCAAGCGCACAGGTAAATATTGAAAGATTTACCAGCTATAGCGCTCTGATTCCATACGATGGGAAAACCTCCGAACAATGGTCCCATTACTACATTGATGCGAATGGAAAAGCGGTGCGGCAACTTTATTCCAGGACACTTGAAATTAACGAATAATCCTGGAGAACATTTTTCCGGGATGTTGTCTGATCAGACCCTTCAATTCGAGTTCCAGCAGTAGGCCCGCTAGTTTCCCTACGTCGATCTTAAGATTTTCGCAAAGCAGGTCTATGGGAACTGGATCGGGGTCCAGTGCTTCCAAAACCGACTCCGCTGCATCGGACAGATCTCCCTTATAGTGCTCCGCTTCGAATAAAGTCTCCTGGACCTTTTTGCCGGTCACGGGAAAGAGCGCATTGATTACATCATCCGCCGACTCAATGAGTCCTGCGCCATTCTGAATAAGATAATGGCATCCGTGGGAACGCGGATTCATTAAATTTCCCGGAACGGCAAATACATCACGGTTTTGATCTACGGCATGATTTGCCGTAATTAGCGAGCCGCTGTTGCGGGCAGCCTCAACGACCAAGACTCCTTTCACCAGACCTGACACGATCCGATTCCGTCGGTAAAAATTGGTCGCGAGAGGCGCGATCCCAGGTCGGAATTCGCTGATCACAGCCCCGTATTGCGGCATTTCTCGGATTAATTTCTTGTTCTCTTTTGGGTAAGATACGTCAATACCGCATCCCAAGACTCCGATAGTTCGACCTTGCTCCTTAATAGCTGTCTGATGACAAGCGGTGTCGATACCTCGTGCCAAACCGCTGACTAGAGTGATCCCTGCCTGGACAAGACCTCTGCTGATCTGCTCCGTCACTTCAATGCCGTATCTCGTAGGGTTTCTGGTACCTACGATAGCCACAGCGCGGCGATCTTCGTTTTTGATTTCTCCCCTCACGAAAAGCAGAGCAGGTGGGTCATAAATTTCCTTGAGATTGAGGGGATAATCCGGGTCCCAACGGGTAATTACTCGGACCTGGAGTTTTGCCAGAGTTTCTATATCCTTCAGGATTTCGTCTTTGGGAATTACAAAACCTGATATGGTCCGCGCCAATTGCTCACTTAGCCCGGCAAGCCGCCGGATTTTGTCAGCATCGGCCTCCAGCGCTGCACGAGGACTTCCAAAAGCACTGTGCAGCTTAGCTATTGTCACGGGACCGACCCGGGGAATCCTCTCTAACGGTCAACCAATCGCACAATGCAGAATCATCAGCTGGTGCCATCATTCTCGTCCTTAATGACCGGGCATGCCGCGGTACGAGAACTTCGTTTGAGATTTTTACAGATCATATTGCCAGAGAATTTAGAATTCAGAAACGATTTTGCTAATAGGACAGCAGGATGCTGACTTCGAAGCAGTTTAGGATCTTGCACGACAGCAACGGGGGGCCGCGCCGGAACCTTTATACCGGGCGAACATTATTGGAGTATGTTGTGATGCTAATCGCTAACGCTTTTTATTATATCTCCAGGAAGTATTTCTTCACGTTGTCTGGTGACTATAATAGTGGAATTTTTTTCGAACGGCTTCAGTATCATGGCTTCGCCGACATATCTATCCGGGATAGACATCGGCCTATCAAAATAAGGATCCGGCACTGGGGTACTCGGGCGGTAAATGTTAACGAGTATCCCTTCTCTCATTCCGTCGCATTCTCCTCGATCCACAAAAAGGACGTCATTCTCCAAGTTGTGATTTTCGGTATAAAAAGTTTCTGTTCTGCTGGCTGAATAAAGTATGGTTCCCGTTAACATTCGATGAGTTTTGGTCGGAACCAGCTCGCGTCCTCTGGGGACAAAAAGAGAAATCTTATCTCCTCTGGATATTTCTTGATAACTGTCCAGAATGATCGCTGTGGCCAATTCGTGTCCTGTGCTGGTGATTTCCACCTCTCCCACAACCTCTGATACCCAACCTATGGGTTTATCGGGATTTATAGGATGAGTGACGGGTCCTTTATCGCGGTAAATTCCGAAGCGATCTCCTACCAGGATGGCCTGTTTCTTGGAAGGGCGAAAACGAATATAAACCAGATCTCTCTCCAGAAAATGGCACCTTGTTCACTTCCGATTCCGGGGAACTCACTATATATCCCCAAAGCTGAATCGGGCGATTAGATAATCTGTATCTGAAGAACTTTCTTGTCATAGGGAATTCCCTGCATTGGGACCTTGAGCGTCAAAAAACGCAACTCCTCGGGAATGCCCGTTGGCGGCGTATAAGATTGATTCACAACTGTCGGTGCGAACCTTTTGTGAAACAGATTCACTTTTGTACCGGGAGCTAGAGGCTGCTTCTCGGGAGCGCCGCTGCTACCCTTTACCGCTAATCTGAGGATTTTGATTCCAGAGAAAGGGCCACAATGAGGGATTCGCATAGTAATAACCGGAAATTCCATAGAGAGTATCTCCACGTTTAACCGTGTATTGATCCAGAGGTCTTGGGAAAAGGTCAAAAGCGGTGGCGCTATTTATGAAAAGCGTACAGTAGAAATGAGATCAAGGCCAAGACTATCAATCGACTTTTTTGTGAGGGCATCCAGGGCCTCCGCAGCGTTGGTTAATGTTATACCTGACTATCTAACATTAACATACTATTTTCTTATATATTTTTTCGCACAAACTGTCAAGCAGTATTTCCGGTTCCCCGACCGGGAGACTTTCGCGGGAATCGGTCTGAGTTGCGCACCCTGACAAGCAAAGGCCCACGCCGTGGCCTCTGGGTATAGATCACACTTGCCTATAATCCAAACAACAGTTGTAATGGGCTATTTTAAGAAGATAATCTGTTCGGCAAATCGTATCATTATTTTGCCAGTTTTCGGCCCAGCACAAGCCGTTCCACTGGTGCCAGAATCGTGTCGCGAGGTGAAATAGGCTCAAGAACCTCTTCGACAGATCTGATATCGGAGATCTCTTCCAACAATTCTATTAAATCATAATATCTGTTCCCTAAGCCGTGCAAAATCGTCAACTTTTGTTGGACTGATGCTTGAGACACAAAATTCAGATGGAACAATAATATTCCGGTAACTTCCGCTTTATCTTCGTCAAAGAGTGGAAGCA
The DNA here is from genome assembly GCA_963843165.1 of uncultured delta proteobacterium. GTDB lineage: Bacteria > Desulfobacterota > Desulfomonilia > Desulfomonilales > Desulfomonilaceae > DATJPW01. The sequence goes on along the minus strand of CAWJJL010000014.1, from coordinate 82,103 downwards.
TCACAAGGTTCTCGGCTCCATTCTTCCCAGATGTCCAAATCGCTCTCTCGAGTCGGAGTATTGTACGTTTGCTTCCGCCCGCGGGCCGAGGCTGATCATAACGGGATGTTTTGCCGATGCACGATCCGAACCTTTCGACCACCTGAATCCAATGAGCATCGCCCGCCAAAACCACCGGAACACCATCTACTGAATGTACTATTTGATAGTAAAGACCCCCGGGCACTTCTGAAATGAGCGGTGAAACCGTCCGGAGGATTCGCCTATCCTGTTCCTTAATTTGACCCGGCAAAATGGACAGTTTGCCCAAAGCGATAAGTAGGACTGGTGGCAGAATCTCCTGGGGTCTACTTATACCCACAGTCACCGTTTTGGCCTGATGGCGAATAGTGTCAATGGGCCGAGTCATTTCTTCTATAGCTTTATTTAGTATTGCGATACCCTTTGCCAGCTCTTCTCTCGTCAATATCTCTGTCGTTGCGGGTTCCACTCAATTGAGCCATGTACAGAGATAGCGCAGCTACCGTGGAGGCTGGGAGAGCTGCGTTCATCTCACCTTGAGAAATGAGGTATACCACCGCCTGTAATCTGGATATGAGAATTCCGGCATTTAAAATGCCCGGATCAGCCAGACCTTGCGTCAGAAGGGAACGAAGTTTTCGTAAATCGTCGGCTCGTGAATCTATGGCTTTTGCTGCATAAAATCCCCAAAGATGCCCCGCTACCGTGGCCAGGACAAAACCTAATCCTGCCCCGATGACAGGCAACTCGATGAACATCTCCGCGTACACATAAGAAGCGTTTCTCACCGTGAGCGCATAATACAATTGGTTTGCCGTTATGGGCCTTGAAAATGGCCACTTCTTTCGCTGTATCTTGCACCAGGTGCTCCGCAAGATCATTAGCGACAACTATTGTAAGGGGCTCAGTGGAAAGGTCGATGTGTTTTTTATCCTCGGTAAAATCGCACGGAATAGACTTGTAGCATAACTCACTGAGCTTAATTCGGATTTCGTCAGCCGCGACCTTATTGGGTCCATTCCCGACCACTGCCCAATTTCGGCTGCTGGGACCATACTTTTCCGCACATTTTTTCAGAGTCTCTTTTAGACCGAGTACTGATTCGATTTTATCTGGAAGGAGCTCCAGTTCGTGAATTTCTTGAAATACCTCTTCCGACGTGAGGCAATGGAATTCATGGGCTAACAGCATAGCTGTTAATTTTGCCGCCGCGTATCTGCGAATAAAAGGCTTTTGTCGAGGCCACCGCCATCTCCACGTCCCGACCGTCACTGGTATAGAAGAAAGAATTGGATTTGGCTACAAGCGGGGAATTGCGCCGATTCACAATTGCGTGTATCCATGCGCCCTGAGATCCTGCAACATCCACAGTGCGGTTCGTGTCGGTCGTTGTTCCGCTCTGAGATATGGCAATAAGTAACATATCATCCAGAGACTCGTCTGAAAGAAATCCCGACATTTCAGATGCTTTGGACCACGCAACTTCTATCCGAGATCCGATCAGTGCGCGTCCGATCAGGTAAGCCGCTCCCATTGCCGCAACTGACGCCGTTCCCTGACCGATACACATAATTCTATGGATTTGGGGCAGGTTCGGATCTCTCAAACGTTTCAATAGTGCGTTGAAAGCTCCGTCACCTTCTGCGGAGAAATCTATGGTCGTGCCCTATTTTTCTGTATTTCCCCCGAATGGTCTTACGGACACTGGACGGCGCCTCATGAATCTCCTTCTCAAAATAATAATCGTAGGATCCTCGGAAAATGTCCCGGGAATGGATATAGATCTGTTCAGGCTTTATTTGAAATGGCGCGCCGTCTTTAAGAAATCGACCACTCATAGCTTCAATGGGATTGGAAATATGGAGTGTTACCTGTGTTCCACCCCTTTCAGTGCCTAACAGTGCATAGGACTGCCGCGTTCGGGCTGCGAGGCCATACACTTCGGATGCGACAATAGCTCCATCGTGGACCTTTCCTATGAATAAGCTTTGTCCGCTCCCTTTTTGGCCGAGATATAACGCTCGCGGCTGAAAGGGATGTTGCATGACGATTGCCAAGGAACCTTCGCATTTATTCATCAAGTCAGCAAATCGCTCCTCGGGATCGGCCGCCGGATCCGTTCCGAGGCGATAGAGGACTGGTAGAATTTTGGCATCGGTAGTTACTGCGGGGTCGATACTGCAGCCCTGAGCGTGCACAACATCTTTCAGCAGCTGGCTATAATTATCTACATCGCCATTGAGCACAAATTGCGTTTCTCTATCGTTGATCGTCGCAGCATGTTCGTTTCCGTGGAGGGACCCATCTGCAGGATGACTGTTGGCAATGCTGATAATGCCATTAGAAGCCCAGCGCGTATGAGCGATAATATTGATTTGATCTACGACTGCCGCTATTTTCCAAAGCTGAAGGTCATGGCGGATAGCCTCACGCAAACCCGCAGTATTATCACCCAGTCGCCCCACAAGATTAGCAATTTTGTAAATGAAAATAAGAATTTCTGATCCGTCAGTGGACCTGATTCTATGCGTACGTCTTTCCACGAGTTCAGCGGCGCTTTTCTCAACAGCCTCATCAGCCCAATCGACCTTCTTAGATAGCGAGCACTGAATGGATATTCCAGCGGAATCACGGCCACGGACTTCCAGGCGGTCTATGTTTTCCAAGGCCTGCTCAATGGCCCAAGCTACAAAATGCTCGGAATTATTAAAATCCGACACTGGCTTAGAACTCGGAAAGAGGCTTGTGGTCCTGTCAACATTGTGAAGCACTTCTTCCTTAATTTGCCACATACAGTCTCTAGTATTCTCGGCGAGGAATTCGAGAAAATCTGACCGACCGGTTTCAGCAATGACATCATTCAGTTTCGCGGAGAGGGCAATGAGAAGATCAGCCAGCCGCTGCATTTTAGCCCGAATTTCAGCGCGCTTGACAAGCTGTATATGCATTCCGAAAGACATAAGAAGATCGAATCCATCGACCAGCTCTTTCAGAGGCACGCTAAGGTCTTCCCAGTTATTCGATACAGCGGTTGCTTCGAATTTTCCCAAGACGGTGTCCAACCAGGACAGATCCGCAGTTTCTGTCCAGCGGTCGTTACTTATAAAACCCGCTATTCCACACACGATAATCTTTCCTTTCCTGTGCTACAAAGGCAAATCCGGTCCGAAAGAACGGTAACTTTCCAAATATCTATGGCCTTGGCCCCTACTAAATTGTCCATCAAGGACTATCCTAAATAACAAAAATCCTGAAAAAATACGAATGCATCGGTCACATGGCTAGCGGCATATCAAAGGCGCCTTATACCTATCGGGTCATGATTCACTATTTGGGGCTCGAATCGCATCATCTTCCTGCTGGGCTGGAGGTTGAATTTTCTGTGGAACCGGAGCCGGTCTTACTTGAGCAGGGGAAGCGATACTGATAGGTCGAAATATCGCCAATAAATCCGAATAATTTGAAGATGAAATGAGGCCCTGTTCTCTAAGTTTTAACAGCCGTTCTTTTTTTACTGAGGCCTCCGATTGCATAAAAGATGGATCAGCTACCAAAAGTCTCCAAGCCGGAAGTCGTTCCAATTCCTTTTTCGTCAAATTGCTGATTAGCCCCTTGCGCTCTAGATCGCGTATCTTCAACAGGCGTTCATACGGCAGTGCGTTGAGATAATCGGAATCCATAGCCAAGGCTTCGGTGGCCAAAATTGCTTCCGTTGGAGTCCTATAATGTAGCCCTACTAACCCTTGATTCTCGAGACCCCTTAGCACGTCCAGGGCTTCTATGGGGCTCGTTTTGCTATAATTCTTGGCCCCAGCAATTATCGCTCCCGCATAAAGCCGCGCGTATGCGAGAGCCACTGACCAGTCCACAAGATTTTGTTGGGCGAGCTTACCAATTATCTCCATTTTTTGTTGCGGCGAGGAGGTAAGGTACGGAGTCTTTTCTACCAGATATTCAGCCAGGAGGGTCCGGTTGAAAAATTCTCGCGGTATTCTCAAATGGCTTAGTTTTTCGTCACTGTTCAACTGGGCCCATCTTTTTAGTCTGTCAAGGGGATCTGAGGGTTCTCTCAAATATTGATCTCCCCAGTCCAAAACAGCGAATGCCATTTCTCGATCCTTGAGTTTTCTCTCCCGGATCATCTCGGCTGCCTGCTGAAGTTTTTGGATAGGCTCCTTCCCCTTGAAACTGGGTGATTCGAAAACGGCCGAAATTTGATCCCGCACGTCAAAAGCAAAACCTGTAGAAATCAACAGTACTGCACCTAACGAAACTGAAAGAAGCAATCGAGCCGGCGTAACGTCTTTAGAGAAACACCGATTCATAATAAAACCGCCTTATGGAATGGGCGCCGGAGTCGGAATCTGGTCGGCGCCAATGACATTCATTTTCAAACATATGCCAAGCAGGTGAAACCACATAAAATTTCCGTAGGATAGCACCAGAGTCATAATTAACGAGGCAAACACAAACCCGAGGGGGAGAAGGTCGGTCACGAAGACTGATGCCAAGACACTCAGCATGCAGACTATCCCTATAATGACGATTGCAAAACCCAATCTGATGTATGCGCCGCCACTTTTCGCAGCCGCACCGATAATAAGGGACGGATTTAGGGCTTGTCCCAGCTGTTGCGACTTTCCGAGTATCAAAAGACCGGCGGAGGCCAAGTACAAAGATATCACATATACTACAATCGTGACTGCTATGAAAACGTATCCTAATAACTCCATATCATTTAAGAAAAAAGCGATCATGAACAGCAGGCACATGGAAACAGGTACCAGAGAATAGACCGCCATCACGCAAAACATTTTCATCCCAGCGCTTACCATCTCCCGGATGGCCGAGAAATCGATTGAAGGCGGCGGTTTCTCCGATGCCTCGCTACTCGTCTTCATGAGATCAGCTAGATACCCAAAAAGAAGTATCCATCCAACGATCGCCACTGGCAAACCAATTACAAAGTCAAAAACCAAAACGATCGAGAGAACAAACGCAATGGCCGCGAAAATAGCTAGAGGCTGCCAATTTCCTCCAGTGAGGGGATATGGGATAGCATGCATCAATTGTGCTTTGACGCTCCCAATCAAATTTTCCGGATGCTCGTCCGTTTTCTGTGCCGGACGAATCTGAGCCGATTGGTCATGACCACTGTCCATTTCTGGAAAAAGAAATCTAAAATCAGGAACTTGGGCTGCCTTGATCCAGGGCCGCTGCCCCATCCTCAGCGATGTTTCAGAGTTTATGAAACGGGTTTTTATCATATCTGTGATTTCGTCATTGTTGAACGGGCCCTTGACCTGCTCATCCGCCAATACCAACCATCGTCGGTCCTCCGGAGTCGACGATTGAGACGGAGCAGATGCTGATTCCGAGGCCGCTGCCTCGTCTACACCGCCCGGCTGCTCAGGCGAGGATGGCTCATGCGGTGGCTGCCAATCCGGCAATCGAGTTGTTTCAAATTGAGGCATCATTTCGGGAGCCGGTTCTGCAGAAGCGACCTGACCCGTAGCAATTTGATCCGGCGCCTTCATCCGTATCGCCAACGTCTTACCGCATTTTTTGCACTGGAAACGTAATGGTTTGTCACTTACCGGAAATTTGATCTTATAATGTGTTCCGCAGCCGCTACATTTTACGCGAGCCTCTTTCTTTTCCATGATTTCACCGTATTACATTATAGGCCATATGCTGAGATGCCGTGTCCCGGAGTGCCTGGACCTGAATTCATATAATAAATGCACAACTTGCGTCCATTATCACATTTGATCGAAGTATTGGTGACTTCAATATAATCAGGCAGCTCCGAAGCTAATATTAGAATAAAAGCTCAGAGGATGAAATAGATTTTTCTGAGAGGATTTTACGAGCTTTTGCCTGAAAAGCATTTCCAGTGGTATAATGAACGTCTACATGCGGGAATGTGCTTCCAAAAACCTGAATCGGTAGAACCTCCTCTTTGCGTTTAATTTGGGTACGTGTATGTTTAAAGCTTGAGAGGTAAACCGTGATTGATTTTCATACTCACACTCTATTGAGTGACGGAGTCCTATTACCGAGCGAGCTAGTCCGCAGGGCTGAAAACGCGGGCTATAGCGCAATAGGACTAACTGACCACGTGGATGGTTCCAATTTGGAATTCGTGCTGAAAAGTATTCTGAAAGTCGCGGCCGAACTCAACCGTCTTCAAAGCACTTTTGTAATTCCAGGAGTCGAGATTACTCATGCTCCACCACAGCAGGTGCCGAAACTGGTTAAAGAAGCTAGAAAGCTCGGCGCGATCCTCATTGTAGTTCACGGCGAGTCTCCGGTGGAGCCGGTCGCAGCCGGAACTAATCGTGCCGGTATAGAATCTAGAGCGGATATACTTGCTCACCCAGGGTTCATAACCGATTCGGATGCAGCACTTGCGGCTGAAAATGGGGTACTTCTCGAAATTACTGCCAGGCAGGGTCACTCTCTAACAAATGGACATGTTGCGAGAATGGCCATGAAAAACGGCGCAAAGCTGGTCATCGATACGGATACCCACACTCCCGACAATTTGATAACCCGCGAGAGGGCTTGCCAGATCCTGATAGGAGCGGGGCTCGTGGAGTCTGAGGCGAAGAAGGTATTAAAAAACAATCAAGAACTGCTCGATATATGCAAGCAGCGCTTGTCCGGAAGTCATCAAGATTGAAGTTTCCTCCAATTTCACGATCCACACGTTTTAGGCCTGCCGTAACAATCATATCAGTGCTGATATGGCTCGTCCTTATTAGTCTGCTTGTTAAGGACAGATATTTTGGAGGCGAGCCGGGAACTACTGAAAATCTGAATATTGCTGCGGTTGAATCGGATGATTGGTTTCTGATCCGAATCGGTGGCGCATATTCCGGATTTGGTAGGTCAAGGCAGTTTAAGAATGATGAGCATTGGAGAATTCGTGATGAATTGACTATTTCTTTGAATCTCCAGGGCCAAGTCAAACCGGTACGCGTGTTCAACGACTCAACTGTGGATGAAAATTTTCGTCTTATCAATTTTCACTTGAAGATTTCTTCGGGAATTATGTCGTTTGAACAAAAAGGCAGAATGGATGGTAGAGATTTATTGTTGCAGATACCCGGTTCGCAGGGCGAAGGAACAAAACGGATAAAATTATCGGAAATCCCCAGGATATCGCGATCTCTGGGTCTGCCAGTACCTTTAACCGGACTTAAAGTGGGGGATGAATTCCATATCCCGGTTTTCGATCCTCTGGACGGAAACAAATGGGATACTGTGATCACGGTTCTTGAAAAAGCAGATCTTGAAATAGCGGCGAAAAAGCTGGAAGCCTGGCGGGTGCGAGCGGTCTTCCGGACTATAGACCTTGTGATGTGGATTGATGATCAAGGCCGGCTTTTAAAGGGCCGGATGCCCATGGGAATAACGGTGGTTCGTTCGGACAAGGATGAAATTGCGAAAGAAATGAAATCTCTTCGCGGGCTGCCTGATTTATCCGTCGCTTACCGCCGTTCCATTAGAGGGTTCAATTCCCGATTCACGGAATCTGCGGCTGCTCAGACTAAAGGTTCAGGGTGATAAACCCTTGAGTATTCCCAGTGAAGGGTCCAGGCAAATATTCAAAGATTCCGAACTGGTCCTGAGGAAAGAGACTATTCCTCCGACTACTTATACACTTCCTTGTGACGACGAGAGAATGCAGCAGCACCTCACGTCTTCAAGATTTATTCGCTCAGATGATCCGCTGGTGAAGCAACAGGCGCAACAAATTGTGAATAATGAGAAAGATCCGGTCCGCGCTGCGCGTCTTATCAATAATTGGGTACACGACAATCTTAAGAAAGTTCCGACAGCCGCTGTACCCGATGCAGTTTCCGTATTACGGCATAAACAAGGAGCCTGTAACGAACACGCCGTCCTGGCGGCATCATTGGCCCGAGCTGTGGGACTGCCTGCAAGAATTGCTGTGGGACTGGTCTATTCGGCTGACGGTTTTTATTATCATGCGTGGGTAAATTATTGGGCAGGAGATCGCTGGTTCACGGGAGATCCCTTAATGGGTATGCTTCCTGTGGACCCCACGCATGTTGCGCTACTTTACGGAGACGTAGACAAGCATCTGAATCTCGTATCTTTCCTAGGACAATTGAAATTGAAAGTTCTCGAAGCAAATTAGACTACTTGTGAAGTTGGAGCGGAGCCAAAATATGATTCGCGTCGAAAACCTGTCCAAGAAATTTGCTAAAACGGTAGCTGTGGACCACATTGATTTGCACGTCCCCCCGGGGGAGATCATGGGTTTTCTCGGGCCAAACGGAGCGGGCAAGACTACCACGATCAGGATGTTGGCCGGTCTGATGAAGCCGGACAGCGGAACTATTATGCTCGACGGTAAAGATCTGGCAGCTGAGCCTGAACTTGCAAAGGCTGTAACGGGTTTTGTTCCGGATAGGCCTTATTTATACGAAAAACTTACCGGTTGGGAGTTTCTTGAATTCATTGCAGGAATTTATCGAGTCCCGTCGGAAGTGCTGAAGCGGCTTGGGATGTATTTTCTTGAGATTTTCGAGCTGATTGACTGGAAAGACGAGCTTATTGAGGGCTATTCACATGGAATGAAGCAGCGTCTAATTATCAGCTCGGCGCTCCTTCACCAGCCCAAAATATTCATTATAGACGAGCCGATGGTCGGACTGGACCCGCGGGGAGTTCGCCTTGTGAAGGATCTTTTTACCGAGATGGCCAAAACCCGAGGTATGGCGGTGCTCCTTTCGACGCACACACTTGCTGTGGCGGAGGAAATATGTACCTTCATAACAATAATTCACAAAGGAAAGAAAATAGCTTCAGATACTCCGGCAAACATTAAGAATTCCATTGCCCGCACCAGCGGAAATTTGGAAAAAGCTTTCCTGAAATTGACAGGCGAAGATGAAGTAGACAGCCTGAGGGGCAGTCTCGGGCTAAGGGATGTGTCCTTGGGTTGATTCGCCGTTAATACATTTTTAGGCCTTTGTGCGCGAGGCTATCCTAATTTGAGCCTGGTCCTTCTTTCGCCATTTCGACAAAATGTCCAGGATGACATTGCACTCCGGTATGACGCTGATTTGCGAAACTGCCCTGTCGATTCCCTCCAAGACGCAGTGCGGAATGCAATCGTCGTCAAGTTCAGAGCAAGAAAAGTCTTGAATATTATTCCAATCAATCGCAATCCAGATCGTGTAAAGGATAGTTATGATGACCAAGTGGACTTATGAGACCCTTGGACTGGTGCGGTGTGTGATCTTTGCACTTAATTGCACTGGAGATTTCTCTTGTCAGAGGAGTGCTAATTAGCTGTATTGGATGGGGAGCAGTTTGGTCGATTGCGGCAGGGGCTTCAGGTACAAGTCGTACTCGTTCCAATGAAAGTGAAAAGATTTAAACAAATGCTCCATGTCATCCTGAATTAGGACACTGCTACAACAGACTGAATCTTGCGGCTAAGAGAAATTTTTGTTAAGCTCAAAGATTAAAGGATGTGAGGCGTAATTAATTAATATTAAAATAATAATTGACTGGGGTGAGGGGCAATGAAAAAATCCAGGACCGGCAAAGCCATCCTGTTTATAGCCTTTTTGGTGGCGATTTTTATAATAATAGCCGTCATTACGTCCATTCTGGTGGAAACGGAAAAAGAAGCCTCTGCTTGGACTGATTTTTTTGATTACGGAAACAATGTTGGAATAGTCACTATTGAAGGGACTATCACAAGTTCTGATGAAATTCTCAAGCAACTGAGAAAATTCAGGAAAAAATCGTCAGTCAAGGCAATTGTGCTGCGAATCAATTCGCCCGGCGGGACGGTGGCACCTGCTCAGGAAATCTACAGAGAAATAGAAAAAGTTCGTAAGAAGAAGCCTGTAGTGAGTTCTATAGAAACGGTCGGGGCGTCGGCAGCCTATTACATCGCAAGCAGTTCTGATGAAATCGTATGTTCGGCCGGTACAATAACCGGCAGCATCGGGGTGATTATGATGCTACCCGAAATTGATAAAATTATTGAAAAAATTGGTGTCAGTGTAAATATTATAAAGGCCGGCAAATTCAAAGACATCGGCACCGGTTTCCGCCCGCTTACAGGAGAAGAAAGAAACATCCTGGAAAATTTCGCCAATAATATTCACGAGCAATTCATTAATGATGTGGCCGCAGGCCGCAAGGACAAAATCGAAAAAGAGAAACTTCGCACGATTGCTGACGGTCAATTTTTTACAGGAGAAAAAGCTAAAGAAATTGGTTTAGTAGATACAATCGGGAATTTTTATGATGCAGTTAAAATAGCCGCGGAACTTGGCGGCATCAAGACCGAACCGGAGTTAGTTTATCCCAAGAAGAAGTGGGGCGGACTCATTGACGTATTCCTGGAATCAGCAGTGGATGCCCTGAACAGGATTGCTGATCGCACCCGCCTCATACAATTTGCGCCCTTCGGTGCATTAAGAAATTTCAATTTGCTTGCACATTTTTCCGAAATGGAGACGCTCGGATGGATTTAAAGGAATTTCTGACATTTGATGATGTGCTGCTGGTGCCATGCTACTCGGAAGTTCTTCCGTCCGAGGTTGATGTGAGCACAAAATTAACCAGAGAGATTTCCCTAAATATGCCTTTGGTCAGTGCGGCCATGGATACGGTTACTACATCCGAAATGGCCATCAGTTTGGCGAGACAAGGTGGAATCGGCATTATTCATCGCAACCTGGCCATCAGGGATCAGGCCAGAGAGGTAGATCGCGTAAAACGCTCTGAATCCGGAATGATAGTAGATCCTATAACTATAGGGCCCGACGAGAAAATCGCGGATGCCTTGGCGATTATGAGCCGGTACCACATATCGGGTGTTCCGGTCACGGTAGATGGCTACCTGAAAGGAATTTTGACCAATCGGGATCTTCGATTTATCGAGAACATGGATATAAGAGTCGAAGAAGTCATGACCCGAGACAATTTAATAACAGTAGATGAAAAGATCGGAATCGAAGAATCCAAAGCGCTACTTCACAAACACCGAATAGAGAAACTTCTCGTTGTCGATCAGGATAATAAGCTTAGAGGTTTGATCACCATCAAGGACATACAAAAGGCCATAATGTTTCCGACTTCCACCAAGGACGAGTTCGGACGTTTAAGGGTGGGGGCTGGTGTCGGAGTTGGGCCCGATCGCGAAGAGAGGGTGTCGGCGCTTCTCAAAAAAGGTGTCGACGTTATAGTGATCGACACATCTCACGGGCATTCAAAGAATGTGATAGAAGCGGTTCGAGATATAAAGACAAATTTCTCAGAGCGTTCAGGTGATCGCTGGAAACGTTGCGACCGAGGAAGCGGTTGAAGATCTAGTGAAAGCCGGTGCTGACGGAGTGAAGGTAGGTGTCGGACCGGGGTCCATCTGCACTACTAGAGTGGTTGCCGGGGTCGGTGTGCCTCAGATAAGCGCAATTATGAATTGTGCCCGTGCCGCGGATCGGATCGGGGTTCCGCTCATTGCCGACGGAGGAATTAAATTTTCCGGAGATGTCACGAAAGCGTTGGCCGCAGGATCGCATTCAGTCATGATCGGCAGTCTTCTTGCCGGAACAGATGAAAGCCCTGGCGAGGTAGTTCTGTACCAGGGGCGATCGTACAAGTCCTATCGTGGTATGGGGTCCCTTGAGGCAATGAAAGAAGGCAGCAGAGACCGATACGGTCAACATGAAGGAGTAGCCGAAAACAAGCTCGTCCCGGAAGGAATAGTGGGTATGGTTCCTGCTAAAGGTCCGGTCGCAAATTCGTTGAATCAACTTATCGGAGGCATCAAAGCCGGGATGGGCTATCTTGGAGCAAGAAATTTAGATCAACTTAGGGAAAAGGCCCGTTTTATGCGAATCACTCAGGCCGGACTTAGGGAATCCCACGTCCACGGAGTAGTCATAACAAAAGAAGCGCCCAATTATAGACTGGATAGTTGATTCTGGATACGTGCTTTGTAAAAGCTAGGGTGACTGACTCTTCTACATAATGGGCTTCCCCTTTATGCCCCAATAGGAAAAGCGAAATGATTAGAGCAGTGGTCTTCGGCATTACCGGGTACACCGGTATTGAACTTATACGCATACTTTCGCAACATCCCGAGGTCCAAATTGTTGGTGGGAGTTCTCAAAGTTGGTCCGGGAAAATGGCTGGAGAAGTTTTTCCGTTCATTTACGGGGAAAATGATTTCCGATTATCAAGTATTGAACAAATTAAATTGAATATTAAGGCCGACGTGGCCTTTTTGGCGCTGCCTCATGGGGAATCGGCAGGGGTTGTGAGGCCTCTGCTCGAAGCCGGTCTCAAAGTGGTGGATCTCTCTGCGGATTTAAGGCTTCACGACCCGAATGTTTACAGGAAATGGTATGGCAAACACAAGGACCCTGAACTTCTCGAAAAAGCGGTTTACGGTCTTCCGGAAATTCATCGAGAGGTGCTCCGGGGCGCAGATCTGGTTGCAAACCCGGGATGCTATCCAACGACAGTGATACTCGGCATAGCGCCGTTTCTGAAAAGCTCCCAGGTCGATACGTCTTGCCCCGTGGTGGACTCTAAATCCGGGGTTTCTGGTGCCGGCCGAGGGGCGAAGCTCAATACAAGTTTCTGTGAAACTGCTGAAAGCTTTAAGCCCTATGGAGTCATTGGTCACAGACACATACCGGAAATGGAACAAGAGCTGTCGAACCTCGCTGGAAGAACTGTCAAAGTGAGATTTACACCGCACCTCATACCTGCGAGTCGGGGCATGATAAGCGCTATTTATCTTCCGTTGCAGTCTCAAATATCATCAAAGGTACTCAGAGATCTGTTTAGAGAATTCTATCAAAACGAGCCTTTCATTCGGATCCTTTCCGCAGGAGTATATCCCGATACAGCGATGGTCCGAGGTTCCAACCAGTGCCATATTTCCGTCGAGGTGGATGAGCGCACACACTGGGTAGTGACGACGGTCGCGATAGACAATCTGGTCAAAGGGGCATCCGGGCAGGCTGTCCAGAATATGAATCTAATGCTGAGACTCGAAGAGACCACCGGGCTTGCCGGGCTCGCCGTCTTTCCGTGACTTCTTGGGTCAGCGAAAATTCCCTTTAATCATGCGGGGAGAAGATCGGATGTCGCCAAAAAAAGAAAAAATCGGTGTAGATCTGGGGCTCAGCGACGAAGATCGAGCTGAGCTACATAAGATAGCTCGAGCAGTAATTGAACAGAGGTCCCGAGGTCAATCACTCCCGGAGTTTTCGCCTTCAAGTGAAAGGCTGAAAGAGGGAAGTGGAGCATTTGTCTGCGTGCACAAAAAGGGAATGCTTCGAGGTTGCATAGGATCTCTGGAAGCGGATACGCCATTATACAAGACAGTTAAAGAAATGGCTGAAGCAGCGGCGTTCCGCGATCCTCGCTTTCGCCCCGTGACTGAGGACGAGCTCCCTTACTTGGATATTGAATTATCCGTGCTGACTCCGTTAAAGCGGATCGAAAAACCGGAAGAAATCGAAGTCGGCCGGCATGGGATCTTGATCCGAAAAGGCTATTATTCTGGACTTTTATTGCCCCAGGTAGCCGCGGAAAGAGATTGGGACCGTGTTACTTTTCTGCGGGAAACGTGCCGGAAGGCCGGTTTGCCTATGGATGCCTGGAAAGAGACGGATGCCGAAATTTATATCTTCTCCGCCGATGTATTCTAGACGAATATCCGCTATAGCGCTGCTGTCTGGTGGACTGGACTCGGCTCTGGCAATACACTTGGTGAAGCATCAAGGCATCGAAGTCACTGCTCTGCATTTTGCTTCGTTTTTTTCCCCATTGGATCTTACCAAAGAGGATTCACCAGTACAAATATTGGCGAAGAATCTGGAAGTCCCCCTTATTGTGATGCAGAAAGGGGATGACTTTCTTGAACTCATAAGAAATCCTCGTTACGGTTTGGGCAAAAACCTGAATCCATGCATAGACTGTCGGATTTACACATTTATTAAGGCAAAGAAACTGATGGAAGACATGGGAGCGTCCTTCATGGTTACAGGTGAGGTGGCAGGCCAAAGGCCCATGTCCCAGCGGAAAAACACCATGCGCTTAATCGATAAGCGTTCCGGCTGTGAAGGACTTGTTCTGCGCCCACTTTCCGCCAAGATTCTTCCGACCACAATTCCTGAAAATGAGGGGTTTGTAGATCGCGAGCGGCTGTTGGGCATCGCAGGCCGTGGCAGAAAGACACAATTAGCGCTAGCTGAGGAGTTGAGGTTAACGGGCTATTCTCCGCCAGCAGGCGGTTGCTTACTCACTGACCCGGGATTTGCTAGACGCCTTCGGGATCTGCTGGACGACAAGGTGGATATTTCAAAATCAGACCTTGAGCTACTCCGAATGGGCAGGCATATCCGACTTCGACCCGGTTTGAAAATTGTGGTCGGCCGAAATGAAGACGAGAACAATCGGATTACTGATCTGGCAGTCGAGGGGATACTCTTTGCTCCGAAAGATTTTCCAGGTCCTGTTGTGCTTGCACCGGATCAACCGGAACCGGAGGAAGAGAGCCTCATAGGAAGCATTTTGATGCGGTATGTCAAGGAATCGGCACGAGGCAAGAAGATAGCAGTTCATTATCCTGACGGTTCTGACCGCTTAATCCCGGTAACTGGATGTAGCCGGAGAAGATTGGATCGCGCAGCACATGATTTGAGAGCGATTAGTAAGTTCGCACCGAGATCCGATTAATCGCTTGGCATTTCCCTTGGCATTTGTATGCCCGAATAAGGAGGATGTGGTGACCTGTCCCCATTGCGGTCGAGATTTGGATCCTACAGAAGGGCAAAGATATTGCTCCTTTTGTGGGCATGAACTGGAAAAGCATCCCACATACGAGTCTGCCGAACTCGCGCCGCAGATCGATTTATCCACTGATCGGGATCGATATTGCCCCTGGGAAGATCAGGACAAAATAGGTTTTTTAGAAGGACTGTTGCGTACTCTTAAAGAGAGCCTTTTTACGCCACAGGAGTTCTTTTACAAACTGCCGGTAGAGGGCGGGTTTTTAACCCCACTACTATATGCGTTGATAATCGAGACATTCGCCACCCTGGTAAGTTACGCATGGGCTTTTTCTTTGGATCATTCCTGGTTTGGAACAACAAAGTTGCCCGGCTTCTGGATCATAATTCTCGGCGTTTTGGTTCCAATATTAGTGTTTCTCCGCATAATGATTTCTGCATTCATCCTGCACATTTCACTCTTCTTGATTGCGGCAGCGAAACGGAATTTTGAGGCCACATTCAGGGTCGCGTGTTATTCGTGCGGTCCCGAACTCTTCAACGTTGTTCCTGTGGTGGGCGGAGCGGTAGCACTTGTGTGGCAATTGTACCTGGTGATCGTTGGTCTTCGAGAGGTTCATGGCATTACAACAGCTCGCTCTTTGACAGCCGTTCTGCTTCCTCTGATTCTCTGCTGTGGGTTGATTTTCACCGGAATTGTGGTGCGCGTATTGGATTGGGTCTGGGCGGAACACAGTAATTCCATACCACTATTCGTCATTCGGGAATTTCTGGACAACAGGTGCCAATGTATGCTGTGGGGCACCGTTTGTCTTCGGTTCTCTGCGGCGGAACTGTTGGGCGACGGTTCCACTCACCTCCCCTCGGAACAGCGATTTGATTGCATACGGCGCCTCCCGGGCCTAACAAAGCTGACCTTTTGACTCCACGTTTATTCACACGAATCGTTGAGAGGCCTGCGCTCAAATCTAATCCTATTCTCAATCGGCCCAGGCTCCACGCTAAAATTAATTTCGTCTCTATAACCGTCAGGCAAAATAATTTCGATCTCTACCCCGCTTCTTACATCACTGCGTGCGGCTTTAACCTCGCGTTTCGGTTTTCCTAAAATAGGTAATATCAGCCACGCCAGGCAAACGGGCAATGATGTTCGAACCGTGTAGGCGCACCTGGTAGCGGGTTGGTCAGTACCCCCGAGGGAAACCCAGCCACGCGGTGGATGCAACGATCCGGTAGATACCTCGATTTCAACAGGAGTTTGTCCTAGCAACGGAATTAGTTCAAAGTAGTCCCCGTGCGCGTCAATATAGCGCGAGGCAAAGGTAGTGATACCTGTTTCCACCCTTCCCGGAGCAAACTGCCAGCATCCTGTTATCTCGTGCTTGCCTGACCCGGTGACCAAATCTTTGATAAGCCAATATTCGCCCTTAACGAAAAAAATGGTTCTCTCGTGCGCGAATACCTCATCAATTCCTTCCCAAGGACCCCGAGACACACCCTTCACAGCTTTCAAGGATGCATCAGACCACCAGGCAAAATCCGGCCCGGCAGGGGCAATTTTTTTCTCCCATGTAATTCCCGCCCGGTTCGGTCCACATCCATCTATTAGCAATACATTATGGGCGGCAGCAGACCTATAATAATCGGTTAAGGTATTAGGCGCGTATTTGGTAACGCCCGGATCTACGAGTCTGGGCCGCCCTAATGCGGCAATCTCAATGGATAATGCGTCGGAATGAATATGCGCGGCCCCCGGTGGCCCCGCTCTGAATAGCACAAAATTTGCGTCGCGATCCCAGTCTGATCTGATTGTTGCAATTCCCGCATCCGGAAATACATTGAACGTTCGGCTGGGCTGCTTTCCCGTTGACCCCTTTGTACCGATCCACTCAAAATCATCACGGCGAAAGATCCCTGCGACATTTCTCATCAGAGCTGAATAATCAGCATCAAAAGAACCCGAGTCGTTGATCGAAGGCCACGTGAAATCCGGCCGACAAAGCGCGACTAAATACTCGGCGCATTTCTCCAAAACATCATCAAATCTTGCAGGCAGATCCACCTGCCTGGCCACCGCCGCGTTCTTGAGTTCGCCCAGCGCGTGCAGACATATCGCGTGGTATAGAGGTGAAATTTCGAAATGCACTCCATCGGCGAAAAATTGCTTATCAAGTTCGTCACGTAATCTTCGAAGCCCTGTCACAAACCAGGTTTCAGCTTCATGAAATTCCGGGAAGCAGATTCCTGCCAGAGCAAGAGCGGTTGATTCAACTATGATCCAATTGTTGGGGTGGCCTTTGTGATCCATTAGGCTTCGAGCATGCTCCCAGATTGATCGAAGCATTAAGATGCGTGTCTCCCGGCTGAATGACGTGAAGCTCCACGCGATGCCTCGAACCCAGAGCCATTCTCGTAAACGCCACGCGACAGAAAGAGTTTCCCAGGAAGGGCCGGCACCCCCGTTAGATTCAAGAGGCACTGGATTGTCATGAATCCATGCTGCTATTGTGCGATCAAGCGCTTCCGCATAGTATTCGTTTCCCGTGTTACAAAGCTTCAGGAGAAACTCTTTTAAAAAGTGGTGGCGATGCAAAAAATGAGTCCATTCCAATTCGCCCAAAGGATTGGCATGCCACAGGATCGGGTTTTCGACATTTTGGCCCATGAGCTTTCCGGTAAGAATTTCATCAGCATCTTCTCGTGGGTATTTGTGCGGTGGTGGAATTAGAAGGCCTGAATCGCCCGAACGATGCGATGGGAAAGCGAGAGTCTGCAAAGTACCATCAATTCCCGCTCTCAATAATGAGGCCAGGCCTTCACGGGTTAATCTCGGCCCTGGGGGAATTTCTCGAAATTCGCCCTCTAAAGAATATAAGGCGATTTCAAGCTCCTTCGATCCAGTGTGAGTACGCTCATAACTGAAGGTCAGTTGAATTTTTCGGACATCGCTCCAGCCTGCCGGTCTGCCGTAAACACCGAAGCATTCGATGGGGAACTTGAGTTCACGCCGCACTCCGGGAACGAGTTCCTCGCGGCCACCCGAAATAGAAGTGTGGTCCCCATGCTGACCTTCGGACTCCGGACCGTGCATGAGAGTCATTCCGACGAGGATCGGTTCGCGGGAAAGGTTCAGGGCTGTCAGTGAAAATTGGTTAAAACGGGTGAAATCCAGTTTTTGAGGAGTGTTTGGCAGGTCCAACCGGTTAATTGAAGAAAATCTTACGCTATTTCCTTCGCGGACAGAGCCCTCCAGGTTTGCAAATTCTTCAGCGCTTATTAAAAGTTCTCGCGGAAGCATTCGGTCCTGAAGAAAATGGGTTGCCGGAAGATTAGGGTCTTTCATTGGAGTTCGTTATGAATTGCACGTGGTTTATTAATTATGATCAACACGAAAGCAGACCCTATAGCTTCATATTGAATCCATTCTGCCCTAATGGACAAACTTGTGTCAGTGCGCGAGCATTCAGAAGATTTCTGATGTCAACGGTTGTCCTCACTCCGCCTCCGATTGTTCGCGATTCAAGGAACACACGTCCCGGAGGGACGACTCGATAGTAGGCCGGCAATTCATTGCCGGTATCAGCGAAGGCTATAAACCTGTGTAGTCCCATCGGGACGACTGACATCATTTCCACAAATATCTCTCGTCATAATCTACACGGTTCTTCTCGAGAAACGATACATATTCCTCTTGAAACGTCTTCTTTCGATGGTGCTCTTTCTGATTCCTGATGTAAGCGCCATTCTCTTGAATCAAGGACGTGCTGACGCTGAACGCAGCATAACCCGGCTGCCAGGCGAAAGTCCGAAGTCTTGGAAAATTGTCGTGAACCCACTTGGAAGATCCCCCTTTGATTAACTGCACTGCCTTGGCCACCGATATGGAAGTCGGCATCGAGATGAGGATATGCACGTGGTCCGGAACACCTCCAATAGACAAGGCCTTCATACCGTTTTGTTTTGCAATCCCGCCCAAGTATTCCCAGAGGCGTTCTTCAAATTCATCAACGATGCAGGGTTGTCGGTTTTTTGTACAGAAAACGACGTGAATATTCAAAGCACAATAAGTGTTGGACACTCGGTGAAACCTAATTCAGTCGTCCCGATGGGACTCCTTGATTTGATTCTATGCTGACCCGGCGATAAATCGCCGGGCTACTGTCGGATGGTCCCTACGGGACCATTGAATATCATCTCTCGAAGCATATCGGTTCAGTTTGCTTAAAACTTACTCACTCAATCCCAGGTAAGCTAAAGCGATTAGACCAGGCAAAACGCAAGGAAATAGGAATAGCAGGATTCCCCAAATAACCGATTTCCCGCGCGCCCGTGCTATTCCGATACAAACGAATAAAATAACCACGGCCCAAATCAGAATGATAATGGCTGCCAAAATCTGGACTATGGTTCCACCGGTTGGATCGAATCCAGCCGCCATCAGGAGCGGGGCTATAGCAACAGGGAGTAAAAGTAGAAGCAGCCACCAGAGCGGTTTTCCGGCAATATTTAGGGCCAATACAATCTGTGCAATTGGTATAAAGGCCAACCATGGCAAACTGGTGTTGGTCTTCTTGGCTATAAGAAACAACATGGCGGACATGAACAGATACAGAGCTACTTCGATAATAATGCTCAATATTCCTATGCCGGTCATCATGCTGATAAGCATATCCGGCGATATCCCGGGAGGCATCCCGGGAATATTAGGCACATTTGGCGGCATACCTGGCATGCCGGACACACCGGGCATTCCTGGTTTTGCCTGTGTGCCTCCGGCCACGCTAGGTACAGCAGGTTTCGGCGGGATGGCCGGCTTAGCAGCTCCTGGCGGCGTCGGCTTGGGCGCGGCTTGCGGCTGAGCCGGTTTCGATTCCTCCTGCTTTTGAGCTACAGGAGATGAACCAGGTCGTTGAGTGGAGGAAGCTGCCTGCCTTAAGGCCTTGATCTTTGATTCAATCTCGGGCTTATCTGGAGCATCGGGTCTTATTTTTCAAATAATTTTCATAGTTAGCCGCAGCAGGCCCAGGCCTGTTCTCGGCTTCACTGACAAGTCCCACATTGTAATAAGCTTCGGCAAAAGTTGGTTCCAACTGCACTGCTTTTGAATAGTCATTCAGTGCTTCTCGATACATCTTCTTCTTGCGATAGATTTCACCGCGGTTATTGTATGCATCAGCATAATTATTATTAATCTCGATAGCTGCGCTAAAATCTTGAAGGGCCTTATCTGTTTCGCCCAAATCGTCATAAGCTATCCCGCGCCAGTTGTACGCTTCAGCAGATTTCGGATTCTTCCTGATCGCTTCGGAGTAGAATTCGATTGCATCTTTCAGGTTTCCTGCCTTGTGCAAATTCAAGGCCAGCTCAAGATCACCCGTCATTTGTGAGATCGCAGATAATGAGCTCACCAAGAAAGCTAACAATGCCAAAATCAATATGAATCTGGGATGGGCCGAACCTGAAATTTTTCGCAGAAAAGAAGACCCCGTGCCAGGATGATACGCCCTCGTTTCGGTTTGCCTGGAATCTTTTCGGCGTATAAAACGGGCGATTCCGCTGCCATTCGTTGGCCCGAGCTCATTTTTTGGCGAAGGGCTTTCTTGTACCGTATATTCAACCGGCCGGTGCTCAGGCGAAAAGATTTTCATGAGGTCTCCATATTTATCGGGAAGGCGCGCAGAATTTGCAAATGTAATATTGCACTATTATCAAATATTTCTGTTAGGGTCAACTTTTATCATATCAAGATCGTTAGAAAATCAGGTTCTTGATTGAGAATTGACGGAATGCCGGCCGGCTATTGCCAGCTTCGAAGATGTGCGAGAGTTTTGTCCAACAGATACTCAGGATCCGAGTCTGTGAGAAAATAAGTATGTGGCGGCCTTGATACGAGAGATGCAAGCCTTGGAATTTCATCAGTCAGTCCGCCTCCTCCAACGAGCACGCCTATCGCGGAGGTACTGCCCATAACGTCGAAGGCTATTGTGAACTCATTAAGCGAACCCATACCGCCTTTGAGAAAAATACAGGCGTCAGCACTTCTTATAAGGACCACGTTACGACCTTTGCGTCCCATACCTGTAAATAGAATAACATGGCTATCTACCGGGTATCTGTATACTGATTCATGTTCTTTCCGGTTTCTTGCAGGAGAAATTGCAACGGTCAGTCCCCCCGCCGATGTAGCCCCACTAACAGCGGCGTGGGGCAGCCCCGTACAGCCCCCTGTTAATAAAACACATCCCTCCATTGCGACTAATTTACCAAGTGTGTAAGCCTTTGCGCCTTCGGATGAATCCCGAGGTGTGGAAGCCGACCCTAGCACCGCGATCTTAAATGCTCTTTCCAAGATCGAGACCTCCTTCTTAGGCCAAATTATTTATCTGACGGGTTATTTCCGCCATCGGACCAAAGTTTGCAGTTAATGTCAACTAGTCCAAAAGGGCCTTGACAGCTTTTTGACAAGTGGATAATGTGGCAACGCCTAGATCTGTGGAAAGAATTTACCTGAATCATGAGACCACATGCTACATTAATACTGGCCGCGGGGATGGGGACTCGAATGAAATCCAAGGTGTGCAAGGTTTTGCATGCCGTTGCGGGTCGGCCCATGATTTCCTACGTTATTGATGCGGTTCGGCTGCCCGGATCTGAAAAAATAGTTGTGGTAATCGGTCATCAATCCGAGGAGGTTAAAAAGGCAGTTATCGAGGAAGAAGTTGAATTTGCTCTGCAAAACCCGCAGCTCGGCACAGCGCACGCCGTTGCCGCCGCACGTGAATCCTTCAAAAATTTTAATGGAGACATTCTCATCTTATGCGGCGATATTCCTCTGATTCGTCCTGAAACTCTTCAAAATTTCATCAACTATCATGAAGAACAGGAGAGTCGTATAACAGTGATGACTACGATTCTCGAAAATCCGCAGGGCTACGGCAGAATCGTAAGAAATCGGGATCAAACCATAAAAAGAATTGTAGAAGAGACAGATGCGAATCCGCAAGAAAAAGCTGTGCAGGAAATCAATACTGGAATTTACCTCGTAAATGCGGATTTGCTTTACACCTTGGTGGAGAGAATACGGCCCCAAAACGCGCAGTCGGAATACTATCTCACTGATATTTTAACAGAAGCGGCAAAAGAGCAGATTCCTGCTCATGCCTATCTGATGAAAAATCCGATTGAGGCAACAGGGATAAACACTAGGGCTGAATTGGCATATGCTTCGCAAATAATTTGGGATCGCAAACGACACGATATGATGCTCGAGGGTATCACTCTACTTGATCCGGCCTCAGTGTATATTGATGCCCAGGTGAAAATTGGCTGCGATACCATAATCCATCCTTGTGTGCACATTACTGGCGCTACAGAAATAGGAGAGGGATGCGTTATCGAATCCGGTGTTTATGTGATTAGATCCAAGCTGGGAGACCGTGTGCAAGTCCTGCAAGGATCGAGGCTGAATGAGGCAACAGTGCTGGATGATACTTCGGTTGGTCCTATGGCCCATCTCAGACCTGAAGCTATGATAGGAAAAAATTGTCGAATCGGCAACTTCGTCGAAGTGAAAAAAACCACCGTGGGCGAAGGTTCTAAGGCATCACACCTCACCTATCTAGGTGATAGTCAGGTAGGAAAAAAAGTGAACATCGGCTGTGGGACAATCACCTGCAACTATGATGGAAAAGAGAAACATCGAACCGTTATCAATGACCGCTGTTTCGTTGGATCCGACGTCCAGTTCGTGGCCCCCGTGGAAATCGGGGAAGAAAGTTTAATCGGAGCGGGAAGCACGATCACGAAGGATGTTCCGCCTCGAAGTCTGGCAGTTTGCAGGAGCAAACAGAGAAATTATCCATTAAGGGAAGGCCAAGGGCCAGCGAAAGCTGATAAACAATAATGCCAAAATTAACAATAGTAGCAGTGCGCCTTGACACAACGAGAATGGGCACCAACAGGTGCATCTCCTGACCGGAATTTCGGGACAATATGAAACTGGATAAAAGCGATACCGGCTCCGAACAACAGGAGTTGAAGAAGACGCGGCCGAAACCGAAGGCCGGCGAGCTTCTGAAATCAAATATAGGAGATTCGATAGATGTTTTAGTGGAATACCTAGTAGACAACAATGTTACAGGAATACACCCTTTAATTATGCAAGAAGTCGAAAAAAGGTTAATTATAAAAGTGCTTCAACGAAGTCGCGGAAATAAACTCAGGGCGGCTCGGCTGCTGGGGATGGGTCGTAACACGTTCCACAGAAAGGTACAGAGACTTTTTGAATCTGCGAAGCAATATGACGATAAACAGGATGTCTGAAATCCAGAGGTCCTGGGAAAACAATATTAACATTATCGCCCGTCATGAGGCTCCTTCAAGATACTTCTTGACACATTTGGCTAACAAAATATAATTAAAGCGGATCTTAAAAGTTGTCGCTCAATTTTGGTGGCAAGGTGGGCCGAGCTTTTCTACAAAAATGTCAAGCGTCTCTCGCTTTACCTGTAATTTGGAGCTAGAATAGGGAGATTGTAGGAACATTGGACCTGAAACTTAGAAATAAAATCTTGTCAGTCTACTAAGGCTTGACCTGATCCAGAGTCACAACGAGCAGCGGAGGAAATTCAACTGAAAGAGCACGAATCCGGCAGAAGTTTCGAGTTGAATACCGAAGAGGCGGATTCACCCGAATCCGTCAAAATTGATCTGTTCGGCCGTGAGTACAACGTGACTGGATACGGGAATTCTAACGAGATCCACAAATTAGCGGCTTTTATAAGCCAGCGGGCGGAAAGCATTAAAAAGAAGACCTCAGCGGCATCAACATTAGATTTATTAATTCTAACACTCTTGAACATAACTGATGAGATGCTTCAACATAAACACGCCCAAGAAGTAACCATAAAGAAACTGGAGGAAAAAACCGACAGGCTCTTAAGAGCCATTGATCGCATAGTGTGATCAGCAGAATCCCCTGCGCGGTACGTGAAGGACGGCAATGTTTTGAGCCAACACTCGGAACAAGGGATCCAACACCGACTGTGGTGAGCATGCCTGTCACGAAGCAGGAAGCCTGAAGCAGTCGCCGGGATCCCACCTGGGAAACCAGGTTCAAAAATTCCGTCCACACGGCCGATTGCGGGGGATCCTACAAAACTTGTCAACCGCGTGTAAACACACACCGAAAACCGGGACGCGGACGGAGGCCTCTGGATGGAGAGTCGGTGGGGATATATACAGTTGATACGGGTATAGACGGGCCCAACAAAATTTGCCATTAACCAGTCTTCCCATATTTGACATCCTTTCTGTGGTTCCTCTTGTTACTGTCCCGTTGAAATATTGGACGGAGGGGTTGTGGAATCGATCATATTTCTGATTCCTGCCCTTGTCGCTGCTCCGATTGGCTTCGCGGCCGGATACGCCGCGACCCGAATGCTGGACAAGAGCCGGATCCAATCAGCCAAATCCTACGCGGATTCTATTATACAATCTGCAAATAAAGAGGCTGAAACAACTAAGAAAGAGGCGCTCTTACAAGCCAAGGACAAGCTGTTTCAGGCCAGGACGGAATTAGAAAATGAAATAAAAGAGCGACGAACCGAACTTTCAGCTCGAGAATCGCGGTTGCTCAAGAAGGAAGAGAACCTCGAAAGGAAAAGCGGCCAAATTGAAAATAAGGAAAATACACTCGGCAAACGTGAGAGAGAAGTGGAAGCCGGGTACAAAAAACTCAAAGATAAAGAGAGAGAAATTGAAGATCTCATAAACAGACAAAACGCAAAATTGGAGGAGATGGCCGGCATTTCTGCGAACGAAGCCAAAGAAATGCTACTCCAAAAGGTCGAAGCCGAGACCAGGATAGAATGCGCCCGAGTCATGAGACAAATCGAGGAAGAAACACATTCTCACGCCGACAAGAAAGCCAAAGAGATTATTGCTTCAGCTATTGGTAGATATGCCGCGGATTTTATAGCCGAACGTACAGTTTCTGTTGTCCCTCTCCCTAGTGAGGAAATGAAAGGACGTATCATCGGTCGTGAAGGCCGGAATATTCGAGCCATAGAAGCGGCGACAGGGGTTGATCTGATCATTGACGATACTCCGGAAGCGGTTATTTTGTCGGGGTATAATCCTCTCCGACGAGAAGTGGCCAGAATCTCTCTGGAACGCCTGATAAACGATGGTCGCATTCATCCGGCCCGCATTGAGGAGGTTGTCAAAAAAGTCACTCAGGAGATGGAAGAAGCAATCATAGAAGCCGGTCAGCAGGCTAGTTTCGATGTTGGTGTACACGCGGTACATCCCGAAATGATCAAGCTATTGGGAAAACTCAAGTACAGGACTTCTTTTGCACAAAATGTATATCAGCACTCAATCGAAGTGGCTTTTCTATGCGGAATTATGGCGGCAGAACTGGGTTTAAATCAGAAAAAGGCCAAAAGGGCCGGGCTGCTTCACGATATCGGCAAGGCGATTGATCATGAAGTCGAAGGCGCCCATGCTGCAATAGGAGCCGATATTGCGCGACGATACGGCGAGTCTTCCCTTATTATCAATGCAATCGCCGCTCATCATATGGATGAGCCACCTACCAGCACTATAGCAGTCCTAGTCCAGGCTGCGGATACCTTATCCGCCGCGAGACCCGGAGCCCGTCGTGAGATGCTGGAAAGCTATGTGAAGCGTCTCGAAGATCTGGAGAGAATCGCGGATTCGTTCAAAGGTGTTAGTAAATCATTCGCCATTCAGGCCGGGCGAGAAATCCGAATTATTGTGGAAAATTCAAATATTGGCGATGACGGTCTGACACTACTGGCACACGATATTCGTAAAAAAATAGAGAAGGAATTATCTTATCCCGGCCAGATAAAGATTGTGGTGATCCGTGAGGCAAGGGCTGTGGAATTCGCACGATAGTTTCCGAATCCAGAATAGCTACTCTTTAGTGCCGCTCCCAAGCTGGACTATAGCCCAATATGATCGAAAGACTCAGTATAAGGATGTTAACAGCTTTTAGACGGTAATCCAGCGGTTAGCCCGAATATAATCCCATCTACAATTCCATTTTTCAAGTTCGGATTTAGCTGCTTATGGAGGGGGATGCAAATCGGAGTAGCTTTCATTGCTCGGCTATATAGCTTCTAAAAAATTACGAATAATTATATTACTCTCGAACAAAATCGCATCAGCCAGCCATTATCTGCAAGACTTTGCCAAAGGCATGCCCCTGCACAACTTGCAGACAAACCGAACCGCAATTCTTCTAGTATTAATTTAAAAGCTGATCGCCCTTCTTCTGAAAAAGGAAGCAGTCAGACCGGGTTGAAAATGCAAATCTGATAAATCATTTATATCGGTAGGTCTATTTGTTATATTATTTGAATAACAATTCTCGTCAGGATAGTGCATATTGTAAGATGAAGCGCGTCCGAATTTGTGCAGATTAAGTTAAGCCTACGAAATGTTATGGATTTAGCTTTGCTGAGACGAGCTGAAAAGTGGAGGAACAATGGACGTTAAAGTGTCATTGGCTGATGAGGATGTGCTCCAATTGACCGCTTTTGAAGAGCTATTCGCAGGTTTTGCGCACGAAATTGCTCAACCCCTTAATGCTATCATGATTGCCTCGCAAGTCATCCAACTTAAAATAGAGGCAGCTGGTCTGACCAGTGATGAAAAAGCCTTTTTCGGCAAGCGATTGGGCATAATTACATCCCAGATCCAAAAAGTTTCCCATTTGCTCGAGAGCTTTCGCGCATTCAGTCGTAGGGGGCTATCAGGGTCAGGAGCGCCGGCCGATGTCCACACGATTTTTACTAGAATCTACGGCTTAATGGCACAACAATTTACGGCAAGAGGGATACAAGTTGGTATTGAAGCGGCTGATCCTCTACCGCTGATCCTGAAGCAATTTGGTAAGATTGAAGGTGCAATTGTTCAAGGTCTGGCATTTACAAGAGATACTATCAGTGCTATCGGGCAATGGCATAAGGACGCGGGGATTGAATACGATAAGTCCTTACAGGTGAGGTTAATTGAGGTCGAAGGTACTTCGGGAATGCACCTTTTGTGGAACAAAGGGCAAATACCTGGAGGCGCGATCGCCTTCCACCCCGATCATCACCTCGGCCTAGTTGCTGCCGGCTCGGTCCTCAGGACCATGGGTGGTATGCTTGAAGCAGGTGACACTTCGCTGCGGTTTATTTTTTCTCGATAACTTGATTATTCATTCAACGTTGTTTCCTGGAAATAATACTGCAGCTTTTTAGCCGTTCGGGTGTTACTCCTCTTTTGCAAACTTAGCATGGCAAGAGCATTTCAGGGCTTTTCAAGTTGACAGAATTGTAAAGTATGGTATTATTGGTGAAATATGTGGCTGTCCGGTTTAATTCTTTGTATGTGGTTATAAGGAGGAATGGTGGTGATTCCCGATCTACGATTGGGGATTCCTGGTGAGGCGCGTACAGTAGTGTTTTGGCGCTCCATTGGTTTGGCTGCTATTCCGGTTTTATTTGCACTGCTCACGGGCTGCAGTTCCACTGCAACTGTCGTTAAAGAGAATCTCGACTATCGCCCTGCCGTCGCCAATGCACTCTCAAAGGCTATTGCTCTCCCTCTTGGTGGCGAACGGAAGAAAACCACAACAACAACATCTTATCCACCTTTACCATCCGATGAAAATGCGCCTAGGGTAAGAAGGTTCGTTCGTCAATACGCGTATGACCAGCGTGAAACCATGAAACAATATCTGGCTTGCGCTGAGCCGTATTTGGGTATGGTGAAGAATATCACTCGAGAACACGGGCTGCCTGAAGATATAGCTTACCTGTTCATGCTCGAATCAGGCGCGAATCCGGAGGCTCGCTCGCGCGCCAATGCTCTGGGAATGTGGCAATTCATGCCTGCTACCGCTCGGAGTTACGGTCTAAGAGTAGACAGCTGGGTTGACGAACGGTTGGATCCAAAGAAATCAACAAAAGCCGCCATGCTCTACCTGAAAGATCTTTACGGAATGTTCGGCTGTTGGCGGCTTGCATTGAGCGCTTACAATTCAGGGGAAAATAAACTCAATCAAGTTCTTTGTCAGGAAGATGCGGACGACTATGATGAGGTTTGCGCAAGTCCCAAGCTCAAGAGGGAGACTAGAGAGTTCTTTCCCAGATTCCAGGCAATCGCGCATATCGCCAAGAACCCTGTAAAATTCGGTTTTGCCGCACAGAATGCAACGATTGAAGATTCGAAAAACGAACAAATACCGATTGAATCCTGTTACTCACTTCAGACTCTGGCCAAAGCGATTGGTATGCCCCACACTCTTTTAGCGGAAATGAATCCGGCCCTGCGTAGAGGGAAGACGCCCCCCGAAGGAGACGCATATCTTCTTCAGCTCCCGGCAGGAAAAAGGCAATTATTGGCAGAGAAGCTGACGGATCTGCCAGAGGAACAAAAGGGGCGTCATACTGTTTACATTGTGCATAAAGGTGACAGTGTGGGAAATATCATTAAGCGATATGGCACCACTAAGCAAGAACTCGCGGACGTAAACCCAGATGTAAATCTTCGAAAGAAATTGCGTACCGGAGAAAAGATTGTCATTCCTAATAAGACAGAGATAAAGACCACCTCACGAAGAAATCAACGCGTATCCGCTCTCCCCCGCCCGTAGCATTGAGCGGCGGCTCAAAACACGCCGGCCAGATTGTAATCTTTTAAGATAATGAATTATTGGGGTTGTCCTTCTACACATCAATTCCAATTTCTTTTTTAATTCCGATAACCCTGTAGAGCGACACGGGGGTGTCTATGCCTTTAATTTCTATGTCAGGCATTTCGGCCGCTTCCACAACATCAGCTACTCTGGAATAAACCGCGGATGTAACTACTATTTCATCACCCTTGGCATATTTCTCGACTCTAAACGCAACATTGATCGCACTGCCCACCGCACCGTATTTTTTACGCTTATCAGAGCCTAAATTCCCTACTATAAGAGAACCGCTGTTAATGGCTATTCCCATTGACAGACGAGTTAAAAAAGCCGGTCATGCTTCTCACCGACAACAGGCCCGGGTTTTCTGCCCGAAAGTACAACTCCGGCATTATTTGTTTCAACTCGGTATTTAGACCCACCATTGCAATCTGCATCTCGATTGCGCATTGGACCGCGCGCAATGCGGAATCCGGGAGTTGTTTGGGAGCGCCAAAAAAGGCTAATATCCCGTCACCCATGAGTTCGTCCACCGTGCCACCGTACATCATAATTATATCGATCATCCGTTCGAAATAACGGTTCAACAGTCTCACCACAGTATCTGCCGAAGCGGAGGCAGCCAAGGAGGTAAACCCTCGCAAATCCGCTATGAGAATAGTAACCTCACGTGATTCCCCTCCAATGTTCAAAGCATCAGGCGATTTCAAAATCTCCGCAGCTACTTCCGGGCTGACATAACTGCCGAAAGTGTTCCGGATAAAATCTCTTTCTCGCAAACCTCTCGCCATCTTGTTGAATCCTTCGGCCAAAGAACCGATCTCGTCATTGGAAACAACCGCAACGCTTAGATTCAAATCACCCTTACTGATCCGCTTCATGGCCGAGCTCACCTGTCTTAAGGGTTCAGACACGCTCTGAGCGACAAACGTTGACAAACGGATAGCGACGGCTAGTGAAAGGACGAGAAGAAAGCCGATGACCAACGGCATCTGGGAGAGAAAGTCCGACATAGCCAATCGGCCGGCCTGTATTTCGTGGATCTCACTAAGTGTTATGTAGCTGACCATGGAAACAGGAACAATTCCTGTCAGCAGCGAAGCCACCAGCATTTTAGGTAACACGTTTATTCTTACCGTTTTCGGGAGGCTAACAAGCGCCTCTTTCGGGAAAAGTGCCTGAATCTTGCGTCTGATCCACCATTCCAGGGCAAAATAAGCTGATATGATCGTGAAAGGAGCTCCAATAAAGACAATTGCTATGAAAACACGAATGCTTGGGTATAACGTCCGCGTAGAAGGCTCCTGAACAAAAAATTGCAAAATCCCGAAAATTATTCCGGCCGCAACCCACACCACCGCGCTGCGGGCCGCCGTCCTGAACGGCATGTTCATCAGATGCCGCCGTAGGGACTCCATCTTTTCAGAATCCAGTTCTTCCTCATCAATCTCCAGCAGCAATCCAATGGGACGGACGCGCCTCAGAGCCAGAACTGTAGTTGCTACCACTATCCCAGCGGCAATGACGAAAAAAAGAATTGTTCGAGCGCCGGCGCCCAGGCGATAGGGTAAGGCCTGCAGTCCCGACTCGATGAAATTGAAATAAATAAATGTTAAGGCTGCTCCTACAAAATTGATCCAAAAGCCGACGATGACATCCAGCCAAACCAGCTTACGCAGTTTTGATTTTGCAGTATCAGTCATATCATGGTGCCCCAGTCTCGCTCGGGATAGAGTTTCGAAATCTGAATGTCTCTTTATCATTAGTGGCAGATGAGTTCCAGCATCATCCCGTACCATAATGTAATATATTAAAAACAGCTTTCAACATTGTGTTAATTATGGTATATTATTGCAGCATATGTAAACGGCTTGCGGCCTTCGAGAGGAATTGATATGAAAAAATGGCTTTGTCCATGGGTTGCCGTTGTTCTCCTGAATTCTCCTTGTGCCTGCCCTTACCTGGGCCCGTGGCACACGATACCTGATCAATTGGCCGGAAGGGCACATTGGGCCGGTCTATGTTCAGATATATGACATCAGATGCACCCCACCATATGAGCTGCTGGACAACTTTAAGGTGTGGGTGACCTGGGGCAAACAGACCAAGTGCTATGTAATGGGGAACAGGGGCGTCTATTTGCTGGAATTCTATAAGTACGAATACTGTAAAGGCCCAATGATAATTTCAGGTAATGGAGACTCTTTCCGCATACGGTACAGCCTGGCCCCTCCCTGGATTTGATCTGCAAAGAAACAGACCTCAATGTCCGCTGCATAATTGAAGTCATTTGCCTGTCGGATTTTGAGAGCGGCTGTCAGACCATGTCGGAAAAAAAAGACTGGCTGCATAATTTTGGAATAAATTCGCAGATTCGGGTCATTGCGCTTGTCGGCGCAGGGGGTAAGACATCTTTGATGTACACCTTGGCGCGTGAAATTTTGGCCCAGCATGGGACTGTAATAACAACCACAAGCACCAAAATCTTTCCTCCAGCCCCCAATCAATCACCGCAGGTATTGCTTCTTGAAGAGGACCCCGACCTCAAAGGATTACCAGAGCGGCTTTCACGATTTGGACATGTTACCATTGGCAGGGCGATTATCCCTCCGCATGGCAAACTGGACGGAATTCCTGACACAATAATCTCCAAGCTCCTGGACATGGCCGACAAAATCATTGTGGAAGCTGATGGGGCTGCGGGTAGATCTATCAAAGCGCCGGAAGATTGGGAACCCGTAATTCCGAGTCTCACCAATTTGGTTGTCCCAGTTGTAGGGCTCGACTGCATAGGAAAACCTGCACAGGAGGACCGGGTATTCCGAATTGAGAAATTCTTAGCGCTGACTAAAATGCGCAGAGGACAAAAAATCAGTCCTGAATCTGTAGCCAGGCTTTTGAGCAACAATGATGGCGCGCTGAAGGGCATTGGCCCGAATGCACAGGTAGTACCATTCCTGAATAAGTTGGATCTTTTAGTGGATAGGACGGCAGTTCAGGCGATAATCGAAGGAGTCAGAGAGCGGACAAATAGGATAAAGCGAATTGTGGCGGGAAAACTGAAAAATAGTCTCGAGGTTATAAGCTTTGTGGCAACGTCGGATTGTCCATGAGGCTGGCTGGTAAGTGATTTGTTCGGTTCTCGACCGCTGGCTATCTGGTGCCTCTCACTCCGCAGCGCTTCCCTGCTCCCATGTCACAACCTGATTGGACGATTCTTCGGCGACAGGCTCTTCGTCTAAAGATCCGGGAATAATTATGTCCCGCTCAATTTCGCCTTTCGGCGCGGTTTCGAAAAATTCAGAACGCGCCAGCACATTGTTATTAGCGCCCCGCACTTCCAATTCGCACTCTGTATTCAGCGGAACCCCGATCAGGCGGAACGCTCCCGATTCATCCGTCCGGCAAGATGAAATACGAGAGTTGCCCTTGCAAAGGCATCTCACTTCCACATCTGAAGCAGGGCTTCCATAAGAAACGTTGAATACTCGCCCTCGCACTGTACATTCCTCTGCCACCATGCGTACGGTAAATCCATCTATTTTGCCGTCATTAATCGTCAGTGTCAGATCCTGCGGAGCCTGAACGACATATCCACGCTTATATGCGTGCAGCAAATATTTTCCGGGTTTGCTTGCGAACAGCCAAAAATCACCACTGCCCGGGCGACTTCGGCACGATTGGCCATGCCGATTCCCGGCCTCATCCGTAAAGTAGACGATCACCGATCCTAATCCATTACCCTGAGAATCCGTGATTGTCCCGGAGACTACTAATTGCCCTTGTACGCGGGGTTCGTTTTCTCCCTGACATACAGGATTTCTGATGGGGTAAGGTTTGAATTGTTCGGTAATCGTCTGCCGGGGCTTCCCCACCGATACGTTTCGGGTTGCAGATCGCTGCGTGATTCGAGAAACAAAACGAGGCATTGGGTGATTGATGCCTTCAAGAGGTGTCGGAACAATTGATCCTCTTCCATGCAGATTCGTCTTAGGGCGCTTGCGTACTCCGAGCACGCCGCTGTCAACATCTTTAAACTTCATACCTTCCGGCGGTCCTGAAGTAGGAGCACGCCGCTTTTTGCGTTTAAAATCTTGGACTTTGACCGTCCTGAGAATTGTTTTTTCAAATTCTCCCAGAAAGCCGAAAACGCGTAAAGGCCACTGAAATTGAATGGGTATCCAACCGCGAGCGGCCAAATTCGCGAATGACAGCATGAATATCAAAAATAAAATGAAATAAGCGGCCGGATGCAAATGTGTGACTGTGTAAACGAAGCCGGGATGGATTTCGCCTGGAATTGGCGGAGCCGCCCAGCATTGCATGGATGAAATCCAGCCCAAGGCAAAAATGAAGCTAACGACCCGGCTGTACTTGGCCGGACGATATGCACTCCAATGAAGTCGTGCGACATCGCGGCCCGAGGTACAAGATAATTTAGGGGTTCTGCAAACGGTAGACACCCGATCAGCCGCTCCTTCAAGTTTGCACGGTTCGACTTGGAGCGTCTCGCCGGCATTCGGCAATGCCGTGACAAAATCAGCCATGATCTCTATCATCAAGCCAACAAAAAGTAAATAGAAATAAAGAAGTTAATTTAAGTAACTATAACTTATAGTACATTTATATTACATGGAAATCATTAATGAGGAAAATCCTGCTCAGAGATTGGACGGTTTAGTGTGTTTTTTGCAAAATTGGTGAGAAGAGCAAAAGTAAAATGCCAACTCCAGGTAAGCGGGTCGGCGCCCAATGGGACGGGCCGATGAGTTCATTATTTGTTTCCGGCAAGGGGCGGCTCCCGGTCCGGCCTTGGATGAGGCACGAATTAGGTCAGCTCGCACGCGCGGAGCGCTTCCCACGCGTTAGTGATCACCTTGGCAAGGGCTTTAGTACGCGTCAACTTGTATGCCCTGCGTACGTAACTATAGAAGGATAGGACGAACAACGCGTCATAAATATGAGGAATTCTGACGTTGCAAATTCGTCGGAACCATTTATCTAGGTAGGGATATCGCACCCACCACT
This sequence comes from uncultured delta proteobacterium, assembly GCA_963843165.1. Lineage (GTDB taxonomy): Bacteria > Desulfobacterota > Desulfomonilia > Desulfomonilales > Desulfomonilaceae > DATJPW01. Next base: position 48,533 of record CAWJJL010000014.1, on the reverse strand, counting down.
GAAACAGCCGTTGAAGATTCAGCCATACATGAGCGTCCTCTCGCAATACGATGCTTTTGTCGAAGTAACTTGCGGGGATTCGTTCGAACACTTCAGTCGTGATGACCCCTTCCTCGAGGAGCTTTGCTGTGAGTTTGCTACCTGGGTAGGGTTGAAAAAAAGAGCACCAGCTTGAAGCGGGGCCGATCATCGTGTTGAGTCGAATGGTCTCCAGGGCTTCTTCAAAGGTCTCACCAGGAATCCCAATCATGTTGAAAGCATTTATTTCAATACCGTGTTGAGTAAGGGTGCTGCAGGCTCGAATGATCGCCTCATTGCTCATGTGCCGATTGAGAATCTGTTTTCTTACCCGTTCAGATCCGCTTTCAATACCTACCGAGACCATGTGGCACCCCGCCTCGCGAAGCAGACGTGCGACTTCTGCATCCACCAGTTCTACGCGCATCTGGCACCAGAATGGCTTGCCGATTTCTCGCCTGTACCGAAGGAGAAATTCTAAAGCAAACTCCTTCTTCAGAAAAAAGTTGTCGCTTGTGAAGGCTGCCGAATTGAACGGGTACTTCTCGTTCACATAGTGTAGCTCTTCCATGGCCTGCTCCACCGATTTGGATCGGACAATGGAAGATCCGTACAGCAATTTCAAGGAGGGGCCATTGCAGTACGTGCACTGAAACGGACACCCCCTATTGAGACTGAATTCGCGGTTGTCCTGGAGACGAATTGCTTCGCTGGCCTCGCAGTACAAGTCGATATCCATTGGTGGCAGGTCCTGTAGTCGCGGCAAGTCGGACGGACCATTGTCTATGATCTTGTCTCCTCTTTTAAGCCATATTCCGGGCACATCGTCGGTTGGCCCGCCTTCCTCAATTCGCTTGAGGAGTTCAGGAAAGGCTGTTTCTCCCTCACCCACGCAAATGAAATCCACTCCCTCACCCCGGAGAACCTCGGGACAGTGTGTCGGGTGGGGTCCTCCCAGAACAACCACCACATCCATTTTCCTCTTTAGCTCTCGACAGAAGGTCAAGACATTCTTCTGCCATCCGGTATACACGGGAACGCCAACCACGTCCGGCATAAATGCCTTGATCCGGTCAAGGTCACGATTGGACGGCCTCGCCATGTTGAGAATCTGGAGACGGGTTTCATGCCCCCGCTTCTTGAGGACCGCGGAGAGAGACATGAGTCCAACAAACGGATAGGTGAGAGACTGTAGGAAAAGGATTCTCATCTCGGCTCCTTATGCCGTTGTCCCTTTAATCACACAAAAACCATACTTGTTGTAAGTCACGGTATTGTATACCCAGGGGCTGCTGACGACTTGCATAGAGTTAGGCTCATTCGTGATGAGCCCCAATGCAGGTGAATAGAAAATGTGTCTTCTAGAATGTATATGAGGAAGCAGTTTTCGAGGTAAATAATCGATTATTGTCTCGGATACGGCCAGAACGCACAGAATTGATAATGAAATCGACAGAAACTTGAAAAGCAGCGTCTTATTAATTGCGAACCTTCTGAGGCTCATATTTGCGTACTGCCTGATCTACATCTAATATTAATTGTGAAATATTCTATATGAACAAATAGTTAGGAACTAATCAGTGGCTCGGCGGAGTGGATTCCGGTCCGCCCCTTCGCCCTTTCCGGTTGCCTGCCTTCTCCAGATCACGTTCATTTTGTTCCAGATATTTTTCCGCCTGAGCGATCAGCCCTTTCAGGTCAGGCACAGACATGGTGTGCAAATAATCAACCTCGCTTTGAATCTCCTTTAAGATATTGGCCAGCTTGGCTTGGCGCTCCTCGACTGTCAAAAGAGTCGTTGCCAGTTCGTCTGAAAAGCCGGAAAGTCCGAGTATGCGCTTCCTACTCATCAGCCATATGGTAATCGGAAAGACCAACGCTATGGCCAACAGCGCAACCACTATCCATCTTAAGTACGCGATCAGCTCATATGTCACCATTTTGATGTAAAAAGAACGACTTTCGTTCTTTTCTCCGGTTTCCTTCATGTTCAAAAGCATTTTTTCGAGTTGCCTTATATACTCTTCGGTGGTCAATACCTGAGCGCCCTTTGGATCGGATTCCGTAGTTAAAGAAGTCGTGGCAGACGCCGGCGGGGCATCCGTCGTACTCGCAGGGATGGTCTGAGCGAGTGCGGGCGCGAGAATCAGTAGCAACAAAGCCATTGATGAAAAAGAGCACATCAAGCTTGATGCTAAAGGCAAAAAGCACGTCCTTTTTCTTACCGGTCTGCTTTGTGTCATTTTAAGATCTCCATCATTGGATTAATCCCAACTCCTTACCCACCCGTCCGCATATTTCGACCGTTTGCTCCAGATCATCCGTGGAGTGCGTGGCCATCGCGCACATGCGGATCCGCTGCTGGCCTGGCTGAACAGCAGGGGCTATAACACAATTAGTATACAATCCTTCATCAAATAAGCGCTTCCAGAAAATAGCCGTCTTGATATCGTCACCAATAACCATGGGCACAACAGGAGTTTGTGTAGGTCCAATCTCAAAACCGAGCTCCTGGATGCCTTGGGTGAGAAACCTCGTGTTGCTCCAGAGTCGCTCCAGAATTTCAGGCTCCGTTTCAATGACATCAAGGGCAGCCTGGACAGCCGCAACGGATGATGGCGGCATGGCCGCGGAAAAAATTAGCGCCCGGGAGTGGTGTTTAATGTAAGAAAGTACCCTTGTGTCCCCAGCGACAAAACCGCCTAATGATGCCAGAGACTTGCTGAAAGTGCCCATCACTAAATCCACTTCCTCGCCCAAGCCGAAATGCTCGGTAGTACCTTTGCCATACTTTCCAAGAACACCTATCCCGTGAGCATCATCGACCATGATCCGCGCGCCGAACTCCTTGGCCGTGGCGACTATTTCCGGCAAAGCGGCTATATCACCTTCCATGCTGTATACGCCATCCACAATCACAAGTATACCGGTGGAATCATTGCTTGCTTCAAGATTGCGGCGTAACGATTCAATATCATTGTGACGAAAGCGTCTAACTCGGCCGAAACCTAATCGAGTCCCATCAACTATGCTCGCGTGGACTAGACGATCCATGACAATAGTGTCGCTACGACCTATTAGGGGCGCAATTACTCCCTGGTTGGTCTGAAAACCCGTTGAAAATATCTGTGCGGCGTCCTTTCCAACGAAGCGAGCCAGAGATGCCTCAAGTTTCTCGTGCAACTCGAGAGTTCCATTAAGAAAACGAGATCCAGAGCAGCTCGTCCCATACTCTTTTATGGCATCCAGTGCGGCTTGTCGCACTCTGGGATGCGTAGTCAGGCCCAGATAGTTGTTGGAACCCACCATTATCAGATTCCGGCCGTCAATAGTGACGTGAGGCCCATCCATTCTCGATATGGCTTTGAAAAAGGGGTAAAAACCCATCGACATTGCTTCAATGTCGCGGTTGAAAGACACACATTTGTCGAACAGATCACTCATTATAACTACTGCAATTTGTTCGCGTACCTATGAGATCATGAGCCGGAGAATGGCCAAGAACAAGTCAACCGCCAGACTATTTAGTCGGAAAACCAAAAACTTAAACCGACCAGCGCTCTGGGCGGAAAGGCTTTCCCATCAGCCCCTTGCCACGGTATCCCGGCGATTCGTTCCTCGTCGGGCTATAGATGCCAAACTTTATGCCCTATGTCAGGCCCTTCGTCAAGCTCCTCAAAATGAGAAGTCAATAACAACAAAAAGAGGGCCAGGAATGACCCTCTTTTTCGCGGCACCTTATTCAATCGGGCGGTAACGTTTAAAAGGCTTTAAGGAACTCGGCCATTATATCAACGGATTTCTTTTCGACGACTTTGTCGAAAATTTTATCTTTTACCTCCCTGGGGAGAAGTTCAATGCTCTTAGTTGTCGCGCTGTCAAACTTTGCAGTCGGAAATGTCTTCAGAATCTTATCCCTTTCAGCCGCGTTCGTGTACACCCGTAGCACCTTTAAGCCGGCCAACATTTCCTCGGGAAGGCTTCCCAACCCGGCTTTTTGCAGTTTGTCAAATCTCTCTTCGTTAATCCAAATATTGATAGGGAATTTATCCTCGGCCATAGTATCACCTCCTATTTCATGGGTGGGATTTCGAAAACCGGTATTCTCTTCTGGAGATAGTCATCGCCAACAAAGGGGGATCCGAATCCGTATTTTTCGCCGCATTCCATCATTACAGTCAAAAACTTCCGGTCTGTATATCAACCGCGGCGGTTTGACACCGTCCTGAACGATGCTGCGGATAACGGTTCCACTGAATTTTTGCCATTCTTTCTTGTGATCGCAGAGACCTTCCGAAGTTATCTCCCCGCAGTGCGGGCAGAATAGCCAGTTCATTGAATACACCGGCACTATGGATAGGTCGTTCTTTATACCCTCCAACAGGCGGTGAGCATCATACGCGCCATAATACGTTCCCACACCCGCATGATCTCTGCCGAACATATGGTGAGTCAATCCTAAGTTCGCTCTTAGAGCAGCGTGAAATACTGCCTCTTTCGGGCCTGCGTATCTCATATCCCAAAAGGTGAGCGAGGTGAGATGATTGTGATCGCCAAAATAACCGGCTTTTCTCAATTCATCCTGGGTCAGAATAATAGCTTCATCAATGTAGTCGCCCTTACGTTTGTCACCAATTATGGCATTGACAAGGACTCCCACAAGCGGCTTTTCTATAGGCAATTCTGCATAAGCTTGGAACCATGCGCCCTTCATCAGCCATTCGTGGCCTGTATGAGGAACATTCCTGGTCTGATGCGCCACAATCCGTTCCCATCCCTTTTCCTTAAACCGCTTCCTCATTTCCAGAGGCGGAATAAAATAAGGATCGTACGGCGCATTGATTTTCGGACGATTAACCAGTGTTATTTTGCCGCCTACAAATTTGTCTTTGTACTGAAAGGTACGAGCGCATCCCGGATGCTTCGGATCGTCAGTAGCATACACAGATTTGGCCATGGCGTTTTTGTCATAGCCATATACTTCCTCAACCTCCATGATCGCCATGGGATTGCCGCCGAAAGTGAGCAAAACCGTTTCACCCGGCTTTACGCCGTAATCAGCGACCTCTTTGTCGGAAAGATCGAAGACGATAGGTATGCTCCAAATAACACCGTTGGCCAGTCTCATATTCTTGCAGACAGAGTCCACGTCCGCTTTTCCCATAAAACCCTGCAGAGGCGAGAACCAACCATAACTGATATCGATCACTTCATTCGCTAGTTGACTCCGGATTGGAATCTCTTTGAGGCCTTTTATCTTCTGAGCTGCTTCAGCCGGGGCCATAATTCGCTCGACGATTTCCTTGCCTCCATGTCCTATTTCGGCCATGTCGTTTTCTCCTTTCGTTACGTAGCCTTGGATTTCCTGTCGACGCGAGGAAAAGGTATCTTTTGAGTTCGGACCCCGCAGTAGTTATTACACTGCAGTGTCCCCCTTCGAATCTCACACTTCTTGGAAAAAATGGAATTTCATCAAAGCAGTGAGAGACCAACACTATCCTTTGACAGTGCCAAATTAGTCAAAATCACGTCAAGTGTCAAGACGAAAGGATTTTAATCGAGGGGGATTTTGCATAAGAATCACGACCGTTAAAACTCGTGTTTTAACGATTGGCCGTGAGCAGATCGGGAATCTGCCACCGCGCCCGAACAGGTCCCATTGGTGAAGCGTCAAACCTTTTGGCTAATCGCGTCCGGGAAAGTTCTACAGGCGAAAAATATGCCAGAGGATTAAACATGTTATTTGCGACACGGACCTCCAAGTGCAAGTGAGGCCCTGTTGAACGGCCTGAATTGCCGATCGTTGCTATCTTTTGGCCCCGGCGCACTCTCTGGTTTTTTATCACGTTAACCTCATTGAGATGCGCGTAGTAGGTGTACACGCCCTTGCCATGATCAATCAGCACTGTGTTTCCATAACTACGAAATCTTTTTCTGCTCCCGGTAAACATAACTCGACCGTCCGCGCAAGCCAGCACCGGCGTACCTAACGCTGCCGCAATGTCCAGGCCTCTATGTAATCGTCCCCACCGATGACCGAATGGTGATGCCAAAACTCCTCCCGACACGGGAAATTTGAGATCAGGCACAGCAGGGTCTCTAAGGCCTCTAATGGCTTGCGCCAAGATATTAGCGGTTTTCTTCTTTTCTGCGCATGCGAGGGAATTGCCCTTATTGCTACAAGCTGGCTCTTCTTCCAAAAGGGCCTGGGCAGGCAAAAAAATGGTGTCTCCGGGCTTCAATGAATAGGGAGCGAGTATTCTGTTGACCTTGGCGACTTTTGAAAGATCCAATCCGTAGACGTTACATATATGCTGAAGACTTTCGTTTGTGCCTACGATATGAAATGCGCCTTGTTGATGTGGATTGCCGGCAGGAGCGGTTTTGGCGACTTCGACTTCTTGTTTAGGTGCAGGTTTTATTTCTTGATCTTTTTTGACTATCGCAGCTGTGGAAGAACATGAGGCTAGGATAGGAACGAGGATAGCAGCCAACCATTTTAATTTGGGTTCCATAGATTATATACCGATATCCAGATCTAGCGCATCACGAACGCATACTAGCATACTTAAACTGATATGTCAACTATTTAGCATAATTCACTCTTATTATTGCTTTATAATAGAGCATTATATTATGTTTTTTGAGGTGCGAAGCCGTTGCAGAAGAATCTACGGGAGAATCCCCGGTAAAAACAAAATTACTGGTAGGGAAAAATATTGATTAAATGCATGGGGACTTCCGGGCTCCTATCGCGGAAAGCCCGGAAGTGCCGCCAATTTATCATCAGGCCACATGGGTAAGAAACAGGCGCACTATTTTCCATCCTGGCCGGCCGTGCTTACTTGACCCTGATCAAGTTTTTTCGCCGGATCAGTGCCGCTCTTCGACATCAAGCTACCAATTTGTTGTTTAATGTTGCCGATTTCCGCTTGATAGTCTTTAACCTGTCTGTTGACCGTAGTGGCTGAACTCTGCTTTAGGTCCTCAATCTGGTTTTCCAATCTTGCTATGTGCGAATCCAGCTGAACCCTTTGACCCATCAGGCTGTCAATTGAAGCCTTCAACGAAGTTATCTGGGCACTGAGGCTACTATCGCTCTGCTGCTTGGCAAGATTAATCTGGCTCTGCATCCTAGCGGCTTGCTGCTCCAGAGCCTGTATCTGGGCCGAAACATCATCTGCATTGGCGTTCAGGCATGAAGCGACGACAAAAATCGAACAAATTATCGTCAGCATTAAAGTCTTCTTCATCGCTCAACTCCTGTTTCCTTATTTTTGAGACCCGGAGATCTCGTTGCGGGGGGATTAATATCATAGACCGAGCCGAATGCAATAAAAATTTTCAAGTATGTCAAAAAGTTCAGTGTAAATTATAAACCATTACTTGACTTAATTAATCCCAGCCGCTCTCCAGACGATTCTGGCCCCCCGTTTTCGCTTGACGTCTTGCCGGTCAACCGATACAAAGTTGTTTCAAACCCTCTTTTTTTGGGCAATCGGAATTGTAGGGCTTTTGCCCGCCGCTCACGAATCGCCCGAGATCGGGGGCTTCCCGAAGCGGCGCCGTGCAGCATGAATTGCCCACTTCGAGGTTTCGAAAACTTCTGTAAATAAATACCGCAGGGTCAAGGAAACGGATAACCCGAAAGGACACTATGTCTGTCGAAGACAGGTTGGCCCAGTTCATCGTGTCCGGTCTAACTACCGGCAGTATCTATGCCCTGATTGCCCTGGGCTTTTGCATCATTCACAATGCCATAGGGATCGTCAATTTTACTCAAGTAGACTTCGTCAGCCTGGGTGGTCTGATGATGTATACCTTGCTGCTGGGTGCAGGATTGCCAATGCCGTTGGCCTTCCTGGGCAGCGTTCTGGCGGTAACCTGCGTCGGAGCGCTAGTGGAACGGCTGGCCATACGACCGGCCAAATCCCGCGCGGTCATCGTGCTCATCTTCATCACAATCGGCGTATCGATTCTGATGCGGGGGGTCTTCAAGATCGCCTGGGGAACAAATCAAATGGCTGTTCCAGCTTTTTCCGGTGATACCCCATTCATTATCTTGGGAGCGGCTGTATTGCCTCAAAGTCTCTGGATTTTCCTCATCACAGTGGCCGTAGTTATTTTACTTCACTTTTTTTTCAACAAGACCCTGGTCGGCAAGGCCATGAGGGCCACGTCCTTCAATCCCAGGGCAGCGGCGCTGATGGGGGTAAATGTAAACTCCATGGTCTTATTTTCCTTCGCCTTGAGCGGAGCCCTAGGGGCTGTGGCGGGGATTATCATTGTCCCGATCACCACCTTATCCTATGACATCGGCGTGATATTGGGTCTGAAGGGGTTTGCCGCTGCGGTCCTTGGAGGATACGGGAACAGTGTTGGGGCCATTGTAGGCGGCCTGTTGCTTGGCGTCCTGGAGTCGTTGGGAGCCGGCATGATCTCTTCCACGTATAAAGATGTTATAGCTTTTGCCATCCTGCTCCTCGTCCTCTTTGTTAAACCCAGTGGATTGTTGGGCTACGGGGAAAGGGAGAGGGCCTGAAAACATGAATAGGCTATTGCGCAACGTAAGGCTTTACCTCGCCTTGCTTATCTTGGCCTCATCCATAATCATTTTTCCTTTGCTGGTACCCAATCCCTACTATCTCAACGTGGCCAACATCATCGGCCTTAACACCATGATTGCTGTCGGGCTTAACTTGCTGATCGGCTACGCCGGTCAGATTTCCCTGGGACACGCAGCCTTTTACGGTCTGGGGGCTTATCTTTCCGGTGTGTTGACAGTTACTTATAATGTGTCTCCGTGGCTAGGTATTCCCATAGCGCTGGTCGCCACCGGTTGCGTGGCTTTGCTAATAGGCATCCCTACCCTGAAGCTGCACGGCCATTATCTCGTCATGGCCACGCTCGGTTTCAACTTGATTGTCAACATTACGATGATCCAGTGGGATAGTGTTACGGGCGGTCCCTCTGGCTTTCCGGGGATACCTAACCTGGCCATCGGGCCTTGGGTCTTCGATTCCGATAAGAAAATGTACTATCTCATCTGGTTTTGCGCCTTCATCTCAATCGTCCTGGCCTTGAATTTGGTCAATTCCAGAGTGGGTCGGGGCCTGAGAGCTCTGCACGGTAGCGAGATGGCCGCCAGTTCATTGGGCGTTCGAACGGAAAATTATAAAGTCAAAATATTTGTTCTGAGCGCTCTATATGCATCATTGGCAGGCAGCCTGTACGCGCATTATCTGACATTTATAAGCCCCAAAACTTTTGACATTTTCTTCTCCGTCGAACTGGTGACCATGGTCATAGTAGGAGGAATGGGGAGTATCTGGGGAGCGTTGTGCGGGACTGTCTTCTTGACACCTCTACCGAACGTGCTGCACATTTTTGACGAATATAGAGATATCTTCTATGGCCTAATCCTGGTGCTAATCCTGATTTTCATCCCGGAAGGCTTTGTCGTGGCGATTAGCAAGCGGTGGATGTCCATGACAAAATGGACGAGGACACATAGGGCTGGAGGCGAGCTAGAAGAACAGCAGCTTCGGAGTATCGAGCCTACCATCCAACAAGGAGGGCCGCGACCTTCATCGAAGAGTCCGGCCTCTCGACTCGTCTGCGATCCCATTCTCAGCGTCCAGGATATCACTATTAGTTTTGGAGGGATAACGGCCCTAGGCCAAGTCTCGTTCGATTTGCCCGAGGGATCCATTACAGCCTTGATCGGTCCAAACGGGGCCGGCAAAACCACGATGATCAACATAATATCAGGGACTTATAGGCCGCAAGAAGGAGGTATTTTTTTTGCCGGCAGGCCGATCCGAGGACTGAGTCCTTATCATATGGCGGCCATGGGTATGACGCGAACCTTTCAAAATATTCAGATATTTGAAAATATGACCGTCGTGGAAAACGTCATGGTCGGTCTACATGGTATAACCAAGAATGAACTCCTTTCTTCGTTATTTCATCTTCCCGGTTTCCGCCGTGAGGAAAGAAGAATCGAAGACAGGGCCTGGGAGGTGTTAAAGTTTTTCAATTTGGAGACCAAGGGGTATTGGTTGGCATCGAGTTTATCATATGGTGACCAGAAACGGATTGAGATGGCCCGAGCTTTTGCTCCTGAGCCACGCTTGATGCTTCTGGACGAACCGGTTGCCGGTCTGAATATTAATGAAACGCTCGAAGTAGCTCGCCTCATAAGTGAGATTCGTGCTCAGGGCACATCGGTGTTGCTGGTCGAGCATGACATGAATCTGGTCATGGGGATATCAGATAATGTCGTGGTACTGAACTACGGACAAAAGATAGCTGATGGTCGCCCTGAGGAAGTGCAGGTAGACGAGCAGGTCATGGCAGCTTACTTGGGGAGTGTGGCGTAGATGCTAAAAGTGGAAAATTTGGACGCGTACTATGGAGGCAACCGCGCGCTAAAGGCGGTTTCTCTGGAAGTCAGGCAGGGAGAAATAGTATGCCTAATCGGGGCTAACGGCGCCGGCAAAACGACTTTACTTAACTGCTTATCGGGAGTGCATCCCGATAGGAGCGGCAATATCCTTTTTATGGACAAGGACGTCTCCAAGGCACAATCGCAGGAACTCGTCCGTCTCGGAATCGTGCAGGTCCCTGAGAGTCGACAGCTTTTCGGACCCTTAACTTTGGAGGAGAATTTGGAAATGGGAGCCTATTTGCGCGCCGGCAAAATGAGCAATGATGATTTTGTTGGGGCGATAGATAGTATATTTAAACACTTTCCGGTACTAAAGCAGCGTCGAAGGCAAAGGGCATCTACCCTGTCGGGCGGAGAACAGCAAATGGTAGCCATCGGTCGCGGCCTGATGGCAGACCCTCGGTTGTTACTGCTGGATGAGCCTTCCTTGGGGCTTGCCCCGTTGGTTGTTCGTGAGATATTCGGTATTATCCAGGAACTTCGGAGAGAAGGTCGTACGATATTACTGGTTGAACAGAATGCTTTAGGCGCCTTGACCATTTCGGACAGGGCTTATGTAATTGAAAACGGGCAGGTGACAGTCAGCGGCCCCGCCGTTGAACTGATGCAGGATGAGAAGGTCCGCCGCGCTTTCCTGGGTCAAGATGTTGCAGCCGGGGCTTCGATCCACTTAGAATATTCATAGAATAACAGATTTAGGCCGGAGCGGAGGATTATTCGGGCAAATTTGACCATTTCTGACTGCATTGAAAAGCAAAAGGGGGTGAACAGGATCGGCATTTACGGTTTTGGGCACCTAAGAAAACTCTGCAACATTGAGTCATACTCCATCGCCTCTTTCGCACGCGGAAAGTTGAGATGGACAAGATTAGAGGAGAGTTCGATGAAAAGACTTGCGGCGTTAGCTACAGGCATCATGTTTGTCCTGTGTTTTTCTTTGGTCCACGCAGCGGAACCCATCAAGATCGGCGCTTTTTACTCTTTGTCCGGCCCTGCTGCCGCCATCGGCACACCCACGAAACTGGTCACCCAGATGGTTGTTGAAAAAATCAATAAGGAAGGTGGGATCAACGGCCGGCCTATTGAGTTGGTCCTAGGAGACACGGAATCTGAGCCCACCAAAGCGGTCATGGTTGTCAAGAAATTCATAAATGTGGACAAAGTGGCAGCGATAGTAGGTCCGGACCGCACAGACCTGGGGATGGCAGCGAAAAAGCTAGTTGAGGAAGCCGGTATTCCCACTTTTATGTGTGTGGGAGGAGATCCGGTCATTATGGGTGGCGGTCCTCTGGGGACTTTCAAGTGGTGTTTCAAATCCCCCCAGAGGAGTTCCACTGCGGTGGAAAAACTTTATCAATACCTTCAAAAACAAAATCTGAAAAAGGTCGCCTTGATTACAGCTTCTGACGGCTTCGGCAAGGACGGGAAGGGCTGGCTGGAAAAGTTGGCTTCCAAGCACGAATTAGACATAGTGGCAGATGAATCGTTTAACCCCAAAGACACGGATATGACCGCACAATTGAGCAAGATTGCCGCAACCAATCCCGATGCCATTTTGTGTTGGACCATCGGTCCGGCGGGGGCCATTGTAGCTAAGAACGCCAAACAGCTGAACATCAAGACGCCACTGTTTCAATGCCACGGTCTGCCGGATCCGAAATACGTTGAACTCGCAGGCACAGCCGCTGACGGCAATATGATGCCTTCCACAAAGCTTATGGCATGGGAGCAGCTTGACGATAATGATCCCCAGAAGAAGGTGATCAAGGACTTTGTTCACCTGTACAACGATGTTTATAATTACAACAAGGAGTTCCCGATAAATACCCACTCGGGCTATGCGTGGGACGCGATTTATATCGTGGCAAATGCCATGAAAAAGGCGGGAACCGACCCGGCGAAATTGCGAGATGCTATCGAACAGACAAAAGGCTACGTAGGTGTCAGCGGCGTATATAATTTGACGCCTGAAGATCATAACGGTCTGGGCACGGATTCAATGATTTTGGTTCGTGTTGAAAACGGAAAATGGAAGCTCGTGAAATGAACTAGGACCCGGATAACACGAATCAGCGGGCACAAAAATAGGCAATGCACAATTGGTTGCGTGCTTTGGTCTGTGTGGGGCACGAATCTTAACGAGCAACGATCTATGTGCCTCGAGCGGTAGCGGAACAACCCGGTGAGCGGTAGAAAAAGGACATGAGCCGTTCTTCAGCGCGTATTTAGGAACGCGCTAGTTCAACTCGTCACGGAGGTTACTATGGCAGGGCTGGAAATAATTGATGGGAAAAAAATTCTGGCGGTGGACGATGAAAAGGATGTGCTGGAAGTAATCCAAGAACAATTGGAAACAGCTCGCCTCACGACTGCTACGGATTTCAAAACAGCTAAGGAATTTCTGGAGAAGGACCGTTTCGATCTGGTTATTCTGGATATCATGGGTGTGAACGGTTTTGAGCTGTTGGACCTTGCCACTGCAAACAAAATACCCGCTGTTATGCTGACCGCTCACGCTTTGACCCCGGAAAGTTTTCAGAAATCCATAAACAGGGGAGCGGTTTCATTCCTGCCCAAAGACGAGCTTGCCCGTCTCAATGAATTGGTCGCGGAAATACTCTCCGAAGTCCAAGAGAACAGAATGCATTGGCCGAAACTGGCCGAAAGGTTGGGTCCAAAGTTCAAAGAACTTTGGGGCGAGCTTTGGAATGAGATCAAATTCCCGCCTGAGACGAAGATTCCTTGGTAAGAGGTTCCGAGATCCGTGCCATCTCGTATGGCAACTGCGAATCGTCTAAGGCGGGCCTTACTGTAGTCTGTAGTGGCGCACGCTCGTGCGCCACTACCGCCGGATTCTAAGGCAATATTCTTACCGGAGTCCCTATACCCACTCGGTTGAACAGTTCTTCCACCTCGAAATTCCACATCGCGATACAGCCATCCGTCCAATTGTGAGGTTTGGGATAGTAAAGAATTACCCACACTCTCTTGAACCATTCCGTGGGATAACCGTGAATGCCCACCCAGCCCCCAAGTTTCGTGTTCCAGGGCGGAGCCTTTCCACTTTTTGCACTGTTTATGATGGAATCTCTGTCATTGAGGGAGATCAAACCTTGCTCAAAAGCAGTCTGTGCATCTGCGACCCCGGGGTAACTGATACCGAGAAAACGATGAAAACTGCTCTCCGTAGATTTGGAACAGATAAAATAGTCTCCTTCAGGCGTTTTTTGGTCACCTGTAATCTTTTTCGGGCCAACGGGGTTGATGCCCAGGCATACCCTAAATTTCCGGATTTTTCCTTCGTGATCACGCAATTCCAGAGTCTGTGCGCTCTTCCTGATAACTATCATGGGACCGGTTTGAGAAACAGCCTGCTGAAAATTTTGAAAGGTTTGGGCTTGAATACCCGACGGTAAAAAGACGCATGCGCACGCGGAGCAAAGGATTGCTGCCAACGCGGCTTTCGATATTGTAATCTGACGCGGAATTTCAGGTAGCGGCACACTGTGTGCGCCTTCATCCGGACCACCGAAGTTGGTCGCACGGATGCGCGAGTCTGTCCCCAATGAGGTCTCACACTGAAGCGAATGACAATCACATGAATTTGAGAACAAAATTAGAGCCCCGGTTCATTAAAATGGACTCATAACATATCGTCATTGCTGCATATTGTCAAGACGCCGGTTAGGGGGGGCATCATTGAGTAGCTGCCTTCAAGCTTTCCAGCAATGTCCGGGCATTTTCAGTTAAAGAGCCCTGCCCTTCATAATAAATATCCTGAACTGAAACACCATTGCCGTGGTACGCCAAATTAGCGTCAGAATCAGGCTCCAAAACGGCTCCTTTCAAGGATAAGCCTACGAAAATCCCTTGCGATCTGGAATAGGAAAGTATGCCGGAACTCAAAGTCATATCGGTTTCAGCGGACGCGTCCCTACCTACGGGGCCTGCTGCGACGGCGATGTTCGCTCCCAACGCGAACTTGTCTTCCAACATGATCCTGAAGCTCTGCTCATTCATTATCAAGAGAACAAGATCGGTGGACTGTGCGCCGACTTGAAGCCCTAAACTTCCGGTCCGAATCGTGAAAAAACCAGGCTTACTCCATTCGGCTGTTTTCTCGTTTCGATGTAAAATGACTCCGGAACCGAAGTCGATTCCAACTATGATCCCTAATTTCACGACACCCGGAAAAATTGCCAAGCCTCGGCATCTTCGGAGCAGATCGGCCGGGATTCCGCGATCCGGCATTCCTAAAGCATTTTTCAGCACAAGATCGCAATCCAGGATTCTCTTATCCAGATCTTCCCGAGATAGGCCGATAGAATTGCCCGGCCAAAAGAGCATTGTTATGGCAGTGCAGATCCACAAAGTTTTTTTCATCTATATTGCCTATGTTCGCGCAACGGTCCGCCGGCTCAATCTCGTTTTTAATGCTTAAAAGCACGTTGATTTGTGAACATCATGGTAACCTTGGGATTTGCCTCATTACAGGCTTGAATTGATTCGAAATCTCGTTCCGAGCCCCCCGGCTGAACTATGGCCGATATTCCCTGGCTTATTCCGACTTCGACCCCGTCGCGAAATGGAAAAAAGGCATCAGAAACCATCACGGATCCCGGCAATCCGGCTTTGCGCTCATTGGTTTCGTTACCGACTTCTTCTCGCTTTGCTTTGTCCTTCATTTCATTAAATGGGACTTGATATCTTTCGAAGCACACCCAATCCCGGTATTTAATATAGGCTTTGATGACCGCCAATTCGGCCACGCCAACCCTATCTTGTTCGCCGGTTCCTATGCCTACCGTGCAACCATCTTTTACATAGATTACGGAATTGGAGCTGACACCCTGCTCGACTGCCCAACCAAAGATCATATCCTCAATCTCCCTTTCCGTTGGTGCACGTTCTATGGCGTATTCCTTATCTTTATAGATCACCTTAGCGGGGCTTAGATCCGAGCCTGAGCGAATAGCATTAATCTGAGACTGTTGGACGATTATTCCGCCATCCATCAGGGATTTGAAATCTAGAAAACGCAGGTCGAGATATTCTTCCAAACGCGATATACCCGGAAGAGCAAGAATACGGAGGTTTTTTCGGCGCTTCAGTATTTCCACTGCTCCCTCAGCATAATCCGGTGCGGCCACTACTTCCAGGTAATTTTCTGAAACCATTTCAGCCGTGATCTTGTCCACAGCACGATTAAATACGGCTGCACCTCCAAAAGCCGCTATTCGATCAGCCTTGTTAGCTCGGAGGTAAGCTTCTGTGAGGCTGTCGTGAATTGCCACGCCTGACGGATTATTATGTTTCATGATGGCGCAGGCTGGCTGTTTCATTAGATATTTCAAAATCTGCAGGGCATTATCCACATCCGTGAAGTTGATTTTCCCCGGATGCTTCCCTGATTGAACCATCTGAGCTTCCGTGGTCGAACTGACCAAACCCAAACCCGGGGCTATAAATTTACAATCTCCGAGCGCCAGAGCGCCTCCGGTGAGTTCGTACAGAGCCGCCTCCTGGCCCGGATTTTCACCGTAGCGAAGACCTTTTTCTATCAGATCGCCCGAGGACTCAGGGATTTTCCAAGATTTTTTCGTGTACTCCAAAGTCTGATCGCCAAATGTGATCTTCATTGTCCGCGGGAAATGGTCATCCATTATAGTCCTGTACTTCTTCTTTATATCCTCCATAAAAATACCTCCTTCGGCGGCTCCGTGTATGTTGATATCAGAGCGCCATTATACGAATTTACGATGGACGGTAAACGGTTGTAAATCGATTCAGGTTAGAATCACATGGCAACCGCTCTATGCTCTTGCGATCCGGTCTTCCAACAAATTCTGAGCTGTGCTACTTTGGTGCAAACCGGATCGGAGTGGCTGGTGTGAAAAAAAGATCGTTCGTCTCATGGTTAGGCATATTTGTTGCCGGATTTATTTGTGGCGTGGTCTTTTCGGCTTGGAAACTTGACAAATACGGCTCACCTGCGTCAGTTTCTCCTCCCGGTATGCGTGAACAAAGCACCGAATCGGACGTCCGGTCTCGAATCGCGGGTCTTGAAAAGATGCTGGCCGTGAACCCCAAGAATGCCGAAGCATTGGTTCAATTGGGCAACGACTACTTCGATACGGGCAATTATGAAAAGGCCGTGGAAATATATCAGCGATCACTAGCCGTGGATCCCCGAAATCCGGATGTGATTACCGACATGGGTGTCGCTTACCGCAAAATGGGAAAAAGCGAAGAAGCTGCTGACGCTTTCCGAAAAGCCCTGGAGGTGGACCCGGACCACGCCTTGGCGCTGTTTAATCTGGGGATCGTGCTAAGGGATGATTTGAAAGACTACCCGGGCGCGCTCAAAGCCTGGGAGGCTTTTCTTCAAAAAGCCGGAGATTCCCCTCACGCGGTGATGGTGCGTCCCTGGGTCAAACAATTACGTGAAAAGACCGGATCAGTTCCGACCCAAACCGATACTGCCGAGAAATAGTTTTGCGAGTTCAGCCGGTTTCGCAAATTGAAGCCTCAGGTTTGAAATCAAAACTTAGCCAAAGGACAACCCCTGCAGGGATTCAATTGAGACCGGAGATGTGAAGGAATTGAGGAACGCGGCTTTTGGGGCGACTTTCCAAGGAAAAGCTTGTGAAAGCCCTAACCCACGCTGCCCCTATCATTACCGGCTGAATTGGTGAGCAGATCCCGGCCAGAATGCCTTCAGTAGTCAGACCGAAATTCAAAGCCTTACGATCCACCCTCCGTATACAACATAGAAGACAGGAGCACGAAGTCTCGGCCCCAAACATTCATCGCAATCGGCCGGGCCCGAAAATATTCCGCCCACTCCCGGCAATCCCACCCTGAGCAGACCGGCGGCTGCAACCGATATCGGAACGATAGTTAGCATAATAATAATTAATGATGTGCAAGCGACCCCTCTCACATCGGTATTCTTCTAACAATAGAAACAGTCGCTCGTATAGCATGAGCGATTGCTATTTCGATTTCCGATACTTTCCCAGAATATAAACTTTTTAGGACAGAAACACCACTTTATCAAGTAACTATGGTGTGTTCCATTCAGGTCAGGACAATTGGCATTAAAGAGACGTTCACTAACGACACATCAATTATATATAGAGAAATATTATCCAAATAATGCAATGTTATACATTAATAATATATAATCTAAAATTGTACATTGACTATGTATCATACCTATGATATTATCGAATTTCATTAAACACATTTTCAGTCTTAAGGCAAATTTAGGCCGTTGCTTGAGAGAAACGGTCTTATAGTTTGATGCGATTCAATGCTTCTGCATCAGTAGTCGTCATATAATCGCACATATTTTTTCTTTTCTGACTCTTTTAAATTTGACCGGCCTATCCGGTTTCAGCAGGACAAAATGGGTATGGCTTTAGTCCGTCGTGTTTTACTGTGCTTTGTTTTGATTTTCATCTTTAGGGGCGCTGATTGGGCTAAGTCTCAGTATGTTGTGCCTCATCCAACAGCCACCTATTTCGTTGCTCCGGTATCCGAATCTCCTCAACAACGTTTCGGACTTTCAAATGAAGTCGGCGTAAAGAAATTTTTCAACAGCTTTACTTCTTATCAATTCCCCAACCCCTTCCCACCGCAGCAAGATCCTTTAAGTCGGTTGGAATTTCCGATAGACCAATGGTTTCTTGGTCTTAAAAGTCGATATAGAGGCAGCTGGTGGTCTATAATCGGAGAGGGTTGGATAAACATATCCGGAGAGAGCGCCCTCAAGATGCAGGATAGTGACTGGGACGATGAGAAAAATCTCTCTCAAAAAACCGTTTTCAGCGAGTCACAATGCAGGTTGAACAGAGGGATTATTCTGGATCTGGCTTCAGGTTTGGGCAATCCTGTTCCGCGGTTTTTTAATGCAGTTCCAGTGGTCGGACTCAGGTATCAATATTTCTATTTCACCACCCATGACGGATATCAAACCGCCCTCAACGGATGGCCCGTGGATTTGCCGGGAGACGGGATAGAATTCAAACAGTGGTATTACCAGATTTATTTTGGCGGCAATTTTCATACGTTTCTCAATTTCGGAATTCCGAGAACTCCCATGAGCAGGGTTCGTTTAGATTTCCAATTCGATTACGCTCTGGTTCGTGGAACGAATGAAGACTTGCACCTGCTTCGTGAAGGCAGGAGGATGACGGAGCAAATTACGAATGGGCATTGTTGGCATCTGTTTACAAGTTTGAGCTTTATATCTTCAAGCAGACTTGCCACAAGAATCGAACTGGATTTGAAACGGACTTTGACTCACGGTGGGCATCTTTTGACCAACAGTCTGTTCGATTTAAATTTCTCTTTTGATGGGTCGAGAGTCTGGTCGGACCAGTTGTCCGTCTCCGGGATATTTGAAATTGCTCTGTGAGAGGAAGATCTTAGAAATAAGCGGCAAGATCGAGCTTGAACATCTTCCATTCCATATCCAATTCCCAGTTCGCTGGCCCTCCAAAACTCGTTGTGGTCGCTGAATCAGAAAATTTAAGATGGCTCCAATCGAAACCCAATTTACAGGCCAGATCGAAACGGTAAATCTGTGGGCGGAATACCAGGACGGCTCCATAAGAGGTATATTTTGAGCCTGCCAGTGGCAAATTGTAATATGCGTCAAAATGAACAGGCATACCCAGGATAGCGGGCGGCATGTACCTAAAATAAAGTCCCCATGTCCAGGGCTTCGCCCCGGTCAGATCGATAGAATCGAGACCGGCTAGAGTAGCTACTGGCCCGAAGGTACCGTCTGGACGCAGACCCGTTACTGTACCGGTGGTGGTGAAAAAACTCCCATTGAACCTCGGGTTGACCAAATACCCGTCTATGGAAGCTCCAAACGTAAGCCATTCATGCTGCACCGCATCCAGATCCAAGCCGAGCCTGAAACCGTTCCATTGTAATTTGGCCAACCTATGGTTGACGCTTTTATTATCAAAATAGTAATAACTGCCTCGGAATCCGAACCGCCATAGACGCAGGTCCGCGCGAATGTCAAGATACGGCGGGCCTTGATCTAGCTGTGAATAGGAGAGTAGATCGAAGTCTCCGCTGCCTCGCGTCAACTTAGCCGAAAATATATTCGCAAAGCCGTACCCGGTCCCTACTTCGCTACGAAATGTATTGGCGATTCCGCACTTGGGCAGGAGAGGCCCACAGAATTTTTCGAGAGTTGTAACCGGCTCAAATGATCCCACAAGTGGGAACGAGATCATCGACCCCACAGAGCCGGCACCACTCTGAGCCGAAGCATAGTCCTGTATCCCGACAACCAAACCCATCACCGGGACAAAACAACACGCGACGGACCTTAAGAATCGCTTCCAATCGGTCCCCATTACGCAGCCCTCAAATAATTACACACAAACTTTTACATTTGTCATTTAATCACAATGTGATGGATCTCGTCAAGCAATTTGCCGATAATAATTGCCTAAATCGCACAAGCCAAATTGAATCCAGCCTCTATTGCGCCCCCAACACGACCCCCTTTATTTGCATCCCCGATCACACGAATATCGATGCCCTTCCCTTCGAGCTTGGCAGCCAGAGACTTCTCAGGCCGAGACCCCATAGCGAGCACTACAGTATCCGCTGGAAGAGTCACGTCGTTTCCTTTGGAATCGGTATACACTACATTTTCAGAAGATATCTCTTTCATCTTGGCTTGAGTTATAAGATTAACTCCTCGTAATTGGAGCTCTTTCAGAAGCACCCATCGAGTAGTAGGTCCGATATCTTGGCCCAATCTTGGGGCCATTTCGATCACAGTCACCTTTTTCACGCCTTTGAGCATCAATTCTCGCAAAACTTCCGGAGTTTCGGCCTCGTGAAGCGTCAAGAAATAAAGCTGCTCCGGTGAAATTGTTCCTTTCTCGGCTAAGAACAACGCAGTCTCCAATCCAACCGATCCCCCCCCGACTACCACGACATTGGCTCCGGTATGAGCGCGGGCTCGGAGCACGTCCCATGCCTGAACCACGTTGGGCGCTTCGACAGCTTCAATGGGTGGTTTGAATGGGGCCGCGCCGGTCGCCACGACCACGACATCCGGCCGTTCTTCGGCCACGGATTCAGGAGTAACCTCCGTTCCAAATCTTAGTTGGACGCTGCCTTTCGACAGCATTGTCATGTAATAGTCCAGCAAATATCGGTAATCCGGTTTCCCCGTTACCTGCGAGAACCATTCGACCTGCCCGCCGATGTGATTCTGCTTTTCACAGAGTATCACCTGATGTCCTCGCTGTGCGGCTGTAATGGCAAATTCGCAACCGGCGGGTCCTGCGCCTGCCACAAGAATTTTCTTGGGTTTAGCTGCAGGGCTTACGCTGACTTCGGCTTCTCTGCCCGTTCTCGGATTTATGGCACAGCCAACCGGCTGAAGTTGAAAAACGTGATCAAAGCAATTTTGATTGCAGGCAACGCAGTGGCGAATCTCATCGGCCCTGCCCTCTCTGGCTTTGTTGACGAATTCCGGGTCAGCCAGCATTCCGCGGGCGACGCCCACGAGGTCTGCCACATTCTCCCTGAGGATCTCTTCGGCAATAAATGGATCATTAATTCTGTTACAAGCAATCACCGGGACTGTAACTCGTTCTTTGATCCCTTTAGCCAGGTAAGCGTATCCAGCCTGGGGCAAATCCATTGTGATTTGCGGGACTCTGCTTTCGTGCCACCCGCCCGTCACATTGATGCAATCCGCGCCGGCATCTTGTGCGGCCTCCGCGAACTCCCGGGCTTCCAAATTAGTGTGGCTCCCTGGAACAAAATCATTGCCGGCCACGCGCACGATAACTGCTATTTCAGAGCCTGCGACCTTTTTCACTCTTTTTATAGTTTCCACTCCGAACCGCATACGGTTTTTCAGAGGGCCGCCATAATCGTCATCGCGTTTGTTGGTCTTGGGCGACAAAAATTGAGATATGAGGTAACCCGCAGAAGCAAGCACTTCTATCGCGTCGAAGCCTGCTTCTTTAGCTCTTCGCGTGGATTGGGCGAAATCCTCTTGCACTCGGTCGATCTCTTCGAGTGTCATCGCCTTCGTCTGTTGCCGTGTAAAGTAGCTTGTAAACTCTGACGGAGCAAACAGGGGCAGCCCTTTCATGCTGCAAACGGAATAAGCGCCGGCCATGTACAGTTGTACAGCGACTTTTGATCCAGCGTTATGAATGGCATCCGTGAACCGTCGCAATCCGGGAATGAAGCGATCGTCTTTAATGGATAAAAACAGGTCGATTCCGCATGCCTCGTCATCAATTTCAGCGCCGCCGATTATTATTAAACCTGTGCCCCCGCGGGCGCGTGCGGCGTACATATTTATGAACTTATCGGTCATTTCGCCATTGGGCGTGTAATTAAGGGCCATAGCCGGCATGACAACTCGATTGGACAAATGCATGGGACCCAGAGTGATTGGTTCGAAAAGTCGCGTGATCACAGAAACCTCCTAATTCTTTTATTCAGAGTGGTTACATCATGCGCCTTTGAATTTCGCGTTTCGCTTCTGCATATACGCGGAAATCGCCTCCATCAAATCTTCCGAGGGCAATATCATGCTCGATCTGGCGGCAGTATAATCCAGAGCCCGCTCCAAGGGGGCTTCTTCGCTGTACAGGAATACCTCCTTTGCACCTTGCACTGCCAAAGGGGCATTGTTTGCAATTTCGAGCGCCATTTCTTCGGCCGCGCGGTCGAGTGTTTCTTTATCGGGATACACATAATTGACCAGTCCAATAGCTAAGGCTCGATCTGCGTCTATTCGATTGCCACGAAAAGCCATTTCACGAGCATGTGCTCTTCCGACTACCTTTGGTAAGCGTTGAAGTCCGCCGACGTCTGTAATGATCGCGAATTTTGCTTCCGGAAGAGCAAACCTAGCATCTGCGGAGCAGAGCCTAAAATCGCAGCACAGGGCTATTTCTAAACCGGCGCCCAAGCAATTCCCGTGAATTACACCGATGGTCGGCTGACGTAGCTGTTCGAAATCATCATGTATGCCTTGAATATGTTTCAATTCTTCAAAGAATTTAGTCTTCTGGGAAGCGGAAGCCTGGTTGGTAATTGTCGAGAGCACCTGATTTTCAGAACTCAGGTCAAGTCCTGCTGAAAAGGATTTCCCTGCCCCGCTCAGCAATATTACCCGAGCCTCGGTGTCCTGCACGGCAGCTTTGACAGCTTCTCCCAGTGCTTCCCACAATGCCGAATTCATTGCATTAAGCTTTCCAGGCCTATTAAGCGTAATAAAGCCAATATGGCCACGGAGTTCATACGTGACCAGCGCTTCTTTGCCCGTCGCATTTGGATTCATGTTCCATATCTCCTGTTAAACAAACTCAGATTCTCTATCAGTCAATCCGTGTACTAAAGGCGAGGGCGAGGACCCGCCTCTCATAGACTCTCTATCAAGAGAGGCCTTTATTTTCAGTTCCAATACATTATGTTCAAGAGACGGTATACGATCCGATTCCGGGCGAGCTGCCTTGAGACATTCCAAGAGCATTTCCTGAAATTGAAGATCCGGCGTTTCGGGCACGGTCTCCAGCAATTTCATTGCCTCATCAGGTTTTTTCATTCCAAGAAGACAGTGTACCCGTTTGAGCACTGAGGACCGAATGCTTTCGGACACTGCATAGTAATAACCTAGGGCCCATGAGAATTTCCCGGTCCCAGCCAGGGTGTCTGCCAAGGCATTGAGAGGCGCGGGCTTCCGATCCAGCAGCCCGGCCATGCGATCTATATCGGCTCTTTTGCCGAGCTTCGCCAGTCGTTGGACAAGATTAAGGAAATGCCCCGGTTTTTTTAGAAGTTCTTGTTGGTCGAAATCACGCAATGCCAAATAATACAAAATCTCATTCTGTTCTTTCAGCAAATCCAAATCCGCGAACGCGAATCTGATTTTTGATGCGAAGATTCTTCAGCTGCTCAACGGTTTCGACCCGTAACACCTTGAACACTTTATGTATTTTGGCATGGATTTGCACTTCCTTACCGCGCAATTCTTCCTGATAATAATCTTCGGGAAAAACAAAGAAGAATTGAGCCTCCTCCCCCTCTCTCACTCCAATAAGACCCTGTTCAAAGGCGGGTAGCAAAAGCCCTCTTCCAAGCAGCACATCCCAGTATTTTCCTGATATTCCCGTGAACGGGATATCGTCGATCCAACTGCGCGAATCGAAAATGACGCGATCCGCGGGACCGGAAGGTTGGTCCGTTTCTTTGAA
The DNA here is from genome assembly GCA_963843165.1 of uncultured delta proteobacterium. Lineage (GTDB taxonomy): Bacteria > Desulfobacterota > Desulfomonilia > Desulfomonilales > Desulfomonilaceae > DATJPW01. Next base: position 24,800 of record CAWJJL010000014.1, on the reverse strand, counting down.
TACGGTAATGCCCGAAACGGTGTCTTTCAGGATGTTGGTATTAGCTTGTGCCTTCTCGCCGGCCTCAAGGAAATGAATCATGAGATCGAATTCCTCGATGGCATTGGAAGCAAGTGCTCCAAGATGGCAGAATGCAGGCTCCTCCTGCAAATCGTCCTCATTCTCAAGAAGAAATTGTATTACATCAAAGATCCGCTGCTTGTAGTAGACGTCCCTTTCTATCTGTTCATTGGCTAAAGTCCAGAGGTTGCGCACCTTTTTTATTTCGGCCTGAGACATGCTTTCCGTCTCATATTGATCCCCCGCGGAGATGTAAGACGGCCTATATCCGGCCATGGGTTTAATGCCATAACGCTCGGGGTGTTTCTCATAAATCGATCCGAAGTAGAGCTGCATCTGTTGCGAACCGGAATTGGATTGAATGGGCACCCCTAATGAGCGAACGAATTCGATAGTTCTTCGGGCATCCTCAACGGTCTCACCGGGAAGTCCAAAAATAGAGAAGAGCTCAGCGTCCATGTGCAACGACTGGACCTTTTTTACATTTTCTTTCAGCTGCTCCAGTTGTATTCTCTTATTTGTTTTTTCGAGAATGTCTTTCACTTCCTGATTCTAGGCCGAACGCGACAGTATCCGCTCCGGCCGCATGCAATTTTTCTAAAAGGGCCGAATCTACAAAATCCGAACGGGTTTGACACCAGAATGGTGTAGAAATCCCACGATCGATTTTTTTCTGGAGTAGTTCCTCTGTTCTGATTCGGTCTTGGGTAAAATTTGGGTCAGCGAACCAAAACCGTTCAACTCCCATTTTGGATAGGAATTCCATTTCCGAAAGCACTCTTTCGATTGAGTGGTAGCGGACTTTAGTTTTGCAAATTCTAGGAGTAATGCAAAATCGGCATGCATGAGAGCAGCCTCTGGAAGAGAGCAAAATCGCAGTGTTTTTTCCTTCCAGGTTCAACACGCCCGTAAGGTAGGGTGACGGGTATAAATCCAAGTCGTCCAGCGGTTCCGGACCAGGTCCTGTGTCGACCAATCGTCCGTTGCACCGGCATGTTATGCCGTTTACGTGCTCGAGAGGTTCTGCGGCAGTCAACAATCGGGCCATTTCGGGCATCACCAGTTCCGCTTCGCCTCGAACCAGCGCGTCCACGTCTTCCAATTCTTTCAGTGCATCGTTAGGAGCAACTATCGCCTGGGGTCCTCCGAGAACCACGTAAATGCGGCGATGTCTCGATTTAATATATCTGCAAAAGAACCGGATGCGATCCAACGTGCTCTGATATGCTGTAAAACCGATGACCGGCGGATCCAGGCGACGTATCCATTTTTCCAAATTCGCTAAGGAAAGGGGCCGATCACGCAAATCGTCGAGAATTACACCGTCCCAGCCCATTTTTCTTCATTGAGGCAAGAATATAACCCATGGAAATGGGTATGCTCTCCGACGCTTCATATCCCACTTCATGGTTTACGTTAATAAAGAGAAAAGCCAATCGGATCCTCTAATGTTCAGGGGATTAAGTAATGCACCATATCACTAAATAAGCCACACGAATAGATAGTGATGTTGACCGATACGTCGGGAAACTGTTAGAGCATTTACCTATGAAAAGAATTAAAAGCCCCTGGTATGAAATCATATGGATGTCCGTTTGGAGCGCCGCTCTTGCCGCCATTATCGGAACCGGCATGTTCGATGCACGGGAAACCGTAGGATTGATTCTCGTCTGGGCTGTATTGGTGGGTATGAATGTTTACTCACTTGTGCTTTTTTTCAGGTCCAACAGAAAGAAACTTCTGTGAGCGCCCGCGAGTCCCGGCCCGGTAGCGCCGGGATTGAATGCGCCTTGCCCATGCGGATCAGGGAGAAAATACAAACGATGTTGCGGGGCCAAAAATAGATGACGGTGAAAGGACGTCCGAATGCCATTCAATGAAAAACTGGAGGCACGCGTAAACCAAATCGTATCTGCTTGGAAAAATACGGCCGCGAAAAAGATGTTCGGTGGAATCTGTCATCTCATCAACGGGAATATGTTTTGTGGTGTATATAAAGATTTCCTGATCCTTCGAATCGGGGACGTAAGCGCTCAAGAATCATTCGAGCTACCGTACGTCAAGCCTTTTGATATTACGGGCCGGGCGATGAAGGGTTGGATAATGATCGATGAGAGAGGATTCGAGTCTGACGATAATTTGAAAAAATGGTTAATCAAGGCAAAACAATTTGCACTGAGTCTGCCGTCCAAGTAAGCGGGCAATACGGGGCATGATTTCAGGTATATGTGCCGCAGAGGATTGATCTGAACTCCGTCAATAATCGCCCACATCAAGATATCATAATAAGGTCGTTTTAGCGTGCCGCTCTGTAGGTGGTTTCGATGGTCATTATTACGTGGTTTCTGGCCTGATCCATATTCCAACCGTTTTTGAGCAAACAAGTGAGGTACATCTGTGCCGTCGCTCTCATTTCAGCTTCGGAACGAGCTTGCGCAATCATCATCGGATAACTTGAGCAGTCAGGACGTCCTTGAGTCGCAGCAATCGGTTGCTGCGGAGGTGCGGAAGCTGCTGGCGGAGGTGGACGCTGTCGGCGGAGGGGGCGGAGGCGGTTGAAAATCATAACCTGGCTCGTTTCGCGCCGGTCGCGCCGCGTACCCCGTGGCAGGACCGTCAGGACGAGGCTGTCGGTGGAGCTACCGCGGATTTGGGCCCGTTCGGCGCATATGGACGCACTGAGCGAAGGTCGGTCTGATTGTCCTGTTCGATGTATTCCGAGCGGCGTTTGGACCGCTTTCGAGGCGCATATGTATCCGCCGGTTCAGGTTCTATATGGTTTCCCCGATCATCAAATTCCGGCGCTTGCGGAACGCTGTACGGGAAATCCTGAGCCAGGAGATTCAACTCCGAGAGCAATCCAATGAAAAAGAGCGCTATCCAAAAGAAAACTAGACTGAATTTAACCATTACCCATACCTACAATTGTCCCCGGCCGGGAACTATAGCATAGGTTGGCTGAATACCCAATTGCTCCGAGATAATAGGCTGAAAATCCGGAGAGTTATATATCGATTTCATATCTGTAAATCTTGTTTATCAATCCTTGCCTGGAGAGGCCCAATCTCTTTGCAGTGAGGGTCCTGTTCCCCACGCAATCTCTCAGAGTCTGACGGATCATTTTTTCTTCCAATTCGTCGATGGCCTTCTTGAGTGTTTGTGGTGTTTTGTCCTTTTCTGTAAGGCTCTCCGGAGATGTGGTAATCCGGGGCGAGAGACATCGGACCGAAAGGCTTGATCCTTCCACGCACAAAATGTGGGCACGTTCTATTTCATTCTCCAGTTCTCGGACATTGCCCGGCCAAGGATACCGATTCAAAAGTTCCATTGCTACAGGATCAATTCCTCGAACTACTTTTCCCGTTTGAACCGTAAATTTATCCAAGAAATGTCTAACCAGATGGGGGATATCTTCGACCCTTTCTCGTAAAGGGGGGAGCGTAATCGGAAAAACATTAATTCGATAAAACAGATCCTCCCGAAAAAGGCCCTGTTCCGCAGCAGTGTTAAGATCGCTATTAGTAGCGGCTACGAGGCGTACATCAACCTGTTGATTACTATTCTCGCCAACCGGTTTTATTTCACCAACCTGCAATGCCCGAAGAAGCTTCACCTGCATTGGTGGGGACGTTGCTTCTATTTCATCCAGGAACAGGGTGCCCGTATGGGCTGCCCGAAAGACCCCCTTGTGATCAGCCACCGCTCCTGTAAAGGACCCCCTCTTGTGTCCGAACAGTTCGCTCTCGATAAGTTCGGAAGGTACAGCGGCACAATTCAGGCAGATGAATGGCTGCTCAGCTCTGGGACTTAGCTTATGCACCGCTCGAGCAACCAATTCCTTTCCTGTTCCCGACTCTCCTTGAATTAAAACCGTCGCGTCTGTGGGAGCAACTTTTTCAATCAGCCCGCGAACATCGCGCATGGCCCACGTATTGCCGACAATTTCTCCAAGCGGATCGGGATGACGCAGTTGCCGCTTCAATGTTAGATTTTCCTGCTTTAAAAGAGAGGCCTTCTCTCGCAAACGGTTCCATTCCATGGCCTGTGAAATCGAGCGTGCCGCCTGCGATGCCAGAATTTCCAAAACTTCCAGATCCGTGGGGGTAAAAACACCCGCCCGTTTATTAAGCACCTGGAAAACCCCAATTACCGGTCCACCTGGTGAGCGCAAAGGGACACAGAGAAGATTCTTTGTTCTAAAACCGGTCCGAGGATCGACTGCCCTGTTGAATCTCGGATCGTTATACGTGTCGACAATATTGAGGCATTCCTCGTGAGTGAAGACCCAGCCGGCAATACCTGAATCCCACGGAATTCTTATTTGATCGTGATGTAGTCCTACACCGGTGTGAGAATAGAGTTCCTCGGATTCGTAATCGGCTAGAAATATTGTGGCGCGTTCCGCATTCATTACAGTAGGCGCTTCACGAACAAGCAAATCCAAAAGTGATCCCACATTGGTTTCCCCGCTCATGAGCATTCCCATTTTGAACAGCAAAGATATCCGTTCCAGATACGAGCCCAGTGGTCGCCAGGAAGACCTGGGGCGGTTCGAATCTTTTTCAATACCCAAAGCCTCTCTGAGCAGAGTGATATCCATATGAATCGTCAGGGCCTGGAACAATTCATCCACTGAAATTTTGCCGCTAAAAAGAAGTACTTCGTGGAGAGATTTGCCGGTTTTTTTAGATTCGCGTATTGCTGAGGAATAATCATCATTACTAATTCTTCCGGTTTCCAGGAGCAGCCGACCTATGGAATGCCGATCAACCATTTTTCTCCTCCGCGGCGGGGCCGTATAGGGCTATCTCTCCCGTACGGCCATGGATGATCATCTTCGTACCGACAATAACTTCCCGATCGTTAAAGATTACTGTTTCCGGTTTCCCTGCGAATTTTGTGATCTGGCGCACCTGCCCCACATAAACCCTTCCAAGCGCCTTTGCGATATCCGCTGCGTGCGCGCCTCGCCCCCCTAGACGACTCACCAGGCCTGTATTCACAGGCAGTGAAAAAATTTCCTCCATTATCTCCTCAGGGATCGGGTCGTTTACCACGAAAATGAACCCGTCAAGTTTTTCCCGTTCGGAGAGCTGTTCGTTCATGGCATCAATTATCGATTGAGCTTTGTTGATATGCCTGAACGGGGCAATCTGGTTCCGGTCCGTCACCATGATTCCTCTAAAAATTTTACCGGATATACCCGTACCTTGGCTTATAATCGGATACCCGAAGTCCTTTAGAGACTGAACCCTTTCTTTTCGCTCTCTGTCTTTGCGAATTTGGAGGACGTACACCTTTCCTTTCTCGATCGTGTATTCGATCCGTGTGTCCAAACTCAAGCGCTCAGCCGTCCGGAAGAGAATTGACGATAATTCTCTCCAGGCATCCGGCATTTGCGAGGACAAAGTCTCCTGGCTGCGCCAAAAATCAAATACTGGAATTGTATGAACCTTACCATCTACCACATCAGTACCCTGATCCGCCAGCGCAAAATCGCCCCTCAAATCCATACTGAACGGGTTGTACGACACCACGCCTGTCCCAGAGGTATCGCGCTCCATGTTCCCGTAAACCATGCCCTGAACGATTACAGGTGTGCGCCAAGCACCGTGTATTCCTGCGGCTTCCTTGTATTTACGGGCCGGCTGGCTCTCGGGAGATCGCATAACAGCCACAACGCAATAAGTCATGATATCAACAAATTTCCCGTTATCCAGTAATTCTACAGCCTTCGGCGCAAGTTCTCCGACCCGCCTCTTGTACTCGAACGCGACCTCCTTCATCTGCTCCGGGCTCATCTGGGCTTTGCGCATTATCCGCAGTCGGTTCTTGCTGTCATCTATTATTTCCTGGAATTCTTCTCGCTCCACTCCGAAAACCGATTGGCTGAATTCCTGTAAGAAGCGCCTGTAGCAATCGTAAGCGAACCATGTATCCACTATCTTGGCCAGGCCTTCTGCTATTTCATCATTAATGCCCACATTGGTGATCGTGGTCATCATACCCGGCATGCTGATTCTGGCCCCTGAACGCAGCGAGAATAGCGCGGGATTCGAAGGATCACCGAGCTTCCTGCGCCAGCGCTTTCCCAACTCCTCGACGGCCTGACTAAGCCCTTCGCGGAACACTGTATCGGCCCGCAATTTTTCTGCGTCTTTCCAGGGCTGGTCAGTGGTTATGACGAAATAAGGAGGGGTTTTCTCCGCAAAGCGCAACAGCAAAGCTTTTAGTCCGATTTTGCACGCAGAAACCTCGGGCTCGTCCGGGAAGTAAAACGGAGCCGGCAGGTGCGCCGGGGTTGTGGGTTCCACGACTCTTTTGCCGGATTCAGCGAGTCGCTGATTCAAGAATCTTTCGATTTTATCCACGAACGTTTCCAGTACACGGAGATTGCCATCCCTGGCCTGGAGATCCGAAATATAGAGTGTCTTCAGATAATTCTGGAAAAAGTCCGTATCCGGAATTTCTTTGAGCGTCGTCAGGTCCTTGAGTTTTCGCGGGAGTCGCTCCATGGGACAAAAAGCGAGAAAATTGTCGAATGGCCCCTCAAACCAGTTGCGATAAAAAACATGAATATCGTCCAGTTCGCTCTTAATCACCTTAAGCAGATCCCGCACCTTGTCCAAGGTAAGTCCCAAATCCCCGGCGAAATGCAGATCACGTCCGGCCTGAAGCAAGTAGTAACTGTAATGACCGTTTACTGATAAGCCGCGGACCAAATGGTCCACAAAAGTAAGAGCCAGAGGCAGATTCTCATGCGTGATTTCATCAAAGTATATGTTGCTTATGCTCGTTGCGAGTGTTTCTTGAAAGCTTTCGGACAATAGGTCCTTATTGAAGGCCTCGAATCGCGATTCCATGTAGGTAGCTTTTTGAGCATAAGCATGGCCGGCTTTCTTCGAGCGCGATATTATCGGGGTTTCGGGTTGCTCTTTTTTGATCCGTTCAATTTCCCGAACATAATCTTCGGTTCCTTCAGTGAGCGTTACACACGGCGGCATGGGTACGCGTATATCCGGTGTAAGGAATCTCTCTTTCAGTTCCTTGCGGTCTTCGATAATTCGGTCCAGTTTTTCCAGATCCTCAGCCACACCTGAACCGGACATTGCCTGCCGCACAACGAAATACTTGTTGTACAAGCCCTGGAGCAGGTCGATTACATCAAGAACCATTCGGCGTGAAAACTCCGGCCAAGTGTCGTTTTTCCTGTAAACCAAAGTGTCCAGCGATATCAGTGCCATCATGCTATCTTTATCGGAAAGCTCTATCTTCAGATCGGCAAAAATCCGGCTGCACAGGTGGTTTATCCCCTGGGATTCTTCCGACAAGCACCAGTTCTCCAGGCCCAAATAAGGCATAGACTCTTGAGGCATCCACTCAGCCAAAGCTTCACGTTGGCCTGTGGCAAAGTACTTGATTATGCCCTGACAAAAATAAAAATTTTCAATGCTCCCCCGCCAGTGGATATCGCCGCGCAGTTTACCCAAGAAATTGCCGATGGGCTTAACCCCTCGATTCGCGAGTTCCTTCGCCAACCCTGCAGCGGTGAGCCGAAGCGTATCCAATGGGCCTATATCTTTGAAAGAATATGGGATTGCTTTGATCAATGTCCGGATGAGAAAATGAGTTATAGGCGAATTGGCGCGCAGCAAGCTTGAAATCCAATATTGAATCAGATCTTCATCACATAATCGGGTTCGCCCGATTTCAATTTGAACTATTAAGTACGGAATAACCCCGTGCATTATTCTGGGACCGGCTGCTATAATAGCCATTAAGCTCTTGATATGCTGCACGTGAGCTTGTGTGATTCCGGCCTCCTCGGCAACAACCAATGGTTCACCGGTGTCATCGTCTTCAATGGTGTACTTCGTCTCTTTCGGAAAGATGAGAGGCCTTTTCACAAGGTGTTCGATGAGGACATCGGCCATGAGGAAATATTTCGCCCGGGCCAGAGTGACGCCCAGCGCTTCGATGGCCTTCAACGACGAAATCACCTCGTCCGTATTATTGGACGAATAAGCCCTGTCGAGGAACAGCGTGGCAAAAAAATCCACCAGGTCTCGTGAGGCTCGTTTCCCTGTTTTCTCAAGTCTGACAACGATCTGGCAAATTCCTTCGATAAGGAGATCTTTGATTTCCTGTTTGTCCACCTCCAGGATCTGGACAGCCAAAATCCTTGAAAACGCCTCTTGAGCTTTTGGCGGGAGCGAATCGACAAACTCCTGAAACGCTGAAAGGATCAGCTTCCACTGCGCAGCGAGTCCGCTAATAAAAGCTATGCCTTCGGTAATTTGTGCCTCATCCAGTTGCGCACTGTTCTCCAGGGCTGCGGTATATACCTGTCGCCTCGATTCGATCTCTTCCGCGGAGTGCAGTTTTATACGCGCCAAGATTTCGGTGTAGAAGCGTTCTTTTTCCGGAAAATCAGTTTCAGCAACAGCCTGTTCAAGGTTCGCCAGTAGATCCGAGGGGCATGACTGAATTTCTGCCAGCGCGGTGACAAGGGCCCTAGCGGCCATCAGATTTATTTCTCGGACAAGCTCCCGGCCCGATCCTTCAGTCCGTTTTGCCAATGCCGATCTGATTCCCGCCACTTCCAGGACCCGGCGCTCAAACGAACTGGAAGGGTTTGCAAAAACCGTATAAATCAGGAAATTGATAGCCTGCTGCACAAATGGGAGATATGCCGGTAAGATATTTTCGTCCGCTGACCTGAGTATGCTTTCTACGATCCTGCAGATCGCATATTCCCCTTCAGATCGCGCCTGCGCGTCAAAAGGCTGGAGATTCGCCGCGCAGAGGAAATTCAGCAGGATCTCCAGAATCTGTGGCAGATGCCCTTCAAGTGCTTCGTCATCGCGTTCGAGGGAGTATCGTGCAAGCGTTCTGACCAAATCGAGCCAGTTCGGAATTTCATAAATTACAGGGATCAGGTTTTCTCTGATTGCCTCGCGCCTGCCCTGGAACGAGGTAAGGTAAACGAGTTCTTCGAGTGATTCAGCGGGAAATTTGGGAAAGAGAACAACATTCGAGTCAGTCTGCTTGACATCGACCAGATATGGAGCGGCCTCGGCTCCAGTTCGATCCAGGACCATTAGGACGTTTTCCAGGCGATCCACTTCGAGAGTGGTCCCTTCACCGAAGCGGGTTCCGCAGCGATCCAACACCGCTGCCATACCTGCTACTTGATAGGGGTTGAGCGGCTCCCGCCTGCCTATCTGCGCAATGAGCTCTCTGGTTTCCAAGTCATTATCCGAGCAAAGTTTCCAACAGATCAAGGGTAAATCATTGTCATTGCTACCGCAAGGAAAAGAGAGAGCGACGCGGGATTCCCGGCCCCTCCGCCAAAAACTCTAAACTGTTCGAGGTGGATGACAGAATCGTGCATGTCCCATAATATGGGGATATATCCTTCAGTAGGACCGGCATCTTGCCGGTCATTTCCTGTGCAGCTTACGGACCCGCCGCAATCCCTTTTTACCTGTAGCGACCGGGGTTTCTGGGAATTCCGGGAATTCCGGGTACACCATGGTCAATTGATGAAAGGGCCGGGGGAAGAGCAGTTGTGGGGTCAGGTCTTGTATTTTGATACTCAAGAAGCAAGACCTGACCCCACGACTCTTGACTCCTGCAACAGACATCATCGCGGATGGTGCAAGGCAGTGCCCGGCTGGCCGTTCTACAACATCAAGTTCCTGGAGGCCTGCCCTCTGCAAAGCTCGGAATGCGGAGCTCTAGTGTCTCGAAGAGTAGACGCCGGGGAACCCGCGGGAAGGCGGGAATAGCAGGAAAGAATGCGGGGGAACCAGTAGTGGTCAGTTTGAAAAAAAAGAAAAACAGGGTGATCACGTGAATTTTGCATTTGAATTGCTAAAAGGCGCAGGTTGGCGCGAAAATGGGGCATCTCAATCCTATAAATTGGAGAAGCCATGAGCAGGGTCAATATTCGGGGTGTAGTTGAGAACATAAAGTCCGGAACGACAATCTACACTCCGATTGTTGATGTAATCATCAATGGTATTGAGGCCATTGAATCAAAGAAAGAGGCAAATGGCGAAATCAGGATTGTAGTTGAACGATCAAAGCAGCTTGAAACTGATATAAGTACCGCAGCAGTTGCAGGATTTGAGATTTGCGATAACGGCATTGGATTCACAGAGGAAAACAGAAATTCGTTTGACGAACTCTATTCTTCTCACAAAATAGAGATCGGTGGAAAAGGCTTTGGCCGATTTGTCTGCCTGAAATATTTCGCAGATGTGAGTGTAGTTAGTGATTATGAAGATGGCGGTGTCTTTAAGAACCGAACCTTCCGTATGGGAAACGCGAATGACATCATCGTTGATGAAGACAAGAGTCCGTCTGATGCAACAACGACAGGCGCCAGTGTGGCATTACGGTCTATCAAGAGTAATTTCCCCGACAAGAGCCTCGAAGCTATTGCCACCCACCTGGTCGAAAAATTGCTACCTTATTTTATAACCGAAGGTTATGTTTGCCCAAAAATTGAGATCGTCGAGGAAGATGGATCTAATCCCATCGTTTTGAACAATTATGTAAACAATGGGTTGTCAAGTGTTATAAGAGAGTTAGACATTTCAAATCGAATTTTCACTATAAAGGGGCATGTTTCTGGAGATCAGGACTTCCTTGTCCGAGTCTTCAAATTCTATAATCCGGGCAATCGAAAGAGCAAAATTAGCTTAGTTGCTGGTAAACGAGAGATTTCAGACACAGCAATAGACAATTATGTTCCAGAATTCATTGATGAATTTTATGACAGGATTGAAGATGATGATGCCGTTAAGAAAAGAAACTACATTATTAAGGCCTACGTTTTTGGCAAATATCTTGATTTACATGTTTCATCAGAGCGAGGTGGTTTTGAATTCCAGAAGGATGAAGATCTTCTCCTAGGAATTTCTCAAAGTGAAATAGAGAAAGCAGCATCAAAGATTGCCAGGAAGGCATTAGGAGATGAAATAAGGGGCCGGCAAGAAAAGAAGCAAGCGAAAGTTGTTTCCTTTGTTGAAGAGAATGCTCCATGGCATAGGCAACTGCTAAAAACCATGGATTTGTCAGACATGCCCTTTAGACCTACTGATGAAGAAATTGAAATCAGACTACAGAAGGAGAAACTTAAACAAGAAGCGTCCATCAAGCGCAAGGTAAATGAATTACTGGCCAAAAGTAGCATTGAAGAGCATAAGGCTGATGTGACAAAAATTGTGGAAGAAATTTCTGAGACCAGTAAAAATGATCTTATTCACTATGTTGCATTAAGAAAGCACGTCTTGGCATTATTCAAGAGAAGCTTGGAAGTGGATCAGAATGGAAAATATACGTCCGAGGCCGTAGTCCACAATATTATCTTCCCAATAAAAGGTGACAGTGAAAAAACCCCATTTGAAGAACACAACCTTTGGATCGTGGATGAGCGTCTGAATTTTACCAAATATCTTTCTTCTGATTTGCCGCTAAATGGTCCGAATTCAGAGAGAACTGATTTAATTGCTTATCACCGACCCGTTTGTTTCAGAGGCGAAAATGAATCTAGTAATCCAGTCACCATTTTTGAATTTAAGAAGCCCCAACGTGATACTTTTAGTGATGCTTCGTCCAAGGAAGATCCAATTGAGCAGATCGTAAGGTATGTGAATCATATTAAGGACGGCGATTTTAAGACTCCTGAGGGCCGAAGAATCCTTGTTTCTGACAACACGCCTTTTTATGGATATGTCATATGCGATTTGACAAAGAAGGTGGAAAAATGGCTGGAACGGGTGAAGGATTTTAAGCCTATGCCCGACCGTATGGGATGGTTTCAGTGGCATGGGAATATCAACCTGTATATTGAAGTACTTAGTTGGGACAAGATCTTAAAGGATGCCCACATGAGGAACGAAATATTCTTTCATAAACTTGGAATATAATTGGTGAATTTAATCTCTCTAGGATTCAATCTATTAATCCGCCAACTGCACAATCTGTTCCAGTGACCAAAGGTGATTTGTTACTCCTGCTTGCATTGCTGGGGAAACTCTGAGCGTCTTGTGAACTGGGCAAATGTATATGGGGTCAGGTCTTAAAAAGCAAGTTTTCACCATTGGCTGTTCTTGAAATCACTATCAATAGTACTGTAAGTCTTTCTAAACTAGGATTTCGTTCAAATATGGTCCAGAAGGCGTTCGACATCCCACGCACTATCGGATAATCGGTTAGAAGCCTTCGTCATGCTCGCCTCGACCGAGATCTTCACATCTGTTGGATGGGACAGAAAATATGAATCAAACTCTATTGGCTGATACAGACGGTTTGACGGTTATTCACGGCCGAGTGGGCAATGGTCTTCTCGTCAAAGAACTAACGAAACAGTTGAAACGGATGGATCTCCACGGCACTCTCTATCAAGGTTATCTGCTACCGAGCACTTCAGACACTCTACTCACAGTCGACATCCTATTGGTCACAAAGGAACACGGACTAGCTGCTTTCACATTCGCAGAAAAAACGGACGAGGATGATGATCAATTCTGGAACAACATAGAAAACAGTCAAGAAAACATATTCTTCGCTCTTAGAAATCATTTGACACGTCAAAAAGGGCTACGAAGAGGACGTGCAGATGTCATAACCCCACAGGTAGTAACAGTCTTGCCAACTGGCGAACCGCCTCCAGACCGAGACATCGTTGTCACTACTTTGGAGGCTGCGGCCGATTTGCTTAGCCAACAAACTCCTATAGAGGAAACTTATTGGCGCCAGCTAAATGCAGCAATAGAAAATGTCACAACAATCAAGCCCCCTAAGAAGAGATCGAAAGTAAAACTAAAGCACTCACGAGGAGCAATACTGAAACGGATTGAGGCATCGATTTCCAATCTAGACTACTGGCAGAAACGCGCAGCACTGGAAACTCCAGACGGTCCACAGCGAATACGAGGCCTAGCTGGTTCAGGTAAGACAATAGTATTAGCCATGAAAGCCGCTGCGCTACATGCCCAAAATCCGGACTGGGACTTGGCGGTGACATTCTTCAGCCGTGCGCTTCATCAGCAGTTCAAAGATTTAATTACCCGCTTCTCTTTTGAATATAAACGAGATGAGCCAGATTCGGACAAGCTGCGAATTTTGCACGCATGGGGGGCCAGGACGCGAGAAGGTCTTTACCGTATATTTGCTCACCAACTCGACGTAGTGCCGGGCGATTGGGCATATGCAAGCTCAAAATACGGTAGAGACAAGGCCCTTGAGGGCCTATGCGACGAGTTAATGGCAGTGGCCAAATATAGAAGTATTAACCCGTTGTACGATGCAGTGCTTATAGATGAAGCACAGGATTTGCCGGTAAGTTTTTTCCAGTTGGTCGATCTATTCACAAAAGAGCCGCATCGAATTGTCTTCGCATATGATGAGCTGCAAAAGCTGTCGGGTGAGCCTATGATAGAATCTGAAGAAATTTTCCTCAACTCAGAAGGGGATCCAAAGTATAATTTCGAGAATCAGGAAGGACAACCTAAGAGGGACGAAATACTCCCTGTTTGCTACAGGAATACTCCTTGGTCACTTACGCTTGCCCATGCCCTTGGTTTTGGAATCCATCGAAAAGGAGGTTTAATTCAACATTTTAGCAATCCTAAGCGATGGGAAAGGGTCGGTTACAGGGTTGATGATGGACAACTGGAATTCGGAAACAAGATTGTATTGCAACGGCACCCAGATAGCTTTCCGGAATATTTTGAGGAGGAACTCTCGGTCGACGATGCCATTGTAACAATGAGGTTTTCGAGTGAGTTGGAGCAAGCCGAAGAACTAGCAGAGAGTATCAGGATTAATATCGAGGAAGATGAGTTAGAACATGATGACATTTTAGTAATCCTTCCGGTTCCATATCACGCAAAGAGCGATTACGCTCTTATTCGTGATGCGCTCAAAAGGAGGAACATAAGTTCGCACCATGTGGGTGTGGATACCGTTCAAGAAGAAGTATTTTTAAGGGATTCCATTGCCGTCACACATATTTATCGTGCCAAAGGCAATGAAGCATCAATGGTTTATATTCCGAATGCGGATGAATATCTCTCCCAGTCCCACGAATTAACAGGACGCAATATGCTCTTTACGGCCATGACGAGATCACGGGCATGGCTTAGGATATTCGGTACAGGTAGAAATATGGACCGTCTGCTCAATGAAATAGATGCTGTTCGAAATGATGGGTATAAACTCAAATTCACTATTCCAACTCGCAAAGAATTACAAATTATGGAACGAGTTTATCGCGCTGCAACGCCTGAGGAGCTAGAAATGCAGCGTGAAAGACAAGATGACTTAAAGAAACTATTGGCAGCCATAGATAGCGGGAGCATCAAGAAAATTGATCTAACAGAACAGCAGCTGGATTCACTCAAGAAATTCCTCGAGTGATTGAGGCGACGAATGGGGATAAAAGACTGGATAGCGGAAGCGGTCAATCCTGTCAGGACATTGAATAACTGTGGCCTCTTACTTGATGAACAAGGAGTCACTACGTATCGGGAGAAAAGAAGATATCGAATTGGATTTCCGGAAGTATCCTTTGAGGAAGTTGCGCCTGTTTCAAAATTGACTTTCGGTGCTCTAGATGAGTACATGTCCCTGCTAAGAGCTCGAAGATATTCTGCTTTACTTATAGATGGCTCGTTTCTTCAAATTTCACTAGATATCGAGAGAAATGATCTCGTCAAACACCGATATTGCTATTACCCATGCCCCGTGTACTTCGTTAAGGACGAGCTTTTGATTCTTACTGAAGAGGAAACTGTTCCGGACATCATTCAAACGTTGCTACTGGATCAACAAACAGAGATATTACTCCGAAGTCCGGTTCGGTTTGATTTTAACGCCATGATATGGAAAGCTGGCGAACCCCATGCGCACATTCATCTGAATCATGGCAATTGCCGGTGTGCCATGAGTGCTCCAATTCTTCCGAGTTATTTTATCAAATTCATTATGCGTCACTTCTATCCACAGTACTGGGAGGCTAATCCTGATCTTGAATTATTATCGCAAGACATGATTGGCTATTGGCTAAAAAGCGATGAAGATCAATTTCTTCATTTCACAGCCAACAAACCATTTTCGGATTAAACTCGAATTCGTGATTGCGGGGAGTATATACCGTTTGTTTCGGGCTCACCCATTAAGAGGCCCTCTGTCAAGGAAAACACTTTTCCTGGCGAGGAAACAATTATTGTTTCTCTGCTGAGGCGAGTAGAGCGCATCGAGCGGGAGCTCCAAATGAACGACCTGACCCCAAAAACAGATTTGGGCTTGATGTCTTTTTACAGGCTCTTGGCGATGAGCTGCGTCAACAGCTCATTCGGACCCAAAAAGATCTGAACAATCTTGGCGTCCCGCATGTACTTTTCCACGGGATATTCTTTCGAGTACCCATAGGAGCCCATAACCTGTACGCATTGATAATTCCGGGTACACCACACTTAATTCATGAAAGGGCGGGGGGAGAGCGTTGCTGTCTATTGATGGCTGGGTTGGCGAGTGTTGTGGCTCCTGGTCGCCATTATGGGATCTTGAAAAGGCGGCTCTCGGAATGGCTGTTCCCAAAATCGGTTTTCGAAGGGGAAAAGGAGTCATTCTTCTTTTTTATTAGTGTTCTCGATGGCCTTCTCGGGCAGGGCATATGAGGGCGCGGCAAGCGGCGCCCCTACAGCGGCCTCGTCGGTTAAGGGATCATCCGGCCAGGCCAACAGAGGGCGACCGCCGGTCGCGCCGTACACTGGCGTCTTCATATCACGTTGCTTGCGACCAAATCCGGGCAGACGCATGGGTCTGCCCCTACCACCCATGTCGCGAGACTTGTACGATTCTGTGATCCACAGCGAACAGTTTAGGAGTTTTTTGGCGGAGGGGCCGGGAACGGCTTTTTTGCAAAAAAGTGGGTTCCCGGTGGCCTTCTCAGCGCCCCTATTGATCTCATCCTAATTCCGGGTACACCATACTTAATTCATGAAAGGACATAGGAAGAGTGTTACTTGTCTATTGATGGCTGGATTGGAGCGTATTGTGGCCCCTCACAGCTATTATGGGATCTTGAAAAGGCGGCTCTCGGAATGGCTGTTCCCGAAATCAGTTGTCCGATACTGTAGTGAATTTGCGGGAGCCCCGATTGCTCTATTCCGGTAACCGAGGCGCTGTCATTTCAAAGCCGGACCGCCAAAATATTGGATACACTGTGCAGCGGACAGCTCGGCGGAATTAAGTATGGTGTCCCCGGAATTCTCCGGAATTCTCGGAGCCTTTTCTTCGCCTTTGCCGGTATGTTTCTCAGATGGTGTCGGTGGATCTGACCGGCAGATCTTCATCACACCAGTCACCCATCACGATCAAGGCTTCCGCCCCGTTAAGGGTTTGAACTTCAGAACGCGGGAACAGGAGACAAGATGCGGGGGAACCCGGATTCTTTGCTTCTCTTCCCCTTCTGGCGGGTTCCGAATTATCCCTTCCGGAAACGTCAATAACCAACGGCCTTTTCCTTTTGAGCTGTCTGGAACAGCACCGACCGTCGCAGGCGAGCTTCCTCCTGGATTATCGGCAACTTTGTCATTAATTGGTCTCTAATAGTTAGACGGTAAGCGTGATAGTGCTCCAGCGTAACGCAGTAGGTGAAAAAATGACGCATCCTCTTGGGGAACTTTATCAACCCGCCGATGATTGATTTCCAGAATGTCCATCTCGAAGAGTGGATTACCCCCAACCGTAAAACAACCTTTAGCCCTGCCAGTATCTCCAACAGTGACGGTGGCCCAAAGCTCTCAGTTACCGGAGGCGGAACCATCCGCGATAAATGGTCGAAAGCGCGTTTAAGATAGGATTTCCTCTCATAGAGCACCTCGTGGATATTGATGAACTCTTCAACAATCTGGCTCATCGGCCTGGTTGGAAGGAAGTTCATCAGGCCGGTTTGATTACCGAAGCTGTCGTCACAGATGGTTGAGAGGAGCCGATCTTCAGCCTGGAGCCGTTTCCAGATCTCCGTTCCCGGGCCTGCCTGCAGTAGGGTAACAAACATCTCCGGTATGTGGTTCCGGTTGGCAAACTCGATCAAGCGTTGATCGGCCCCTGGCGCCTCATTGTCAAAGCCTATTATGCAACCGGCGATTATCTGCAATCCAGCTCGGTTCACCGCCTTGCATGCCTGATCGAGATCCACGGCACTATTCTGAAATTTTTTTGCCTGGCGGAGGGATTCATGATCCGTTGTCTCGATCCCCATAAAAACTCTGAAGAATCCCGCTCGGACCATCAAATCCATCATTTCGGAATCTGCGGCAAGATTTACCGATGCTTGGGTGACGAACTCGAATGGATGGCCTCGTTCTTCCATCCATGGAATCAGTTGTCTCAGCAGCGCTTTGGCGCTGAGCGGCTGCCCGATGAAGTTGTCGTCGACAAACAAAACACCTTTTCTCCAGCCAAGATCGTAAAGAATATCGAGTTCTTTTAAGACTTGTTGCGGTGTTTTTGTCCGGACCGATCGCCCGAACATGAGGGTAATGTCACAGAACTCACAGTGGAATGGGCACCCTCTGGAAGACTGAATAGCCATGCTCTCATAAATGTCAAAGTCCAACAGATCGTATTTCGGCGTCACACTATGTTTCAGATCCGGTCCGGGAGGCATCTCGATGACGATGCCTGATTGCCCGCATTTCAGCGCGTCCACGAGCGCCTGCACACCCTCTTCCACCTCTCCTCTGACGACGATGTCCGCTCCGAGTTCCAACATCTCCTGCGGAATGTGAAATGCCAAGGGACCACCTACCACGACAGTCTTCCCTTTGCTTTTGCTTTCTCGGATCAGTTCTACGATTCCGCTGTATTGTGTGATCATTCCCGAAATCATGACAACATCGCAAGATTGCCAATCTTCGTCGGATATTTCTTGGCCGGTTAAGTCCCTGAGTCTGACCTCCCAATCCTCGGGAAGCAGCGCTGCGACGGTCAATAGCCCGAGAGGCGGAAACAGGATTTCTTTCCCTATCATCTTGAGAACAGTGTCGAAAGACCAGAAGGTTTGCGGGTACCCTGGATTTGCTAAAAGAACTCTCATTGAGGACTCCTCTGTGAGAAATTCCAATTCTCACCGGTTGTTTTTGGGGCTATAGCGTCGGCTAAGAAAGCCCTGCTCAAGGAAGGCAAAACGAAGACAACGGGCCCGTTGGAGTCGGCCATTGGTGATATATTCAATGGCAATCCGGTGTGAACCGGAATTATGCGGCACGTTTGGCAGTCTGGGAGTCGGCGGGCCATAAGCGGCGAGGGGTGGTTACATTGAACCTTAAACAGGCGCCCTGGCTCAGTTCCGGAAGACCCGACGGAAGCAAGACCGTCGTAATAGCGGCGAAAAAAGCCTGCGTTTTACCTTAATGACTGTACCGCATCGAACTCCGCGGGTCAAGCGCAACTGCATTGCACCATTAGTTGCACAGACCTTCGGTATACAGCTAGAAAGCTGGTTCCCTCGTTTCAGAACGACCGGCAGGGACGCCGGCCGCTACCAATCTGAGATCATAAACCATGTCGGCCACAGTCCGACCTACTCCTGCATTTCAACCCGCGGGGGCACCCATTAAGAGGCCCTCTGTCAAGGAAAACACTTCTCCTGGCGAGGAAACAATTATTGATGCCCTGCTGAGGTAAGCCTGGCTCCCTTTGAAACCAGAGAAATCGATCCACAGATTTCTCAGATGATCGCAGATTCAAGAGGCCATAACTATTGAACTATCTCAAGGCCACGGGTCTGGCGAGGACTACTGCTGAATTTCGGTCCTCCTCGCCTGGAATTCAAACGTCTCGTGTTTTATCATCCGCGCACATCTGTGGAATCTGCGGATCAGATAAAAAGTTTTGAAAGGCTAGGTTTTAGCCGGGGAAGGATAATTACGGTCGTGTTGCGTACATTCTTCGCGTTTGCCTGTATCCAGGAGGTGTCGGTGGGTCTGTCATTGATAAGGGAAATTCACCGCTGAGGACGCAGAGGGTAAAGATGTATGAACGACCTGACCCCACGGACGTTTCCAGACCTTGAGATTGCTTCGTCGCTTTGCTCCTCGCAATGACAAATATAAACCCCGAGTAGCTGAGGAATTACGTATGCCGGATTCCCTGTAACCATGCTCCGGATTGGAACAAGGTCTCTCAGGTTCATACATAAATTATGATTTGACCGGGCTTGACAGTTTAATCGCTCGCCTGGTACAGAATTGATTTTAAAGCCTCCATTTTACATATCTGTCCCGTAAGATAGGACGGAAGAGGTCGTTATTATGCAGATGCGACATCTCATAGTTAAGCCGGATCTTCCTGACGAACTCCATGCTCTGCGGAATATAGCAATGAATCTCTGGTTCAGTTGGAATCCTGAGATCCAGCGCCTATTTCAAGCTCTCGACCCGGACCTTTGGGAAGAATGCGGGCATAACCCTGTTCTGCTTCTGGCCAACCTATCCGACACCAGGAAAGCCGATATTCGTCAAGATTACAGTCTAAGGGAGCGAATTCTGGAAGCTGAGAAGGCCTTCGAAGATTACGTTGGCAGCTCGGGGGCGTATTCATTCAAGCTTGACCGGCCTATTGATTATCGCATTGCTTACTTCAGCATGGAATATGGTTTAAATGAATGCCTTCCCGTATATTCAGGAGGACTGGGGCTGCTTGCCGGCGATCATCTTAAGAGCGCATCCAACCTGTTCTTCCCTCTTATAGGGATGGGACTGCTTTATCAGAAGGGGTACTTTAAACAATACCTCAACATAGACGGGTGGCAGCAAGAGTCTTATCTTGAGAATGATTTCTATAATCTGCCTATATCTCCGGTTATGGACGGAACCGGTCAACATGCCAGCTTTGATTTAGATTTGGCGGGCATAAACGCCAAAGTGCTTATTTGGAAGATTCAGGTGGGCCGTATCCCTCTGTATTTGCTGGATACAAATCATGCCGAAAATTCCGAAGACATCAGGCGAGTCACAGCAGAGCTGTATGGCGGGGACAATGAAATGCGCATTCGGCAGGAGATCGTTCTGGGAATAGGCGGGGCCAGAGCTTTTCACCTGCTGGGATTATGGCCGTTCGTGTATCATCTGAACGAAGGTCATGCCGCTTTTGCTGCCCTGGAACGCATACGTCAGGCAATGAGCACCTATAGGGTTCCGTTTGACGTGGCTCTTGAGTCGGTAGCGGCTTCCACAATATTTACAACGCATACTCCGGTGCCCGCCGGAATAGATCGATTCTCGGCCGACATTATAGAAAAGTATTTCAAAAATTATGTGGGATCACTTGGTATTACAGTACGGGACCTTCTCGATCTCGGACGCGAGAATCCGGATGATAAATTATCTCCGGTTTCCATGGCCGTGCTTGCCCTGCGTTTATCGAGGGGAGTCAATGCCGTGAGCAAATTACATGGCCGTGTCTCCAAAAAAATGTGGAAAAATTTATGGCCGCGTGTGGATGAAGACGATGTACCCATCGGATATGTGACAAACGGTGTCCATATCCCGTCCTATGTTTCGCAGGAATTGGCCGAGCTGTTTGCGCGGTATTTGGGAGAAGAATGGATAGAGGAGCCGGATAATACAAAAATATGGTCTCGAATCTACAACATACCCCAAGAGCAGCTTTGGCAAGTCCATGAAACCAGGCGAGAACGGCTCGTTGTTTTTTGTCGCAGACGATTCTGGGGTCAGATGAGATCAGTGGAAGGATTCCAGGCGGCTTCGAGCGTAGATATCAGGCGAGCCCTCGAAGTTCTGAATCCCGAGGCGTTAACCATAGGATTTGCCCGAAGATTCGCGCCTTACAAGAGGGCGGGGCTGCTATTTAGTGATCCGGACCGACTCCTTAAAATAATTTCAGACAAACGCCGCCCCGTACAATTTATTTTTGCAGGCAAAGCCCATCCTCAGGACCTGTTGGGAAAGGAGCTAATCAAAAAGGTTGTCCATCAATCCCGATCTGAAGGGTTTCACCGCAAGCTAGTGTTTATAGAGAATTATGATATCAACATCGCTCGCTATCTTGTTCAAGGGGTCGACGTGTGGCTGAACACTCCCAGAAGACCGTACGAGGCCTGCGGCACTTCGGGAATGAAGGCTGCTGCAAACGGCGCTCTTAACCTCAGTGTTTTGGATGGATGGTGGCCTGAAGCTTACGATGGTACGAACGGATGGGCAATCGGTAGTGGTGAGGAATTCGAAGACCAGGACTATCAGGATAAGATCGATGCCAATTCTCTATACGAATTATTGGAGAATGAGTTACTGCCGAAATTTTTCGATCGAGGGCCTGACGGCATTCCACATGCCTGGATTGATATGATGAAGAATAGCATGGCGAGCATTTGCGTTAGATTTAATTCACATCGCATGATTGAAGACTATATGGAACATTATTATGTCCAGGCCGGCCAAGCACATCAGGTTCTTGGAGAGAATCGTTTAGCTCGGGCCCGAGAATTGAGAGACTGGAAACAAAGGGTCAGAAATCTTTGGAAGGACGTAAAAATATTGGATGTTTCATTACCGGCCGGCGACCGAGTTGCGCTGGGCGAAGACTTGGATGTGACGGCTACCATTCAGCTTGGTGGATTGAGGGATGAAGAAGTGGTCGTGGATCTTACACACGGACTTGTAGGACATGATGGGGACAAGCTGGCCAATCGCGATATCACTACTATGCGAAGTAGCGAACAAATATCCGAGGGAGTATGGCGTTTCGCGGGAACGATTCCGTGTGATGAAACCGGCGTCTACGGATACGGGATAAGGGTATTACCTTTCCATCCGTATCTTTTCAGCCCATTATCCATGAATTTGATAACTTCGGAATAAGCAAAATTTATTCAAAATTAATTTGATAACCAAATGTGTTCTGCACCTCGCTGAGCAATACATCCGACGGTTCACACGACAGGGGGGACAAGTTAATTACCGTTTCGGTTCGATTAGGTATGACCACATGTAGCTTTACCGGAAGTCGGCCTTTATGCCGCGACAGAATGCTTTTAAGATCTTTGATTTGATGCGCATCCACTTCACGCGCCGAAAGTTTTATCCTGATACTCTTGCTGAATTTACGTGGCGCTTCCTGAATCCGGCATATATCCTGGGCCAAGATTTTTGGCATTTCTTTATCGCCTTCCCGCAAACCGGACAAAATTAAGGGTTCCGAAGAATTGAGTAAATCCATGCTCTGAAGGTACAGCTCCGAAAAAAATGTTACCTCTGTTACTCCTGTCAGGTCTTCGAATGAAACAAAGGCCATTCGGTCGCCTTTTTTGGTGTTGATTTCTTTGATCCTCTTCACAAGTCCCGCCAGTCTGATCTGCGATGAACTAGGAAAATCCACCAAGCGAGCGCAAGTCGCATTCGTGTATTTCTTTATTATTTCCTCGTAATTCATTAACGGATGTCCGGTTATATAGAAACCCATAAGCTCTTTCTCAAAGGAAAGCGTCATCAGTTCGTCCCACTCCGACAATTCCGAGATAGGCATAATGAAATCCGAACTTTCACCGGGGCTGCAGCTAACGGCAAACAGGTTTACTTGCCCCTCGTTCTTTTCCCTCTGAAAACTCGCCGCTTGATCCAAAACAGAATCCAGGCCTTCGAACATAGCGCGCCACGATGGGCCTAATCCGTCAAAAGCTCCACACTTGATGAGGCTTTCAAAAACTTTTCTGTTCACCTTTTTTAGATCAACCCTGTGTGCAAAATCCTGTAACGAGCAAAACGGCTCTCCTTCACTTCGTGCTTCCAGAATAGCGGCAATCGCTCCTTCTCCTACGTTCTTCACTGCTGTAAGACCGAATATGATCTTTTCATCTGCCACATGAAAGTCCTGAAACGATTTATTGACATGGGGCGGAACAATTTCGATGCCCATTTCTCTGCATTCTGAAATGTACAGCGTTATCTTTTCGGTATTGGCCGCATCACAACTCAATTGCGCAGCCATGAACTCCGCAGGATAGTGCGCTTTTAGAAATGCAGTCTGGTAAGTGACCATGGCGTATGCCGCGGAATGGGACTTGTTGAATCCATAACCGGCAAATTTCTCCATTAGTTCAAATATATAAGTGGCTTTTTTCGGGTCTATCTTATTTTTTTCCGCGCCTTTCTCAAAACGGCTTTTTTGTTCAGCCATTTCTTCAAGCTTTCTTCTTCCCCATGGCCCGTCTGCAGGAGATCGGCTTCTCCCAAAGAGTAATCCGCCAGCGATTTGGCAATGTTCATCACCTGTTCCTGGTAAACAATTACACCATGAGTCTCTTTAAGAACCGATTCCAGTTCAGGTAACGGATATTCGATAGGAATTTTGCCGTGCTTTGCGATCGATGAAATCATCCACCATTCCCGGATTCCAGCGGTCCCGGTCGATACAACGCGAGAATCGCTATTAAATCTTCAAATACTGATGGCTTGAATTTGGTCAATATGTCTCTCATCCCGGCGGATTCGAGCTGGAATACAGCCAGAGTGTCTCCTCGGGAGAGCAAGTCGAAACGTTTTCTGCATCGTCCAAAGGAATGGAAGCTGATATCCAACGCTATGTTTCTGGATTTCTCCAGCAATCGAATTGCGAGGTCCACAACTGTAAGGGTTTTCAGTCCCAGGAAGTCAAATTTCACCAGACCTATTTTCTCAACCCACGTCATGTCGAATTGAGTCACGGTTTCCTTGTTATTACCCGTGTAGAGAGGCAAATGCTTCACAAGCGGTTCATCCGAGATCACAATTCCTGCTGCATGAGTAGAAGCATGGCGGCTCAATCCTTCAAGCTTGCGAGCGGTACCGATCAGGTCTGCCACCTTCGGATCAGATGAGATCAAATCCTTGAGCCTTGGTTCGTCTTTGATTGCCCGATCCAGAGTTATGTTGAGCCGATCCGGTATAAGCTTGGCAAGTCGATCCGCGTCGGCATAAGGAAAACCCAAAACTCGAGCGACATCCCTGACGACCGCTTTGGCTTGCATGCGGCCAAACGTTATTATCTGCGCTACCTTGTCCTTACCGTATTTGCTTGAGACATACTCAATTACCCGATCACGCCCTTGCATGCAGAAATCAACATCGATATCAGGCATACTCTTGCGTTCAGGATTCAAAAAACGTTCAAAGAGCAGGTCATAACGAATCGGGTCGATATCCGTAATTCCCAGAGAGTAAGCAGCCAAAGAACCAGCTGCCGAACCCCTGCCGGGACCTACCGGTATTCGTTGATCCTTTGCGAAAGCGACGAAATCGGCCACAATCAAGAAATAACCGGAAAAACCCATTTCTTGAATGAGCCGGATCTCATATTCCAGCCGATCCCTATAAATTTTTTCAGCAGTGTCATCAACTTCACCGCGTTCCATTAATTTGGCAATGCGTTTCTCAAACCCAGCTTCCGTCTGTTTTTTGAACTCGTTTTCTTAAAGACTCGCCCGGTCCGACATCAAATCTCGGCATATGAATTTTTCCGAACTCGAGTAAAAGCGAGCACCTCTCAGCGATCAGTCTTGTGTTCGTTAGAGCTTCGGGCAAGTGCTCAAAATCTCGTGCCATCTCTTTGGGGGATTTAAAATACGATTGATCGGTCCTGAATCTCATCCTGTCCGGGTCATCCAATTTTTTTTGAGTCTGAATGCAAAGCAGAATTTCGTGAGCGTGGTGGTCAGCCCG
>CAWJJL010000013.1:0-327044 GCA_963843165.1 uncultured delta proteobacterium | reverse complement strand
TGTTTTCGACCAGATCGCCGGTCTGGCGCTCGCCAAGAAGTGCCGGTAGCCGAAATCGCTAGAATTACGCATGTCCCTCCACGCGAAATCCTAAGACTTAATCCAAAGCTTAAACCCGCAGCGGGGGCATTCCCAGCCAAATCCGGCGACAAATCTCCGACTCATACGGTGGCTGCCCCCAGAGGGACTGGAACAACCCTCTTAGAAGCCCTGAAAAAAAACGGATACCTTGCCTCACCGGCCAAGCCCTGATAGAGCAATCTGTCATCGCAGGTCCCGATTAGACCCCTTTGTGGGATTCGTGGGGTACCGCATGACTACCGGGTTTTCTTGCACGCACGAGGGCTTCTCCCGAGCTTCCGCGTTCTTACCTGTATGATGCCGCCCGGCATATCGCCGGGTACCTGACTAGATATCCCGGCGTGGCCCTTCACTTACAGGCGGCCAAAGAATGTCATTGCGAGCGGAGCGAAGCAATCTCGAGGCTTTGGGGATTGCTTTCCCGCGGAACGCGGGACAATGACAAATCCACGCCGCTCCTAACTGGAGTGTCAGCCGGGCAGCACATTTTGCCAGGAAAGTAGTAAATACTTTCGAGAAAACTTCGATTGACTTTCGTATTGTTTTCGTGATTACGTATGTACAGGTCAATAAGTGTGTAGGATGGCTATTGTGGTCACCAAAAGAAAACCTGGCCTGACAAAAAAGCAGAAGCAGGTCCTTGATTATATAACAAAATTTGTAGACGCCTTCGACTATACACCAAGTTATGAGGAGATAGCCCAGGGGGTTGGTCTATCTTCCCCATCCACAATTTACGTTCATGTCGTCAATCTTATGAACAAAGGGTATCTTACCAAGAGGTGGAACTCGAACCGCTCGCTGGAGCTACCCGAAGACAGCGGTTCGGCTTCCGTGGTGGAAACACCGGTGCTGGGTTATGTCGCCGCGGGCCTTCCTATCGAAGCCTTAGAATTTCCGGAGTCGCTCGGTCTACCAGCGGCCATGATAGGCAAAGGCGAAACCTATGTTCTGCGCGTGAAGGGCGATTCCATGATCGAGGACCACATAATGGACGGCGATTACGTGATAGTGGAGAGACGCGATTTGCCGGAAGAAGGCGAAATGGTTATAGCGCTTATCAGGAATAGCGAAACGACTCTTAAGCGATGGCGCCGTTCAGGGAATAAAATAATTCTTGAACCGTCCAATCCAAACTACACTCCAATGAGTTTCGATTCCAATGAAGTTGTCATTCAAGGCGTGGTGGTGGGCATTCTCAGAAAGTATCGGAAATGAACATTGGTATTCGGTACATCCTGCACGTGGACGCAGATGCTTTTTTTGCCTCGGTGGAGCAAGCCGTTCATCCGGAGTTGAAGGGTTTGCCTGTTATAGTGGGAGGCGGCGATCGCGGAGTGGTTTCAGCCGCGTCGTATGAGGCTCGGCAGTTTGGTGTCCATTCTGCGATGCCGATTGTGCAAGCCAGAAAACTATGTCCTCACGCTGTGTTCAGGGACCCGGACTTTCAGACTTATACAGATTTTTCACGCAGAATGTTCTCTATAATGAGAAAATACTCACCAGCGGTTGAGGTCACGAGCGTGGATGAGGGTTACGTGGATCTCACGGGCACTTTGAAGCTTCATAAGGCGCCGGCCTGGGAAATTGCTCATAGGATTTTGTCGGAGATAAGAGCCGATTTGGATATAAATGTGTCAGGTGGTTTAGCCGGAAACAGAACCGGAGCCAAGATGGCGACGAGCCTCGCCAAACCCAGCGGGCTCCTGTATCTGGATCCATTGCGTTCGGGCCAAATACTGAGGACCTTACCGGTTGGGTCAATCCCGGGAATCGGAAAGAAAAGCGAGGAGATCCTCAAAGGGTACAAGATTCTGACTATAGGCGACCTTTTGGCTGCGCCTAAGCCCATGATAAATAGACTTTTCGGTCGGTGGAGCGAGAGGCTGCTGGAAATAGCTGCCGGAAATGACTCGCGAATGGTGGTATCCGAATCCAACCATGAAAGGAAATCTTATTCCAGAGACAGGACGCTCGAGCAAGATACGGCTGACCTGGAGTATGTATGGTCGGTAACCGCAGGATTGGCGGAGAAACTCGCTGCTCGATTGCGCGAGGACGAGAAAAGCGCTCGCACAGTCACCTTTAAAGTGACGATATGCGGATTTCACTGAGAACGGCAAGTCTAGGTCGTTGAAAACACCAACCGATGCCAACCGGGAAATCCTCACGGTTCTGTTTCAACTCTTCCGTGAAAACGTTTCGCGACGAAAAAAGGTAAGGCAGGTTGGAGTGAAGCTTTCCGGGTTGAGCAGCCCCGTATTCCAGAGCGAACTGTTTGATCCGATTAGCCCTATACACCGAGAGAGAGATAGAACCGTAGATAAGATTCGGAAACGATTCGGGTTCCAGGCTGTCCGGGTCGCATCGAGCGGTCCGCCCTTCCATCGCCTTCGAGGACATGTGCCCTAGGTCGTTGGCTCGGGCTTTTCCTCCTCAGCAGGCGGGGCTTCCTCGACTGGGACTTCTTCCTTCATTGGCGCGGCCACACTGGCCAAAGCTACCCCAGCATCCTGGGCGGCTGTAACTCCCTTGGGAAGAGTTATGTCGCCTATATGGAGTGAGTCTCCAATATCCAGCCCCGAGATATCGACTGTAACAGAGTTAGGGATATCGTCCGGAAGGCATATCACGCGTAATTCTCTAGTAGTAGGCTGAAACAGGCCGCCTTTATCAATTCCTGCCGGTTTTCCCTCAAACTCCACGGGGACAGTTACTTCAATGGTCTCGTCCATCAAAATCTCAAGGAAATCAAGATGCACAAGACCACCATCTACCGGGCGCATTTGCCGTTCCTTCAACACGGCCACGCGTGTTGCTACAAGCTTTCCATTTTCAGTGACTTTCAGATCCAAGAGGGGATTTCGGCCTCCCTCCTCCATTGCTTTTCTGAATTCACGCACATCAACGGAGAGCTTACGTGGCTCTGTTTTCTTGCCGTAAAGAACCGCGGGAATTTTTCCTGTCACCCGAAGCCGCCGAGCCGGACCTTTGCCGGTTTCGATACGCTGTTCTACTGATAGACTGATCTTATTCATATTTGCCTCCGGCGCAGGAGCCTCGACTCGAAAGCATTCGATACAAGGCGCCTAGAAGCCGATTATTATACAAAAAGTTCCGATACTGAAACCTCTCTGTGTATCCTGCTGATTGCTTCGCCTAAAAGAGGAGCTACAGATTCGACCTGCAGTTTAGTGCAATTTTCGGACTTCTTCTGTGTTGGTATTGTATCTGTGACGTATAGTTTCTCAATAGGCGACCGGTTAATTCGTTCGATAGCTTCCCCTGAAAGCACGCCGTGGGAGCAGCAGGCGTATACTTTACGTGCACCCGCGGCTTCAAGAGCCTGTGCCGCTTTGACCAATGTGCCGGCGGTATCTACCATGTCATCCAGGAGAATGGTGTCGCGACCCGACACATCTCCGATCACGTTCATTACTTCGGACTCATTTGGTTTGGAGCGGCGTTTATCAATGATGGCTAGATTGGTTCCGAGTTTCTTCGCAAAGGCCCTGGCTCGCTCAACGCCACCGGCGTCCGGCGATACTACTGTGCATTCAGCCGCGTTGTGCTGTGCCTTTATAGCCTCAGCCATTATAGGTCCTGCGTAAAGATGATCCACCGGAATATCAAAAAAACCCTGAATTTGACCGGCATGCAAATCGATGGTAAGGACCCGGTCTGCTCCGGCCGTAGTAATTATGTCCGCGATGAGTTTAGCTGTTATGGGAGCACGGCTAGCCACCTTACGATCCTGGCGAGCGTATCCGTAATAGGGCATGACCGCTGTGACCCGACTTGCAGAAGCACGTTTAAGCGCATCAATCATGACCAGCAGCTCGACAATATTATCATTGACCGGCTGACATGTTGATTGAACGACAAAGACGTCCATTCCCCTGACATTTTCTCTGAATTCCACCTGAATTTCCCCGTCACTGAAAGATCCCACCATGGCGATTCCCAGGGGGATCCCCATATAACGGGTAATAGCTTGTGCGAGATCGGGGTTAGAGTTTCCGGCGAAAATTTTGAGTCCTACTCGCATTGGAGTATCCTTTGTCGCAGATAGAGGTTTCATGTAAAAACAGATACTCTAGTGCTCTTTTGGTTTCGTGTCAACCGGAATTCCGTGATGCCTCGCGTAACATTCATGTGCCTGACGGGACTTCGTTTGCATTATGCGATTGACTATTAAAGAAGCAAGCTTCGCACTTTGGGATTGGTTCGTTTTCAACCCTTGAAACGCCCATGTGGACTACACCACTTGCTTGAATGGTTGCTCATCGCATAGGGGTAATTTGATCGTAGGTCAAATTAATGTTATAATGATTATATTTCAAATAGATATGCGGGAGGTTCATTCAATGAAGGCATTAGGGATGGTGCTCGCTCTATCGGTTTTTTTATTCTGCATTTCCTCCGAGAGCTTCAGCAACGGAGCCTCAAAGGGCACGAGGGCTCCTGGTACAGGACTCACTGGCGAACGCATTATTGGACTGGGTAGCAGTCTCTACCGCTGCACCCAAGCTCAAATCAGTAGATAGCTCGTGCCGATGCGTGTACAAAGGACAAAAGCCGCTCGCTGCACTGCTTGAGGATTGTGTCGCCTATGCCCTGGACATTCCATTAGCCATGTTGACTCCTTTTGTTTCCCTTCTGACGCCTGCGATGGATAAACTCGATTACGGTTGCGATACCGGCTACGTTCGTCGTGTACGAAAATGAACGATTCGACTCCAATTCATCCTGTTGAAATTCTTTCTTCGCAGGACAAGTGTGACATCTATTTCAGTCGCATAGTAGATCTTGCAGTGGCATCGGGTCTGCTGGACCCCGATCAAAACTCGGAAATCGGTCATTTTGCATTTTCAGCTCACTATACTCGCGGTAAGGATCTGGATCACCAATTCCAAACGGCTCTTCGGGAATTCGAAGACAAACATCCGGATCTAGTATTGGAACGGCGAGAGTTACAAAACGAAACTTCGGTCGGGGCTGTCGATGAATTTTTCAGTTTGAGTGATGACGATAAGGTACGAGAATTAATGATTATTGGAGCATCACGCCGAGTATGGCCCGTCGGAACTTCTTTCGTTCTAACCTATCCCTGGGATGCCGCGGGCAATGGAAAACAAGTCCGCTTCAGGCCGGATTTGTCAGATTTCATGAAGCGCAGGGTTTTGCGAATACTTAAAAAAGCCGGGAAATTAAGAAATTCCGATCTGTTTGTATGATGAGATGATGTGCATTATTTAAGCACAAAACATTTCTCATCATCCACTTCCCCCTTGAGATGGTATTCCAATTGTTTTGCCGGGATTTCTTTTAGCTGAAAAGAGGGCTCCCATTCTTTGGACTTGGGATTCCAGGAATATTGCTCTAGCCCAATTTTTTTGGCCTTTTCAGTGTACAGGATAAGGTACCATCCACCATACAGTTTCGAGAAACATGTTTTCACATGTTTTACATTTGGAATACTCTTGCCGAATTCGAGCGCAGAGGCGTTTATCTCATCTTTCCAGCTCAGATCGGGTGGTCCTTCGAGAAGCCCTTCCGACAGAGACGGGGGCTTGTAATCAGGTGGGGGGGGCGGTAGCTGAGTATCAGCCGGTCTCTCCGGCTTGGCTGCTCCGGTGGGATCCTCAGCAGAGGACTCCGTTTTTGGCATCCGACCCGGAAACCTCGGGCGTTGACGGCTTACTCATTTGTAAACTGGGCATGCACCCGGATATAGCCAAAACCAGGCTGACGCATACCGCGACCAATAATGTTGAAGCGGTCTTCATAAATCTAATCCGTATGCATGCATTCTGGGCGGAGTAGCGTATAACAATATCATCAAGCCTTGGATATTACAAGAGCATGCGAGCATAATCTGTAACCCTTCACTTACAGGCGGCCAAATAATGTCATTGCGAGCGGAGCGAAGCAATCTCGCTACATCGGCTCATTGCCTGCTGAGGCTGCTCAAAACGTCCGAATTGCGGTAGGAATCCATGCACTATTCGAGAGAAGACTGCTCCACACGTTTGAGCTACCCGCTATGGGAAGCAGAGGGGGGTGAACTGCTAGCACAGGACGGGGTCGTCACTGTATGCGGTTGAAAAGCAGTGTAAATATGAGTTACTCTTAAAAAGAAGAAATCTTATCTTAAGAAAATGTAAATGGCTGAGGGTTCTTTGAAAAAAGTAGTGGCATTCGTCGGAAGGCCGAACGTGGGGAAATCCACCATGTTCAATATGCTTTTCGGCAGGCGAAAAGCTCTCGTCGAGGACACTCCGGGCCTGACCCGGGATCGAAATTATGCTGAGGTCACTGTCCGGGACAAGTCCTTCATTATAGTCGATACAGGCGGTTTCGAACCGGACACGGATGACGCCGTACTTGCCCAGATGAGGACTCAGACTCTGGTGGCTATCGAGCAAGCTGATATAATTGTTTTTCTCGGTGATGGAAAAACGGGAGCTATTCCTTCGGATCGTGAGATCGTACGTTTGCTCCAAAAAGCCGAAAAGAAAATATTTTATGCTGTTAATAAGATAGATTCCGAGAAACAGGAGGATTTTGCCGCAGACTTTTATCAGTTAGGAGTGGATCCGATTTTTCCGGTAAGCGCTATGACCGGCTACGGCATGGGTGAACTTATCGACGCGTTATTGGACGAGATACCGGAAGAAACCGATCGCCCGGAAACTCCTGAATCAGCAGATCAGCTTATCAAAGTGGCAGTTGTCGGGCGGCCGAATGTAGGAAAATCCACGCTCGTCAATCTGCTTTTGGGCGAAGAACGACTTGTGGCGCATGAAAAACCGGGCACTACACGCGATTCCATTGATACTCTCGTACGGCATCACGGCAAGGAATACCTATTTATCGACACGGCAGGGATAAGGCGGCGTTCCCGCATAGTGGATCGAGTGGAAAAATACAGCGTAATCAAAGCATTTCGTAGCATTGATCGGGCTGATATAGTGCTGATCATGATGGATGCGACGGAAGGAGTGACGGACCAGGATGCGCGAATAGCCGGGTACGCGTTCGAAAAAGGCCGCGGGATAGTATTGGTGCTCAATAAATGGGATCTAATCGAAAAAGACAGCAATACAATTAAGGAGCATGTGGAAAGGGCTCGACGAGCCCTGAAATATCTCCCTTACGCTCCGATTCTGAGCATCTCGTCGCTGAAAGGCACGCGCGCAGTAAAACTATTCGCCATGATTGAGGATTTGAATTCCAAATATCATAAAAGGATCGGGACCGCGGAACTGAACCGGTTCCTTGAACATACTTTAGCTCAGAATCCGCCCGGGATGCATCGCAAAACAAAGCGTATCAAGATCTATTATCTCGCACAGATACGTGTGGCTCCCCCGAGTTTTGTTTTGTTTTGTAACTATCCTGAGTCGATCCATTTTTCATACAAGAGGTTCCTGGAAAACAAATTGAGAGATGTCATTCGAATACGATGGCGCTCCGCTCAAGCTCATATTCAAGAAAAGACAAGGAAAATTCATGGAGGATTCAAAGCGCTGAGGAATTATTTGGGAGAAGCGTTGGTCGTCGGTCATTGTAGGGGCGGGTTTGAAACCCGCCCTTGGTCGAATTTCCCAAGATCGGGCAGGTTTGAAACCTGCCCCTGTACTGCATCGTGCTACGATTTTGGCAGATTGGGTAATTCTGAGAGAGTCTCTCCGTGCCGGTCGGTTTCGGACTGCACCTGCAGGGAAGCCGCGGCGTACCATCGGAGATTGCTTCCCCCGCTTTTCAGCGGGGTCGCAATGACGGTCTTTCAGCGCGTAAGTGTGTGGTTACACCGGATCGGATTTCTTGCTTGCGAAAAAATAACGCAAGTGTATGAAGTAATAACAATTAATCTCTCCGGAACCGAGCGCGGGGTAATCGACTCCAATTACTTGAGACTCTCTTAATTAGTGAATTTCCCAATTTCTCAAAGTTTTGAAGCAGAGATCAATGAAGAAACGAACAACCGGCATAGTCCGCTTCGGCGAAATTGAGGAACTTGTTAAGTCCTATTATCCGGATGCAAACTTGGACCTTATCCGAGCGGCATACGTCTATTCCGCACAGGTGCATCAAGGCCAGACACGGGTTGGGGGTGAGCCTTATCTCGTGCATCCGGTAGCAGTAGCCAAAATACTAGCTCAAATGAAGATGGATGAAGCCACAGTAGCTACAGGACTTCTTCACGATGCGGTTGAGGACACACTTACAACCAACGAGGATGTAGAGCAGTTCTTCGGTAAGGATGTTGCAACGTTGGTCGACGGCGTCACCAAAATCAGCAAGATGGAATTTCAGTCAAGAGAGGAACGGCAAGCTGAAAATTTCCGCAAGATGATTCTGGCAATGAGCCGAGACATCAGAGTGTTACTGGTCAAATTGGCCGACCGTCTCCACAATATGCGAACTCTCGATCCCATGCCGCCTGAAGCCAGAAAACGAATTGCTCAAGAGACCTTGGACATATATGCACCATTGGCAGGTCGGTTGGGCATCTATTGGATGAGGACGGAACTCGAGGATCTGGCCTTCAAATACCTGGATCCGGGAAAATACGACTATATCAAAAGCTGTCAAGAAGAATTGCTGAAATCAAGGGGAGAATATGCGAATAACGTGCTACGAATCATTCGAGAGAAACTTCAACAGTACAATATCAGCGCTATAACCAAAGGTCGCCACAAAGATATCTACAGTATCCACCGGAAGATGATCAGCCAAAATCTGGATTTCGAGCAGATCCACGATCTCACGGCATTTCGGATAGTATTATCGACCGAGAGTGAATGTTACGCTGTGCTTGGCTTAATCCATTCACTATGGAGACCGGTGCCCGGCAGATTTAAAGATTATATCGCCATGCCGAAAGGCAACCGTTATCAATCCTTGCACACGACTGTTATTGGACCCGAAGGCGCCAGAATTGAAATACAGATAAGAACGCATGATATGGATTTGGTGGCTGAGGAAGGGATTGCCGCACATTGGTCGTATAAGCAAGGCAAAGCCTCAGCGGAGGATGAGGATCTAAAGGTCATGCACTGGTTGCGCCAGATGATGGACTGGCAGCAAGACCTGGACGATCCACGAGAGTTCCTCGAGAATGTGCGGGTGGATCTTTATCCTGACGAAGTTTATGTTTTCACGCCTAAAGGAGAGGTAAAAGAGTTCCCGAAGGGGTCAACGCCCCTGGATTTCGCGTACTCGATCCATACTGAAGTTGGGAACAGTTGCGTGGGCGCTCGAGTGAACGCCAAGATGGTACCACTCAAGTACCAATTGCAAAATGGGGACAGTGTGGAGATCGTAACATCTGCACACCAAAAACCGAGCAAAGATTGGTTGAAATATGTAAAGACACCTAGGGCTCGAACTAAGATACGTCACTTCGTGATGACCGAAGAACGAGAGCGTTCCATCCAATTGGGTCGGGACAGCACCGAACGGGAACTCAAGAAGTGGAGATGCGAGCTTAATCGAGTTGAAAAAGATGGCGAAGTTTTAAGAGTGGCTCAAGAATTCGGCTTTAAGACTGAGACCGACCTTTATGCCGCGATCGGTTTTGGGAGGGTCTCCGCTAAAGTCGTAGTCACCAGGGTCGTTCCAGCGGAGGAAAGGGAAAAGGCCAAAATTGCCGCAATCGAGGAGAAACCCAAGAGAGAACATATTACTTCACGTAGCGGTGTGAAAATTGAGGGCGCATCGGATGTAATGGTAAACTTTGCTAAGTGCTGCAATCCACTACCAGGAGATGCAATTCGAGGCTACATTACTCGAGGTCGGGGTGTCACAATTCACAAAGACGACTGCATAAATCTGCTTGACATCGATAGTCGTAGAATCATCGATGTGAGCTGGGACGGCGAGCAGCCGGTCAACCGTATCGTCGGCCTTTCAATTCAGGCCCGTAACAGAACGGGCTTGTTGGAGCTAATAGGCGGGGTGTTCTCGTCCAATGAATCCGATATAGTCCAAGCAAACATTAAAACCGGCGAAGACGATATGGCCCAAGGTATTTTCAGGGTCACTGTACGCAATGTTTCCCACCTGACCCGTCTCATTAATGCTCTAAAGAATATCAGGGGAGTGGAAAGAGTCGAGCGCCTGAGCGCCGGCCAGAGCAAAGCGAATTAGTCGGGCTTTTCTCAGAAAGCAACCCGGCCGGCATACCGCATGAGAATTGATCTCAAGGGGCTTTTGTGACCAGGTTAGAACGAATACAACGCGTACAAACCTTTGCCCTTCTCACACGACCGGATTCTTCAATAACTCTCACCCGCTGCAAATTGGGATAGGAAATCTTTCTTGTACGGTTGTGAGCGTGGCTGACATTGAACCCTTTTAAAGGTCTTTTTCCGCAAATTTCACAAACACGAGACATAAAACAACTCCCTGGGCCATTCGGCCGTAAATCATTTATTTAGCAAAAAATCATTTATTTAGCAAATAACGGCCGATATCTGAAAACCAGCGTTCCGCCAAGCGATTGCAGCGGTGCCGCGATTATGAGCAATCAACCGCCTGAAGTAGAAATCCTCCAGCCTGGAATCTTGAAATATTACATCCAGCCGGTCATTTTGATGACTCTACAAACGCCATTCTCAGCTGAAACAATGTTTCTTTCAGTATCTTTGCTTCCTGTTCCGTGAGATTGCCTTTAGTTTTTTCCTCAAGAAGCGCCACAAGATCAATTGTCTGCCTGGCTCCCTGTAAGTCTTTTTTCGGTTCTTCACCGCCCGGAATTTTGATTAACCCAAGCTGGAAAAGAGCAGTATTGGCCAAGCTCACGACAAACCCAGTGAAATCGATCGGCCTGTGCGATTCTTCTCGCTTTGGCTCCTCGCTCTTGACTTCCTCTGCTGCTGCGCTTGCCGGAGGCTCATCGGGTTTGGACTCTCTTTGCTCGTCCGGTTTCCATTCTTTCGACTGGCCTTCCGAGGTGAAGCGTCGCTTGTCAGTTATCTTGAATTCCTGTTCTTGCTCTTGCTCTCGCTCTTCCATTGGATCTCCCCGCTGCACTAACGATCTTTTCCCCAAAGATGCGCTCTGGGGTTTATCGGATTGCGCCGCTCCAGTTCGTTTAGCAATTCCCGGGATGTCATATCCAACTTTTCCGGAACTTGGATATGAGCAGTCGCATAGAGATTGCCTTTTTCAGTATCCTTGACCGAGGAAAATCCCTTTCCTTTGAAGCGGAACACAGTGCCCGACTGCGTGCCAGGCGGTATTTTCAAAAACAAGGTTCCTTCCGGCCCTGGAATTTGCACTTCAGCCCCTAAGATTGCTTCACCTATAGAAATGGGCACTGGCATGTGAATGTGAAGCCCTTCGCGACGGAAGAATAGGTGGGGCTTCACTGTTATGTTTAATATCAGATTTCCGGAAGGACCTCCACGAGACCCAGGTGCCCCTTGGCCGGTAACTCGTATTTTTGAGCCTGTATCAACTCCCGGGGGAATATGAACATCTATAGTTCTGTTCAGGGCGAAAACCGAAACCCATGCCCCTTTGTACGCCTGCTCAAATTCTATGATAATTCTGTGCTCAACGTCACTGCCGGATTCCGGTTCATGCTTGCGACCTCGGCGACCGGATGATCCTCGGAATAGTTCAGAAATCACGTCCTCCAATGTCGAACTGTTTGAAAAACCTTGTTCAAACGAGCCGCCTCTGGGATTTCCGTAAAAAGAGCCGAAATTGATTCCTGAACGTCCGAACTTTCCTCCAAAAAAAGGTCCAGCTGCTCCGGAAGAACCAAAATTGTTGAAGTTCCCGGCAACTCCGGCATGTCCGTATGCATCGTAGTTGCGTCGACTCTGGGTGTCCGACAAGATCTCGTAAGCTTCCTGAATTTCTTTGAATTTGATCTCGGCCTCTTTGCTGCTCCTATTTAAGTCCGGGTGATGGCGTCTTGCCAATCTGCGATATGCTTTCTTGATTTCTTTTTCCGATGCTGATCTATTGATACCCAGAACATCGTAGGGATCGGATTTGCGCATTTTACGTCTCGGTTTAAACCTGAGTGCTAAACGAAAGATTGTGACAAACTTGTTTGCGAACTGTCGGGCGGTCTCAGCAAATTACATGCTATGAATTGAGCGACACTATAGTTATGCCAGAAACGCGATCTTCTCGGGCCTTAGGCAGCTGAATCTCCAACACCCCGTCGGTATACGTCGCCTTGATCGCGTCCACATCCACATTGCCCGGGAGATCGAAATTTCGTTCGAAACTACCGCGGACCCTCTCAATGCTAAGATACGCGGCCATGACCGGTTCCGATTCGTAAGGTCTTTCGCCGGATATGGTAAGTCGCCGATTTCTAATCTCGATATTTATGTTCTCTAGTCCCACACCGGGAAGTTCTGCTCTGATAATGTAGGCGTCACGTGTTTCCAGCATATCGACCAATGGGCACCAGCACACTCCACCAACTTCGCAGCGTTGGCGAAAATTAGCATCCATAAGTCGGTTCACTTTCTCTTGAAAATTCAAGAGATCCTTCAGAGGATCCCAACGATTAAGTGTCATGACCTTTTCTCCGGAAAAATTAACGTGATTTGTCACAATTGCTCAAGGTTCTTTTCGAAAGAGTAAAGGTTTTTAATTTTGGCGTCAAGTGCAAAGCAGGCCGGAACGCAACTCCTCAGTTACGAATGGCATGGATTTATCATTGCGAGGAGTGAAACGACGAAGCAATCCTGGATTTTGGCAGCCACGCAAGAGGACAGAGATTGCTTCGCTCCGCTCGCAATGACATCTTTTGGCAGCCTATTGCTCTATTACGGCTTGGTCGGTGAGGCAAGGTATCCATCTTTTTTCAGAGCTTCTAGGAGGGCTGTTCCAGTTCCTCTTGGGGCAGCCACCGTATGAGTCGGAGATTTGCCGCCGGATTTGGCCGGGAATGCCCCTGTTGCGGGTTTGAGCTTCGGATTAAGTCTTAGGATTTCGCGTGGCGGGACATGTGTAATTCTAGCGATTTCGGCTACCGTCAGGTCCTTGGCAAGCGCCAGACCGGCGATCTGGTCGAAAACAATTGGTGGGGCATCCTTGAAACGC
Source organism: uncultured delta proteobacterium (assembly GCA_963843165.1). Classification (GTDB taxonomy): domain Bacteria; phylum Desulfobacterota; class Desulfomonilia; order Desulfomonilales; family Desulfomonilaceae; genus DATJPW01. The sequence continues at coordinate 313,880 of CAWJJL010000013.1, read as the reverse complement.
AATCCGTAAGCTCCTCTGTTTGAATCAATGATGTAGAGGGCGATCCATCTCAAAACGACTTCTTCGGCAGCTTCAGGCAGCGGGATATCCCAGAAAGAAGATGTATTCCAACGTTCCTGTAATTCCTGAATCGACTTGACGGATGTCAAATACGCCATTAACGGCATCAGCCATCCGTTTCCTCCCATTTCCTTTCGGATTTCTTTCATTCTGGTCGAAAAGCATAAAGTGGACAATTCCAGATCAAGTCGATCGTCGTGCCAGGAATCTTCAGACATTTCCGGTCCGCCCTCTCCGCTGCCGCATGGCTTGGATAAATACCACCAGCCCGCGCCTGATGTGCGGGGTAAAGACTTTGGACTAAGGACTGCCAAAATCGGACCTAACAATGTAAACTCTTTCGGGACACCTTCCTTAGCAAACACCTCGTCAAATATCCAAGAATAGCGACTTTTTTCAGATAGCCACTCAGTCAAAACGCTCCGGGCATCCAATAACAGGAAGTTCAGCTGGCACGTTAGCCGGTACCTTACGTCCGGTCTCTGGACAGGGACTGTCTCGCCAGCGAAAATAAAAGGTTTGTCGGCAAGGTTTGCTGGTAATAGATACCTGCATTCAGAGGGTGGAACTTGTCTCTCAGTTTCGGCACCAACAGCGGTAAAGATTCCACCCATGGATTCTGCGGCAAGAATGGTAAGTGCCATCATTTTTGTAAGGTGGGATTTCGAAAGAATCATCTGGATTTTTCAGAATTGAATTATTTATTCCAGCTTTTTTAGCTTGTCCTGGACCACAAGATTTTCAGGATTGGCTTGAAGTGATTTGCGATAAGCATCAGCCGCTTCAGCCTTTTTGCCGCTCGCCAGGAGAACGTCTCCATAATGCTCTGCTATGATCGGGTCGGTCTTGATCTTTTCCATAGCCTTTTCCATGAAAGATAGAGCTTCTTCAGTTTTACCTTGTTGAAAGAGCACCCAACCCACAGAATCCAGGACGTAGCCGTCCTCGGGCTTCAGCGACAGCGCTTTGCGAACAAGGGATTCGGCCCTTTCCATATTGTCGCCGGAAATGGACAATGTATAACCGATGAAATTCAGAGCACTCGCGTCATCAGGTTTTTCCGCAATTACTCTTTCCATTTCTTGCAGCCCGCGACTGCGGCGCCCGCTTTTTTCACTCACATTTCCTAATGAATATCGTATTCGACTGTTTTTGTTATCCAGCGCCAGAGCTGCATTATAAGCATCGGCGGCTTCCTGATATCGATTCAGTTCCTCCAGAATTGAGCCTTTGATATGAAAAAGGTCAGGATCCTTCGTCTCGGTCTCAATAGCCTCATTTATATACCTTACCGCTTTGCCCAATTCACGAGATTTGAGAAACATAATTGCAAGCATAATTCTGGAATTAAGGAATGTGGCTTGGCCCTTACGAATCTGAAGAAATTCTTTTTCAGCTTCTTCGGTTTTTCCTTGTTCACGAAGTATTCGTCCCAACTGGAATCGGACCTGGTCCCATCCCGGCTTGGATTGAAGGATTTGATCCAGGATTTCCTTGGCTTTATCGAAATTCTTTTGTTCCGCCATTATCTGGGCCATTTTGATTTGAATGCCCAGATTTTGAGGAGCTATTTTGGAAAGCTCCGTAAACACCTCTAACGATTCAGCATGCTTCTTTTGACCGGCTAGGGCCTGACCTAAATTCAGACGCGCCGGGACACTTAAAGGATCCAGTTTCACCGCTTCTCGGAATTCTTCTTCCGCTTCACGGTATTTCTTCTGCTGCATGTAGATGCCGCCCAATTCAATATGGACTTGCCCCGCGCTATCAGGTCTCTTTTCCATCAAAGATCGAAAAATTTCTAATGCCTTGTCAAACCGATTATCCTCAACATAGACTTTGCCAAGATAAAAATAACCTTCCTTTTCTTCGGGAAATTTGGCGATCATTTTTTCGAAGGTCTTCTCGGCCTCGGGGAAGAGCTTTTCGGAAGCCTGCAAAGAACCTATAAAAATGTACAAATCCCTATCGTCCGGTTTAAGCTCCAACGAGCGATTGTATGCTTCTATGGCTTTAGTCCTGGAGCCGGTGACTGTATAAATCCTTCCCAGCAACGTGTAGGCTTCTTCATAGTTGGGATCAAAAAGCGTGGCATTCCGGGCCATAATTAGCGCATCGGCTATTTTACGACCGCGGGCGAGGATTGTGGCAACTTTAGTGTTTAAATAAGCGGATGTGGGATCCAAAGCCAGGGCTTTTCTGATATATAGCAGAACTGCTTCGGTATCGCCCTGGGCTTCAGCTTGCTCCGCTAGAAGGAAAAACATTCCCGGATCACGCTCAAGATCGGGCAATTCAACAGTTTTGTGACTGGGACGCTCATGGAAAACGGGTGTCGCGCAATAGGCGGACTGAGCCGCGAAACCGAGAATGAACAATATTATTAAAGGAATTCGGATAATCCGTTTCATATTATAGGCTCCTCCGAGCTGTCGACATCAGTTTGATCCCCCGGCTCGCAGATCCGCGATCACTTCATTGTAGGGCGGATGGTTAAATACGGCGCTACCGGCGACGAATACATCGGCCCCTTCGCGGATTAGGTCAGGAGCCGTCTTTGGGCTTACGCCGCCGTCTACTTCAATCAATATTTTGTATCCCGACTTGTCGATCATGTTACGTAACCGTCCAACTTTCGGCAACATGGTTTTGATGAAGGACTGTCCACCAAAACCGGGATTCACCGTCATCAACATAATTATATCCAATTCTGCGAGCACATATTCCACCGCGGTCAAGCTCGTGGAAGGATTAAGCGCAGCACCCGCTTTCATGCCCAATTCACGGATTCGAGTCAAAGTGCGATGCAGGTGATGAGTGGCCTCCGGGTGAACTGTGAGCCCGTCCGCGCCCGCCGCGTGGAATTCTTCCAAATAAGAATCCGGATCGGAAATCATGAGGTGAACATCAAGAGGTATTTTAGCCACCTTTTTCACTGCTGATACTATCATAGGACCGATTGTGATGTTGGGAACAAAATGGCCGTCCATCACGTCAATATGGATCCAGTCCGCTCCTGCATCCTGCACGGACCGAATCTCATCACCCAACCGCGTAAAATCGGCTGAGAGTATGGAAGGTGCAATAAGAATTTTGTTTGCCGCCATGTATTTCCTCGTTAGTACATTTCGCGTCCCTCGACGCTGTAACCACATTTAGTACAGAGGCCATCCTTGATGGCTTTCTTCCGGATAGTGTAACCCGTCCGATCCACCAGCAGTTCCGAGCAGCTCGGGCAACGTGTTTTCTCGCCATCATCACCAGGGACATTTCCCACGTAAACATAATTCAGTCCCGCGTCCAGACCTATCTGTCTCACTCTGGTAAGCGCCCGCACATCTGTCGGCGGAAGGTCTTGTTCTTTGTATCGAGGATAAAACCTGCTTACGTGCCAAGGAGTGCCGGGTCCAAGCGTCGAACGAATGAATTGGGCCATTTCTCGGACCTCTCCCAGGTCATCATTGAGCGTGGGTATCAACAAAGTGGTTACCTCCACCCAGATACCAAGTTCTTTCATATAAACAAGAGAATCCAACACCCCTTCCCGTTTAGCCTTGCAGTAATGCGTGTAGAAATGATCATTAAAAGCCTTAAGGTCAACATTCGCTGCGTCCAGGAGTCCTTTTGCATCGTCAAGCATATCACGGGTCATATATCCATTGGTCACAAAAACGTTCAGCAATTCACGCTTCTTGGCCTCAATCATTGTTGCCCGGGCCAATTCGTAAAAAATTGTCGGTTCCGTGTATGTGTAGGAAATACTCCTGCAACCATTTTGGAGAGCCAAATCGGCAATTTCGGCCGGACTGTAATTTTCGCCTTCTATCCGGCCGAATTCGTGAGGCATCTGTGATATTGAATAGTTCTGACAAAAGGAGCAGCGGAAATTACAACCTACGGTGGCAATAGAAAAGGAACGTGAACCAGGCGCGAAGTGAAACAGTGGCTTCTTTTCAATAGGATCGATATTCGTTGAGACCACTTTGTCATAAACGAGGGTATAGAGCGTCCCTGCTAGATTTTGTCGCACACCGCAAAGGCCCTTTTTCTGATCTTTGATGACGCACCCGTGACGGCAGAGCCGGCATTTAACAATATCGGATTCAACACGGTCCCAGAGAAGCGCTTCTTTCATTGTCCTCTCTCCTTGAGAGCACGTAATAACCGAAGACCAATACCATCAAAGCTGCCGTTAGACATTATCAATACTACATCCCCTGTCCGAAGCTCGTGAAGCAAATAATTTAATATTTCCTCGGTATCGTTAAATGCGAATGCTTTTGTGCCCGCATTCATCAAATCCTGCGCCAAGCGACGAGAACTGAATCGATCCGATTCCGGCAACTCGTCCACTCCGCGTGGCTCTCGCAGAATAGCTAGGTCTACTCCAACCAGAGAAGAAACATAAGAAGTCTGGAAAATCGCCTTGCGACTGGTATTGGTGCGAGGTTCAAATACGGCCACAAGGCGTCGACTTGGGAAATGTTTCCGAACTCCGTCGCATGTGACCTTGACCGCGCTCGGATGATGAGCGAAATCGTCCATGATCGTTATTCCACTCTCGTGACCCAGGATTTCCTGTCGTCGTCTGACTCCTTCAAAACTTCTTAGAGCCGTTACAGCCCGCAGCGGGTTCACTCCAACGCTCTCGGCGACGGCTACAGCGGCAGTTGCATTAAGTAGGTTGTGCAATCCCATCACGGGTAAGATTCCCGAAGCCACCTCATTCCCATTTCTTATGAAACTCGCGTTGAGACCTTCAGCGCTGTCCTCGGTATGTCCTAAAGTCCATTCTGCGCCGGAATTTAGGCCGTACGTGTGAACTGCGACCGCCGCAGCGGCAAGTATTTGTTGGATTCTGGGATCATCTCCATATGCGACAATACATCCTGTGGGCGGCACCATAGATAGAAATGCCTCGAATTGTTCTTGTATCTGACCCAAATTGCTATAAATATCCGCGTGGTCGAATTCGCATGACGTGATCACTGCAATATTCGGATCGTAATGTAGGAATTTTGGTTCTTTATCAAAATACGCAGTATCGTACTCGTCACCTTCGATAACAAAAAATTGGCCTTTTCCGAGGCGATAGCTCTTGTGAAAATTGTTGGGTATCCCTCCGATTATGAATCCAGGGTCCAGCCCGGCTCTGAATAGTATCCATGAGATCATGCTACTGACGGTGGTCTTCCCGTGTGTCCCCGCAACAACAATCCGGATTTTATTGCGTCCAAAGTAAGATCTGATGGCCGCCGGCATAGAGCAGAAGGGTATACCGGACTTTTCCAGGGCGACCGCCTCCGGATTGATACGACGTATCACATTGCCGACTATGACGAGGTCGGGGTTGGCATCCAGATTGGACGCTTTGTAGCCTTCAATAATATCGATGCCCAGTTCCGCCAATAGATCGCTCATGGGCGGATATACCGCCTGGTCCGATCCGGTAACTCGATACCCGCTTTCTGTGAGCAATCCGGCCAACGCGGCCATACCTGTTCCGCAAATCCCCATAAGGTGCACGTGAGCGCCAGGTTTAAGTGTGGGCCTGTCATTCAAAGTTCGTAACTCCCGGTATTTCTGCATATTTCGTGAATCGCTATCACCCAACCCGCCCGGTGTCAAGGTCCCCCAGCGGATTGATGCGACGTTCCGTACAAGGGAAGCCTTGCGGGTAACAAAACTGGGCAGGCATCCCGCGGCTCACTGGACTCATACACAGGAGTCGCAATGACATACTTTCTTATCTTTGCGATTTCCGAATCGTCTGACGTTTCTGCACTCAATCATTACTGGGAGCGTAATAACACCGTTTCGGTGAACATATTAAGCCTTTTTTCTTTAAGCTATCTATGATCTTGGAGATTTCTTTAGAATCCATGTTGACCGTTTTGGCTACATCGCCGGGTCTGACCGGTCTACCAGCCTTTTTCATCGCCTCCAGCACTATTTTCTCCTGATCGGGCATCTTCAGTCACTCCTTTCTGCACAGATTGAGCCACGTTGCGAATTGAATCGGAGTATACTGTGTTCCGTCGATCCGGGCAACAATTCGCCTGCCTCAACAAAATGGGTCTTTGCTAGGAACTGCTGATTTGTTAGAAGATTGACACAGGCTTTGAGCGTAGGAGAAGGAGCACGATCATGCTGGACCACTACCCCAAGGAGATCATGACCAAAGATGGCACCCCCATCCTTATTCGCCCATTCGCTAAAGAAGACCAGGCAAAACTAGGAGAGTTCTTCTCACGAATCTCGGAGGATGAGCGGTGGTTCATACGAGACGATCTGTCCGACCCGGAGGTTATGGATAAATGGATGCAGGGTACCGGTTACAGCAGGACCATTCCTCTGATCGCCGTGAAGCAGGAAGACGGAACAATCCTTGGTAATGTCACCTTGTACATGAGGTTGTCGGATTGCGTTAGCCATCGTCGCTCATCTTCGAATTGTTATCGACCCGGAATATCGCCAGCAGAGACTTGGGACCTGGATGCTGATTGATGCCATAAAACTGGCAATGGACTTGGGATTGGAAAAACTCGTCGCGGAATTCGTCGGAGGTGTGGATGACGCGGCAATGGCCGCGGCCCAAAGACTGGATTTTTTTGAACAAGGCATTTTGCGGGATCACTTCAAAGATCAACATGGTCGTTATCGTGATCTGGTCATAATGGTAAAGAATTTTCATCGTGATTGGAGCGATTTTTGACGCAATTCGACTAACTCCGGCACGATACATGACTCGCTTGGGGAGTTCCCTCTTCAAACTACGCGCGGCCAAATCATTATCAATCCAAAATGTCTACCGGGTTCTTTCAAAGACTTACAATTGGATTCCGGGCTCGGAAACTTCCCACATTATTCCTCAATTATTCAAAAACTGGAGGTATTCGATAAAATAGCGTCCGGTAAAGACGGCAGGGTAGCTTTGGCTCTCATTAATGAGAATGTCATCGTCGGGTATATGGTCTGCTGGTATCCCGATTCGACTGAGCGTTGGAGTAAGCTCGGGGAGCTTATGTACGAATTCGGCGCTATCGAGGTGAGTCGAAATTTCAGAAAATTGGGAATAGCTGCCGAGATGGTTTTGTCGGTTCTTCGCGACGATTTTTTTGACGAGAAAATCTCGTATATGAACGGTTTTAGTTGGCATTGGGATGTGGACGGCAGCGGTCTCACTCTGGTGCAATATCGTAAAATGATGCTCAATTTCATGAAACCGTTCGGGTTTCGAAGAATATTATACAAATGAGCCTAACATTGCCTTGAGAGAAGAGAACCTCTTTATGGCCCGGATAGGTTCGAAGGTGTCTGAGGAGGATCAGCTTCGATTCCGCAATCTTCGTTTCGGTATCCGAAGATGACAAGCCACTGAAGAGCATGCGTGTGATTGATATCTGTGAACACGGCAATTCAGAAGCCGCGGACAATGCATCTTCTAATGACAGCCATTGCTGGTCGATGTTTCAAACAGAATGCTCTGTTGCCGATTATCCCTGATTGAGTGGCAAGTTTGTTCCGGCCGACGCCTCAGTGTGTCCCATGTCCCGTTGTTCACCAAGGTGATCATAGACAAGAGGCCGCAGATTCCCCAGGCAACTGCACCCTCACTCGACTGATCACTAAAAAAATCAGAAAACTCTGTTGTAGTAAGTCGTTTCGAGTAAGACTTGACCGGCTTGCCCCTCAATGATATCGGAGATCGTCATGAATCTTCCGATGACTGCGATTTTTGATTCAAGCGCCGAAGGCGGATGGGAGGCGGATCAGTTGGTCCTCACTGCCCAAGATGCGCTAAAGAACGCGTCGGTGCCTTTGAGCCGATTTCGGGTGGGAGCGGCTGTCCTCACCCAAAGAGGCAGAATTTTCGAAGGATGCAACACTGAATCCCTGATACCTGTGCTCGGCGTCTGCGCAGAACGGAACGCGATAAATCATGCTTTAATTCATGGCGAAACGGGTTTCCTGGCAGTTGCAGTGGTTTCCGACTTGCATTCTCCGCTGCTGCCGTGCGGAACTTGCCTGCAATATATGCAGGAGTTTGCGCGGCAGCAAGGCCGAGACATTTTAATAATAGCGGAGGGACGGTCCGGGGATCGGATCGTGACCAGCCTCGACGAGCTCTTTAAAGGCGGCTTCCCCCCGGAGACAACCGTCCGTGATATCCAAGAATCATTCCGATGGACCGTGGAATAGCTCGAATATACAATCATTTCTTCATAAATGGATCACGCCACGGTCTCCGGATTCTTTGTTGACGGGCTTAGATCCACGTGGTAACGGTGAGCCATCGCAGACTAAAAGCCCTAGGGGAGCATGAATGTTTTCACGAATTGTAAGTGAGGAAAAAACCGCGCAACTTTTGGATTTGGCTGATGGAGCAGCGTTACGCAAAAGCCTGTCAGCAGCTGGAATTAAACCGGTGAAGAGCAAGGGGAAAACCGGTCATTATCGAATCGGCGATATTGTCGTGTTCAAGTTGGCTCAGATAATTAATCACATAGGCGTGGATGCTGAAAAGGCCCTGATATATGCCGAAACAATTTTAGAATCAAGACTCGAAACGCATGATCGTCATTTGCTGGAATGGATAGAAAACGAAACTCAGGAGCTTTTCTGTATCATTGCCGACGATCAGCTCGCCAGAATTTTTCTCAGGAACAAAGAAGATGATCGCGAAATTGATGTGGCAGCAATCAAACCTATCTTATTTCCGACGACGGTCTGCGAAATCAATGTCTTTAGAGTGATCCGTCCGGTTATCCTTCGTGCCCATCAATTGTCGTGAATAGAATGTAAAATTATCGTGCCCGGGCGCACCCTTTCAACTCAATCGCCTGCAGTACAGAATCAAGTTGTTTTTTGACAACGCCTTTCTTGAGCTTATAACTTCTTATCCTGTCCATATCGCCGCCGTCTATGGCCGAACCGAGTACCGTATCTACGGTCTTCAAATCTTGCTGGTACGTGTCAGCCATTCTCATTAATTCCTCGCATTTGTTCGCAAGCAGATCTTGAGCGATCGAAAAATTACTAATAAAAACAATTAGCGTGGCAGCGCCCAATAGAATAATCTTCCTGCTCTTCATGTTCAATAGCCCTCCTTTCCGGAACAGGATCTTGGAATCGCTCGAAAGGAATGATCAAGAACCGCGTTCCGGCACTCCCCATATATCATGTCCGTACAAAAATGGCAATATTAAATTTGTAAATACACGATGATAGATAATTTACATCAATTAAAAAATGTATAATTCAATGTACTATCTGATTATACATTATAAATGATCTCGACAGATAACAATCCATTCCAATGCAGCTGCTTATACCAGTTGCAAAAAGTTTTGTCCGATTGTACATCGCCAGATTCCGTCATTCCGGCGGAATCCAGAAGGATTGGTTCCAGGCTTTACTCAGGACAATGATATGGACCCCGGCTTTCACCGGGGTGACGAGCGGCAACGCGCCATCACTTTTTGACAAACACTAGAGGAGGTTGTTATCAAATATTATAGGGACCGCTCCTACCCGCCAATGCTGGAATGTACGTATGGCGCTTCTCAACAGCACACCCAGCAGACGAGAAGCCCGCTGATGAAGGCTGCTGCCAGAGCATCAGTCCTGCTTAATCTTAGAGGCTTGTATTCGGAGCGTGGTTCGCCGGGGCTAAAGCCGCGAGCGGACATGGCAACAGCCAGGAGGTCGGCGCGTCTTATTGTTCCTGACAAAACGGGCGACAGAATACTAATAAGTTCACGGGCCCGATCCAGCAATGTTCCCTGCCCAAATTCCACTCCACGACTCTTTTGCGCATCGATTATCTCCTGTAATTCCTGTTGGAGCAACGGCACAAATCTCATGGCAAGCAACATGATCAGACTAATTTCAGCAACCGGTGCCTTCAAATATTTCAGAGGCCGAGCGAGACGTTCGAATCCTTTGGTCAATTCGGTAGGAGAGGTCGTGAATGTTAGTGCCATTGAGAGCATTATCGCCTCAATTAACTGCACACAAATGAGAAGACTAGACTTGACGCTCTCGGCGGCGAAAGGCAATTCCAAACCTACAATTTTCAGCGGCTCGCCACCTTCGTTGAAGAATAGATTCAATCCTGCCGCAATTAGCAGCATCCATTTGAACCGGCGCATCTGATATGTCCAAATTTTCCATCCTACCCCGCAAAAATATGCCACCAGTCCTATTCCAAACGCGATTACTATTGCTCCGGTAGAGGAACGATACCAAAACACCATGACCAGCATCACCACCAAACCCAGGATTTTGGTCCTGGGATCAAGGCGATGAAGTATCGAGTCACCTGGCAGATAACCACCAATCGCAATATCGGTTATGAATTTTGACATAGAGCTATCAGGATTGCATTCGCAGCCCAAAGAGGGCAGGGTAGTGAAGGATGTTAAGCGTTAACTTTAGGCTCAATCTTGATCACGATTCCCCCCTCTCCCTCCCCTCTCCCGCCAGGGGAGAGGGTTTTAGATCCCCCTCCCTCGACGGGAGGGGGCAGGGGGAGGGTGACAGCTATTTGAAATAACGAACTTAGGTTATCATAAATTGACGTCTATGAGTGTGAGGCTTCTGTTATAGCCGCTAACAAAAGGCACGCACCAAGACTAGCCCCACACACGCTCGTGCGCCGGCCCAGTGGGTGAATGTTCTTCCGTCAATCATTTGGTTAGCACGAATCGCTGTCCCGCGAATTCATTTTCATCCACAATTTTGATATTATAACGTACTTATTCATTGAGGAGAGCATGTCCGAAAAAGACCATAATAATCTCACACTCTTGAAGCACAGCAGTACCCGCATCCCGGCTAATCCGGATGAAGCGCGGCTCGAGAGTTTCCCGAACAAATATCCGAACCGTGAGTACAGTATCGAATTTGATTGTCCGGAATTTACCAGCCTCTGTCCTGTAACCGGCCAGCCGGATTTCGCCCGGATCAAAATTGTCTATGTTCCCGATCAAAAATGTTTGGAATCAAAGTCGCTGAAGCTCTATTTGGGCTCATTCAGAAACGTCGGTATGTTCCACGAAGAAATAACCAACCGGGTGCTGGATGATTTGGTAGCCGCGTGCGAACCAAGGTGGGCCAAAGTGATCGGGATCATGAACCCGAGAGGCGGTATAGCCATTACCGTGACGGCCGAATACTGCCGGAAGGGGTACCGACCGCCCTGGAATCTGACATTTCGGATCTCCGCGGGGCAATGGGGGAAACTTTTTTTCGTCAATATTGTAAGTTGTCTCGGCTCAGCCCTTTCGAAGACTGTCATTGCGACCCGTAAAGCGAAGCAATGACAGGTCTCGGTTTATCCGGGTGCAACGGCAGCCACGAACTTGTCATTGCGAGAAGCGAAGCGACGAAGCATTGCCGGCATTTTGCGAGCGACCATGAGAAGAGAGATGCTTCGCTCTGCTCGCAATGACATTCCTTGCCGCCTGAACTGGTGGGTTACGCATGGACACCAGTGTATTATGACGTTGATGTTGCTATTCGTTGATTCCCTTGACTGCAAGGCCCGAATAGATTCAATTCATTTACTATAAAATTCCTTTATTTTCGAAACAACATAATATTTTTGATTTTCCAGCAATTCAGGATAAATAGGAAGAGCCAAGGAGCTTTTACACGATTCTTCAGTTACCGGGAAATCCCCTTCCTTATAGTTTCCATTCGAAAAACACTCCTGCAAATGCATGGGCTTGGGATAGTATATTTCAGTATCAATGCCGTTTCCCTTCAGGAAGGATCTCAAACCATCCCTATTTTCAGCTCGGATCACATATTGGTTGAAAACATGCCTCTCGTGAATTATCCGAGGTGGCACCACTACTCCTGCCAATTCCAGATCTTCTGAATTGCTCTGTATAGTAGGCTGCGTTGGCTCGCCGTTGTTCAGTCCAGGCTTCGAGATACTTCAGTTTGACTCGAAGCACCGCAGCCTGCACAGCATCGAGTCGGAAATTCCCTCCTAATAATGTGTGGTTATATCTTTGCTCAGTCCCCTGATTTCTGATAATTCTGAGTCTTTCAGCGAGATGCAGCATCATTACAAGTAATTATGCCTGCATCGCCGAAAGCTCCCAGATTCTTGGACGGATAGAAAGAAAAACAACCGAATGTGCCCATATTCCCTGCTCGTCGGCCGTTGAATTCCGCTCCGATGGCCTGAGCTGCGTCCTCAATTAATGGGATATTATTTTCCTCGGCAATTCTCGACAGGTATCCATGTCCGCACATTGCCCGAAGAGATGAATCGGAATAATGGCTTTGGTCTTTTTGGTGATTAGCTTGCGCACGTGAGATGGGTCAATATTGAACGTTTCGGGTTGGATGTCAGCAAGCACTACCGTAGCGCCTACTCTCATAATCGAGCCAATGGTGGCAAAGAACGTAAAAGGGGCAGTGATAACCTCATCACCTCGGGAAACGCCCAGAGACATAAGGGACATAAGGAGAGCGTCCGTGCCGGACGACACTCCAACGGCATACTTACAACCGCAGTACTGTGCGATTTCATTTTCCAATGCTTCCACTTCAGGTCCCAGTATGAATCTCTGGCTTTCAACCACTCGCCGGATAGCTTCGTTGATCTCGTCCTTTATGGCTAAATATTGAGGTGACAGATCCAACAGTGGGACCGTTATTGCGGCGTCGGATTGTGGAGGGTTCATGAGTCCATCAAGCTCCGCTTCTTGGCATCTAATCGTGTTGCTTCAGATGAGTTCATCATCAGCTGCTCGCAGCATGATACAGCAAAATCACAAAATCTCAATCAGGTTTACAATATGGTTGTTGATGCTTTTCTTTCCTGTTTGTGGTATTAGCTTAATCATTGGTATGATTATTTTGGAGTCGGGATGGGTGGATATCATTTTGCGATGAGCCTGCTGGTTCTGTTCGGCTTCATCGTGACATACGCTGCTATTCCTGCGTTCAGGAAAGTGGCTATAAATTACGACGTGATTTCCGCACCCGGTGGTAGAAGGAGTCATCTTAAGCCGACCCCGCTTCTCGGTGGGTTGGCAATTTTCTTGCCTTTTGCCGCGGCGTTCATTTCATTCTTCTTCCTGGTATGCATCGGACTGATTGTTCTAGAATCAGCCGAATAAAATCCAAATGCTAAGCCTATTTCTTGGTACCACCTGGATTTTGATGCTAGGGACTTTGGATGATAAATGGCATTTGGGATGGGGTGTAAAGCTCGCCGGCCAATTCTTGGGTGCAGCGATTTTGGTTATCGGAGGCCATAGTATAAACACAGCCACTTTGCCTTTTATGGGCCCGGTCGAGTTCGGCTGGTACGGAATACCTCTCTTTTTCTTCGCAGTGATAGCTATAACCAATGCAATCAATTTAGTGGACGGGATGGACGGCCTGGCGGGAGGTATCTGTTTTTTTGCGGCCCTGACCAGTGCAGTAATCGGCATTGCAAAAGGTGATCTCTTTACCGCGACTATGGCGTTCACGGTTGCGGGGAGCTTGTTGGGATTCCTGATGTTCAATTTGCCGCCCGCGTCCATATTTATGGGTGACGGCGGAGCCATGATGATGGGGTTTCTGCTGGGGACTCTGGCGACCAGTTCCGCTGCTATTTCTCCCGGGCAGCGCCTTGGGACCAGTGTCATGATCCTGGCGCCTTTCCTGCCGTTCGGGATTCCGCTGTTCGAAGTAGCCCTGTCCATTTTTCGGAGATTAATCAGGGGACAAGCTGTATTTCTTGGTGACGGCGATCATCTCCACAATCGTCTAAGGGACAAAATAAAGAACCCCAAAATTACTGTGGGCGTCTTTTATTTTTTCAGCGCGGCACTATGCGCTCTCACCCTCTTTACGGTATTGGGGTTCGAATCCGCCTTGGCGCAATCGGTGGGTGCGGTAATAGTCCTTGTAATTTTGGGAGGAATAATCGGATCCATCAGGCTGTACAAAGTCGATAAGTTGATGGTTACGCTCAAGAACAGGCCCCATTTCAAATTTCTGGGCGGATTCTTGAAATTTATGAGGTATCGCATACGAAGATCCCAATCTCTTCACGAGCTGCTGGCGCTCTTGGAAACCGGGGTGCGAGATCTTCATTTCGATAAAGTAGAGGTTTTATCGGACGGCGAGATCTTATTCAAGTGGGCGAATCCAAAATTGGTTCATCCGAGTAATCCAAGAATATATTCGGAAGAATCTTTGGACAATGATCGCATCATCGTTAAATGGTCTCGACCGTTCCACGATGATGAAACCTATAACGAATATCTGATGCTCACATGGTACAGGTTCCTTGTGGAACTGCGCCAGGAAATAGCAAATCAAGGACTGCAATTTTCCCCTTCCACGAAAAGCAATGTGATAGAATTGTCGAGTAAACAACCTTCGCAAACCTGATTGGACGATCAGCGCAGACCTGTTCTGTGGCGGGTTCCCGCTAAGGACCACGGCTGCGCCTTTGTATTCTGAGGGTGAGCCCTGAATAGATGAAATAAACCTAAATTAATTCGGAAGATCAAGGAACCGTAATGAGGACCATATCCGTACATGATATTTCCGCTGCAGTTAAAAAGTTGTGCATGGAAGCGTGCACTATTTTGGGCGAGGATGTACTTAAAACCCTAGAACGAGCACAGGCCGCCGAGGAGTCGCCTATCGGAAAGGAAATCCTAGGCCGAATCATCGAAAATGCGGCAATTGCCAAGACAGAGAATATTCCTTTGTGCCAGGATACCGGTATGGCAGTGCTTTTCCTCGAAATAGGCCAGGATCTCCACTTCGATGGAGGCTCACTCACCGAAGCCATCCAAGAAGGTGTAAGACGCGGGTACGAAGAAGGCCATCTGCGCAAATCGGTGCTTCATCCCATTACTCGGATAAATACGGGAGATAACACTCCGGCTGTGATTCACACAGAGATTGTTTCCGGTGACCGGCTCAAAATTACAATGGCGCCCAAAGGATTTGGTTCGGAAAACATGAGTCGTGTAACGATGTTTCCTCCGTCCGCGGGGATGGAAGCAGTCAAGGATTTCGTCGTGCAGCGAGTGCAAGAATCAGGAGGCAATCCTTGTCCGCCGATTATTGTCGGGCTCGGCTTGGGAGGCACTTTTGAAAAAGCCGCTCTGATTGCGAAAAAGGCGCTTCTAAGGCCTCTTGGGAGTAAGAATCCCGACCCGCTGCTGGCGGATTTGGAGAACGATCTTCTCGACAGAATTAATCGTCTCGGCATAGGTCCGATGGGTCTCGGCGGCAAAACAACGGCCCTGGCGGTTCATGTCAATACCTATCCCACTCATATTGCCAGCATCCCATGCGCGGTGAATATCCAATGTCATTCCAGCCGTCATCGGGAGATAGAGCTATGAAAAATGAAATCAGACGGGTAGTCGCTCCGCTTGATTCGGCGCTGGTTACCGAGCTGCGCGCCGGGGACCGGGTTTTATTATCCGGGTCCATTATAACGGGCCGTGATGCGGCTCATAAGAGAATGACAGACCTTATTAAAGCCGGTGAAGCGCTGCCTTTTTCCATTGAAGGTGAGATCATCTATTACGTTGGGCCCACGCCGGCGCCGCCTGGAAGGCCCATCGGTGCAGCCGGCCCGACCACCGCTTATCGTATGGATGCGTATGCACCGCTCCTTATAGAACGTGGCCTCAAGGGAATGATTGGAAAAGGCCAGCGTGCAGATGCTGTGAAACAGGCGATGGCGAAATTCGGCGCAGTATATTTTACGTCAGTTGGCGGGGCTGGCGCCCTGATTTCACAGCGCATCAAACAGGCAATCATTCTGGCTTGGGAAGATCTTGGCACTGAGGCGGTACGGAGACTCGTTGTGGAGGATTTGCCGCTGGTAGTGGCAACCGATGTTCATGGTGGCGATCTATATGTGACCGGTCCCGCGGAATACAGGCAGGCATAACAAAGATAACTAAGGGGCTGATAATTGAGGAGAGGATTGAGATCAACTTCAGTCGTCAATAAGACCTGGACATCATGTGATTTTATGATCAATACGGGTTGCCGAAAAGTTTGTCCGATTCGAGGTAGCTTTATATCGTCATTCCGGCAGAAGCAGGAATCCAGGAAAAATCGGTTCCAGGCTTTACTCAGGACAGAGTCTGGACCCCGGCTTTCGCCGGGGTGACGAGTGGCAACACGCAACTATTTTCGGCAAACACTATGGTTGATTGATTGTGCGCTCGGCAGGAGTTGACCTATGCTGTCTTGAAACATACAATCGCAGTTTGCCGGAATTGTGTTTGACATAAGCATGGATTTAATCGCAGAAAAAATCTGGCGGTACTGATCATGGAAAAAAGAGCGCTTGTCACAGGTGTGACAGGGCAGGATGGCGCCTATCTGACTGAGTTCCTGCTCAAGAAAGGATACGTAGTTTGCGGAATCAAACGGCGTAGCTCCTTAATTAATACTCAGCGTATTGACCACCTGTATCAGGACCCTCACGTGGAAGACCGTAATCTGATTATTGAATACGGTGACATGACGGATGCCTCCAATTTGCTCTCGATTACGCAGCGGTTTCAGCCAACGGAAATTTATAATTTAGCCGCTCAAAGTCACGTGATGGTGTCCTTTGATTCGGCTGAATATACAGCGAATGCAGACGCTGTAGGGGCCTTGCGTCTGCTAGAGGCCGTCCGCATGTTGAAAATGGAAGAGAAGGTGAAGTTCTACCAGGCTTCAACCAGCGAGCTATTCGGGCTGGCACAGGAAGTACCGCAAAAAGAGACGACCCCCTTTTATCCACGCAGTCCATATGGAGTCGCTAAGCTGTACGCTTACTGGATCACTAAAAATTATAGAGAAGCTTATGGAATGTTCGCTTGTAACGGTATTCTGTTTAATCACGAATCCCCCATTCGCGGTGAGACCTTTGTGACTAGAAAAATAACCCGAGCGGCAGCCCGAATAAAGCTTGAAATGCAAGACAAGTTGTATCTTGGAAATCTCGATGCCAAACGAGACTGGGGTTATGCCGGCGATTTTATAGAGGCCATGTGGCTTATGGTTCAGCACCACGAGCCTGATGATTTTGTTATAGCGACGGGCGAGAATCACTCGGTAAGGGAATTTGTCGAACGCGCATTTAAAGAAGTAGGAATAACTATAACTTGGCAAGGTACGGGCAGGGATGAAAAGGGGGTTGATGCTGAGAGCGGTCGCACACTTGTTGCGATAGATCCGCGTTATTTTCGTCCCACAGAAGTCGATCTCTTGTTGGGAGATGCTACCAAAGCGAAAGAAATCCTCGGTTGGACGCCTAAAGTCAGCTTCGGAGAACTTGTTAGACGTATGGTGGTAGCTGATCTTCGAGAAGCCGAAAAAGAACAGCTCTGCCGAACAGCTGGATTTTAATATTCAACAATAAGACTATTTCGTTAAGTTTGACCACCAGTGCCAATCTAGGACCGATTGAGTGTTTTATAAAATACCCAATTAATTAGGCATGTTATATGAGTTGGCCGCTTTTCCTGGCAAAGAAGCTGATAAGCGTATTTCTGTATCCTCTTGGAACTTCATTGTTGCTCTGGTTCGTCGGACTGCTCCTCTGGCGCCGTAGACCCAAGAGCTATGCAGGCCCTATCCTGGTGACCATCGGCGCTGTTTGGCTGTTGCTGATGTCTCTTCCGTTAACCGGGTTCCTTTTGCTGAGATCTCTTGAAGTTCAGGCAGGCCAATATGCTGATCCTATCGAATTGTCTCGCAATGGTATAAAACGTATTATCGTTTTGGGAGGAGATCTGCGGGCCGGGAATTTGACATCGGCCGACCGCATCGCTAATACCTCATTGGTACGCGTTATGGAAGCAATTCGTTTGTGGAAGCGAATTCCTGGCAGCACGCTGGTACTTTCAGGAGGAAGAGTATCCGAGAAAGTCATGACCACAGCCGATGGAATGGCGCTGCTGGCAGAGGAATTGGGCGTGCCTCGAGATGCAATCATTCTGGAAGACAAGTCCTGGGACACGGAGGATGAAGCCAGGCTGTTGAAACCGGTCTTGGGCGCAGATCCTTTTGCGCTGGTCACTGCAGCGTGTCACATGCCGCGGTCGATAAGACTCTTTAGACAGAAAGGATTAAATCCCATACCCGCACCGGCGGATTTTGAGACCACGGAATTCATATTCAATTTCAATAGTCTATTGCCTACAGTGGAGGGTTTAGTGATGACCCACACCGCTATACACGAATATCTCGGCATTTGCATGGTTAGGATTAGACAAGCTATTTTACACTAATTTTTATCGGGAATTATTCACCTGGAAAAGAATTCAACCGTCATTGCGAGGACGTGCGCCCGAAGCAATCTCATAACCGGCAAGAACAGATTGCTTCGTCATTTAATTCCACGCAATGACACTTTTCTTACAGGCTGATTCTTCTTCAAAGGTATTATTCCGTTTCTATTTAACGCCTTGGCTTCGCATGAGGCCGGTCCTACTGCCGGAGTAACAAGACTTATATGCCAAGAATCAAAGCCAAGATTGCGGCTATCAAATCCCATGTTCCTGATCATCAACTCGGAAATGAGACTCTGGCCGAAATCGGCAAGTGGGATGCCGATACGATTTACCAGAAGACCGGGTTCTCAGTCCGCCGGATATCAGGTGAAAAAGAGTGCGCTTCCGATCTGGGAGTGGCCGCTGCCCGGAAATTATTCGAGCACGGTCACTGCACCCCTCGAAGATATCGATTTTCTTCTGTTCTGCACGCAAACTCCTGACTATTTTCTTCCCGCCAGCGCTTGTTTGATTCAGGATCGAATAGGGCTCAAAAAAACCTGCGGGGCACTGGATTTCAACCTAGGTTGTTCGGGGTTCGTATACGGACTGGCACTGGCCAAGGGGATTATCGAGACTGGGGTTGCAACCAACTTGTTGCTGATTACCGCTGACACGTACACGAAATTCCTCCACCCTTCCGATTTTGCGGTTCGAGCGATATTCGGTGACGGGGCAGCCGCCACTTTGATCCGGGGAGTAGAAGCGGATTATGATGCAATTGGGCCGTTTTGCTTCGGCACGGACGGCAGAGGTGCCCAAAACTTGATCGTTCCGGCCGGAGGCATGCGCATGCCCATCACGCAGGATATGTCGATGGAATGCGAAGCTGAACCCGGTATATTTCGTTCTCCCCGAAATCTTCGTATGGACGGTCCGGAAATTTTCTCCTTCACTTTGAAAACTATTCCCGGTCTAGTAAATGGTTTACTAACTAAATGTGAAATGTCGCCAGAGGATGTGGATTATTACATTTTTCATCAGGCGAGCCGGCTGGTTCTGGACCATTTGAGGAAGAAACTACAGATTCCTGAGGAAAAATTCTGCATCAACTTGGATACCTGCGGCAACACGGTTTCGTCAACAATTCCCATGTGTATGGAAGCCGCTGTTGAGAAAGGATACGTGAAGCAAGGCGACAAGGTGATGCTCGTCGGATTCGGAGTAGGGTATTCTTGGGGTGCGGCAATGGTCCGATTTCCCTAGAAAGGATCTCTCCCAAGTGAATTTTGAACCATTTCTCGAAGAGCTTGCGGCATTGTTCTTAGTGGATCGTGAGGAGTTGACCGATGATTTCCTACTTGATCCCAGTACCAATTGGGATTCTTTGACAATAATATCCATGATGGCTTTGATGGACGACCACTTCGAGCTTGAAATCTCCGGTGAACAACTGCGAGGCTGCTCCACAATCGGTGATGTTTTGAAACTCATCAAATAAATACGGCGTTGCAGACAATCAAGTCAGATGGCAATCTGTTCAGTTTCCAAAGTGAAAATAGCAGGCATTTCGGTCGCGATTCCGGAACACTTTCGATCCCGGGTTGATGATGAAGCGGTTTTCGGCCCGGAGATTGTAGCAAAGATTCAGCAGCATTCGGGTGTTTCGCGTCGGCCGGTGGCAACTGAACGGTCTCTGCACATCAGATCTCTGCTTTTCCGCAGCCGAACGTCTGCTTGAAGAGCTAAATTGGTCTCGCGAGTCGATCGATGCTCTAATCTTTATAAGCCAGACACCGGATTACGTACTACCGGCCACAAGCTGCGTGCTACAGCATCGTTTGCGGCTGGGGAAGAACTGTGCGGCTTTTGATATTAATCTTGGTTGCTCGGGCTATGTGTATGGTCTGTGGCTCACCGGCCAAATCCTGGGGTCTGCCTCGATGCGACGTGTACTGCTGCTTGTGGGAGACACCATTAGCCGTATTGTCTCGCCGAAGGATAGGTCAACGGCGTTGCTTTTCGGCGACGCAGGAACAGCCACAGGTCTGGAACGAAACGATGACACCCAGACAATGACATTTGAGCTTGGTAGTGATGGACGTGGCCGGGACAATCTCATTGTGCAAGCAGGGTCTTTTCGGCACCCTCATACTGATTCTGACCGGGAGTCGCACCGAGCGCGAGGGAGGCAACATCAGGAGCGACGAGGACTTGTTTATGGATGGAACCGAGGTATTCAGCTTCACGATTCGGGAAATCGTATCCTTGATCAAAAGGGTGCTTTCACAAGCAGATTGGCCAAGAGAATCCTTGGATGCCTTAGTTCTGCATCAGGCTAACGAATTCATACTGCAGCACATATCCAAACGTCTGGGGCTGCCGCGCGAAAAAATCCCCTCGACTCTTGAAAATTATGGTAATACAAGTTCCGCGTCAATTCCGCTCACTATGGTCGTTTGTCTGGGTGAGCGTCTGAGACAAAGTTCTCAGCACTTGCTGTTGGCCGGATTCGGCGTAGGCTGGTCCTGGGGCGCTGTTGCGCTGACCTGCGGACCAATGGTCATTGCGGGTCCGTTGACGATAAGTCATGAGATGATCGGAAGAGAGTAGTTAGGAGAAAGCAGTGTGATTGACCCCTGGGACATGGGGAAACAAATTGTCATGATTACCGGCGCCTCATCCGGTATTGGCCGCCAAACAGCAATTCTGCTAAGCGAACTGGGAGCAGAGAGTGATTTTGGTGGGTCGTGACAAGGAAAAGCTCAATGACACGCGCAATCTCATGAGTGGTGCAGGACACGCGGTAGAAGCTTTCGATTTGAACGACATTGATGGCATCGATCTGTGGTTTCGAGGAATAATCGATAGAGTTGGCCCCTTACATGGTTTCGTTCATAGTGCTGGGATTCAAAAAACTCGGCCTTTGCAAACGTTAAACTCGAAGACCGTTGACGAAATAATGCGTATTAATGTTCACGCAGGACTAGCGCTCGCACGCAACTTTGCCCGGGACAATTCCAGAATCGACGGCGGCGCAATCGTGTTCGTATCAGGAGGCGTTGCTCTTATAGGCCAGGCGGCCGTTGCTGCTTACGCTGCGAGCAAGGGCGCAATAGTATCTATGACGAAATCCCTGGCCGTTGAATTGGCTAAAGATAGGATCAGGGTTAATTGCGTGTGCCCGGGGTACATCGAAACCGGGATGCTGGAAAAGGTACGCAATACTTTAACGCCGGATCAATTTTCGGTTCTGGAACGAATGCACCCGTTGGGTATAGGTCAGCCCTTGGATGTGGCTTATGCTATTGCATTTTTGTTGGCGGACACGGGACGTTGGATAACGGGAACTTCCCTTATTGTGGATGGCGGTTACACCGCCACGGCGCATTAATCTCATGAGCAAAACTAATTCGCATTACAACTATAATCAAATGAGAGACGCTCTCCGGAAGTGCGGATTGAATCGGGGCGATGTCGTACTTTGTCATAGTAATGTCGGCTTTTTCGGACGACCTGAGGAAGGCGAAACGGCTGAAGCTCTATTTGATCTGATTTTGAGAGCCTTTCAGGACACGATTGGCAGTGAAGGCACTATTGTTGCGCCGACGTTCACATATTCGTTTTGCAAAGGAGAAGTGTTCGATCCCGCAAACACGGTGTCTCAGATGGGGATATTTGCTGAGATGCTGCGTCGCCAGCCGGCTGCTCGAAGGTCCGAAGAACCGATATTTTCGGTCGCAGCCCTGGGCGCACTCTCAAGAGAACTAACCGAAAATATTCCCCAGGAATGTTTTGGCAAAAACAGTTTTTGGGATCGTTTACTTCAAGCGAATGGTCTCATCTGTTTCATGAACCTCGACCTGGACTACTGCACATTTAATCACTATGTGGAACGATCTCTTAGTGTCCCTTATCGGTACGACAAGCTTTTCACCGGATATATTGAAAGGAACGGAGAGAGAAAAAAGAGTGCTGCCATACATTTCTGTCGAGATCTCTCCAATCCCGGGACTCTTCAGTCAGCAAAATTATTGACTGAATCCGCGAGAAAAGCAGGGCTTCTGCAAAGCACCAAAGTGGGACGCGGGCAAGTTGTATGCATCCGTGCAGCGGACATTTATCGCCTGATAGAAAGTGGCATCAAACGAAATCCGTGGTTTATGACGGTTTCGGCCAAGGCGAAAAAAAAGCCGCTTCTAATGCCCCAGCCGGATACCGAGCCGGTTCGATATTTCTCTTTCGCCGCAAGCCTCCATGGAAGAAATGATTCAATCTCTGTGGCAAGTTCCCAGGGACATTGTATCCGATGGATATGACGCAGCTCTTATTGAATTATCAAAACAGCTCCCCATGACTATCCATGAATATCCGACCGGGACATCCTGCTGGACCTGGATTGTGCCCGAGAAATGGACCTGCCGCGAGGCAAGTCTGGAAACAGTTGAAGGAAAGAAACTGTTTTCTTATGCGAAGCATCCTCTTCATGTAATGTCCTATTCGTTGCCATTTTCCGGCAGAGTTTCCAGAGAAGAATTATTCTCGCATCTGCACGTTCATCCCGGTAATGATCGCCTGATTCCTTTCAGGTTCGCGTATTACGAGCGCGATTGGGGGCTGTGTTGTAGCCGGAGGCTTAAGGATAGACTTACTGATGATTATTATCACGTCCATATCGACACTCAATTTAGCTACAGCGCATTGAAAGTAGGCGAAATAATAGCACAAGGCGAAAGTGACGAATCGATTGTCCTGTGCGGTCATTTATGTCATCCCTCGATGGCCAATGACGGGCTTTCGGGAGTTGTCGTCGGGATGGAAGTAATGCGGCATCTGATGAACCGAAAGGATCTGCACTATACTTATCGACTCCTTATTGTGCCTGAGACAATAGGCTCCGTAGCGTATCTGAGCAAAAATGAAGACTTAATCCCCAAAGTTAAGGGAGGGTTATTCCTGGAGATGTTGGGCGGGCAGTATCCGCATGCCTTACAACATTCGTTCAGCGGTGATTCCGAAGTCGACGCTTGCTTCAGTCTCGGTTTGCGGGAACATGACCCTCAAAGCATTGAAGGTGAGTACCGCACGCTGGTCTTAAACGATGAGCGTCAGTTTAATGCACCGGGTGTGCGAATACCTATGCTTTCTTTGGTCAGAGCCCTTCCCAATTGTGCTCCGGACTTCCCTTATCTCGAATATCATTCCAGTGGGGATACGGCTGCAATTATTTCGGTCGACAGTCTTAATGATTCCAAAGAATTGATCCTGCGGATGATCGATATTTTCGAAACGAATCGGATTCCCATAAATAATTTCAAAGGAGAGATCTTCTGTTCTCGCTTTGGGATCAACATTGATTCACAGATTGATCCCAAAGCGAGCAAGGCTCTCCTGAATGTGATAGATAAGATTGACGGTACACGCTCGACGGTAGACATTGCTCTCGAATGCGGCATGTCTTTTGAGTCTGTCCGAACTCTGCTCGATGAATTGAATAGTCATGAACTCGTGAAATTCATTCAGCGCAGTTAAATGTGATAAGCGTCCTTGTCGACCGCACATTAGCCTTGCTTTTGTCATAGCAGTGCCTCATAATTGGCTATATTCGTGAGTCTGAGAAAGAAAGCTTCATTGTAAATTCGAGTGCGTTGCGGAGTTCAAATCAGATTTCTCGGCAGGTATAAATTCACAATTAATTTAGCATATTGGCTGTTGTTATCATAGTAGAAGCCGGAATCAATGGTCACAATCTAATTGGCCCTATCCGAACTTCTCGCACATGCCACTATAATGGCTGAGATCTTCGGAAAATCGTAAGGATAACAAACCGCCACCGGCGCGAAGCGTGTCCAATTTCTCCATGTAACCCCTCATAATCAAAAACATGCTTTGGATGGTGCGAGTAACCCTCAATTCTAAAAATGTTCAATAAAACCCTATATACGTTGCTGACTAGAGCCCAAGAAGATTTGGGCAAATTGGGAACTCAAATCAGGTTTAATTACCTTCTTTTTGCTGCTGTACTTTTGCTGAGTGCAGCAAGTTTTTGGCTATCGTACGAGGTGCGGTTCGATTTCAGTATTCCCGGACGATGGGTAATTCAACGTTGGCTTGTATTGCCTTACGCGACGTTTCTTGAAAGTAGCGATATTTTACATCCTTCGAGGACATTCGGTGAGCTGGCGGTACGTCGGGTTAAGGGATATTCCGACGCTCCTGCTCCATTGCGCCATTTGCGCCTTTGCATTGTTTCTCCTGCCGGTTTTCAGCAGCACCGTTGCAGTCCCGCGTGGTGTAATTTTGATCGATTTCTTGTTGAGCGTGTTTCTCATAGGCGGTATGCGCGTTGGGCTACGATATATTCGTGAAAAAATAGTCATTTTTCTGTTAGAGGGACAGCACGTCACTGAAAGACCGGCGCTGGTAATCGGGGCCGGCGATGCCGGCGAAATGATTATCCGAGAAATTGGCAGAAATCCTAGGTCCGGTTTTCG
This sequence comes from uncultured delta proteobacterium, assembly GCA_963843165.1. Taxonomy (GTDB): domain Bacteria; phylum Desulfobacterota; class Desulfomonilia; order Desulfomonilales; family Desulfomonilaceae; genus DATJPW01. The sequence goes on along the minus strand of CAWJJL010000013.1, from coordinate 289,066 downwards.
GGTGCGGGCTATTTTCGACGATGATAAGAGCAAGCAAGGACTGCACATTCACGGCGTGAGGGTCTTGGGAGGAATTGAACAGATCCCGATTTATGTCGAGGATCAACCCATTGCGCTGGCAATAATTGCAGTGCCGTCCGCAGACAGTTCTCAAATAAATAGAATATACAAAATTTTGAAGACCGTTAATCTGCCGGTTAAAATTTTGCCGCCGCTCAATGAAATGCTTGAAGGTCTCCCGAAGCTTACTCAACTTAGAGACATCAGCATTACCGACCTTCTTGGCCGGGCTGAAGTAAATATTGATAGTGAACAGGTACAGCAACTTATCGAGGGCAGAATTGTTCTGATAACAGGAGCGGGCGGCAGCATCGGATCGGAATTATGCCGTCAGGTACTCAAGAGAAATCCGAGTTTGATGATATTGATGGATAGGGCAGAAAACAGCCTGTTTCACATCAACAGACAGCTTGAATTGTGGGGAGGCCACGGCAGGCTTGTACCTTTATTGTGTGATATCACGGATGAGGCCCGCGTTAATTACGAATTCTCGCGGTTCAAACCCGAGCTAGTATTTCACGCTGCCGCATACAAACACGTCCCGATGCAGGAATTCAATCCGGTTGAATGCTTCAAGAATAATATCGGGGGCACCAGAACGATGGTCGTCGCATCGGACAAATTTGGTGTATCGCGGTTTCTGATGATTTCTACCGACAAAGCTGTCCGACCGGCCGGTGTAATGGGAGCTACAAAGAGGGCTTGTGAAATATATTGCCAGGCATTCTCTTCTTTGAGCCAAACCAAGTTTCTTTCGGTCCGATTTGGAAACGTCTTGGGATCCGAAGGCAGCGTGGTGCCCATCTTCTTGGAACAGATAGCCAGAGGCGGGCCGGTAACTGTTACCCATCCGGAAATGCAAAGATATTTCATGACCATACCTGAGGCGGTGACGCTCGTATTGCAGGCAACAGCACTGGGGGAATCAGGGCAGATTATGGTGCTCGAAATGGGCGATCCGGTAAAGATAGTCGACTTGGCGAGGCAGTTGATCATGCTCTCAGCCAATAACGAGAATGAAATTCCAATCGAATTCGTTGGGCTGCGGCCTGGGGAAAAATTAATGGAGGAGTTGCATGGCAGCACTGAGCTGTATTCTCAGACCGCCCACAACAAAATCTTAGTTTTCAATCCCAATTCGTGGCCAGCTAATGGTGCTCTCAACAGAATTGATTCAGCCATTGATCTTATGCAGCCGAACATTGATGATCTGCAGGTCCGCCAAATTTTGCATGAAATTGTGCCGGAGTACCAAAGCGCGTTCGACGCCACGCCGTTCATGAAACAAGGAAACTAGCGAGATTTTACGACCTGCTTGAAAGTGCCTCGTGCATTCTTACTGTCCAAATCATGTTAGCTGAGAATACCAAGAAATTCGATCATCCAATACCTCTGACCAGGCCGACATTGCCGCCCATGGATCAGATTTTGCGTTTTTTCGCTGAGTCGTATGCTTCAGGCACTGTTACTCTTGGTCAGGCGGTTTCCCGCTTCGAGAAAGAGATATGCGATTTTACAGGCGCAAAGGCCGCAGTTGCCGTGTCGAGCTGCACGTCCGGCCTTATGCTAGCCTTCGCTTCCATGAATTTTCCCGAGGGAGCGGAGGTGATCCTGCCATCTTTCACTTTCCCTGCCACAGCCCAGGCACTCTTCTGGAATAGATTGAAGCCGGTATATGTTGATTGTCTGCCCGGTTCAATGACGATTGATCCTGATCAGGTGACCAAGGCTATTTCCGGCAGGACAGTCGCTGTATGCCCTGTGACTATTTTCGGATTGCCGCCTGACATGGCTCCGTTAATGGACATATCGAATGCAAAAGCGATTCCGCTGATTTTTGATTCAGCTCAAGGATTAGGATCAAAGTATGAGGAGAAACCAAGCGGGTCATTTGGCTTGTGTGAGGTCTTTTCGTTAAGTCCTACAAAGGTAATCACGGCTATCGAAGGAGGACTTATTACCACCAACAGCACTGAATTAGCCGAAATAGTCCGGAGTATGAGAGATTACGGGAAGGGACCGGATGGAGAGGCACTGATTTTTAATGGGTTATCGGCCAGAATGAGTGAGTTCCATGCCGCCGTCGGATTGGCGAGCCTTCAAAATGCTGAGTCCCTGGTCAATTCGAGGCTCAGGTTGGTAAAGAGATATACAGAGCACACACAAAGATTTCCTGGATGCCGAGTGCAGGAGCTTCCGGAAAATCGTAATTCCACGGGTAATTATTTTGTCTTATTAATAGAGAAAAGTGCAAAGGCTAATAGGGAAAGCGTTTGGGCAGCCCTGAAGGAATGCGGCATACAGAGTAAGCGATATTTCTATCCCCCGGTCCATGTCCATCCCGCTTTGAGAGGGCTTCCACACCGGACCGTAGGAGAATTGCCCAACACATGGTCAGCGGCTCAGTGCTCACTCGCTCTTCCTCTCTACTCGCATATGACGGATGACGAGCAGGACATTGTATTGCGTGCCCTGGCTTCTGTTCTCGATGGACCTGAACAGAAAAATGCATAGCCCAAAAAGCTGATTTTTATCTCGCGGAGATGCTGAAATGAGTCTTGACGGCAAAGTTATTTTGATAACCGGCGGTACGGGGTCTTTTGGAAAGAAATTTGTTGAACTCACTTTAAAGAACTATTCACCGAAAAAACTTATAGTTTTCAGTCGCGATGAATTCAAGCAACACCAGATGGCGACAAGCGGCTTTGATCACGAGGCCATGCGCTACTTTATTGGAGATGTTCGAGACAAAGATCGGCTTTGCCGCGCCTTGGATGGGGTGGATTATGTGATTCATGCGGCTGCTCTCAAACAAATTCCAGCGTGCGAATACAACCCTATTGAGGCAGTCAAAACTAATGTCCTTGGGGCCGCTAATCTTATTGACGCAGCGATAGAAAGAAACGTCAAGAAAGTTCTGGCCATAAGCACTGACAAAGCGGTTGCTCCAGTGAATCTGTATGGCGCAACCAAATTGTGTTCGGACAAGCTTTTTGTGGCGGGCAACAGCTACTCCGGAGTACATGTTACGCGGTTCAGCGTAGTCCGCTACGGCAATGTGATCGGGAGTCGCGGGAGCGTAATTCCATTGTTCTCTAAATTGGCTCGTTCAGGAACGTTGCCGGTGACTGATACAAGAATGACGCGATTTTGGCTGACTCTGGATCAAGGTGTTCTTTTCGTTTTGAAATCACTGGAGCGTATGGAAGGTGGAGAAATCTTCGTGCCGAAGATCCCCAGCATGAACATCCTGGATTTGGCCGAGGCGCTTGCTCCAGGATGCTCTACTAATACAATCGGCATAAGGCCTGGTGAGAAACTACATGAGGTGCTGATTCCTAAGGATGATGCACGCTACACTGTCGAGCATGATGACAGCTTTGTCATTTTTTCGGGTATGAAGAAAGGGCTAATGGAGAACTACCTCGCCAAATACGGGGGGGCGCTGTGTCAAGAAGGCTTTTGTTACTCGAGTGACACTAATACTCAGTGGCTGTCGGTGCCGGAATTAAGAAACATATTGGAAGATAGTGAGGGTCAGCCGGATTAGCTGCTGTTCTCAGAGAAATCCATCGGGTGAGCCGAAAATACATACTTTCCATCGAGTATTTTGCCGAAGAAGAGACCGTGATTCATTACCGCGGGCATGATGATCTATTATGGAAACGCAATTTCCCAGAGCATTACCGAAGCCAATTCCCTGCTTTGCGATTACTAAAGAGCGGCTATTGGGACCGCGACAATGGATTCGATAGATCCCACTGGTGGCTATGGGAGAAAGACCCAGCGTAAACATGCGGGTAGTGTGCATAGTTCAGGCTAGAATGGGTAGCAGCCGTTTACCCGGAAAAGTGATGATGGACCTTCTCGGCGAACCCATGCTGGTGCGTGACATCAATCGGCTTCAGAGGGCCAAGACCCTAAGCGAGATCGTCGTGGCCACCACGGTTGAACCGGCGGACGATGTTATTCAAGAGTTATGCGGACAACGCCATTGGGCCTGGTTTCGCGGCAGTGAACAAGACGTGCTTGATCGATACTACAAGGCAGCCCGAGCGTATCGGGCCGATATCGTGGTTCGTATTACATCTGATTGTCCTCTGATCGAACCGACAATAGTGGACCAAGTAGTCAGTCATTTCTTAACTAACAGTGACCGATTGGACTACGTTTCGAACAGGATACCCCGACCTACTTTTCCGATAGGGCTCGATACCGAAGTGTTCAGCTTTCAAGCGCTTCAGCAGGCCTGGCAAAAAGACGACAATCCGGGCTGGCGTGAGCACGTGACTCCTTTCATGTATATGAACCCGTCCATGTTTCGCGTTGAAGGGATAACAAACGATGTGGACACCTCTTATATGCGGTGGACTGTAGATACTTCGGAAGACATGGAGTTTGTGCGCAAGATCTATGATCATTTCGGGTCCGACGATTTTTCCTGGACTGATGTTCTTTTCGTGCTGGAGCGGCACCCTGAGTGGTTGGAGATCAATAGGCACGTCGTCCAGAAGTCAATATGATTGTATCATTTGGTATCAATGGCTGACTTCCAGATATACTGATCACCGGCGCGAGCGGCTTGCTCGGGGCCAATCTAGTATTGTGCGCAAAACGTCATTTCACGAATGTTGTGGGCGTATATGGCCGGTTCAAATTCATTTTCCCTGATGTGGACACTGTACAGGCCGATTTAACTAATCTTTCGGAGACACGCGATCTTGTAAAGCGGTTTCGACCAAAATGGATCGTCCACACCGCCGCCATGGCGGACGTTGATTTTTGCGAAGAGCATCCGGACTCAGCTCGCCTGTGCAATGAGGAAATGACACGAAATATAGTTGAAGGCGCAGGCACTGTAGGAGCGCATATAGTTCATATTTCGACCGATGCGGTCTTTAACGGAGAAATAGGCGGTTATTCAGAAGAGGACAATCCCGAGCCGATCAATGTTTATGCTGCGACCAAATTGGCAGCAGAAAAGATCGTTCAAGAGGATATAGGGAACCACTTGATCATCCGGACCGCGATTTATGGCTGGAATATGCAGGACAAACTCAGTCTCGCTGAATGGATCTTGCAGCGCCTGGAAACCGGGACAACTATGCCGGGGTTCAAGGATGTGTTCTTTTCCCCGATTCTGGTAAACGATCTGTCGGATCTCATTTTGCAGATGATCTCCCGCGAAATGAAGGGCTTGTATCATGTGTCAGGATCCAAGGCGTGCAGCAAATTCGATTTCGCAGTGAACCTGGCCGATATCTTCAATTTGGATAGTAATCTCGTTCAACCGGCTGGGCTGAGTGACGTCCCCTTGAAGGCGCCACGGCCCAAGAATATATCGTTACGGACAGACAAAATCAGCCGGGCGCTTGGTATTCCTATGCCGGATGTGGATGTGGGTTTGCGACGTTTTAAGCAATTGAGAGATTCCGGATTCGTGAAACGACTCAAGGCCATGAGAGGGTGACAAGTCGTGCCAAAGCTCAACATTGGTAAACGCACAATAGGAGATGGCGAGCCGACATACCTGGTCGCTGACATAGCAGCGAATCATGACGGGGACCTCGAACGGGCTAAAATGCTCATTCATCTGGCTGCAGAAGTGGGTGCGGACGCAGTCAAATTTCAGCACTTTCGAGCGCCTCATATTGTCAGCGCGCGTGGTTTCGAGGCCTTGGGCGCTCAGCTCTCACATCAAGAGAAGTGGAAGAAATCCGTTTACGATGTCTATGTGGACGCAAGTCTCCCATGGGAATGGACCGCGGCTCTCAAAGCGGAATGCGATGCAGTCAAAATAGACTTTTTCTCCTGCGCCGTATGATTTGGAAACCGTTGATATGTTGGATCCGCATGTTTCGATGTTCAAAATCGGGTCGGGTGACATTACTTGGCCGGAAATCATTTTGGCTATAGCGAAGAAAGGCGAAACCTGTATTTCTCGCCACAGGAGCTTCGGATATTCTAGATGTGCAGCGAGCGGTGCACATTATACTATCAGTTAATCCGCAATTGGTTTTGATGCAATGTAACACAAACTATACGGCAGATCCGGAGAACTTCAAGCACGTCAACCTGAATGTGCTAAAAGCGTATCAAGTGATGTTTCCGGGAGTAGTCCTGGGCTTATCCGATCACACACCGGGACATGCTACGGCCTTGGGAGCGATAGCTCTGGGTGCTTGTGTTCTGGAAAAGCACTTTACCGACGATACCGGACGTGAGGGGCCGGATCATCCGTTTTCCATGGCGCCCGGACCTTGGAAAGAAATGGTAGCTCGTATCAGAGAGCTGGAAGCCGCCATGGGCACAGCGAGCAAATCTGTCTGTGAGAACGAGAAGGAGACTGTAATAGTCCAACGACGTTGCCTGAGGGCGTCTCGAGACCTGAAAGCCGAGGATGTCCTCACGCGGGAAATGATTGATGTTTTGAGACCTGCCCCGGCAGACGCTATTTTCCCGTATCAATTGGAAACCATTCTGGGCATGCGCCTCCGTGTCGATCTTCCTGCCGGGGAAGCCTTCCGCTGGACAATCTTGGAGTCCTGTGAGTAAAAGAGATTTCAATTCCGACTGTGCGAATCCTTTATTTCACCAACGGTTACACGCCGCACGATAGGCGGTTTTTGTCGAAGCTCGCGGATTCAGAGCATGATATTTGGTTTCTGCGATTAGAAGACGAGCGGCCACTCCAAAATGAGCTGCCGGCGAGAATCAATTTGGCGAAATGGCGGAACGTTCCAGGCGAGAATACTGTTGCAGAAAAATGCCTTTCTTTCATGCCGGATTTTGAAAAGATCCTGGCTGAAATTAAACCAAATCTTGTTCACGCAGGTCCGATTCAGTCCTGCGGATTCATGACTGCGCTGAGCGGTTTTCATCCTTTCTTGGCAATGTCATGGGGATCGGATATCCTGGCGGACGCTGATAAAGATCCATTCTGGCGCTGGATAACTTGTTACACATTGCGGCGTTCCGACATGCTGCTGTGCGATTGCGATGCAGTGCGCATCAAAGCGCAGGGTTTAGTGGAATACCCGGCACAACGAATTGTACAGCTGCCGTGGGGTGTTGATCTTAAAGTATTTTCCGCCGGACAGGCTTCGCGTAGCTTGCGAGAGAAACTCGGTTGGAATGACGCCTATGTAGTGCTCTCCACAAGATCATGGGAACCGATTTACGGCATTGATGTAATCCTGAGCGCATTTCAAAAGGCACACCGCCGGGAACCACGAATGCGCCTCATATTGCTTGGATCGGGTTCCCAGGCTGCACAAGTGGAAGATTTCATAAAGTCTCATGAATTGACTGATGCTGTTTATATTCCAGGCCCTGTCGTTTCGGCATTCATCCCCGATTTCTACAGGGCAGCGGATCTGTACATTAGCTGCACTCATAGTGATGGGACTTCAGTTTCGTTGCTGGAAGCCATGGCGTCGGAATTACCGGTAATCGTGACCGACTTAGCGGCTAATCGGGAATGGGTTCAGCACGGAGTAAACGGTTGGCTGGCGCCTGACGGAAATGCGGACGAATTGGCACGACTGCTGCTAATAGCTGCAGAACTCGCCTCTGAGGATCGACATCGAATAGGAAGCCGCAATCGCCGGATTGTAGAAGAGCGTGCTGATTGGCACAGGAATTTTGAAAAGCTTCTGAATGCATATGAGAACCTGCGGACCCTGTGTTGTGCATGAATGATCGACTTCGCCTAATCATATTTTTCCTCATCATTTTTGGACTGCTCTTCTTTCTCGGCAGGGCCGGATTGCCGCTTGCCCATGAGTGGCTGGATCCTGTGGCTATGAGGGACAGTGGGACCATGTTCAGTTATCTGGCGTCTCGGCCAGATGCTTTGCGATCCCTCGCATTGGCGACTCTCCAACATGTGGAAGGCCCATTACAATACATTTTTATCAACACGTATTGTTTAGCTGTAGGGAATGCGTTTCCGCTGAATCCTGCCACAATGCAATTCCCCAATACAATTTTTGCATTCTTAACTTTGTTATTTGCTTTTCTTATATGCAAGAAATTGTTCTCTGTTCGCATGGCGTTTTATTGTGCAGCGGCTTTTGCGCTCTTCCCATGGTTAGCGGTCACAATTCGGGTGCCCTGGTACTTGAACACTGTGTCTTGTTTGCTGCATTTCAGCACATTCTATTTTTTTGCATGTTTCATGACAGGAACCGGATTCGTTATTCTACAAGATCGCTGCGCCGGCATCCTTGATGCTATATATTTTGACAGCCTTGGACTGGCCTACATACATATTTTGTTTATTGGTTTTCTTTTTTCTAAGCGGAAACTTCAAGGCCGTCTTGCGGAATCCTTATAATGCTATTCCTGCTGTTGTCATTTTGTTTCTGCTTATTTGGACGGTAGCGCTAACCGTAAAATTTGGCGAGGATGGACTCAGGTCTTCACGTTTGGTCTATCCGTTTTGGCGATTAGGCATGGATACAGGGAAATTCACAATTGAAAGAGTTTGGGAGCATACGTTATTACCTTGGGGTCCGCAGCTGTTGTTGGGCTTTGCCGGTTTGGCCGCATATGCCCTTTATTATAGAAAGCAATTCGCGTCAAACAGACTGAGCAGAAGCTTACTTGACTCGATGTGTGTATGGTTCGTATTGGCCACGCCGCCGCTAGTGATGTCTTCCGGATCTCCACAATATTTATATGTTGTAGGAATGCCAACTGCGATCCTGGTCGCGCTCGCTCTCTCGAATATACGAACTCACTATGCACTCTTATTCGTGGGCATGATGGTCGTGGCGCAATTTTATTTTGCTACAAATGGAAATTTCCAGTTCAACAAGGATGAGAAGCGCCGAGTTTTAGCAGCTGCCTGCTTCCTTATCGAGCAGCGTTCGGACTTGTTGTCGTCCGACAAAATCCCGTTTGCTTCTGGCGGAAATCCGCAAGGGGAGGGGGGTAATGCGGGAGCGGTGACATCGTACATGAGAGGCCGCAGCAAGAGTCTTGTAATGCCGTATGAATTTCCGGCGACGCGATTTGGTACGTTGCATCCAGCCCGCTTCGATAATTTTGTAAGCGCATATAAGAATGAAGGCAAAATCCTGGCCGACTGGATAATCCTGGGTTCAGAGGCCCTTTCCGATAAGAACCCTGCACGGGATTTCTTTCGACGATTCCTGAATGATCCGAACGTCCGATGGATCGCGCGTTTTCGTGAGGAAACGGCGAGGAAATATATATCGGCGAAGTAGTCGAGAGCGGCGGAGCCCCGGCTAACATAGCGCCGCTAATGGATGTGAAGTCCTTATCGGACCGGTACGAGGCGGAATACGACAGAATGAGCTTTCTAAGAAACAACATGGAATACGTGTGGCGCTACTGAAGGGGATCAGCTGAGATAGAATTGATGACTTAATCACGGCAGATCTAAGGCGGAGTCGAAACGATATAAGATTGGTCATTTTTTCACATGCGATGTCATAAAACAAATTCGGTTCCGCGTTTGCCACGTACAGCGGAGAGCGGCTCAAGTCGACTGAATAAAGAGCCTTATTAGCAAACAGCTTACACGAAAGAGAGAGTGTGTGCGCTCGTTTATTGTAAAAGATCCTTACCTTATCGGTATAACAGCCAAGGGCAAAGCGTACAAACGCTATCGTGAACTCTGGAAAATGGCCGGTGAAAAGGCTTACCATGGGAGAGTCCCCATCCATATTGACTTCGACACAATAGATGCCTGCAATGCGTCATGCATAATTTGCCATGACGCAGGAAGGAAGAGAACGGGCAAGAAAATAGATGTTGGCGTCGCAAAAAGCCTCATAGACGAAGGCGCCGGCCAAGGATTATGTTCTGTAAATATCGGTGGATGTGCGGAGCCCTACATGGCAAAGGATCTGTTGCTTGAGATTGCAGCACACGCCGCGTCCAGGGAATTGCTGGACATATTCATCCATAGCAATTTTCAAATCGCTACTCCAGAGGGAATACAAGAAACAATAGAAGCTGGTGTAAATTATATTTGCGTCGCGGTTGATGCGATTTCCAAGGACACTTATAAGGCGATCCGGGGCGGAGATTTCGGGGTGGTATTAGAAAATCTGAAATTCATTAGTCAGTACAAGAAAACGAATAAGCTTGCCTATCCGATAGTCCGCATTTCCGCGGTCCCCTGTCACGAAAACAGACATGAATTATCCAGGCTAGCCGAATTTTGGAGTCCTTATGCGGATGTAGTTGAAATACAAAGCTATCTTTCCGATCCTGCCCACAAAACCAAGGGCCGTGTTGCGACTGGGAAGACAACGGATTGCTCTTCACCGTGGAGGCGCTTACTTATTTGGCCGCATGGCGATGTAGGGGCCTGCTGCCTAAAAATGAGCCTGGGCGAAGACGTTTGTCTGGGCAACATTTATACGGAGAACAAGAGTCTTCAAGAATTTTGGACCGGAGAAAGAATTCAAAGAATTCGGCAAGCCATAATTTCAAAGGTATGGGATCAAATCCCGACCTGCAGGAGTTGCCTGAGCAGGACTTATACCTTAGTTGACAGTGATTTGTGTGATTGAATTGTCGTTGACCAATATGACGCCTCATCGAAACGCGATTTGGCCTCGCGAAAAGCCAATATCTGAATCATCAATTCAATTCTGGTTGCTGACTTCACTTATTTATTTAACTTTGATTTACTCTACCGGATTGCATCATACTTGGTCGGTGGAACGGACGATTGAATGGAGCGGGAACGAGTTCTTGCACAGCCGGGATGCCTGGAAGATCACCAGTTTTGCCGATGACGCTAAATACTACGTGCTTCAAGCCAAGTCCTTAGACCTATCAAAACCGCCATTTAAATATCGATTCCTTCCCACAATAGTGGTTGGCGGTATTAGTAGACTCCTTGGCTCAGAAGCATACATTCCAACCGTGTTCGCAGTGTTAAACGTTTTTTGTGTATTTCTTACTGCACAAATTCTAACCTTGTATTTGTTAAAGGATTTCAATTTTTCTCCGATTGTTTCAATAGTTGGCGGGATACTTTTTGTCACGATGGACGCTACAACTGCTACGATTTCATTCCCCCTCCTGGAGCCCATGAGTCTTTTATTTACGATGTTAGTGTTTTTTGCTGTAATTAGGGGGCGTCCTGTATGCTTTCTATTGTCATCGGCCTTTGGAGTTGCGACAAAAGAGATTCTGGTATTCTCCTCACTGCTATGGTTATTGAATTGCGTTTCCTTCAGGCATTCTAGTATGCTGCAGTTAACAAAAAATCTGATTGTTAGCTGCGTTCCCATCGTAGTCTATGCCTTCATCAGAGTTTCCCTTGGAGGAAGAGTCGACGAAATCAATTATGGATTAAATTTGTTGGACGGCCAATTCCCGCAATACTACTTGAATTATGTGGATTTTAAGGCTGCAGCTATCTCTACCCTGAGAGTAGCCTCAGCGTTCGGATTTCTATGGCTCGGATTGTATAACATTAGAAAAAATGATTTCTTATATCGGTCCTCTCTTGTTATTCCTCCCGTTATCTTAGCTGCTGTTTTGCTGTCTTCACATAAGGCTCGTATATTGGGACTTCTGTTCCCAATTGTTATACCTTCATTTCTCTATTTTTTGGATCGCTTCACAGGATATGCCAATCGCGAAGACCCGGAATTATACCTTGCCCGCGATTAGTCCGGCCTTAGATCTTCGATATGAAGCTCGTGGAAGCTGATGCCAGACAACCATATTATGGATTTTACAGTGTGGACAAACACGCATCTTAGTGAGCGAGCACTGATTGCTCTTCTCCTGATACTACTGTTGACGTTCTATTGTTTCCTCAGCACGAAAGGTTCCTTTGAGTTCCGCGAAATACAAAACTTGATGAATTACGATATGCTTGCTGAGGCTCTTTTGTCCGGCCAATTGCATCTGAAGCTAGAAATGGATCCAGACAGGGCAAAGGCGCCCGATCCCAGCGACCCCGAACTACCTTTTCATGGTCTTACCGACGCCATAGCTTTTAAAGGCAAATATTACCTCTTGCAACAACCATTACCGGCTGCTTTTCATGCAATCTGGACGGTGTTCACGGGGCGGTCACTAGCCACAGGAATAGGCGTGATTGCAAATGCATCCGGATGCTTAATCCTATTAGGCCTTATTCTATTGAAAATCAGAAGTACGTTTCTTCTCAGATTGCCCCAGCTGGATATTATGGTTCACATGGTTGTCTTTCGCCCTGTCAGCTGCACAAATGTACATGCTAGGCCGCCCGATTATTTATCATGAAACAATCTCCTTTGGTATGATGTTCGTGTTTTTGGGAACATTGCTGTTCATTTATGCTGTGACCGGCAGATCTGATGAAACGGCTCTCTTGGCTTTATCAGGGTTATCCTTTGGCGCTGCAGGGGCTTGCAAAGCCACTTTGTTTCTTTATCCGCTTTCGTTCTTTGCGTGTTGGTGTTTTTATTTTGCCAGAACGACATCCAAATTTAGATATCTCACTCGCAGGGGCTTTTACTTCTTATTTCCGATCGTCTTTTTTGTATCAATTTTGCTAACTTACAATTACCTCAGATTCGGCTCAGTGTTTGATTTCGGACGCCGATATTCCATCGTTGGCCAGCCTGGATTTTACGAATATTGTTGTGTTAAGGGACATTTCTTTAGAATCGATCACCTGGCGTATAATTTATTTAATTATTTTTGCACGTTACCCATCATTCACCATGGCGAGAACTTCACCTCTCTCAGTTTCGGTGGGGTTCATGATTTCGCGGTTGGCGATTTGCTAATGGGTCGGCAAGATCTTATATCGCTGCCGCTCATGATGCCTGTGCTGATATTGGCTTTGCTGATGCCGCTGTTACCGAAACTTGCAAGTAGATCAGTGTATTTGAGGCTTGTTATTGCCTGCTGCATTACATCGTCAGTGGTCGTGTTTGGCCTCATTGCTTCTTACCATTGGGCATCGGCGAGGTACATTTATGAATTCACACCCTTGCTGTTTGTCGTCGTCTATTGCGTCCTTGCCAGCCTCTGGGAGGTCGTCCGCGGGCACGACTGTCTTCGACGTCTCATCCTGGGCGGCCTTGGTTTATGCTTTTGCGCCAATACCATGATGGGGCTGATGGCGGGAGTTATCGCATTCATGTATCCCCGTTAAAAGACCCGGCAGGATTGGTGACCAAGAAGGGATAGGCTGCAAACAGTTGATTTGAACTCGAACCAGCGCTAACGGATGATGTGCATGCCGCCATTTCACGGTAGAAGCAAATCAAGGCAGGCTCTCGGCGAAAGAAGATCGATCTCATCAACGAGATGAATCCTGAGTGGCGGGACATGCACGAGGAGTAGTGGAGGCGCGATTGTCAACGCGAGTGCATAGCATTGGACGCGTCATTGCCAGCAGGGTCTGTAAAATGTCATTGCGAGTGCGTAACCGAGGACCTGTCATTGCGAGGGAGAGAGACCGTGCGACGACGTTCAGGATTTGCAGTTCTCTATAGTACATATCTCTTTCTGGCCGTTGTACTCGTTGTGCTCTTCGCCGAGCTGTTTCTGATCGTTGTTTACGTGATCACCGGCAACACAGCCTTTGAAACGTTGATCAAGAAAGATGATCACCTCTATCCGGATAATCCGGCAGAGTATGTGAAGATCGCTGTTTTCGGTGAATCTGCGGCCGCAGGTTGGGGAGCTGAGAGAAATTTTACTCACATTATCAATTACGAATTGAAGAAAAATTGTCCGAATCTGAAATTCTATGTCAAAAATTACGCTGAATGCGGTGCAACTTTTCATGGCGGACAAGCTGAAGCTCTGAAGAGTGTCATAGACAATTACGACATCTTTCTTGTCTATGCAGGCAATAATGAGCACCTTCCTTATATTTTGAGCGCAGATTCAGCGGTGTTGCAGGAGGAAGGACGGATACGGGCTATGCTCGTTTCGTTCCTGGAAAAACATAGTAGGGTATATGCTTTCACAACAAAAATCGCCCGACGTTACATTGGTCCTATGTTCACTAGAGCGGCTTTTTTGAAAGCAGTCCGCGACAAGAATAACGCTCCCAAAAAACCTAGACTGTTCGAAACCGCTACACGGGTTTCCTGGGATGAACGCACCAACATTACCGCGCAGTTTCAAAGGGATCTGGATGAAATTGGCAATCTAATCCAGAGCAAGCGCAAGTACCTGATAATTTCAAGTGTCCCGGTCAACGAGAACTACAAACCACTATTCTCAGTCGTCTCAACCACACTGGACGATAGCGCGCGCAACCTATTATACAGACACTATTACCGAGGAATTGAAAAATTCGGACAAGGGGATTTTACGGGGGCCATAAATTCTTTTTCTCAGGCGCGGCTTATAGATGAAAATGTCGCAATCATCAATTATATGATTGGCCAGGTTCATCTTAGGCTCGGAAACTTGAAAGATGGCCGAAGGTACCTGGGAATGAGCAGCGATTATGATGGGTTTATGGCAAGAGCTCTGACTTCGTATTGGACAGCAGGCAAATTGATAGTCAATAAATACCCTAATACTTACTACACCGATTCATTGGCAGCTTTCCACATGGCTCTTGATCAAGGGGTGAAATATGAGGAACTGTTTCCCGACATCCATCATCCCAGTCTGATGGGTCATATCATCATAGCGAATCGGTTTCTCTGCACAATTTACCAGTTGCCTCAGTTGAGGAAATTTTCTGACGATCGAGTGTGCCGTGATTTTCCCCCGACCGAACTGCGATTGTTGGTCAGCCGATACCGAGAGGTGCTCGGGGTTACGGATCATGATGATAGCATGGTAGCACTGCAAATAGCGCGCATGCACTTGGCTTACTCGCTTTCCTTTCCGAACTCAGCGGACTATCTGCCGACGGCCGAAACTAACATCTTCAGCTTTTTCGAGAGGTCCGCCAGGACACGGGAGACTCGCGCAAAAATGTGTATCTATTTGGCCATGATTGAAATAGAGCGAGAAAACTTCACAAAAGCTTTAGCTTACGCAAATGAGGCTTTGGCTTTGTCCCCCTCAACAGCTTGGTACATTCTCATCGAGCCTTTATTGTGCGGCGACTTGGCTTTCAATATTTTTAAGAGAGCCGGAATTTCCTACTCCGAAACCAAAGACAGATTCATAATAGAACAAGCCACTCACGAGTAGTTGATGGGGAATGCCCAGAAATATTTGGAGAATTCCAGACTACTAACGACTATTCTACCACTTCAATTTAGGTAAATAATCCTACCGGTCCTCGGTCAATTTGCCAATAAACGCGAAAATTCAGCAATGAACATCGGAAAGAGTTTCGGGACTATCGCGACTTTGGTGAGAGCCTATCCCAAGAGCACTCTGCTCGTGGCCGGATTTCTGCTCGCTGCCGGATTTTCCGAAGGTATCGGCATCGGGGGTATGTTACCGCTTTTGAAACTAATCCTCAGTGGGGAGCAGCTTTCTGGCGATAATCTGCTCGGCAGGGTCATTCAGACAATATTCGGGTTAATAGGATTGCAGCCGACAGTCGGCATTCTTCTGGTTTTCATCGCTGTTTTAATAGGCTTCAAAGGAGCCTTGATCTTGCTCTCCACGAGGCAGGTCGGGTTCACCGCGGCTCGTGTGGAGGCTGACCTTCGGCTCGGCCTCCTTCGGGCTCTCCTGAATGCGAATTGGCCTTATTTCCTCAGCCAGCCATCCGGGCGGCTCTCCAACGCCATCACTACGGAAGCGGTTTACGCATCATATTGTTATGAGCTGGTATGTCGGATGATCGCGGAAGTAGCCCAATTGGCGGTTTATGTTGGGGTCGCTTTGCTGATTTCATGGCAAATGACATTGGGAGGACTTCTGGCTGGCGGCTTGAGCGCATTGGCCCTTAGCAGCTTTATGGGAATGGCCCGCAGCGCGGGCGAAAAGCAGACGAAACTTCTGAATTCGGTTGCGACACGACTGGTGGACGGGCTCAGCGGCATAAAGCCGCTCAAGGCAATGGCTTGCGAAGATCGGGTAGGCCCTCTGTTGGAATCGGAAATCCGGGATCTCAATAAGGCAAAACAGAGACAGATTCTCAGTATCGGAGCGGTCAGAGCCCTGGTGGAGCCCTTATTCGTGGTCCTTCTTGCCGCGGGCGCATATCTTGCCTTTGCCGTAGCGCACGTACAGCTCGAAATCCTGATAGTGCTGGTAATTTTATTCTGGCGGGCGCTTCTGCGCGGTGGCGCGCTGCAATCCCATTATCAGGAGCTGGCGCGATACGAAAGCGCTTTCCGGTCTCTGGAACACGCCATACAAGATGCCCAGGCAGCGGAAGAGACCACTACGGGAACTAAAATCCCCAATCTTCATCATGAAATAGTATTCCATGATGTATCTTTTTCTTATGGAGACAAGATCCTGCTGAAAGACGCCTCCCTGACCATTCCGGCCGGTCAGGTGACGGCGATAATCGGACCTTCCGGGACCGGTAAATCCACCGTTGCCGACCTAATTGTCGGGCTACTGACCCCCCAATCAGGCGATATCCGCATTGATGATATCTCAATAAGCGAAATAGATTTGAGGCAATGGCGAAGGATGCTGGGCTACACTCCGCAGGAGACGATTCTGTTCCATGATTCGGTCCTGGCCAACGTTACACTCGAAGATCCGACGCTCATCAGAGATGATGCAGAGCACGCCCTGCGGCTTGCCGGAGCGTGGGAATTTGTTTCAGCGCTTCCCCAAGGCATGGACACAATAGTTGGAGAGCGCGGCGGCAAACTGTCAGGCGGACAGCGCCAGAGAATAGCATTGGCCAGGGCTCTCATCAGAAAGCCTCAAATGCTCATTCTAGACGAAGTCACGGCTGGGTTGGACCCTCAAACCGAGGCTGAGATCGTTACTACGATACGACAATTAAAAGGATATGCGACCATTCTGGTGATCTCACATCAATCCAAGCTGGTTAACGCCGCAGATGTAGCGTATCGGTTGCGGAATCAGCAGGCGCACAGATCTACCATTCCGGAAAACAAATGAACAAAATGGCGCCAAAAAAACGCCAGGAGCGCTTAGCGCTACTGCTGATTTGGGGTACTTATCTATTATTTATTTTAACGGTTTTCTTTGTGAATCCATTTCGGGAGATGGCCCTCGAAGACGATTGGGCCTATGCACTGACAGTTAAACATCTTCTGGATACAGGATATTATCAGGCACATGACTGGATTTCCGCGAACATGACGTTTCAGGCATATTGGGGAGCGCTGTTCACATACTTGCTCGGGTATTCCTTGGCCAATCTGAGAATCTCCACTCTGGTACTCGCTTTTCTCGGTTTGATCGCATTTTACTTCTTGGCAAGGGAGCACGGTCTGGAGCGATTCACAGCCGGCCTATTAACCCTGGTTCTGTTCGCGAGTCCCTTATTTCTGCTATTTAGTTTCACTTTCATGACCGATGTTCCTTTTTTGGTATTACTGATTATCGCTCTCTTATTCTACACGCGATCTATTAGGCTGCGGAGCTTTTCCTGGATGTTATTAGGCTCCATAGCCGCGTCCGCGGCCATTCTGACGCGGCAGTTCGGTGTGGTTCTCATAGCAGGGGTTTTCTGCTCATGGGTTTCCAGCAGAAGCAAGGCACGAGACTTTGGATTTTTTCTTGCCGGCGTGCTGCTACCGATAGCCGCTTCGGCGTGGCAGTTGTATGCAGGATTGCAAACGCCCAATTGGGCAGCCAATTACCAATTATTACAACAATGGAAGCACATCAGCAAAATAATACCCATAGGCGTGCATGTCTTTTGGCGACCCGGGGTGATATTGCAATATTTGGTTTTATTTACTGTCCCTCTTCTATTATGCGCGGCGGGTATTTTCATTGCTGAACTTCGTTCGGGCAAGGCCGTCATTGGATCGCACACGGGTTTTCCCGAAAGAAAAGTAGCGAAATATGAAATGCGATTGTTGATTGAAATTGGAACCTATGTCGTTATTTGCATGCTTTGGGCGCGTAGAATCATGCCAGTGCTTCAGTGGAATTTTGGTGACTTGTACTACTTTGGCTTTTCAACACGCCTTTTGTTGACAATGTTTTCCGGCATCGGTGCTGTCCTATACGCGTGCATTTTCTTAATGAGATATCTTGATAAAGAATGCTGGAAGTCGGTATCTCCATCTGAGCGCATCCTGGACTTTGTGACTCTATTCATTTTATTGATGCACCTGGTTTTTTGGGACTTTGGCGATGAATACCTTCTGAGTCTATTGCCTTTCACTCTGATCGTTGTCGGCACATATTTAAGGAATTGCATATTGCGTCATTGGAAGATACCATTGGTAGCTTCTCTAGTCTTGCTCATTATTTCTGCTATTTGGATAAGGGCTTCTCATGAAAGAGCGGAAGCCTACTGGAAGGGCGGTGAACTCCTGCGAAATAAGGGCATCAGTGTAAGCGAAATCTGCGGAAGTTGGACCTGGAATTGCTACCTTGGCGCATTTGACCATTACCTGGCGGACACTAATCATAGACCCTCGGACAGCTTGACTGATTTTTTTACACGCTGGCTGCCAGAGAATGAAAAAAAAGCATCTTATCTGGTGACCTCCTGCCAAGAGCGCCCCTCGGGCGTGATTCAGTTCGAAAAAAAGCCCACTAATGTGACATGGGAGATCATTGCCAAGATTCCGTACCGGAGCATTATTTTCCGCGAAAAAAATGCAATCGTTGTCAAAAAATGCCCCTAAATTATAAAGGAATTATTCTGCACAACATTTCACCGGCGGAACCAAGCGTGATTCAGACTGAAAGGATAAGAACATATCGAAAAGGCATACGAGGCTGCATCTTGACGGGTCGGATTTCCCGAAATACTTGTTCGTTCTGTTGGTATTAATCGCCGCACTATTTTCATATTGCGCTCTCGATACCAGGGGCACGTTTCGATTTCGCGAAGTACCTACGTTTGTCAACTACGATATGTTGGCTGAAGCGTTTTCACAAGGGCAACTTCATCTACGCGAAGCAGTTCATCCGGGGCGTCTACAAGCAGCAGATCCTGCCCATCCAGGGCTCCCGTATCCATATTTGAGAGACGCAGTAGTCTTTCAGGGGAAGTATTATTTTCTGCAGGAACCGTTGCCCGGGGTCATTCATATGATCTGCATGAATGTGGCAGGATTGAATCTTCCAACCGGGGCAGCGATCATCGCTGTGGCTCTGGGTTGCTTTCTCATATTGGGTGCGGTCCTGCGTTTGATCCGGAGCCATTGTTTCCAGGATACTCCGTCTTGGCTCGCGTGGCTTGTGTGGATTTCTTTCGGTGCCTCCGGCAGTCAGCTCTACATTGTCAGCCGCCCAATAGTCTACCACGAGACGATTGTCTGGGGGACGTTTTTCACTTTGTGTGCGACTGTATTGTTCTTTCGTGTCCTGTTTCAAAGCCGATCGGGTGTCTTCACCATGTTCGTTTGCGGTTTGTTCTGCGGTTTGGCCGTGTTATGCCGAGTTACCTTTGTGACGTACGCTGTTTCATTTGGCCTAGGTTTCGCATTGACGTCCACCATCGGGAAGCGCACGTTGCCAGAGATCAGCTCACGACTGGTGGTTTTTGCGGTACCTTTGCTATGCTGTGTTGGGCTGCTGCTCTTTTACAATTACCTCAGATTCGGCGATGTCCTGGATTTCGGCAGAAGCCGTGTCGTCATTCCTATGGTGAGGCTTTATGAATACTGCTGTCTGGGCGGAAAGTTTTTTAGCATATATCATGTAGTGCCGAATCTGCAGATTTATTTGTTCGAGCTGCCGGAAGTTTCCTTTCGCTACATTATTCCTTGGGTGCGTTTTGCGCCACCCAGTGTGTCAGAGGGAGACGTGTTTGTGACACACGAAACTGTCGCGTCATTGTTCATCATGATGCCGATTCTCATAGCGGCAGCACCGCTGGCGCTTCTGCCTGCGTTTCGGGCAGAGTCCGGCAATCTTGTTGTCGGCATTCTGACATGCTCTTTTGCCTCTTTTATGTCTTTTGCCGTTTTTGTGCCGTTAGTGACAGGCCAAGCCAGATATCTGTATGAATTCACTCCCCTAACGTTCCCTGTGGTTTTCTACAATGTTGCGATGGTATGGCGCAAAGTGGAAAATCATGGAGCGCCGCTAAAGCTCACTGTGATCTTAATAATCGCGCTTTTGACCGTGAACGGGATCATGGGCCTTTATTTAGGACTTAACGGTATGGTCCAGTGGCGATAGGGCAATTAAGCTATCGCGATACAGAAACTAAATGCATAGGATTGTCAGAAAAAATCATCAAAGCCACCAGGATGGCCTCGCTGCACTGTTGATCGCTGGGACTTTCGCTCTATTCTTTTTGATGGTTTGTTTTGTGAATCCCATGCGGGAAATGCCTCTGGAGGATGACTGGGCGTATGCCCTGTCGGTGCGTCAGTTGCTGGATACTGGGATATATCAATTGCATGACTGGGCGTCAGCGAACATGGTTTTCCAGGTTTACTGGGGAGCGCTGTTCGAGCGCATTCTCGGAATCAGTTACGGGAGCCTGAGGATATCAACACTGGTTCTCGCGTTTATCAGTCTGGCGGCCTTCTATGCTCTGGCTCTCGAATACGGACTGACTCGTGGGATGGCGGCCCTCACGACCATGGCACTGCTTTCCGGACCTGTATTTCTATTTTTCAGCTTTTCTTTTCATACGGATATTCCGTTCTTCGCATTCCTAGTTGTGGGCCTCTTGTTTTACACTTGGGCGATTCGACTCCGGAGCTATAACTGGATGATCGCTGCGTCCTTGGCCGCATCTGCGGCTATATTGACGCGACAGTTCGGGGTGGCGCTTGTTGCTGCCATAGTCGTGCTGTGGATGATAGATGGCTGTGACCGACGTAGACTCCAATTCTATCTGATTGGCATAGTGTTACCGCTGTTGGCGGCCTCCTGGCAATATTATCAGGGAAGTGTCAGCCCTAATTGGGCTATGAAATATCAAATGGCCGCCCAATCACATTACCTGAGCACGTTCAGGTTGCTTGCAGGCGGTCTGGTCTGGAAACCGGCTGCAATGTTTCAATATATGGCTTTGTATTCGCTTCCATTTGTGCTTTGGGCAGCGATTATCCTGCCCAAAGACGTGCGGCAGGATTCACAAAAGGCCAAGTTGCTATCGCCAACCTGGGACGTGGGTTTGTCCATAGCCTTCCTGATTTACCTCCTCCTGGTAATGATCAAAATGCGCCGAATCATGCCTATTGTTCCATACAATTTCTTGGAAGTGGAGCGGATCGGTCCCGTTGTACAGATTCCCCTTACGGTCATCACTATTATCGGAGGTGTGCTCTATTTTCGAATTCTGCTGCGACGCTACGTTGACATGCAGTTTTGGGCAGCCTCGCCGCCTCAACAGCGTTTGCTCGATGTGACCACCCTTGCTCTTTTTGTTTTCCATCTATTTTTCCACTCCTTTTTCGATAAGTACCTTGCTGTCCCTTCTGCCCTTTATTCTCATAGTAGTGGGAAAATACCTTCAGGAACGCGATATGCGCTTCCGTGGCTGCGCCATTTTGGCAACCATGGTCATCCTTGTGATGTCCGCAATGTGGACTCGCGCCAATCTGGAACGGCAAGAAGCGCATTGGAAGGCAGGCGAACAGCTCAAAGCTGCCGGTATTCCGGTGAATCAAATTTACGGAAGCTGGCCGTGGATCGCTCACTATCGGTTCCACGAGTACACCGAAGAAATTGGTAGCCGACAAATGCAAAATCTAGGAGATCTGTTTGACCGCTGGATGCCGGAACGGTACAAAGCAGCTCGCTACGCCGTCGTTTCAGACATTTATCGGAAGGACGAGGCTATGGCTTCTATGGACCGGAAGCCCGCTAATGAAGAGTGGGAAGTTATCGGCGAGGTCCCGTACCGCACCATGCTCTTTTGCACTGGCAAGGCAACGATGGTGAAAAAGAAGTAGCTGGCGCTTGTGATCCCCGTTCTGCGGAACACGTGATGTTCATTAATAGCCCCATAGAAAGCAGATTGGAACCTGACAGACCGGGCTGGTCAAGTGTCCTTTGGATTCGCGTGAAGGGCGTTATCAGCCTTGTTTTGCGCTGCAGTTTCCGGGAGCTGACCGGGCATGTGGCTTACTTCTTATACCGCGGGAGACATCCAGACCATCCTTGGCTGGCCAAGCCGGCGAATTTGATTTTAGATTCTTTCCTCACAAAAAACGATGTAGGTCTTGAGTTCGGCTCAGGCAGAAGTACCTTGTGGTTTGCTGGAAGAATTTCGAAATTAACCAGTATAGAACACGATCCGATTTGGCATGATAAAGTTACTAAAGAATTGGCACTGCAAAACCTTCAGAATGTAGATTACCTATTGGTGAAGAAAGACGTGGAAGACGAAGAAGGTCAAGATTCTGCCTATGTTCGAACAACCGATAAGTTGTCTAAGAACAGTTTTGATTTTACATTGATCGACGGTGCTTATCGGGATAGTTGCGCTCTGGTTTCTTTGGAATTGTTACGGCCGGGAGGAATTTTGATTATTGATGATGCTCACTGGTTCCTGCCAAGTAATTCTACTTCTCCTAAGGCCAGGACGCGTGCGCAAGGCCCGGCTTCTACCAAATGGGAACAATTCACGAATGCGGTGGTAAGCTGGCGCTGTATCCGGACCACCGACGGGATTCACGATACACTGCTGTATTTGAAACCTTGCCAATGGTCGAACGACCGAACATAGCCACGAACTATATTTTGATGGTACTCTTAACCGCCCTGATTCTTCGGTTATGTGTTCCATTAATTGCATTCGCAACAACCAAAGACAAGACTGTATTCTACACTACAGACACACCCGGTTATCTCGAACCGGCAAGAAACCTTATTGTCAGTGGAGAATACGTTAGAGACGGAGTGCCGGAAATCTTCAGGCCGCCCGGATATCCGATTTTTCTCATCCCTGGCCTCCTATTCGGAAAACCTGAGCTTTTCACCATTGCTTGCCAGATTATTTTGAGCTGTCTGACCGTTTTTTTGGTCTACAAAATAGCATTGGGGCTGTTTGAACGAAGTGATGCTGCCGTTCTTTCAGCCGCTCTATATGCGTTGGAACCGCTGTCCATTGTGTACACCAGCCTCATGATGGCCGAAACATTGTTCGCATTTCTGATGATGCTCGCGATTTATTGTCTCTTCCAATACTTGAATGAGGGAAGTTTCAAGTACCCTGGTATTGCAGGCTTTGTCCTATGTGCAGCGGTCTATGTCAGACCTGTAGCCTATTTCTTGCCTGCGATTATTGTCATAGTTATTGTGGCGGTGCTTGTTTTCAGAAAGGAGATTAACAAGAAATTGCTGATTCACCTGGGCATTTTTTTGCTCTTTTCGTTGATTCCGGTATTCACATGGCAAGTCCGCAATAAAATTGAAGCTGGATACCCCGGGTTTTCCGCAACAACAGACGAATTCATGTTTCTGTCAGGGCAGTCCGTCCTGGCAAAGCTTCAAGGAATTCCTGTGACCGAACAGAAGAAGCGATCGGGATGGTCGCATTGGGAGAGTCCGAACCGGTATTACTCCCAACATCCTGAACATTTATCATTGGACCCAGCAACCATACTTCGACATAGGAGAAACGAGGGGTTGCGGCTGATTCTGGATAATCCTTGGCAATACGTGCAGGCGCATGCAAGGGGCATGCTTCTGATGGCAGGACTGACCGGACTGGGGACCTGGCTGGTCATGTTCAAGGCCGAAAACCCCGACTCCGCCTTTCGCGTGAAACTCCGCGATCCTTCCTCTTTCGGCTTTATATCTGACTTTTTTAGGTCAGCAGGTATAATTGTCTGGGGAAATCTATTTCTCGGGCTCGTACTGTTGATGCACTGGTTTTTCGCAAGTTGCACATTATCCGCTCGAAATGTCAGAAGCAAGTTAGAGGTTATCCTTCTCATAATAATCGGAGCATATTTCTTGATAGCGCCCGGCGCCTGGGCTGAAAGCAGATATCGCCATCCTGTCATGCCGATTGTTTGCGTGCTGGCAGGGTACGGCATATGTTCCATCGCTGCCAGGCTTCGGGGGTCCGCAGAACTTAACCCCTAGTTAAAATCCCATATAGGAAGAATATCTTGAAGGTGCTCGCGTTTTTCGGTTCGGACCTTGATCCTGTTACCGGTCACGAATTTCTGCGAAAATCCAGTCGAGAAGGATACAGCTTACTGGCGTTGGATTCCGGCGCAATGGCCGCTGCAGCCGGGGCAGGGTTGGACTATACCTTGATGGAGGACTGGCTCGGTCCGGAGAAGATTCTGTGTGCGGTCGAGGATGCAGCCCTATGCGAAACCGGATGGTACCAACCAGCCAGAGACGAGTTCACCGTTGATGGCATATGTTGGCCCGAATTCGACCATGTCGCGATGATGTGGTTTTGGCAAAATGTAATGTTGGCTGAGGCATTTGCAAAAGCGTTTATTGGCCGTGACGGTCGAGAATTAAAGATTTTTGGTGAGCGGTTCCGACGCGCGGCTGTTTTTACCGATCCCTCGTACGTCTGTAATGCTGTTTGGAAAGATGAACTTGGTGCGAAAGTGGTTGAGCTTAAGCGAGGAAGGCTGTTTCCGGAGAACCTCCTCACACAAATTCGGGATAATGCATTTCGACGAATCCGGGGCCTCCTGGGCAGATCCGCCGAATCAGCTCAGGATACTGTTTCAGATTTCCTTGAAGGAAGCATAGTTTTTCTACTGGGTCAACTCGAGGCACGACGTTTTACTCATATCGCAGAGGATTTGTTAAAGAGATTTCCCGCTAAGGTCGCTGCAGTGCTCGGGGGGCCCTATCAAGAAGCGGCTGATGAAATGACTTCAATTTTGGGTGTCCCGGTCGCGAGCGGGGCCCCGTGGCCCTTGTCGCCCCGCTGGGCCTTCTTTCCCAATTTGCTTTTATCGGCATCGGGGTCGTCTCTTAAAAAGAGATTTCGGCATGGATATCAGCTCGCTGTCGAGGCATCACATAACAAGCCCTGGGATAAGGCTTTGCGACATTTGCGGTTCCATTTCAAATATTATTTCGGCCATCGGTGGCCGGTTCTGCATTCCAAGACGTTTGCATTCTGGTCGGCCATGTGGTTGAAGTATCGTCCGCGTGCCGTCGTCGTGACCAACGTCTGGTCAAGCTATCATCTTTCAGCGTGCTTGGCTGCCAAGCGACTCGGCATTCCCACTGTGCTGGCGGCTCACGGAGGGGTTCAGTTGCTGCCACCATGCATCGAAAATCTTTTCCAGATGGACCACGTATTATATGAGAGTAGTCTCCAGCGCTCAATTTATGCAGACGCCGGAGTGTCTTACAGGAAATTGACCTCCTGTCGCGGGCTTATCGCTGCAAACGAATATGAGACGCAAAAGCTTTCCCATTGGTCGGCCAATAACAAATGGCGTGTGTTGACCCTGTTGGATACGACTGGCGTGGGGCCGAACTTGGTTCCGCTCATTAGCTTGAGAGCTCAATTAAACGCACTAAGAATATTGGAAGCCCTCCCTGCCGATCTGACGGAAAAACTGGATATGTACATTAAAGTTCATCCATTTTACCAGGATTTGGAAATTGTCGCTGCTGCTGGAAAAGATCTCCTGAAAAGAGTCCTACCGCCGAAAGCTGATCTTCATGAGTTGATTTCTGAAGTGGCATTGGTTGTGGCGGTTAATTATGTCGGTTCAGCCCTTGTCCATGTCTTGCGGGCAGGGCTGCCTTTATTGTACCTGTTAACCGAACATGAACCCATGCTGAAACGACCTGATAGAAGCTTTGATTTATTTATGGAGGCGGCTACTGTCGTCAGGACCGCAGATCAATTCTGGACCGCAGTCAGGGATTTTTTTTCGGATGATGCGGCGACCGAGCGGATGTGCATGAAATCGCAGGTTTTCGCTCGTCATCACCTGGATTCCTCTAGTGCTTCCGAAATTGGTGAAGCACTGAAACAGTTTTGTTGACATGCAGCTTGACTCCATCGCGGCGACAATGTCAGAGCCTCTGGTTTCCATAGTTTTGCCTACCTACAACGGGTCAAAGTTTCTGGAAGAATCAATATGCAGCTGTCTTAACCAATCGTATTCCAATTTTGAGCTCATCTTGAGCGATGATGCATCGACCGACAGAACACCGGAAATAATAGCCCATTTTGAGCGTCTGGATACCCGAATTCGATCAGTCCGACACAGAAACAATCTGGGACTCCCGGCGGCATTGAATTCCGGTTTTGCGATAAGTTGTGGGCAGCTTCTCACCTGGACCTCCGATGACAATCTGTATCGTCCCAACGCATTAGCCGTTTTGGTGGATTTCATGAAATGCAATCCCGAAGTCGACATCGTTTACGCAGGCTTCAGTTATGTAAATGATCAAGGCAAGATGATTGGCCGACATCCTGCTCTACCGGTTGAAGAGCTTACTTATCGCAATACAGCAGGGGCATGTTTTCTTTATCGCCGCACAGTTTACGAAAAGCTGGGCGGATACGACGTAAATGCGGTCCAGGTGGAAGATTATGATTTCTGGTTGCGCGCATTGGGATTCTTCCGCTTTCATGCTCTTCCCGAAGACCTTTATTGTTACCGTGTGCACACCGATTCCTTGAGCTACCGAGAAATGGACCGCACGAAATTGGCCACAAGCAAAATTCTTAAAAAATACCTTGGTAACTGGAAGGGAAAGGATCGTTCTTTCGCGTATCTGCGATTGGCCAGGGACGCAGCGGAAATGGATGATTCGAAAGCTGCGTGGATCTATTTCCGGAAGGGAATTCTAGAGTATCCTTTTTGCCTTATCGGGAGAGTCTCATGGATAACTTTATTTGCTTTGATTTTTGGCCAACGATACTTCCTGATGCTGAAAAGCTTTCTTAATCTATCTCCGAGACACCGCAATTTTAGGAAATGATAGGATACAAGAATACAGCCACAAATACTCCCCTTAGGGTGCTTCATTTAATAACCTGGCTCGGCAGAGGGGGAGCGGAGATGTGGCTGATGTCAATGCTGCGTGAAATCCCTCGTGATATTTGCGCCATGGACATCCTGTGCAAAGGCGCTCACGTCGGAGAAATGGCACCGGAAGCGGAAGAATTGGGCGCTGAGGTCTTGCACTGTCCTCTAGATATTGCCCATGTCAAATTTGTTCGGTCTTTAAGCAATATTCTGCGAAAAGGTAACTACGATATAGTTCACAATCATCTCAACGCCTATAGCGGAATCGCTGTTTGGGTCAGTCACCTTTTTGGCGTCCCTACAATCACAACTTTTCATAGCACGAGTTTTGAGCCGGAAGACCAACGTCTTCAAGCTGCCGGTGTGCGCCAGATGCGTGCGCTATACGAGTTTCTAAGTATCAGGTACGCTCTGTGGAAATCCGATGCGGTAACCGGAGTGTCCAAAACCGTGCTGGATCGGTTTGTTGATCCGAAGAAGCAATCGCCTGGCATGTCCGACGTATTATATCTTGGGGCTGCAATCCCCGAACCGGCCACGGGGGAAGCAAGGACTGCATTTCGCGCTTCGTTAGGCTGGCCTGCAAATACACCTATTGTATTGCATGTGGGATCTTTTAAAGAAACAAAGAACTATCCCGGTGTGTTGGCAGTTTTTGAACATGTTGTGAAGTCATTATCGCAGGCTCGTCTGCTGTTGGTGGGTGAAGGAATTTTGCGTGCGAACGTAGAGCGCCGGGTGGCAGAAGCGAAAATAGATCATGCTGTTCGTTTCCTGGGCTTACGGAATGATGTCCCGAGGCTCATGACTATGGCCGATGTGTTGTTATTTCCATCATTTCAAGAAGGATGCCCCGTGGTTGCTCTGGAAGCTAGCGGAGCCGGGTTGCCGGTCGTTGGCTCAAGAATTTCGGCAATGGAAGAAGTAATCGAGAATGGAGTGGCAGGGTTCCTTCACCCGTTGAATGACATTCCCGGAATGTCTCATTCGGTGGTAAAGCTCCTGCTGGATGGAAAATTGCGGCGACAAATGGGGAACGCCGGCCGAGCACGGGCGCAGGAGGATTTCTCTTCCCGAGCGGCTGCTGATCGCCTACTCTCCTTATATTATCGATTCATACGGGATCAGAATCGCTGAGTTCGCTTTACCAAATTTGAAAGGATAAAGTTGGAGCAGGATTCGCAATTATCCAAGGTACTATCATATTTTGATCGGAACTCCGATAGTTGGCGCGATCTGTATGTAACGCCCAGAACTACCAACGAACTCGTACTTCAAGAGCGATTAAACTATGCGTTGGATTTCCTGTCTAGGAATGTTCCCCTTCATAGCAGTGTATTAGACGTGGGCTGCGGCTCCGGATCGGCCGCTGTCAAAATCGCGCAGATGGGCTATTTGGTGCATGGAATTGATATTTCGATGCAAATGATCGCATCGTGCCGTGAACAATTGTCTCGAGCTTTACCCGAATCGGAATCGATTATCTTCACTGCCGGCGATTTCATGGATATGGAATTAGAAGCATCTCACTATGAAGCAGTCATCGCTCTCGGTTTTTTGGAGTACCAGATCAACGAGCCTGCCATACTGCATCGGTTTCACAACATTATGAAAACGGGTGGTCTTCTGATCGTCTCCGGGCCACAGAGTCTCTCTTTGAGCGGCGGTTTCGGTTTGACTAGACTTCTGCTCAAATTGACCGGACGGCAAGCTTTGGCTCTTCATGGCTACAGTCGTTCAAGGATGAGCAAACTTCTTTTGTCAGCAGGTTTTGAGGTCATTGACATCTTAAGACACGGGTTTGCGCTATTGCCAATGATTGAGGAGCGAATTGTCGGATTCAGGATAGCCGCTTTAGCACATAAGGTCCTTACGGGTTTGTCCTCGGTATTACCTATAGAAGCTTTTGCCAATGACATAATAGTGGCCGCAATCAAGAAGAGATGAAAAGTGACGGGGCGGCCATTTCAACGTACGATTGCCCCGTGCATTCTCCTGATTGGAAATAGGACCGAATGAAACATTAAACATGCCACAGCAGATCAAATTCTTCTTAATCACGGTTGATACGGAGGGGGACAATTTGTGGTCCCGTCCTCGACGCATTACGACTCAGAACGCTCGATTTATCCCTCGATTTCAAGAGCTTTGCGAGAAATTTGGCCTCAAACCGTGTTATCTCACTAATTATGAAATGGCGGCGGACACATTTTTTCAGGAATTCGGCGGAGAGGTTTTGAAGCGCCGAACTGCGGAAATCGGGATGCATTTGCACGCCTGGAATAGCCCGCCGGAGCTACCGCTCGGCGAAGATGATTATCGTAATCAGCCATATCTTATTGAATATTCCGAACCAGTGATTTGGCAGAAAATAGATTACTTAACCTCCATGCTTGAAGACCTGTTCCAAACAAAAATTACGAATCACCGGGCTGGGCGGTGGGCCCTTAATGAAGTATATGCAAAGCTGCTGCTCAAGAGAGGATATCGTGTGGATTGTTCGGTGACACCCCACGTGTCATGGAAAGCTCATTTAGGAGATCCCAACGGAACAGGCGGAAGCGATTATACAGATTTCCCGGATTACCCGTATCTATTGAATAATGAAGACATTAGGCTGTCAGGTTCATCCGGTCTGCTTGAACTTCCTGTGACCATATATCCTGGAAATCAAAACTTGCTTCATAGGTTGATCAAAGATCTGAACCCTGCAAATCCTGTGAAAAGAGTGGCGAATCTGGTTTTTCCTTCGTGCTACATTCTTGCCCCACGGAGGTTTCGGTTATCTGAGCTTCACAGGATAGTGGAATGGTGCATTGCAGAAAACAGGACCTACGTTCATTTCATGACTCATTCTTCCGAGCTCATGCCCGGTGGGGGCCCTGCCTTTCGTACAGCCGCAGATATAGACCGTCTTTATGCTAATCTGGAGCGCCTGTTTGCAAAGGTTTGCAGCTCGTTCAAAAGCGTAACCTTGTCGGAATACAATGATTATTTTCTGGACTGTAACGAGTCTGAAGATAAACTGAAATTTAAATACCGGGCTCACATTGATAATTGACATGGCCAAATCCAAAACCAAAATATGGGCATGGGCATATCAAAAGATCGGTTTTGTTCTGCGGTTCATAAGATCGAGCCCCTGGCTGGCTCATAGGCTTTTTGCCGTGAAACTTGTCAGCACGAAACACCAGCATGTGTGGGACGGCACCACTTGGGTGCTTCGAAAGGCGCTTAGGCGATATGTAAGAAACGGATATCGCGTGTTGGAACTGGGTACCGGCCACATCGGCGTGCTCGCGATTTACTGCAGCAGTATACGAAAGATTCAGATGATGGCAGTAGATATAAACGAATCGTTTGTCGATAATGCCAGGCTGGTAGCAAATGCCAGCGCAGCACACCAAATCGAGTTTCGGCAGAGTGACTGGTTTTCAAATGTGAACGGTAATTTTGATATCGTTTTTAGCAACGTTCCTTATATTCCAACTGATACAGGAATGGGGATCAACACGTTAACTAAATATAGGGAGGTATGGGACGGCGGCCCAGATGGAGGAAACGAAATCAGACGAATTTTAAGAGATATCCCGAACTTTCTTACCCCTACCGGACGCCTGCTATTGGGAATTGCGCCTGTGTACTTGCCCAGGTCTGCTGTGCTGGGGTTGATCAAGAACTGGCCTGAATTGGAATTAGAGAATATCGTTACGTCAACTTTGTCTCCTTGTGAGGTATATGTAATCCGAGCGAAATAGGATGAGGCGAACTAAACAGCAATTGTCCATCCAATTCTCAAGAGATTATCTCTTTTGAGTGGCACGTGACGAACGGCACTGCTGTGTTGTACAGCCCCGTGGTACTCGGGATTTCGATTCTTGCACTGCTGGACGAGCCGGCAGTGACACCCGCAAGCCTATCGTTTATTGTCGAGAACTCCCTATTTGGATATTCTTACATTGCCCAGGTACAGAACATCCAACCCGCAGGAATAAAATGTCCTGATCGCGTCATCCGGGCTGTTCACGATTGGCTGCCCATTAAGATTAAAGCTCGTGTTCAATACAATTGGAATTCCGGTTTTTTCTTTAAAATGTCTCAGCAGCGCATAAAATTCAGGCGAGGATTCTTGCTCCACGGTCTGGACACGGCCTGTGACGTCGCAATGAACCACTGCCGGCACCAATTCTGCTTTGTTGCTGCGGAACCGCAATACTCGCTCCATGAAAGCAACCTTAAATCCGGCTTCACACTCAAAATAATCCGAGACGTCTTCCGCCAGGATAGCGGGTGCAAATGGCCGGAAGCTTTCCCGGAATTTAACTGACGCGTTTATAATGTCCTTCATTTCAGCTCGTCTGGGATCTGCTAGAATCGATCGGTTTCCCAGGGCACGTTGGCCAAATTCGGCTCTGCCCTGAAACCATCCTACAAGTTTACCTTGGATTAGGTCCACGCTCGCGGCTTCAGCGGGATCGGTCAAGACCTCAGCTTTTGGCAGCTTGTAACGGCGCACGGTCAGCTCACATTCTTCATCAGAAAATTCGATCCCCCAATAATTATGCAAGGAATCTTGATGGATTCTTTTACCTGTTCTTTGAGCATACAGGAAAGCAGCCGCACCCACGGATGTTCCAGAATCATCAGGACAGCTTGAGATAAAGGAATTCTTAAATGGGGTAATATACGATATCTTGCCATTAAAAGCGCTGTTCATAAAGCAGCCGCCTGACAAAACTACAGTCTCTAAGCCCGTGCGCCGATGTAGATGCCCAAGGATTTCACTGACTTTTTCTTCGAATACTTTTTGCAAAGCCGCCGCGATTTGTTGATGCCTTTCAGAAATCTCCTCGTTTCCAGCTCGTGGCCGGCCAAGTATTCCAATAAGCTTATCGGAATACATTCTGCGATCCCAGAAATTGTAGAACTCAAAAAAATGCAAATCCAGGCTGAATCGTCCTTTTTCATCCACTTCAACAATTTTGCTCAATTCCGTATAGTAGGGATTGTCCCAGTCTACATAGCAGGACAGCGCCATCACCTTCCATTCGTCCCTGTCGGGCCGGAATCCAAGAAATTGGGTTACAGCACTGTAGAAAAGGCCTATGGAATGTGGGAAATCCACTTCTTCCAAAATCTCGATTTCCGTGCCACGGCCTACTGCCAGCAGACCTGTTTGTCTTTCTCCTCTCCCATCCAATATGAGAATCGCCGCTGAATCATAAGGGCTAAGAAAAAAGGCGTTCCCCACGTGAGCTAGATAATGATCAACATAGGTAATGGGAGGGCTATCGTTCCATAAATCACTGACAGTGAATTTGGAAGCTGCCTTGGCAGCTGCTATTTGCATGAATTGTCCAGGCACTTGCGTCATATGTTCGACGCGCCATCTGCGTGAGTTAAGGTAACCGTCAGGTATTGTTTCCAGCTCAATGGCCGGATTCCATGCAACAGCGATTTCATCTATTTCGGCTATTGTCAACCCGGCCTGTTCCAAACATTTATTTACGGCTGCCACAGGGAAATGTCGACTCTGCTTGACTCGATCGAGCCTTTCTTCCGGGATCGCGCAGACGATCTGTCCGTCCGCGATAATACATGCTGAACAGATGAAAACATCATGACAAAGACCGAGAATTTTCATAAGGGATAACCTTCGGAACACGATCGCACATTGATATGAGTACGATCATGTCCGCGGCTTGTCAATCATGAAAGGCTCTGCTAGATTGTTTTCTTATATATTGCATTATCCCGAGCTAGCTGAAGAAATTTCACCAAATTCATTATTATCTGCGGATTAAAATTCAATTTTGCAGCAATTCGACAGGACGTCAGATAAATGACAGTTAATGATTTAGCGCTGCTGGCCATTCTTTTCATATTCGTAGCACTGCTGGTAAATCATTATCTCAGAAGACGATTTTTTACTAAGAATTTTAGAATTACGGCAATTGCAGGAGGATGGGCGTGGCTAGTGTACTCTTTCCTTGGCGAAGAATTCGCTGAATCGGTTCTTGCCATTGGCACAGCGGACGCGCCGCTTCACGGGGGAATGTCCGCCGATCTGATCCGGTTAATGGAGCGTGGGGAATGGGAGAGCATATGGGCCGGTTTCGGGCCCGGTAATCACGCATATCATGTTTATCTGGCCTTGACCAATTTTATATTCGGTGCAACAGAAGTCACGTGGATAGCGATTAATGGATTCATGGCCTTTTGGGGTGGTCTGATGCTGGTGAGGCATCTCGGGATCATGTTTCCTGCGGGAAAAAAGCGTAACCTGGCCCTAATGTTCATCTTGTTTTGTCCCTCTGTAGTATTCTGGAGCAGCACTAACTTAAAAGAAGGACTGATGTATTGGTCGATTTGCTGTGTTTTTTCCAGCACATTTCCTACGAAAGTCGGATCCCGTATATTCACAGCGCCGCTCATGATCGTGGGCAGTGTCGTCGGCGGGCTTTTGCGGCCTCATGTTATGACCGGATGGGTCACCGCGGTCGTGTCGGTTAATTTTTTGAGGCGAGGCCAATTGGGATACGCTGTAGTGCTGCATGTTTGCAATCCCGCTGCTCCTGATAGGCACTCAGCAATTGACTGGCGCTTCATTGGAAGTCGATTCGGTAATGGAAGCTGCTGAATCGCGGTACAAGCTAATGAGTCAAATCAAAGGAGGTTCAGATATCGAATATGGAAATGAGGGGCCAATCCCTGTCGCCTCGGGTTTCGTATCGATATTCTTCCGGCCTCTTCCATGGGAAATCCGCAGTATTCGATTCGTCTTTGCTATTATCGAGACTTGGACAATCACTCTTTTGACGATCGGAATTTGGCTTAAAATGCATAAGGAAGAACGCCGGGATATCTTTAGATTTCCCGAAATTCAAGCTGCTCTCATTGCTCTCGCATGGGGTTCTTTCCTTTTGAGCTATTTTCCTAATACGGGGTTGCTCATGCGGCAGAGGGTCCAAATGGTACCGGCTCTTTTGATCCTGGCTTTCACACCCATACTATATCGGGGTTGGATGAAAGAAAGACTAAAGCGTCCGCAGCGAGTCACCAGACCGGATTTCGCCAGCCCGCCGGTTTGGCTTAAATCCAACAATGTTAAGCTTGCCGATAAGTACACGCCCGGTTCATGACAATTCCTGAAAACCTTGTAGCTTATGGTCTTAATAAGGAAGCAGTGTATCCTCCGGCACCTTTCTCGCCTGGGGAAAGATACCCTGAATACCCTTTCCAAAGTATCGCCACGAATCCGAATCATGTATACGCCCTTGTGAGGGATTGCTTGCGAAGACTTGGGCTCGATCTAGAACATTTCGGAAGCAAGTCTTGGAACCCATTGGGTGGAATAGTACGGCCCGGCGATAACGTAGTAGTTAAACCCAATTGGGTTTACCATAAGAACAAAGGCAATGGATCGCAGGAGTCGGTTACAACTCACCCTTCCTTAGTCCGTGCTCTCCTGGATTATATTTGGATCGCATTAGGCGGAGAAGGGACAGTGATTGTAGGTGACGCTCCAATCCAAGGATGTAAGCTGGATGAGCTGCTGCATACCCGAAACTGGCATGAACTGCCCGAATTTTATTCGCAGAACGGAAATATGCATGTCATTTTGGAAGATTGGCGATTGGAAGTTTATCATGGCCGTACATACGTGACGTTTCAAAAGGAGATTCGGGACACCGATGAAGCGTTTTCAATCGTTGATCTTGGAGAGGCCAGCATGCTGGAACCTGTTTCTCATGATCACGAAAATTTCCGAGTGACCTATTATGATCCCGCTGCACTCAAATTCCATCATAGTCCGGGCAAGCACGAATATTGTATTTCAAAACGTATTCTTCAGGCAGATGTTGTGTTTAACGTTGCAAAACTGAAATCGCACCGGCTGGCCGGAATTACCGGCTGCATGAAGAACCTGGTTGGAATAAACGGCCATAAAAGCTTTTTGCCGCATTTCAGACAAGGCCCTGCTACTCAGGGGCACGATGAATATCCGACCAAGAATGCTTTAAAAGCACTACAAAGCACATTTGCGGAGTTACACGATGCGACCTCAAGTCGGTGGGCTCAATTGCCCTACGGCCTTATACGCTATTCCTTGCTATTGCTGCTGAAAACCATTCCCTCGGGAATTCGATTCGGAGCATGGCACGGGAATGATACTATTTGGCGCACTATCTTGGACCTGAATCGAATATTGTTGTACGCCGATCAGGAAGGCTTTCTTCAGTCGGCTCCGCGTCGCAAAGTTTTCTGCATGTTGGATGCAATCCTGGCCGGCGAAGAAGAAGGACCGATGCGGCCCAAGGATAAACATTGCGGAGCAATACTAGCGGGCACGAACGCACTGGTTGTCGACACTATCGCCGCCAAGTTCATGGGGCTAACCTGGGAATCAATTCCACAACTTTCCGGAGGATTCGGACTTTCATCCTATCCGATTTTCAATGGAACGCCTGCCATGATTCAAGTAGCGGAAGAGGGGACGGTGCCATACTCTGAATGGCGCCCGGATACTGGGCCTTTTCTGGTACCAAGCGGATGGCAAGGGCTGAATGGATAGCCCATTCAGGCTTCCGATAAGTTTATTCACCCGCCTGTCAGACATCCTCGTAATCTTAGTTTGAAGATCGACTGTTTCTCATTATGACTCTCACAAAGCGTGTATATGATAATTCACCGGTATGGTTTGAAAACCTCATGGTTTCACTCCAAGGGTTCATCTTTAATCATCGGAGATGGGACGTTGAACTGGGGCGCTCGTTACTCTCAGAGCTGAGGAAGAGTCAATGGTGGTCCGAGGATCGGTTCCATGACTATCAGATAGAACAGCTCCGGGCAAGAATCAAATTTGCCGCCACTAATGTGCCTTATTATCAAGAGCTTTTCAGAAAAGAAGGTATAGATTACAGGAGTATACGCTGCATCGAGGATCTGAGGAAAATCCCTTTCCTGGAAAAAAAGACAATAATGAGCCGGCCGCACGATTTCCTTGCCGGTGGCCGGCCCGTGAGAGGCTGGACAAAATTCTTCACAAGCGGCACCACTGGCTCACCGATGACAGTGTATTGCTCCAGACAGAGCTTCACGAGTATATGGAGCTTTGTTTTTCGGCTTAGAGAATGGGCGGGCTGGAAGACCCGATTTTCCCCAAAAGGGTTCAATTGACAGGCCGCGACATTATTCCGGCCAAAAAGATAACTGATACCACGATATATTGGCGCCGGAACTTACCCGGGAATGCAATGCTGATGTCCACCAGCCATCTTTCGCCCGAGACAGCTCCCAGGTATGTTGAGGCCATAAAGCGCTTTGGGCCGGTTTTGATCGATTCCTATCCATCAGCGATTCTCGCTTTGGCGAGAGTGGGCAAGGCTCTAGGTCTGGATCTGCCTCAACCAAGAGCTATTATAACCAGCGCTGAAACTCTATCTGAGGCAGAGCGGCTGGAAATTGCGACCGCGTTTGGATGCGGGGTGTTCAATCAATATGCCTCGACGGACACGGGAGCATTCATATCTACTTGCGAACACGGCACATTGCACATTAATCCCGAATTCGGTATCTGCGAAATTGTCAATCCTGACGGAAGACCTGTGGCAGTAGGAGAAGAAGGTGAAATCGTCGCCACCACATTTCATAACAGCGAAATGGTATTGCTGCGTTATCGGATCGGGGACCGAGCGATCCTAGGAGGAAACGACAAATGTGCGTGCGGAAGAGCAATGAGTCGAGTAGGCGAAATAACAGGAAGAGTGGATGACGTTTTGTTTATCCCGGATCGAGGCTTTGTAGGGCGGCTCGATCCTGTGTTCAAGGGGCTCACGAATATATACGAAACCCAAATTATTCATGAATCCTTAAATTCGCTCAGATTATTATTAGCGCCTGCACCAGGCTATAATGACCAAATCGAGGCGGAACTCGTTCACAACCTTCGGAAAAAAGTAGGGTACACTGTCTCCATTCAAATAGAGAAGGTGCCCGCCATTCCCCGCGGTCCCAACGGGAAATTTCGTTCTGTTATCAGTACCTGTAAAGATCAATATCCAATTGTTTCAGCACAGAAGCCGATTTGAAAATCAAATTGCTGTACGTTACTACCGTGCCTTGGACTCTGAGTCACTTCATGATCGGGCAAATACGGTTTATGAGGGACAAGGGTTTTGAAGTACACGTGGCATCAGGCCCCGGTCCTGAGCTGGACTACATGGTTCGGACCGAGAACATACCGGTCCACCCGCTAAAGATGAAACGAGGGCTGTCACCGCTGGGAGATTTGCTCGCTCTTTTACAGCTTTATTTTTTGTTCATTCGAATGAAACCGACGATCGTCCACGGATCTACGGCCAAGGGGGGCCCTTTATCGATGATAGCGTCGGCACTCGCGCAAATTCCGATTCGCGTCTACACCATTCGGGGCCTGATTATCGAAGTGGGATCGGGACTCATGAAAAAGATTTTCAGAGCGCTGGAGTGGCTTGCGTGTCGCTGCGCTTCGCAAATCCTCGCGGTAAGCCGGTCGGTCACTGACAAACTTATTCAGGAGAAGCTTTGTGGTTCCGACAAAATTAAAGTTCTGGAAAACGGCAGCAGCATGGGAGTTGACACAGAGAATAGATTTAATCCCGATCTTGTCTCCGAAGCTGATGTCGAAACGTTGCGAAATCGCATTGGAATTCCAGCAGATGTACTTGTGCTAGGGTTTGTGGGCAGAATTGTACGGGATAAGGGTGTTGTGGAATTGGCGGCTGCGTGGCAAAAACTGAGGCTGCAATGTGAAAACGTCTTTCTGTTAATAATAGGGCCATTAGAGCCGCAGGACCCCGTCCCCGCTAAGATCCTGCAAGAGTTCTGGACAGACCCTCGAGTCATTATTGTAGATTTTGTCCACAATGAAGATATGCCGAGATACTATCGAATCATGGATTTCGTGATTCTGCCGACCTATAGAGAAGGCTTCCCGAATGTTGCTTTAGAAGCGGCCGCTATGGAACTGCCCGTGTTAGCCACGTCCGTTACGGGATGCGTGGATGCTGTGGTTGATGGTGTCACAGGCATACTTGTGCCTGCTCATGATTCCGCAGCCTTGGAACAGGGAATGCGAATGTATATCCATGACGAGAAAAGAAGAAGATCGCACGGAAAAGCAGGACGGCAGCGTGCGATTTCGGATTTTAGACCCGAATTGTTGTGGAAAGCTCAATATCAGGAATATATCCGGCTGCTTGGTGAAAAGGGAATTTCCTTTTCTAATTCCGCAACGCTTTATAATGATTGATGAACAAGAGGCTCCCTAAAATAACCGGAAACCTTAAAAGGCTGACAGATATCCTTATTGCAGCAGCGGCCCTAGTCTGTATGGCGCCGATAATGGCTGTGACAACTTGCCTTATTTGGCTCTCGATGGGCTCTCCTGCAATTTTCCGGCAAAGGCGTGCGGGATTCCTTGGCCGGCCCTTTGACATGCCAAAGTTCAGAACCATGACTGAAGAGCGGGATGATAATGGTGAGTTACTCCCGGATTCTCAGCGTCTGACCAGACTTGGTTTTTTTCTACGAAGAACCAGCATTGATGAGCTGCCGCAGTTCTGGAGTGTGCTCAAGGGCGATATGACCATTATCGGCCCGCGACCGCTGCCATTGGAATATCTTAGTCTTTACACTCCGGAACAATCTCGCAGGCACACTGTGCCGCAAGGTATGTTCGGATGGGCGAGCGTTCGAGGTCGAAATACAAATTCATGGGAAAAGAAATTTGAACTCGACCTCTGGTACGTGGACAATTGGTCCTTATGGCTAGACGGGAGAATTTTTTTTATGGCTGTCGCGACTGTGTTGAGCGGGCAGGGGGTTAATGAAGATGGATGCGCAACATCATCGTCGTTCACAGGTTCCACAGGTCAAGACAAGCCGAATAGACAGCTGCTTAGCCCTGAAATCATTATGGAGGATGCTCGTTTCATATTTCGGCTCGCCGACCCGGCTCTGGAATGGGAGAAAATACACGCATTCCGTAAAGAAGCGTTCGCTCGTCATTTTGAATTGGATCATTTCCGATGGTTTTATCTAAATTATCCTTACTCGCACAACAGGGTGTATGTTGCCGAAGAGAAATCAACAGGCCGGATGGCCTCCGCAATAACCATGCTGCCGTTTCGTTATCGCATCGGGTCGGCAACCGAGGATATAAGTCTCGCCACGGGGGGAGCCACTCACCCGAATTTCAGGGGATTCGGGCTGTTTACCAAGATCAGCAACATGCTGGTTGAACAGGAGAGCAAGCGCGGTATCCGCTGCGGTCTGGGATTTCCCAATGCAGAAGCTCTTCCCTGTCACATAAAAGCAGGATGGCAGGTCCCTTTTGAGCTTACTTTTCTCGAAAAGCGCAATTTCAGCGGTGGCAATTCGTCTGTTGAGCCAATTGAAAGATTCGATGAACGGTACAATGAATTATATCAAGAAGCTGCAAAGCTTTTCGATTTCGTGAATTTAAAGGACGCCGAAGTCCTAAATTGGCGGTACATGCAGAGGCCTGATGTTAAATACCATTGTTTCGAGGTAAGCCGGTCAACGCTCGAAGGATTTATTGTGCTGAAGAAATTTCAGGGCCAGGGAATTCAAAAGACCCATATTGTGGATTTCCTGGCTTTAAATGAACAGGCGGCCGATGCTCTGATTTCTGCGGCTGAGACCTTTTCCGAAGGTAGCGATTTATTGAATTTGTGGATGGCGCTGTCGAGCCCTTACGCGAAGATGTTCCTTGAGCGTGGGTTCATGCCCACAGAGGAACGAGCATCGGTGATTTTTAGGCGCGTCGATATCACTGAACCGCAGCGCTTTTCCACACCATGGATAGTCCTTGGAGATAACGATGTCTATTGAAGTGAGGTGGCCATTCAGTTACGTACGGCAAATGCGGCAGTCCAACTTGTCATTGCGAGGAGTGAAATCCCGCGTTCCGCGGGGAAGCAATTCCCCGAGCAAGGGGATTGCTTCGTTTCGCTCGCAATGACAACAGGTCCCTCGCGTAACTGATGGCTTAGTAAATGAGGTTCAAATGCGAATTCTAGTCGTAGGTGCGCATCCTGACGATGAGGTATTCGGATGCGGAGGCATTATTCCCAAGTATGTTCGCCAGGGTCATGAAGTTAACGTTCTGACCCTCACGCAGGCCAACGATCTGTTTGGCCCGGAAGCTGTTCAGCAGGGAAGGAGAGAAGCTCTGGCAGCGCATAAGATTCTGGGTGTCAATAAGACAGTTTTCGAGGAATTGCCTTCAGTCAGGCTCGATACGGTGCCTCAACGTGAAATAAACGATCTTCTGCTCAATCATTTCGAGAAAATCCAACCTGAAATATTGTTCCTCCCTTTTTGCGGGGATGTTAATCGCGACCACCAGATTGTGCATGCTTGCGGCATGGTCGCCGCGAGGCCGGTGGGCCCGGCCGAGATCCGCGCTATTTATTCCTACGAGGCCCTATCCTCTACAAACTGGAATTCCCCCGGTTTGACCCCAACATTTATTCCTAACGCCTTCTGCGATATCACGGAAACCATCGATCTAAAGCTTCAGGCAGTTAAGGCTTTCGCTTCCGAACTCAGACCTTATCCACACGAAAGGTCGGTGGAATCAGTTCTGGCTCTGAGTCAATACCGCGGCGGATTCGTGAATAAACCTCATGCGGAAGCGTTTATGTGCCTAAGACAGATGCTCTGATAATCCGTACTGATTCCCCTGTTTTGAATAGTCCAAACTCGGTTCCGTATTTGAAAAAAGAATCTAATTCAAATCTGCTACTTCAATTCGGCAAATGGGTTTCTTCGCATCCCGGGACATTTTTCCTTCTGTGGTCGCTCTGGCTATCGTTTTTGTATTTTGGTTTGGGGCCGCTGTCGTTTGTTTTCATGCATGATACCGGCGACAGCGCTCTCCCGTACAGGGTGGCCTTGGCGAATGCGGTTGTAAAAGGCGCCTGGGGTTATTGGGACCCGCAAAAAGTTTCTGGGATTGACACGCTTTCGATGCTTGTTTCGCCTTTCCAACCCGACATATTGTTGCTTGCTTTACTTCCCACCTGGCTGGCTTACGGTTTGATCACATGGGTGCAGCGTTTCATGGCCGGATATTTCACTTTTCGGCTTCTGAGGGATTCAATTAAGCTCGACAGCGGGCCTGCTTTTTATGCAGGTCTTGCATATTCGTTGTACGTTCAGGCGTCGATAAACGGGCACTGGGCCGGTTTCACTCTGGACAACGGTTTCCTCTGTGAAGCAGGCTTGCCATTCATTTCATGGGGGCTTTCGGGGCTGGATCCGGGAAAAAAACTCTCCTATCTTTATGCCGTACTGCTGGGCCTTTTCTTTTCAAGCGCCGCATGGTTCGTAAATGCGGTATTTTTGTTGCCGATGATCTTTTTCTGGCAGTTTATCATTCTTCGTACATATGACCGCCGGTCAATCCTTCCTCCCATTATTTTCACTCTATCCTGGGCAGTCAGCTCATTGCCGTTCATCTTTGCCCTCGCAGTGAATGTGCCATTCTCCCATCGCGCGGACTGGTCGCCGCTGGCTCTCTGGGGAGATATCGCAAATCGTGACCTTGACAGATATGTGTACGAAAAAATCTTGTTTGTATGGGGTTTAATATCTGACAATGCTGTGCCGTTCGGACTGCTGCTGATTGGTCTTATTTATTCCCGATGCAGGGATCGTTTACTGATGGCAGTCTTTGCACTTCTCATTCTGTGTTTAGCATTCCAACCTGCGTACGGCCTGCTCAAATCACTTGCGATGCAGTATCTTGGTTTTCTCAGGGCCGTTTCCTTTGATCGGATATATCTTTTCGTCCCGTTTCTTGTGGCCACCGGGGCTGCCATTGGCGTGAACTACATCCCCAGGAATGCGTCCTTACCTTACCTGTTTGTGCGAAGCCCGGTCCGACACTTGCCTATCAGACCACTATTGCTCACATTGGCAGTGGCGATTATTCTTTTTCAATCGTGTTTCGTCAATGCGAAGATCTTGTACTTGGCCGTACAAGGTTTCAATTTTAGGGACTTATATCAAAATCCAGCGCTCAACAGTCTTTCCGATCGGACCAGAAACTCCACGCCCTTTCGAGTAGCCACTGTAGCGCAGGGGCTTCAACATCCGTCCCTGGCATGGTCCTATAGTCTAAATACTGCCGACGGTTACATTAATGTTTATTCGAAACAATATCAGCAATATTGGGAACAGGTCATCGCTCCACTGGCAGCCTCGAACAAATGGATTCATGATTACTTCCACTACTGGGGTAGCCGCGTGTACCTCTTTTCGCCGTTCTACACCAGCTCAATTCGGCAACTGAGGGAAATGGGAGACAAATTACTTGTATTTCGAGAACATTGGAATTTAAACCTATTGTCTCTGGCGAACGTGAGATTCGTGGTTTCTCCATTACCCTTACAAGATGAGAATCTGATAGAGCTGCCGCGGGAGGACGATGCTGTATCTCGAACAATGGGAAAAACTTCCGTTAATTTCGAAGGTAATCAGTTATCTTCGAAGCGCCAAACCTGCGTCTCGGTTATTCATTTACGAGAACAAGCTGGTCTTCCCCCGATTTTACATGGTTAACAAAACGCAGACGTTCAATGATACGGGAGAACTGCTTATTGCCCTTCAGCGTGCGGATCACAATGAGCTCCGCAGCACGGCCTATGTATTCCGGGAGAAGATCAGTTTTTCCGGCGAAAGATCAGCTCCAATGAGTGGAGAAATAAACCTGATCTCATATTCTTCCGATCGTATGACGCTCAAAACTCGTCAGGACTCAGACGGCATTCTTATTATAAGTAATAATTACAGTCCATTCTGGAATGCTAATGTAAACGGCCAGCATGCAAGGATTTTCCCGGTCCACCACACTTTTCAGGGAATCTATTTGAAGGCAGGAGAAAATAGAATAAGCCTGGAATACAGGCCCCCATACGCGTTCAACTTCTGGCGACGCTTATTAAATTGAATGGCTAATCATTCCGGAATTAACGCCAGGAAGGTTGAAATCAGGTGATCAAGTACCATGTGCACGTCTTCGGAAGGCCCATATTCACCTTGATCCGTGACAACATGGATTGCGTATTTAGCAATCCTTTTCATGACGCCGCCGTCGAATCCTACTATGGCTATAGTAACGCCGCCATTTTGGCTCGCGTATTCAAACCCTCGAACGACATTGGGAGAATTCCCGCTCGCCGAAATTCCCACCACCAAATCACCCGGTCGCATCAAATTCCTTAGCTGCCAACTAAAAGCGTTTTCATAACCTATATCATTGGCCAAACAAGTTATTAGCGAAGTGTTGGCCGTCAGACTGATCGCGCGAAAAGGTTTACACCCCTCGGGTGATGCGCAGACCCCCATGTCATTGGCAAAATGCAGAGCTGTTGCCGCGCTCCCTCCGTTTCCCATAAAGAAAATAGTTGCGTCGCGTCGTGCGTGCGTCCAATAACAGGTCTATCACACGAGCGACCTGCTTGATGTCGAGAGCAGCCAACAGAGTCGTGATACGTTCGACATATGCCTTAGCGAACTCCTGCGATGAACCGGGCGAGATGCCCATCCTATACCTCCGCATTGTCTTACAATTATGACCGAGAATATATCGGCTCCGGACAAGTGTCAACGCCGCCGGCCCCATTTTGGAAATGCTAGTAAACTGATTAGAACTCATCTGCAAAGTAGTAAATTTCAGACCGAATAGGCCATATATTGGAATTTGCGCAGACGTCCACCGAACGCTTTTTATTAATAACATTTGATTTCTTGTTTTCCAGAAAAGAAATGGTTGAGGGATCTCTCTGAGCTGCTAATTTCGGGAGTCAGAAAGGTTTTAATGATCTCGACCAATCTGCGAATCCTGGTGGCTGCGAGCCGCTCTACCGTCTCATAATATCTACACAGCCTTGATATGTCGCTAGCAATATTAGAGTTTTTGCCGGAGGGGCCGGGAACCGGCTTTTTACATAAAAAGCGGGTTCCCGGTGGCCTTCTCGCCGCCCCTGCTGATCCTCTGGAGAAAAATCCTGGCGCCCTGTTTTGGTTGCGGCCGAAGGCAGCGTTTTGCTAAAAGGGTTCCCCGGAACAGCTTTGCCCTTACTGATGGTTCAATGGGCTACGTGTCGCCACACCCAATCTCCGACCATTAGCAATCCCACAGCAATCATGAAGCCGGCCAGAATTGTAATGCCAAAAACAAACTGGGTGTTTTCCGCAAAGAAACTTTGAGAGCCTGAGAACCAACAGTAAACCAGATCCAGCGGAATCCAAAGAACCAGACCGAAGATAAAAATCATGAAGAGCCCTTT
This sequence comes from uncultured delta proteobacterium, assembly GCA_963843165.1. Classification (GTDB taxonomy): domain Bacteria; phylum Desulfobacterota; class Desulfomonilia; order Desulfomonilales; family Desulfomonilaceae; genus DATJPW01. Next base: position 244,668 of record CAWJJL010000013.1, on the reverse strand, counting down.
TGACATCTTTCCCTCTTAAGGAGTTCGGCTCGAACAAATCTAAAGGAACTCCGAATTCTCATTCATAGATTAATTCGTTCGGGTAAAAGTGGTAGGGCTGAACATACAGGGGAGGGGAGTTCAGTCGTTCTGGAGCCTCAGACCCAAAAGCTGGCATGCTGCGCAAGTCTAAGCCCTGAACGCATCAGTATTGCTTAATGATCGCCAGCAAATTTTTTCTGAATTTATCTGCTTCTGTCTTATCTTCTGCACTGCCCGCAATTAGCCACAATGTGACCACCAACTCTTGAACATTCAGGCCTCGTCATTTCGCGGCAGTCCCCTCTAACGCAGCATTTAACTACAAACGGTTGTTCGGCAAACACCAGTGTGCCCAGAATAATCAAAGCAGCAACTGCGACTAGCAAGATTATCTTTCTCATTTTGATGCCCCTCCGCTATTAATTTAAAAAATAGCTAAACATGGGTGAAGCTTTTATGTGAGCCCTGCCGGTTCTGTCAAGACAAGAAATAATACTTACTGCTGCCATAGACAGGGCTTGTCCGGTAGGAGCCGTTGGGGATCACCGGAGCCACTGAAACGATGCAGCATAGAGTAAGCGGCGACTTGTCTCCCCCAAAGAATCGACAATCAGTGTCAGGCTGTGAGCCGTCCTCATTACATGCTTTCCGATTGATCTGTTTTTGTCAATTGTCTCGTGAGCTTCCAAGTCAGCGTTCAGTCATTGACGTCAGTTCGTTGCATAGGCTCGCTGCGTGGATCATAATTATCTCTGGATAATTTCTTTCTGAGATTCCTTACGTGAGACTATAGCGCTCTCCATTCCTTTTGCTCATTCTATCGGGACTGGGCGCTTTTATTCGGCAGTTCAAATGCCTATCAGTTTGCTCCTCGTGCTCTGAGGTGTTGGATCACCTCGGGCCGCTGTCGTTGTCGGCCGGTTCTAATACCATCGCGGATTACCCTGCAATCACCGGATTCAGCCCGATCCTGCTACGGGCTATCTCGCAAAAGCCTTTCTCCGGCTGTGGAAGCCTTCGATGTGAACGTATAGCGTAGCGTCTTGTTCAGGTTTGAAGTCCTTTACGTCAAACCGGATCAACTCTTGGGAGCGTAGCTTGTGGCTTTGCGGTGCTATAAGCTCGGCGTCGAAGTTCCGGGTTCCCCCGATTCCCGAACCGTCCACCGTGAAGATGGCCTTCCTGATAGTTCCTTTCCAAAGAGAACCAGTGCCGACGATGTACTCAGCATAGTCGTCGCTGGAAGCGTACTTATATGTTTCGGGATAGTTTACCTCGTACACGCAGCGAATAACGGTTGTGGCGTGACCAGCGAAAGTCACCTGTCCTGCGAGCCATTGTCTCCCTTCCTCGACGAGGGGAAGCTTCTTGCCGTCAATCCATGCATGGAAATAGAAGAAGTTTCTGATAGCGACTACCCTCGTCCATCTCGTGTCGATTCTTGGGGAAGCCTACCCACTCCGTAGTCTCTTCTCCTGTATTGACCATGTAGTACACACCTTGCACGGTATATGAGCCTCCGCGGCCAAGTCGGATTGTCACTTCTTCGGAATCCATCCGAATGGTCTCATGAGGCAACTTCGCCGAGACTGCTCCACCGGAAATGGGAAAAGGGGCAGGATTGGCCTTTGCAATACATGGAAGGCAACACACCGTAACAAGAAGCAAAATTGAGCATAATCCGAAGTTGCGACTCATGGCGTTTCCTCCTCGATAGATTTGTTGGCCGATGATTCCTTCACTTCCAAAGACGGTTGAGTTTGTTGGAGTTGCTTCAGCGAATAGGCCTTGAGCAGTTGGAGGACTTTGCTATCGGCACGCTTGACAGCACTTTCCACGTCGCCGGGCCTGATGGCTTTGAGACTGGCCCCATTCTCCAAGAGGACTTTTGCTATTTCTATGTCAGGAGGATTCTCTAGAGCTTGCGCTAGAGCTGCATCACCCCGAATCGGCCGCGCATTAACGTCGGCTCCTTTTTCCAGGAGCATGCGCACCAAATTTAAGTCTCTCGCACGAGCTGCATAGTGGAGGGCGGTTTCTCCCCAATCATCTGCCGCGTTCGCGTTGGCTCCCTTTTCCAGGAGGGCTTTCGCTATTCCCGGGTGCTTGTTTCTGATGGCCGACAAAAGGGCTGTGACGCCACATTCGGACTTGACGTCTATATCGGAACACATGTCCAGCAGCAGCCTAGCCATATCTTCCCGGCCATTTTTTGTTGCAATTAACAGAGCCAGAGGAGCATCAGGAATTTGCGCCCTGCTTTTTGCCGCTTCCGCCACAAGCCGCTGCAACTCTCTTTCGTCCCCAAGCAGGACAGCAGCAGCGACAGTCATTCCCGCTCCGTGCTCTTGAAGAAGTCGCACCGAATCCGAATCCTGCCTTGTGGCCGCGGCCATGACCGGGGTCCATCCGTCAGCCTCAGCAGCGTTGACATCGGCTCCTTTTTGCAAAAGCAGTTTGGCAATACCAGTGTGGCCCGTTTCAATAGCTCTCATGAAAGCCGTCTTGCCAAAGGCATCCTTTGTATGTATGTCAGCGTCCTTTGTGACAAGCAGATTCACAGCGTCCCGTTGGCCCTTCCAAGCAGCCTGAATCAGGGGACTCCAACCGGAGCCGTCAACCGTGTTGGGGTCCGCTCCCTTGTCCAGGAGCAGGGCGATTATATCGAGGTGTCCCTTCCAGAGAGCCTCGTGGAGCGCTGTCCAACCCCTCTCATCCTTGACGTGCACGTCAGCGCCTTTCTCAAGAAGCAGCCTGGCCGTCTCCAAATAGCCTCCGCGCGCGCATTCCATGAGGGCGGTTGTGCCGTGGGCATCTTTGGCGTTCACGTCGGCTCCTTTATCGAGCAATCGCTGGACTTCATTGCTGAGGCCGCTCATAGCTGCGGCCGCAAGCGTACGTCTGCCCCCATATTCAGTCAGAAGATTCACAACTTCCGCGCGATTGTACAGCGTGGCCCACTGTAAGATTGGTGAGCCGTCGGTCAGCGCCGCGTTCGCGTCAGCGCCTCTTTCCAGAAGCAGTTTCACCATCTCCTTGTGGCCTAGGATCGAGGCCCAAAATAGCGCAGTGGTGCCGTCAGGTAGTCTCGCGTTCACGTCGGCTTTGCGGTCCAGGAGGAGCTTCAACACGTCGATTTGTCGCGCGGCAAAGGATTCCTTCAAAGCCGGGCCACTCTGTTTCCTTGCATTCGCTTCGGACAAGGATCCGAGCTTCTTGAGAATTCCGATGTTTGATGCCTTTCCCTCTTCCGCATCTCCATGTCCTTCTTCGGGCAATGCTCCGAGCTCCTTCAGAGTTTCGAATCCTAAATCACTTGTTACGGAACAAATGAGAGGGGTTCCGCCGTCGGCCAACCTGGCGTCGACCACCGCGCCTCTGTCCAGAAGTAGCCTCACCAGCTCGGCGTCCCCAAGGAAAGCAGCCCAGGAGAGGGCCGTAGAGTCATCGGCTTTGAGTTTTGCGTTGACGTCGATGCCGTGCGTCACAAGCAGTTTAGCGGTTTCAGACTGGCGATCACTCAAAACTGCCTGAGGAGTCCTGCTCCACTGGCGTCGTTTTTGGCGCTTCAAGCCCTTGCCACCGCTAAGGGGATAATGAAAACGGTAGTCGCGTCCCCACATGGCACAGAAGAGGGCATTGGAACCATCGTTCAGAGTTGCGTTCACTTCAGCTCCGTGTTCCAGAAGCAGCTTGACCACTTCAGGGATACCTTCGGCTGAGAAGCGCAGAAGCGCTGTAAGGGACCCCCTTTGTTCGTCATAGTCCTTCGAGTTGACGTCCGCTCCTCTCTCCAAAAGTAATTTCACCACCTCAAGACAAGATTTGAGGCGATCGGAGGACACTTCTCTGTTGGATGGATATTCCAAGCCGGCAACAACCATCGAAAGAGCATCTTTTGCGTTCACATCGGCCCCATTGTCGAGAAGCAACCTGGTCGCTTCCACTTTGCAATCATGAGCGGCTGATATGAGTGCCGTGAATCCGTAATTGTCTTTGGCGTTCAAGTCGGCTCCCTTGTCGATGAGGAACTTTATCACTTCGATATTTCCTCCGTCGGCAGTGGCCGTAAGTCCTGTTTGCCCGATGTTGCCCCTCTCATTTCCGTCGCGGCTCTCGTGGATGGAGTGATTTACGCCTTTGACATGCATCCTCCAGGCAGCAGCCATGAGGGGTGTTCGGCCGTAGTTGTCCGTGGCATTCACGTCGGCCCCTCGATCTACGAGAAGCTTCACAACTTCGAGATTTCCTGCCTTGGCGGCGTGCATGAGGAGAGTCACGCCGTCTTTGCCCCTGGCATTCAGGTCTGCCCCCTTTTCAAGAAGCGTTTTCACGAAATCCGGAGAGCAGTTCACTGCAAGTTGAAGAAGTGTGATCTCCTTTCTGCCGACCGCGTTGACATCGGCGCCGATATCGAGGAAGTATCTAGCAACTTCTTCGCGACACCGACGCATGGCCGCTGTGAATGCCGCATCCAATACAGGGATACCCGATCCGTTCTTCATCTTCAGGTCAGCACCGCTATCTATGAGTTGCCTGACCAATTCCATGTCCCCTTTTTCGGCCGCTGTTTCAAGCGGTAAACGACCATGCTTGTCGAGTACATTCGCGTTTGCGGGTCTGGCGGGCAGTTCCTTGACCTTATCGATATGCGTCACCTCTATCGCCTGGGTGATCTGTTCAGCAAGAGCCTGATTTTCCGCTACTCTATCCAGAACAGTCTTCACTCGCTTCAGTTGCTCGTTTCCCGGATCGATTTTCACCCATTCACGATATATTTTGCCGAGAACGCCCTCAAGTTTTTCTGCCACGGTTGGATGGCCAAGCTTCTCTCCCCGTTCAAGTGCCCTCAGATTTGGATCGTCAAGCTTCCCTCCCGATTCAAGTGCATTCAGATAATATTCGGCTGCTTTGGCATAGTTCCGCTCTTCGTAATAGAGGTACGCCAACTGAAACGACATTTTCACCCGTGCCTTTACGTCTTTTGGCTTTGCTGCTATCTGCAGAGCATCTTCGTACGCCCTGATTGCTTTGGAATTTTGCCCCAGATGCTCACAGGCACTTCCCAGGTTGCGCAGGGCCTTTTGTTGAAGATCCAGGTTCTTTACTTTCTTTGCAGACTCCGAAGACTCTTCAAAATATTTTGCGGCAGCGGAATAATCGCCGCGAGTGAGATAACAGGCTCCCAAGCGAGCCGATGCCTCCGCTTCGATCCTCGGGTCCTTATGCTCCTTCGACATCTCAAGCGATTTGTGCAGGTATTCGATGCCCTTGGGATCCTGCCCCCAAGTATCAAGTAAGGTTCCCAGATGAGCAAGAGCGTCCGCTTCAATCCTTGGGTTCTTATGTTGCCTGGCCGTTTCAACCCATTTCTCGAGGCATTCCAGAGCCTTGGGATACTGATGAAGTATGATGTACGTACGGGCTAAGTCATTCACGATTCCATTTGCCGAGTTCAAGTCCCCTGCCTTTACATACGCTTTCACGGCTTGTTCGTAGTACTCGGCAACCTTGGCATACTGCTTCTGATCCCAGTAAAGATAACCCAGGCCGACCAAACTGTTACCCTCAGCCCAGGACCATCCGATTCTTCTTTTGATCTCCAACGACTTCTCATCGTACTCCACGGCCTTCGCATACTGACGCTGGTCGGAATATAGAATTCCCAGATCGTTCAGAACCTGGGCCTCACCCCTGTCGTGATTGAGTTTCCTGAACATGTCCAAAGATTCTTGGTACTTCTCTTCGGCTTTCTTCAGGTCTTCGGCGGGTCGGCCACGCTCGGCAAGTTTGCGTCCTTCCCCATCCATCCTGTACGCCTCAGCCGCCGGATCTTTCGCTGCAGGAGGCCTGGGGTCGACTTTATACGCCATGATGGGTGCTTCTTCTCGAAAGTCTATCCATGCCACTACAGCGAAGAAGAGCATCGCTGCAATAGCTGCCGCTACGACCAGACAGACTGCGATTCGTTTGAACATGGCGGTCTCCTATGAAGTTCCGGTTTTGTCGTACGCTGATTTGCAACTGGCCCAACTAAGCCCGAACTATGCCGCGGCCATGCCATTTTGAGCGCTCTGACACCGTTGAGGGTTCGGGGAAGAGCCCCGCTGACCACGAAAAGGTCTCTGTGCGAAATCCTACACCACCGTACGCAGGCAAGACTGTCGTTATGGTGCATGAAAAGGCCATTCTTTCCTTTTCTGAGCGTAATACCCCGTCCGCCACTTCGTCAAGCATTTCTTCTATCGCGCTCGTTGCCCGAAGACGGCTCGGTAATGTCGGTCCAAATGAAACGCCAACGCGACATGAACATACCACTGCCGACCCTGATACGCGACCCTGGCTCCGATCTTGATCAGACGGAGCGACCGGATTTCGTGGAGCCCGGGATGTTGACCAACCGGTTAATCGCGGTTACGATTTACCATAGAGTCAAAGCAAAAGGATGAAAAGCGAGCGTAGCAGTGCAGGAAATCATTAAACAAAACCGCGGTCCTGAAGAAGAAAAACGTGACATTCTTGAAAGCGCTCTCAACTCTCTAAGCCTGAATCGTCCCTTTTCACGCCGTGGATTTCTGTTCATAAGTGGAGCCCTGATTCTAAGTTTTTCGGCTCTGAAGGCCAGAGGCGAAAAAGATACCCCACTCATCATTATGGATCAGGCAAAAGGTCTCGTAATAGCAGATCCTACGAAGTGCGTGGGCTGTAGGAGATGTGAACTGGCATGCACGGAATTTAACGACGGAAAGGCTTCTCCCTCTATGGCCAGGATTAAGATCGCTCGGAACCTCCATTTTGGCCCAAAAGGACTTGATGCCGGGCAGCGGGGCCAAGGCACGTGGGGAAATGGTTTGGTCATTCAGGATCTATGCAAACAATGTCCTCATCCTGTGCCTTGCGCGAACGCCTGCCCGAATGACGCGATCGTTATGAAGCCCCCGACAAATGCCCGTGTTGTTGATGTCGATAAATGTATAGGCTGCAAAATGTGTCTCAAGGCTTGCCCCTGGGAGATGATGTCATTCGATTCGGACACGAACAAGGCCACCAAGTGTTTCCTCTGCAATGGGAACCCCAAGTGTGTTGAGGCGTGTCCTGCCGAAGCCCTGAGCTACACAGCTTGGCGTGATTTGACCGATAAGGCGCCGCGAAGAATGGCGCCCACACCCGTGATTACTCCTGAGAAAGCTCGTAGCTGTCTCGAGTGCCACAAAGAGTAGCTGGGAGGAGAAGTAATAGAATGGCTAAGCCCGGAGGATGGGCAGGAAAAGTTCTGCGGGTCGATTTGTCAACCGGCAGGATCTCAACTGAAGATACCATAGAGAAATATAAGGATTATCTTGGCGGAACGGGAATCGGATACAAAGTGATTTGGGACGAAGTCCCAACAGGAACCAAACCTTTTGATCCGGCGAATAAGATCGTCTTTGGCGTAGGTCCTTTGGCCGGAACAGGTGCTCCCTGCAACGGCAGGACAGCTGTAACAACTCTTTGGCCTACCTGTTGGCCGACGCCCCTGGTTGCCACTGGTCATATGGGCGGCCATTTCGCCGCGGAACTCAAATATGCCGGGTATGATGCCATAATCATAGAAGGGAAGGCAGATCGTCCGGTATGGCTCTCGATAGTGGACGGAAAGGCGGAAATCAAGGATGGCCGACACATTTGGGGGCAAGGTATACGACGGGCCACTGTGGAGATCAATCAGCAGATGGGATCCGAGGCCTCAGTAGCGGCTATTGGTCAGGCCGGTGAGAATTTGATTCCCATGTCTGTGGTGATGAACTCTTTTTCCCACTCCGCCGGAGGCGTCGGCGGAGTGATGGGTTCCAAGAACCTAAAGGCTATCGGTGTCCGAGGAACGGGAAGTGTGCGTATTGCCGGAAACAAGGAAGAATGGGAGAAAGTCGTCAAGTTGCACCTTTCTCTGTTGGGGGCCAATAATCAGCATGTCGTGCCTAACAGTCCCCAGCCATGGGCCGAATACTACAGCCCCGGTTCACGATGGGTCGCGTCCAAGAGGCGACAATGGGGCGCGGCTGACCCGAATATCGATACAGGCGCATGCGATCCTCACGATTTGAATAGGATCGCGTATCGAACTAATAATGCAGCCTTTTTTCTTGGTGATAAAGCTTGGCAGTATACCGTCAGAGGAAATGGTTGCCCGAGTTGCCCTATTCGTTGCCACACCATGATCAAAGTTCCTGCGGTAGCTGATAAATACGGTATTCCGGCAGTCGGGCAGAATACGTGCGCTGGATTGCTATTCGGCCGCGCCTTCTTCAAAACATTTCCCGACGGCCCGAAGGGCCAGACTTCTATTGAAGCATGTATGGTGGGCATGCACCTGGCGGACGATCTTGGCATTTGGGAAAACTACGGTCAGCTGCAACGCGATTTTCAAAAGCTGTATTACGAAGGCATCATGAGCGGCAAGGTGGGCCAGGAGGAATTCAAGAAATATTCATGGGATAAATATGAAAAAGGCGATCCATCATTTCTTTTCGAGCTTCTGCCAAAGATAGCGTACAAAGAAGGTGAACTGGCCACGGCGCTCGGATTGGGCACCGGCGGCATGTTGGAGCGATGGGGTATTCCGGAAAAAGAGTGGCTTGAAGATCAGAATCTCCTCTATTGGAAAATGGGCCATCCTAAACATCATTCAAACGAAGACGCCGGACAGTGCGGCGTAATCATCAATACGCAATACAATCGAGACGTTCAGTGCCATTCCCACGTCAACTTTATTCGCAATGGATTACCGATAGATGTTCAAAAGCGATTGGCTATGGATATTTGGGGCTCAGCAGATGCGGTGGACGCTGCCTCGGCCTACACGCCGATGAACGTTTACAAGGCCAAAATGGCTAAATGGTCACTTCTGAGAAAAGAATTGCATGACTCTCTGTCTCTCTGCAATTGGATGGGTCCCTGGATTGCTTCACCCCTGAAGGAGCGAGGCTACCGAGGTGACGATTCCATCGAATCCTTACTCTACAGCATTGCTACCGGCGACAAGAAATCCCGCGAGGAACTCGATAATGTGGCGGAACGGATCTTCGTGCTCCATCGAGCATTGACCATCCGCGACATGGGAACCAAAGAAATGCGGACCAAGCACGATACGGTGCCGGACTGGGTATTTGCAGATCCTGCAGGGAAAGCTTCTTTTGCCAAGGGAACCAATCGCATGGACAAGGAAGATATCAACTTAGCCATGGATTTGTACTACGAAGAGATGGGTTGGGACAAAAAAACCGGTTCTCCGAGCGCCGCGGCTTATCAAAAAATGGGATTGGCAACGGTGGCCGATGATCTGAGCAAAAAACGGCTTCTGCCTTAAGGTGAAAATGGAGCAACGGGAACAAATCGGGCAGGCAATAGCGCAGACAATTCGCGAGCAAAGCGAGACCGGACAACTTATTCCATTCGAAGAGATTTGGACGGAACTTGTTAGGGCAGGGCATGTGACTCAGGAGGCAAATAATGAAATGACCGATTTTAAGGCCATACTCGGAGAGGTGGTTCAAGAAAACGCAGACCTTCAGGAAATTTCCACCGAAAATGGAACTGCTTATTACTATTCCACTCGAAGCTTGAGCGAAACATACGCGGGAATACTGATAACCAAAGAGGAAGGACCTCTTCGGGTCATAGCCCAGGTTGTGCGAGATAATTCCAAAATCTATCCACGGCCGGTTCCACTGGATATGTTCACCATGTCCCCTTTTGACCTGACCCAAGAAGAGATTCTAGACTGCCTGGCAAAAATCGGCGAGCAGGAAGAGTATGAAGATATCGCCCGGACGACCACCTCTGTGGGGACTGTATTTCTTTACTCCAGCCGGCATTTGGAGCCGGACTACGCATTCACGTTAGCTGAATGGTTGGATGTAGGCCAGGTCAACAATCCTTGATGCAGTAATGCAAACAAACGCTTGATAGGCATAGGCGTTCACTTTGGTGAGCTAAGTTTGTTATTTCAAATAGTTGTCACCCTCCCCCTTCCCCCTCCCGTCAAGGGAGGGGGATCTAAAACCCTGTCCCCAACAGGCTGGAATGGAGTGGTGATTCAACAGTTCTGTCTCCTGGCTGGAAGGAACGGAGTTGGGATTCAAAATCCCTCTCCCCTGGCGGGAGAGGGGAGGGAGAGGGGGAATCGTAATTAAGATGGAACCCAAAGTTAACGCTTTTGAGCTTGATAGGTGCAGTCCATGAGTAAAAAGACCGATGCAGTATGGAAGTCCGAATCGGTAGTGGCCTATTATCTGGAAAGGAAAGGATCTCGACCGTTTCTCCGGGAGCAAATAGGTGTGATGCTCACGGTTATCAAAGGCATTGGATGTCCGGTCAATCATTTCATGGATCTCGGATGCGGTGATGGAATCCTCGCTGCCGTAATTTTAGAAGGGTTTCCGGATTCCAATGGAGTTCTTGTGGATCATTCTCCACCCATGTTGAAGGCGGCTGAAAAGGAATTGGCCGGATTTGCGAGCAGAATCCATTTGTGTGAGGCCGATTACGGTAAAGAGGCATGGGTCGAGTCAATTCGGCAATACGCCCCTCTCGATCTGGTTGTATCGGGATTCTCGATCCACCACCAGCCTGATGCCAGAAAACACCGTATATATAACGAGATCTTTGAGATCCTCCGACCCGGAGGTATGTTCATAAACATGGAACATGTCTCTTCTCCGACCGACCGCCTTTCAGAACTCTGGGATCAGATCAGGGTGGACTCGCTCTACGAACTTGCCATGCAACGGAAATTGAATAAGACAAGAGCCGCCGTGGAAAAGGAGTATTTTGAACGTCCGGATCGGGATGCGAACCTGTTTTCTCCCGTTGAAACTCAGTGCGATTGGTTAAAGGAAATCGGGTACATTGATGTGGATTGCTTCTTCAAATACTTCGAATTAGCGGTTTTTGGAGGCTGCCGCCCTTCGGCGACGGACGGAAGAGGAAAAGTCTCGGGAACCCGGTTTTTGTAAAAACCCGGTTCCCGCAATTTTCCCTCGGGCTGGCCTTGCCGATTTCTTTCGCTGCGACGGAGGGTTACCTCAGGGCTTCTTGAATCGTCCTCTTGGGCACGATTCCTATGAAGGAGGCGGTAATCTCAGTATTACGCACTACGAAAATCGTTGGTATTCTCCTTATTCCGAAGGTTCGTGCCAGTTCCCGATCCGTTGTAGAGATCAACCCCACAATCGCTTGGCCCTTTGTCTCTAGTGCAACATCATTTAGGACGGATGCCATCCGCCTGCAGGGCACTCAAGTTTGACTGTAAAACTGGAATAGCACGGGATAGGTTTTCGATGCCTCCACCACTTCCTTTTTGAAGTCGCTCGACGAAAACCGCCGCAACACGCCGGTGATATATAGAGGTTTTTCCGGCGGGGGCGATGTCTCTTCCCGAGGCGCCGGGATCCGCTCCTGAGGGCGAGGGACAGCGACGGCCGGCTCCCGGTTCTCTTGTGGGATTGCAACAGGCGGCGGCTGAAGAAGCACTATGTCCTCTTTGGAGTCTCCTATCTCTACTTCACTGTAGCTCTTGGGAGTGCTTCCGAGTTCTTCCCCGCTGTCTTCTTGGGTTTGGTCTGCTTCAGTGTCAGCTACCTGCACCGACTCAGTTTCGACATCTACTTCGGAAATCTCAGATGCCTTGTGTGTAGACCAGAGCAGCAGACAACTTCCAGCTATAACAAAAACCACTATGCTGATAATAAGCGGCATCCAGCTTGTTCGATCGCGCCGAGCGGTATCTTGTGATACAGGGGTTGCTGAACTTAAAACGTGGTCATCTCGTTCCGACCGAGCGACAAACTTCTCCACAATTACGCCGCAGGCGGGACACTCAGACATTTCCGTTGTCTGAGGGGTATTGCAAGCCGGGCAATGCCACAGGGTTTTAGCCGGAGCCTGGTGAGACTCTTTTGCCCGATCCCGCAGAGGCATCAACCGGCTAATTTCATTTTCAGTCAAGGCTCCTGCGGCCAATAATTTTGTGCAAAGGGATTGAAGCGCCTTGTCGGACAAATCATACTTCCGTTTCAGTCCGCTTCCGTCCATTCCCGAACGAATGTCCTCAACGACTTGTTTGGCGCTGAGCTTTCTTTTGGGGGGATCGGTCAAGGAAATTTCCTAGCGCGCATGGGAAACCTGCCGTAATAATTGCGATTCCCGGGGCTTGAAAAGATCTTACTTATGATAGCAGTATTCAAGAGAGGCCGTCGTCCTAGTGATGAGGATCTGTTAGTTTAACATGGATAACCGATCTGATTCGTGGATGCAAGAATTATGCGTACTTCCAATTCGATGACACGTATTCTAACTGTCGGGGCTTCAATGACTGTCATTGCGAGCGGAGCGAGCAATCTCCATTCTCATGCGTGTCAGGAACAAATCCGGGATTGCTTCGTCGCTTTGCTCCTCGCAATGACAAATCGACAGCAAGGGAACTGAGCGGTTTGACCCGTGCATAAAAAAATCTCTTGCAATTAGTTAACAAGCGTAATATCAATATGCGTATGTTCCGCTACTTGACTATATAGAAGCTCACTAACTTTGCTGTATTAGGTGAACATGAGTCAAGATGACAGACTGATCTTCTTGCTATCGACCGCCCAGCAGGCGGTGAAGAGGCATGCAAATAAAATCCTGGCAGCTGAGGGTGTACGAATCACTGTCGCACAATCAGGAATTCTGTTCCTACTGAAACAGCAAGACCGCCGGATGATCTCTGAACTTGGAAGGATTCTCTGTATTGAGAATTCCGCCATGACCGGTCTAGTCGACCGACTCGAAAAATTAGGCTTTGTCACGCGAGTCATGGACCCGGCCGATCGCAGGGCCTTGCTCATATGCGCAACACCCGCAGGACTGGAAGAAGTTGAGAGGGCGAAACCCATAATCCGAAGAGTCAATGAAGCTATTAAAACGGGGTTTTCCGAACATGAGATCGATGTCCTGAAAAGAGTCCTGGCTGACATATCAGAATTCAAAGGGATGTGATTTCCCCAATTCAGGACACTCAAATATGTCATGCATTACACGACAGCGTGGATTGCGCCTTCAAGGTAGTCCCATCAAGGCAGGCCGCTAATGGGTCGGTGTGCGGCTCAGTTACCTTGGTGTCGATTTGTCATTGCGCTGCCGTCAGGCCGTGGCAATCCCCAAACCTTTGGGAGATTGCTTCGCTCCGCTCGTAATAAGAGTCTTTGGCGCCTTTGGCCGATCAGAGCACCTTATCATTTGGGCAGCAAATGGGCACGAGCAACATCATTTCTAAAGGGACGAAAAGACAATGCCAAGCCGGATTTATTACGATCTCCGCAAGCAGTTGGACCAGTATTCCGTGGGATTTCCCGAAACCGAATCCGAGGTTGAGATAAAGATCCTGGAGAGGCTCTTTTCGGAAGAGGAAGCGGAACTGTACCTGAACCTGAGCATGATGCTCGAAACATCTGAATCGGTGGCTCAGCGCCTTAGCCGGGAACCCGAAAAGGTCTCGTCGCTGCTAGAGGGAATGGTAGACGAAGGCCTGATCTTCAGGATCAGGAAAGAAGGGCAACCTCCGAAGTACGGGGCGATCCCATATGTCGTCGGGTCGTGGGACTATCAGGTTAAGAACATTGACAAAGAGAGTGCAGAGCTATTTGATCAGTACTTTCGTGAAGCATTCCGGAGAGACCTTGGTGAGGCGCCCCCATTGCGATCCGTGCCGGTTAACAAGTCCATCGATTATTCCTGGCCTGTCGCTCCGTACGAAGATGTTAGGCAGATCCTTAAGTCCAAAGCCAAGATTTCTGTCGCGAAGTGTATATGCAGGACCTCACAGGGGCTTTTGGATAAAGCGTGCGATAAGCCGGTGGAGGTATGCTTCCAGTTTGGGAGTCACGCGGATTACTACGTCGACAAGGGTATGGGGCGACTAATCAGTCACGAGGAAGCCCTTGGTATAATCGATCGGTGCGAGGAAGCGGGCCTTGTGCCTCAACCATTTGTGGCTCAGGAGATAGGAGGAATGTGCAATTGCTGCGGTGACTGTTGTGAAATTCTGAAGTCGATCAAAACGCATCCGAAGCCCGCAGAAAAAGTCTATACGAATTACTATGCCGCGGTCGACCGCGACAGCTGCCAAGCGTGCGAGACCTGCGTGGGCCGCTGCCAAATGGAAGCAATCAAAATCGGCGTGGACAACGTTGCCGAAGTCGACCGTGATAGGTGCATCGGTTGCGGTTTATGCACAACTACCTGCCCGGCAAAGGCTGTGACTTTGCAGCGAAAGCCCGAAGCGGAATGTCGGACACCCCCGGCCTCGGGCCAGGAATACCTTATGAACTTGGCTTCTTCTCGAGGCAAATCTCTTGTTCCACTAGCTACACTAAAAAAATAGAACATTCCGGTGCTCAATGAGCCGAGGCGTCGGAGAAGGTGTTTCATGAATAATATCACAAAGAAGATCGAGGCGTTTTTTCTGGCCAACAATATTAATGTGTTCGGGACTGCTCCGGCATCCGCACTTGAGACGGAAGCGTTTGGCTACAGACCGTCGGATGTGCTTCCAGGGGCAAGAACCATTCTCTGCCTGGGAATACCTTTGCCCAAAGGAATTTTCAAGTGCGTAGGAAAAGCGGAACAACTGTACTGGCGGGCTGCGGCTGTTTACTACCGGCATATTGACGCTATCCTGATGCAAGCCGCCGTTATCATTGAAGAGCAGGGTGACACGGTCGTGCCTGTGTACGGTTGATTTCCTTACGATGTCCCCGGGTGGGGTGATTTCAGGGGGTACCTAAGTCTTGTAAAAGCGGGTGAGGCCGTAGGCATAGGTAAATTGGGGAAAAACGGATTGCTCTTCAATGCTCGATACGGCCCCAGGTTGCTTCTGGGTGGGATCGTCACTACGGCATCTTTGGCCCCGATCGGTTTGCCTGAGAAAGATGACAAGGGATGTCCCGCTGATTGTTTCGTCTGCCAGGATGCATGTCCTGTTCAGGCGATTGGAGAAAACGGGAAAGTGAAGGGTACAGCGTGCCTCAAGAATTCAATGAAGAGCCCGATTTTTTCCCATTTTATGAGGACGGCCAAGCCGCCGGCCGAAGACCTGCAGATGATAAACCATGTTACGGCAGTAGACGATCACTCGTGGTACACTTGCATCAAATGCGTTTCTATGTGTCCACATCTTTGACCGGAAGGCCGGTTTACGTGAGCTCGAATCGTCGAAAGTTTGGTAAAGCGCCGATCTTAACTCTGGTAGCGGCCGGCGTCCCGGGGCTGTCTCAAAACTCAGAATCGAGAAGAAATCGTGCCACACTTCTCGTTCCCAGGCTCCGCCTGGGAATGCATGACCTGGAGGCTCCGCCTCCATTATAGGCTAGAATGCCAGACAGTTACCGGGCAGAGCCCGGAAGATATGGGTTCCCAGGCGGAGCCTGGGAACCAGGAAAATCATAGTTTTCATAGCACGATTTTGGCCTTTCTCGGATTTTTGAGACAGCCTCTCCCTGCCGGTCGATTATTAATCGATTACTTTTGGCGCCATGCGGAAAGAAGCAAATGCTTCCGGCAATTACATTCCCAGGTAGGCCTGGCGGACAAGGTCGGATTGGGACAGCTCGCTTCCTGTGCCTTCCATGACGATCCGGCCGGTCTGAAGAACGTACGCTCGGTGGCAAACCTTCAGGGCCTCAAATACGTTCTGCTCGACCAGGAGCACGGTGACGCCTTCGCTGGTGATGCGGTCGATAGTGCGAAAGATTTCGGTGATCAATATCGGCATTACACCCAGCGACGGCTCATCCAGCATGAGCAGATCTGGTCGGGACATGAGACCGCGTGCGATGGCCACCTGCTGCTGCTCGCCGCCGGAAAGGGTATTGGCACGCTGGTCAGCCCGTTCTTTGATCCAGGGAAAAAGTCGCAATACCGACTCCATGGTTTCCGCAATTTGCTCCTTGGAATCAACTGTGTAGGCCCCCATCGCGAGGTTGTCCTGAACTGAGAGGCGTGGGAAAAGCCGCCGTCCCTCGGGTACGAGTGAGATCTTCATCTTGACGACATCATAGGGCTGACGTCCGGAAATCACCTGATCGTTCAGACGGATTTCGCCCTTTATGGGCTTGAGCAGGCCGAGGATGGTTTTGAGCAGGGTGGTCTTACCCGCGCCGTTGGAACCGATCAGCGAAACGACCTCGCCTTTCTTGACCTCGAATGAGACATCCTGAATAGCCAGAAGTCCCTTGTAACCCACTGATATATTATTGACGGACAGCATTGTACCCCTCTCCCAGGTAAGCGCGGATGACCTCGGGGTTTGCCACTACTTCTTTCGGCGAGCCCTCAGCGATCTTAGAACCGGTGTTAAGCACGATAACTCGGTCGGAAAGTTCCATCACCGCCTCCATGACGTGCTCCACTACTACCACAGTCAACCCGTTCTCGCGCACCTTGCGGATTAGCCCGATCATTCCTCGCAGTTCCACCGGTGTGAGTCCGGCCATGGATTCGTCCAGCATGAGCAGTTCGGGCTCCATGGCCAGAGCCATAGATACTTCCAACCTTTTCTTGTCAGATATGGTCAGCTCAAGCGCATTGTAGTTCTCTTTCTCGACCAATCCCGTGAAGCTAAGCACTTCTTCGGCCTTTCGCAGCGCCTCGTGAACTCTGGTGTGCCGCAAGAAAACTACCGGTCATGACGTTTTCCAGCACCGTCATATCGCTAATGACCTGCACGATTTGAAATGTGCGGACGATGCCGAGCTTACTGATGACGTGCGGTTTCCGGTTCGTGATATCCCGGCCCTTGAACAAGACTTGGCCTTTGTCCAGGCGATGGAAGCCCGTGATACAGCTGAAGAGCGTGCTCTTGCCTGCGCCGTTAGGCCCGATGATACTGATAATCTCGCCCTGGTTCACCTGGAAAGACACGTCCTCATTGGCCCGCAACCCGCCGAAGTATTTGCTGACGCCCTTTACATCCAATAGCAACGAAGCGCTCATTTGCCTCTCCCTGCCAGGCTGGTTATGTAGCCCCACACCCCGTTAGGCAAGTACATGGAAATAACGGTGATCAGGGTACCGTAAAAAATCATATCCACACCTGTACCTTTGTAGCCCAGCCAGGCCCTGCTGTATTCGGAAAGCGCGATCAAGATGGCCGATCCGACCACCGGTCCGAGTACCGTGTTGGCCCCTCCCAGCATGGCCACCAGCACGATCTGGACGGAAATCGGCAGGATCATCACGCTCTCCGGATCGATATAAAGGATGTACTGAGCGTAAAAAGTCCCAGCCATTGCAGTGAGAAAGGCGCTGATCATGATGGCATACAGACGGTAGCGCACCACGTTGACACCTAAAACATTAGCGATATCATGGCTCTCCTTGATAGCCCTCAAGTAATATCCCGTCTTTGACGTGGACACCCAGTAACAGACCGCTATTGCGAAAAGCAGGAAAGCCAGCATGATGTAGTAGTAAGGCAGCTTGGAGGAATGAAACATGAAATTGGCGAGCGATTCCTTTAACATAGGAATCGTGAACCCCTCTGCCGCCCCGACTGCTTGCCAGTTGTTGAACACGATGCGAAGGATTTCGGCGAAAGCAATGCTTGCAATGGCAAAGTAATGGCCTCGCAGATTCGAGCATGGGTATCCAATAGCTGCGGCCATCAGCGAAGCAATGATCCCGCCTGCCACGAGACCTATCCAAGGGCTGATATTGAAGGTCAACAGCAGGTAGGAAGAGGTATATGCCCCGATCCCGAAAAAGGCCGCCTGGCCAAAGGAGAACATGCCCGCATAGCCGCCCATCAAGTTCCAGGCCACCCCACACATGGCAAACATGAAAATAAGGATCATGACATGCACGCCGAAGGATGAGTCGATCACCAGCGGCAAAATGATTAATATCGCCAGCACGACTACGCCCAGGGACAGTTTTTTGATGTCGTAAGTATCCATTTCTACCATCCCCTCAGCCCTTGCGGCCTGATCCAGACAGTGATCAGATACATGGCAAAAACGATTGCCAGCTTATAGGCAGGGTCAAAAATATATCCTCCCAATGTCTGGACCACTCCCACCAGAATGCCTGCGATAAAAGCACCCTCGATGCTGCCGAATCCGCCCAGGGCCACTATGGCGAAGCAGGTCAGGCCAAAAGTGCCGCCTACGAAAGGATATATGTAGTAGTGGGTCGCAAGCAACGCTCCGGCCACACCCACAAGCGCCGAGCCTATCCCGAATGACAGCGAGTTGATGCGCTCCGTGTTAATACCCATAATCACAGCGGCTTCACGATCCATTTCCACGGCTAGAATAGCCTTGCCGGTACGGGTATTTCGCAGGAACCAAAAGCACCCGAAAGAGGTGACGATGCTGCCGATCGAGCTGACAAACTTGGGAATGCTTAGTTTTATTCCGGAAATGTCCCAAGTGCCTGATAATAGTGTGTGCTCGATGGATCGAAAGTTGGGAGTCCAGATTAGAGCCGCGAAATTCGCAAGGAAGATGCTGATACCGAAGGTCACCACCAATTGCGCCAGGGCTGGTCCCCGCATTACCTTGCTGACAATAAACCGGTAAATGAACATGCCCATCAGGAAAAGAGCTACAGCGTTGATAGGTATGGAAAACAGCGGATCTACACCTGCCATCACATATAGCCAGTAAGAAATGAACATGCCGATCATGAGGAATTCGCCGTGAGCGAAGTTGAGCACGTTCATGACACCCCAGATCAAAGTGAGGCCGATTGCCAACAACGCATAGACGAGACCGATCAGTATGCCGTTAACCAGCTGTTGTACTAGTTGATCCATATGTGAACACTCCGAGTCATCCGTTGCTGGAGGCCCTTAGCTTCCAGCAACGGTCTGGTTTTGGGTCGCGGGTTACTTACGGTCTTTCCAGGGCGGGAACGGCCACACCACATCACGGCTGGCGGCATCGAAAGGCCAGACGGTGTAATAGGCCTGATCCAGGATCTGCACGAGCATCGCCGAGGCGTAAATGTTCTGGTGAGATTTGGGATCGAACTGGATGCCCTTCCATGGATTGATGATCTGGTCGCCGGGAATATTTGTTTCCAGAAGCGCCTTGACGACAGCTTCAGGTTCCGTAGATTTGGCACGGTTGAAAGCGTCGGCCAGAACAAAGGGCGCTGAGAAGCTTCGGGCGGTGTTCTCTCCCATGGGAATGTTGTACTTCTTCTGATACAACTCCGCGACCTGCCCCACCATCGGTTTCTTCTTGGCCAGGTCCAGAGCGAATGTAGAGCGCACCAGGAAATAATTGCCGTCTGCCTTGACCGTGGGCAGGTAGTCGGATTCCACGTATCCCGCCATAGTCAAGAAGCCTTGAGGAACCAGGTTCATCTCCTTGAAGGTCTTGGTGAATAGAATGGCATCTGTGATGTAGGCCGCGTGCATCACGACGTCCGGTTTGGCCGACATGATCTTGCCCACCTCGCTGGTCACGTCGCTCGCGTTCGCAGGATATGCAAGGTCAACCACGACATCGTATCCGAACTCCTTGGCGTATGTTTTCTGCATCTTGGCCACGTTGTGCCCCAAACTCGGTGTTCTCGTAGACCATGCAACGGTCTTGACCTTCTTGCCCGTCTTGGTCTCCAGGTCTTTCAGAAACTCGAACTGGTTGCGGGCCATTGTGCCGTCATGGGGTGAGACGCGGAAGAAGTATTTGAAGTCGCGCTCGGTCAGTGTGGGCGAAGACGAGTCAGAGCAAACGTACGGGATCTTCAATCTCTCGGCCGCCTGGCTACCGGTCTTGGTTACTGCACTCTGGTAAGCGCCGAGCAGGGCCACAACTTTCTCCTGAGTGATCAGGCGTTCGGCCTCGGCCAGGCCGTTCTTGGGGTCGCCCTTGGTGTCCGCGTAAATGACCTCGATTTTGGCTCCGCCCAGATTGGGGATGCCCTCTTCCTTGGCAAAGGGAAGGTTCAGGTCGAACTTGCCGTTGATGATCTCAACTGCCAGGTCGACGCCACGCTTGCAGTCCATGCCGGTGGCGGCCAGGTTGCCCGTGAGCGGGTAAATAGCGCCAATCTTGATTACTTTCTGCTGGGCCAGGGCTTGACCGCCAATCAGCGCCAAAACCATGGCACAAACTGCCAACACTATTGTAAGCCTTCTCATCTCCATGTCCTCTCCTCGGTTCCGGAGCCGCCGCTCAGTGCGACCGCTCATGGATTGAAGGTTGATGTCATCCGGTCCGGGAGTTATTCCCGGCGCCAATATCATATCCTGAAAAATCGGGGAAACAGCCACTCCGTGAAATGCGAATATTCGCCTGCTTGGCTGCTCACCGATTTTCTCACACTACCGCACCGATGTACCAGGGCTGAAACTCCATCTGTCCCTGGCCTGCCAGTTCGCTTTTTGTCTTCCTGCCGGACGCGATTTCCAGGACAAGATCGAAAATCCGGCTTCCCATTTCCTGGATCGTCAGCCCTGCAGTCAAGATCTGCCCGCAATCCACGTCCATATCAGCTTCCATCCGACTGTATAGAGCGCTATTTGACGCAAGTTTCAGCGTAGGCGCAGGAACAGACCCCAGGACAGTCCCGCGTCCGGTCGTGAATGCAACTATATGCACTCCCCCGGCAATCAGGCCTGTAACCGATACAGGGTCGAAGCCGGGCGTATCCATGAACACAAGACCCGGACCATTCACCGAGTCGGCAAATCCTACCACCTCCATGAGGTTTGTGCTACCGCCTTTAGTGGCCGCTCCCAGGGATTTCTCCAGGATGGTCGTAATGCCGCCTGCCTTGTTGCCGGGCGTAGGATTGTTGTTCAGCTGGCTGCCGTTTAGTGCGGTGTATTCTTCCCACCAGCGGATGCGAGACACGAGTTTTTCCCCAACCTCCCGGTTAACTGCACGACGCGTCAGCAAATGTTCTGCTCCGTAAATCTCCGGAGTCTCGCTAAGCACGGCCGTGCCCCCGTTGCGAACCAGCAAATCCGCGGCCGCGCCCAACGCCGGATTGGCGGTGATTCCCGAGTACCCGTCGGAGCCTCCGCATTCCAGTCCCAGCTTAAGGCGGCTGGCAGGAAAGGTGCGGCGCTGTACCCGGTCCGCCTGCTCCAGGAGCTTGTGTACCGCAGCCACAGCCTTTTCCACAGTAGGGTTGGTGCCGCCCTCATCCTGAATGACCATGGTCCCAAACCGTTCGTTGGGCCGCAAACCGGTCGCCTCAAGGAAAGATTCCACCAAATTCTGCTCACAGCCCAACCCCAGAATCAGCACGCCGGCGAAATTGGGTTGCCGGACATATCCCGCGAGCGAACGCTGCAAGTACGTAACGGCATCCCCGCCGGGAGTCATGCAGCATCCGCTATTCGCTCCGAGAGCCACAACGCCGTCGACATTGGGGTAACGGGACATGACCTCCGGGCCGAAATGCCGGGCGATCAGGTGTCCGGTACCCAATGAACAGGTGACTGTGGAAAGGATGCCAATATAGTTGCGGATCCCGACCGAGCCATCAGGTCTCAAAAATCCCTCAAAGGTACGCCGAGCACTTTCCGCAATGAACTGAGTGGGCCGGGCGTCCCGGCTATAGGCATAATCACGGCTGAAGCTATGTAGAGTAACGTTATGGGTGTGAACGTGCCGGCCGGGCTCGATCTCCGCGGAGGCAAATCCGATGATTTGGCCGTATTTTATCAGAGCCTCGCCCGCATCGATTCCGCGCACAGCCGCCTTATGGCCGGCCGATATGTCGTCGAGAAGGACCACGTCTAAATCGGGAAGCCGTTCTCCGCGGCTCAGATTTTTCAACGCCACAACTACATTGTCGTCGGGGTGCAGCCGGATGTATGATCGGCCGGCATTCGTCATAAAGCCTCTTCTTTGTATAAATTTCGGTTAGTTCTAGCTCTTTATCATTTTTTCGAACCGATGTCTTACACGCTCCCAGCTCTATTTCGAAAAGGGCATTCATGTCCAGTTCGGTTCCCAAGTTCTGTTGGATGATGTCTGCAACGCTTTTCAGGTGCTGCACCATTGTTCTCTCCGCTGCCTGCAAGTCTCCGGCAGCCAAGAGGGCCGTTATTTTCCTGTGGTAACCGATAGCCTTTTGAAGTGCGCTCGGCAACTGGTTGACTTCAGAGATGAACTCATGGAGAAGGTCGCTAATGGTCTCCAAGAATCTCACCAGGACCTGATTTTGGCCAAGACGGGCTAATTCAAGGTGGAATGCTGCATCCAGCCTGTTGAACTCTTCCACATCTCCTTTTTTCGAGGCGATCGTCTGTTTGTCCAGAATGGCCCTGAGGCCGTTGATCCCTTCCGTCGTCGCACGCAGGACGGCCAAGCGGACGGAAGCCTTTTCCATGAAGAGCCTGGCTTCCAGGAATTCCCGAACCGTAGCCGAATCGAGGAGAAGGTGAGGGGATAAAGACCCTACGTAGCAGGCCGGAGAACTCAGTTGAACCGATGTTCCCACGCCCGGTTTTGCCGCGAGCAGTCCCATGACTGTGAGTTTGTGGATCGCCTCCCGCACGGTGTTGCGGCTCACTGAAAGCTGCTCGGCCAGCAGATTCTGAGGCGGAAGCTTATCTCCGGGTTTGAGTTCCCCTGACATTATGCGATCGTGAAGAACTCGGAAAACCTCGTCTGATGTTGACATCTTATGTATGGCCTGAATGTCCAAAAGTCAGGGCTCCTAATATCGCACAACAGCGGGTTGGCGAGTTCAACGAATTTGGATTTTCGCGTTGGGTTGGATAATAGGATTATCCTATCATCGGATCCTCGTCAATAGAAAACCAAGCGGATTTTGGATAGCCGGCGTCGATGTATTGACTCAGCGCTGGGCCGAGTATTCTGCTTTCGCGATCCAGCCATCCTCAGGCAACGCCCGATTGCTCATAACCGAAGAACAACCGAGGATGCCTCTCATTTCAAAACCTGACACCAAAGTTCCTTCAGGTTTCAAGTCGCATAATTTGGCTAAAATATATTTGGCACCAGGAAAACTTAATGGTATAGAAGGTACTTTGTATTCAAGCTATAATTAGGTTCAGAAAATAGACACAAGGTGGCTAAATGATCATGAAGTATCACATAATCGGAACATTTGTCATGGCCTTTATTATTGTTGCTTTGGAAATTCCAAGTTTATCTTACTGCGGGACTCGGCCTTTTCCGCGGCGTCCATGCCTGGCTTTCATGGATCCAGTGAAATCATGGTTTGTAAGAACTTGTAGTAATACTGCCCAGGATTCCTCGAAAGCGGATTATTACCGGGTCTCGAACTCGCAATTACAAGCGGAACAAGAGGCTCAACGTCGACGTGAAGAGGAACGAGCAAAACTGGATAGCCAGAGGCGCCGGGAAATCGAAATAATAAAAAGCATGCAGCAACAAGACATAATTGACGCTGAAAATCGCAAGTATGAGCTACAGCAACAACAATTATTGTTCCAGCGCCTCACGCCCGCTATACAACCGGCGCCCGGTAACATAATCAGGCCGAACAAGTAAGGGAGGACGTCAGGTTTCCGGCGCCCTTCGGCGCCAAACGGAAGAGGAAAAAAGTCCGGGAATCCGCTTTTTTGTCCCGCGTCCCGCGGGATTCCCGACCCCTCCGGTAAAAACTCTAGACAGCTAGCGGTACGTCAAGGGTGAATGCGAGTACCGTGGCATCGGTTTTATTGAAAACATATTAGAGTTTTTTGGGAAGGTGCCGTCCACTAGGCGTGGGGCCAGTAATGCGCCGGAGATGCCTCTCCAGTAATTAAGATTGCACATCCTTTAAACCGCATTGTCGCCGTGCGCGGAGCACCTTTTTGCGAAAAGCGGGTTCCCACGCATCTTTTCCTTGTCTTCCGTTCTTTCTTTCTCTGCGATCTCTGCGGCGGCTCTTACCTGTTGTGCTCCATGAACTCCAGCATCGCGGATTCCGGAATGGCGCCTTCGCGCACGATCTTAAGGGTACGGTCGGTAAACTCCACCACTGTTGAAGGCCGATCCCCGGCTGAGGGTCCAAGATCCAGGACAAGATCGACCGACTCGCGAACAATGGGAGAAATAGCAGTAATATTCACAGGATCTGGACCGCCAGACAGATTGGCGCTGGTGGCGGTTACAAATCCGCCTGTTCTGGTCGCCAAAATACGAGCTGGACACCAGGGAGGCACTCTGATTCCTATTTTACCTCCCGGTCCGGTGAGAAGCCGCGAAAAAGGACGCGAAGGCCGGAAAAGAATGGTCAAGCTGCCCGGCCAGAATCTGTCAATCACGCGATTGAGAAGCTTTTCGTCAGAACGGATGAGGTTTTTCACTTTGGCGATATCCGCTGCAATCAAAGGCAGCGGCTTGGTTTCATCGCGCGACTTTATGCTGAAGATCTGTCTAACTGCGGGTTCCTGAAAAGGATCCGCTATAATAGCGTAGAACGTCTCCGTCGGGGCGATCAGAACGCCGCCAGAGCGGAGAACCCGCTCTGCCTTGTCAAAAATATATTCAGTCGGATGCATCATTCCCGGCCTGCGATTTCTTGTGAAGTTGCTGATGTAATTATTGTTTTGAAAGCGGCAACTCGATAACGAATGCCGCTCCGCTTCCCGGATCGTCCTTTATTCGGATGTAACCATTGTGATCGGCCACAATGGTGCTTACTATAGTTAATCCGAGGCCCGTTCCTCCAGGTTTTGTTGAAAAATAAGGCTCAAATAAACGGGCACGATCCTGTGGTTGGATACCCGGGCCCGTATCCCTTATTTCGAGCGTTACAATGCGAGCCTTTGAATCGTAAGAAGTCTTGGCATGGATCTCGCCTACGCCATCTATCGCTGAAATTGAATTTTCCAGCAGATTGACTACAACTCGTTTCATCTGCTCGCCGTCTATATCCAAGACCGGAATCGAATCATCCGGGGAAAAAACAAACTTTATCCTATTATTTCCTTGAACGTACAGGTCAAAAACTTCTCGCACAGTCGCATTAAGGTCATTAGGGGCAAGTTTGGCCGTAGGCATTCTGGCAAATAGCGAAAATTCATTGACCATATTCTTTAATTGCTCAACTTGATCGATTATGCCACGTGTGCACTGATCCAGTACCTGCGTGTCCTCGCCCACCATACCCGCGATATTTTCTTTGAATACGTTGAGCATTCAATTGGATCGGGGTTAAGGGGTTCTTTATCTCGTGTGCGATTCGTCTGGCTACCTCTCTCCATGCTGCCATCCGCTGAGCTTTAACCAGGTAAGTCATGTCTTCGAAGACCAGAACTACCCCCAAATCCCGACCCTCTTCATCTTTCAGACTATTGGCAAAACAAATAAGGGACAGAGAACGATCAGGGAAGGACAATGTTATCTGTCGTTCGCTACCTTCAGATCCTGATTCCGGAAGCTCTTCCAATATTTCGGAAATGGCCGTCGCTGATGTTGTGGGCAGAATTTCGTCCATAGGCCTTTGCAAATAGATACCGGCAGTGATTCCTAACAGCTTTTTCGCCGATTCATTTACCGCAGTGACGTGTCCTTCCGAGTCGAGTGCAAGAACCCCGGCTGCTATGTTTCTAAGGACCGTCTCCATGTAATTTCGTCTACTATCGAGATCCAGATTAACCTTTTCCAGCTCGTCCCTGGTTTTGCGCAGATCCCCTGTCATCTTGTTAAACGATCGTACAAGCACCCCCAATTCATCGTCTGCGGTTGGTTCAATGTACACATCAAGATCTCCCGCTGCTATTTTTTCGGTTCCTTCGGCCAATCCCAATATAGGATCGGTAATGTCCCGGGCCATGGTTACGCCGAACCAAAATCCGATGAATATTGCCAGGAGCGCCACCATAAGTAGTATCAGGATATAAATGAGCTTTACAGGCCCCTTCATCCTCTTGGCTTCTTGATATTCGCCGAATGCGCTCGAAATCGAAAACAACCGGCCGGCGAGAGAGGTCGGAATATAATGATCAGCCACCAGAGCAGCCTGAACCGTGTCGTTGTTTTGAGTTTTTATGGGAACTATTGCCCGAATGAGATCGCCTGCCTCATCCAGGGGTAGGATTTCAGAAGTCTTTTCACCTCGCAATCCGATTTTGAGAAAACTGGACAAAGGGGCGGGTATTGTCACGTCTTTCAGAGCCGGGTCCTTGCTGATCACCAGAGGCGATCCGTCCTGAAGATAAATATGAAGGGAACTGAGACCGTCTTCGGTGCGCCAAGAGGACATAGCCTCTTTCAAAGAATTGGTATCTGAGGAATTCAATAAGGATTCGGCCGAAATCATGGCCGCGAGCCGTGTCGCTGCGTTCAGCACGTTCTCGGAGGCGCCCTTGTAGTAGGCCTGAGCCACTACCAGTGAAGATTGCAGGGAATCCTCGACGCGAGTAGTGAACCAGCTTTCAATAGTGGTGTGGAGAACACCTGCGCTGGCTATAAATAAGACAATAGTGGGCACAAGGGTCAGTGCGACAAAAGCCAGCGTGAGTCGAGTCTTAAGATGTGACCCGAATACTCTGCGACGGCGTTCAAATATTAATTTGAATAGGTTACGAATCAGGAAGAAAATAACCAGAATGACTAATAGCGTGACTATTGTCAGTAATCCAAACAGGAGCAGGTGTCCTGCAAAAGGGATATCTTCCGCAGAGCGGGCGACGCGCGATTCCACGAAAAAAATCGCTCCAATAAGCAGAGCTGCTCCCAGGGCGACTACAAGTTCGCGTCGCCTTTTTCTTCGCTCCTTTTCAAGTTTCAAAGGTTCATTCACCGGAGCGTCCTATCATTTCATCCAACGCTTCGTCATCAAACCCAAAATGATGTCCAACTTCGTGAATTACGACTTCACGAATTAGTTCAACCACGTTTCTGTTTTGCGCAGCACGCAATATTGGGCGGCGATATAAATAGATCCTTTCGGGCAGCACGTTCAAGGAAAACACGCTCTTCTCCGTCATAGGCACCCCGACGTACAGCCCCAGCAATTCCCATTCGGAATCAAGCTCCAGCGACTCCAAAGTTTCCAAGTCGGGGAAGTCTTCGACCAGAATTTCCACATTTTTTATTTTCTCTTGGAATTCTTCGGGAATTTCGTTTATTGCCTTAGCAACGTATTTGCGAAAGAGTTCCGGCGTCACAGCAAATAGCACGCTTTACAGATGCTGGGAATAGCTGGCTTGACACCCACAGTGGGCATACGCATAAATCTGTAACAGAAAACACGAGAAATGGAAAGGTACGGCGTAGTTGGGCACAGACTGGATAATCGTTGGGTTGGGTAATCCGGGAGACGAATACTCGCAGCATCGCCATAATCTCGGATTCATGGTGCTGGATGCGCTTGCACTCAAGCAGCGCTGTTCCTGGAGATCGAACAGGAAAAAGGCGATGATATGTGATATGACTGTCGCCGGTCGGAAAGTGCTCTTGGTAAAGCCGCAAACGTACATGAATCTTAGCGGGGAAGCTGTGAGGCCGATAGTGACTGCTCATAGATTCGATCCCACAAAGCTCATCCTTATCCATGATGATTTGGATCTTGCTGAGGGTAGGGTGCGTATTAAGATCGGCGGTGGTCACGGTGGACATAAGGGAGTTGCTTCTGTCGCTGATTGTTTGGATTCCGAAAACTTTGTCAGGGTGAGACTCGGGATAGGGCGGCCACCGGCCGGGGTTGATCCCACTGAGTTCGTTCTCACCGCATTTAATGTGCATGATGAGCGGTCAAAGAGGAATCTAATTCAAGACGGCCTTCAGGCAGTGCGATTGATCGT
Organism: uncultured delta proteobacterium; assembly: GCA_963843165.1. GTDB lineage: Bacteria > Desulfobacterota > Desulfomonilia > Desulfomonilales > Desulfomonilaceae > DATJPW01. The sequence goes on along the minus strand of CAWJJL010000013.1, from coordinate 216,884 downwards.
ATCGCGCGGAGTAGAGCGCGCCCAAAACGTGCTTCATTCAAAAACTAAAACAGGCATTCCAGCAGGTTAGTAGCTCAGGTCAGGTTTTCTTGTTGCGTATTATTGGATGGTGTAATAAGGTGGCTGGGTTATCCTAAAGGGGGTACTAATAATGAACCAAACTTTGGTCAGTGAGGACCACGAACCATTTCGCCGGCTGCTTCGCCCGGTGGTGAGAGTACTGAGAAAGGCCTATATCCAGGGCACCACCGTAGTGAAGCTGCTGCCGACAGAAAAGTCTATCCAGCTCTATTATAGAATACGAAAGAAGAGTTACGACTTTCAGTGGTCCTTGGACCCTGGTTATAGAAAAGGCCTCAGGCGACTTATAGAAATGGCGGTCGCTGCAAACGACCGAGTAATTGACGTTGGCTGCGGAACGGGCTCGGCTACTGTCTTAGCTGCTGCAAATGCTTGCGAAGTCATCGGCATCGACTTATCAGAGGACATGATTGAACTTGCCGAAGAGAAGATCCGAAAAGAATGCTTGAATAATATCAAGTTTGTGACCACCTCAGTCGAGGACTACAGGCCGGAAAAGCTATTTGATAAGGTGATCAGTTCCTTTATGATTCCTCATGTCAAGCCTCATTTGAGGCCCGCAATTTACTCATGTATGTATCATTTCTTGAAACCGGGCGGCACTGTGGGCCTTTTCGGTTCCAGGGGAGAAGTTTGCGACGTTTATGAAACTCGTTCGGAAATTGAAGAGAATCTAGCGAGATCTGGTTTTAAGCAAATTGAGGTTCAGGACGTTTATGATATTTACAGGATCGTGACAGCGGTCAGGCCGCTTGATTCATAGCCGAATCTAATTCGATAAGATTTCAACAAAAAACCCGGCCGATTTGACTCGACCGGGTTTTTAATTTTTGCTGCAGTCGCTTTCTCAGACCCATTTCGACCCGCGTCCTGCGCTGGACTACCGGCTCATGGCAAGGCCGGCATCCCTGCCGGCCCTAATCAAGCATAATCTTCTTCGCCAATTAACATCAAAAATCGGGCATGAGAACAATTCGCTTCGTCAGCGTGCCGCTGTGGGCTTCTTCAAATGCCTGTTTAATTGTAGACATCGGCCTGGTTTCCAACAGCGGATCGATTTGAATCTGGCCACTTTGGACCATTTCCAAAACTTTAGGATAATACTTAGGCAAACATCCCCACGTGCCGATCACCTCTGCATCGAATGCCATAAGACGTGATATGCTGTAGCTATTCTTCTGCATCCCAAAACCGACCACTGCGAGTTTTCCGATAAAACCGAGCAGACCCAATGCTATATCCTGCGCGGCTCCCGTGCCTGTGCATTCAAATATTTTCCATCCAACATTGGCTTTGACGCCGGCCTGCTTGGCTATTCCTCTGAATTCGTCTTGAATGGCCTTGAAATCCTTGTCTCGTGTGTTGATGACATAGTCCGCGCCCATTGTTAGCGCTCTCTTAAGCTTTTCTTCGTTTCGAGCCATTCCGACGATAGGTTTCGCTCCGAAAGCCTTAGCCACTTGGGCCATATACACTCCCACGCCGCCTGTAATCCCGGTAATCAGCACCGGATCGTTTGCTTGAAGTTCCATGCGAACGGCAGCCTGGTACGGCGTTGTGGCCGCGTCTGCAATGACCGCGTAGTTCGCCAACGGGCGCCCCTTCAGGTCGTTGATCACACAGAGATCCACGGCGGGGACAGGGATGTAATCGGAAAAACCGCCATAGATACCCAGAGAGTTCCCAGGCATCTTCTGAGCCAAGCATCTATTACCGCGATCTTTGGCGCAGATGTCGCAATTGTTACATGGCATGACAGCCGGGACAATAACCTTCTTGCCGACCCAAGAATCAGCGCCGGGTCCCGCTGCTACCACTTCCCCGGCAATTTCATGGCCGAGAGTTAGTGGAGGTTTTGTGACAGTGGGAACTCCGTCATAGAAATATGACATGTCAGTATGACATACTCCACATCCTGCTACCTTAACCAGAACTTCACCGGCACCGAGTTCAGGCACGGGAACCTCTGTTCGCTGCAATTCGCCCGGAGCGGTGATCTTGCCGGCCTCTTTGTCATAGGTCGGACCCTTAACCATTTGCCAAGTCTGAATTTTGTTTGGAACCATAGCGGTTGTACCTCCTGTTGATGGTTGGGTGAGATTAGCCAGTTTTATAGCGGTGAAACGAGATTGTAACAAAAGGAGACACGTGTATTATCAGTCTACATGTTCAAGGATATTCGGAGCATCGGTTTATGTCAAGATAAAACGCGGAGGGGGCATTTCCCAGGATCAGCAACAGTTTCGCGATTCTGTATCGTGAACCGGCTAGCCATTGAAACAGCTTAGTTATATGGGTTCTCAAAGATAATCGCGAAAAAGAAAACGATTTGATGGCGACGTCCCGCGTAAGAACGCGGGATTTGCCCGTCATTTCTTAATAGACAGGCTGGAAGGCTGTCCACTAAAATGACCGGCAAGATGCCGGTCCTACCGGCAATCCCAAGGCAGCGAGAATGCTTCCCCCGTTTTTCAACGGAGTCGCAATGACCGCTTTGGAACTGCCAGAGTTTGCTTGAATTAGTAGGCATCGAGATATGTCTTCACAGATCCAATAATTGACTCGGTGATTGGTCCGGGTTTACCGTTCCCCACAATCGTGCTGTCTATCCGCGTCACAGGAAGCACATTACGCGTGGTCGAGGCAATAAACGATTCGGCAAGGGAATTGATTTGGCTCAATAAAACCGGGCTTTCGAGTATTTTGACATTTTGTTGTGTTAGGATTTCGAGGACCACCTTGCGAGTGATACTATCCAAAATCTTCCCATCGAGCGGCGGGGTGAGAACTTCTCCATCTGAATTGACAAAGAAAATAGTAAATGTCGAACCCTCCAGTATAGTTTGCCGATCACATGGGTCCACGAACAGCACTTCCTCGGCGGCTGCAGTAGGTACAACTGTTTGATGTGCCATAATCGCGCCTATGTAATGAAGCAGCTTAATGTCCGGGCAAATTCTCAGGTGTGGAAATGTGGCGAGCGCAATTCCGTTTTCGTACAGTTCATCAGAAGGCACCTCTAGCGGCTGCACAGCTACGTAGAGGTAAGCTCCATTATCTGATTTCTTCATAGTATTGCCGAGAAGACCGCCACTGAAAATTATGTCAATCAGCAAATCATCTTGAATACCGGATTTCACATTCCGGTCCACGATTTCAGCCATGATTTGCCTAAGAGCTTCTCTCTCCACGGGCGGTTTCATATGAATCCCGGACGCAGAGTTATAAAGCCGATCCAAGTGATCTTCCAGTCGGAAAATCTTGCCTCTGATAGAGCGGCACGCCGTGAAAACCCTGTATCCGCGGAGGGTGCCGCTTATGTCATCGAAGAAAGGAAACGACAGCTCCGAACTAGGAACAAAATGGTCTCTTTGATATGAGATAATTTTGATGACCTCCGAGCAACTCAGCTGTGGAAAAATAGGATGTAGATCAAACCGGAATCTACAACCTCGGCGCCCCTAAATAGCCGTTGAAAATTATGCAGCCTTACCGCAACATTTTTTATACTTTTTGCCCGATCCGCAGGGGCACGGGTCATTTCGTCCAACCTTGGCTGCCTGACGTTTAACTGTCTTCGGTTTGGAATCACCCATGCCATCACCACGGGATAATTGCATTTCCTGGTCGCGATCGGCTGTCAGCTCTTGCAATCCGTCTTCCTTAGCTAACCTGACTAGGAACAGGTTCCTAACCGTTTCCTCTTTTATGCGAAGACTCATATCAAGGAACATCTCATAACCTTCTTTTTGATATTCCTTGAGTGGATCACGCTGTCCATATCCTCTAAGGCCGATCCCGTCCTTGAGATGGTCCATACTGAGCAGATGATCTTTCCATTGCGTGTCAACGGCCTGGAGCATGATGAATTTTTCCAATTCTCTCATAGTTTCAGGTGTCAACTCAGTCTCTTTCTGATCGTATCTTTTCTGAACGGCATTTAAGATGTATTCCGTTATCGCCTCACGATTCTGCTGCTCAGGTGGCATCTGCGTGAAATTAAAGCGAATACCGAACTGACCCCACAGTGAATCGGATAAGGCCGCCAGATCCCAATCTTCAAAATGCGCACGATCGTCTGCATAGCGGTCGACAATGTCCTCTACCACATCGGCGGTCATGTCTTGTGCCGTCTCTTTGAGATTGTCACCTCCAAGTATAAAACGGCGCTGAGAATACACGACTTCACGTTGTTTGTTCATGACGTCGTCGAAGTCTAGAAGATGTTTTCGTATATCGAAATTGTGCGCTTCGACTTTTTTCTGAGCGTTCTCAATGGCTCTCGATGTAAGTTTATTTTCAATGGGGACGCCATCCTCCATGCCGACACGTTCCATTATCATTTTGACACGTTCTCCGCCGAAAATCCGCATCAAGTCGTCTTCAAGGCTGAGGTAGAAACGGCTGGAGCCCGGATCTCCTTGGCGTCCGGAACGGCCTCTTAACTGATTATCAATTCGCCGCGATTCATGCCGTTCAGTTCCAAGTATGTGTAGGCCGCCTGCTTCAATGACTTTTTTCTTTTCTTCCTCGCATTTCGTCTTGCATTCGGTCAATAACGCGGCGAACTCCCCGGAGTCTTCACCTTTTTTAGACTTGGAACGTGCAAGAAACACCGGATTTCCCCCGAGCAAAATATCCGTTCCACGGCCTGCCATATTGGTGGAAATAGTCACTGCCGCGTACCGACCTGCTTGGGCAACTATTTCGGCTTCTAAAGCATGGTTTTTCGCATTGAGCACCTTGTGATCAATACCGATTTTCTTCAATCTCTTGGAAAGATACTCGGATTTTTCGATAGAAATCGTGCCTACCAAAGCAGGTTGGCCTCGTTTATAGAGATCCTTTATTTCATCCACCGCGGCATCAAACTTCTCCTGCTCAGTCTTGTAGATGAGATCTGAGTTATCCTCACGTATCATGGGAAGGTTTGTCGGGATAACGACCACCTCAAGGTCATAGATTTTCTTGAATTCTACAGCTTCAGTGTCTGCTGTTCCGGTCATGCCGGCCAGTTTTTCATACATCCGGAAATAATTCTGGAAGGTAATGGTGGCGAGGGTCTGATTTTCGTTCTCGATGCGAACCCCCTCTTTGGCTTCGAGCGCCTGATGAAGCCCATCGGAATAGCGTCTGCCGGGCATTAAGCGGCCGGTGAACTCATCTACAATGATAACCTGGCCGTCCTTGACTATGTAATCAACATCTTTCTTGAATAGAGTATGTGACTTTAGGGCCTGATTTACGTGGTGGAGCACCTCCATCTGTGAAGGATCAAAAAGATTTGATACGTTCAAGGCTTTTTCCACTTTGGCAACACCTTCTTCGGTCAGCACAACGCTTCGCGCCTTTTCATCGATGGTGTAGTGACGCTCTGCTTGCAGTCCGGGTATTACCCGATTTATTTTGTAATATTTATCAGTATTTTCGTGTGTTGGGCCGGAAATAATCAGCGGAGTTCTGGCTTCGTCAATGAGAATGCTGTCCACTTCGTCCACGATCGCATAGTGTAATTCTCGTTGAACGTAGTCATCAAGGGAGAATTTCATATTATCTCTGAGGTAATCAAAACCGAACTCATTGTTAGTGCCATATATGACATCTGAATCGTAAGCGTTTCTCCTGGCGACGTCGTCCAAATCATGAATAATTACGCCCACGGTCAATCCGAGGAATTTGTAGATAGTCCCCATCCATTCCGAGTCTCTCTGAGCCAAATAATCATTTACTGTAACAATGTGCACACCTCGACCGGTAAGGGCATTGAGGTACACCGGCAAGGTGGCTGCCAACGTTTTGCCCTCGCCGGTTTTCATTTCGGCTATTTTGCCTTGATGCAGGACTATCCCGCCGACAAGCTGCACGTCAAAATGCCTCATCCCGAGTGTCCGGATCGAAGCCTCACGGACTAAAGCAAACGCTTCAGGAAGCAAATCGTCGACACTTTCTCCTTTGGAAAGACGATCTTTAAATTCCTGAGTTTTTGCCCGCATTGCTTCATCGGACAATGATTTCATGCTAGGTTCAAATTCATTAATCGATTGAACCAAAGGCTCCAATCGCTTCAAATCTCGTTCGTTTTTACTTCCGAAGAACTTCCTCGCAAGTGAATCCAGCATTATACTTGTCCTCGCTTCCCGTTAAGGAAGAAGATTTTCATAGAGACATCCGGTGTCCGAATCGGATCACAGTTCTGAACAGAAGACGATACTCTTATAACAGACAAAACAATCGCCGCGTGGTTCACGGTTTCGGCTACATTGTTCAGCATAGTCATTAAAGTGCTATAATTGGATTGTATCTAAAGCCGAAAAGTTATCCAACACAGTTAACTCAGCGCTCCGGACCTGGAATTAGCACAGGCCCCTTTTACTGTCAATAAATGCAAAGCTAAGCCCGGTCCAACCGATGATTATTTCGGCGGGTTTCTTAAAGAATCATTAAGCTATTGTCCCAACGGATTGTTTTGCTACAATCTTTGCAGACAGAGGTCCTGATGGGCATAAAAAAAAGCGAATTAAAACGTAATAATTCCCGAAACGCGAATATTCCTAAAAAGGTACTGGAATCCGATTCGGGTCGTAAACCGGTCAAGGTGCTGATAGTCGGCCATGAAGAAGCTCTGGATGAATGGGAGCATATCGGTAGTTTTCTTTCGCAGATAGGGCTGGATCCAATCTTGCTGGGAATCGTGGTGGAGGGCTGGCCGCCTGACGCGGCTAAATCAGAAATTGGCGGCAAAATTCCGGTCTTTGATGATTACCGGAAGATCCTCAAACAGCACACGCCTGACTTGTTGATGATAACCTCTGACGATCCCCGATTACGAAAGCGTCTCTTAAGAGTGGTCGCGCCTCAAACCCGGATTATTGATTCCTTTATTCTGGGGGCTTTTAGAACTCTCAGGATGGTTTCGGGGCAACTCGGAACCACCCAAAGCAAGTTGCAGAGTGTCGAGTTAATAAAAGAAGCCCTTATGGAGAATGCTGAAATAAGCATTATGCAAGTTGACGAGGATTTCAAAGTCAAAGAAATCAATAACGCCATCCTCCTGCGTACCAAACTGAAAAGAAAGGATTGTCTCGGTCGACCTTGCCATTGGATAATCCATCGCAGCATTGAACCTTGCTATCATCGTGGTCACAAATGCATTCTAAAGGATGTCCTTGCCACAGGCCAAGTTACTCATACGGTCAGAGAAGAATCGCGGGAGGACGGTCGGTCCAGGTACTTCACGATCAGTTGGTATCCTCTTAGAGAAGATGAACACGGCAAAAAAGGGGCTCTGATTATATGGAAGGATGTCACTCAAAGCATGGATCGTGTGCTTGACCGCCAAGTCAGGAACATAAAAGAAAACGTGTCCCAAATATTTCATGAAGACAGAATGATAGCACTTGGAAAACTTGCCGCAGCAGCGGTCCATGAGATCAACAATCCAATTCAGGGCATATTGACCTTCTCAAAACTCATGAGCTCTTTACTGGACAGCGATGCCATCACCCCAGAACTGCTCAAGAAATTCCGAAGCTATCTCGAGCTTGTATCCTCGGAATCCGCGAGATGCGGCCAAATACTTCGTGCCCTTCTCTCATTTGCCCGTCAGAGCAGCTTCCGCAAAACCGCCCTCGATCTTGCAAACTTATTGGACGAAATTGTCCTTCTGATCGGCAATAGAATGGAGTTGCAGAATATTACTTTCGAGAAGCAAATCGATGAAAATTTGCCTGTTATCTACTGCGATCGGGACCAGATAAAACAAGTATTGCTCAATCTTATGCTGAATGCAGTGGAAGCAATGCCGACCGGCGGACTGATTCGGGTGGTCGCTGGTATCCATAAACGAGGGAAGTACGTTACCATACAGGTGACCGATACTGGCGGTGGCATTCCCAAGGAAATTCAGAGGACTATTTTTGAACCTTTCGTTACCACGAAAGATGAAGGTAAAGGAGTGGGGCTTGGGTTAAGCGTGGTTTACGGCATCGTGTCCCAACACGGCGGGACAGTAGAGGTGGACAGTGAAGAGGGAAAGGGCACGACTTTCACTCTGAATCTACCCTTGGGCGAGCCCGATAAAGTAGAGGAATGGTTAGTAACGTAGCTTCACTTTCAGCTACCGACTAAGGTTCTGTGCTGGGACCGTTTCAGCTGTCATTAGCGGTAACCCGCACGATCCAAGGTTGTATAAGCAATCTCCCAGGCGGAGGAGAAGTCAAGGAGGCGCAGATCCGATTATGAGCCGAAAGACCAGATTCATGGTGGTGGATGACGAACTTATCGTAAGGGAATCCCTCGCAGCATGGTTGGAAAAGGAAGGAGCAATAGTGGATCGGGCCGAATCAGGGGAGCAGGCGCTGGATCTGATGCAGCAGAGTGTCTATGATATTCTTTTTGTTGATATAAAGATGCCCGGCATGGGCGGCTTCGGTCTGCTCGGAAAGGTCAAGAAATCGTTTCCGTCCACGGTCGTCGTCATAATAACCGCATACGGGACGGTTGAGCACGCGGTGGAGGCTATGAAGCTGGGAGCCAATGACTTTCTCGTCAAACCTTTCGATCCCGAAGGTCTTGGTCTCCTGATGACAAAGCTCATGGAACACAAGAAACTTCTCGAGGAAACACAGTACCTTCGGGGAGAGGTGAGTAAATTCAGGACCGCAACAGACAAGATCATTGGCAAGTCCCAGGCGATGTTGGAACTATTCGATGCAATAAAGGATGTGTCGGCCAGTGACTCGTCAATTTTGATCGTCGGTGAAACCGGGACCGGAAAAGAGCTTGTGGCAAGAGCCATTCATGCCAACAGTAAACGAATGGGTCGGCCCTTCGTGCCCATAAACTGCGGGGCGATCCCTGAAAGCCTTATGGAAAGTGAGATGTTCGGCCATGAAAAGGGTTCGTTTACAGGAGCGGTTAGACCCAAAAAGGGGTTAATCGAAGTAGTCGAGGGTGGCACGCTATTTTTGGACGAGGTTGGGGAGATAAGCCCAAAGATGCAGGTAGACCTGCTGCGAGTCTTGCAAGAAAAAACCTTCTATAGGGTGGGGGGCGTGGAACCGATCAGGGCCGATTTTAGACTCATAAGCGCCACCCACCGGGACCTAAACCAACAAATCGCTCAGGGTAGCTTTAGACAGGACTTCTTCTACCGTATCAATGTGATCTCGCTTCGGGTACCGCCTTTAAGAGAAAGGAAGGAAGACATTCCTCTCCTAGTAACCCATTTTATTCAGCATTTTGCGCAAGAAACCAATCGTGAAGTTGATTCTGTGAAAGATGAAGCAATGACCGTCCTGGTCGAGTACCGATTGGCCGGGAAATATTCGAGAGCTTGAAAATGTTATAGAGCGCGCGGTCGTAACATCACGGAAGCGCTCCATCGGTGCAGATGCATTTGAATATCTGAGGCCCCACGCAACATGTTCTCCAATTGATTCCCAGCCGAGATCATTGGAGGACATGGAAAGATGCCATATTCAGCTGATCCTTGATGAAGAGGGATGGAATATAAGCCGGACAGCTAAAGTTCTGGGGGTAGATCGGACGACGCTTCACAAAAAAATCCGCAAGTACAATCTAAGACCCGAATCTTAGAATTTATCAGACACTGCTTCACTTCATGAATACTATCCTGCAATTACATAATTTATGACCAAGAAAACAAAGAACGCCAAATCCCCCCCTGCAAAAACGGGCTTGATAACCGTTGTTCCACTCGGCAGGATGGGAGTCGACGTGGTTCGATTCGTAAGCGACAGTCTACAGGGAATCCTGAGACTCCCCATAAATCTCGCGCAGCCGGTTCCTCTGCCGCAAAGCTCATTTATGGAGTCGCGGAACCAATACAATTCTATGACGGTGATCAAATATCTGGCTGAAAACCAGTCCAGCGGGCGCCTCAAAGTGCTTGGCATCACAAATAAGGATCTATGCACTCCCATACTGACTTACGTTTTTGGAGAAGCGTACATGGGTGGAGAAGCTGCCGTGATATCATGCTTCCGCCTTTATCGAGGACAATCTGGCGAACCCGTCTCCACAGATCATTTCCTAGACCGAGTAGTAAAGGTCGCTCTCCACGAAATAGGCCATACGTTCAATGTGCCGCATTGCCATACCGGCAGGTGCGTTATGCGGGCGTCCAACAGCCTCAAGGAATTGGATGAGAAGCTGAACTATCTGTGTAACTACTGCGAGCTCTTTCTTTTTGATGCCGTGGCCGAGGCAATGAAGTCTCTGGACAAGACGAGTCGATAATACCGAGAACCCTCTTTAAGAAGAGCCAAATGATCTTTGATGCAATTCCGAAATCATGGTAATTGAAAAGAATCGAAACGATTGGCTAATATCAAGTGGAAACCAATGGCCAAGAGGTTAGGCTATGATCCAGTTGCATGAAGAATACGTAGTAGATGAGGCGGGAAATCGCAAAGCTGTTCTAATACCAATTTCAGAATGGAATCAACTTATCGAATTACTTGAAGAACTTGAAGATATCCGGGCCTACGATGAGGCCAAGAAACACCCTTCCAAACCGATCCCGTTCGAGCAGGCTGTAGCACAGATTCGCGAAGGACTATCTGATTGAAATATGAACTGCTCATTGAAACTCGTGCTCAAAAACATCTCGCCAAAATCACACAACCATATCAAGATCGAATTATAGCCGCGATAAGTGGATTGGCAGAACAGCCAAAGCCTGGGACATCCAAAAGGCTTAGCGGCAGACAAGCTTGGCGTCTGAGGGTTGGCGACTATAGAAGTAATATACGAGATCCATGAGGAATCGCTTATTATACTTGTTGTAACAATTGGTCATCGTCGCGAGGTTTACCGCCGATGAGAGTTGCCTCATTGCATGATCCCACTGGCTCTTATTGTTGTGATTGCGGTCAGCGGATTTTGTTTATTTACGATCTCTCTGGCGCGCTCTCCACATAACAGAGTTGACTGTGCTTACAATTACCAAAGAGGCCGGCCGCAACCGTGGTCTTTTGCTACACAAGTGTCGTGATTTACCACAGTGGTCTGATTGTCACCTTATCTTGCTTACTTAATTAGCAGAGTAGTCTTTTTCAACACCAGTTTTGATGTTTTTCACCTCACCTGTCCTTACCTCCAGATTTAACGCCTAGAACTACAATCACACGTAATGTTAACTACATAGCCAATCAAGATAAGTTTGGCACGGGACGTGCTCTATCAAGAGGCAGAGAGCTACGCAATCCTGATCAAAATCCAAGGAGGCCAGTCATGGCAACTCAACAAACTTCGAGAGTGCTAAATCCGGTTACAGAAAATCCGATTTGTATTCATGCCCTGACGGGCCGAGCCCCCAAACTCAAGATGTGCGTTCAAAACTACGAATGCGCGGCGTGCCCGTTCGACCAGATGCTCGAAGATATGACTCCGGTCGTTTTGGCTCGGAAACAAACCCCCATAACGACCGCAAAAGCAGCTTAACGCGGTCAGATGGGAGCGCCCGAATTTCAATGGTTTCACATCTCCTCGATAGAGAACAGCACGATATAAAGGAGGCTTGTAATGGCTACCACAGAGAAAAGAAAAGGCATAGCCGGTTTCAACTTCACCGAAAAAGAATGCATCTGGATGCGGGCCAGGGTTGTGCCTACCAAATACTGCGATAACGCTTTTGATTGCACAACCTGCACCTTTGACAAGGCAATGGCCAGGCGAATGTCGCAGGAGTCTCCTGACTCGGGATGGGACACCAAAATGTTCCAATTGGCCGGTGAAGAACAGCGCTGTCGCCACGCGTTGACAGGCCGCGCTCCCAAAGCCAAGATGTGCGCTCGTAATTATGAATGCGGCGATTGCCCATTCGACCAGATGCTGGATGATATGATCCAGGTGGATCATACTCTGTTCGGGCCTCCTCAATACCTCAATGCTCACGGATACCTGGTTCCGAGAGACTATTATCTTCACAAAGGCCATGGCTGGGCGAGAGTCGAGTACCGGTGGCAGAATTCGCGTCGGACTGGATGATTTCGGTAATAGCTTGGTTGGAAAAGTCGATCAATTTAGGCTGCCATCGCTTGGGACGCGCTTTAAGGCAGGGGAGGAATGCTTTACACTGCAGCGCGACGGACATGAAGCAGGTGTACGAGTTCCTCTATCCGGCATGGTGACCGCTGTGAATCAGAAGCTTTTCGATTATCCAACGACTGCTAATGCCGACCCCTACAGCGCAGGCTGGGTCGTATTACTGGATCCAGCGGAGTTGAGATCCGATCTTAAAGAACTCTATTTCGGGATTGATAGCGTAAAATTCGTGGAAAACGAGGCCGAACGACTTTTATCCATGATCACCGATGATCCGAAAGCCGCAGCGGCCACAGGTGGTGAGCCTATACGCGACGTATACGGATCATTCAGGGAAAAGGGATGGGATTCGCTGATCAAAAGTTTTCTTTGAGCACTGCCTAAAGCAGATACAACATAGGTTTCCGACAAATATTCCAGCCCTCCGCAACATTGCGGAGGGCATTTTATTTTACTCCGATATGTCTTTTCACTTAGTTGATTCCGTATCCTGATCGTGTAATAAAAAGTCTCTAGTCACAATCGGTCGTTGCTGAACCGATCCCCACGCGGATATTCTGCGGATACAAAAGCCGGAGGTCATTCATGGAACTTCGAATTCAGCGATCCATGCTTATTTTGCCTGCCCATGTTCGGGATTTCGTTGAAAAGGCGTACACGAGAAACGCAGATGCTGTTGTTTTGGACCTCGAAGACTCGGTCCCGCCGGCTAAAAAGAAAGAAGCAAGCGAATCCCTAAAAGACGCCGTAGAGATAGCAGGCCGAGGAAGCGCGGACGTTTTCGTACGAGTCAATGCCGATGAGTTGTTGCTCGAGGAAGATCTCCGGAGCGCGGTTCAGCCGGGGTTGCACGGCATTTTCTTGCCTAAAGTGGAAACCGCCGAACATGTGATTTCCGTTCAGAACCAGATAGCTGGATTGGAAACGGCCTCGGGACTGAACCCAGGCTCGGTCAAGCTTTCGGTTCACATTGAAAGCCCACTGGGCGTCCTGAATATGCGGGAAATTGCAGCAGCAGGATCCCGTATCGAATCCATGAGCTTGGGAGTGGATGACTACTGCATGGAATTGGGAATCGAGCCGTCGGATGACAACATGGAACTGCTGTGGCCGCTCTCAAAGATGGTAATCGTTTGCCGCTCAGTTGGGATTATTCCTCTGGGTACTTTAGGAACAGTGGCACGTTTAAGCGACATCGACGCTTTTGAAAGAGCTGGCTGAAATGGGACGTCAGCTGGGATGCCAAGGGGCATTCTGTGTTCATCCCGATCAAGTGGCAATATTGAACCGCGTGTTCACTCCATCTCCCGGCCGCATAATACAAGCAAAGAATATTATTGCTGCTTTCGAACAAGGCCGAATCGAAGGCAGGGCTGCGATAAAACTGAATGACGTAATGGTGGATACCCCGGTTTATAAACGTGCCAAATTGTTGCTCCAGCGTGCGGAAGCAATAGAACAATTGGAGCGAAAGAAGGCAGCGGCCGTGGCCCGCATGAAGGAATCGCCGCACAAAGCGCATTAGCTATAACGATATCGAGAGGAATTCATGGTCAAATCAGTTAACGCCTCCTGGTGGGTGCAACGCTGGAGCGAGCTTCATCCTGATAAACCGGCAATATTGTTTGAAGACAGAACCATCAGCTATTGGGAACTTCACCGCCGGGCGAACAGAACCGCTTTCTGGTTGCAATCATCAGGAATAGAGAAGGGAGACCGTGTAGCAGTTTTGCTGGAAAACTGCCCGGAATTCATAGAACTGTATCTAGCGTGCGCCCGACTGGGAGCAATCTTTGTTCCGCTGAACTTTCGACTGATGCCAATGGAAATAGATTACCTGATCAAGCATTCGGGTCCCAGATTGTTAGTGTTCAGTCATAAATTCCAAGAAACAGTAGATGCGCTGCAGCTCTCTTCTTATCGCCCGCCTCTGCTTGTGGCCATTGTGGGAGGTCCTGAAAAATCCGCAATATTTGAAAACTATCGTGAGGACACGGAGTCTTTTGACGGTCAAACGCCATTTGTGACCTCGTCAATGGGCCCGGCCGATCCTGAGGAACCGCATGTAATCATGTATACCTCGGGAACTACGGGGCGCCCCAAAGGTGCTGTCCTGAGCCACCGAAAAACGTTTTTCAATTGTTTGAATGCCGAGATATTCTTTCAATTATCATTTGATGATTGCATGCTGGTCATTCTGCCCATGTTTCATTCCGGAGGGCTTTTTATCCAGGTTTCACCATGCCTGTACAAGGGAGCGACCCTGCTCATACATCGTCGATTCGATCCCATGAAGACTTATGAGGATATATCAAGATTCAGGGTAACCAAATTATTGGGGGTCCCTACTGTATTTCGCTCGTTGATGAAAGTGGATCGAATCGACGAGGGGAGATATGTCTTCGCTGAAAGTATGTGCCATCGGAGGAGAAAAGGTAACTCCCGAGCTGTTGGATGAATGCTGGAATGGCGGGTTCCCGCTGCGGCAGGTCATGGGCCAAACCGAGACCTCAATACTGTTATGGGCATCGGAAGAAGAGTCTCTGCGGAAACCGGGAACTGTGGGCAGACCTGTCTTTCACTCGGAAGTCACACTTAGAGACATTCAGGGACGGCCGGTCGGGCCGAATAAAGTAGGGGAGATAGTCGTCAGAGGCTCAATCATGATGAAGGAGTACTGGAGAGACCCCGTGCAGACAGAACAAATCTTTGCCGGCGGCTGGTTACGGACGGGTGACCTTGCCCGGATGGACGAAGATGGATACTACTATTTGGTTGATAGAGCAAAAGACATGTACATTTCAGGCGGCGAAAATGTGTATCCCGCGGAGGTGGAGAGGGTATTAAAACAGTACGAAAGGGTCGAAGACGCTGCGGTGATCGGAGTCCCGGATGATCGCTGGGGAGAAGTAGGATGCGCTTTCGTGCTTTTGAAAAAAGGTGTGCGAGTCTCTAACAGGACCCTCATTGCGCACTGTCGCGATAGACTTGCGAAATATAAGATCCCTGCAAAGATCATTTTCTGTAAAGACTTGCCGCGGACCCCACTCGGCAAGATTCGTAAATTCTTGCTGAAACCTTCAAGTGAAGATTAATTGTGCTCGTAAAATAATGTGATCTCAAATATATAACTGGAACTTGTTGATCTTCGAACGGTCAAATGAATCATAGATGCAATAGAAGCATCAAGCGGGTAACCCCCCCGAGCAATGAAGAGAACGTTCCCCAAAGAGCGCAATCATGTTCTTTTCCAAGACCATTCTAAAACTCGTCGCCTATCTGGCCTCAGTCGTGCTGTTCGGCCTTTGTTTAACGGCAATTCTCGAAAGAGACCATCTGCAGCTGATTACAAAATTTGAGACTCTCAAAGAGGTAGATCCGCGAATCAGAGCAGCGGAACTTGCCGACAAGGGGGATTATTGCCAAGCTCTGGAGTACATGGAATATTTTATGGATTACGATTATGTCAGACAGAATCCGGCCATGGCAGAGTACTACAGAAAACTTCAGGAGAAGCGGGATTCTTTGGCATTCAGAGGTCAGGATGTTTGGAACGGCATATGGGTGGGGAAGGGTTCATGCCCGGAGTCGATGATTTCTTCCACAGTCACGGATTTTCTGATTGTAGGCGATGTGCGAAGTCTGGTTTGGGAGGCAGCTAAATGGTGGAACAACGAGCCTAACGATGATTTCATTGTCGCCCTGGCCAGTATCGGTATTTTATCTTCGGCCCTGACATACGGGACTGGTGGAGCGGCTGCTCCGGCAAAGGGATCGTTATCTTTGCTCAAAGTCGCCAAAAAAGCAGATAAAATTTCCGCGCCGCTGCAGAAATCATTCCTCAGGGTATTTAAGGAAGCCAAGAGGACCAGAAGCCTGAAACAGTTGAAACCTGTATCGGATGCTATCTATCAATTAGCGAAAAGCCCTAATATGAAGATGCGAGATTTTTTGACGATAATTTCGCGAGCCGACAATGTGCGCGACGTGAGACTCATGCCTAAGGTGGCGAAAGCTTACGGCAAGAAAACCGGAAAGCTCCTTTCACTTGGAGGAGACGACTCCCTGAGAATCTTCCGAAAATTCGGAATGCATAAAGATGTTTCAAGTGCTTTGGATAGCGCAGTGAAATATGGTCCGGAAGGAACGCGACTGCTCACCAAGGTGGGACCGAGTCAGTTCCTGAAATATGTTACGATGACCAAATATGCGGCTCGCACGACTCGAAGCATTTGGCAGGGTCATTTGACCCCATTGCTTACGTGGTCGGTTACGAGGATTCCGCAAACAGGAATATGGATATTGGCCGTACTTACCGGAATAATTGTCGTTTCTCCGGTGTTCAGCCTTATAAGGCGGGTAAGAAGACTGTCAGTTGCAAGAACGATCCCGGCTGAGGAGCCGGTGTACGCATAGCTCTTTACGTAGATGTCAGCCCACCACTAATCGAGTTCGTCGACTGCTTTCTTCATCAGGTCAATGGCCTCAGTGACTTGACTCTTTGTCACGCAGAGACGATTGGCCAGTTCCATTGGGCTCACAAATCCTTCGGCTATCATTTTCCTAAAAAGACGCTGAACCTGTCTGTTAGACAGGTTGTATTTCTTCATAAGTCCTTCATCGTCGATGCCACTTCGAATGTCTTGAAGCACTTGCTTTACGGAAATCTTGAGCACGGGTTTTGGCATGTTAGCCCTATATTCTTGCCGCTTACTGGCGTACAACATTCAATCTACTAATTGGAAATGAAGCGCTTTCTTAGCGTTAGGCATGCCACCGCCTCCACCGATCAGTCAGCGCACATCTAAAAATTATTAAGCTGCCAGTTCGCCCCTTGCCCTACATCCTAATTTGGCAGATTTATGGCCTACTCGCAACTGTCTTCGCTGAGAATATTAAAATAAGATATCGTGGCGGAGCCAAAACACGATCAAAAAATCTTTTTGCTCCGTGGCTATAATGATACACTGGATTATGTCAGCATTTTTCGGTTTGAAGCAAGCATAAGGAGCGCTCATGGAACAATGTAAACTCTATACGCTTAGTACGTGCAGTCACTGTAAGGCTTGCAAAAGATTTTTTGGTGAGTGCGGAATTGAGTATGAATTTACCGATGTCGATCTCTTACCCGAACAGGAGAGGACGGAGATTATTGAGGAAATTAAGCGACTTACAACGCGCTGCGCATTCCCCACAATTATAATTGGGCAAAAGGTTATAGTAGGATTCCGCGAGAATGAAATAAGAGAGGCGCTGGGCCTGACATAGGATATAGCTTAATATCCGGAATCGTCTGAGATCTTTACCGGCTTGTGTTCTGACTGCCTGAGCCTCAAATATGCTGCCGCCCTGTGGATAACTCTGCACGACGGAGTCACTATTTCCGAAATGGACTATGCCGCGGCAAATTAAGTGTCTGAGCGAGGGGTCGAGCAGTACGAAATTTAAATAATAAAACCAACAAGTAAGCTGACGTAGCGATTTCGGTTACTTGGCCGGACGTGATGGTACAGCTGGCTTCTGAGTTATTAACAGCTGTGGATAAATCATTAGCAACAAATCACGGATTGGCAAGTCAACGAAAGCGTAAAGAGACTTGACACCGGGAAAATTGAGACTTATTGATAAACCGATGGAAGATGGCTTGGAGGCTTACTGCACGCGCACCAGGGATTTTATTTTGTCCTAGCTGAAATGATTTGGACCATTCGGGAAAATCGGGCAACCGTCTTTGCCGGAATTCCTTGAAACAATCCTATGGCGGAGGAAATGATTGTGCATTTCCACTTTTTTTTCGAACTTTCGGATGAAAAATACCCGACATTACTTTTGTTAGAGTTTCAATACGATGAGGATGTTGACTGGTACGAGATAAAGACTTACAGCGGCGAAGAAGTTATTGGCTATATCAACGGCTATGCCAACCACGGATGGGCGCCTCAAGTTAATAATTTGTGGGTTTCAGAGAGATATAGGCGCAAGGGCATCGCCTCACAAATGATGTCCAAAATGGAAGAGTATTTCGGTCAAGCACCCTTGCCGGCAACCCCCATTGCGGACAGCGAAGAAGCCCGCGGGTTTTGGAGTAATTACACCGAAGATTACATCCAGGGTGCTGCGAGGGATGAGCAAGAAAGCGGTCCTGAACCTTCTTGATACCTCGGTTCTGAGGAAAAAAAGTCTATAAGGCTGCCGCCTCGGTTTCTCGGGCTTCGTACAGAAGCCATTCTTGAATCGGCCTGTTCAAGTCTCCATCTAATACTGCACTAACATTGCCTGTTTCCCAGCCGGTTCGGTGGTCCTTCACCATTTGATAGGGATGCATCACATAGGATCTGATTTGGGAACCCCAGGCTATTTCCTTCTTGGCTTTGTGTGCAGTGTCTTTGTCGTTACGTCTCTTCTGGAGCTCAAGATCGTAAAGTCTGGATCTCAAGATTTTGAGGGCCATAGCCTTGTTCTTATGTTGTGACCGCTCATTCTGGCATTGAGCCACAATTCCTGTCGGAATGTGGGTTATGCGGACGGCGGAGTCCGTGGTATTGACGTGCTGTCCGCCCGCTCCGGATGAACGATACGTATCTATCTTCAGATCTGTCTCCTCAATATTGATATCTACCGTATCATCTGCGCTTGGATAGACAAAAACAGCGGCGAACGACGTATGCCTGCGCGAATTTGCATCAAACGGTGAAATGCGCACCAATCTATGTATTCCCATTTCAGCCTGAAGACGGCCGTATGCATATTCGCCCTCTACTGAGAAAGTTACCGATTTGATCCCCGCTTCTTCTCCGGGAAGTGTGTCCATAATCTGACTCTTGTAGCCCTCCCGTTCCGCCCATTTGAGATACATTCTGAGCAACATTTCCGCCCAGTCTTGGGCTTCGGTTCCTCCCGCGCCCGCATGTATTTCCACGATCGCCTCACCCGCATCTTCGGGTTCGGAAAATAGTCTCTCTACTTCTAATTGCCGAATGTTCTTTTCAAGAACCGCAACCTTTTCAGCCACTTCGTCAAGAACGGACTGATCCTCTTCTTCTACAGCGAGTTCCAACAGCACCCCGGCATCATCCAGGTCTCTGTCCAGATCGTTGAATTTCCCAACCAGCCGGGAGATCTGTTTCTGCTCTCTTAAAAGGCCTTTTGCAGCTTGAGGATCACTCCAGAATTCGCTTTTTTCCTGGATCTGGGCGAGTTCATTCAGGCGGGATATCTTGGATTCAAGGTCAAAGATAACCTCGAAGTTCGTCGGATTTCTCTCGAATTTCAGTCAATTTTTCTTGTACTGTTGACATCGTCTTCCTCCTCTGTTTTGATTACGGTCCCAGCAAACGCTCGTCCTTCCAACCACTTGTTATAGGGACTGAAGCCAATAGAATCTTTATCTTCAAGCGCCTCTTCAATTATTTTCAACTTTGAGTCCAGATTGTCAATAAAGTGGACCACAATGGCCTCACGAGTCAGAGGTCTAACCGGGGCTCCGAATTGAGTTTCACCATGGTGGGATAAGATAATATGCTCTATCTCATTCAGCCATGGCGCATCTGCCACACCCTTTTCGATCGCCGCGTCCCTAATAAGTGTCACGCCAAGCACGACGTGTCCGATGAGCCTTCCCTCGGGCGTTCTTTCATGTCCTGTTGAATTGAGCTCAATGACCTTTCCTATATCGTGCAAAATGGCCCCTGCCAAAGCTATACCTCGGTTTATATTTTTTTCGAGCTCTACTATCGCTTCCACTTTACGGGTCACAGCGCAAATGTGTTCAATAAGACCTCCCTCATAAGCGTGATGTATCATTTTTGCCGCCGGGTACGTCATGAGAGATGATGAATATTTCTCGAGGATATGAACTACCACTTGGCCAAGTGATTCCGGCCTCAGGGAGGCAGCAATGCCCATCAATTCCTGAAACAGAGAATCCGGTTCGCACTGAGATCTTCGGATCAAAATAGAAGTGTCGGGAATTTCAGCTGCGTCTGCACGCCGAATCTTATCCACAACGATCTGGAACCGGTCTCGATATGTTTCAACCCGACCCTCAAGTTTTATGAAATCTCCGGCTACAAAATCATGTCCCCACTTTCGAATAGCATCTGACCACATTTTGCCCGTAATAGTTCCCGTAGCGTCCCCGACTGTCAGGTCCAGATAATCTTGGCCTGAACGGGTTTTTCGCAAATCCTTGGCTCTGAGCTGGAAATATTGCAAGACATTGTCACCTTCCTTGAGGTGTTTTACAAAAGTGAACACCGCTTCCGGTGAATAATTTTGATCCATCGCCGTTACCTCCGATACGGCTCCCCAATCTGCCAGTTTATAGCTTTCGAATTTTTTCTTCCTCCTCTGCGGAGGTCTTGCAATCAATACATTGAGTCGTGACAGGCCGCGCTTCCAATCTTTTGAAATCGATGGGCTCTCCGCATATCTCACAGAACCCGAAGGTGCCATCCTCAATTTTTTCCAAAGTTTTCTTTATCTTGTTGATCAACTTACGTTCCCGGTCACGAATTCTCAGCTCAAAGTTTCTATCAGACTCCATAGAGGCTCGATCGGTAGGATCAGGAAACGATTCTTTACCCTCAGCATCAACCATGTCATCGACGGTTTTTCCGGCGCCGCGGATCAATTCGTCCAATTGTTTCTGAAGCACGCCCCGGAAATACTCCAGGTCTTCCTTTTTCAACTTCATGCTATTCCTCCAAGAATAGTTGATTGCTAGCGCCTCTTAGCAACTGAATCCTCCGGGTATTTACCGCGAACAAACTACACTGTATATAGATGCATCAATCGTAAGGAGGATTTGGATCGAATCCCTCCAAAGATGATGTTATGCTGTAAATCTGATTTCGCCACGCCCAAGCAAATCGTGGAGATGCACAATCCCCGTCAATTCTTTATTCTCGTTCAACACCGCCAACGCTGTAATAAGCTTCCTCTCCATGATCTCAAGCGCCTCGGCGGCGGTTTTGTTTTCATATATTATCATCGGATTCTTTGTCATAATATCTTTTGAACGGCATTCGTGAACGGACGGGCCTTTCTCCAGCGAGCGTCTAAGGTCTCCGTCCGTGATTATGCCCAACAGACAATTACCGTTCGTCACCAGAGTAAAACCCAAATTTTGCTTATTGATACTGGAGAGAATTTCACCAAGAGACGCATTCTCATCTACTTCAGGAATCGCTTGTCTATCCAGCATGATATCTTTAACCATCAAATTCAAACGTTCCCCCAGTGTACCCGCTGGATGATGCTTAAGAAAGTCCTCCTTCCGGAAGCCGCGTCTGATCATCAACGAAATTGCCAATGCATCCCCAAGTGAAATAGCAGCCGTTGTACTTGCTGTAGGCGCCATGTTCAGCGGGCAAGCCTCTCGCGGGACTCTGCAATCCAACACCAAATCGGCCATGCGAGATAACGTCGATGAACTGCCTCCAGTCATTGCAATTATGCGGGAACCTCTCTTCTTTATTGTAGCGGCTAGCGATGTGATTTCAGGAGTTTCGCCACTATTGGAAATTGCCAGAAGAGCATCGTCTCTATTGACGATACCCAGGTCTCCATGAAGTCCTTCAACCGGATGCAAAAAAATGGCAGGTGATCCGGTACTGGTAAGCGTCGCAGCTATTTTGCGTCCAATTAGGCCTGATTTACCAATGCCCGTAATAATGATCCGCCCGCGTAAAGAATACAACAAATCCACAGACTTATCGAAGCTATCATCCAGCCGCCCCATAACTGAACGGATACCTTCAATTTCCAGTTCGAGCACCAGTCGAGCGATTTCTATTGCTCGACCGTCCGTTTCACAAATTCTTTGAAATTGCATCGGCCACCATATTTACAATCAGTTTCACCTCTTCTTCGTCCTCACCTTCGGCCATTACCCGACACATGGATTGAGTGCCGGAGTAACGGACCAACAGCCTGCCTCTGTCCTTCAATCGATCAGAGCATTCGTCGATAATTTTCTGCACAGCGGGCACTTCGTTCAGATCTCTTTTTGCCGCGACCTCGATGTTCTTAAGTATCTGAGGGTATTTCTTCACCCTGGCGGCCAATTCGGATAAAGGCTTTCCTGTGTCCCGCATGACTCTCAGGACCTGAAGTGCAGACAAGATGCCGTCTCCCGATGTATTCCTGTCGAGGAAGATCAAATGACCTGATTGTTCTCCCCCGAAATTAAATCCATCTTTTCTCATCCTATCAACAACGTATCGGTCACCTACCGGGGTGCGAACCAGAGACCCTCCCATTTCTTTCATGGCTATTTCCAAACCGAGATTACTCATAACTGTGGCCACAAGAGTATTCTTCTGCAATTCGCCTCTTTTCATCATATCCCATGCAATGAGCCCCATTATTTGATCTCCGTCTATCTCATTGCCATGCTCATCCGCAAAAATAACTCTGTCTCCGTCGCCATCCAGGGCAATGCCCAGACTTGCGCCAGTACGGCGGACTTCGGCGCACATGATTTCAGGATGAAGAGAGCCGCACTTATGGTTAATGTTCTCACCGTTAGGATGCACTCCCAGCGCCTTTACTTCTGCGCCCAATTCTTGAAATACAAGTGGAGCTGCTCTGTACGTGGCCCCGTTCGCACAATCGAGCACCATACTTAGCCCATCAAGGATCATATGGCGAGGGAAACTATTCTTCACGAAGACTACATATCTCCCCAGGGCGTCTTCAATACGTGAAATTTTGCCTACGTTCTCCGCTGTCGGCCTCACTTCGTCAATATAATCGGAGAAAATCATCTCCTCGATCTTATCTTCAGTTTCGTCCGATAATTTGAATCCATCTCTCGAAAAAAACTTAATTCCGTTATCCTGAAAAGGATTATGTGAGGCTGAAATTACGACTCCTGCATCGCATCTCATATTTGTTGTCAGAAAAGCGATTCCGGGTGTGGGGATCGGCCCCACAAGTAGAACATCTGCACCCATCGAGCAGATACCCGCGCTCAGTGCTGTTTCTAACATATAGCCTGAGATTCTGGTGTCCTTGCCCACAAGTATTCGATGCCTTTTCCCGGCTTGGCTCAGAGCGACATACGCAATTGCACGGCCAAGCTTCAGTGCGGTTTCAGCTGTCATGGGCTCCAGGTTGGCAACGCCTCTGACGCCGTCTGTTCCGAAAAGTCTCTTAGACATTCAAATACCCGAATACTATTCCGATTTTCAGTAAGTTTGCCAAATTCAAAAGCCTTGGCCTAACTTCCGAGAATCGGGATGATTTTGGAGATTTTCCATTGTTTTCGGGGAAAAGCCTTCCTCTATTGCTTGAAAAATGCTTAAACCACCTGTATACCATGTCAAGTTTTCCGCAACAACCTTTTTGTCATCCTCCGCGGAGGCGGCGCTGAGATTGTCCTCACAGCGGAGTCCGGACTAATCGGGTTATGATTGATCTGCATGTTCATACAAAATCGTCCGACGGCACAATGTCGCCCGAAGAAGTAGTCCGGCACGCTGCTTCTATGGGCCTTAAGGCTATTGCTATTACCGACCATGATACGCTGGACGGGGTTGGCCGCGCTCAAGCTGAGGGAGAGAAAATAGGGATTGAGGTGATTTCCGGAATTGAAATCAGCGCCCAATGGGAAAA
Organism: uncultured delta proteobacterium; assembly: GCA_963843165.1. Lineage (GTDB taxonomy): Bacteria > Desulfobacterota > Desulfomonilia > Desulfomonilales > Desulfomonilaceae > DATJPW01. Next base: position 193,115 of record CAWJJL010000013.1, on the reverse strand, counting down.
CGGCATACTGCACATTCTCGGATATTATGTCGATCTGGAAGATCCGCAACTCTTGGAATCTCTTCATTTCCTACAAAGTGGACGACACGAACGAATTCCACGGATTCTGTCGAAGCTCGCCGCTCTTGATGTTCACATCTCCCTGGAGCAAGTGGAACGCGAGCTGGCCGGAGGGGTCCCTGGACGGCCACATGTGGCGAACGTCATGGTAAAAAATAATTATGTAAAAAATATTCAAGAAGCATTTGATTTGTATTTGGGGTACGGGGCTCCAGCGTACGTTGATAAGAGGAAACTTGCTTCTGTTGAAGCTGTTAAATTGATCGCGAATGCCTCGAAATTATGTGTGTTGGCTCATCCATACTCACTCAGTGCTAAATCTGTTGATCACCTCGAGAAGATCATAAAATTTTTCATGCCCTACGGGCTCGCAGGGATCGAAGCACACTATCCTAAACACACAGCCGCTCAGACGCAACTTTACGTCGATCTGGCATCAAAACTGGGGCTGGCAATTACCGGGGGCACAGATTTCCACGGTTCAAACAAGCCGGAAATCGAAATGGGGGTCTTGCCGGGAATCGGCCCCTTGCCTTATTCAATACTTTCGGACCTTAAGAAAAGTATCAAAGCAAAAGACCCATTGGCAGACAGTGACAACAGGCAAGAATCCATAAAATCCGGTTCCAGGAGTCATATGCGCTAGCTCTTGATGCAAATTTCGCTTTCATGCTCCCCCTCTCCCTAACCCTCTCCCGCTAGGGGAGAGGGTTTTAAATCCCCCTCCCTCGACGGGAGGGGGATTGGGGGGGGGTGACAACTTGCCTAAATCACGTAGCGACAACGCGAAGTTAGCGCTATGCGGTTCCAGGCCGGATTGAGTAAACCGCAAATGTCGGGCCTTCACGAAAAAGTGGTTGTAATCGGTCTTGATGGAGTCCCCTTTTCGCTACTGGAATATCTCTTTGAGACAGGGAATATGCCTCATTTGGCGGATATAGCCAAGCACGGGACCTTTAGGAGAATGATGACCTCGCTTCCGGCCGTTTCCTCAGTGGCATGGACATCTTTCATGACCGGCAAGAACCCCGGCGAGCACGGAATTTTTGGTTTTACCGACTTGAAGCGCGGTGAAATTGCTCTGCGGCTACCGTCTTTCGATGATATTCAGCAGCCTGTGCTTTGGCATGCGACAAACAACTTGAATTCAGTAGTGGTCAATCTTCCCTTCACATATCCTGCCGCGGCCTCTACGAGGAGTTCTGATAGCGGGATTTGTGGCACCTGTGTTTGAGAGGGCGATTTATCCTCACTGGCTGATCGACTGGCTCAGGTCAAAGAATTACAGGATAGATGTGGATGCGGTCAAAGGTCGACAGAACCCGGAACTTCTCATCAACGATCTGTTCGAGACATTAAATGTGCATGAGGAAGTCATGTTAGGACTGATGTCTCAGCAGCCGTGGGATCTGTTCATCGGTGTAATCACCGGGACTGACCGGCTACATCACTTCTTCTTTGATGCCTGCCGTAACTCTGCACATCCTAGACATCAGGATTTCATACAATATTACCGTAGAATTGATGATTTTCTTCGGTCGTTTAAGAAGAAATGCTGGGGCCTCAAACCAGATTGATCGTCCTTTCGGACCACGGATTTACAGATCTCAAGACAAGTGTCCAGTTAAACTATATTCTCAAAATGTTAGGTTACTTACGATTCGTACGGACCGAACCGCAGTCGATAGATGATATCCATCCCGGTTCATTAGCATTTGCACTGGATCCCAGCAGGATATATTTAAACTCTCGAGATAGATTTGAGCACGGGGCGCTGAGCGGCATCCGCTGCACTGGAAATCCGCATGAGGTTACGTGACGAACTGAAGAAATTACGACTGGCGGAAATCGGTATCCGCGACAATATAGAGACCGAGGGTGATGAAAATTTGTTCGACGATGTGTTTTTCCGCGAAGAGATTTACAAAGGGGATTGCCTCAATATGGCCCCTGATATCGTAGTGATTCCCAGACGAGGTTACGATATAAAGGCATCCGTTAACGCAAATGCCCCTACCACTGATGATATTTTTACCGGAATGCATACCCACGATGACGCTTTCTTGATCGTTGACGACGCATCCTATTCCGAAAAATCGTCTGAAGTGCTTATCTCTGATGTTGCAGGTTTAATTACGGATACCTTGTGTGTCGGCCGATGCTGAACGTGGTCCTGATCAACCCTGAAATTCCGCCCAACACGGGAAATATTGGTAGACTGTGTTGCGCTGTCGGCGCAATTCTACATTTGGTCAGACCTTTAGGATTTAACCTGGATGACCGTTCTCTCAAGCGTGCGGGACTGGACTACTGGGAAAAGCTCGATCTCGTAATATGGGAGGATATTGAAAAATATCTGGCATCGGTGAGTCCGGATCGGATAGTCCTCACCAGCAGTAAAAGAGGGCAAATCTATCATGAGATAGAATATCGTGCAGACGATCATATTGTTTTCGGACCCGAGACCACCGGCTTGAGCCCGGAGCTTTTTAAATCTTTACCCAGCCGTGTGGCAAGAATTCCCATAGATTTAACGAAGGTGCGTAGTCTTAATTTATCTACATCCGTCGGCATCGTGGTGTATGAAGCGCTAAAACAGCTTAACGCATTTCCTAAGTCATAAAATGGATCATTGTCCGGGAGACAAATCATATCCGAACCGGATCCTTCATGAATTAGAGCAATGAGCAAGAACTCAAGAATTCATAAATCTCTGCTAATCCCAGATCCGCTCAGAAACGGTGATTTGGTGGGAGTAATAGCGGCCTCGGGCCCTGTCACGTCGGATCTCTTGGATGGGGGAATTCGTTTTCTTGAAGGAACAGGTTTTCGGGTCAAGACCGGCAATCACGTGTATGAGAAGAACGGCTACTTGGCCGGGACTGACAATCAGAGATGTGAAGATCTGAATGCAATGTTAAGCGACCCTGAGGTACGCGGAATCTTTTTTGCGCGTGGGGGGTATGGGGCCATGAGGCTCCTGGACCGCTTGGACTGGAATTCGATAGTTCGAGATCCGATAATTATTCTCGGTATGAGCGATGTCACAGCCTTACAATTATCCATGTTGCAGAGATTCAATTTAGTAACCTTTTCAGGACCGATGGTAGCGGGGCAAATTGGGGCAGGGCTGGACGAAATGTCAAAAGAATCGTTTCTTCAGTCTTTGACGGAGCCCCTGAATAACCGTAACCTCTGGCCCGGGAATTCTTCTATCCGAGTGCTTCAAGAAGGTTCGGCACGAGGGAGACTGGTTGGGGGATGTCTATCGCTGGTAGTCGCTCTCCTTGGGACCCCCCATATTCCGGACTTCACGGATTCAATATTGTTTCTCGAGGACGTCAACGAAGCGCCGTACCGCATCGACAGAATGCTGACCCAGCTAAAATTGGCCGGGACCTTGGAAAAAGTGACAGGGCTGGCTCCTGGGACATTTTTTGGGACCGGAGGGGGGGATCTGGGGCCTGAAGTGGACAGAATAGTAATGGAACTAACGACAGATAAGCGTATTCCGATTATCTCCGGATTTCCCCACGGCCATGTTCTTCCTAATTTAACTATACCGCATGGAGCGCCTGTGTGGCTGGATACGGATCGAGCCTTGCTTAAAGTGAAGCTCGATCTTGACAGCGCCTGAGATGCTAGGCTAGATTCATTAACGGAGGGATGGCCGAGTGGTTTAAGGCGGCGGTCTTGAAAACCGTTGATCGAAAGATCCGGGGGTTCGAATCCCTCTCCCTCCGCCAATAACCTGTTGACATCACTCAGACTGACCCCCCAAAAAAGCGTCAGCAAAGTGTCAGCAAATTCGTAGGTGATCCGTCCCGAAAGTTCAATACTGACATTTGGGTGCAATCATTCTCCGGGCGAACCGACAGAGATGAATGCACGCTTGCCATAATCATAGTTTTATTTGCTGATACCAGTGAGTTACGAACGCAATTTGGGGCGCTGCCGTTAATCAATTAGGCTGACCTGTACTCCCGGAATACCATCATATCACTTACCGCTGTCGGCAGGCCGATTGCAGTCTATCATTGAGCAGACCGCCCGGATTTTGGCTACAGCTCCAATCAAGTTACAGGTGTGAGCATATATTTCGTGTTTGTTGTGGGCGCCGTCTCCGCGACATTGGCAAGGGGGCAACCTAAAGTGCCCTCCTGAATCTTTCCGTCCTGGACGATTGGACCAGAAGATATTCGAGGATCGCGAGACCGCCATGCGTTCAGGCCACCGCGCGATTCTCAGGTCGAGAAAAGGGAAGTTGTAGGCGGGATACCCGAAAATCACTCAGAATTGATTCTGTGAAGCCTGGGCTTATGCTGTGAATGGCTTTTTGCGTCGGGATCGCAGGGGAGGAAAGCTGTGGACGGACACGATATGCTATTATAGTAGCGCTCAACATTAGAACAATTTTTTCATTCGGATGCGCAAACGAGGAGCCAGATAACTCCCCGATTCTGTCTTTCACTTAGCTTTTAAAGATGGAGAACAAGCCATGATTCCATCCGACGATCGGTCCGAGTCTACTCAACTCCCAAGCGGTAAGATCGAAGAAGTCGAAGCTACAAACATCGAGGCCAAAAGCTCTGTTGACGTTGCCAAGACGAAGGACTGGTGGGACAAGGCAGCAATCATCATATCGTTGGTCTCCGGCGTAGTCGTAGTTTTGTTGGTTGCCGTTGGGGGGCTCTACTACAAAGCGCAGGAAGTCCGGTGGAAGGAGCAGGAAGACTCTATGAGGAAGCTCCAGCACCAGCTCCAGTCAAGGGGTATTGAAGTCGATGCTGCGCTCAAGCTTTTACCATATCTAGCGGATAGCGACCTAAAGAAACAGGAAGCTGCTTTCAGATTGCTCAAGCATTATGCGAGCATCGAGACCGTATTCGAATTGGCGAAAGTGTACGAGGGAACGGGAGTCGTCCATGTTTTGCAAGATATAGCCCTCAGCCGAGACCCCAGTGCCGTACAGCAAGCATTTTCCGCTGTAGACATCTTGGCGCAGATACTCGTCAAGGAACCGCGCTGCATGGCTACAGTTTCGTGGTCGGACGGCGAGGGAGGAGATTTGTCCCTGTTTGGTGTTTTTGTCTCACCACGCGGCCATCTCATCGCGTACGCCCCCGAGCGAATCCTTGGGTCATCCCCCCGTCAGCAGATTCACGTCTTGCAGATGCCGCGGTTTCCGTTGAATGCAAGGCTGTTGGCCGTGGATAACGACCACAATCTGGTATTGATAAAAGTTGACGCGGAGACACCCTGTCTCAAACTGGCAGCAGCTCCCCCCGCCATAAATAACAACATTCTTATTGCGAGCAGTCCGAGACATATCAAGTCGAACCCATGGGCGGTAGCCACAGTCCTGGGGTCGTCGGACCTTGCTGCGTACTATAGTCGGCCCCTTGGATGGAATTTAGAGGCAGGCGCTGCGGTTATCGATGAAAAAGGCCGTTTGGCCGGTATCATGCTTATACCAGAGACAGAGAGCACGGAGACGCAATTGCGTGGTGGGGGATTCTTGAACACGACTATTCTGCGAAGCTTCCTTATGGCTAATAACGTGCCTCTGGATTAGTCACAGTCTCAAGAGGGGGGAAGAGATCGGCATTTCCAGGAACTAAAGAAATGAGGTTCTTCGCGTAATTGCGTGACTTGCCTCTCTTCGACGTGTGGATTGACCGCCCAAGATTGGGAATCAATTCCCCCGCCCTGTTAATAAATTTGTGGGGCCTGTTAATTTTTGCACATGGCACCGCAGCGCTTGCTTGAACCGTCGTCTTGTCTCTTGATAACAACCCGTTACGAACGCAAAGATGCGACGCAAAGTTAACCAAGTAGGTTAATATCTGCGTAGCTCGCTTCCTCCTATCTTTTTAAAATCACCGCCTTCTTCAATGGTCAGGTACTAAGCAATACTTGTCAAATAGAATTGAATGGAGCCTTTCAATTTCAAATTAGACACTACGCAAAATCTCCTTGGCTATATCTATGCTACGGTGTATGGTTAACGTGCCAGCTTTTTATCAACCACATGGCATCAAGAATTCAGTTGAATCCTGTGGCTAAGCCCTGCTTGGAGGTGATCACATGCCCGGGAAAATCATTAGCATGATTAATTTCAAAGGAGGCGTGGGTAAAACAACTTTGGCCGTGAATTTTGCCGCCTGTCTCGCACGAGAATACAATAAAAAGACATTGCTCATAGACTTTGATCCTCAGTCAAGTGCTAGTATTTGGTTACTCTCAGAGAAAAGATGGAAAGAAAAGAATACCAGAGCGAACAAACCGAAGACGGCCTGGTCTGTCTTTGCCAACAGATTCGCTTTGGATAACTGTGTGCGGCCTTACGATGATCCTTTATCAGGGCGTAATATTCAGAACCTGTGGCTACTCCCCGCAAGCTTCCATATGATCGAACTCGAATCGGAAATTTTCAAGGCTCAAATTAAACAGCAAGTTGATAAAAAATATCGGGATGGTAACGAATATCGCTGCCTGACTAAAATTCGACCGCTACTGGTCAAGGATTTTGATTACATCATAATAGATTGCGCTCCGAATCTCTACAATGTGACGAAAAACGCTTTATTTCACAGCGATTATGTAATCATTCCTTGTATACCAAACGCCTTATCCAGCATGGGGCTAAAACTGTTGCTGCACCAGCCTGAAAATATAGTTTCGCCGTTTGCCCGAGCAATGGAGTCAACTCCATTGGTTGTGGGGGTTGTGATTACACGATACGACCCCAGGGGGTTAAACGATCAGAAACTAGGAATAAAAGCTATAAAGGGTGCACTTTCGGATTTTAGAGAGGAAATTCCTGAAGCTATTACTGTGAACGCCCGAACGGTAGTCTTTGATAATTATCCAATTAAGGAGTATGTCTCTCATTCTGAAGCCGTCCATAAAATCTTCCTTTATGTCTTCATGAAGAGATGGGCAAAGCATACCGCGAATGTGAAAGCCAACACTCAGGCTTTGTTTGAGGCAATGGAGGGACTACCATGACATCTCTCGTTGACTTGATAGAGCTCTGCTCTGGTCTATCGAAGCTGTTCAAATCCAAAACGCCCCCAATCATTCCACAAAACGTATTGGACAACAGTCTAGAAAAATTAGACTCACTCATTACCACATTAAGAGCTTATTTTCCGCCCGACACCGCTGAAAAAAGAGCGGCAAAGGCTCATCCAATAAGCACTCAAATAATTGAGTTCACTACCGCAAAAGAACGGAAGGCTTTCTTCACGGCTGAATATTTCAGAAAGAAACTCAGCGCATTGCCAGAAGATAAGGCTATCGTTGTTGCCTCTCAAAAGGATGACTTAAAAGGTCTGCTGGAATCCACTCTTGTTTATCATTTCAGGAAAGGGAAGAGAGATGATTTCAAGGACCTGAGAGCATTCAGAGAGACCGTTGAACATGATTATTACAAGCAAGCTGCCGTGAAGAAAGCTGGAGCGGCCGAAGACTTGCTGATCGACTTAATGCGAATGGATGATGTTTCGCAAATTTCCGCTATTTTGAAAAAAAAGTTTCCTAAGAAAATAACACTGGATTCGTTTGCTAAACAGAACAGCCTGAAGATTCCTGCTCAGAAAAAAGTTACGCCAAAAAGACGCCCTATGAATCGCTGGCTGAGGTGATTTATGCTGCTGGAGCGACTGCGCGGTTATAAGGGGATATAATGAAGGATCTTGAAAAAGAATACGAGAACGTAATCCGCGACTATCCTAATCTAATTTCTGCTGATCTAAGACGAACGCCTCAAGGCCGCCTTGGACAAACTTGCGTCTGTTTGAGACAGGAGACATTACACGATGGAATAAGCAGAATTGACCTGGCCTTTGTGACGGAAGGGACGATCTTTCTTGTGGAGTTGAAGCGGGCGCGGTGAACAATGATACATTAAAACAATTGCGTAGATATAAGACCGAACTTGTGAAAGTGTACCCGAAGCATGAGATTCGAGGTTATCTAATCGGAATGTGGTGTCCAGAGGAAACCCAGTTACGAACTCTGATTGGAAATGAATCTATCGAGATCTTGCTCTTTGAGGATAATATTCCTCATCCCAGGAAAATAACCGAATGCCCTAAGTGTTCGGCTGGAGTCAGATCGGATAAGGATTTTTGTCCATTTTGCACCGCCGCCCTTCACTAGTCAGAGGTGACGACGGCTTTGCCTCCTGGCGACGTGTGGGGGCACGCGGAAGCCTTCGGGGTCAGAGGAACCACTCCCGACCGGACACCGAGCCGAACAGCACGAAATGGCAAGGCCGCCGCACAATTCCAGCTGCCATAGTAGTGAGGCTATGACATGATGGGAAAGCACCAAGGCAGGGTTTTATTAGTTGTGGTCACCGCCCTTCGGAAGGCCGGTTGTGCGAGAGATCGAGGACTACTGAAGTCCCTCGGCTTCGAGCCATACGTGAGCGTCGGTCAAAGCTCACTGGAGGGATTGAGAGAAAACATTTTTCGTCAAATCATCAACTCAGAATACTTCTTGTTTGTAGACTTCAAACGTGAACAGATAGTTCGCAACGACTCGTCCGGTTCCATGGTACTACCCATTCCGCGTCTTTGTTCTCCCATCGAGAATTGGCCATCGCTTCTTTTCTGAGAATGGAGGCCATCGGCTTTCAAGAGGAAGGTATGCTACGGGAAGGCATCCTGGATGTAATCCAGTTGAATTGCCAAAACTTTAAGGATCCTGTGGACCTCCTGGGCAAAGTCCGAGAGCAAATTGCGGAGAAGGGTTGGAAATCGGACTGGCGAGCTCAACTCTCCATGCATAGAGAGCCAGACGAATATGGGGGCACTGAATTAGATCATCCGTATATTTGGCATGTAGATGTAGAATGTTGACTGGAGAAAGCCGGCTCTGGACTGTAGAGCGTACATCGACGAAGTGCGTCACGCACATGGCGGCGAGATCATCCCCTTTAGGAAATTTGAGCTTAAGTGGGCTGGGACATCTTTAGCCAGCGTCACCATAATGCCCAAAGAGGAGAGAAGTTTTGACGCATTCATTGTCTCCAAAGACTATCCAAACCGCCTAAGCTGGCAATAACCACGTTCGTTTGCGGATACTCCGAAGGTGTGGCCAGAGGTTTTTATCCCTGGAGAATACGAAATTACCTACTTGGTAAGCTCCTTTAATTTTCCACCTGTTAAAGCAAGCTTTTCTCTCCTTCTAGAAAAAGATGTTCATTTGACGAAATTTACTTTGGTTGATTCCGAGGTGCTGCAGAGCGGTCGTATACGAAATTAGTCTTGAGGTGTCCGCTCCATGAGCCACACTAATAAAGACTAGCAGGTGAGAAAAGGCCCCAAGGTGGAGGTTGGGTTTGTTAATGATATCACCCTGCTGGGGACTGTCAGGCACATCAAATTCAGGTGCATGACCTATGAGAAAGTGAGCCCGAATTCCAGGAGATGTTGTCAGAGATTCTTGCCGCGGTAGCAGTTTCCCATTATCTGCGGCAAATCCTGGTTTTCGGCAGCACACGGAGGATTTGACAACTTTGCAGTATTGATGCGCTCTATCGCCTGCAAAAACTTCTTGACAGGTGTGCCCGGGGGTAGGTGGAATTGCCGGGGTTGGCGCCAAAACCCGTCACGGAATATGGAGAACGGTTCAATAAGTTAACCTTGATGGCTAAATCTAACAACGTTAAAGAGAATGGGCGAGAGAAAAAAAAGTGAGCAGTTTGTCCTATTGTGGAGCGGATTTCAGGCCGACCATCGAGGAGGAATTTCGGGTTAGCATGGCTCCTGGTTGAAGAATTCCGGTGCATGTGAAGGGAGGCCGTGAAGCGCTTAGACATCTATCATGGCAGTGCATCCGGCCTTTCTGGAGTAAGTTCTAAGCGAACCCGTTAATGTCCGGTAATGGCGTAAGGACCGGAGCGAAAATGCACGGTGATTGTCGAGATCGAACGGCAAGATGTGGAGCTATTCTAAAGGATCGGGTTCGTCGAGAACAATTCAGTGTTCCATGCGGCGTGGGCGGTCAAGGATACAATGGGCGCGCCGATATCAAAACCGGATCAAAGACGGAAAGAAGGAAGCCTTGCTGGGACAATTATGAGATATAATAAAAAAAGCTCTTCGTTGTTGTTTCCTGTGGGTAAGACCAGGGGGCTCTGTCCCCCAGACCCCCTGAAGTTTTTTGCCTGAGGACCGCTGGAACTGATTTTTTGGGGAAGACAGGGCGCAGAACCTCGCCCATCCATCGGCCTCCGCAACGTCCGCTCGGGGTATGTACTCTCCAGCGTTGCCCTATTTTACAGGCGGGTGACTTAGTGTAGCATTGTTTACCCACACACAATAGCGAGGAATCATAAAAGACTTGCCGTTTACCAAACGAAGGGAATCGCTTATGAGCATACCTCAACATCTCAGAAGCCGTTCAGTCTACCATTTCACCTACCTTGCCAACCTGAAAGATATTCTCAGACATGGTCTATTATCCACGAACAGGAAGAATGAGCAGAACATCGGCCACACGAACATAGCTCTTCCCGACATACAGGATCGCCGATCCCAAATGGAAGTGCCATGCGGACCTGGTGGGTGCGTGCACGACTATGTGCCTCTGTATTTTTGCAAGAGATGCGAAATGCTTCTATCCATAATCAAAAGGAGAATTGTGGATCAGCAGTTTATCATACACTTGGAGATGCCAATCACGATCATCAATGAGTATGACTCGGTGTTCACAGATGCAGCCGCCAATACCCTAATTCCGCCAAACTTTTACGAAGATGCGGCAGATCTAACCAAATTGGATTGGGAAGCAATCGATTCACTCAAATGGAGGCTCGAAACGGAAGTTAGCAAACAAGCAAGAATGGCAGAGCTACTTGTTCACGGGAGCATCCCGATTCAGAGTGTTAACCGGATCATCGTTTGGAATGACTCGATCAAGAAAATCGTGCAGGAGACATTCGAACGGGCCGCTCTGACCGTTCCTCCAATTGGCGTTGACGATGGATTTCATTATTACACAGACTTCCTCGATACGGGTACTAGGTCAATAGTTACAGGCCCATATTTCTTGCGGAGAGGATGTCAACAGACCGTGGACAAGATCATTTCAGCGGGCACACGAGGAAACCCGCCACGATTCAGGCAGTTGGATGATCTACTGGCCGCGTTGCATTCGGACTTGGGGTCTTTACCCGAGACGGCAGAATTGGTCGGCCTCGAAACTGAGAATGAAGTTCATTTACATGATGTGGGCACTCATACTCTAACAGTGGTTCAGCAACTAGACAATGTTCAGGAGTATGATGCGTTAAATGGTGTGGACAAGTCTTTGGTAAGACTGTCGGCTTTTCTTCATGATATCGGAAAGGGTCCCAAATCACGTTGGGCGAGAACCGGAGGCCGACAGAGACCTGATGACGATCATCCCGTGAAAGCACTCCCAATGCTCGAACGTATTCTAGTGGAAGAAGTGCGCTTGGCAGAGGATGCAGTGCGAGTGGTCTGCAAACTTGTCTGTTACCATGATATAATCGGTCATACGACAGGCGAGGAGGAATGTCGGATTGAGGAACTCGAAAGCGTTGTTGAGACGGAGAGAGAGATGGACATGCTCATTGCTCTGGGAAAAGCCGACATCGCTGCTACGGGCTACTTTTCCATCCGTGATGCCAAGATAGCTGAGGTTCGACGCCGAGTGCTGCAAAGTCTAGCCAACAGAGCAGCGCGATCATGACAATAAGGGTCGAATGAGATGATAGACTTCACGACGGGAAATATCTTTGACGTACCTGCCGATGTGCGAATCAACACCGTGAACTGTGTGGGAGTGATGGGAGCCGGCGTGGCATTGGCGTTTAAAATAAAATATCCGGAAATGTTTCGTGAGTACAAGAGGGAATGCAAGAAAGGGACGGTAAGACCCGGGAGCCTCCACGTGTGGAGGTCACTCTACAGCGAGTATATTGTCAACCTTCCCACAAAACGGCACTGGCGAGAACCATCCCGGTACGAGGATGTTGAAGCCGGCCTGGTAGCCTTGAGAAAGTTCCTGAAAGAACTAGGAAAAGTCCGAGTAGCGCTCCCCGCTCTTGGCTGTGGACATGGTGGACTGGAATGGGAACGAGTATCTCAGATGATCCGCCATCACCTATCCGGACTGGAAGCCGACATAATAGTGTTCAATCCTTCTGCTTCCCAGAAGGCAGGCCAACTGGCTAAGAACGGTGACGACCACACTATCGTTGGACGCTTGAATAGTCAGGGTGTAGTTACGCTAGGTCCGGATGACGAACGTTACCCCAGAAGGCTTCGCTGCAAAAATGCGAGGCATCTTTATGTGCGAGGAAACCTTCAGAGGCTGGATCAACCTCTCTTGGGCGTTCTCCCTTCAGTCAGACCATTGGATCGGGAAATCAAAGCGGCAATGGCTTGCGTTGAGGCGATTGTCGAACCCGACATCACGATCATGGTGGGGTATAGTGCGAAACTGGAACGTCCTATAATAAGAAGGGCACTGGAGAAAGGCGCCCAAATTGTCTTGTGGCTTGCTGAAGGCATACTGAACTTTGCAGTGCAACGCGATTTGGAAGGAGTGTGGGACCCTGATCGCGTCACTGTTGTATCCGCGGCAAAGCCTACACAGCCCTGGACTCCTTCGTCAGCTTCCCATATCAGGACTTATCAAATGGCTTTTTGCAAGGCTTTGCTCATTACCGATCCTTCACCGGGCTGGGTAGGACGAATGTTGGAATCAGGGCCGGAGTATTTTTTGTACTAATACCTTTCACATAAACTATGGCGGGGAGGATGACCAACTACTTGAGATGTTCGGTAGATTAGGTTCGAAACCCATAGGGAGAAGCGCGAGGATAGGTAGACCAAACGTGTCCCTGATTGTTTCTGCCATCAGACGTGCTTGATAAATAGACGGCAATTTCTGAGGACATAACAACTATTTGTCTCTCACACCAACTGCGCTCTCAAGACGCCGCTCGAGGGCTCGCTTGAGTTAGGCTAGTACCTAACAAAAATCGTCCAGTTTCGGCCTGAACTTCGTGCGTGAATTTTGCGTGACCCTGTCGGGAATCCTTGTGCTTTTTGGAGCTTTTGGAGCAATGGGCGTCAGGGTTTTAATTGATTATCCTAAGTTGTTTCCTGATTCGTAATCAGCAGGTCATGGGTTCGACTCCCATTCCCGGCTCCGGATTTAAGTAGAATTTCCGCTAAGTTGCTTCTCCGGCGCGCAGCAGTGGCTGCCAACGGCCCGCCCCCTTCCATCAGTCCGTAGCACGATTTTGACCGACCACGCCTGGTGGCATGGCGGGAAAGTCAGAGTTTATAAATTATTTTCCTACGCCGGAGAGAAAAACAAAACATAAACTAACGCGTAATTTTCACGTGCTTATGACGTGTTAAAGGGACAGGTTAGGAAAGAGTTCCCAGTCAGTATTTGACAATCGCAACGCCCTTCTCTGCCGTCGAACTAGTGATTCGGCGCGCATTCTGCCCGTGTACCGTCAGACCTCCCCGAATGGCGGTTCCTCGAAGTGTGCGTCGTAACCTCTTACGTAACGGATCTCGGGGTCCTCGCCGCTCTCCCACCACCCTATCTTAAAGCGGATGGCCTGGAACAGCGGCGTTCCGCCCTCCGGCAACGCCGCGGAAATCCCGGCCGTCCGCATTCTCACGGATGATGCGCCCAGCTTTGCTCGGCCGAGGAGTTCGCTCAGGACGTTCTCAGGCAATGCCGAGTCGGAAAGATCCAGCTGCACGTCAGCCTTGATCTCGGCGGTCTGATCCGCTTCGGTCGAGAAAAATATCCATGCCGACTTGACCGCGAAGACCTCAGTGACAAGGCAATCATCCTGTGTCCAATTTCCTTCTTTCCACAACTTACGCATGAGGTCTTTAACCGGCCGCAAGTCGGTGAATCCGCGATAGACATTCCCGTTGCAAATGATCGCAGCCTCATTTCGTCCACCGAAATGAAACTTGATGCCAGCCATGTGGGGCACGACTGGACTGGTCACCTCTGCGCCAATAACCTGCATCTTGACGCCCCGTGTAGTCCAAACACTCACCGCGTCGCCGCTGACCGCGTTGTCCTGGACGGCATGAAGCACGGGGTCGTATCCCGGCATGCGTTCGAGGGAACTCTCTCTGACGAATGCGCCGACCTCGGGTTTTCCGATCATGCCCGGGGCGAGCGGGTACGAGGGCGGATAGGCGCCCCAATAGCCGGTAATATCGCGTGCAATTTTTATGTACAACTTTGGCAATCTACCCATATTGCTCTCTCCTTAACCCCGGTGGCTAAGCGCCTGCCAGAAAGAAATTCGACCAGTACCACGGATGGCGATAGACGATCTCGTCGGCCGGAGCCTCAAGTAACCGCTCCGCCGCGGGAGACCGGAGCAAGTCTTGCGGGAGCGCTGCTCGTAATACGTCTGCGGAAGAACTCATCAGCCACTCCTGAGCGTCACCGAGGGCTTCCACCGGCGCACGGGTGCCGCTCGCCCACAGTTTGTAGAATCGCTGCAGCAAAAGAAACGTCGCGAGTTCGTCACTGTGCCAAAAAGTTCCTATAACCCCAACCGCCCCGGCCGCAAGAAAGGCCCCCGGCAGACTCATAACGTGCTCCACGGTTATAGCCGCCGTGCCGCTACGGCACGCCGGCAGTACGACCAGACGTGCGGAAAGCCACGGCAACTGCCGCAGGTGTTCGTAGCTCAGCACTTTGTTGCCTGCTATAAGCAGGATGCCCGAATACTGAATCCTTCGATCCACCGTACCATGGCAGCTAAAGTGGGCAATCCTTGCAGTGGGGAGCGCTTCGCATATATTGCTGGTGGTCGCCTGTGGTCCGGAGAGCACCTGCGCCGAGAAATGACTTGCGACCACCGCAGTCTCGAAGTCCGACAGCAGCAGTGGGTCGAAGATCGGAGGCAAGGGCCTGGGATTATTGATCACTAAAGCCGGCGACGCTGGCGCTTCGCCGCTTCTTTTTTGAGATTCAACGAGACTGCGGGCCGAATAAGCGTAGCTCACCTTCCGACGATGGAAAAGGAATCTAGGACCGGAGGGGTCGTCCCGTGGCAGGCAAGCCGCGTGTAAGGGCAGGTTCAACGCCAAA
Source organism: uncultured delta proteobacterium (assembly GCA_963843165.1). Taxonomy (GTDB): domain Bacteria; phylum Desulfobacterota; class Desulfomonilia; order Desulfomonilales; family Desulfomonilaceae; genus DATJPW01. The sequence continues at coordinate 177,926 of CAWJJL010000013.1, read as the reverse complement.
CCGAAGGGGATAATGACAAAAGGCAGATCATCGTGACCCATGTCGTGAAGTTGCTCCTTAACGCGGATCATGATGTGCAAACCGAGCCACTGCAAAAGCGCCCAGAGATGTGGGCGGGCATCGCTACGCACGTCGCCAAATTCCGCCTCGATGAAGGCCTTTGCCGCGTCGTAAATCTCCGCAACTGTCATTGGGAGGTCGAGAATAGCCGTTTCACCGCCAGCAAACTTGAGGACAAAGCAGGCACACCCTTTGTCAGTAGGTACCACGTAAACAAGAGGGGTCTTGGATACGGCCTCCTGGACATCGCTCCAGTTGCTCGGCAGTGCAAAAGAAGCGAAGCCTTCCACTTTACGCACTTGGTTGACGATCGCATCAACTTCTGCGTGAGCCGCGCGTTCTTCGGGCGAAGTATTCCCGAAAGGGTCGTACCCGTGTCTCTGGTGCATGTCGCCTCTTAACCTTTCCGCTGCGACTAGTCGTTCGTGAAGGTCAGGATTGGTTTGTGCCAGCCGCACTAGTTCCCATCGTTGCCGGCCGCTGCTGAAAAGCAAGTCGCTTGCACGCTCGAGCAAGACGATAGCCTCCTCGGCATTTCCCGATTTGGCAAAAGCGTATGCGCCCTTCGCTGCGAACCTGGTATTTTTGAGCAAGTCAAGGCGGTCCGAGGACTCGAGAGTTTGACGCAGTATGACCCGTCGAAGCGCACGATGAGCATTAGAATATGCCTCGCTCGCCTCATCCCAAATTTCCCGCTCCCAAGCCCAATCCGCCCATTCCATGGCAAACAGGATCGCCTCCATTGGTGCCTTGTCGTAGCTCAGCTTCCAGGCTTCACGGTCCATCTCCGCTATTGTACCGGGGGCTCTTTTCGCAGCCGCCTGCTTCCACCGTATAGCCATAGCGTGCAAATGCAGGAGTTTCGGGTATAAGGGATTGTCCCGCACGACTCGATCGAGGGCGGCGTGCGTCAGCACAAAAGCTCTTTCAACATCCCCGGGAGACTCCGGCGTTTGCAGGTAAAGTTCAGCTAAACGCCCCAGAGTCGCAAGAGGACCTAGCGTCGGCGTTGCTGTACCTGCCAAGACACTTTCATGGTGTGTGATCTCTTCAAATCGGAGCATAAAAGGGTCCCCCCATGATCACCCCAAGAGCCAAATCACGCGAAGGGAGCGAGATTTGGATGGGTGCAGCCACGACGCTGCCAAGCAACGCACATATTGATCCGTCTAAATACGCCAACGATAATTACGAGCGCCGTATAAGACACCTGTGAAACAAGTATCGGGTCCGTAATAACCAGTGACATATCAGCCTGTTGCGCCGCTGTTCAGTCCCTATCACGGTGTCTTGTACGGATAGGGATCAAAGCCGACGTGACAACCTCCGAGCGCATCGATGAGGCTGCGAACCCTAACCAGAGCACCGTTGATAAGGTGACCGGGATCTCAGGTAGCCTTTTGAATTGGTCGGTTTTCCAGCATCTTGTGCGAGGTTGCTACTTTGGCCCGGAAAGGTTACGGTATAGCCTCCCTCAAGACCTGAAATATGCAACACTATCGTTTGGGTGGTTTCTCCACTCAAATCCCCCTCTTTTCTTATAGCTCTGTACCCCCCGCCAGGCAACCATTATCTTTACCGCTACTACTCCTTACCCAAACACGGCCTGGCGGCTCCCGGACCCAAGGGGAAGACTGAAGCCACATAAACGTGCCATTGCCGAACCTGATACGAGTCCCCGTTTCAACCTGCATCAGACGCCGCAGTTTATGAAATGCACTTCGTGACCACAGGGTCAACCAAGTGGTAGACTGGTTGAATCGAATGAGCAGAACAAGCGGGGGAAAAGGCGTGAGGGGAAATAAGCGGCGGCAATCGGGAAAACGGCTTTGGAAGGCAGCGGTCCCAAAGGGGTAATCGAACCCCTGTCTCCGCCGTGAGAGACGAATGGCACACCGTTGCCGTGAAAGATTACAAGAGCGGATATAGGGCTGTTTCTTGATTTCCTCTATTTTCGTGGGGAGCCGTTGGGGTGCCTTTTTGCACCGAAAAGACAATTTTGCAGATAAAGCGCTCCTCCACTCAGCTCGCCAAACGGATCGACGCCCCGCGAGAATTGAACTAGCGTCCGACCAATAATGAAAACGTCTGGGCTAACCACAAGAATATACCTTCATAGCGCCGAACGCGCCTTTCCCAATGGGCACTTTCGGAAAACAACGAAATGCCAGAACAAGAAACCCCCGAAAAATTTGCACCTAATTTGCACTTATCTTTTTCGGGGGTTGCCCTTAATGATATTAAGTACTTAATTGAGCGGGAAACGGGATTTGAACCCGCGATCACTTCCGTGTGTACCAGAGAAAGCGCCTCGCGGAAATTCGCCATAATTCTTGTGTCAATTTTGTGTCAATCGGTTGTGCAAGGTCCTGATTTGTAATGCAGTTTGGAATGGTCGGCCTGGGCGGTGAACCAAAAAATGAACCGAATGAACCGGTTGTGAACCGCTTGCAGTTTCTTGTAACAGCTTGTAATCATTAAATGTGAACCGAATGAACCATTTCCCTGAAAAGCTCCTTAAGTTTTTCGATGTAAGTGAAAATGGGGTTGTATGCAACTTGTATGCAAACAAAGAACTGGGTTTGTAACTAATGAGAATTATGGTGTTATTTTCCGGGGAAGGGGGTTCGAATCCCTCTCCCTCCGCCAGATCTAAAATCCGCCGTCTCCGTCCTCTCGGACCTCGTATTCCCTGTAAAATTTCACGAAATAATCAAGGCCGGACCACCACGTCAGGATTAGGGCCACATAGAGAAGAACAGTCCCGATCAGGTGAAAATCGATCGGAATGAAGCAGCTTGTATTCGTAATGAATGATAAGCGGGACTATCGCGGAGAATTGAAAAACCGTCTTGAGTTTTCCCACGGGGCTTACCTTCAGAGAGGTGTCCCAGGTCTTGCTGATTGCCCTCAATGCGCTCACGCCAATCTCCCTGGTGATAATCAACATGACTATCCATGCGGACACTCGATCCAAGGATATGAGCATTACAAGCGCAGCACAGACCAGCACCTTGTCGGCTATAGGATCCAAGAAACGGCCAAACGAGGATTCGAGCTTGAATCGTCGAGCGATAAAGCCATCAAAATAATCGGTAATGGATGCTACGAGAAAAATGAGGCCGGCTACGGCCGAAGGGAATCGCCCAGGGAAAAATAATAGGATAACTATGGGAGGAACCAGGATCAATCTTCCCATAGTAAGAAAATTCGGCAAATGCCTTTTCATACGATTTCGTTCCCCTCCTGCTGAAGCGCACCATAATAAAAAAGATTATCAAGAGTCAAGGTCAGGTAATAATCTAAAGTAGGTCTCGGTTTCCTAAGCTCGCTGCCGGTGGGAGCTTTCCAAGGACGGAATCCCAGGTTGACCCGGTCTATGGGTAATACCACCTCGACCGCCGTGCCTTTAGCCGGTTCCGATTTGATGTTGATCAAACCATTATGTTCTTCAACCAGAAGATATACTTTGCTCAAACCCATTCCCGCACCGGTAGTCTTCGAGGTAAAAAACGGATTGAAAATTTCCGATAGATCCTCGTGATTAATCCCCACTCCTGTGTCTGTCACTGACACGGAAATAGCCGCTCCCGAATTCTTAAGATCTATATTGAGATTTCCACCATTAGGCATCGCTTCATATGAGTTGAGAATTAGCTGATAGAATACTTCCTCAAGCGCATTTGTATCCGCGATAATCCGAGGCAGATGATTCGCGGCGGTCAATTTGAGAGACACGGAATCCACACGAAGGGTTGAGAGGCCGTCAATGACTCTCTTATGAGCCTTTTGGATTATATCAACCAAATCTACAGCGCCGAATTGAAACGAATAGAATCTAGACAAATGCACGTAATCTTCAATGTCGTGAACCATCTTTTCGAGACGAGCCACATTTTGCAATATAATTGCAATATAATGAGCACTGGTCAAATCTCCGGAGGTGAGTTTTTGCAACCTACGCGAAAAGCCTCCAAGAGAAGTGAGACAGTTTCTCACTTCGTGAGCCACTCCTTCTACGACTTTACCAAGAGAAGCCAATTTCTCGGATTGCTTCAAGCTTTTCTCTGCCTCGTAAACGCGCGTCAGATCCGCTACGACGGCTAAAATTCCGCTGAGTCGTCCATTATCGTTTAATATTGAAGTAGACAGATAACCGGGAAAGACCGCATTATCTCTACGTTCGAATTGAAACTCACCTTCGATTCGGCCAAGCTTGATTGTGTCCTCGACCAGATCATTATAGATGGGCGTTATTTTTTCCGGTTGAATCAGAAGACTAATATCTTTGCCCTTTAATTCAGATCGTGAGTAACCCCACATTTCGGCTGCCGCCCGATTAACAAATCGGATTTTTCCAAAGGGGTCCACCGCTATGAGGGCCTCGTGAATAATAGTTGTCAAATGTGCGAGGTATCTCTCGCGACGACGAACTTGCTTCTTCAATCTGACATTGTCTTCTGCGATTTGTCTATTTTCCAAAAGCTTTTCGCATAAAGACAAAACCTCGTCCATGTCAAACGGTTTTCTAAGATATTCGTCAGCGCCCAATTTCATCGCTGTGAGAGCTGTTTCTTCACTTCCTATCCCGGTCATGATAATCACAATTGTTCTCGGAGATGCCTGCTTGAAATAACTAAGCAATTCGATTCCTTCAATTTTAGGCATATGAATATCGATTAATGCAATATCAGGATCTTCCTCAAGAAAGGAATTCTTGCATTCTTCTCCATCCAAAGCCTGCACGACCCGAAATCCGTTCAGTTCAAAGACATCCTTCAACATATTATTGAGGATCTCGGAATCATCCGCGATCAATACTGTAGCTTTTGGGGACTTCATTTCCATGGCCGGATTATTTCTGCCCGTCTAAGAATTTTTGACGACATCGGTCGGAACAAAAATACAAATTGCCTTTCTTCGTAGGCAGGCTTTCAGCTACCGAAATAGCAACATAAACACCACAGACAGGGTCTTTGACCAATTGATTGACTTGTGGAGCCTCGCCATTGTCCTGCGAATTTCTTTGAGACAAACGGACGTAATGGACTACAGAAAAAATCACTTTCAATAGGACAAAGATCAGGATCGTTACTAATAAAACTCTAAGTAACATGATGTTCATCCGGGTCATCACCATCGTTGAGAGGCTTCACTCCGCTGATTTCTTTCTCCGGCAATGTTCGAATCAAATCCGTAACTGTACGTCCAAGAGTGGGAATCAAAATTGTCGGATCCAATTCTGCAAGTGGTACCAATACGAATGCGCGTTGATGCATCCTCGGGTGGGGAATTTCGAAGCCTTCTTCTCGGACATGTTTATTTTCGTAAAGCAACAGATCCAGGTCGATAAGTCGCGATTTGTCGCTCCGATGGGAAATTGATTTTCCCAGCTCCAGCTCGATGACGCGCATGCCTTCCATTAATTCCCGCGGGAGCAGTTCGGTATTTATCAATATTACGGCATTTAAGAATTTCGGGCCATGATCGGTGATGCCCACCGGATCGGTCTCGTAAAGGCGAGACTTCGCTTTGACGCAAGTTTTCGGCAGTTCTGCAAGGGAGCGCACAGCCTCGTGAAACTTGATTTTTCGGTCCCCTAGATTCGAACCAAATCCTATATACGCTAAGGGGCTCATGGAGCGGATTTCGCCGTCCGGTTCACTAAAGATCCAATGCCTTCAATCCGAACCTCGACTGTATCCCCAGGTCCCATAGGGCCGATGCCGGAAGTAGTGCCGGTAGCTATTACGTCTCCCGGATGCAGAGTCATAACTGCCGATATGAATTCCACCAGCACAGCGCAATTGAAAATTAAATTCGATGTTCGTGATTTTTGTTTAACCTCTCCATTGAGAACAAGCTCGATTTTCAGATCTGACGCGTCTATCTCAGTATCGATCCACGGACCTATAGGGCAGAAAGTGTCAAAACTCTTGGATCTGGTCCACTGACCATCTTTGCTCTGCAGGTCTCGAGCTGTGACATCGTTGAGGCAGGTAAAACCCAGAATGTATTCTTGAGCCTTTTGCCGCGGAACATTTCTGGCCGCCTTCGACATGACGATTGCCAATTCCGCTTCGTAGTCCACCCTGACGCTCTGCGGTGGTAAGACAATCATATCACCTGGTCCGATTACGCTGGTGGATGGTTTTATGAAGAGTATGGGCTCCTCCGGAATGGCCAACCCCAATTCTTCCGCGTGATCTCGATAGTTTAGGCCTACTGCCACTACCTTGCTCAGGCAGGCAAGGAGGCAGCAATTTCACGTCTTTGGAAGCAAATTCTCTCTTTGAAGCGTCGTTGGTCCGAACAGTATCGTTGATCATTTGACCCTCGAGGACCTCGCCGTTGACGCTAAATCGTATCAGTCTCATTTTTTCCCCTTTAATCCAAGGACATCCTGCATATCATAGAGTCCGTTCGGTTTAGAAATCAGCCAAGAAGCTGCCTGAAGTGCACCTTTCGCTAACGCGTCTCGGCTGTGCAATCGGTGGGTCAGTTCGATACGTTCACCTTCGGTTATGAACATTACCGTATGCTCCCCCACTATATCTCCGCCCCTTAAAGCCATGACACCTATTTCCTGCGGTTTCCTTTCACCTATCATACCGTGCCTGCCGTAAATAGCGGAGCTGTTCAGGTCTCTGCTCAGGGTTTGAGCTATCACACGGGCAAGTTTATCAGCTGTGCCACTGGGAGCGTCCTTCTTCATTTTATGATGCAATTCCACAATTTCGACGTCGTAATTCGGACCGAGGGAGCGAGCTGTCATCTCTACTAAGGCAAAAAGAAGATTGACTCCCAAACTCATGTTCGGGGCAATAAGGCATCTGGTCTTGGGCCCGGTTTCGTCCAGCTCTTTTCGTTGATCTTCGGAAAAACCTGTGGTCCCAACTACTATTGCCTTCCCGAATTCAGCCGCGGCCCTCACGTTTTCAACAGAAACAGCTGGTGCGGAAAAATCAATAATAATGTCGCAATGTTTCAGAATCTCCTGGCGATCTGAACTTATCGGAACACCTATATTACCGATTCCGGCAATTTCACCCGCATCTCTCCCTTGTGCCGGATGATTCGGCGCCTCCAAGGCTCCGGTAATCTCAAAATCAGGCCGGTCGGAACTCAACGCCAGTATCCGTTTCCCCATTCTGCCCGCCGCACCACTTACAGCGATTTTCATTCGTATCACCTCAAATTATATGATCCCATATCTAGCCAGTACGGTTTTCAATTTCTCAGCGTTGGACGGTGACAGCGCACATAAGGGCAGTCGATATTCGGGTTGTATTTTCCCCATGAACCCCAACGCTGCTTTTACGGGTATGGGATTTGTCTCAATGAACATCGCCTGGCAAAGCTCATAAATCTCAAAATGTATCAATCTTGCTTCTTCGATATTGCCTTCGAGCATGTTCCGCACCATTTCTACCATTTTACCGGGCACTATATTTGTAATTACCGATATAACTCCTTTTCCTCCCAAAGCCATTAAAGGAAAGGTGATCTGGTCATCACCGGAAAGGACGTCAAATTCAGTGCCACAAAGACGTATCACTTCGCTCATTTGCAGAATCGATCCCGAAGCTTCTTTGACGCCGACAATATTGGATATCCGAGACAATCGTTCCATCGTAGCGTTTTCTATGTTAATCCCTGTTCGTCCCTGGATATTGTAAAGGATAATGGGAGTATCCACCGCGTCGGCAACTGATTTGAAGTGCTGATATAACCCTTCCTGAGTCGGCTTGTTATAGTATGGCGACACCAAGAGAGCGCCGTCGGCACCAATTCCTTGAGCGAAGCGAGTTAATTCAATGGCTTCATTTGTGCTGTTGGAGCCGGTACCGGCAATGACCTTCACCTGGCCGGCGACTTCCTTGACCACGATTTCAACCACGCGCCGGTGCTCATCGTGGCTCAGAGTCGGGGATTCGCCGGTTGTACCGGAAGGAACGAATCCGCTGATACCCCCGTCGATACCGAAACGGATCAATTCTCTTAAGCCCGTCTCATCCAATTTACCATCCTTGAACGGGGTCACTATTGCGGTAAATGCTCCTGAAAACATAATTTGCTCCTTCAATTTGATGTGAGACTCTGCGGGATCCGCTCGTGTCTGACCAGATCATCATATGTCTCACGATCGCGAATCACGAAATAATTATCCCCATCAACAAAAACTTCCGCCGCACGAGGGCGGGAATTGTAGTTTGACGACATGACAAACCCATAAGCGCCTGCGCTCATCATCGCGAGTAGCTCACCAGGCTCTACAGGTTCCATATATCTTTCTTGAGCAAGAAAATCACCCGATTCACATATAGGGCCAACCAGATCAGCCAATACTTTTTGTGAAGCTGCTTTTGCCGCACCAGAACGTTTGATCTTCCATACCGAATGGTGTGCTTTGTATAAACTTGGTCGAATCAGGTCATTCATGCCTGCGTCTACTATGACGAAATGTTTTTCCGGTCCCTGCTTTCTATAGAGAACTCTGGTAACCATGATGCCCGCGTTGCCCACAAGAACTCGACCCGGTTCAAGTATAATTTTGACATTCATGTCCGAGACTTGTTCGACAATTGCCGCTCCATAATCGGCCGGGACCGGAGGTCTCTCATCATCGTATGGAATCCCCAATCCACCTCCAATATCCAAGTAGCGGATATTAATACCATCCAGAGCAAGATTGCGTATCAGTTTCTTGAGGCGCCCCATCGCATCCAAAAAGGGTGACAACTCGGTCAATTGACTTCCTATATGGCAATCAACACCCACAGGCTCAATCCCTTTCATTTGTCTGGCCCGCTGATAGAGTGCTTGAGAACGCTCCACCTCAACACCGAATTTACTTTTCCTTAAACCCGTGGCTATATATGGATGCGTACGCGGATCCACATCCGGATTGACCCTCAAAGCTATGCGGGCCTTTTTGCCCATTAGTCGCGCTCTTTGGTCCAGCAGCTCCAATTCTTCTTCGGATTCCACATTAAACAGCAATATATCTGCAGCGAGCGCTTCATCCATCTCAGAATATTTCTTTCCAACACCGGAATAAACAACAAGGGACGGATCAATCCCGGCCTGCAGCGCCCTATGCAGTTCTCCACCTGAAACAATATCCATTCCTGCTCCGAAATTGCCGAATATTCTTAAGATAGTTAGATTCGAACACGCTTTCATTGAATAACAGATTAAATGATCGACATTCGAAAAGGGTTCGTGGAAAATCTTGAAATGGCGTTCAAGAGTGGCACGGCTATAGATGAAAATAGGTGTTCCAACTTCATCGCAAATACGTTGAACAGGAACATTTTCGCAATAAAGCGCATCATCCTGATAATGAAAAAAATGCATTGGCCTTCGCTCGATTAATGGAATGTACACGCCGCCAGAGATCCTGATCGACTTGATTCTTCGTCCGGTTTATCCTTAGGAAAGGCCGTGACTGCGTATCTATAAGTTGTCCCCTTACGGACCGTGCTGTCTAAAAACGGTGGATTTCGAAGCGGGTCCGGATTGATCTTGGCGATTGCTCCACCGGCCTCTGACCGATAAACATTATAACGGGTATCGTGCCCTTCGATTTTCACAATTTTCCAATTCACGCGAATGCCTACTCTCTCGACCGTGCAGCCCACATTTTCCGGAGACTGCCACCGGACGCTAGGAACCTTGATGCTTACGGTTTCAGAAGGAGCGGACTCGATAGGAACTCCGCGGGTAACTTTGACCGATCTTATCTGATAATAATATGTTTTTTCCTTTTCCACATCCTTGTCGATAAAATTCTTTTCTGCCCATTTGGTGCTGCCGATAGGTTTCATGTCTTTGTCTGAATCAATCTCAGAGCGATAGATACGGTAATTCTTGATACCTGACAGTCTGGGCGGGCTGTCCCATAAGAGGACGGCTCCCTGAGAGTCAAAATCCGCGGCAACGTTTTCAGGAGGGGGGGGAGGCTCTTCCATTACTACCGAAACATCCTCGCTCCGCTGTCCTTCTTTTCCCCTGAAATTATACACCGAAACTGAATAGTTGTAGATGTTGCCGGATGTCACAGCCGGATCGGTGTATGTGACCTTTCCTTGTTCGATGATTGCGTTGCTGGGATTCTGGAAGTCAACATTTGCATACAAGATCTTTTTGTCTTCGCAGTTCTCGCATTCGTCCCCTACTTTTTGCGCCAACCGCCACACCTTGAAACCGGAGATATCTGTGGCAGGTGAACCATCGGCATTTGCAGCCGGAACATTCCACTTCAAAACTATTTTGTCAGGATAGGCATGTGCGTCCGGAAGCCCTATCTCTCCAGGAACCGTGGCCGTAATCGGCCGCGGCCTGGTTTTGTATCCGCAGCCGAAAAGCAGACAAAATACCATAAGAACCCAAATGCATTTGGCAAAATTTCTCCACTCGGTGCTTTTACCCGCTGTGCGATGTTTCTGGGGTTCTTTTCTCGGCATTTTTCTTTAAGAAAGCCTTCGCCTCCCGGATTTGAGCTATCACTCCGGCGCGTCCGGTGCCCCCGCGATGTCTTCGAGCTTCGACCATTTCCTCCGGTGAAGGTACAGAACCAAAACGGATTTTCGTCGATCCGGTCTGAGAACGGATCATGGCCCCCACACGGGCATGGGCCTCCCGGAATGGAATGCCCTCCTGAACCAGCCGATCTGCCAGGTCCGTTGCAGCTATTTGCGGATCGGAAGCCGCATTCAGCATCCGGTCACGATCAAATTCAAGTCCGGCAATCAATCCCGACATAATCGTTAAAGACCCGTGTACCGTGTCGGTTGCATCGAAAACGGGTTCCTTGTCTTCCTGCAAGTCCTTGTTGTACGCAAGAGGCAATGCTTTAAGAACAGTTAACAATGCTATCAGATCGCCGTAGACACGTCCCGTCTTTGCCCGAATCAGCTCGCACGCGTCAGGATTCTTCTTCTGCGGCATTATGCTGGACCCGGAGCAAAAGGCATCAGGAAGGGAACAAAATCCGAATTCCGAAGATGACCATAAGATCAATTCCTCTGCCAGTCTTGATAAATGCATCATCACCATACACGAATTGAACAGGAATTCCGCTGCAAAGTCCCGATCCGCAACAGAGTCCATAGAATTTGATGTCACTCTCGAAAAATCCAGCAATTCTGGCCACCATATTCCGATCAATGGGAAACGTGGTCCCGGCCAATGCAGCGCTTCCCAGGGGCATTTCATCCATACGAACCGTCGCGTCCCTGAAACGTTCCCAATCTCGGCGAAACATTTGAAAATACGCCATTAAATGATGAGCTAACCGGACAGGTTGCGCTCGTTGTAAATGAGTGTAACCCGGCATGATCAAATCGAGTGAATTTTCGCTTTTAGCAATTAGCCTCCCGGCCACGGCCATCAAATCTCTCATTATAAGACGGGACTGATTCCTAATGTACATGCGCAAATCAAGCGCCACCTGATCGTTCCGGCTCCTGGCCGTGTGTGCTTTCCCCGCAATATCGCCAATCTTAGCCCTGAGGGCCTCCTCGATGTTGATGTGTATGTCTTCGAGGTCGTCTCTGAATTCTAACCGACCTTTTTCGATATCGCCCAAGACCTGCGTCAAACCATCTTGAATTATTCGGCCCTCATTTGGATCAATTATGCCCTGTGCTGCCAACATCGTGACATGAGCTATCGTCCCCTGAATATCTTCTTTGTAAAGCCGTTTATCGAAAGAAATAGAGGCATTAAAACTGGCGAACTCAGGATCCATTCCACTCTTAAAGCGACCTTTTCGAATACCGGAAGCCTCACGAGGCTGGCTGGTTTTATTACCTTTTTTCGCCACTAATACCTCTTGAAATACTCTTAGCCTTCACTATCTTGATCAACTCTTTCGGTTTTCCATGAGTGCTCGAATTCTCAACCGAAGAGCATTCAGCCTGATGAAGCCTTCTGCGTCAGCCTGGGAATAGACCTCGTCCTGCTCGAATGTGGCAAAGCGGTTATCATACAATGATTTGTCCGATCTACGTCCGGTTACGGTGATGCTGCCTTTGAAGAGCTTCAATCGGACATCACCTGAAACTGCTCGCGCAGCTTCGTCAATCGCGGCTTGTAGCATGTTTCTCTCGGGCGAAAACCAGTATCCGTTGTAAACCAGCGACGCATAACGAGGAATCCATTCATCTTTAATGTGCATAACTTCCCGGTCAAGAGTGATTGACTCCAAAGAGCGTCTAGCCGCGTAAATTACAGTTCCGCCCGGCGTTTCGTATACACCCCGACTTTTCATTCCCACATACCGGTTCTCGACCATGTCAACTCGTCCGACACCGTGTCGTCCTGCAATAAAATTAAGATTTGCCAGCAAATCCGCGGGCGAAAGCTCTCGCCCATTTACCGCCACAGGATCACCCTCTTTGAATGTGATAATCAATTCTTCCGGCTTATCCGGAGCCTTCAAAGGATCTGTGGTCAGCACGAACATTTCTGCTGGTGGTTCGGCCCACGGGTCTTCCAAAATCCCGCCCTCAAAACTAAGATGAAGCAGGTTTCTATCCATGCTGTACGGTTTTTCCGCAGTGGTAGTGACCGGAATATTATGTTTTTTCGCGTAAGATATGAGATCCGACCGAGATCGCATATCCCATATCCTCCACGGAGCGATCACGATTATATCAGGATCAATGGAAAGGTAAGTTAACTCGAATCGAACCTGATCGTTTCCTTTCCCAGTAGAGCCATGACTGACAGCATTGGCGTTCTCGCGAGCGGCAAGTTCCATTTGCGCCTTGGCTATGCACGGCCTGGCGATGGAGGTTCCCAGCATGTAGCTGCCTTCGTACACGGCATTTGCTCGAAACATCGGAAACACATAATCCCGGACGAACTCCTCTCTCAGATCCATTATATGAACTGATTCCGCGCGAGCAGCTTCAGCTTTTCCTCTAATGGATTCCAGTTCTTCCCCTTGCCCTAAGTCCGCAGCGAATGCGATGACCGGGCATTGGAATTTCTCCAGAAGCCAAGCAGAGTATTACTGATGTATCGAGACCCCCTGAGTAAGCTAGGACTATCTTGTTTACCTTTGACACCTTTTACAAAGCCTCCGCTCAATCCGAAATGTGTAATGTCACATAAAATCGCTCTCGTCCGCTTGTCACTCTTTCAGCAACATTTCCAAAATGGCCTTCTGGATATGAAGCCTGTTCTCGGCCTGTTCCCATACCAGCGAATGCGGAGATTCGATCACCTCATCGGTGATTTCCTCGCCGCGATGCGCAGGGAGGCAGTGAAGAATATAAACCGGATCATGAGCCAATGTAAGAAGCTCAGAGTTCACCTGATACCCTTGAAAAGCCTTCCGTCTGGCTTCCGCTTCCGCTTCCTGGCCCATAGACGCCCAAACATCGGTGGATACGACGTCTGCATTGGTGACTGCTTCCACCGGATCCCTGACGACTTTCACAGGCCTTCTGCAAGCGTAATCCTAGTGCAGGTTCGTATCCTTCCGGACAGGCAAGCGTCAGGTTGAAACCCATTATAGAAGCGGCTTCGATCCACGAATTCGCCATATTATTCCCGTCTCCCACCCATGCTGCATTCATTTTGCTGATGTCCATGCCGATCTCATCCAACGTGAATAGGTCACCAAGCACCTGACATGGATGATGCAAGTCGGACAGACCGTTGATCACCGGAACAGAGGACCATTGTAGCGAATTCTTCCAGAATTTCATGGCCGAAGGTCCGAATGACGATCGCGTCCAAATACCTCGAAAGTACCTCGGGCAGTGTCGCGTATTGGTTCGCCGCGACGGATTTGGATATCGCCCCAGTTCAAGTAAACGGCATTGCCGCCCAGTTGGGAAATACCGACCTGAAAAGAAACTCGGGTCCTTGTTGATGGTTTTTCAAATATCATTCCCACAGACCGGCCCGCCAAGGGCTTAACGGGACCGGATCCCTGTAAGCCGCGCTTCATCTGATCCGCACGACGGATCAAAGACAGGATCTCGTCCCGAGACAAATCCGATAGGGCGAGAAAATGCCTGGTCTTTCCCATTCTCACCCACCTGCTACCTTGCTCAGTACATAATCCAGTCGTTCGGTCATTTCATCAATCTCCTCATTGGATACTACGAGTGGAGGAAGAAATCTCAGAACAGTATCCGCGGTGCAATTGACGAGAACGCCTTCCTCACGAAGATCCCGAGATAAATTCGCGCCCGGCATGGCAAGGTCGATTGCTTGCATCAGCCCGATTCCGCGAACATCCCGAATTAAACTGTGCCGCTCTGCCAATTTTTCCAGACGCTTTCTTAAATGCGCGCCCTTTCGGGCCACGTCTGAAAGAAATCCATCGGACAGCACTATTTTTAACACCGCAAGTGCCGCCGCGCCGGCCAAGGGATTACCCCCGAAGGTCGCAGCATGTGTCCCGGGACCGAATGACCCGGCCACTCTATCGGTTGCCAGAATTGCCCCCATGGGGACCCCGCCGGCAATGCCTTTGGCCAATGTAACAATATCGGGGGTTATTTCGGAATATTCATACGCAAACAGTTTTCCGGTACGTCCTATTCCGGTCTGAACCTCATCGAGAATCAATAAGCACCCTCGGCTATCACATAGAGATCTTACATTTCGAAGAAAATCCGAGGGAGGCACCCGAACTCCACCTTCACCCTGAATCGGCTCGATAAGAATGGCAGCCGTGTGCGTAGATACAGCGGTCTCCAGGGCTTTAATGTCCCCGAAAGGCACGTGGGAGAATCCCTGAACTTCGGGCTCGAATCCCTGGCGATACTTGGTTTGCCCCGTGGCTGCTAGCGTAGCGAGAGTCCTGCCGTGGAAAGATCCTTCCATAGTAATAATGTGGAACCGCTCGTGCTCGCCTCTATCGTGGAAGTACTTTCGAGCTAACTTGATGGCTCCCTCGTTAGCTTCAGCGCCCGAGTTGCAGAAGAAAGCCTTGTCCGCGAACGAATTCTCCACCAGTACCCGGGCGAGTTCAATCTGGGGCTCTATGTGGAACAGGTTAGAGACATGAATGAGTTTCCGGGCCTGTTCGCAAATCGCGTCAGCGAGACCGGCATGGCCGTGTCCAAGAGTGCACGCGGCGAGCCCTGCAATAAAGTCCAAGTATTCTCGGCCAGAGCTGTCGCGAACCCGGCAGCCTTTTCCTTCCACCAGCATTATTGGGGTCCGTGTGTAAGTATTGAACACATAACGGTTGCAATTTGCTATAAAATCGTCGGTCACAGTCATTTCTATCCTCAATCAGATTGCGCTCATTCGGTCACGACACAGGAGCGCCTTCCCTAACAATTTCAGTACCTATCCCCTGATCCGTCAGCAGTTCAAGCAATAGAGCATGTTGCACGCGGCCGTCTATAATGTGGGCTTTGGGAACACCACCCCTGAGGGCAGTAAGACAGCAGCGAATCTTGGGTATCATGCCACCCGAAACAGTTCCGGTCCGTGTCAGCTCATCCGCCTGGTCTTCCGGTAGGCTCGACACCAACTGTTGGTTTTCATCCAACACACCGGGGACATCCGTCAACAAAATGAATTTTTCAGCTTTCAGTGAAGCTGATAACGCCCCGGCCGCGGTGTCTGCGTTGATATTGTAAGGTTTGCCGTCCGGTCCGGCGCCGACCGGAGCGATGACGGGTATGAAGCCCTTTGCTTCCAAAGAGGCGATCAAATCAGGGTCAATGGAATCCACTTCTCCCACAAGTCCCAGGTCCTCGTCAATACCCGCGACTCTGGCCGGAGGGGCCTTCTTGGCCTTTATTAGCCCACCATCCCTTCCCGAAATCCCAACAGCTTTGCCGCCGTGCTGATTGATCATTGCAACCACGTCTTTATTGACTTTTGCCACCAGCACCATTTCAACGACGTCCATAGTCTCTTCGTCAGTGACTCGAAGCCCTTTCACAAAACGTGTCTCTTTGCCGATCTTCTTGAGCAATTCCCCGATTTGCGGTCCCCCCCCATGCACTATCACGGGCTTCATTCCAATAAAGCTCAGCAGTGCAATATCCACGGCGAAATCTCTTTTCAGACGGGGGTCTGTCATGGCGCTGCCGCCGTACTTGATTACGATCCGCTTGTCACGAAACCGCCTGATATAGGGCAGCGCGGCCACCAGGATTTCAGCGGCTTGAGAGGGGTCAATATTTCCTAATTCAACTGAGTCGGTCATCATGAAATCACTTTAGATTATGTAATCAACTTCCGGTAACTATATCAAAAAATATACTTCAAAGAAAGCGGCTCGTTCCGGCCGACGAAAACCTAAATAATAGCACCACATCACTCACAATTCCACAACTTACGCGAATTGAAAGCAACTATTCACTTATGCTCGGACTCGCCTTCAATGAGGTTTAACCGCGGTCACAATCATCTGGTGGCCGTATTCGGTCAGCCCCACAGTCAAATCGATCAGTTTCCTGAACGGGATAAGCGATGGAAATCTCACTGGTAATTCATTTTCAGGATGGTAGAGTTTTCTCCTCATATTGAAAGATCTGGTACGTAATTCGACTTCCCTGAATCCGACATCCTCTAGAAGGCGGGCTATGGTCCGCGGTTCGAAAAGAAAGATATGATCGCTCCCGTTAAGATAGACCCATTCAGGTCCATTGAGCCAGCGAGACAATGATGCAAAGTTGGTAGTGGCCAACTTTAACAGTCCGCCCGGCCGCAACATTCTGTAAGCATTGGCCAATGCCTTTCTTGGCGAACAAAGATGCTCGATGACATCCCACATTCTGACAACATCAACGGAATCCCCTTTCGATCCACAGTCTTCCGCGGCCTGAACAATAATTTGTTTGATGCCATGTTCTTTAAGGAAGTTAACTGCTTGAGCATTTATCTCAACAGCTAGAGTATCCCACCCAACTCGGGATGCCTCGAGCAAAAACCAACCGCGGCCGGGGCCGATTTCAATCATCCTATTCAGTCGACGGAAAGGCTCCATACTTGAAAGCTCTTTTTGGAAACGTTTCTGCTGAGAAGTGCTGACACTATCGTCCCCCATGCACCCTGTGCCTGATATTGTCTGAATATTCAGATGCTCCGCCAGCCTAGGATTGACAAAAACCATTCCACAGTCCGCGCAACGGACGTGTCGAAAACCTTCTTTCACAAAGAGGAGACGATGTTGTTCGCTCCCGCACAGGTCACATTTGATTGTAATTTTCTCCTGCATTTTCCGCGACATCGCCAAGACAACCATGATCGCCGAGGCAGCCATGAGACCGGCGGTAAGATTTGTAACGGCAATTATAGAATAAAAGTGGTCGTAAAAGTGAAAAGCGATTCCAATTATTCATGTTGTGAGAGCGAAGCGAATCAATCCTCCTGCCTGGGAGAGGCTTCCCCGTTCCAC
This sequence comes from uncultured delta proteobacterium, assembly GCA_963843165.1. GTDB lineage: Bacteria > Desulfobacterota > Desulfomonilia > Desulfomonilales > Desulfomonilaceae > DATJPW01. The sequence continues at coordinate 160,477 of CAWJJL010000013.1, read as the reverse complement.
TTTCGCAAAAGGGTAGGATGTGGTGAACGAAGTGAACCGCATCGGTCGAGAAAACCTCGATTGATGCGGTTCCTCAGCGAAACGCGGGGTCACCGCATCCTACGGGACCTTCGTCGTTCCACTCTCGCCCGGACGCCGGAAAAGCTAGAAAGCGGGTTCCCAAAATTCCGCCTCGCAGAAAGCGCGCTTCCCGCGCATTCCTGGATAGCAGTCCGGTACCGGGCAAAGCCCTTGATACATAATAAGAACCATGATAATCAACCCAGAATCTTGAAAGCTCGATGAGGTCAGAAGTGGAATTAACGGCGATTGCAGACTTTTTGTTCGAAGTTGGAATGCTGAAACGGACTCCTCGATCCGGATTTCAATTTCTGGGGACGGGTAGCGAGACGGTGGCGGAACACAGCTTGAGGGTGGCCGTTATAGGATACGTATTGGCAAAGATGTCAGGTAAATTCGCACCGGAGAAGATTGTGTTGATGTGCTTGTTCCACGACCTGGTGGAAGCGCGAACCGGGGATCTCAATTACGTCAATAAGAGGTATGTGAAGGCAGACGAGGATGCGGCAGTTTCGGATATGACAGCCCAACTGCCTTTCGGGAATGAAATACGAGATCTGGCGGAGGAGTTCAATACGGCAGGAACTCCGGAGGCAAACATGGCGCACGACGCAGACCAACTTGAAATGATACTGCAACTCAAGGAACTCGGTGACCTCGGTAATCGCTACGCGGCGGACTGGATTACCTCCGCGATCAAGAGATTGCGTACCGATGACGGGAAACGTCTGGCCCGAACTATTTTGAACACTGATTTTGCTGCGTGGTGGTTCAAAGAGAAGAATGGCACATGGTGGGTCCATGCAGATCGGCAAGAAAAGAGCGATAAATAAAGGTTTGGTTCTATGGGTTACCGACCTGTTATGCGAATAATCTTCCTTATGTTTTTGCTCTGTTTTCAGGGACACGCTTTGGCCGCGGACTCAGACGAAGGTCAGCCTATTGAACCGGAACTGTCGAATCCTTCGCCGGATCAAGGATCGAGCAGACGTGGGAAGGAGCCCGCGAAAAAGTACCAGTGGCTTTTCAAAGAAAAAGAAGAAGAAACAAGCCTCTCGCAAAGCGGATCAAGAAGTTGTCTTAACCAAAATCGATAAAGAAATCAAGGAGGCTCGTCGAATCTATCTTTCCGGGAAACCTGAGGCTGCCATGGCAGCCTATCGTAAGGTCATTGATGATTACGAATTTATGCTGGACGAGATCCCGCCTGCTCATTCCCTGTTGGAACAGATGGAAGCGCGATTCCCGATTTTTGAAGAGGTCGTTACAAAGATCCTGGGGCCTTTGAACGCTGCTCCTCCAGCGGAGTCGGCCGGCGAGATTTTTCAGCTTTTGGAGCGGCGCCGAGTCTGCAGGAGAAATCTTACATTGAAGAAAGCAGGACCGGTCGAATTCTTCGACGTTTCAAAAAATCTATTAAAGGATGAACGCCAGCTTCAGAATAGGCTGATGGAACTCAGGGCTGAAATTCCCTCAGCCGATATTCGACAGGAGCTCGAAAAGACCCAAGACTCGCTTTTCGATGTTCGGAAATCTCTTGAAAAGAGTTCCCCGAGATACACTCTCTTCCGCAGGGGATCGTTTCTTGGTCTTTCTAAGGTTTCTCGGAATCTCCTTGCAAAGAATGAACTGATTTTGGATTTCAATCTTTTGACTGACCGGATAGTGATCGGGGTAATAACCTTCGAAACAGCGGTTTACTATCAAATCGCCGCGAATAGGGCGGACGTGGACAGAGAGGTGCTGAATCTACAGGAGATGTTGCGGGAGTTCACTCAAGAAGGTCGATCCACATTTATGGGACATGCATGGAAAGAGCCGGCACGACGTATCTATAGACACTTGATAGGAAAGCTCCCCCCACTGCCGGAAGACAAGAACACTGTTTTCGTAATTCCCGACAGGTCTTTATGGTATTTGCCTTTTTCGATCATGCTGGACCCAGACGATAGGCCTTTCGGTCTTGGTCGGCTGATTGCCTCCATTCCTTCGGTGGACATGCTGAATTTCCTCAGGTCTCCGCAGCGAAGCGCCAATCAATTGGTGTTTGAAAGTGATCTTCTGTTATTTGAATCAATCCCATGGATATCGACTGAAGAAAGTCGCGAAGCTTCAGCCGAGTCGCCCGCTCGTAAGAAGGTTTCAGCGAAAGCATCTGATGAAGAAGCGGTAGAGCGCGTCATCCTCAAGAATCCGGTTTATCCGCGGCCTTCAGAGATTGTGGCGAATATTCAGAAGCTGTTCAAGAAACCCAGCATTCTGATAGGACCGGCAGCCACTTTTGATCGATTGATTAGCCCTAAGGAAATGAGCGACAGGATAACTATTCTTGCCGTACCACTCGCGGTTAATGACAGATTGAGCGCTGACCGGCAACCGACTTTTTTCTTTTCTCCGAACAAGAACGGCCATCGTGCTTTCGACGCGCGGACACTTTTCTCGACCCCCCTGACTTGTCAGTTGATGATTCTTCCGGTTGCCTGGTTTGACATCAAAGATGCGGATTCGATCAGCGGGGAAGGGCCAGTCTTACTTAGCAGCGGGATATTTTATTCAGGGAGTCGCATGTATTTGCTGAATTACTCGGATCCGGACTGGGGAGCCGACGAGCACTTCCTGCTGACCACTCTCAAGAAAATTTCTGAAAAGGTTTCGCCAGGGCAGGCTTTGGCGGGCTATACACGTGACATGTCGAGCGCGTTAAGTGCGTCTTTTGCGGGGAAGCCCCCCAATTGGGTAGGCTGGATATTATCTGGTGATCCGAACTGAGTAAGAGCGATAAGACCGGGTATTGAGAAGGAGTTTTCTCAGGGCAAGCTCTTGTCGTTTCCGGAAAGCTTCTGATAATAGAGCTGGATTTGGTCAACTCGCCTGGAGCTTTTTCGATAGCCCAGCTATCTTCCTGGAAGCCGTATTCCGATGAACTATCCCTTTTGACACCCCTTTGTCCAAAAGTGATATAGCGGTTCGTAGCAACTGCTGAGCATCGGAGGATTTTTCCCCAGCCGCCCGCAGGAATTTTTTTACCGCTGTTCTGATGCTGGATTTATAGGACATATTCTGGATGCGCCTTCGTTCATTCTGGTGCATTCGCTTAATTGCGGATTGGTGATTTGCCATTAGAGAACTCCTGGTCACAAATAACGGATGACTCCGGAAATTTTATCTGATATCAACGCATAAACTCATCGCACCGGGTGAAATGAGCTCTGACGGAATTTTTTATTATGTCTGAGAACGGCAGTCCAAGTCAACCCTTTTTACCTCCGCATCAGCAGGAACCGATATCCGAACAAAAGAAAATGGCTCGGGCCGCAGGTGTTGTCGGGATGTGGACCACCGCCAGCCGCGTGCTCGGTTTCGTCAGAGACATGGTTATTGCACTTTTCCTGGGAGCGGGTGTCGGCGCGGATGCTTTCTTCGTAGCCTTCCGAATCCCGAATCTTCTGAGAAGACTCTTTGCAGAAGGAGCTCTGTCCGCGGCTTTTATTCCAACTTACGTGGAGACTCTTCAGACAGAAGGTCGACCGGAAGCGGAAAAACTCGCCAGGACCTCGTTCACGTTCACGAGCATGATTCTGGCGTTTATTACGTTACTGGGAATCGTGCTAAGTCCACTGATCGTACGAGTCACTGCGCCCGGATTTTATGATGAAGCAGTCAAATTCGCTCTCACGGTTGAACTTAACAGGATTATGTTTTGTTATATATTTTTCATTTCATTGGTTGCGTTGGCTTCCGGTGTCCTGAATTCTATGGATCATTTCGCCGCTCCTGCTGCGGCTCCTATTTTGCTTAATATTTCCATGATCTTGGGCATAGTAGTGCTTACCAGATATTTTGGCGTTGCCCCTTTCTATGCCCTTGCCTGGGGTGTTGTGGCCGCGGGAATTCTGCAACTTGCTCTTCAACTTCCGTTTCTCTGGGCTAAAGGAATTAAGCTGAGACCCAATTTTGATTTTCGTCAACCGGCGTTGAAAAAAATAGGAATACTATTTGTTCCTGCCGCTCTCGGAGGAGCGGTATACCAGATAAATGTCTTGATTGGCACTATTCTTGCCTCGATGCTTCCAACCGGATCGGTTTCTTGGCTTTACTATGCGGACCGTCTGGTGGAACTTCCTCTCGGAGTGTTTGCCATAGCGCTGGGAACAGCGGTGCTCCCTTCCATGTCTCGTCAGGCGACCAACGGGGACATGCCTGGCCTCACACGTTCCGTTTCTTTTTCGCTCAGAATCATTGCTTTTTTTACTATTCCGGCGTCCGTGGCCCTAATCGTGCTGAGTGAACCTATCGTCACAATGCTTTTTCAACGGGGCAAATTCACCTACTGGGATACGCAACAGACCGCCTATGCGTTGATCTGTTACACGGTGGGTCTGTGGGCGTTTTCAGGACTCAAGGTTGTAACCCAGGCTTTCTTTTCTTTGAAAGATACCAAGACACCTCTATGGGTTTCCATTATCGCCGTAGTCGTAAACCTGGCTGGTGGGATTGATATTGATGGGTCCCATGGCCCATGGTGGGATTGCGCTGGCAACCTCCATCTCAGCAGCACTGAATTTTGCAATACTATTCTTCATCTTAATAAGACGACTCGATGGACCGGGAGATGATTCCGGCGGCAGTCCGCCAGGGACACCAAAATTTCCAATGAGTGAATTCCTTTTTTCTATCGCAAAGATCTGCCTCGCCTCTTTACCAATGGGAGTAATTATTTATTACGGTCAGAGCTTCGGCGAATGGAAGAACGGATTCACATTATTGAATACTGTCGTGCTGTCGGTGTGCATCATTGGCGGATTAATAATATTTTCAGTGTCAGCTTATCTGTGCCGCTGCCGCGAACTGACATCCATGTTGTCTATTTTAAGACTAAATAAGTTTTAAATCGCAATACCCATGCGCATCAAGCGAATCGGCAATAAATTATTATGTAGAGGAACATGAAACCGCTGCGCGGCCTAACCTTGAATCTCATTCAGCGCCGCGGTAAGATCGATCGCTTTGTAGGAGTATGTCATGCCGCTTGATGAAGAAATTGTAATCGGTCCTGAATTGAGCCACGATTTTCAGAACTTTGAGGAGTTATACGCCGAAAATTCAGGACAGGAATTACAGTACCTGGAAATAGTCAGTAGAAACCCTCTCGAAATTGACCCGGTGACGCTTGCATTTAGCCTTACACATTTCCTGCGCCTGTCCCAAGAATTAATGGACACGCTCCTGACGTCCATGAGCGATGATTCTGAACCCGAGCTAAAGACTGTGCTCGCATTTCATGGAATTCAGCTCGACAAGAAGAATGCCGAGACTTTGCGCCAGGTGATTTTTGCTTACCGCGACTCCGAAGAGCCGGATCGGCAGAGAAATCTCGTGAGGGCGCTGGAGCTAATGACAATACTAAGGGAGCGTAAAAGGGTCGGTACTGAATTTTGAGGAGTCATATGCTACTCCTGACGATTCTTGGACCGCTGAGGATTTTGGCGGAGACGACACTCTGCTGGAAACTGTACGCGCCATTGAAGATCCCTATTGGATTTCAACTGAGGAGAAATAGAAAATAATGGAAGATACTCAGCTGGTTCCCATATCGGACACCGGAAAACGAGTGATCGATTTGATTAAAATTGACCGCCACGAGGCATCACAGCTGATGCAGGCTCTTTCACGCGAGGAGCAGATATCACTCGTTAGCCGGCAGGCGACTCGGGATCCTAAAGGAGCCCAGGATCTCGTTTTTCTTGTTGATGATACCGAAGGACGTGAAATCCTGGAAGGTTTAAGCGATCGGCCACTGTTTCGCATTTTGAAATCGCAAAGTTCCACTCATATTGGAGTGCTTAGCCTGGTGGAACCTGACCGTTTGCAGTCGATGCTGGACCTGGACCAAGAGTTATTTTCGGCCAAGGGGGTTACCGATCCACAAACCGCGTACCATTGGCTGGTGAGCTTTCTGGAAGAAGAGGACGAGACTTTCGGAAAAATTCTTAAGAGTATCGATCTCAAAGTCGTCGCTTCAGCTTTCCAGGACAAAATCATTCGGCCGACTACGGCAAGAATTGAACACCCCGAGGAGGAGACTGGCGCTTCGTTTCCTGCGGATTTCATGGTCAAGTTGGATCGCTGTGAACTTAAGCCGGATGACCTACAAGTTAGTGACGAGGAAACATTGGATGTCCTGACCAAGATACACCTGATAGACGCGGAATATTTCAATGAACTGATTTCCGTGATGATCCGTGACGAAGACCTCAAGACTCGTGCGGCAGAAGAAGCACTGGATAGAATACACGAGCAGGTCGGCGATATGAGTGAAGTCACTGAAGAAGCCGAAGCAATGTTCATTCCGCTGGAAGAATAGAAAAGCTTCCGTGGGAACCCTTTCATGTAAGAAAGTTTCTCTTTGGCTCCCAAAAAAACTAAATTTCATGTGTTAACCCGGAACGCACCTATCTGTCCTATGCGTGTACGAGTATCACTCTTACTGATTCGCGGTGTAACAGAATAGAGTTTTCTGAATGGGATTGGGGAAAACCCTTTTGCAACTGAGTTTTCCCCCTGTCAACATGTCAATTTTTCGGGCCGGCGGTGGGTCCGGTAGGGATAGCGGGCACGACAGTGGCTTTTTCGGCTGCCGGCTGGGCGACTTGAACATTCATTTTTTTTCTGAGATCACCAGCAATTTTTTCATATTGTTCTTGTTGAGCTTCGAACTTTAGTCGCTCGATTATTGAATCTTTCACCTGGTCGAAGGATGTTTCCTGAGGCGGCCTCTTGTCTTCCAGAAGGAGCACGTGGTACCCGAATCGGCTCTTTATGGGTCCTGTCATCTGGCCATTTTTCATAGCGAAAGCTTCATCCTCTATTTCCTTCACCAGAGTTCCTTTGGGCATCCAATCCAGACTTCCGCCTTTGGCTCTGCTGGGACATATTGAGATCTGAGCTGCCATATCGCGGGAATTTCTCACCTTTTTTGAGGCGGTCGATCACTTCTTTGGCTTCTTTTTCGGTTTTAACCAGAATGTGACGTAAAAGGACACTCTCCGGGATAACAAACTGCGCTTTGTTTTTCTCGTAGTATGCTTTTGCGTCGGCATCGGTCGGATTGGGGAGATTCTTGGTCAGTTTATCCAGATACACCCTAGCAAGAATTTCTTTCGTTGTATATGTCAATAATCTCTGGACTTCGGGTTCCTTGTCCAAGCCCTGTTTTTGGGCTTCCGCGGCCATTACGTGTATATTTATTAGGTAATCCAGGGCCTTACTCTGGCCCTCAGGAGTCTCGATAGAACTTGTCAGGGAATGACGCGACCATTTCATTGAGGTCTTTTTCGGTTACTGGTCTGATCGCCGATCTTGGCCAGCACCTTGTCCTGGGCTGCGGCGTTCCGATCATGCAGGGCCGCCGACAAGATCACAGCCAAAATGGCAGTAAGGAAAAAATATCTTGAGATCAACGATATTGGCTAACACTTTTTTCTCCTTCATTCATTAACGGGTTTAAGTCTATGATAAAAGGGCAGGTTAATGAGCTATCAGCAAAAGAAATTTATAGCACACTATATTACTCAAGTCAAATACGCATTGGCGGGTCAGGTATCCACTCAGTTAGGAGCGGCGTGGATTCGTCATCTACAATTGCGAGGAGTGCAATCCCGCGTTCCCGCGGGAAAGCAATCCCCAAAGCAGCGACATTGCTTCACTCCCAATGACATTCTTTGGGCGCCTGTAACTAAAGGTACCCAGGCCGTTGTCTCCATCCTCGACAGCTAGTTCTTGCCGGATTGGGTAGGAGAAATTATACTAACACAAGTTTATTGATGAGGCTCATTAATTGATAGGACGAATTGCGACTTACTGGTTTGTTTTCTGCTATCGACGAATCTGTTACTGGCTTCGTGCAGTTCGGTGGGGGATACGGCCAGCCTCGTAAGCCGCCGGCTTCACCCGAGAGTATTCAGGTCCGAGTAGCTGAAGAAGGTCTGGAAGTTCATTGGAAAGAAGTGCCGGGGGCAACACACTACACCATTTTCTGGGGGACTGAAACCGGACAGTACAGAAGCATGGCGAATTCCGACAGCAATTCGGCGTTTATTTCAGATGTCAAGGAAGGGGACCTCTATTATATTGCCATGACTGCGTGGAACGCTCGAGGCGAGAGCAACTTTTCGGCGGAACAAACCATTGTTTATGACACCAACCCGGAGCGTGCGGACATTTATTTGGCCAAGGGAAATGAAGCCATGAAGCGAGGCCTTACTAACCAAGCCCACGCGTATTTTTGTGCGACCATTCGCCTTGACCCCGAAAATGCGGATGCTTACCGGTCACGAGCCGTGTTGTACGAAGCCATAAATTGGAATGAGTTGGCTCGCAAAGATTATATGACAGCAGAAAAACTTCAGAAAAATCGCGAATATCTACCAGGGTTTCCAGTAAATAAAGCCCGTCAAATCAGGGGGGGTGGCGACGGATTGCGTCTGATTTGTATGCCGAGGAAACCGCACTTTTTTAAGCTCCTTTCGCAGAAAATTATTCATCATTTCCTCCCTTTTCTTTTTGTCAACAACTTGCTCCTGGACAAAAAATCAAAAAAAGATAAACTCATGGGATTCAGAGCTTCCTAAAGTCGAGGCAGGCGGGGTGATGAGGATAAAGTCCGATGTGGATTGATTGGGCTGCCTGGGCAGGCGTTGTCTTTGTTGTAATAGTTCTTTTGGAATTAACGCGGCTTGATTTGGTCTTTCTCAAGGTCTACCTGACAGAACCAAAGATGATCGGTCCCATTAGCCAGAATCCCGGCACGGACTTACCTTTCATATCCATCATAATACCGGCAAAAGACGAGGAGGATCATATCGAAAGATCGGCCCGAGCTGTTCTTGCGTCCGACTACGAGCGGTTCGAACTCATACTTGTGAACGATCGAAGTCAAGACGGCACTCTTGAAATCATGCAAAAGTTAGCTCGGGAAGACCACAGAGTTAAAGTCACCTCCGTAACCGCTTTACCGAAGGAGTGGACCGGGAAAACTCATGCCATGTTCCAAGGGGCGGCGAAATCTGCGGGAGAAATTCTGCTGTTTACTGATGCAGACACCGTCCTGAGGCCGGATGCTTTGTCGAGATCTTTGAATTTTTTTATAAAAGAGAATTTGGATATGCTGAGTTTGTTTCCGGCCTTTGCTCGGCGGGGCTTCATTGAAGACGCGGTGTACACACATCTAGCACTCGGCATCTCCTTTTTCTACCCTATGACCGAAGTCAATGATAGGGCTAAACCGGGGGGTATAGCCTCGGGTTGTTTCATAATGTTGCGCAAGTCAGTTTATGATGAAATAGGAACATGGCGGAGCTTCAGGCATGAGGTCACGGAAGATGTCGCTTTGAGCAAGGCGGTAAAAGCGCATGGACGTAAGTTGATGGTGCTTCGGGGCGCCGGCGTGATTAGTACCAAGCCTTTTAAAGGCATTTCTGAAGTGTGCGGATTTTGGAAAAGGACTTATTACGGTGGCCTGGAACGAAATAAAGTTAGAATGCTTCGGCTGACCACGAATTTTGTTGCATTGACTATAACCGCGTTGCTGTTCGTTTTCTCGGGAATCGCATTATTCAACGGCGCCACAACCATGGGCATGACGGTGCTTTTTTTCTTGGCCGCGATGGCGACGGCAGCGGTGATAATCCCGTTCAGTTTCTTCATAGACCAGGAAGACGGAAATTGGTTATACGGACTTACGGCCCCTCTAGGAATAGCAATAAGCGCTTGGGTCGCATTCTCAGCGCTGATAGCAGTGCTTTCCGATCAAGGAATAAGGTGGCGCGGGTCAACCTATAAATGATTTTTCTGTAAGAGTGATTTGATCGATTCTTGCATTTGATTTAGTACCCACAACCAGCTGACAAGAGAATTCCAAGTGGGGTGAGCACTGGAGAAAAGGATTGACCGATTGCGGGTTTTGCTGATATCATGAAAGACTACCTTGCAGAAGCGCCGTGTGAAAGGAGACGGTTCCATGAAATTGCTCAAAGTGTGGTTCAAGCTGACAATGTTTGTGTCAGTAACCATTTTATTTTTTGCATTCCCATTAGCACTGAGCGCCCAAGAATACAAAACCTTCGAGAGTGAAGAATATGGATTTACTATGCAGTATCCTGCAAGTTGGGTAAAGATAGAAAAACCCAAGGGCAATTATTATGTGATTTTTCAGGCGCCCGATCTAACGGATAATTTTAGGAACCGGATCCACGTTGCGGCCCACAAACCTGTCAAGGATCCGCTCAATGTATATCTTCAGGAATTCCGAAACGGAATTGCCGATTTGCAGAAGCAAACAACCGGGGCCGGGGCTAAAGAGAAGCAGGAAGTGAAACTCATTGATGAAGGTGAGTTTAAGAGCGAAGTTCCGGGCGCGTATTATTTCTTTATTCAAGCATACGAGAGCAATCTCAAAATTTGGATGGACATAGTTATTGTCTATTATAAGTATGAACAAACGCTCCTCAGAATTTCATGCTTGGCGCCGTCCTCGGTAATGGAAAAACTTCAACCGCTGTTTAATGATGTTCTCGTTTCCGTAAAGTTCGTCTCGGAAGGAACTTCGCCCACATCTCAACCCGGTCCTGCAATGGGTCCTGCTCCTACGCCGGGAACAGGAGCACCTCAGCCTCGTCCCGCGCCCGCGCCCCCCGCTCGCGAGATGAGACCGAGTTTGGAACGCCGGGAACCTGGAATGCAGTTTCAACCGACGCCTCTGCCCCAACAACCCCAACAATTCCAACAACCCCAACACCCGCAACCCGCTCCAGGCCCGCGACCTGTACCACGAGGTCCTGTAGGCGAGCCCGAAAGACCGGGTACGGGAATAGTAAATTGATCTTGACTTTATCGTCTGTCGGGCCGTTTGCGAGGTCAATCTGAATGCCTATGCGGCGCATGAAAGAATTTTTTGAATCTTACGATAAATTCAGGGAATTCAAGGAGTCTCTTTCGGAAATCTCGCTTTGCCACTGGATTCCAGAGAAGTCGGTAACGTGCGCTGAATTAGCCGAGGAGTACGAGCCGAGGAGCGACAGAAGTGAGCTGAAAAGAGCTCTTTCGGAATTTAATGTGGTTTTTGACCCTAATTCGTTTCGGCAAGTGCGGGCTATGCTGCAATTTATGGGAGATAATTTTTTTAAGGACATCTCTCATCCGCCGTCACCGGCAATTATAGGCAAAATCGCCTCATTCCGAGGGCCCAAATTCTTTTTTGTAGGTCATAGCTCATATTTTGATTACTTGTTGACTGCTCGTCTGATTGAGCGTCTAGGGCTGACTGAGCCGATCATGCATTTTTCTGGGACTATTACGCGCAGTTGGCTGGTCTCGTCTGCTCAAAGGATTCCGTGCGCTGAAATTAGCGAAGAGTTTTTCCCCTCTTCAGCATAGGGCTTATGCCTGGTATTGCGCAGCATTGGCGGAACGCAATGAGACGCAGGCGATATTTGCCCGAACCAGTCGGTATATGGTCCGATCCCGCGACGGTGTTCTCCGTGAACCATATGTTCCCCACGGCCTGCTGGCAGCGGTGAGAAGTACAGGCCGAGCGCTTGTGGTACCCGTCGCTCTGTCTTATTCGATCATTCCTGATGACAAATTTTTGATATCACCGAAGTTTTTCCCAGTGCTCTCGATGTTTCCACATGGATGGAATTATTTGGTGCGGCTGTTTTTGGGCATTGGACCGGCGGAAAAAACTTTCAATGGTCTGTCCGGTATCTTTGGTGAAGTAAGTGTTAATCTGGGAGAGCCTTTTGAATTGACCAATGACGATTCCCTTTCTTTACAGCGCATATCCCACAGAGCCATCGAAGAGATTGCCCGAAACAAGGTGATTCAGCCAAGCCAATTGATTGCTAAAGCCATGCAAGGATCTGAAAGTCCGAATGAACAAGTACTTCGTCAACGGGCAGAGCGTGAAATCGATAATGTAAGGACACTATTCAGGACAAGATACCACAAAGAAGCCCCTATGAATCCTCTGATCATCTCGGATTTGCCTGAGGCCGTGAAAATGGGTATCAGAGACTTGTCCGTTCGAGGGGCCCTTCGTAAAACAATTTTTCGCCGCAGATATTCTGCCAATAATCCGTCTCTGTTAGCATTTTATGCTTATCACGCGGATCGGAGGATCTATCCTCTGAGTGGCAGGAATACGATGACAGTTGTGAATGCCGGTGTTTGGGGATACACACTTGCCTTACATATCGGAATGAACCTTCTGAGGAATGAGGAGCTTTCAGAGCACTCGGTGATCCTTTACGATTCAAGGGAAGATCTGATCGAGAAGCTAACAGTTGAAGGCAAGCACCCGTGGCATTTCAGAGATATCCAGATACCGAGGACCGTCAGGCCGGAAGCCGACCTTAGAGCCGCTGTAGGGGACACATCGCTGATTCTGATCGTCACGCCCAGCAAGTATTATCATTCGACGCTCGTGAATGTCCTGGAATTGTGCCCCGACGGCGCTGATTTAGTAATAGCGACAAAAGGATTTATCCCTGAGACAGGATTGCTACCATGCCAGACGGCTCGTCTGGAAATGGAACGCCTCGGCAAGAGAGTAAGAATTTCTGTTTTATCGGGCGCCAATCTGGCGCATGAAATAGTTGAAGGCGGCGCAGGCGTAACTCAGATTGCGTGTGAACAATATCAGACATTTGAAAGACTTCAGACCGCTACTGGAGACTTCGATGTTTCGAGTGGTCTATTCTGGCGACGTTATTGGAACCACGATTTCTGCTGCCCTAAAAAATGTATATGCGATAGGTTTCGGCATATTGGAAGGTTCCAAAAAGGCCCCGGAAAACTTCCTCGCCACTTATGCTACTCTCGCCACGGCTGAAATAAGGACCTTTGGTGTTCTTTTGGGCGCGCTCCGGGAAACATTCGATGCGGAGAGCCAAGTGTGGACAGCCGATCTGTTGGCGACCTGTCGTGGAGGAAGGTCGGCGAAATTCGGAAAAGATCTGGCACAGATGGATGAAAAGCACGGGAAGACTCGAGCGGCATGGACACTAATGGAACAATATAGCAAAAAGCGGATAGCGATTGAGGGGTTTGAAGCCGCACGGTTCGCTCAAAGGATGGCTTCACAGCGCGGCTTTCATCCACCTATTCTCGGAGAAATTTATTCTATCCTGCACGGCGGGAAACCTGTAGAGGTGCAAGCATTTATTGAAAAGTGCCTCGATGCTCTAGGTCAGAAGAATATTTATCCTCTCCCCGCCACTTTTCGTTCCCGAAGATGAAATAGCCTTGCGGCACGAGACCCGTCGGTTTTCATCATTATCGACGCTGGTGATATAATTTATGAGCGTACCCAAAATTCCTGAACCAGCGAGACTGGTTATCAGTGCATTGACTCCACACGAGGAGCTTATTCAAGAAATTTCGACGCGATTGGCAGAGGAATTAGGCCCAGTACAAGAACAAGTCGGCCCAATTCAATTTAATTATACGGACTATTATGATCGGGAAATGGGACCCGGGATATTTAGATGGTTATGGTCTTTTGACCAATTGGTAGATAAAAGTTCATTAGTTTCTATCAAACTCTTGACTAATGGAATAGAACAATCATATACGGAGCTTGACAAGAGAAGGATAAATCTGGATCCGGCTTTGCTTAGCTTGGGCAACTTTGTATTGGCAACCGGGAAGGACAACGCGCATAGAATTTATCTTGGTGAAGGCATTTTCGCGGATTTGACACTTGTCTTTCGCGGAGGAACGTATCGCCCGCTTGAATGGACTTATCCTGATTACGCAGATCCCGTATTGATAGACATTCTTAACAGAATCAGGGAGAATTATAAGTGTCGTCTCAAGGAACCGACAGCGATCAGCTCATGATAAAAAGTATGACAGGGTTTGGTTATGGTCGTAAGATATTGGGGGAAGTCGAAATCAAGACTGAAATCCGGGCGGTCAATCATCGCTATCTGGACATCTCTTTGAGGATACCTAGGACGTACTCGGTCTTTGAACCGGAGATCAGGAAGACTGTTTCCAAGAAAGCTCAAAGAGGAAAGCTCGACGTTACTATTAGCCGAATTGGGGGAACGGGCAGCCTCATGGAGGTCATGGTGGACCATGGCTTGGCCGCCTCATATTATAATTGCTTATCCGAACTGAAGAATCATTTTTCATTGTCCGGTGATATAACCCTTTCGGACATGATGCACTTCAATGACATTATTGTTCCTCGAGAAAAGCAAGAGGCAATCCAAATAGAATGGAATGCGCTGGATGAAAGTTTGGATCAAGCTTTAGAGGCCCTGAATTCCATGCGAAAAACCGAAGGAGCCGCGCTGTGGCAGGATATCAAAGCTAGATTGAATGTTATTAGTGCATCAGCTGAAGAGATCTTACCTCTGGTCGATCAGGTGATGATCGCTGCAAAGGATCGATTGGAAAAAAGGGTGCACGATCTTACTGGTGGTTTGGAGCTTGATCGGGAGCGTTTGATTCAAGAGGTGGCGCTTTTAGCCGAACGCTCGGATGTTACTGAAGAGCTGACCCGGTTAAAAAGTCATGTGGATCAGTTCCTGTCATTAGGAGTCTCAGCTGAGCCTGTCGGCAGAAAAATGGATTTTCTGTTGCAAGAGTTACATAGGGAAATTAATACCATAGGATCAAAATCTGCCTCCACGGACATTGCATATCGAGTAGTTCAAATGAAAGCCGAACTGGAGAAAGTCCGGGAGCAAATTCAAAATATTGAATAATGGAAGAAACAAATGGCACGAGTGACAGTTGAAGATTGCTTGGAGAGAGTTGAAAATCGTTTCGCCTTAGTTGTTCTGGCTGCCAAAAGGACAAAAGAACTCAAAAGAGGCGCTCCTCTCACTGTAAGAGACAGGGACAACCGGGAAGTAGTTATGTCCCTCCGCGAAATAGCTGCCGGAAAAGTATCCGGCGTACTGCCTGCGGCTGCAGACCCCGTAGACGAACCGGAAATCATAATCACAAATAAGTCAGATTGAAAAAGAAGAAAGCCCCTTCCCAATCCTCGCTCATCTACGGGATGCACCCTGTGCTGGAGACCGTCAGGGCCGGCAAACGGGGAGTCGAAGCCATTTTTCTTGCTCGAAACACCCCGTCATGATCGATTTCGTTGCTCAACTAGAGAATTCGGGGATTCCGATTACGCGGCGTCAGCCAATGAAATCTCTTCCCTTGCTGGATCATCGCATCATCAGGGCATAGTCGCCCGTGTAGGGCTGTTTCCATACGTAGAGTTGGACGATTTTTTGTCCAGCAGTGAAGCAATTCATGGACCACTGCTTATTTTGGATCAGATTCAAGATCCGGCTAATTTCGGAAACATCATTCGAAGCGCTGAATGCCTTGGGGTGCCGGCGGTGATCGTCCCAAAAGACCGAAGCGTCGGAATCACCGCAGTAGTAGAGAAAGCGGCGGCGGGAGCGTCCGCTCACATTCCAATAATCCGAGTGGTTAATCTGGTCAGAGTAATTGACGAATTAAAAGCTGCGAATTTTTGGATCTATGGGACACACCAGAAGGGCCAGCGCTCGCTATACTCATCGGTGTTCTCAGGCAAAATTGCGGTTGTTCTTGGCTCGGAAGGAAAGGGCATGCGTCGTTTGGTGAGGGAAAAATGTGATGACATTATCTCCATACCGATTATCGGGCAGACAGAGTCGCTCAATGTTTCGCAGACGGCTAGCATAATTCTCGCAGAGATACTCCGGCAAAGAATGGAACGAAAAGAGATACTTCAATTTGATTGAACCGTATTGAAAGAATAGCTCCTTCACATAAATTGATCCAAGTTATGATGAAATTGCACGTAGGTCCCCCACTTGCGCTCGATTTGTTAGGTCAAGATCTTGACCTGGTAATTTGTGTCACCGAAACAACTCTGCCTGTTGTTTACACTGCCGAGAATTCCGCGAACCCTGATAGACACTTCTTGTTGGGTGTTGTTCAGACGGCCTTGATAGCTATGGAGGAGTTGGATCCCGAGACTGTTGCTTTCATCAGTACTAGCCCCCTGACTTTGGAAAAGAAAGATGAGCTGATAGACCTGAATTGTCAGTTAATTATAATCAGAAGCAAAACCGGTGGTTTTGCTGTCTTGACGCGAACTGATCAAGCTTTGGCCCGGCGTCTGATAAGGGAGGCTGCGCGTAGGTTTACAGGGCTGATCCGTCTGGATGTTCCATAATTTGAGACGTGGGTTGTGGAAGAATATGGAACTCTCGCGGTTTAGCTGGGACAAATTCTTTTTATTGCAGTTAGTTTTTGCAGGCGCAATATAGTTGAATGCCGAGAGGAGATTCATTCATGGGGCGACATTTTATAACGGCAGCCTTCCTGATTTTAGTTTTTTGTTTTCCCGCCAGCTCTCAACAGAATGTCTCCGGTAAATGGGAGACATGGATCATGGGACACAAGCTACAGGCTAATATTAGTCAGGAGGGTGATGTAATCGGTGGTGTCGCATACATTTTCGGTCCGGACGGCAAAAAGGTCACTTACCATTTCAACGGCCATATGCAAAACGGAAAGCTTGAGGTAGTCCATAGCGATGGACACTCCTTCTCTGGTAAACTGATAAATTCGGGAGAAATAGCGGGGACTATTACGGCCGCCTCGGGCCGGCGACTTAATCTGACTTTGACGAGAAGATGAGGGATTAGGTGAAAAGAAATAGCAATTGGTTGGCCGCTGCGGCCTCGATCAGGACTATTTGGTTTATATCGGCAATGATACTTCCATTAATTCTGGTGTGGTTTCTCGGAATCCTGTCTTTAGTAATTACGTCACCTCTCATGCTATACGCCAAGATTGTGGGTAAGCATCTTAAGGATCCCAGGATCAGAGACTAAATCCAGATTGGTGAATTTTGTTAGTCTGATATTCTTTCGTGATTCTTAAAGATTAGAGCCAGATTTCTGAAATGAAATCAGAGGCATGCCCAGGGCGGATATGCTGGCCTTCTCCTCATTCCATCCCGGTCGCAGCCGGGTCACACGCGAGGTTTGGGAAAGATTTTCTAATCTGTTATTAAGATCCAAAATAGCTGGATCATCTTGGCTCAAAAGCGCCCACGAACGGAAATGTGTTTCGTCACGGTTACCATCTTTGAGCAGCAGGCTGACTTTTTCTATTTCCCCGATATCCGAAATAGAAATTTCCGCCTTTTCTATTCTTTCGAAGTTCACCTGACCGTTTGGTTGCGCGTCCAAGACTACCGAACCATCATTGTTCAGCTTCTTAGACAGCGAAAATCTCCTCATTCCTCCGTCCCCAATGCTTTGAATCACCATCATCAATGGATCGGCAAACCTTGAAACGTCACGCTCGCCTTGCAAATGGTAGGCTTCAATGTCTTTTTGGTCGTGAATCAAATTTAAATTTCCGCCATCTGATAGAATTTCAACGTTGGCATCACCTGACATTGTTAGAACGAATTTGCTTGGTCGCTGAAAAACAAGACGTCCTTTAACGGTCAGGTCACGTTTGAAGACTGGAGACCGTCGGACTTTCACGAATTCCGCTCGAAATTGCTTAACCAGATATGATCTCTTCTCCAAAGTATTGATGAGGTTGTCTAAGCTCACGTTCTCCATGGAATTTCTTCCTGTGCATCCACCTAGCCCCATGAATATGACGCAAAGCGCGGAGAAGATCTTTATAGCGCCCCACCATCTATCTAGTACCAGATAGGGATCAGCCGGTACAACTCGACCAAAAGATCCCGGAAATCGCTCAGGGCGATCAAACACAACCGGAGCGGATGTTACTCCGTTACAAATTATCGAACCGATCTGTAGCAATTTAGCCATTCCCTCAAGGAGACAAAAACCCAACAATCGTGTTCACCAGCGGCTGTCGAACAATCCGGCATAAGTACCACAAAAATCACCGGTGATCAACAATTAGGATGTTGCTAATTAGTGGCCGCTGCCCCCACTGCCCAATCTGCCTAGAAGTGATTCAACGCTAATCGGAATTGGGAATCTCAATGTACATTCATGTCCGCGACCAAAAATTAAAGTTCCCCAAATAGATTATTTTTGGGCCGGGGCAGTGTTCAAGGTCGATGATGCTCGGAAAACAACGACGAACCAAAGGCCCCGGTAAAGCATCTAAAGGTACGTGTAGTCGCTGCACCCCTCGGTTAGGAGGGGTGGATTTGTCATTGTCCCGAGTTTCGCGGAAAGCAACTCCCAAAGCGAGGTCGCTTCACTCCGCTCCAATGAACATTCTTTGATCCCCATAACTGATTACCATGCGAATTGAATTTCTTGAAGTAGATGGTGGTGTCTGATAATTTCGTGTCTACGGCTGAATTCATCCAAAACTGAGGTGCATTATGTGGGAGTACACTGAAAAGGTAAAAGATCATTTCTTTCATCCGAGGAATATCGGCCAGATGGAAAATGCCGACGCAGTGGGAGAAGTGGGATCTATTGCTTGCGGCGATGCTTTGAAATTGTATCTGAAAATCGATCCGGATTCACGTCGCATTTTAGATGCACGATTTCAGACGTTTGGATGCGGCAGCGCAATTGCATCGAGTAGCGCACTTACTGAGATGGTAAAAGGCAAAACCGTGGAAGAAGCTCTGCAAATAACCAACCAGGACATAGCTGACTTTCTCGGCGGACTTCCACAGCAGAAGATGCATTGCTCAGTAATGGGCAAAGACGCCCTACATGCAGCCATTGCTTGTTACCAAGGAGTTAAGGCTCCAGCAGAAGATGCTGAAGGCGAACTGGTTTGTCAGTGTTTTGGTGTCACTGACGAGCAAATCAAGCGGGTTGTGAGGGAAAACAACCTGGCCACGGTCGGGCAAGTCACCGATTTTACTAAGGCCGGAGGCGGATGCGGATTATGCCATGAAAAAATAGAAGAACTCATAAGCCAAGTGAGAGGTGAACTCAAGAAAGAAGAAAAGGCTGACACCGATGTTCGACGACCGATGACGAACATACAAAAAATAGCTAAAATTCAAGAAGTTATTCAAAATGAAATAAGGCCGATGTTGCAACAGGATAGCGGCGATGTGGAGCTTGTCGACGTCGATGGAAACCGCGTGCTGGTCGCTCTACGAGGTATGTGCACGTCATGCCCGAGTTCCGCCCTGACCAGGACCGGCATCGAGTCCAAACTTAAAGAGCTTGTAGATCCTCATTTGTATGTCGAGGAGGTGGCTGCATGAAAGTCGTTTATCTTGACAATAATGCCACTTCTATGGTCGCTCCGGAGGTAATGGAGGCTATTCGGCCGTTCTTTACCGAACGGTATGGCAATCCGTCCAGTATGCACACATTCGGAGGAGGAGTGGCGCGTGAAGTCGCTAAAGCGAGAGCGCAGCTAGCAGCGTTGCTGGAAGCTGAATCTCCTCAAGAAATTGTTTTTACTTCCGGCGGAACAGAGTCGGATTCCACTGCCATTTGGAGCGCTCTGGAGACTATGCCGGAGAGACGTGAGATCGTTACAACAAGGGTTGAACATCCGGCGGTCCTGAATCTGTGTAAGTATTTGGCTCGATCTAGAGGGTACACGATCAGATGGTTGTCCGTTGACAAAGAAGGCATGCTCGACATGGAGGAGGTTCGTCAGAAGATAACGAATCAGGCAGCGATTGTATCGATAATGTGGGCAAATAATGAAACGGGCGTGATCTTTCCTATTCATGAAATCGCCGAGATTGCGTATGAACACGGAGCATTGATGCACACCGACGCGGTGCAGGCGGTCGGCAAATTTTCCCTGAAGCTTCGGCATTCAAAAATAAATTTTCTGTCTTTATCAGGGCATAAGCTTCATGCCCCAAAAGGTATCGGAGCTTTGTACATTAAGAAAGGGACGAGATTTTCTCCGTTCGTAATAGGCGGCCATCAGGAATCGGACCGCCGCGGGGGCACTGAAAACGTCCCGGGCATAGTCGGTTTGGGCGAGGCATCCCGTTTGGCATTGGAAAATATGGAAGACAAAATTCGATATGTCAGAAAGCTGCGAGACAAACTTGAACAGGGGCTTATGGAAAAGATTCCTTTTGCCCATCGCAACGGACATAAAGAACTACGGCTTCCAAATACCTTAAACATCGGATTCGAGTTCGTAGAAGGCGAGGCGATCCTGATGAGGATGGACGATAAAGGTATATGTGCATCCTCCGGATCTGCGTGTACCTCCGGTTCATTGGAGCCGTCGCACGTTCTTCGGGCTATGGGAGTTCCTTTCACTTCAGTCCATGGATCGATCCGATTCTCCCTCTCTCGATACACTACTGAAGAAGAAATTGATTACGTTATCCGAGAGTTGCCGGAGATAATCACATTCTTGAGATCAGTCTCACCGTTCGGAAGAGAGGCCCTGGACGCGATTTGCACTGTGCAGTAGCTTGACAATCATTCATCGCGCCACCATAATGGTTCCATGTAACAACCAGAAGGAAGGGCCTCTATGCCGACGATCACCCGCTCCTGATCTGTACAACCTAGTCCGACAGGGGCCACGGCAGATCATGATGGTGTCAAAACTGAAATATCACCTGCATCGAATGGGCGTCCATTGCGTATAAAGGCTGAGTTCTCAACCGAAATAGCCTTTGTCCGAAAACAAAGGACCCTTCAGTTACAGGCGGCCAAAGAATGTCATTGCGAGCGGAGCGAAGCAATCTCGCTGCTTTGGGGATTGCTTCGTCGTTTCATTCCTCGCAATGACAACGCCAGGCTCCTCCTAACTTAGGGGAACAAACCAGGGACATTCATTTGCAGACAGTGGGTTGATTACTGGTCAACAGGCGGGCCGCGCAATGATCGTCGTCGACATGAATCGCTTGGATTGCCGCTCAGGAATAAAACTACTTTTCTCCTATAATTTTTTGTAGATCCTGTCGAATACGCGTAACAAAATCGCCATCAACCGTGAACACGGCCCCCTCTTCTTCCGATGGCTGAGCCACTGCCAATATAGTCGGAGGGAATGCAGGCTGCGAATCTGTCGCAGGCTTTGCCTGATCTTTGGTGGCACTTGGCGCCTTACCCTTTTCGGGTGGTTGTTTCTCAGCCGTGCCCGATTTCTGTTCCTCAGGTTTTTCGGCCGGGGCTGCTGTTGCTCGCATTTTCCATCCCGCCTTCAAAAGCATCGGCTCCTTGTCTCCTTTCTTATAAGCGATACTACCAGTTTGGGCTGATCAAGTTCCGCAGGCGTTGCGTCGTCAGGCTTACGAGTGGACATTGATTTCCATTGCAAATCCTTAATATCCCAAAGTATGCCTGATATGGCCAGTTGTCCAGCTTCTCCTTCTTCTCGGGTTTTTCCAGGGTCCATTTGTTGTCCTTGTCTTTAGTGGCTATCCACTGTTTGCCATCCAGATCTATTTGCATTTTTTCAATATCAGGCGGATTAAACGTTAGCAGCGAACGGTCTCGAAGCTCCTCGGGGTCTGTCTTGATGCTATCAAGCGAGCGCCCGTCGAGCAGGTACACGGTCTCATGACCCTTGATACCGGCATATTTATCAGGCTGCCCGGGGCCGGCGATTTCTTCTCCTGAGACTTCCCTATAAGCAGAGTCAGCTCCCGTTTAGGTCCCGAGAGCACTATGATTCTTCCGGATTCTGCAAGCCGTATTCGTCTCCTTCCTTGGACGGCGAATCAATGATTTCCTTGGCCTTCAAATTGGTTATGGTTTCTCAGGTCGCAGTTACAATCGAATTCTTCACCCTAAAGCGCTCGGGCGCTGTCAGAAGCCATTTGTCCGCTCCCTCGCGTTTGAGTTCAATCTGTTTCCCTTTGCGAGATACGACAATTCGTTCCAGGTCCTCCGGAGCGATCCCCACGACTGATTTATCGCGGATATCAAAAACCGATTTGTTCAAACTTATCTTCAAGGTGTCGGCCACCAGCAAGAGTTTCGGATCATTATCCACGCGGACATAGAAGCTCGTCTTCGATGGATTGGCCGCGCCGAAAAAGATCTCGGCTTTTTATCGGAAGTGGAAACCGCAACAATAAAATCAGGCTTATCAAGTCCGTAGTCGTCCCACTTGACATCTTTTTCCATTATGACTTTTTCGGATGAGGCTTCCGCTATGGAAGCCAGCAGATTGTCCACGGCTAATTTGTCCGCCTTTGTTTTGATAGGCTCCGTAATGACCCAGTCATCCCCGGGTTTTTGAATTTCCACCTTACCGTGGTCCAGTGTCTCCAGTCCGATCTTGACTATTTTATCCTTTTCCAACTGGACTATTTTCTTTCCTGCTTCCTCCTGTTTTTTCTGATCCGGCCTGTATCTTATCTCCACTACATACAGCCATCCCATTACGGCTACAAGAATTACTAAGTAGATTAATAACTTGCCCAACTTCATTGCCGAAGCCTCCACATCAAAAACGTGTTTTCCCCAAATTGCCTTTCACAAATTCACTGCTGCCGCTATGCGCTTACGGTGCGCCTGCGGTACACAAAAACAACTATTCCTGCCACAATCCAAGCCAGGGGCATGAGCACAACCGGTATGATCAGAATCAATAGCGAGTCGCGAGCCTGCAGAACCAGAGGCTGGGAGCGAGCGGATTTCGGCCGTATGGCTATCAGGTTCTCGTCCTCAGCCAGCCACGACACCGTGTTCATGAACAGGTCTCCATTGCCCTGCAATTTGAAGAACTTATTTGAGGCCACCTGGCTGCTGCCGGTAACTACTATGCGGGCTTTCTTTGTTTTCTTGTCAGATTTCTCGTCCGAGAACTTTTCTCCGTCTCTTCCGGTTTGCTGCCGGTCTGACTTGTATTCTTGGATCCTGTGGCTCGGGCCTCCGGAGGAGTGTAGGTGGAGACGGCCATCACGGAAAGCGGTCCCTTTGCCCCCGTCTTCTCATTAAACTTGGCATTATCAGACTTGAGCTGTTCTTCGTTTATCGTCCACGAGACCGGACTTGTCAGAGCCAGGTCCTGAACTACCACATTTGGCCCCGGCTTATTGGAAGCCTGTACCGACCGAACTTCCGGAAAAAAAGACGCTACGCCAAAATTCTTGGTGATGGCAAATTTCATGTAAGTGGTGACAACCGGCATCAGATAATCGCCACCCAGGACACGACTCATTTGGTCAACGACAATGTCATCTGCCGTGATAAATCCATAATCTTTCAGAAAACTGCATAATTTAGGCGACTGAAAAGGATTTAGCAAGACGAACAGACTACCCCCACGTTTGAGATAGTTTCCGAATCTGCTCCAATTCGCTGTCCATAAGGTCAGTTTTGGGGCCCGCTATGATCAGGATTGTGGCGTCTTGCGGCACTTCGGGCGTCTGCATGAGGACTACTTCGTCGGTTTTGTAGTTCTGCTTCTCAATGTTTTCTTTGGCAATGCTGAAGCCTTGTGACTCGGTAGAAGCGGGGGAAAGTTCCCCGTGTCCCTTCAGGAAATAAACCTTCTTTACTTCAGTTCTCAGCAGTCTGGAAATGGCGTTGGTCAGGCTCTCTTCGTCAGCTGTGGAAATTCTTTCGTCTTTCTGGCCGACTTTGATTACCAGCGTCGGATAGGACTCTATTTTGTTCGCCAGCGCAACCGCTCTGTCTCGGTCGGGATCAATGAAAGAGTATTTCATGTCAGGATCGACATCCCTGTATTGATCCAGCAGATCGCGAACCGATTCGCGGGAACCTGAATCTTTAGTTTCATAGAACGCCAACACTTCAACGGGAATCTTTTTTTGCCTGCAAATCTTCCAAAAGTTTCTTGCTCTGCGGAGCAAGCGTATATTGACCGGTTTTCGTGAGGTCCCACCGCTTTGGGTATTGCATGGCGATATATTGTAGAGCGACAACAATAGCCAGAAAGATGATTGCTCCGGCGATTGTCCCGCCGCCCAGTAGGAGATTTCTTTGTGATTCATACAATTTCATTCTTTACCCCCTCCATCTGTGGGTTTCTAAGGAACGCAAGTTAGAAATAAGAAAAACGCGATGAATAGAATAAAGAACGATAGATCGGGTGCAGTCAGGACTCCTTTGTTGAACGATTCCATATGCTCCAATATCGACAATTGTTTCAGGACGGTTCCGGTTGATTCACCGGCAAATGAGGATGTCCAACTCAATACCCAAAACAAAATGGCCGCCCCGAACGAAATTGCGGCTGCCACGATCTGGTTTTCCGTCAAGGAAGAAATGAAAGTTCCTAGCGCCATAAAGGCCGCACCCATCAGGAAAAGACCTAAATAACCCGATATCATTACACCAAAATCCGGTTGCGCCAGAGAAACCAACAAAATCGGAAAAGTGAAATGTGCCCAACAATATTATTACTAACAGCGCAAGAGCCGCGAGAAATTTGCCGAATACAAAGGCGGAATCATCTATAGGATAGGTGAGAAGAAGCTCCATGGTCCCTGATTTTTTCTCTTCGGAAAAAAGACGCATTGTCAAAAGTGGCATCACAAATAAAAGGATGATGGCCATATTCTGAACCAAAGGCCGAATAACTATATCAGTCAAGTTAATGCGCTCGGCAATCATGGGATTACCGGCAGCCTGCAAACTGATCAGGCTCATAAAAGATACGTTAGCCCAGAAGAAGAATCCCGAAACAAGTAAGAAAATCGCTATAATCGAATAGGCTATAGGGGAAACAAAAAAATTCGACATTTCTTTTCTGAATACTGCCCAGAATCCGTGCATCAGGCCACCTCCTTTCCGTCGGTTTCCTGTGCGGAAACTTCTTCAGTCTCCTCAGTCACCAGATCGATGAAAACGTCTTCAAGACTGGCATGCAAAGGCCGCATTTCGAACAGGTCCCATCCTTTTTCTGTAACAGCACGGGCCAGAGCGGGACATAAATCCGGCTGTGAGGCTGCTTCTATAAAAGCGGATACTCGGCCGTTTTCCGGTACAGGCGTCAAGCGCACGGAGTTTATTGCCTGAAAACCCGATAGCATCTGTCGAACCTCATCTTCCGGCGCACCAACCACCAGCTGACAACGAGAAAATTTTCCGTGGCTCTGTATAAGATTCGTCGGTGTATCCTCAGCGATAATTGTCCCTTTGTTAATAATGATGACTCGGTCGCATATCTGACTGACTTCAGGAAGTATATGGGTGGACAAAATCACGGTTCGATTTCGAGAGAACCCTTTTATTAAATTTCGAATCTCACGTATCTGTTTTGGATCTAATCCAATTGTCGGCTCGTCCAGAATCAGAATTGGAGGGTTTCCGATTAGAGCTTGAGCAAGACCTACTCGTTGACGAAATCCTTTTGACAGATTTCTGATAAGCATGCCGCTAACCTCGCTGATGCCCACAGATTCCGCCACATGATCTACTTCTTCCTGTCTTGCCGCGGATGCAACCGCCTTCGCTCGGGCTACAAAATCCAGATATGCCCCAACGCGCATCCATTCATATAATGGCACATTTTCCGGCAGGTATCCGAGTTGGCGCCGGATCTTCATCGAGTCTTCCCGAGCATCCACGCCCATTATCGTAGCTTTGCCCGAGGAGGCCGGAGAAAAACAAGTTAAAATGCGCATTGTCGTAGTTTTTCCCGCGCCGTTCGGCCCCAAAAAACCCACAATCTCGCCTGATTCTACCCGAAAGGAGACATCCTTTATGGCGGCTAGATGCCCATAATATTTTGTAAGTTTCTCAACCTCGACCATTGTCCCTCCTGTTAGAGACCCTGATTCTTAAAACAATCTTTTTTACTAACGAAAAACGTTTTGTCAAGAGATCTACGATCCTCCGAGTACATGCGAACTAACTCTTCACCTTCACTCGACTTTTGAACTCCAATACGAGCTATCCTGTTGCTCTATTTGCTGTTTGAACTGTCAATTTATTGATGGGATTTCGGTCTAGGACTGTACCTCTGTGTCCTCGAACCGGTAAATGCGTAAAGCAGTGCGGCAATTCTTGCAAAAAAGTATGTCTCGGTATCGTGCCATTTGTTCCGTTCGAAGATTGTTATTATTCGAGATAAAATCGAATCAACGGGAATTGACCCAATGTCATTGCCGTGTTATGTCACCGGTGCGATACCTAATGTTCCCGTCCTTTGCCTGGACTGGGAAGACACAGCTCATTCGGAGAAGATCGAGCATGTTGCGCAAGATTTCTTCACAACTGGTCACTATAATTAACATTTCTTGCTCTTATGATTTTAAGTGGGGCCACGATTCCGGTATTTGTGAGTAATTCAGTGGCCAGCGCCGAGGCTGAAAACGCTTTTTTCACCGGCAGCCATCTTTTGTCCAGGGAAAATCTTCCCGGAGCTGTCGAATCTTTGGAAAAAGCGGTGGAACTTGATTCCGGCAATGAAAAATACAGACAAATGCTTGCAGTTGCATATAACAATTTGGGTTTGAAATTGACGCGCGATGGGAATTTTCGAGAAGCGTTGCGCGCCTTGAGCAATGCATTGAACTTGGCTTCAGAGGACAAAGACATACGTTCCAATTTCATTGCCGCTGCATTTCAGGCGGCAAATGCTCCTGACGATAAGGTAACCTCATCAGAAAAAGTAGAATGTTTGCGGCATGTCCTGGAAATTCAGCCGGATAGCCCAGCCACTAAAAAGGCTTTGGCAGCTTTATTAAACAATTCCGGGATCGCCAAGGGCAGACAAGGTGACCGTGCTGGAGAGGTCAAGATTCTCGAAGAGGCCGCTCTATTTGATCCAGGAAATACGAAAATAAAGCGGAATCTTGCCACCGCATATTACAACTTTGCAATAGATAAGGGAAAAAGCGGTGACTTTGCCAATGAGGTGGAACTGCTACGGAACGCACATAAGCTGGAACCCAAAGATAAAGGAATAATTGAGAACTTGGCAAAAGGTCTATCAAATTTCGCCGTCCTGAAAGGCAAAGAAGGGGACATAAACTCTCAGATAGCCCTACTCAAGGAATCATTGGAACTCGTGCCGGGAGACACCACCACAACCAAGAACCTGGCTGCGGCTTACAATAATCAAGGAGTGGCCGAGAACACGACAGCATCCTTTTCCGAACGAGTATCAGTCTTGGAAGCATCGACGAAACTTGACCCAAAAAATCAGGCCACTAGCAGCAATTTGGCCAATCTTCTCCTCCGGGAAGCTGTCAAAGAGTTCAAGGCTGGATCTCCACCGCGGGCGATAGAATTGTTGGAGCGCGCGGCAAAGGCAGACCCTAATAACAAATCGGTACAATCTAATCTTGCCGCGGTTTACCACAATGAAGCCATTAAACGGGGCGAAGAAGGAAAACACGACGAAGAAATACGTCTTTTGCAGAAGGCCACGGCTGCGGCCCCTTCCAATACGGAAATTAAAGAAGATTTGGCCATGGCATACAACGACTACGGGGTGAGTCTAGGAAAAAAAGGCGATTACAAACAGGAGCATCTCTATCTCTCAAAGGCGGCAAAATTAGTTCCCGGAAACAAAGTAATTCAGGAAAACCTTGATCGAGCCAAGCAAAAAGCTGATGTGAACGAACCCAAGAAAGAGCACGCGACCGAGAAGAAGAAGGCTCGTTAGAGATGAATGGGATGTTCTGCAATGCTAGTTCCCACGATCAGGCGTAAAGCTCCGATTGACATTCAGCGAGACGAGGAATAGAATAAGGCAACAAAACCGGACTGCTAGTCCTACCTCAAGGCTCTTCCATGATCGCCAGGTTCAGTCGCAAGGATTTTCTTGACGCCCTTTTTGCGGATTATTACAGGGAACATCGTGGATTTACGCTTGTAAAAAGTTTCAAGCGCGGGGATGCCAAGATGAGCACCCGATATTTTCCTAATATCGACATCTTGGCTAAAGAGCAATATGGCGAAGACAGAGATGTATACTTCGGCATCTGTCCACGCGAGCGGATGAAAGCCGAAAAGGAACATGTTCGCTATATTGTGGCTTTCTGGGCCGATCTGGATATTGGTTCTGAAGGTCACGAGGAAAAACATAAATTTTTTGAAGGGCCTAGAGAAGCTGCTAAAGCAATCCGGAGTTTTCCTAGGGCCCCCTCCATAATTGTGGAATCGGGGAGGGGGGCACACCTGTATTGGCTATTACGAGAGGTCACAGAAGTTAGTGATCACGAGAAATTCGAATCTATTCTGGCGAAAATTAATGATTTTCTTCAGTGCGATACTGAAGTCAGCTTGGATACAGTCTTCAGATTACCGGAGACCATGAACACAAAGATTCCGGCGAGACCTGTGAACTGTGAGGTCAAATTTATCAACTCCAATTTCCGGTACGCTGTAGAGGATTTTGAGAATCTCGGACATCGGATCGCAGTGCCCTCGCCCGGACCCGCTGCGAAGCAAGCGCGAAGGGCTGGCCCGCCCGGGTACTCCTTCTTTTAGCGAAGAGGAACCTGCAAAAATACCTTTTCCCGCTGCCGGCGCTGGTGGTGATCCCTCCATAGCGGAATCTCTGGTATTGGACGAGACTATAATCGATGAATTGATAGACGACATATCTATGACGGGAAGTGGCGTAACGGGAAGCGGAGTAACGACGGCTTCCGCCGACGCGACCGCCACAAGAGGTTATACTCCGGAAGAAACGGTTCCCCAATTTGAAACCAATACCGTTGTACATCGGGAAACCATCGAATCGACCACACCTGTTGTCTCTCCGGCTACTCCCTCGACCAGCTTTCTGGAAGGTATCTTCTCCGCTCGAACTGAGGTCGAAGTCTCCCTGGTCAGTTCAGAAAAAATTATTACTGGAGTCTTGACCTGGAACCGAAACGGCTTGATCGGGATTGAATCTGGGGATGACTTTTTCACCATTCCGCTTTCCAGCATTTCTTACATAAAGACCAAAATCAGATAATTTTTCATCTGCGATTGAATTTATGGGGCGAAACGTGTAGTAGTCCACCTCGGATGAGGGTTCGTCAAAATGCTGAATATCATCTGGCTCATTCTGTTGGTAGGTTCTGTCGCTGTGGCACTGGTTACCGGTCACACAAAAGATGTCGTGATATCCGCCACTGAAAGTGCCGGTTCCGCTTTCAAGCTGGCGCTGGGATTCACAGGAATAATGGCATTGTGGCTCGGAATAATGAAAATCGCCGAAGAAAGTGGACTAATTAAGCATTTCACCGTTCTAATTGCCCCGGTAATGCGATTCCTTTTTCCCCGCGTTCCTGATGATCACCCCGCATTGGGCAGCATGGCTATGAATATGGTTGCCAATATGTTCGGTCTTAATAATGCAGCCACTCCGCTGGGTATCCGAGCCATGGGGGACCTGGAAACCCTGAATTCTAAGCCTGGAACAGCTACCGACGAAATGTGTATGTTCCTCGCCATTAATACATCCAGTCTGCAACTTGTTCCTGCCGGAGCTATTGCCTTGCTCGCAGCCGGCGGGTCGTCCGATCCTACTGTAATAGTATTCCCAGCAATTATGGCGACGATTTGTTCCACCGTGATGGGGGTGACAGCTGCAAAACTGCTTTCCCGTATGCGTCGTTTTCGTCAGGACCAACAGATCGAGGAGCAGCCCAAAGATGCAAGGATTTCCTGAGCTTTCTGTTATAGCTTCGAATGTGATTTTCTTGGGTTTTCTGGTTGGAATTCCGGTCTACGGATTTTTCAAAGGGGTTAAAGTATACGAAGTATTTGTGAACGGCGCAAAAGAAGGCTTTGAGGTGGCTGTGCGGATCATTCCGTATCTCGTAGCCATACTCGTGGTAGTGGGAATGTTTCGGGCCTCAGGGGCCATGGAACTTATCTCGCGCGGATTACCGGGATTCATGAATTCACTGGGTTTGTCGCCGGACGTCCTTGGGCTGATCCTGATGAGACCGCTGTCCGGGGCCGCCTCGTTGGGAGTACTTGCGGAGATCGTTGCTAAACAAGGACCGGACTCCTATCAGGCGCGATTGGCATCGGTCATTATCGGGAGTACGGAAACGACTTTGTACGTTATAGCAGTATACTTCGGGGCAGTGGCTGTCACAAAGGCTAGATATGCGCTTCATGCTGGGCTCATAGCTGATGCTGCCGGAGTCATCGCATCGATTATTATATGCCTACTGATCTTCGGTTGAGGGGTAGATCGGCTTGAAATGGGACTGAAAAATAGGTTCGCCACAAATAGTAGCACCGGCATCTTGCCGGTCATTCGTATTGGCGTATTGGAACTGGCGGAGAGAGAGGGATTCGAACCCTCGGTAGAGCTTCACACCCTACACTCGCTTAGCAGGCGAGCACCTTCGGCCTCTCGGTCATCTCTCCGCGAGGCTTCACGGATGGTACTCTATTGCCATGTGGTCTGAATGTCAAGAATTTGGTCCGATCGGGATTGATCGGAATCAAGAGAAGAGAATCCTCTCCTCCGTCACCCTCGATAATATCGGAAATACTCAGTTGGGATCTCTTCGAAAAATCTAGAGAGCTTCGCTTCCACCTGACCGTATCTGCGGTCCATGAAAGTCCTGGGCGCGGCAATCACCAGATTGTGTTTGGCCCGGGTTGTAGCCACATATAGTAGGCGCCTTTCCTCCTCCAGTTCGTCTTCGGAATCCATCGCCATAGGTGATGGAATACGGCCTTCCGCAGCCCATATAATTATTACCGTGTGCCATTCGAGCCCTTTGGCCGAATGAATGGTTGAGAGGACCAGGCTATTCTCTTTTGAATTTGATCCTGCACCCTCATCGTCGGGAGGTTCAAGAGCCATGTCGTCAAGGAATCGGTTTAGGCTCCTATACGAGACTGTAAGGTCCGCCAAATTCTCCAGGTCACGCATCCTTTTGGGATAATTGTCATAACGCTCCTGAAGGAAAGGAAAATAATACAAGTTGACCTGCTCCACTTTTTCTGAGATCGGAGCGTTTTGACTTCTCAAATTCAACAACAATTCGTGTAGCTTGAAAAATGATTCTCTGTATTTTTTGTCTTTTGAAACGAAGTCTGAGGGATCTTTGGGAAAGCCGGTTTCCACCAATTCCGCGGCAAGTTTCATGGCCGTCTTCATACCAATGCCCGGCAGAAGTCTCAGAATTCTTATCCAACTGAGGCGGTCTTTCGGATTGTTAACAACCTTGAGATGCGCAAGAACATCCTTTATGTGGAGACTTTCCAGAAATTTGAATCCGCCGTACTTAACGAATGATATGCGGTTGCGGGTCAGCTCGCCTTCAAGATCGAACGAATGAAATCCGGCTCGAAACAACACAGCAATTTCCGATAACGCTATCCCGTGATCTCGCAGCTCTTTTATACACTGAACCACAAAACGGCTCTGTTCGCGCTCGGTCGAGGGCCGGACAGCGAGAGGTAATGGACCGTTTAGCTGTCGAGTAATGAGTCTCTTCGGGTAACCCTGAGTTGCCTTTTCGATAATCATGTTCGTGACGTTTAGAATAGGAGCGGTGCTTCGATAATTTTCTTCCAGCTTTATGATTCTGGCTCCGGGGAATATTTTCGGGAATTCCAAAATGTTGGTGAAATCGGCTCCTCGGAAGGAATAGATGCTCTGGGAATCGTCACCTACGACCATTACATTATCATGGCTATATGCCAGCAGCCGGACGATCTTGGCCTGCAAATGATTCGTGTCCTGATATTCATCCACTAGAACATGACGCCACCTGTTGGATACCTCTTCTCTGATTCTTTCGTGTTTCTCTAGAAGCTCAATGGTGCCTGTCAGCAAGTCATCGTAATCTTTTAGTTTATTGGTTTGCTTGTATTGCTCGTATTGCGATACGTATCCTTTCAATATCTGGAGCATAAGGTTCGAAGTGAGGATACCGATTTTTTAGTGCTGCTGAAATTGCGATCTCGGAAGAAACGGACCTGCTGATTATTTCTGCTATTGTCCTGGCCTTAGGGAAGGCTTTCAGATCCAAAAGGGGAGGCGCCAGCGTCCTCCTCACATGATCTATTGCATCCAATGAATCCCCTTGGTCCATGATGGAGAATGAGGAGTCAAATCCCAATACCCCCGCATACCTTCGCAGCAAGAGGTTCCCAACGGAATGAAAAGTGCCTCCATCCACTCTGGTTACCCTGCTGTCCAACAGCTGAGCCGCTCGGGAGAGCATTTCTTCCGATGCCCTTCTTGTGAATGTAAGCAGCAGAATGGACGACGGATCCACACCGGAATCAACCAGCCAGGCCACGCGATAGACAATTGTTCTTGTCTTTCCTGAACCCGCTCCGGCAATTACGAGAACCGGCCCACCAGCAACGCAAACTGCTTCCAGCTGCGACGGATTCAGATCCTGTTCGTAATTAATAGATCCAAGTCGTTCGTGCATTCCTTATTCTCGATTAAGGTGGCATTATTTTATGTATTTAGCAGCAATTGCTAAAGCGAGCAGTTAAGAAAAGCGTGGCCAAAAGCGCTCGTCTGTGATATGCTACGTCCGTTACGGGGTCTTTAGGGGAGGTAACATGAATTTGAACGTTGTTCGAAGGAGGATTGTGTGAACAATTCGGCCACGGTTCTTGCTTGCCCGTTATGTTGTAATAACTTCTCCCATGATCGGAATACCGATAGTCTCGGTTCCGCGGTATTCGGATACGGGCTTGATTTTCGGCTTTTCCCGAGAGACTGCAATCGTTCATCTGATATTGCAATTTGTCCTGAATGTCTGTTTACAGCACGAGTTCAAGATTTCCAACAACGTGTCCCCGGTCACGTGAAGGACGTGGTACGTTCACAAAAATATAGCAAAATCTGGAATTCCCGCTCCGGTGAAGAGTTCTGCGCTAGGGGTTGGCTGGCGCTGGTCACAATACTTGAAACCAGAGGGGTCAATCCCAGAGACTTGGGCATAGTGAGCTTGAAAGGTTCTTGGGCCGCCCGGGAACTTGGGTCCCTAAACACCGAGATTGAGCTTCTTCGGACCGCCGGACGCGTATCTCGATGACGCGCTCAGACGCGGCCTTACAAAAGGCGATCCAGGCATGGTCATGTATCTGCTCGGTGAAATAAACCGACGCCGCGGCGAATTCCTTCGAGCCCGCGAAATGCTCACTTTTCTTGGAAATAATCCTCGCTATCGTTATCCGGCTTTGCTCGAAACAGTCTTGATCGAAGAAGAAGATACCACACCTTATTGGTCTCTGCACTCACCTGATCAGATGGAGCAATATTCCCCGCGATTTAAGGGTCTATTCCCGGCGCTCAGAAGCATTCCCCCAAAGAAGACGGAATTCTGTGCGGAAGAATTGAAGGAACAATCAGAGAAGACGGATGGGGATGATCGTCGAGGCTTCTGAACAGTTGTCGAGGATTTTAGCGGAAAACGCCTAGGTATCTTTTTGGGTGGTTTTCCAAGATTGCTTCATTTTGGACTCAATTCGCCAAGAGTTCGAAAATCATTCTGAGTGGGCGGTTCGAGAATCGCTCAAATTTGGAGGCTTCTGTAATACCGTTTACTGCAAGCAGTCTATAAGGCGGTATCCAACAGATAACGTAACCCGATCTATCCGAAGGAATTCGCCTGCCACGGAAAATACCCACGCGGCTCCGCAATTCTTTAAAATCTAACTCTTTCTTGAAAACCCTGAAGCAAGTTGCTAATCTAACGTGTCCCAGGTTATCCAAGCGAGAAGCTGCAATGACGGAGGAAATGGTATGAGACCCTATTTCGAGAAGATGACGCCATTCGGTAAAGCTCTCAGCGCGTCAAAATTGAAATCCACTGAGCCGAATTTGGCCGAAGTGAAAAAAGTGGAAGACGAGATTCGCGAAGCTGTCGAGAAAAAATTAAACGCGGGTCTACCCGCAGAGCTTGTCAACAAGAGAGGACAACTCACGGTTATGCAAAGACTGGAGTACCTCCTGGATCCGGGCAGTTGGCTCCCGCTCCACTCTATGTTTGACCCCAAGGCGAACGAGGAAGGCAGCACGGGGATCGTCGATGGTCTAGGCAAAATTGGCGGAAAATGGGCCGTAATTATCGGCTTCGATAACAAAGTGTTGGCAGGCGCGTGGGTGGCCGGCCAATCGGAAAACATTCTCAGAGTCACTGATATTGCAAAACGCCTTCACATTCCGTTGGTATGGCTCGTCAACTGCTCGGGGGTTAAGCTAACCGAGCAACAGGAGGTGTATCCGGATCGCAGAGGCGGTGGAACACCGTTTTTTAGGCATGCGGAGCTTCAAAAGCTCGGGATACCTGTGCTCGCCGCTATTTACGGCACAAATCCGGCCGGCGGCGGCTATCAGGGCATCAGCCCCACGATTCTGCTCGCGCACAAAGACTGCAACATAGCGGTGGGGGGCGGAGGAATCGTCAGCGGAATGAGCCCCAAAGGTTATTTCGATCTTGAAGGCGCCGAGCAGCTTATTGAGACTACCCGGCATTTCAAAGAGGAGCCACCTGGAAGCGTAAAAATACACTATGATTCCACCGGCTTCTTCAAAGCAGTGTATGAAACCGAAGAAGAAGTATTGGACGCCCTAAAGCAGTACATGAGCTACATGCCCGTGTACGATCCGAGATATTTCCGAGTGGCGGAACCCGCTGAGCCGCGCTTTGACAAAGAAGACCTTAATCGATTGGTCCCGATGAACCAGAAGTCCGTTTATAGCTTTGAGGAAATGTTGGCGCGGTTGACGGATAACAGTGAGCACATGGAATTCCAACCGGAATATGGACCGGAAGTCTACACCGGGCTCGTGAAACTCGATGGTTTCCTTATGGCTGTGATCGGTAACAAACAGGGCATGCTGCCTCCCGGCTATCCTGAATATGCGCCTTACCCGGGAGTCGGTGGAAAGCTGTACAGGCAGGGATTAATCAAATTGAACCATTTCGTGACTCTGTGTGGAAGAGATCGTGTTCCGATAATTTGGTTCCAAGACACTTCCGGAATCGATGTGGGTGATATAGCGGAACAAGCCGAGCTTCTTGGTCTGGGCCAGTCGCTGATCTATTCCATCGAGCAAACGAATGTACCCATGATGTTGTTCGTGCTGCGGAAAGGCACGGCAGCAGCGCATTACATTATGGGTGGGCCGACTGCCAACAATCACTGCGCGTTCACCTTGGGAACTCCAGCAACCGAAATTTACGTCATGCACGGTGAAACGGCTTCAGCAGCGTCATTCGCTCGGCGATTGGTCAAAGAAAAAGATGCAAACCGTCCTCTTGACCCGATTATCGACAAAATGAATGCATTGGCTCAACAATATTACGATCAATCCCGTCCGACCTACTGTGGAAAAAGGGGTTACGTCGACGAAGTAGTCTCGTTTACTGAAATGCGGAAATACATGGTGGGCTTCGCGTATTGCGCATATCAGAATCCGGAGTCTCAGTGCCCGCATCATCAATTAATGATCCCGAGGATTACAAAAGGGTGAAAACCTGCCGTTCATTGGCATCTCAGTAGTAAGGAAATATTGGAAAAAGTAGCAGTAGGACCGGTATCTTGCCGGTCCTTTGTTTTTTCGGGAAAAGGGCGATGCTTTGGACGGACGCGTTAATAACGATAGCAAAAATTAATTGAATTTTCTCAGGCGGATTTGAAAAGCAGTTGCAGCCGAGACCTACAATGAACATAAAATTATACATGGTATGCAGCTAATAAAATGAATCAACCCCGAGGACATTTTTAATATTCGAGCACTTTTTAATAATAATATCAATAAGCTTTGTTAATAAATTTTAGCTTTTTATCAAACTGATCCCAAATGGGACCAAGATAAGACGATCCATTCAATACTTTAAAGTAGTTGTTAAACAATTTGAAGGAGGAGAATTATGGGCGAAACCGAAAAGAATCTTAAGGCTGCGTTTGCGGGGGAATCTCAGGCCAATCGCAAGTATCTGGCCTTTGCCAAGAAAGCGGATGATGAGGGCTACGCAGGCGTGGCCAAGCTGTTTCGAGCCGCGGCCGAGGCAGAGACAATTCACGCACACAACCATTTGGATGCTCTCAAAGGTGTTAATTCTACTTTAGAAAATCTAAGAGAGGCGTACGGGGGAGAGCATTACGAATTTACCGAGATGTATCCGGTCTTCCTGACTAAATCCAAGGAGGAAAAGCAGGGAGCGGCAACGAAAACATTCCATTACGCAAATGAAGTCGAGAAGATCCATGGCGCTCTTTATGAAGATGCAATTAAACAATTGGAAAATGCCGGCAAATTTGCGGATAGAGACTACTATGTGTGCCGGACTTGTGGATACACCATTGCAGATAACGCTCCGGATAAATGCCCGGTTTGTGCATCCAAAAAGGAAGCTTTTTTTAAGGTGAGCTGAGACTCCATTCTGTAAAGAGGGGAACATGGCAGAAACTGTTGAAGTAAAGAATATCGGATTACGAGGGGTTATAGTAGCTGATACTGCTGTAAGTTTTATTGATGGTCAAAAAGGTATTTTGATTTATCGCGGGTACCGGATCGAGGAGCTAGCCGAAAGTTCCTCTTTCATGGAAACCGCTTATCTGCTCTTGAACGGCCGATTGCCGACCAAACAGGAACTCGATGAATTTGAGCTTATGGTCAAGCAGGCTCGCGATATCCCTGATTGGCTGATCCAGGCCTTGAAAAAATTGCCCAAGAAAGCAGACCCTATGGATGTGCTTCAAGGATCAGTGCCTTTCCTGGCTATGGATGACCCGGATTTGCATGAGCAATCCAGAGAAGCCAATGTTCGCATGGCCGCTAGATTGATAGCTCGCGTGCCTGCTGTAACCGCAGCTTGGCACAGAATTAGGCAGGATAAAGAGCCTCTTCCGCCGGACGACAAACTTTCTCATGCGGCAAATTTCCTCTGGCAGGTCACCGGAAATAAACCGGATGAGGAGATGGCCCATGATCTGGATACGTGCCTCATACTTCACGCAGACCATACGTTCAACGCCTCGACTTTTGCATGCCGAGAAGTATGTTCAACACGTGCTCATATGTATGCGGCAGTGGCAGCGGGTATAGGCGCGCTGGCGGGAAGTCTTCACGGCGGAGCAAACTCCAGGGTAATGAAGATGCTTTTTAGTCTGGAAAACGAAAAAGATATAGCAGGATGGGTTAAAGATAGAGTTGATCGCGGCGAGAGGATTATGGGATTCGGCCATGCGGTATATAAGACGATGGATCCCAGGGCCAAATATCTGAAAAAAATGGCGGAGCGTTTGGGAAAAAGCAAAGGTATGGAGAAATGGGCCAATCTGTCCAGGGAAGTGGAAGAAACAGCGGTCCGCGAATTCGACAAGCGCGGTAAACATGAAATAAGACCGAACGTGGATTTCTTCAGCGCTCCTGTATACCATATCATGGGATTTCCCAGAGACCTGTTTACTCCCATATTTGCGATCTCAAGAATAGCCGGCTGGTGCAGCCACGTAATTGAGGAAAAGTTCGCGGAAGCTCAAGAGAAACCAGCGCTGTACAGGCCGCAAGCCGAGTACGTAGGTCATTATTGTGGCCTAATAGGCTGCGATTATGAGCCTATGGCAGCGCGAGCGTGACCAGGCGAGGTCAAATCGAAAGACCTGAATTTGACTCGTCTCAACATCGGTGTATTGGAAAGAATGATCAGAGAAGGGGACCTTGAAAATGGGGCAGGGGTGTATGGAGCGCGCCAATTCACCTCTGTGACGATTTCAGAACTCGTCTCAAGCGCAGCGCAGACTCATGCCGTCTTCAAAGGCGATCGGCTTTGATTCAATAGTGGAAGCGCATCGAGCTGAGCTTGAACGAATTGAAACAAGTATTTCCGGAATTGGAAAGAGATGTCGTCCAAACATGACGTAGTTATTGTCGGCTCCGGTCTTGCCGGGTTAAGAGCAGCCTTGGAAGTGGCTGACGGGCTGGATGTAGCTCTCATCACCAAAGTTTATCCCACGAGATCTCATTCGGGGGCCGCCCAAGGGGGCATAGGAGCCGCCCTTGGAAACGAGGAGCCGGACTCTTGGGAATGGCACATGTACGACACGGTGAAGGGAGGAGACTATCTTACGGATCAGGACGCCGCAGAGGTCCTGGCTACCGACGCGATTCGCGCTGTATATGAACTCGAGCACATGGGAGTGCCTTTTAACCGCACAGCGGATGGCAGAATCGCACAAAGGGCCTTCGGCGGCCACACAAAGAATTTTGGGGAAGCCGCGATAAAAAGGGCCTGTCATGCTGCGGATAGAACCGGCCGGGTCATTTTGGACACTTTGCGTGCTGAAGCAGCGAAACGAGGCATTAGGATCTATTCTGAGTTCCAACTTTTGGACATTATCATGAAAGACCGGCGTGTGGTCGGGCTGGTAGTGTATGAAATCTCTTCAGGCAAGTTGCAAGTCCTCCATACTCGTGCTCTGCTCTTAGCCACGGGCGGATTCGGGAAAGTGTACAAAGTGACCTCTAATTGTTTCGCAAACACTGGTGACGGAGTATACCTCGCTTATAAGTGCGGAATTCCTTTGGAAGATATGGAATTTGTCCAATTTCATCCCACGGGAATTTATGGATTAGGCGTCCTCATAAGTGAAGCGGCTAGAGGAGAAGGCGCGGTCCTTCGGAATTCCGAAGGATTTCGGTTCATGGAAAAATATGCTCCTACCATAAAGGATTTAGCCCCGAGGGACCTGATCTCCCGCGCAATGATAACTGAAATCAGACAGGGCAGGGGCATCGATCATCGTGATTTCCTTCATCTCGACCTCACCGGAATAGGTCAGGAGAGGCTTGCCGAAAAACTGTCGGACATTTCATCATTTGCAAAAATCTATCTGGGCGTAGACGTGGTGACAGACCCGATCCCCGTAAGTCCCACATGCCACTATATGATGGGCGGTATTCCAACCGACACAGAAGGTCGCGTCCTTGATGAAAATAACCGGGCGGTGGAAGGTTTGTATGCTGCAGGTGAATGCGCGTGTATTTCGGTGCACGGAGCTAATCGGCTAGGTTGCAACTCCCTGGTAGATCTAGTGGTGTTTGGACGCAGAGCCGGCCGGATTATTCGCCGAGATCTGGAACAGAT
Source organism: uncultured delta proteobacterium (assembly GCA_963843165.1). GTDB lineage: Bacteria > Desulfobacterota > Desulfomonilia > Desulfomonilales > Desulfomonilaceae > DATJPW01. Next base: position 121,443 of record CAWJJL010000013.1, on the reverse strand, counting down.
GGATTGGACATCGCTACCTTCCAAACCCGAGATGAGAGTTGCAGAAGCAATTGAAAACCTGAAGACAAAGAGTGGACGCGAAAAGGCTTATTCCCTTCGGAACGCAATGCAACAGCTGATGACAGAAAGCTGTTCAGTCTTCAGGAACGAGAAAGACCTGAAAACGGCCTTGTCAACGCTGAGGGACCTTAAGGTTCGATATCGGAGCGTCACGATAGATAATCGCGGAAATGGGTTTAATAGCGACCTGTTGGAGGCCATTGAGTTGGAATACCTATTGGGACTTGCTGAAACGATTCTCGTCTCTGCCTTAGCCAGACAGGAAAGCCGGGGAGCACATTTCAGAGAAGACTATCCCGAACGGGATGATGCAAATTGGCTCAAGCACACACTGATCCGGCAAACCGACAGCGGTCCGGAAATATCCTACAAACCTGTGACCATCACCCGGTTTGAGCCAAAGGTTAGGACTTACTAATGATTGAAATGAACTTCAATATTTTTCGTTTTGACCCGGATGTTGACAGCGAGCCATATTACAAGAAGTACACGGTTAAGGCTGAACCATGGGAACGGTTACTGGACTGTCTAAACCGAATAAAATGGGAACAGGACGGGACATTAAGTTATCGCATGTCGTGCGCCCACGGGGTGTGCGGTTCCGATGGCATGAAGATTAACGGGCGATGCGCGCTGGCGTGTCAGAAACTGGTCAAAGATTATCAAGACAAAGAAGTGCTGCTGGAGCCACTTCCCACTTTCAAGGTTCTAAAAGATCTGATTGTTGATCTGGATCAATTCTTTGAGAGAGTTGAATGGCTTAAACCGTACCTCATTGCCGAAAATCCGCCGGAAAAAGAGCGACTTCAATCTCCCGAAGAGAGCAAGAAAGTGGAAAAGGTCATTCGATGCATTCTTTGCGCCTGTTGTTCCGCTGCCTGCCCCGTTTGCAATGAGAATGCGGACTATATAGGCCCTGCGCCTCTTGTGCAGGCATTCAGGCGTGTGTTCGATTCACGTGACGAAGAAAAAGAGGAAAGGTTAAAACAATTGGATTACCCCAACGGGGTCTGGGGCTGCGTAAACTATTTTGAATGTACCCGAGTCTGCCCTAAGGAAATACCTGTCACCAAATCAATCAACCTGATGAAGAGAGAGATCGAAAAGAGCCGATGATTTAGATACCCGGTTTATGGTTGTTCGCTCAAATCCGGTACGCCTCAATGAGCTTGTTCAAGTTCGATCCAAGTTCTTCCAGCCGATGAGTCGCCGCCTCAAGTTGTCTCGTGCCTTCCAGATTTTGCCTCATGGACTCGTCAATATTGACCATAGCCTGCGAAACCTGGACCACTCCTGCAACTTGCTGCTCACTCGACGCTGTGATGATGGAAGCGGCCTGTGATGATGACATCACACTGCGCGTCAGTGTCATTATAGCCTCTCCCGCGACTTGCGACTGCTGAACCCCTGCCGCCACGGCTTTACCTCCTTGCTCCGTGGCCATGACAACAGCGCTCACCCATTTACGCGTTTCCTCCAGAATGCTTCGCACTTGATCCGTCGCTGCGCGTGATTGATCAGCCAGAGACTTGATCTCCTGAGCAACTACCGCAAAACCTTTGCCCTGATCGCCGGCGCGAGCAGCCTCTATTGACGCGTTCACCGCAAGGATATTCGATTGCTCGGCAAGGTCCTGAACCGCCGATATAATGTCTTCGATGGCCCGGCTTTGCTCACTCAGTCTCACCACCGTCTCGCCAATTGATTCCATCTGCGCTTTAATCATTTGCATCCGCTCAATGGTCCCCTCAGTGGCTCTCTTTCCTGATTCCGATGTCTGTACCGCTTCCTGGGAAGAGATTTCCACCTGTTTGGCTTTGTCGCTGGACATTTTGGCTGCCTGTCGGACCTGTTCGACCGTGGCGGTCGTTTCGGTAACAGCGGAAGATGTCCTGGAGGTGCTCTCAGCGACCTCCGTCACAGTTGTGGAAATTTGCGCCGTGGAGGCCATCAGGACGTGCGCCGCTTCCAAAATTTGCGCTATCTGCCCTCTGACATTGGCCACCATGATTCGAAATGCTTCGGAAAGATTCCCCAGCTCGTCGGATCTCTTGATGTGCGGCAGCTCGACCGTGAGGTCTCCTGAGCTGATCCGAGATGCGCTATCGGCCATGAGTCGCACCGGCCGTGACATAGTTCGGGCAATAACGAATGCCACCATGACAGCCGAGATTCCGATGATCACCCATATTACCAGGAGCTTCATCCCTAGGTCGGCCACCTGTCGGAATGCCTTCGAAGACTCCACTCCCGTGATGATGCTCCAATCAAAGTCCGAGTTAAGACCTGCCACAGACGCTAATCCAACGGGCGCCCATGAATAGAGTCGGCGAATTCCGGTTTTCTCTGTGAATTCTCCAACTCCGGATTTCCCCTGCACGGCCTCGACAGCCGGCCCACTCTCAATCTTTGTTTTCAGAACTTGCCCTCCAATCTTTGACGAGGCGGCGCGCAGCGTCCCGTCCTGCCCCAGCAGCAAGGCGTCATCCGCCGTTTCATTCTGTCCCGAGGTTGACGCGAAGTTGTCGATAGTTATTGGCGCCAGACGCAAAACCAATATGCCGGGCGCCTGATCATCTTCGCGGAACATCACCGGAACGCCTATAAACCAACTGGCAGTCCCGGAGGGTGGATAGAAAGCTACATCCACCGTGAACGGCTTCCTGGTCTCCTTGATCTTCTTCCACAGGCGAGCCAGACTTGAATTCGCCAACTTCCCGGAACTCAAACTCTCGCCCATATCCGACAGTCCCCTTGCAGTGTACATGATGAGGCCTTTGTCGTCGGGCGAAATCAGTAAGACGTCGTCATAGGACCGCTCTTTGTGAAACCTGTCAAGGAATCGAGAGAAGGTTGGACCGATGTTGGCTTTGGCCTGATCGAGTTGCATGCCGAACTCCACGGACTCTAGGTACCGGAAGGCCGTATGGACCGCGGGAGTTGATCCGAGGGTACTCAATGTCTCCGAATGCCTGCCGCACAGCTGCAATTATTTTCTCACGCGTTTGGTCTCTCGATGTGGATAGCTTTCCAAGGCTCGCTTCCTGCAAGGCCGACTTGGCGGTTCGATACGACAGGTAGCCTACTATGGCAACGGGGATCAGAGCAATCAAAAGGAAAAGGAGTACAAGCTTCCCCATCAGACTCTTTGCCAGAAACCGCATTGTGGCGCCTCCTATTAACTGGTTGTTTTATATATCACCCCCCCTCAGCTTATCTGTCGCTAGATTCTCGGCAGGAGGAATGGAGTCCTCGCCTTGTATTCTTCGTATTCAGCGGCCGAACCGCAGCATCAGTTCCTTTTCCTCCACAAATCGGTGATAGCAAGTTCCCAATATGAAACTGAGAAGCAGCATCACGGATTCCGATCTTGACCGGAGCCGAAAAGTGTCCCTATTCCCAGATAATAGAGCATGACCCCAAGCTGGAGTGGATTTCTGCACAGTTGTACGGACCTGAGACGATCAGTTTTTGAGTCGGAACGAACGGCACCGGGGTTCCTCCTCCGATGCGCGCCAGACGTGAGGGTCGACCATGCCACGATAAAAAGGCCGAAGCCGATGGCCGCCAAGGAAAAGGCAATTTGCGCCAATCTCCAGTCGCTTGCGGACACAAACCTCTCTAAGGCGTAGCCGGCGATGAACAAGAGGAACGGAATGACGATGAGAAATGTAAAGCCTCCGAAAATAATGGCGATTATTTTCCGGCTCCAAGGGCCTGTTCTTCATAGAAGCTTGGACAAGCACGTCCAAGTACTTCTGCAATATCCTCACCTGCTCGCTCCCTGGCCAGTAGAAACCTATGCGGTTCTGCCTATCACGGGGCCGAAGCCTTGGCGTCAGATAGATTGAGTTTAACGAGGAAAGTAAAGACCTTCAGGCACTTGGTATGTTTACCACAGAATGAGGCAAAGGGTCTAGCAACATCCGCAACCGGAATTAGGCTCTGACTTTGACGCCGCAGACGCCTCCGGTTCGACCACACAGCAGCAAGAGGAGCTGTTGCGGCCAAGAGCCGAATTGATAACGGCCGCGGCGCAACCCACACCGGTACGCACTTTCAGAGCCTGAGTCGGACAGTTCTTTACACAAGCGCCGCACTCCATACATGCATCACGTTCGACTATGCTGATCTTGCCATTGCTCCGAGCCAGCACCGCGTGCGGACAAACCTCAAGACAAGTCCCACAACCGGAGCATTTCTCCGCGTCGAACTCCAAGGTCACCACGTTTTTCAAGTAAATCAATCGAGCCATTTTTCATATCCTTGCTCAAACAATCCAGTTAGATCCGAACCACAGAATCAATCCTATACAAGCTGCTGCTAGTTGTACAGGGAACAGCCCAGCGCATTTCCTTTTTGACCCCGGAAAGCGAGGTGTAAGTTGATGCACCGGTAAAATTCATCCCGAGAAAAGCGGCTAACGCAATTATGATAAAGATCCAAGCAATAAAATCCAGCCGAGCAGGCCATTGGCCGAAGAATGCACGTGTAAGGACCGGCGGAATCACGGATACCAATAGACCTGCAACAGCGCCTTTAATGGAGAAAGCTCTGCCGGGAAGCCATGGCAAGAGCACCGGTGTCAAAACCGCTCCGCCGAAAATGGCAGCCATCAAGGCAAATACTGCAAAAATGCCATGATCTATGGCATTGGTCCAATAGCCGGCGGATCCTATCAACCCACCAAGAAGGAAAAACAATGGGATCAGAATCATGGCCCCTTTCAAGGCTTCGACCAGTTCCACCGGAATCAGGACAATCCTCTCGATAGCCGGGAAAGTCTTAAGACGCATGTCCGGAGTGGCCTTGAAACCTTGATCAATAAACGCCGGCAAGTCCTTCGAACGGATTGGTCCATATTTTATTTTGAATCCCGAAAGCTCACGTACCCGATGAGCGGCCACGCCGGGGGCGCCAAGCTGAGGAACTATCAATCGGCGATGCGACACGATTCGCTGCCAAGCCGCTGGATTCAATGCGACCCACAAGCTCTTCTGTGGAGAATGTCCCTTTCCCTGCTGCGCACCAGACATTGATGCCGTCGGTATCGAGCACTAGAATCCATAAGTTGCGGCCGGGTAGGGCGGATCTGAGCGCGTCGAAGCTCAACTTATAATTGGCCGTAACTAAAACCGGAGAATCGGGGTTTGGTTCTCCAAGCGCATAAAGGCCGGGGTCCACTTTGTAATTCATGCGACCGATTCCCCAGCGAACCCTGAAAGTTCCCCAGCGATCTTGCATGGTCAATTCGATTGGAAACACGAGGAATGCTTCCCGATATCGTCTTAATTGAGCCAATTACAAAAGATTGCTCCAAACTCGGCAGGCTCACCTGAGCCTCGTTTCTGGTTGTTCAGCATGTGCCCGGCTTAACTGGAGCAGGTGACTGCGTTGGCTCATATCTATTTCCAGAATTCGACCATCGCACCACATCCCAAGTCTTTATCATTCATCTAAAGTACCGCCCGTCTTTCTCATCTTGGATTCTTCCATGAGACACAATGCGGCATCCAATAGGCTCACCACACAAGAATCCAGAATGCGATAGAAAATATTATTCCCATTGCGACGATGCCCGAGCATCCCTCGGTCCACTAAACGTTGTAATTGGTTTGATATTGCCTGTGGCTTCATGTTCAGCTTTTCAGCTAGATCGGTAACGCAGATTTCACCGGCAGCGCAGACTGTTTGAAGCATTCTCAGTCGTGTCATATTCCCGAGGACTTTGAAAAGCGCCTCTAACTCGCCTGCTTGCTCAACCGAAAGCATGGGTCTGTCCTCTAATTGAGGCTTTTTCGAGCAGCAGCTCATGAAAAAATCACGAGTCATATTCGCACCCGCGCAGGACATTACTACACAATTACATTGTATAGTGGAATTCTATCATGTCAACAAATTTAGCTGAGCCGGAAAAGCATAAGAGAAAAGCACTCGGAGTAACCATTCAGTTACAGGCGGCCAAAGAATGTCATGGTGTGAAGCTCTACCGAGGGTTCGAATCTCTCTCTCCGCCAGTTTCAATATGCCAATACGAATGACCGGCAATCCCGCGTATTGCGTGGGACGGTCCTACTCTTTGTGGCGAACCTCTTTTATTTCGAGCAGAGGGAATGCAATCTCGCGGCTTTGGGGATTCCTGGTGGGGCCGTCCCGCGCAGAACGCGGGATTGCCGGTCATTTTAATGGACAGGCGAGACGCCTGTCGCAACATAGACTCCTAGCAATGACAAATCCACGCCCTCATAAGTCAGGGGTTAGCAACAATCATATTCGTGACATAGGAACTTGTCCTTCAAAAAGGGTGACGATACCACCAGTCATATGTCTGTACCGGCACTCTATAAACCCTGCTTCTTTCATCAGGGCAAGAATTAATTCCGGTCTTGGAAAATCGGCCATTGAATCAGTGAGATAACGATACGCGGAAACGGATGACATAATCTTAGTCAGTGTGGGCATTGCTACTCTCGAATAAATTTTGAACAAAGGCCCCATGATTCTTCCGGTGGGCTGAGTCAGTTCCAAAACGACTACTCGCCCTCCGATGCGGATTACCCTAAATATTTCACGGAGCGCCAACTTTCTATTCGTCACGTTTCTTATGCAGAATGATGTAATAGCGCCGTCAAATGATTTATCTTCGAATTTTAGATCCAGCACATCGCCAGTAATCAAGGATATTGAATCAGCCAGACCGGCTGAGCTGACCTTTTTCTGCCCTTGAATAAGCATTCCTTGCGACGGATCTATACCGATAATCTTGCTTCCCGGCTCTGTCTAACAATTTCCAAAGCGATATCACCGGTTCCACAGCCGACATCCAAATACTTGCCCCCGGGAACAGGTTGAAGTCGAGTTACAGCACGACTGCGCCAGACTCCATCCAAGCCAAATGAAAGAATCTTGTTCGTCCCGTCATAATAACCGGCAATGGCATCGAACATCGAGCGATTCTCTTCAGCAGTAGTTAGCGAATCTTGCTGTTTTACATCTTTTATTCCATCGGACATGAGGTCTCCGTAACCCTTAAATTCAACCATTAGTGATGCCGCTTCGATTCTCGGCAAAGCGGATATCCCATTCGGTTTTGCCATTATAAAAGATCAACTGGTTGAATGATACAGTAGCCTTTACCGGATTAGTTCATCAACACTGAAGATCGGCTATTGCTTGCCTTCGAGATGCTCCGTTTTGTAAGCCTTCAGTTACAGGCGGCCAAAGAATGTCATTGCGACCCCGTTGAAAAACGAGGGAAGCAATCTCTATTCTCATGTGGTTTCGCAAAATCCGAGATTGCTTCGTCGCTATGCTCCTCGCAATGACAAACGCTGGCCTCGCGATACCATAACCGGCGACCTCTCATTGCGAGCGGAGCGAAGCAATCTCGCTTTGGGGCTTGCTTTCCCTCTGACCGCGAACAATCACAAATCCACGCCCCTCCTGACTGAGGGCTACGCTCCACTGCAAAACTTGCTTGACAAATTGAATAAAAATACCTTTTTTTATTTGGTTTGTTGTTGGTGTTATGAAATTGTATTCTAAATTTTGCTTCGCGCAAGTGAGCGCAGTCAGGGGGTAGTTATGAAATATCTGCTTACTCCGCCCAAACTGGTCACGTGGTGGGTATGCTTCGCACTTCTGGTAGTAGGGATCTTGATGTACGTTCGTGTCCTGGCAATACCAGCACTCAATCCCTACACATTCTGGATTGTGGTAGTAGGATTAATAATAATGTTGCTTGCCACTAGATTGCGGGGGCTTTAGAAGTTTAGAGACGAAGCAAAAAAGCCCATTTCTGGAGCTTTGCTGAGCGTCTCTTACGTGAAGGAGCTCCCATTGAGCGGAAAGGCAACGGAGCGGATATGTCCCTTAAGGCCTAGCCGCTTGAAATTAAAAGCCTCATTGATTGAAATCAGGCCGAATTGCGTTCACGGTCCTCGGTAGCAGCTGAGTTTCCAGCCCAAACGGAGTCATCTGTATCGGGGATTTGGGTCAATACCGCCAATGGCACAGCGGTTACTTTCCTATAGACTCCTTCCGGCACGTGTCGTACCCCGTTGACGGTAAGAAGATCGTCCACCTTAATTCCGAAGTGCTTCTCATTTTGCACCAGGTAAGGATAAATCAGGTTCCAATCTTCGTCTGTTATCCCGCTCAGCGCCCCGCCATTAAGTTGCTCATCCACGATGGACCGTTTAGGATCCCGTATATATATCGCTCCGCCTGAAGCCAACGAAAAGAGATTAGAACCCGGATAAGGACGGTCAAGAAAAACAATCTTGCCATCCTCGTCCATAGTTAATCCGTTCACTATGACAAAGCCTCCGCCGTTTAAGGGGTCGCCTGCCATAAAACTCTCGGCCAGGAAATCCAACGCAGTGCCGTTTATGACCACCCGAGGATTGCCTGCGGCATTTATTAAAGGACGACCGGCTGCATTTCCCAGCACGAAGACTGTGCCGCCCTTCGCGCCGTACATGAAACATTGTCCCACATCACCATGAACTACGAGGGTTCCTCTCTTCATGATTTGGCCGATCTGGTCCTGGGCATTGCCATGGATGAAGACTTCCATTCCGTCTATACCGCTGGCGGCATAGTCTCCTGACGACCCGTATAGGTCCACCCTGACCCCTTCTGTTCTGGGGCCGAACCCGCAGGCATCAAATCTTTGTCCACGAAGATCAAATACAATAAATCGCCTCCAACCAAACGATATGCTTCCACCATGAGGAGCGCTTCACAATCGTCACCTTCCGGAGAGAAATCCTTCGCATCAATGACAATAGTGGTTTCGACAGCGATGGGGGGACGTAAATGCCCTCTGGATTGGTAATCTATAAGGCTCAAATATCCGGTTTTCTTTGAATCCGCCATTTTGGGCAAAGACCTGAAAATCGTGTACAGTTCGTCTTTAACACCCGTACCAGCGCCGAACGTTTTTTGTCCCCAAGAGGAAAACGCCGGTCGAGGGCCCGAGTCAACGCGTCAATGACCACATTCAATAGCTGGTTGTTCCTTCGAGCCTTCGCACCGAGTCTCCGAATAACCCATTGCAAGGCGTTATAGTCCCAGGATGCGGCATTATAGCGCAAACAAGTTCCACAGATTGTGCGGAGTCTCCTGTTTTTAATGCTTCGTCCAAAATAGGCGCTATTTCGGACCGATAATTACTCGGCTCGACAAGAGGTTGGCGTACATCCAGTGGTTTGCGTCTTTCAGCTTTGATCTCCATCCGAACTTGTCGAGACATGTGAGTCTACGAGATCCATTTCCGTCCGTATCAACATTGAACAGGAAGGCCCCCCGTCCGAACTGGACCTCCACGCGCGTTCCAATACTTATCCGCCACGGGGCTGAATCGCGGGTCTTCTGAAGCCAGTGACCGGAGCGTTGCGTCAATGGCTTGTTTTTCCGAACAAATAAGCCCTATCTGAACTTCACCGTCGTACAGCGAAAAGACTTGAGGGCGCAGCATCGCTGTATCGGTGATTCCGAGGAGCTGATAAGTGCCAGTCTCCGGAATATTCCTGGCAATGATGAAAAACCATGGCCCGTCCGGGCTGGCATGGATGTGAGCCATCTGGATTTTTTCATATAGCGCTTGCTTTTCAATCGGGAGCAAATCGAAATCCAGCTCGCTGGTAGGCGCCAGGGCCTCGATGATGACTTCCAGAGGATAGCCATAGACCCTATTCCACAGATCGAACAACATGACGCTCACTTCTGTGTCCGTCATGAACTGTGGCTCCATGCCCCGCTGCTTCAAATAGTCGCAGGTGGCATAATAATTTGCAAAATCACCATTATGGACAAGCGCTTCATTCAATCCGGAAAAAGGATGCGCTCCACCCGGATGCCATACGCGGCCACGGGTGGGATACCGCTGGTGAGCAATCCAGACATGCGCCTGAAAATCTTCCATTTTATAGTATCGCACCACGTTTTCAGCGTAGCCGACAATTTTCAGAATCACGACGTTACGGCCATGAGACAGAACAAACGCCTGTTTCTCCCGAGAGAGCTGTAAAACTCTCTGTTAAGCCGGACCGAATTTCGGCTTACAAATTCGTCCTCAGCGGCCCTGCCATTTATTCCGTGAAACCCGTTCTCATCAATAAACCGCTCCAGCACATCGGGTTTGACTCTGACAAAGGCCCTCCAGACATCGGGAGGTTGAACTTCCAGACCTTCCAGTTCTCGATAATCCGATAGGTGACCGACGATCTCTTCATTTGCCACATTGAAAAAGGGAGTTACGTACGTTTCTTTCAAAGTTTCAAGGCATGATGGTTCCAAGAGAGCGACGTTGAGCAGGTAATGTGATTCGAGCACTTCCCGGCTGACTCCCAGCATGTCGGGATTCAATCCCACAGCGGCTATACCACCGCCTTTTCCATTGCCTCTATTGTGCATGCATGCCGATGGCTCAAAGATAAACCGACCGGCAATCGGCACATTGCAGGCGAAACCGGTAACTCCGCATCCGCCCTCGTCTTCTCGTTTGAAATTCCCTGATTCGGTCAGCTGCTCCAACTCTCTGATTCGGGACGCAATTATCTTTTCGGCAAATAATCGCCTCTGTTTCATCTTCAACCTCATCTAAGCCGGTCTCTTATATCATCATCCGGAGGCTCGGCGCTGTGATCCAGGTGGGCAAGCACGTCCGTTCTGCCTACCAGTTCTTTGATACCGGCCATGCCAAGGCGGTAAAGTATCTCTTGCAGTTGTTCTCGCCAACAATGGAGCATGTTGATTATACGCTGCGTTCCCCAGGCCAAATCCATCAATCCAACCAATTCGAGATCAGTTGTAGCAATACCGCGAGCGCATCCACGGCCGCTTTCGCAATTGTGGCATCTCACACATTCCAGGGCTACCAGTTCGGAAGTGCCTGTGACAACGCCATCGGCGCCTAGAGCGATGGCCTTGGCTATGTCAAACGCAGTACGAATACCGCCGGAAACTATAAGCGTAATTCCATCCCTTATGCCTTCCTCGGTCAGAAAATTGTGGACCTTAGGAATTGCATACTCAATGGGCATGGCAATATTCTTCTTGGCGACATCAGGCGCAGCGCCGGTACCGCCATATGAACCATCTAAATGAATTATGTGAGCCCCGGCATAATAGGAGCCTACTGCGACCATGTCGACATCGGTCGGCGTTGAAACCTTGACTGAAACCAAGGCCCTCGTGTTCACCGCCTTCATCCAGTCTATGTGCTTCTTGTGGTCCTCAACGGAGTAAACGGAATGAAAGGGAAAGGGACTGAAAAGCGATGAACCAGGAACGGTTTCACGAATCCTGGCGACTGCTTCAGTTACTTTTGATCCCAGGAGGTGTCCGCCCAGTCCTGGTTTTGCCCCCTGAGCATACTTGAATTCGATAATCTTGACCCGCTGTATGGTCTCTTCTCTCACTCCGAACAGACCTGTCGCCACCTGAGTAATGATGTGGTCATCGAAGGGATACAGGGCTTCCGGATAACCTCCTTCGCCGGTGCATGTAAAGGACCCCCAGGCCCCGAATGCTCGGATCCTACTGAGCATTGTGATCTGGCTGATGGACCCGAAAGACATCCCTCCCCCATAAATAGGTATAGGAATTTCAATCGGCCACCGTCCGTCATTTTTCTTGTTGAGCCGGACAGAGGTATCAATCTCGTCTTTCGCCAGATCCGGCCTGGGTGGCCGTTTCGGAAAGACGAAACGCAATTTGTCAAAACCACCTGCGGAAGCGCCAACCCGATATTCCAGATCGTTTCGGGGGAGCCTGCCGGTTTCAGCCATATACCAGGTGCTCATCAACAAATCCGGCGTCCATCGCTTGTCGCCCAACGCTTTTGCGCTCGGGTTAAACCCGACACGGATGGCATTGACCGGACAATTGCGTACACAGCGATCTGCTCTCCTGGAGCAATCTATGCCCAGACAGAGATGATCCTGAGTCGGCGCAAGTTTCACGCCCTGAGGCACGAAAACCTTTTCCGGGCAGACTGCCACGCACTTGAGGCAATCATTGCACGCTTCGGATACCATAACCATGTATTTGCCAATGGAATGACCAAATCTTGAGGGGGTATTTACTACCTCTCGGTTTGGAAGCTCACTCCATACATTGCGTACATGCATCGTAAAACCAATCCTTATCAGGAATTATGACGGGCCAGGATCTTGGCGAATGAATCTCTTTCAAGATCCTCCATAAACATGACTCTGCCTTGCTCACCCCTGAGCCTTCTCGCTTCACGAATGCCCATTGCGCCCATCATTTCGAGAAACTGATTGTGCCATGCGCCCATCAGATTAATGATCCTCCGCGCGGCCCACAATGGATCGCTCTGATCCAACCGCACCGGGCATTCGCCTCCGTCGCGACAATTGCGGCACACTCGACATTCCAGCGCTATCAAGAGCGGCACGTCCACGGACACCAGATTGGCGCCGCAAAGCATGGACTTAATGACATGCTCGGCCATGCCTATTCCACCCGTTACCATAACGCCGATTTCATCTCTAATACGAGCTTGAATCAGAGCGGAATGTGCTTTCCTGATCACGTCTTTTATGTGGAGGCCTACCGTTGCCTTCGGGCTCATAACCTCTTTCGTCCGCGACACAGTGAATGAGATCAAATCCCGCTCTCGTAAGATCAACTATACGCTGTAGGCCGTCATGCGAGGCTAGGGCAGGCATGCGCACCGAAACTAATAAACCAGGCTTTAATCCCTTTAAAAATCGCATTCTATCGACGGCATCACCGGTATCGCGAATCTCGACCATTCTGAAACGTCCAATCCATTCTGCATCCGGATCGTGACTTTCTAATAGCGGGACAAGAACAGATGCGAACTCCGACAATTCTTCGGTTTGAGAGAGCGGCGCAATCAAAACGGTATCGAGCCTTGAAGCCGCCAGAGCAATACCTTTCCAAACGGATGAAGAAAGACTGCCGAACGGAGGTATGTCAAAAATTATGGGAAGGGAAATTCTGAGAGAAGGCCAGGTTTCGGTTAACAATTCACCGTTATTATCGAAGTTCAACACAGAAGGTTTGCGGCCGATGTCGATCACCGTTGAGATGTATTCGCGACCATGTATACCATCCCTAGTTGGCCTTACGATTTCACTCATATCGGTCCACATAGAGTCAAAACCCGGTCCGGAAAATGAGCCTCCGTATCCTGCTCCTGAAACCGGGATGCGGCCCGATTCCGCTTGAGCCCAAGTAGCGGATATTATCTCCGGATTGTACACATCATCTCCCAAGGCTTCCCATTCCGGATTTGTGGTCTTGTGGATCAATCGTTTCGGGCACCCTTGAACGCATCGAAAACAGCTTTTGCACAATTCATCAATGGTATCGGCCAGGATCTCAGAGGAAAAAGATCGTTCACGATAGGCATCGTACACGCACTGATTTTTTACGCATTGAGCACACTTGAGGCACCCCTCACCCCAATCGACAATACCGGATCTCCCTATAGTGGGATACCGATTTGGAGTGTGCTGAACATCTATGTGGTATTTTCTCGGCATTTCATCTCTTCTCGGCATTCTAGGCCTGAAATGCGCTTTTTAAAGCGGTTTATATTTTCGGCCTTTTGGCAATTCCTGCTGCATTAAGAATTTCAGGAACTTTTTCTTCCCATTCTATAGCCATCAGATGTACGCCAGCGACACCTTCCATTTCCCTTATTCGTTCAATCGTTTCCACAGCGATCTTGATACCTTCTTGGGGTTGATCTTCTTTGGGAAGAGCCGATATGCGATTAATGATCTCCTCCGGAATGTCCATACCGGCAACTTTGGTAGACATGTACCCGGCCATTCCTGCGTTCTTCAGAGGTGTAATTCCGGCCAGAATACTCACGCTCTCGGTCAGGCCCATATCCCGTGCTCGGGTCATAAATTGCTCAAACCTGTTGATGTTGAATATGCATTGTGTCTGTATAAAATCGGCACCGGCTTTTACTTTTTTCGCGAGACGCACGACACGCCATTCAGCAGGATCAGCAAACGGATTCTCAGCGGCTCCAATAAACATTTTCGGCGGCACTTGGATTTCCGCGCCTCCGATGATCTTGCCTTCTTCTCTCATGTCTCGGACTGTTTTCACCAGTTGAATTGAATCGAGATCAAAGACCCCAGACGCTTCCTTTTGATTGCCAAAGGACTGATGATCTCCAGTCAAGCATAGGACATTGCGAATTCCCAAAGCGTATGCCCCAAAGACGTCGCTCTGAAGCGCAATCCTGTTGCGATCTCGAGTAACCATCTGTAGGACCGGCTCATGTCCGAGCCCTTTAAGAATGGAGCATGCGGCCAGAGATGACATTCGTACAATGGCAGTCTGATTGTCGGTCACATTAACTGCATCGACGTAACCAAGCAGGTATCTACCTTTTTTCTCAAGTGCAGCTACATCAGCCCCGCGAGGCGGACCACATTCCGCAGTCACTGCAAATTGGCCTGTGCTGAGCACTTTTTCTAAACGGCTTTCGGTCTTCACGGCTTTTGATCCTCTCTAATGACACGGCGTGGCCCTCCCGAGTGCGAGGTGGACCAGTCAACGGGCGGCACATATTCTTCAAGTCGATCCAGCTCGCCCAATGCATCGAGCCTTCGAATTATCATGTCCCATCCACACGGTATATCTTTGCGAACCTCGCACAGGCCCTCTCTTGAACCACCGCAAGGGCCGTTCATAAGCTTCTTTGAGCACCGGGTGACCGGACAAACCGCTCCGAAATGCCCCAATTTGCATTTTCCGCAACCGAGACAGTTCTCTTGCCACACACCCCGCATTTCAGTTTCACCGATGAAGAGCGTGTCCAGCGCGGGAATTATAGGCTTGTCCGAATAGACTCTAGCTAAAGCCTGCACACCAGCCCCGCATCCCAATGAAAGAATGGCCTCGTGGTCCGGTACCAGGTGCGCGATCCGCTCGATAAAATCGTCCACACATTGGCGATCGAGGCATGCTTCCGTAATTACCGGAGCTTTATTGTCCTTTCGGTATGACAACTTCAACGCCGCGGCCAAGAGCATCGTCTCCCGATTTCCGCCGGCTGCACACTCCGCGACGCATGAATCGCATCCTACTACCAATATTGACGAATAGCGGTCTATCATGCGCCTGATTTCGTCGATTTCTTTGATTTCCGCTACAATCACGGATTTCCTCCTCTGAGGGCCTGAGTCGCGCCATCATCCGAAATCCTTCCTTAAGAGCCGAATTTCGGAAAAATTAGCGATGTAATTAAGTTTCAGAGTGCTTGCGATTTGGCGATTGCAGGTATGGTTCCGAAGGTTTCCAACCTCACGGTAAATTCCTTAAGCGCCGCCTCCAGTCCATCCCTGTCGTTACCGGCCAGATGGACGAAACTGAGTCTCCCGGGCTCAATTTTAATTCTTTCGAGCCACGCTCGCGCATAATCTATTCTTTTTTGCGCACGCATCGAGCCTTCCATATATTGACATGCATTTTCTGCGCAGGCAAGTACGAGCACGCCTTCCGCGCCTGCTGCAAGTGTCTCCAGCAAATGGTGCGCTTCCAGTTTGCCGGAGCACGGAATTGCCACAAGCCTGAGCCCGGGCATGGATCTAGAAAATGTCTTTTGATTGCCATTTTGGAAGAGTCTAAGATTACGGCAATGGTAAGCCACTATTTTCGCAGGGCCTAATTCCATTTGTTATTTGTCTCTCTTATCGAAGATTGCCTGGACTGCCTATTCGAGCACCGTGCTCGGCGCTTAATCAATCCGAACTCGGTCCCAGCCCTGAACGCTCGTATTCTCCGGGCGCCCAGTACGTCCGCGCTCACTTCAATTTGTTTCTTGAGTTCAACTCGCGAATTAGTGAAACTGATTACTTCAACATTCTTCTAAGCAACAAGAAAGCATCTACACTTTTTGCGTACTATTTAAGCTCTTTCAGGATGCTTTTGTCAAGTTAACAGCAATAAATCGGTAAAGAAATCGGACTGGAGAAACTTGCAGATGAAGCACGATGCAACAGTATATTCTAGCCTGAACGCTTTTTAAGCTCCTCAGCAACGATCTTATTCACGATTGCCGGATTGCCTTTGCCCCTAGTGGCTTTCATGACCTGGCCCACGAAGAACCCCATAAGCTTAGTCTTGCCGGCTAAGAATCGTTCAACCTCAGCGGGATTGTCATCAAGTACCTGGCGGACTATTCGAGTTAGCTCGTCTGCATCAGAAACCTGGACCAGCCCTTTTGTCTTAACTATAACAGCCGAATCTGTGCCGGTACCGCGCATCTCTTCATAAATCGTCCTTGCGACGGTTCCTGAGATAGTTCCTTCATCAACGGATTTAAGCAGGTCGGCGACTTGGGTTGGAGTTATGCGACTGATTCCTTCGTCTGTGGGATCTATCATGAGGAGATTACTGACACGTTTTGTAAAAGGATATATTTCAACAACCTTCTCAAAAAATTCCGCCACTCCCCGCGACGAGGTAAGCACTCCGGCGTCGTATGCTGGGATCTCGAACTGTTTTATAAATCTAGCTTTCTTTTCAGCCGGAAGCTCCGGCAATTTGCGGCGAAGTTCTTCCACCAACTCCGGATTTACCCGAAGAGGCAACAGATCCGGATCAGGGAAATACCGATAATCATGGGCCTGTTCCTTACTCCTCATTGACGCTGTTGTTCCACTGGCAGGGTCGAAGAGCCGAGTATCCTGAACGATCTTACCATTTTCTGACAAGACTTCCGTCTGGCGATCGATTTCGTACTGCAATGCCCTCTGAACGTTTCTGAACGAGTTCATGTTCTTCAGTTCGGTCTTGACGCCAAGATAGTCTGCTCCTCGAGGCCGGATAGACACGTTAGCATCGCATCTAAAACTGCCTTCCTGCATATTTCCGTCACAGATGCGCAGGTAAACCAATATCGAATGCAAAGATCTTAGATATGCCGATGCTTCTTCCGGCGAGCGTATCTCCGGTTCGGAAACGATTTCGATCAAAGGCACTCCGGTTCGATTAAGGTCTACGTAGGACAGCGGCTTGCGTTCGTCGTGAATTAGCTTTCCCGCATCTTCTTCCATATGTATGCGGGTAATTCCGATTCGCCTGACGTCCTTACCTGTTTCTATTTCCACCCATCCGTGTTCTGAAACCGGCGATTCATACTGAGAAATCTGGTAGTTTTTTGGCAAGTCGGGATAATAATAATTCTTTCGGGCAAACCTGCTGATCTGATTAATCCTGCAATTGCAGGCAATTGCCATGAGGACCGTGAACTCGAGCGCCTTTCGGTTCAGCACGGGAAGGACGCCCGGCATACCCTGGCAAATAGGGCAGGTGTTGTTGTTAGGCTCAGCTCCAAAACGTGTTGTGCACGAACAAAACGCCTTTGAATCGGTGAGAAGCTGGGCATGCACTTCCAACCCAATAACTGCCTCGTAATCCATGATTAATCCTATAAGGAAGGTCTTTTCAGATGGTGATCGGTTTCTTTCTGAAACGCGGCTGACAACTGAATCAGACGCGCCTCCTCGAAATGCGGTGCCACTAACTGGAATCCGATTGGCAGACCTTGTTCGGAAAATCCCCCTGGAATTGCCATCCCCGGCAAGCCCGCCATATTTACCGGAATGGTAAAAACATCAGTTAGATACATCTGAATGGGATCATCCGCTTTTTCGCCGATTTTGAATGCCGGAGTAGGGGCGGTGGGACATAGTATCGCGTCGCAAGATTCGAAAGCATTCTTGAAATC
This sequence comes from uncultured delta proteobacterium, assembly GCA_963843165.1. GTDB lineage: Bacteria > Desulfobacterota > Desulfomonilia > Desulfomonilales > Desulfomonilaceae > DATJPW01. The sequence goes on along the minus strand of CAWJJL010000013.1, from coordinate 103,628 downwards.
CTGAGTAATAAGAGTACAGGATCTTAGCTGCTTTCAAGTAATATGCATCGTAATAACCGGACGATAAGGCATATGTTCCGAGCATTATTCTTCGTTTGATCTCATCGCCGAATCCTTCGGCCCGTGTCCTACAGGTACATATCGATTATGCTGTCGAATTTCTCCGCCCTGTGGCCGTATTTTACCCCATCATATCGAGCAAGGTTCGACGAGGCCTCACTGGGCGCAATTATGTAATAGGCCGCTATCCCATAGTCGAGATGTGGCAGTGACAATTCGACAAATTCCATTCCCAGATCTTCGAATACCTTACGAGCTTCAGCAAGTACCCGGCTAACATCTGGGTCGTGCAGTTGATCGAAAAATTCCTTGGGAATTCCCAGTTTCATGCCTTTAACTGATTTGTTGAGAAAAGAAGTAAAATCCGGGTGTTCTCTTGGGACAGACGTTGAATCAGATGGATCATGACCGCAAATTAGGTTCAGCAACAGGGCCAGATCTGTAACGTCCCATGCAATGGGCCCTATCTGATCCAGGCTTGACGCGTATGCCACGAGGCCATAACGCGAAACCGATCCGTAGGTAGGTTTTATGCCGCTTACGCCACAGAAACACGCTGGAAGCCGTATCGAACCGCCAGTATCCGATCCCAGGGCAACTATGGTTTCCCCCGCGGCCACAGCCGCTGCCGAGCCTCCGCTCGAGCCACCAGGGATTCTTTCCAGGTCCCAGGGATTTCGGGTTGTGCCCCAAAATGATGTTTCCGTTGACGACCCCATAGCGAACTCATCCATATTCGCCTTTCCCAGGATCACCATGCCTTCATCTTTGACCAATCGCACTACCGTCGCGTCATAAGGGGGGACAAAATTCTCTAGAATTCTAGATGCGCAAGTAGTCCGCCAACCCCGGATGCACATGTTATCTTTTACAGCGATGGGGATTCCGGTCAGACTGCCGCCGTCTCCTGACGCCAGCTTATCATCAGCCTTTGAAGCCATTTTCAGAGCTGTTTCCGGGTCCAGTGTAATGTAAGCCTTGATCCTGGTTTCTACCTTATCGATTCTATCCAGGACCGACCGGGTTATCTCCACGGAGCTGGCTTTCTTGGCATGCAGCAGCCGTGACAACGCGAAAGCCGTCATATTACAAAGATCAGCCAATTTTTTCTTCCTTTAAAGAGTCTCAGTCCGGGGGAATCATTTGGTCAACATCAGTTTCGTATATCGTTTACTACACTTTCTTCTTTCAGATCACTCTAAAATGAATCGTTATCAGCATATACGGATTTGACGTTCACTCAATGACTCGGGGAACGCGAAACGCCGTTCCTGTCTTTGCAGGAGCATTAGCCAGCGCTTCTTCCGGCGGCAACGAAGGCTGGACATTATCCTCCCGCAGCGGAGTATAGAGCTCTACAGTGCCGGTCATGGGTTGCACATCGTCCGTAGGGACCTCGGCCAGTTTTTCCATATATTTCAATATATCATCCAGTTGGGCCTGGTATTTCTTTTTTTCTTCCGGCTTCAGGTAAAGCCTCCCCAATAATGCAACATAGTCAACTTGCTCAGCTGTAATTTTCATTTCGGCTCTTTTCGGTTATCTCCGGCATGCAGTCCTTGATCTAGTACGACAAGATAAAATATCGTTTGACGCCCGCCGGTGTCAAGGCCCCCTTCTTATTCGCCTTTCAAGTAGCGATACCACATGGCGCGATGGCGTATGGAAGGCTTAAGAAGAGCATTCAACGTTTTAGCGTCAAGTGGACCAGCGCCGGGATGGCTACTGAATTGTAAGGGCTCACCATTTTGATTCACAACAGCATCCCATACGAAGCTGTGGCCTGGTACTTTTTGCTCAGGCCTCCAGATATTATGAAATTCGGCCTTTTCAATTCCCATAAAGCCTTCGCCTAGCCCCAAGGCTTTGGGATTGCCATGACAATCATGGCAGGATTTCCCAAAACGCGCAGTAGTGTGCGGGGTGTAAGGATTGTATATTAAAGCTGGGAATCCGCGCCCCGTGGTCGGAATATGTCTGTCGACCAAGAGATTTTGATCTGCATCTACCTGTGAAATAATGTACTGGTACATGGGTCGCATCACCGACACTTTGCCAAAATTATCCAAACCCAAAGTCGGCCGCGACCATCGTCTGGCCGTGAAGCCTCTAAACCATACACCTGGACGTACCTCATTATTCAGCCAGTCTCTCGTAAATGGAGGCTCCCATTGATCCTGCGGTCGCGCAGGCATTGTGCCGCTCTCCTTGGGAAATTAGCTCCGCCTCAGTCCCTATGTTTTGATATAATAACTCCTGTATTTGAGGATCATTCTGTGCGGCCGTGGGGGCCCATTTCCAATAATCCGCTCTCTCCTCGAGCATCAAATGCAGGCCATAGTCCTGAAACGACCATGCAGCGTGGCAAGCAGAGCATTTTAGTTTCATCCGGTGCTCGTTTATTCTGTGAGGGATCAGATCGGCATTCCATTTGGGTATTGTTCTGTCGCCAGCCGTGGACAGAGTAATTACTCCGTCGGGCTTCTTGATGATCGCAGGATGGCTACCGCTCACGTGACAGCTCTCGCATGAGATACTGACGCCGCTGGTTGCTGATTTCGGGACCTGCCCAGTGCCGTGGATTTCATCAAGAATGTGGCAATCAGCGCAACCCATGCCTGCTTGAAAATGGATATCAGATATCAGTCGATGCTGCTCAGAACCATAGATTCTAGGCGGTTGTCTCCCTTGAACAAAAGGAGACCGAAATCCACGTTCTGAGTCCTTTTCGAACAATCCCACATAATCTGCCCCTACGTGATTGGAATTATGGCACTTGAGGCAGGCAGTAGTCCCGACATTACGAATTATCCTATGTGCCAACGGCTTGCTGTCAGGAGCATTCGGATTCGCTATATGGCATGCGGAGCATCCTTGACCTCGGCGCTCACCTGCTCGGCTCGAACCGGCAGTGTACAGGTGGCATCTTAGGCAAGAGCGCCGTAGCAGATCGTCACCAAGACTGGAGGAATCAGCAGGGTGGGGGACTTGTTTCAGCCATTCGACATCTCTGACAGCGTACCTGGCTGATGAATTCTCCTGCGCGCCGAATGCGAACCTTGTGTGGTTTATCATTCGTGGAGCTAATGCCATGGACGAATGGAGGACCCGTGTCGTCTCTTCCGGGTGACACTGCCCGCATGTTTGTTTCGCGACTCGCAGATCGCCTGGGTCCGGGAATAGATTAATGTGCGCCTTCTGCTTATCTTGAGTCCCGGCATCTCCGCCATGACAGCGTACACAGGCAATTGCGTGGGAATGGTCCATAAGAGCGCTCGCCTGGTGGCACTCGACGCATTTTCCGGCATCTTCGCAAGGAACGCCCTCCGGAATCTTTGGCGGCTTACCCCACCATTCGGGATAGAGACTCTCTTGCGGTCCGGTTATTTCTTCCGAAGTCGGGAAAAGCCTGTACTCATGAGTGTTTTGATGCGCCGATTCCGAATCTGCGAATCGACAATGCGGGCAAAAAGACCTGAAGGAGAGTAATTAAAGGAAATGAATAGTTTTTGAAATTTCACGTTTCGGGAACTATGGGGTCAGTAGGGCCGGCATCTTGCCGGTCCCAATAATGCGCCGGCAAGATGCCGGCGCTATTACCGGTCTCACTGTTTTAATTGAATGATTACTCTCTGCATATCATCAGTCGGCAAGCTGCCGCCTGAAGGATTATTACGAGCAAAATTTTGCAAAATCGCCGGTTATGGCCTGAACTCCAGCTGCGTAATTGGGGTGCTGCGGAGAAATACCATTAAGGTTGAGTATTTGTCCCGCCGCCTCTGGTTCTCGGCCGGGGACCAGGTTCAATGGGCTTGGAAAAACCAACATGCCCCGCTGGGACGCATGTCTTGGAGTCATCCCCCCAGGAGGAGCCGCGCTCTGCGGTTGCACCGGAGGTCTCTGTGCTGTAGTAGGCGGTCCGAGGAATGACCGGCGGCCCTCCCGGCGGTGGTCCCATCGTCCCCGGAGCTGAAGGCGGTGGTCCTGAAACTCGCGGTGGTGTGGGACCAGGCGCAACTGCCGGGGGACGGACCCTTGCTCGGGGCGTCGGGCTAGGCGAGGTGAGCCTCTTCTTGATCGTCCGGCTTCGATTTCTGGTCCGCGCAGTGGTCCGGATTGCGAAAGCATTTCAGTCTACACTGTTCGCTGTAGTATTCATCCTGGGTCGAACTTCTGCAGCATTTTTCGCATTGGTCTCTTGTCTGGGCGCTGAAGGCCGGCGGAACCGGCGAAAAAATAATCAGCGCAGATATGCACAAAAAAAATAAAGCCTTATGAGTTATCGCAACAGAGAGAGTGTATTTCTTGTACAATTGATTAGTTACACTGATGGGCACTTCCGAACCTCCTGCTCTGAATTAGCATCAAGTTACCTTTCCCCCGTTCTCACCGATGCTGGAATTATAACATATGAATTCCCGTAGTCATACGAATCCACTACGTTATCGCCGTATTTTCTTAAGAACCTTACAGTCTTTTCCTGAGGATGAGTATTTAAGATGTTTTTCCAGACTTGAAATAGGCTGTTTGTCAGATACAAAAGATTTCTGCCATTTATCATCGATTTCATCCCAAACATAAATTACAAATTTATACGTCTTTTCCTGAATATAATAGAATGCGAGTGACCATTGATCAGTGATCATGTCTTTGCAGATTGCAGCATAGGCAGATTCTTTATCCGAGTTGACCAGGTCTACTGCCTTATTCTTTATAATTTCTAAATACTTGGTATGATCATGACGTTTGAATGGCTCCTTTGATTTCGCCTCACCAGCGTCATCCGTTTCGGATACGACAGTTGAATTTTCGGCTCTTGCTGCTATTCTCCTGGCCGGATCGGATGTGTCCTTCTTTTCGGATTCCGGCTCCTCGGGTTTCGGGCGTTCCTCTTTTGCCTGATTCACTTGATTCCGTTTTTCGGATTCGGTTGTAGTATTTTCTGAAGCGAGTTGAGACGAAGGTTTCTCACTGCCGGAATTTTTAGGATTTCCGTTCCGGGTTCCAGCAGCCCCATTCTCGGGAATTTCGGCAATTTTTGGCTTCACGAGTTCGGATTTCCGATCAATTTTATTTTCAACCGGAGATTCGGCTTGCCGTTGGAGAAGCGCAGACGTGCAGCCACAAACATGAACTGAAGCAATTAGGCAGCAAATCGTTAGAATTCGTACCGAATTTGAAGCGGCAAGAAAAAGCACGCATTTTGTGCGACGCGCGAAATTGACTGCAATACTCAATTCTAAGACCTTGCAAGCGGACAAATCAATAATCGACGCCCGCTCTCAATCTGAATGGCGGCCCATTAGAGCACGAAAGAGGTATACATTTTAGCACTAAAAAGCAACAAATCTTGGACATCTTTCACAGCTAGAGAATTCTTGGATTTTGACCGCCGGATCTGTGGGACAGAATGCAGGATCTAGCCTCCCGCACGTTTCTTCTGAACGCCCGCTTTCAACCCGCCTGTGGAAATGCGAATTGGTTTAGTGTGCACAATACCCCGGCTTTTTCGTCAGACTTCGACTGGACTCGCCGAAAGCATTAAGACTGATTGGATTCCCCATGAGTGGTTAATAACGATCGGCGGGTGGGTTAATCTTAGCTCCAGAGTTCCATCTGGTTTCGAACTTGGTATACAGAGGGGATTAGGTGTGATTTTCAGGACTATCTTATACTAATTGTTATCGCCTTGCGACTCGGACGTATACCCCCTAGGGCGCCTTCTGGTCAATTACCATAGTTTCTTATCCAGAATATTGTTGAGACAGGTTCTTCAGTGCCCCCATAAAACTGTCATGGATCACACCTCCACGGGAAAGACCGTGCGACCTGCAAATAGGTTTTCAATGCGTGCATTGAAAACCTATTTTTTGAAAACGCTCCTATGGAGTCCCCTCAGGTTTCGGGGGATCTTCGCTCGGTGCAGGCGGAGGGGGAGGAGGCTGCTCGGTGGCCACAGGTTCGCTGGGGACCGGGATCACCGTCTTGGTTTCCTCAACCGGGACCACTGCTCCCTTCAGTCCCATTTTTTCAAAGAGCCCAAGCATAATGCCACCGAACCACTCGTGCGGCAGAAGCTTTTCGGAAATCCAGACCAGCACAAAAACTATTGCCGCAATGATACCGGCGGCAATGAGAAAGGCTACAAGAGCCACAACGCCCCAAAGGAGCAAACCAAAATAGATCGGGAAGAAAAATCCGTAAATGAAGCCCCGGCCCAGTCGTGTCGCGACCTTTTCATCTTCTTCTCTCCCCAAAATGTCATCGAAAACCTGTAGATAGTGGTTCTTTCTGTAAAAGCTGAGGGCCGCTCCCAATATGCCCAAAATTATCATTGCGATCAGATACCAAATGATCATAACTCCCCTCCATTTGATTATCAGTTCAGTGCATGTAACTCCACGCAAAAGCCTGTGGAACTATTATCGTTTTCGCGCCTTTTTCCTGGCCTTTTTGGCCAATTTACTTTTCTTCCTTTGTTTTTCAAGAGTCTTTTGAGAAGTAATCTTTCCCTTTTTGACCTCCGGGAGACCGAAAGGGTTCGCCGGATTATACGCGGAATCCGAACCCGGACCTGCCGACATGCCTCCAAACATCTGCCGGAGTCCCTTCATCCCTTTCCAGCGCCCTCGTATTTTTCCCCCACCCATGGCAGACATCAGATCGCGCATATCCTTAAATTTCGTGAGGAGGTCCTTCACCTCGGACTCTTTTCGCCCGGCGCCCTGAGCGATCCGATCGATCCTGCTCTGGATTCAATATATCCGGTTTTCGGCGTTCCGTCGGAGTCATGGAATTTATTATGGATTCGATACGCACCAATTCATAATCATCGACTTGTGACGATGCAGGCAAGCCACCAGGAAAAAATGGGAGTTTCTCGACAAGATCTTGAAGCGGCCCCATTTTCTTGATCGCCTTTATTTGACCCAAGAAATCATTAAGAGAAAATTGGCCCATAAGAATCCGCGCGGCGTCTTCTTCGGCTTGTTTCTCATCCACCGCCTCTTCAAAATCTTTTACTAGACCGACAATATCGCCGAATCCGAGTATCCTTGAAGCCAGTCCCTCGGGCCGAAATTCTTCCAGCCTGTCCATGCCCTCGCCCATACCGACAAACTTGATGGGCACCCCGGTTGCTTCTTTTATAGAAAGGGCCGCGCCGCCTCGAGCATCGCCATCGAGCTTCGTCAGAATAAAACCGGTCAACGGAATTCGTTCGTTGAAGGATTTAGCGATATTTACGGAATCCTGACCTATCATTGCATCGCAAACCAAAAGAATGTCGTCCGGGGCAGTAAGTTCTCTTATCCTGCGAAGTTCCTCCATAAGAGCTTCATCTACGGTCAACCGCCCTGCTGTATCAAAGATGGCGACATCGCAGCCCTTCATTGCCGCTTCGCGCAGAGATTCCCGGCAGATCTCGGGCGGTTCGGCCCCGCCGTCCGAAAAAACGGGAATATCAAGATCTGAGCCCAATTTCCTAAGTTGTTCCACAGCGGCCGGACGGTAAACGTCCGCCGCAACCAGCATGGGTTTCTTTCCGCTTTTTGTTAATAAGCGAGCCAGTTTTGCGGCTGTGGTGGTTTTGCCGGAACCCTGGAGCCCGATCATCATCAGGCTGCTTACAGGTTTGGTCCGCAAATTGAGCGAAGAATCCGCGGGACCCATCAGACGGATAAGTTCTTTATGGCAGAGGTTTATGAAATACTGGCCTGGAGCGATGCTTAATTTTTTGTCCTTGTGCTTGACCCTGACCTGAACGACTTGGCCTAAGGCCTGCTCCTTGACGCGTTCCATGAATGATCGGGCCACCTGGAATTCGACATCAGCTTCCAGTAGCGAGATGCGAATCATCTTCAAGGCTTCCGCAAGGTTCTCCTCATTGAGAGTGCGCATGCCTTGAAGATATTGTTGAGCGTCTCGAAAACCCTTGGTAAGGATCTCCAGCACTGAAGGATTCTCCTAATTATATATTATGCTCTAAAACTCTTTTACATATCATAAGGTCGACCAATACGTAAGAGTTTTCTTCGCTTGCCCGCGAGCGGGTTTTTTGCTATAAACTGACCCTCCAAGTAGGATGACACCCTTGGAGGGGCGAGGTTCAGATGGCTGACAATCTCTGGAATTTTCATATTCGGACAAACATCCATTTCGGAAGGGGTTCAGTTTCGAGTTTGGGTGAATTTGCTCGAGAAGCCGGTGGGACGAGATTTCTTCTTGTGGCCGACCCTGCATTGGAAGCTCATGGCCTGCTGGAACTGGTAATAAACACTTTGAATGAATCCGGGCTTGTGGGGGAAGTTTTTCAAAGAGTGGATCCGGAGCCCTATCTGGATAATGCCGATGAAGCCGCGATTCTAGGGCGAGGACTTAATGCGGATATCGTAATCGGGATGGGTGGCGGATCCGCGATGGATACAGCGAAAGCCGCGGCAATATTGATAACCAATGAAGGCATCGCAGAGCAATTCGTCGGTCTAAATCGTGTGGAACTGCCTGGAACTCCAACCATAATGATACCAACGACAGCAGGAACCGGATCCGAGGTCACCTTCACCGCTGTTTTCACCAATAGGGAGACAGGAATTAAGGGGGGCATTAATAGTCCTTATCTTATTCCCGGATCGAGCCATTTTGGACCCTGAACTTACTATTTCGCTTCCACCTGATATCACCGCCTTCACGGGGATGGACGCTCTTACTCATGCGATCGAATCTGTAACCGGTCGGGCGTCGACTGTTTTTACAGAGGCGCTCGCGTTGAGAGCGGTGAATCTTATCGCAGGCAATCTGCGACGGGCGGTTTTTCATGGGTATGATATTGAGGCCAGAGAAAAAATGTTGTTGGGCAGTGTTCTTGGGGGAATGGCCTTGGCTGATGCCGGGGTAGGGGCAGCTCATGCTTTGGCCTATCCGTTGGGAGGAAACTACAGGATCCCTCACGGATTGGCAAATGCGGTGCTACTGCCGCATGTTATGGAATTCAATTTGCCTGCTGCTCAAACGCACTTTGCCATGATAGCCCAAAGTATGGGCGAAACGGTGGAAGGCATACCTGTTTGGCGAGCTGCCGATGCCGCGATCGAAGCCGTCCAAACGCTTGGTTGGGATATTGGAGTACCCTCCAGTTTGTCAGCTCTGGGGATTCCCAGAGCCGATATTCCGATGCTTGCTGAGAGCTCTCTTAAAGTGACTCGACCCGTTGAGAACAACCCCAGGACGCTAGGACTTGAAGATGCTCAAAAGATCTATGAACGTGCATTCGGGTGATTCGGTATCCACCAATGAGAACTAATCATTGCTGCCGGACGGATTTAACTCCGAAATAAAGATTGAGGAGAATTCAATGCCTGGATACGAATGGCTGGGTGAAGCTGAAAAAGAACAGATAACCGAAGTGTTGGATACCGGTGTTCTCTTTCGTTATGAGTTCAAGAATGAGCGTAAGGGCGTCCATAAGGTTAAAGAATTCGAAGATAAATTTGCTCAGTATAACGGCGCTGCTTATGCGCACGCGGTCACATCCGGCACTACAGCCCTTATGGCGTCCCTTGCGGCTCTTGGGATACGAGCCGGAGACGAGGTGATTACACAGGGGTTTACTTTCATAGCTACCTTTGAGGCCATAATTGAATCGGGCGCCGTACCCGTGCCGGCCGAGATCGATGACACCCTTAACTTGGATCCCGCTGATTTTGAGAGAAAGATTACCGAAAGAACCAAAGCAGTAATACCGGTCCATATGCTTGGTTCACCGGCTCGCATCCAGGAGATTATCGAAATAGCCCGCAGACACAACCTTAAAGTTATTGAAGACACGGCTCAGGGGATAGGAGCTGCCGTGGGCGGCAAGAAAGTCGGTACCTGGGGAGATGTCGGCACCTTCTCCTTTGATTCATATAAAACTCTGACAACTGGCGAAGGTGGTATGGTGGTAACCAATGATCGGGATCTGTATGTCAGAATATCGGAATATGCCGATCACGGACATGATCATAATCCTACCGTGGGCAGAGCCCTTGAAGGCAGGAGCTTTCTTGGCGTCAATTATCGCATGGCCGAACTTCAAGGGGCTCTTGGAATTGCTCAATTGAGCAAGCTGGATGACATGATTCAGCGCCAGCAAGAAAACCAAAAATTGATCCGTGAAACCTTGGAAAGTTTCGATGCCGTAACTATGAGAGCGCTTCCGGAAAACGGCAAAGATACTTGTACCCACGTGTGCTTCAGCCTGCCCGAGGCCGGTAAAGCAAGAGCATTCCAAAGATACATGGCCGAGAAGGGCCTGAGTGCTATATATTTCAGGGATAACTTTTGGCATTTTCTGCCAAATTGGGAACATCTTATCGGAAGGAAAACAGCTTGGGGCGGTGATTTCCCCTTTGCCGGCCCTCCGTATGGAGGGGATTTTCGATATTCTTCGGATATGCTCCCGGCCAGCACCGCAATTATTGAAAAGCTGGTGGTCATTCCAATATCGTTGCAGATGGATGAAGACCTTATAAGACGAATAGTGATGGAACTGCAAGCTGCTGCGGAAGAGATACTGTAGATTTCGCCCCGAAACTACTCCTTAATTGTAACAATTTGTTGTGAAGAATACATCTCGTGACCGGTTTGCGTTAGATTATGCCTGAATCATCCGTCAAGATCATAGGTTTCATTCCGGCGAGGGCCCAATCTACGCGTTTCCCGGGAAAACCACTGGCTGATATCCTTGGACATCCGATGATTATGAGAGTGTTCGAAAGGGCTATTAAGTCCCCACTGTTGAACCAAGTGTACGTGGCCACTGATTCACGCGAGATCCTGGAGGCGGTCGAAGAGCATGGTGGCAGAGCCATTTTGACTTCGCGAAATCATGTTTCAGGTACCGACAGAATCGCTGAGGCGGCCCGCGAAATCGGTTTATCAAGAGATGATATTGCGGTAAATGTGCAAGGCGATCAGCCCTTATTCGACCCAATCATGGTGGAACAAGTTGTAACACCTCTTCTGGCTGATCCGGAAATTCCCATGAGTACGCTAATTTATAAGATAGTGAGAGACGAAGAGATAACTCATCCTAATGCAGTCAAAACCGTAATGGACCATCAAAATTTCGCAATTTATTTTTCGCGAGCGACAATTCCATATTTCGGGGACTCGAGCACGGAAGTAGTGTATTATAAGCACCATGGGATTTACGCATATCGCAACGATTTCCTACAAGTTTTTTCCAGGCTGCCCCAAGGTAATCTGGAAAAAGCCGAACGGCTCGAACAGTTGAGGGCTCTGGAAAACGGACATAGGATAAAATTAGTGATAACCGATAAGGATTCCGTTGAGGTGGATACTCCTGCTGATTTGGAGCGTGTGCGCGAAACTTATGCAAAGATGGTTTGACAAATAAGAAAGATAGGTGTTACTTGCTATCTAGTACTTGCAGATATGTAACTGCGTGTCCATCAGTGGTATCACAGCGGGCTCTCGGATAGTTGATGGGAACAGATATTGGAGGAAAATCTCTCACGTGAGCAGAGAAGACAATGTAAAAATTGAAGGAACAGTTGTAAAGGTCCATTCAGGTGGAATGTATCAGGTTGAAACAGACGACGGAAGAAGCATCAGAACAAAGCTTTCGGGCAGAATGTCGAGATATCGAATAAAAGTGCTTTTAGGCGACCGGGTTACGGTTGCCCTTTCCCCCTATGACCTCTCCCATGGCCTCATAGTCTATAGAGGTAAGTGACTTTATATAACTCTTTTCCTGGGAATTATTCTCAACACTTCCAGATTGCAAACGGATTTTCAGTTTGTAGTCTTTGGGAGAAATTCCGAATATTGTGCGAGGTTATGCCCAGAACATCCTGGCATTTCTTGCAGTATCTTCGGGAGATGCGAAGGTCGTCATGTCTCCTATCATGACCTCGAAGCCGGTATGGTCATTCCGTGTCCAGGGGGCATAGTTCGATCGGGCAAGAATCACGACCTGCATTTCAAGACAAAGATTTCCGTCCTCAACGAATAACATGCCGAGATTATACCCGTTTCTACAAAGGCTTCGATAAAATTTCTGGACGTTCGCGATTCCCTGGGCAAGATCGTTCCAATCCGGGTCAGTTATCTGACGCAGGGAGCTGATTGTAGGTAGAATTCCCCAAATTTCAAAAAAACCGGTTGGAGCGAATGCACTTATCCATTCCCATGAACCGGTTTTTCCGATATAACGACTACCCTCCTGTCTTTCATGCAGTAGATAGTCGGAAAACAGATAAGAGCCAACTTGATCAAAGTATTCCTCTGCTCTTTTGCGTAAAAAACGGTGATTATTAGGAGAGCTTCTATCGGCGTTGATTTGGAGGTGGGGATGAATCAAAGAGCCGCCGGCAGAAGGCAGATGATTCTGAGTAATCGCCATGTAGATGGCTTCGGAATCATACCGTAGTACCTGGCTAAGATAATTCCGGCAGTTGATAAAACAGTCAGCATATGAAGACACGGACGATTTGCCGATTTCTACGAAGTGTTGGCTGTCAAAAAGGCTTACCGCAGAATAGCGGCCGTAAGGAAAAAGATTCGGAAACAAGATTGATTCATTTTGGTATAAGCGCCCGCCAGGAACAATCTCGGAAATAATCCTCGGAGTTTTTGACATTACCTGTGGCTTGCAAAAAGGACAGTTGGCCGTATCATCGGCATTGGGCGGAGGCAAGGGCAGGCTGTCTGTGCCCGGTTCTTTTTCGGCGCTCCGTGCCGGCGAAATTCTGCTGGTCCTGCCCGAAACAGGATTCACACGGATCTCGATGTGTCTTTCCACAACTTCACCGGAAGGATCAACAAACTTTGCAGTAATTATTTCTTTTTCAAAGGACAGAGAATGATCGCTCATTATGCACTTTACCTGGAATCATAATGATCTTGCCGGTTCCGGTGTTTAGCAGGGATCTTCCAACCGAAATGGGATGTCTTGATCTCCAAGGCGGACCCACGACCAACAGAGACAAGATCGATTTTCACATTGAACAAAATGTGTAGGGTTTCCCAGAGCCTAAGTCACCCAAGGCCCACGAGTCAAGCAGAATGTTGATAGCGGAGGCCCTTGTCGGATATGATATGACAGTGAATCTCGTGTGAAAGATTCCGGATCACGTAATTAAGGATTGGGGGTGTTTATGGGCGACGACGTTAAAGAGAAAACGGCAGAGGTGGCAAAACTCTATTTCAGCGACTTCCCCGATGAAAGACCTTTTGATCTTTGGCGTGCGTTTGACAAAGGGATGGCACGCGAACTTTCCCTCTTTATAACAGGAAAGATGTATGCGCGTGAACGCATCCCACACCAGACTCGCCAACTGATCACCGTCGCAGCATTAACGGTGCTGAGCAGAACCGAAGAACTGAAACTTCATATTTATGGCGCTTTAAATGTTGGCTGTAATCCAAAGCAAGTGGCGGAAGTTATCTTCCAATGTGGCATTTATGGGGGAATGCCCGTGGTTAATCAGGCTTTAAAGGTGCTCAAGGAGGTGCTCAGTGAGAAGGGACTTTGGCCGTTGGAGGCACAAGTCTAGAATAAATCATATTGATGCGATTGAATGACGTATCAGAATAACTTAGAAAAAATCATTAATTAATAGATGGCTCAGTCGTCCAGGGTGAATTCAAATTCGTCGCCCATATCTTCAAGATCGAGTTCCGCTTCTCCCATAGCGTCAAGATCCAGTTCGGATTCCGGCGCGCTAACCGAATCTCTGGTCCGGTAAGCGCCTGATGTTCCTGAGAAGTATTCATCAAAATCCATTTCCGGAGGTTCCTGATGGATTCCGAGCTTATTACGAGCGGGTGATAAATCCTTGTTGCATTGTGGACACATGACATTGTGATCAAAGCTTATATAACCGCATTTTTCACATTTCAATGCTCACCTCCGAAACGGACCCAACGCCTAATATGCAAGATTAACATGAACTACTTGATAAATCAAGCGATGTCCAGCGCTGTGACACGAAAGTCGTCATCACGGATGTGGCGGTTGAGCTTGTCTCTCAGCTTATTGTGGCTGCTCATCAGCTGCGCAACCGTTCCGCATACGGGACGGCGGCAATTCAATATGGTGCCTGATAATAGGCTCGACGGGCTGGGCTCACAAGCATTTAATGAAATAATTGCGCATGAACCCGCATCCAAGGATGGGCGGCTAATCGATATTGTGAAGAAAGTGACCAGCCGCGTGAGTAAAGCTGCCGAAGCTATGGATAAACCCGGTTTCAACTGGGATGTGCGAGTTATTGACAGGGATAATCCAAATGCAGTCTGCCTCCCGGGTGGAAAGATAATTGTCCATTCGGGACTGGTTCCGTACGCCAAGAACGAAGCCGGACTGGCAGCTATTATAGCACACGAAATCGCCCATGCGGTTGCCAGACATAGTGGAGAGCGACTCAGCCAGCAGGTAGCTCTCCGCGGCGCAATTGATATCGGCAAAGAAATGTTGAAACAAAAGGAAGGAAAGCTGGACAATAAAACCAAACTCCTGCTCGGTGCGCTGGGACTCGGCGGAACATTAGGAATAGTTCTGCCGTACAGTAGAATTCATGAACTTGAGGCTGATAGAATAGGGCAGCTGTACATGGCTCGGGCCGGTTACGACCCGGCTGAAGCGGTACGTGTCTGGGAGAGAATGTCCAAGGTCACGAAACCTCCTATTCCGATATGGCTTTCAACGCACCCGGCAGATGAGGAACGCGTTCGGAAATTACGAGAATTCCTTCCCGAGGCAGAAAAAATTTATTCCGAGGCACGAGTGAAATATGGTATTGGAAGCCCACTTTAAAAAATGGTGAGGTCATGAAAGCCGGTGCTGAAACAATCAGAGCCTTCATCGCAATAGAATTGCCGGACAACGTCAAAGAATTTCTTGAAGAGACTTCTTCCCGGCTGAAGAAATGCGGAGCTGACGTGAAATGGGTGAGAATGAGTGGAATACACCTCACCTTAAAATTTCTAGGTTATGTGAAAACAGACCTCATTTCGATCATTCAAGAGGAACTCCAGCCGATTTTCGAAGAACAGGGGTCATTCCCTTTGGTGATTTCAAGCCTAGGCGCATTTCCGGCGCTGGCAAAGCCGCGTGTGATATGGGCCGGATTGAACGATCCGGACAACATGGTAACTCCGTTGGTATCGCGGTTGGAAGATATTCTTGAACCGCACGGTTTTGAACGTGAAAAACGACCATTTGTTCCTCATCTGACGTTAGGCCGCGTGCGATCGAACCGAAATTCAAGTGAGCTTATCGACGCAGTGCGACAGAGCTCTGAATTTTCTGGACCAAATTTCATGGCAAATCATGCGGTATTATTCGAAAGTGTTTTGAAACCGACGGGCGCGGAATATTTCGTAATTCGTAGTTTCGATTTTTCCGAAACGAGGCAGTGAATTGAATTCTCAAACACCGGGTTTACTTCGCGAAGATGGCGCGCACCGCTGATTTCCAGGTAAATTTATGAAATCCCGCTTAATATTGGCCTTCATGTTTCTCCTGGCCGGATATTCGATTGTGGATGCATTCATCTCCGAAGGGACACTTGTGCCCGCTTCTGTCGGAGAGCAAATAACATTCAGCCCGGCCTTTAAACGTACAATAACCCGTGGCCCTCTGCATGATTTGCCGACATCGGTCCAGGATCTCATTTCCGGCGAAAAACTGCCAAACCCACCTGACGATCCATGCCTTCCACCTCTATATAAATCTTGGGGAGAATTGAGCCTTGATTATATGGATCGAGATTCGGAGAGATGTGCAAATCTCAAAATGGTAATAGACAGGTCCGCTTTCAGACTTGCGATAGAATGTGAAAAGAGGGATGGGTCACTTGATGAAATTTATGAATCGGAAGTTGGCCTCGGTGATCTTCACTCACCAACACCCGCTGGCCGATTTGTGATTAATCATATTTATTGTTATCCGGACGTAGTATTTTTCAGCTCGAAAAATGAGCGTGTCCCGGCTCTGTACAATGGCTTCTTTGCCCCCTTACTGTTGTGCGAACCTGGAGGCCGGTGCCGACGTTATCATGAACTTGGTATTCACGGCTTTCAGGCTTCGGCACATCCGAATCGGTCCAGCATTAATCGGGAAACAACAGGCGCTGTCTCAGCGGGCTGCATTCGAGTTCCTGACCCGTGTCGACTGAAGTACACGCTAATCAGTAAGGTTGGAATCGGCGATCTGCACAAAGACGATAGAGGTTTTTACTATTGGCTCCAACGTCCCATACCAGTCGATATTATCGGTGAGTATCCCGGAGAGGAAGAGTATTTGAATCTTGTCAACTTATTTGAAAAGAGCTTAACTCAGGTTCAAGAAGGGATGAGAAGCTTTTTTGACCTGTTCAGTCGAGATAATAATTATGATAATTGAAATCCGCCGAAACACTCCACTCGTTCATCAATTTCGAGCTTAAGGAACACCTTATCATATCAGTAGGACCGGGCAAAATTCCGGTCCACTGCATCTTGGACGCGTCAGCGGCGGTCAGATTACTGACCGCCGCTGACGTGAACGAAAAGAGTGGGCTTAAGTAGAAGCCCGATTAGGCAAATGACCTCGTCCCTGGATGGGGGGGTTATGGGGGAGGGAGGGTGTCCATCCAGGGGAGAGGTCTTAAGCTGAACCTTCGGCTTTTTGGCCGAACGTCGTTCTCACAGTTCAGGAATATAGAGGATTCCAGCCTAAAAGTCAATATATTACTTTAAGAAATTGATACATCGTAGCCTAATTATTAGTCATATATTTTGTGTGACAATAATATCCCGCTGGTTGATGCGTCAGCTAATATGATCGCGCGTCCGGCGTAATAAGTCGATCAGGCTGCTACAGCGGCACAGGCATAAAGCAACTGCACATCTTGCCAAATCTGTTGGTCCGGAACTCTATATAGCCGTCTCTTGGCTCAGAACAGATCTTTGATAGTAAATGCCACAGTCGCCACGCTCAGGATTGTCAGCACCAACACGGTTGCCCAGCATAGGACATTTAGGATGGGTCCGTTCCTGTGTTCTCTCATCACCTGAGCATCGTTAATCAGCAGCAACATAAAGAAAAGAACTATGGGCAGCACGAGACCGTTTAGTACCTGCGAAAAAAACATAATTGTTATTAAGGGTGCGCTGGGGATGAGAATGATCAAGCCTGAAAAAAAGATTATAAAGCAATACAGACCATAAAATTGTGGTGCTTCCGAGAATTTCTTGTCCAGACTCGATTCCCAACCAAATGCTTCGCAAACCGTATAAGCAGTGGATAACGGCAGAATGGCGGCAGCGAACATTGAAGCGTTAAACAGACCGAATGCAAAAAGCCAGGTGCAGTATACTCCGGCCAAAGGACGCAATGCCAGTGCGGCTTCCTCGGCCTTTTCCACCTGAATTCCTGCTTTGAACAAGGTCGCTGCGCAGGTCAGGATTATGAAAAATGCCACCACACTGACTACAATGGATCCTATTATTACATCCAGCCTCGCTGCGCCCAGATCTTTTGCCGCCAAACCTTTGTCCACGACAGCGGATTGCAAATAAAACTGCATCCAGGGAGCAATAGTCGTCCCCACCAATCCCGCCAACATCACCAGAAATGGGGTCTCAAACTTAATGGTCGGTGTCGTGGTCGCCTGAACTACCTCCACCCAATCAGGTCGCGCCAGGAACCCGGTAACAACATATGCCACATAAAATATGCACGCTACGAGGAAGACCTTTTCAACAGATCTATAAGTTCCTTTTACCGCAAGCCACATGAGAAAGAGGATACTTAGTGGAACAGCAAAGTATCTGGATATTCCGAATATTTCGAGGGATGCTGCAATCCCCGCAAAATCCGACAAGGAGTTCGCCAAATTGGTGAGTATCAGCACGATCATCAAATAGAAGGTAATCTTAACCCCGAAACGCTCTCGAATCAGATCAGATAGTCCCTTGCCTGAAACCACTCCCATTCTAGCGTTCATCTCCTGGACAATTATAAGCACCAGGGTTATTGGGACCATCGACCATAGCATTGTCAGACCATAACGGGCGCCGGCCAGGGAATAGGTGGTAATTCCACCTGCGTCGTTGTCCACGTTCGACGTTATGAGACCTGGGCCCATGAGGACCATGATGCCCCAGAAGACTGCCCAGCGCCTCCTGATCGCTCCTTTAACATCCGACGAGTTAAGCCATTTATCGGCTAGGGACATTCTCTACTCTCCAACACTCATTTCCCAAGATGCGGCGCAAGGATTTCCTGGAGGGCTTTAAATCTGATCACTCCTTTGATCCGGTTTTCTTCATCAACGACCGGTATCGCCCGAAACCCGTATTTTGCAAACAGGTCGGCTAAGTCTTTCGCATGGTCGTCAACTTTGGCTGTTATGAGCCGTGTTGCCATGATCCTTTCCAATGGAGTGAATATCTCGTTTGCGAGGAGTTCCCGCAGATTTACGATGCCGAGAAGGCGTGAATCTTGGTCCACAACGTAGGTGTAGTATATGGCGTCAATTTTATCTACATTTTGTCTTATGTAAGCTAAAGCATCCAGTGCGGTCTGATTGGGGGAGAGGGCAACGAATTGGGTGGTCATAAGGCCACCGGCTTCATCCTCCTCATGGGCTAACAAGTCTTTGACCTGTTCTTCATATTCGGCATCCATCTCGCGCAGAATGCCGGTTGCGGTCTTTTCCGGCAAATCAGCTATCAAATCCGCGGCTTCGTCCGGCGACATCTCTTCAATAACATCCGCTGCGGTCTCCGGCTCCATTCCTTCTATAATCGACACCAGAACCTTCGGATCCATCTCTTCAAGAGCGTCAGCCAGAACCTCTCTGCTCAGAGCGGCTACCACTGCGGCTCGTTCATGAACATCCATATCTTCGATTATGTCCGCCAAATCCGCGGGATGAAGATCAGCCAGTCTGCTTTGCGGCACTTGCAGTCTCAATCTGTTCGGGTCGGCCAAAGGTTGGACATAGGTCCACGAAATGAATTTTGCCTTAATCGAATAATCGAAAAACCATTCGAAAAAACCGACAACAATATCCTCAAATCCAAGGCGTCTGAGCAAACCTCTGAGCCCGACATCCACCTGAGTCAGCGTCAATTTGCCGTTAGTCGAAGTGAATTGCAAATCATTTACCCGAACAACTTTGGCGCCGTTTATATCAACTATTTGTTTGTCCAAAAGGAAATCTCTGAGAAAAATCTGCGACCCTGGAAAACCATCACGGCTGGTGAAATGGACAGATTGGTCCTCTCTCTGTAAAACAACGCGGGTATCCTCCACTGAAACGAGTTCGCTCCAAGGAATGGAAAAGCGCTCGAACGACCACAATCTGCGCCACACCAATCTGACCACTTCGGGTTGGGGAAGATCGAGATCGACCACTAAGTCCCAGATTTTTCCAAGGATTTTTCCGGTGGGCGACAGCACTTTTCTCCCCAAGAAGTCGCTGAGATAGTACGGCTGGACGTGAGAGTCTTCCAACCCGACCTCCGCATTTCAAATTGGCTGTCCTGGACAATCGGAAAAATACCTGGGTGGGGCGAAATATCGTCCCAGATCGCCCGGGGCAAATTAGACGAAAATAGTGATAAGTCGGCAAGATTATATATTCAAAGGTGCTGGTTTGAAAGCTTTACCGCGAGAATGTACTCTTCTGCCGTGCAGACAGCCACCGCGAGCATAGAAGAGATTCGGCACTTTCACCCACGGCGAGGCCTGGGGTGCTCGCCGCCGTGTGCCTCTACCCTTACCTTCCCCTCTTCCTCTCTCTATTCAGTGATTCTGTCAAGCACGCCACACCAAACATATGCCATCGCAACCGACATCTCCGACAGCAAATGGCTTGCAGGTCTTCTTAGACATGCACTGGTAAGGGAGCTTCATCCCGGCCAAGAGATCCGACAGTGGCGTGACTGTGCCGCCAGAGGAAGACTCTCGTCGATACGTCGAGACTACGAGGCGCGTCCATAAGACATTGGAGATGGCAAACATTAAGATCGACTCGGTACTCAGCGACCTCTTCGGAGCCACAGGCTGGAATCTCATCCATTGCTCTTGAGAGAGGGTTCCATCACTCTCGAAGACGTGCAGGGTCTGCTTGAGAGGCAGCTTGGCCCCGAAGGGAAGATACAAAAAGCGGCTCAACTCCACGATGCCATCCAAGGGTTCTTCGGCTCTCATGAACGCGAGTCTTGCAGCCGTTCCTGAGAATCATAGGTGCTCTCGAGAATGAGATTGCTTTGATAGAGGCACGCTTGCAAGGACTCTTTGCACCATACCAGAATCTGGTCGAGCGAATCGACGCAGTTCCGGTATCGCATATGTCTCTGCCTGGGCCATTCTTGCCGAGGTCAGCCCCCATCTTGACGCATTCCCACGTTCAAGCATCTGCTCCTGGTGTGACTCAGTCCGGAATCACGAGAGCGCAGGCAAAAAATGAGGTAAGAGCCCCGTCCCAAGAAGATGTAAAGACCGTCTCATCGATCGCCTGGCGCAATCAAAAACAAGGAATCCTATTACCGGGACAAGTATTTCCGCCTCAAGCACGCCTTTGTATTTCGAGCATGTTTCACTTGAGGCTGGATACAATTGAGGCATAATATGCAGCAACTTTAATATCATTAAAGGGAGAAGCGAATGCTGAAAAAACAGCTTGAGGTAATGCTTGCGGACGCACCGGGCGAATTGGCCAAGTTGACAGGATCCCTCAAGAACGATCACATTAATATTGAGGCCATGAGTATTCAGGATGCGAACGAATATTTGCAGGCGCTATATGACGTCCGTAGTCAGACAGGTCGCAGAGTGGCACCGAGGGAATACTATGACGCGATTTTAAAAGAATCCGCCAAGTATTCCATGGTCCGCCTGATAACCGACAATCCTGCAAAGGCGGTAGAAGTATTAAGCAAGGCTGGCTACTCAGTCAAAGCCCATGATGTAATTGGTCTGGTTCTGGAAAATCAACCCGGAATGTTGCATCAGGTATCGAAACGTCTCGGAAACGCGGGCGTGAACATCGCCTATACTTACGGCTCCGGGTTCTCCGATAGTGAATCGGCTCTTTTTATATTCCGGGTTTCCGATGTCGAAAAGGCTATGAAAGTTTTTGGAAAATAGAACCGCCTGATTTTGTGCATTGAGTCCTGCAAGATGTGCCATATTTTAGGGTCATCGAAGATGTTCGCTCAGGGGCAAGTTGGAATCACATTGAATTTTTTGAATAAGAAATCGGATTGTGAATCGATGCCGCGGTGTTTCGAGGGATGCAGACCAATTCACGAATCCACCGGCGTTTTGTGCTATGTTGGTCGACGATTCAGGTCCAGAACACTAGATAAAGCTTCTGACGGGAAGGCTTCCCCTGGGCCCTCCGAGCTTTATGAGGTGCGCATCATTGATAACGATTTCAACACGTATCAGCAGGTAATCGAGGTCAGTATGGTTGCGCTTGGAATCAGCGAGGATGAGGCTTTCGCTATAGCGTGGGAGGTCGATCATTCAGGCTACTGCGTTGTTGCGCACGGTCCTTACGACCAAGCCGAGGCTGTTGCAGCCACTATTCGCACCATTGGCATTGAAGTCCAGGTTAATTTGGTGGAGGCCCCAGCAAACTAGGCAGAATCCTGCGATGCCGTTAGAGTCCGATAAGATATATTATGTTAACTCACTGCAGTGTTCACTCTGTGACTGATTGGCAGAATCACTGACATGCGGAACTCGCAATATGATGGATGGCAATCCTGAAAATCCTAAACCGCTCTTGAGCGTGGCCATAATTACTCTGAACGAAGCTGATCGCATACCTCGCCTGCTGGCAGGACTAGATATGGCTGACGAGATTGTTGTTGTGGATTCCGGAAGCTCTGACGATACGGCTAAAATCTGCGAGGCCGCCGGGGCATCCGTGATTTACCACGATTGGATGGGATATCCTGCTCAAAAGCAATTTGCTATGGAAAGCACACGAGGTGAATGGATCCTGAGCTTGGATGCTGATGAGGTCGTTTCAAAAGAGTCTAGCGAGGAGATATCGAACGCAATCAGGACGGTCGAGCCGGATGTGAACGGCTTCTCTCTACCGAGATTAAGTCGTTATTTGAATCGATGGATAAAGCATGGCGGATGGTACCCAGACAGAAAGGTTCGGCTCATTAGGAAGGATTGTGGTCATTGGATCGGCCAAGATTTGCATGAAAAAATCGAGGTCTCTGGGAAAATAAGGGAGCTGAAGCATCCACTTCTTCACTATGTGTATCGAGATATTTCCGATCAATTGAAAACTATCGATCGTTTTTCGTTCATTGCTGTCAAGAACGTATCTCGACCAGCGTCTGGCGCGTATGTTGTCTGGGGTTTGCTTCACGCTTTCGGCAAATTTCTAGAATGCGCTGTTTGGAAATTAGGATTACTGGACGGAATTCCGGGGCTGATCATAGCAGTGAACAGCGCCTTCTATGTGTTTCTCAAACACGCCAGAGCCTGGGAAAAAGGCCTTTCTGGCAGTGACAATCATTGCGATTGATGAAAATAGCGCTAGCCATTGAAAATTTCAGCCGATATGCAGGCGGAGCTGAAGCTTATGCTGTGGGATTGGCCGACACTCTCGTTCGGGAAGGCTTTGATGTTCACCTTTACGGTCATTCATGGGACGGGGAACCGTCAGGCGCCGCGTTTCATCGCATTCGCCGCCTACCCAAATGGATCCCGCCTTCTGTGAGGATACTGGATTTTGCTTCACAGCACAAAAGGATGACTGCAACGCAGAGCTTTGATGTGATTCTAGGCTTCGGTAATACTTTGGCCATGAATGTTTATCAGAGCCACGGCGGAGTGCATCACGTAAGCAGTATTCGCAAGCTCCGGGCAGTTTCGAATCCTTTTTTGCGTTTTCTGAAGAAATTGGCCCTTCTTAGTAGCCCTAAATATCATATCAGGGCATGGATAGAGTCCGCGCCTTTCCGAATGAGACAAAAGCCAGTAATCATTGCTATTTCTGAAATGGTTAGACAGGACATGGCCGATTATTTCGGCATCAACTCTGACGAGATAAAGCTGATCTATAACGGCATCGACTATGCCAAGTTCACCACTCTGGAATCAGGAGGACGCAATTCCCCGCGGGAACAATGGGGCTTTGACAAAGAAATTCTATTTCTATTTATGGCTTACGACTTCAGGAAGAAAGGTGTCCGGTACTTGGTCGAGGCCGCGGGGAAACTACGACAAAATATCGGCGCGGGAGCTTTTGGGGTTGTCATAGTTGGTGGTCCACCTTCCCTTCAAATTCGACGCATGGTCAAGCAGCTCAACCTTTCAGACACAGTGGTTTTTCATGGTCCCACCACCGAACCGGAGGTATTTTACCACGCGTGCGATGTGTTCATTTTACCAACTTTTTATGACGCATGTTCTCTTGTGGTGCTGGAAGCTATGGCAGCGGGATTACCTGCTATCACGACAGTATTCAATGGGGCTGCCGGGATAATCACCGAAGGAAGGGACGGACTGATTCTTAAAGATCCGAGAAATACAGACGAGATGGGGGCAACGATGCAGCGTTTTCTCGATCGAAATATATTGCGGGATGCATCTGCGGCTGCTAGGCTCACTGCTTCAAATTACACGATTGAGAGAAACCATCATCAGATTATAGATGTTTTCCGGAACCTGCATTCGGGCAAAAGCCATTGAAAACGGGACAAAATTAGTCCTCATGTAATTTGATGTAATCCGAAAGTGCTTCCACTAATCCATCGATCGTATATTCCTCGGCTTCGACATCTACCGACAGCCCGTTTTCCATGAGAGTCGCGGATGTTACCGGACCGATGGATGCGATCACAACTCCTCTCATAATGTCAGGCAGGTTCTTCATATTTAGCATTTCGATGAAGTGAGTCACAGTGGAAGAAGAAGTAAACGTCGCCACGTTCAGAAATTCTGTTTCCAACATCTTACGGACTGCCTGAATTTCGGCATCTTCGGGGAAACCTGTGCGATAAACGGGTACCACTTCTACATGGGCTCCCCATTCCACCAAACTTTGCGGCAATAGTTCACGAGCCTTCTCCGCACGAGGGATTAAGAAGCGTTTACCTGATACTTCTTCAGGCGAAAAGAGAACGAGTAATCCTTCGGCTGTGAACTGTTTGGCCAAGCGGTTCACTTTCAATCCTAGTTCTTGAATGGCTCGTGCCGTTATAGGGCCTATGGCGGCGATCTTGGGACCTGCCATGTCCCGGATATCCTCGCGCAGCTCATAAAACCGGCTGAAAAAACGATCAACCCCATTTACTGAAGTGAAAATCACCCAATCGAATCTATTTATCTTTTGAATAGCTTCATCAATCCGCTCGAAGCTGTCGGGCGGCATGATCCTTATCGTGGGGAAGAGCACCGCCTCGCCACCCATCTCGCCGATAAGTTCGGCCATTCTTCGCGACTGTTCACGGCTTCGAGTGACCAAAATCCTTTTGCCGAATAGCGGCTTATGCTCGAACCATGCCAGCTTATCATGCAACGAGACAACGGACCCCACAACCAACACCGCCGGGGCGCTCATTCCTGTGCGCTCGGCTTCAAAAGGTATGTCTCCCAAGGTGCCTATCAGAGAAACCTGGCGAGATGTCGTGCCCCATCGCACAAGAGCCGCCGGAGTGTCAGCGGCTTTGCCATTTTCAATCAATGATTTCGAAATATTGCGAAGGTTTTTTACGCCCATAAGAAAGACTAATGTTCCGGAATTGCGAGCCAAAATTGTCCAATCGATGGCTGAATCTTCTTTGGTGGGATCTTCGTGACCGGTTACGAAAGTAACCATGGATGCATGATCTCGATGAGTCACGGGAATGCCCGCGTAAGCCGGGGCTGCCACGGCTGAAGTCACTCCGGGAATAACTTCAAACGGGACATTCGCTTCAGCCAAAACCTCCGCCTCTTCCCCTCCCCGACCGAATACATAAGGATCTCCACCTTTTAGCCGCGCCACACTTTTGCCTTCCATAGCTTTTCGAACGAGCAGCTCGTTGATCTCGGATTGCTCGAGCGTGTGGGCGCTCCCTTTTTTCCCTACATAAATTAATTCCGCAGTAGGTTTTGCTTCTCGAATCAAGCTTTCATTTGCGAGGTAATCATAAATGATCGCGTCAGCGGTGCGGATTTTTTCGAGGGCTTTTACCGTGATAAGTCCGGGGTCACCCGGGCCGGCTCCGATCAGGTACACCGTGCCCGGATTTCCTGTTTTTGCTTTTTCTATATTCGTTTCATGCTTCATGGTTACGATTCACGTCACGCCATTAAATGATGTCCGTAGTCGGGCCGGGTTGCCAATCCTCCGATAGCACACTCTTGAGAATCCGATCAGCGCCCCTCTCCAATAGAACGTCGGCCAATTTCACCCCTATATCAGCGCTAACTTTCGCTGAATGAAAGATATCTCGCAATATTGGATTTCCATCCGGGTGGACTACGCCGGCCATAATTTTGATCCCTTGCCCATTGGGAACGCAATGCGCGGCCATAGGGACCTGGCAGCCGCCGCCCATTCTCTTGAGAAATGCACGTTCCACCCGCACACAATTCTCAGTTTCAGTATCATTCAGCGCGGCCACAGCCTTATTCGTTTCGGCATCCCTGGACCGTGTTTCTATCGCTAATGCGCCCTGTCCTATAGCAGGAATAATAAGATCAGCTTCCAAGTAACTGGTTATTTTGTCTGAAAAGCCCATTCGCAAAATACCCGCTGCAGCGAGTATCAAGCCTGCCAGATCCTCGGTTTCCATTTTCTTCAATCGCGTGTCGACGTTTCCACGTATTGAAATTATTTCCAGATCAGGAAAACGATTTAGCAAGAACGCCTTGCGTCTCAAGCTGGACGTCCCGATTCTTGCTCCCGGCCCTAAATCTTGCAACGAGCGACCATCCCGAGATATGAATACATCCCTAGGGTCTTCTCGTTTGAGGATTGCGCCTACATGAAGTCCTTCCGGCAACTCGGTCGGCAAATCCTTCATAGAATGTACCGCAAGGTCCACCCTATGCTCCAGGAGAGCGTCTTCTATTTCTTTTGTAAAGAGCCCCTTCCCTCCGATTTGCGCCAACGGCGTATCCAGGATCTTATCCCCCCGAGTCTTAATAATCTTTAATTCGGTCTTGAACCCAGGATTGTGCTTCTCAATGCCCGCTGCTACATATCGGGCCTGCCACAGAGCTAGGGCGCTACCTCTTGTTCCTATGATAAGCTTCATGTGTTGAATGGTTCTTCTTCCCTCGATTCCCCGGTCCCCACGGATGAATCCAGCCTGAATAACCGCTGTACTACATCGAGATACATGTTTTGTTTGCTCGTCAAGCCTGTCTTTCTTAAGAAGGAAATCGGGTCATGGGCTATTTTGTTGACAATCGACCTAGTTATCAGCTCCACAATTTCTCTCTCTTCTTGACTCAGATCAGAGAGCTTACCGTTTAATCTGGCCAATTCTCCAGTGCGAATAGTCTCGAGTTTCTCTTTTAGCGCTATGATCGTAGGAGTGGAGTGCAGAGTCTTGGTCCATTTCATGAACTTTTCCACTTCGAGCTCGACTATGGCCTCTCCCTTCTCAGCCTCGTGACGCCGTTCGCCGAGGTTCTCCTGAACGACTGTTTGTAAATCGTCAATATTGTACAGATACACCCCTTCAATACTGTTTACTGAAGGTTCAACATCACGCGGGATAGCAATATCGATCAAAAAGATAGGTCTGAATCTTCTCCGGCGCATTACATTTTTGATTTGATCTTCGCTAATTAGCGGCTCACAACTTCCGGTCGATGTAATAACGACATCGGCTTCAATAAGTCCTTCGTTTAACCTTTCCATAGGAGCGGCGCGTCCCCGAAGTTGGCGAGCCAACGAACATGCAGTTTCGTAAGTGCGGTTGAAAACGATCAGGGATTTCTCCACTTGATCGGACAAGTGGCGCGCAGCGAGTTCCGCCATTTCACCAGCGCCGACTATCATGATGCTCTTTTCACGAAGCTCGCCTAGTATTTTCTTGGCCAGCTCCACCGCTACATAAGCCACTGAAACGGCGGCCAATCCTATACCCGTTTCTGTGCGCACTCGCTTTGCCGAAAAGAAAGCACGATGCATAAGACGATTGAGGATCGGGCCGGTAGCGCCCGCATTTGCAGCACGGCTGTAGGCTTCTTTAACTTGGCCTAATATTTGAGGTTCGCCTAGTACCATGGAATCCAGACTGGAAGAAACCCTGAAAACATGGCGAACTGCGTCCTCGCCTACTTTTACGTAGAGAAATTCACAGAGAGTCTCCGGATCTACCACATGTAAGCGAGCCATGAAATGTATGAGCCTCTCAGAAGCAGCTTCGACATCCTCGGCAGCTGTGATAACCTCGGACCGATTACAGGTCGAGACGATTACCGCCTCCTGAATACCTTCAACTCCAAGTATTGAACGAGTGACCTGCCCGCTCTCATCACCGGGGAACGTAATTCTCTCTCTGATCTCGACGGGGGCTGTGATGTGATTTAGTCCTATGACTAGTATTTCAGACATCATATTCCCCCAGTACCCATAAAACGCCGCGCACCTTGGAACGCGTGGTGTCCGCCGATTAGAGCGCTCACCCCGAGGAAGGTGAAGAGGACCAATGCGAATCCAAAAATCGAAAGCAGTGCGGCTCGCCTGCCTCGCCAACCCAGAGCCAATCTTTGGTGGACCATTCCCGCATACACGAACCAAGTTATTAGACTCCAAGTTTCCTTTGGATCCCAACTCCAATAAAACCCCCATGCGCTCCCGGCCCATAACGCTCCTGAGATAATTCCCAAGCTCAGCAGGAAGAAGCCTATGGGTAATCCACGTCGATTAATCACGTCCAGCGTTTCCAGTGAAGGAAGCAGCTTATGAATTCGTCCGATTTTTTTGTTTTTTATGAACCTTTCCTGGACGAGGTACATCAGACCGTTTATTGCCAAAATGGCAAAAACTCCATTTCCGAGCAGCGCAAGAATCACGTGTATGGGAAGCCACCAGCTTTTCAGAATCGGAACCAGCGGTTCACGAATTTGATATGAGAGAGTGGCGGCGAAAAGCATCAGAACAGTGGCTATCGGCGTGGCAATAGACCCGAACATGGGACTGGGTTCCCTGTATGTGATGACCAAGAAAAGGCAAATAATAACCCATGAGAAAAATGATACTGCGTCAAATGCCGTGCCGAGTGGAAAAAATCCCGAAAAAATCGCCCGGTGCAGCAGCGAAAGTGAATGAGCTCCAAAACCCGCAAGCGCCAGCCAGAACCCCAGTGCCGATTTTTCGGCAGCAGAAAAAAGCAAGAAGACCAGGTAACCAACCGAAGCGCCCAAATAAAGCACAACGGCAATCTTGAAGAAAATCAAGTCCAACTGTTTCATCCTTCCGGATTAAATCTGCGCGAGGTTTATTCAACAGCGTTTTGAGGATCGATATAATCCGGCAAAATAGCCCTTAGAATATCGAGCACTTTGTTTCGATCATTCTCCCTGAGGGCAATCAGGAGTTCGGAATCCACTATATCCCTAAACACTTGCCGATTTTCACTTGAGGGACCGCCAGCGCTTAATATGAGTTTTCTTAACTCGCCCAAGACCTTTGTAAGTTCAGCGTATTCCGGTCCGAATCGTTTTTCAAGATCTTGGCGGATTCGCCGGGCAAGCGCTGGAGAGGATCCGCCTGTAGTTACAGCTATCATCAACTCGCCCTGTGTGATGACAGCAGGGACAATGAACGAGCACAAATCCGGTACGTCCGCGATGTTGCAGAGAATTCTTCTTTTTACTGCAGATTCGTAAATTGTTAAGTTTACTTGTCGATCATCGGTCGCGCCAAAAATTAGAACAATTTCGGGAAAAGCATCCAGAATCGAAGCATGAAAGGGCTCAGCAATCCAATCTATGCGTCCTTCAGCAGCCAGCGCTTCCAAACGTTGCTCCAGTTTCGGTGAGATGACCGTGATGAGCGCACCGGTTTCAAGAAGTCCCGTTATCTTGCGCTGTGCCACCTCTCCGCCCCCGATCACGACAACCTTTTTACCCTGAAGGTTCATCATAATGGGGTAGAGCCTCATGGCCATAACTCCTGTTCCGACCGTCTTTCTATCCGACGGCAACTGCAACCAATTATATTGTTCCAGATCTTAAGATTTTTGCGGTGAATGCGGCAGGAATATCCGGATGCTTGTGCCGGTCCCGGGTTTCGAGTCAACTTCAATCGTTCCCAGATGTTCATTCACCACACTTTCCACCACGGCCAATCCCATTCCTGTGGCATTGGGCAAAGTTGAAAAAAAGGGATTGAAAATATATTCCATGTCCTGTTCGCTAATTCCGCTTCCGTAGTCCTTGACCCCCAGGAGAGTCCCGGATTCTTTTTTCGAGAGCGAGATATCCACAGGAGACCCTTGGGATGAGAATTCAATAGAATTTTCTATAAGTCTAACCAATGCCATCCTTAATAGGAGAGGATCGAAAGCGGTTCTGTAATCTTTTGGAAGTTCATCATAAACCCTTAGATTTACATCTCTTGATTGTGCTTTGGGTTCCATCTCCGAAACCGTCAACCTAACCAGGTCGGAAATACTTCCTTCAAATGGATTTATCTGAGGAAGATCACAGCATTGCTGAACCGCATCAACAACCTTTTCCAGAGATTTCGAAGCCTCTATAATATTGTTCGCGTAGTGCTTGGTAGCCTCTGGATCGTGGGCCGCTCGAGCAATACGTCCCGCAAAGCCTCCTATTGTTACTATGGGATTCCGTATTTCATGAGCAACTCCCATAGCCAATTTTTGAAGGCTCCTAATTTTTTCCCTCGCCATTCTGTGCTTTTCCTGGATCAACTGCCGCTCTTTACGTCTCAAATTATGAATTTCGGTGATATCCTTAAATAGAACCACAAACCCGGTGAATGAAGTCTCGTGCTGGCCGACATCCACAAGATAAGAAATAGTGGCTGCAAGCCTTTTGGTTGACCCATCGGGATGGTGATAATCTACTTCTCTGTAATTATTTACGCTATGTTTCGATATGGTCTCTATAAAAATACGGTTAAAGTCCTCATTATCTTCGTGCTGTATCATTAACTGGGTTAATCCTTTTTCCAACAGCTCTGCAGGCGAGTAACCGAGCATCTTCTGCGTAATCCGATTGCAACACAAAATTTCACCGTGTTGCCCTAGAACAATCACGCTATCGCTTATACTTTCCAGAATATTGTCGATTAGCCGTGGGTCCGAATCACCTCTGCATACCACGGAAATCAAATCAAGGTTGGGTATTACTGACGTCACCGAACACTACCTCTGTTATCTGGATATTGCAGCCTCAAAAAGATCAGAACTGCCAACACAGTATTATGGGTAAAAAAATTCATCGGGTTTGGTAAGGAATTCTCGGTAAAATTTGTAATGCTCTGTAAGCTTGTAATCGATCGGTCGTACCGATTCGGCATCAAATGTCAAAATGTGCGCCCCGGGACAGGCCATGACAATTGGCGAATGAGTAGCTATGATGAACTGCTTACCGCCATTCCCCTTCTGCAAAAAATCAAGCAGAATTCGTGCGAATTCCAATTGATTGTGTGGCGAGAGGGCCGCTTCCGGTTCATCGAATAGGTAAAGGCCATCGAGCTGACAACTGTAGCTTTTGAAAAAAGTCAAAAACGACTCGCCGTGGGATACAACATTTAACGATTTCCCGCCGAAATAATAATCACGAGCAGGATCGTCGAGAATAATGTCATCAAGCGAGGCAGCGAAGTTCAAGAACGCCTCGGCGCGAAAATGGAAACCGTACGAGTGACGGGGCTGCAGAGTAAGCTTAAGATGATTGGCCAATTGCGTTTCATAAGGATTATCATGGACGCGATGCGTCTTAGTACCGCCCCATGGCAGAAACCCGCTTTTGCGTGCTATGGCGTCCAGAATCGCTGATTTTCCGGACCCGTTCTTTCCCACGAAGAAAGTTAATGGTGATGTGAATTCAATCCTGCGGGTGGAATGCAATATAGGAATATTGAACGGGTACTGATCGTTGATTGGAAAAGTATCGGAATCTATGACTACACTTTTCAGGTACATACTAAATATTGTTCCCTCGGATATCCATCCGGCCGATTTTTGACTGAAAGATGATGGCTGGCGGGGAGCCTAATAAAGCTTGAAAATGCCAGTATCGAGAAGCGCACCAAACATATCTTCGGCTTTGGCAAACCCTTTAAATTCTTTACTGTATTCGTCTTCGGTTTTAAAGCCGAGTTCCACGAATTTGTTTATATTAATGAAAAAAGCGTACTGAATAGTTGGTGCGATTTCGCCCGCGGAATCCCGGTTCTTGTCCACATGGAGATTTATTATATCAATTTGGGGGAGGTCCTGGGCTTGTTGATCCTTGTCTTTTAAACTTAAGCGCTCGCGCAAATTGTTGGTGGCTACCCAGTCTTTGGACAGTATCATAGCCACATCAAGATCGTACTCCAAATCTCCGCCGCCTACACAGTTATGCATTGTTGGCCTAGCGTAATAAGTTGTGGAAAATTCGTCGTATGACGGCGGCTTTTCATCCAGTTTGCATCCTTCTTTATCCATAGCCGATATCGCAACGATCGGACACTCCAGCTGTAAGCTCAAATCAGCCAATTGAGCCGACGTTTCATTGACCTGGCTTCTAACATCCTCATACGTGCGACCGAGGGGGATTTTCTGTAGATAATCAAAGAAAATGGCTATGTTGCCGGACCTGAATTCATGCATCACATTATAAGCCTGCGCCTTGATGCGATCTATCGTATCCTGGCGTCCCGCTTCTATAACATACAGATTCTTGCTATATGCAGCGGAACGCTCGATTACTCGATTAACCAGCGCATGACGCTGCTTCTCGTCCGGGGAAACCTCAGTTAGCAGTTTTACCGGATTAAGGTAACATTCTCGGCCCAGTAATCGAGCGGCAAGGGTCTTGCGAGTCTGTTCCCATGTATAGAAAAGCACCGGAAAATCGTGTGCTTCTGCAAGCCTGGAAGCAATATCCAGTGCGAATGTTGTCTTGCCGCGACGAGGAGGCCCGGCTAAACCGTAATAAAACCCTTTTCTGATACCTGAGAGAAGGTGTTGTAGGCGGTCGAAGGGATGAATGGAAAAACCCAATAGTCTTTTTTCATCTCCGATAGCGCTATTGGTCGAAACGCGAATTTCTTCAATCGTGTCCTTCAGAGGCGTAAGTCGTTTTCTTACTTTCTGTTTCTGAAATTCGATTAGTGTTTGGATGATCCTTCCGCTGAAATCAACGAAATCCTCGTCTCGGTATTGGCCTTTACGCTGGCAATAACCAACCATCACCTGCGCCAGCTTCATAGTCTTATCGCGAAGACTCTGGTCTTTAAGTATATCTACATAGGCGATTATTTGATCTGGTTCCGGCTGCTCCTGTTGCTTTAGATCTTCAAGCGCCTGCGCAATTTCCGGCGAAAACCACTCCTTTCTCTTAATGGCACTCTCGACCGTTATCCAGTCAATCAATTGGCCTGGCAGCAGGCTCATGTCATGCACTGTCTTGAAAATGATCCGAAAATTGCGATCTCGAAATATATCCGGACTAAAGCCGTCGCCAGTGACGCGAGTAAGCAAATACCGGTCACGCAATAGGGCGGAAAGAACCTTGGCCTCAATCTCCGCGGACATCGGTACGTGGTCACCTACCAGGTGGGGATTGTCGTTAACTCTCTAGCATTTATAATTAATTAATATAGAAAATAGCATTCTCAGGTGCATTATGTCAAGAAAGATACAAAGTTACTACAATCAGAATGGCCATGGCCCCGCGTTATTCACGCAACTGTGAACCTCCATTGACAAAATCTGCCAGGCGGATGTGGGTCCAATGGCGCGTGAATACATTCCACCAGAATTGAAGGATCTATCTCTTTGGCAAATGCAGTGAACTCGGAGCGATGCATTTCTTTGCACGCATATTCTCCCAACCCGCGATCCAAACGTGCTCTCTGTGTGGGGCATTCCGGTACTGAAATTATTACTTGATCGGACCTCTGATCGATTTCATAACCCACCAATATGGTCCACGGAAAGTATTTAACCGCCCGTACAAAGCCATCCAGCCCTTTTTCCCGAATATTGAAACGTTTGACTATATCTTTAGCCGCTAATCCTGCAACTCGTCTGCCATACCTTTTCATTGAACCGGTTGGCGGCATCCGTGCCGTGCTCTTCTTCAATGTAAATGTACCAGAATGCATCGACAACACGGTAATGCCAAAATAGGAAGTCTAAATATGGTTGCATGTCCTGGGGGGCAATGCTCTCGGAGAATTTCATCCCCTACTCCTGATGTTGGTATTGTCTGAGGATAATGGATTAATCTTGAGCTAGTGTCAATTTCTGAAAATTCGTAAACGAGTCTTCGGCGAACTTGAACAGCGCAAAACAGATCACACGTTGTTGCACCACTAAGGATCTGTTATAAGAATCAGTTTAAATATAGTTTGCGCTCTGGAGGAAGAACAAATCATGCGTAGGTCGATCGTGATTTTGGTTGCAATTATCACTTGCTCGCTATTGGTTTCACGCGCTTCAGCGCAACAATTCTACCGATTGCCCGACCTGAGATCTTTTAAACATCTGACCACAGGTAGTTCCGATCATGCTCCTGATATTCCCGGCAAACAAACGATGATGGATTATTACACCGCGCCAACTGGAGAGGTTTACACGGTCTATTCCTATAAAGGGCGAAATGTGGCATTTAGCATACACTCCAACTCGGACGCGCAGAAGACACGCAGGATCTTTATGGATATGAAGGGAGACGGCAACTTTCAGGAAATAAATCCTGGTTTACAGTGGTACCTGCCTGCCTGGGCCAAATAGAAATCGCATTTTTCACCGCCGCAGATGATTGACAGACCGAATAGAGTTGATGGCAAAGCCAAAAAAGGAAGAATGTTGACGGGGAGCAAAGATTTCTCTCCACATTCTACGTGATTTCTCCGGTCAAGGTATCTTATCTTCAGAGGGATATATGCACGAAATGGCCATAGTTCAGAGCATTATGGACATAATAGAACAACAGGCCGAGATGTACAACGCAAAAAAGGTTGTGCGGGTTAGTCTGGAATTCGGGGCACTCACCGCGGTATTACCAGCGGCTGTTAGTTTCGCGTTTGAAATTATGTCTAAAGACGGCATCGCTGAAGGAGCGCAACTGGACATAAAAATTGTTCCCATTAAAGTACAATGTAGGGAGTGCGGGAATGAACAGATCATGGAGAATTACGAACCTTTTTGTCCTGTGTGTTCGTCGCCAGCTCTTAATATAGTTGAAGGCCGGGATGAAATGCGTATCGTTTCTTTAGAAATTGAGGATTCCTGAGTAACTAGAAATAGGAGGCATTAAGATGAAATTGAAAGGCAAAAAGGCGGCTTTACTGGCCGAGGACATGTACAATGATTTTGAATTATGGATACCTTTTTATCGGCTGAAAGAAGAAGGTATCGAGGTGACCGTCGTTGGGTCAGGGACGGCCTCCGTGTATCACAGCAAGTACGGATTACCGGTTGAGGTCAACAAGAAGGCTTCAGAAGTGAAGGCTGATGATTTCGACGTGGTGGTGATACCAGGGGGCTATGCTCCGGACAAGATGAGAATCCATCCAGAGATGGTCTCTCTAGTAAGGGACGCTTTCAACAAGGGTAAGATCGTCGCAGCGATTTGCCATGCAGGATGGATGCTGGCTAGCGCTGGGATTCTCAAGGGGAAAAAGGCCACATCGTACATTGCCATTAAAGATGATATGGTCAATGCAGGGGCGCTGTGGGAAGATTCCGAAACCGTGAGAGACGGCAACCTGATAACAGCCCGCAAACCGGATGATCTTCCCTCTTTCTGCCGGATGGTTATTGAAGCAATGGAGGGGAAATAATAATACCAGGAGGAAAGCTCATTTGCAAAATGCAGCGTCTCGCGGGACTGAAATCACCTGTCTCATATGGCTGCGGAAATTCATACCTTATTAGGAAATCAGCACGGGTTGATTCATCTAATATTATGATAGTTTCCGACAGCCGGCGCTCATTATGGAAATGATATCCATCAGCGGTCGAGTTGTTTTTCCGCACGGCACTATTCACGCGCAAATCTCCGTAGATCCCGCTACTGAGTCAATTATTTCGTTTTCAGAGCTTCCCGCCACAGAACTGGGTGCTCCGCTAATTTTCCCCGGTTTTATCGACGTGCACGTTCACGCCAGGGAATATCCTCGGCCTCAGAATCCGAATGATCAGGCGCTCAAAAAGTGGTCCGCTGTATGCCAAAAGGAGACCTTCTTAACTGCGGGCCGAGCCGCAATAAACGGCGGAGTCACACTTTTTGCGGCCATGCCCAATGACCCGACGCCTCCAGATAGTAAACAATCCTACTCCCGGAAAATTGCCGTCGCGGTTTCATCGGCTTGCCCGGTAATCCTGTTTGGATCCGTAACCGCATCCTCGGAACCCTGGGCGAATATTCCGTATAAAGTCTACCTGGATACAGAGCCATCTTCGGTTTCATTTACCCGATGGAGCGATCTTGAACCAGCCCTGGCCCGATATCGAGGTCATCGTGTATTCTTTCACGCGGAGGACCCGGAAATATTAGAGAAATTTTCCGGAACCGGACCTAGATCGAAAACCCGCCCTCCGGAAGCGGAAATATGCGCGGTCGACAAAATCCTTGAACTCACGGCCAAGTTCGGTCTACATAGCCACATCTGCCATGTGTCTACACAAAAAACAGTGCAAATGATTCAGGAATATAATCGTGCGTCCACCGACAAATTGACCTGCGAAGTCACTCCGCATCACCTTTTCTTCAGTATTGAAAGCGGTAAAATCCTCTCGGCAGTCCCAGGAAAGATCCCCAGACCGGAATTTCTGGGCTGTAACCCGCCACTCAGGTCCGAGATGGATCGCAGATTCCTGCTTGATGGTCTGAAACAGGGTGCAATAGATTTAATAGCATCAGATCATGCGCCTCACACCTTGGAGGACAAAAGACAGGGAGCGCCCGGGATACCGCATTTGGACACTCTCGGGGCCTTCGCAGCGTGGCTTATTAATGAATGCGGATTCACGGGACCCGATGTGGCGCGGATACTATCGACGGCCCCTGCCCGATTGCTCAGTCCCGATTTGGACCGACCGCACGGTATAATCGAACCTGGCGCAATAGCGTCTTTCACCTTGTTGGACCTTCAGGAAGCCACACTAGTGCAAGACGATGTCATCGCCGGTCGCGGCCGATTGGAAACACTGTGTGGCTGGTCTCCATTCGACTCAATTCCCCTTCCCGGCAGAGTCGTCAAGACAATTGTACCGAGGTAAACAGTACCCATTTAAATCGGAGTCATGAAAAATGAGCTTCCAAGGGCGAGACCTGATTTCGATGAACGATCTGACTAGAGAGGAAATAGATCAGTTACTCCTCAAAGTAAAGATCGTGCGCGATCACCCTCAAAAACAAGATCTTTGCAAAAATAAAGTTTCCGCGATGCTTTTTTTTGAACCATCGACCCGCACGCGCACTTCTTTTGAAGTTGCTATGCGCAACTTGGGCGGTGAGGTCGGCGGCTTTTATGATGCCAATATTACATCCGCGGTCAAACAGGAATCGCTATGGGATACCGTCAAGATGCATGACGGCTACGGTTTCGATGTGATTGTGATTCGCCACCCGTTAAAAGGCGCGGCCAGACTTGCCGCGGAAGCTGCGGAAATCCCCGTAATCAACGCAGGCGACGGCCCGAATCAACATCCCACACAGACGCTTCTCGATCTTTATTCCATCAAAGAAACCCAAGGAAAACTCGACGAAATCACCATAGCTATGGTAGGCGACTTGGCTTATGGCAGGACTGTGCATTCCCTGACTGAGGCTCTGCTGAAATATGAGAAATGCAACTTGATTTTTATTTCCCCGCGCGAGCTGATTATGCCGAGATCCCTGATCGAGGAATGCCAAAAGGCATCCGCCACCCACGGTACGAGCTTTGAGGAAGGGAATCGCATTGAAGAATACATATCTCGGGTGGATGTCTTGTATATGACTAGAATTCAGACTGAAAGATTGGAAGGAGGCACGGCTCTGACCGAGAAGTTAAGAAGCATTTACCGGCTCCAAGCCGAAATGCTGAAGCCAGCCAAATCAAATATGAAGGTGATGCACCCCCTACCCCGCGTTACCGAAATAGCCCCGGATGTTGATCAGACTCCTCACGCTTATTATTTTCAGCAGGCTAGAAACGGGCTTTTTGTTCGAGAAACGCTTCTTGCGCTTATTCTGGGAGCAGTGCAATGAAGAAAACACCGATCACTATAGCCAAGATTCAGAAAGGGATAGTCATAGACCATATCCCCGCGGGCAAAGCTTTCTTGATAGCTCAGGTGTTGGGGCTTAATGCTCTCGCACGAGAAACAGGCGACATAATTGCGATAGGCATCAACTTTGAGTCGCCCAGCCTAATCAGGAAAGATATCATAAAGGTAGAAAATCTTAGCCTCACTCGAGATATGCTCAATGTTGTCGCTCTGATTGCCCCGCTTGCTACCATTTCAAGGATAGATAAAGAAGAAGTGATTGAGAAGCACAAGGTTGAGATTCCAAAGCGGGTTGGTGATATTGTGGTATGCCCCGACAGGTTCTGCATCACAAATCACGAGGAAGTGCCCGGCAAGTTTTTCGTAATGGATAACAACCCGCTTACCCTAAGATGCCATTATTGCGAGACAATGTTCTTCGGGCCATTGATCAAGTACAAAGAAAAGAGATAGGGAGATCCTCCAGGACAAGAAGCACGCCTAATCAGATATATCAGATCTTTTCGGAGGAACCTTGGGAGTAAAAGAGTAGGATGTGGTGAACGAAGTGAACCGCATCGGTCGAGAAAACCTCGATTGATGCGGTTCCCCCCGCGAAACGCGAAAGTCACCGCATCCTACGGGAACTATTCAGATCTTAGTACATACCACCGGGCGGCATGCCTCCACCAGGCATTGGTGGCTCTTTCTCTTTCGGCTTCTCTGCAATCATAACTTCCGTCGTCAGCATAAGGCTCGCAACTGACGCGGCGTTCGCCAGGGCCAATCTTGTCACCTTGGTCGGATCGATGATCCCGGCGGCCATAAGGTCCTCATACTGCTCGCTGGCAGCGTTGAATCCGAACGATCCCTCTTTATTCTTTACTTTGTCCGCTACAATCGAACCGTCCTGACCGGCGTTGTTTGCGATCTGTCGAAGCGGCTCTTCCAACGCTCTCAATACTATTTTACGGCCGAAAGCCTCATCACCTTCCAGCTTCAGGGCTTCCACAGCTCCCAGGCATCGCAGATAGGCTACTCCACCGCCGGGAACAATCCCCTCCTCTACAGCAGCGCGGGTTGCATTGAGGGCATCCTCTACACGGGCCTTCTTTTCTTTCATCTCAGTTTCAGTAGCAGCACCCACGTTGATAACGGCAACTCCGCCCACCAGCTTGGCAAGACGTTCTTGGAGCTTCTCCCGATCATAGTCGGAAGTTGTATCATCGATCTGGGTTCGAATCTGCCTTACGCGTCCTTCTATCTTGTCCTTACCACCGGCGCCGTCAACTATTGTGGTATTGTCTTTGTCCAGAGTTACTCTCTTGCAACGCCCCAGATCGTTGACAGTTACGTTCTCCAATTTCAGGCCTAAATCTTCCGAGATAACCTGGCCACCGGTGAGTATCGCTATATCCTCGAGCATAGCTTTCCGGCGATCGCCAAAACCAGGCGCCTTCACTGCGCACGCTGACAAGGTGCGCCGCAGGTTGTTTACCACCAGTGTAGCCAATGCCTCGCCCTCGACGTCTTCGGCGACGATCAGCAGAGGTCGCCCCATTTTGGCAACATTCTCCAGCAGCGGAAGCATATCCCGCATATTCGAGATCTTTTTCTCATGAATCAGAATGTACGGCTCGTCCAGTACTACTTCCATACGCTCTGCGTCAGTAACAAAATAAGGGGACAGATAACCACGGTCAAACTGCATGCCTTCCACGACCTCCAAGGTCGTTTCCATGGCTTTTGCCTCTTCAACCGTGATGACTCCTTCTTTGCCTACTTTTTCCATGGCTTCCGCAATAATATTGCCGATGGTCGCATCGTTGTTGGCGGAAATCGTGCCAACCTGTGCGATCTCCTTTTTGTCCTTGGTAGGTTTAGAAAGCTCTTTCAGTTTCTTAACCACGGCTTCGACCGCTGAATCGATCCCTCGTTTGAGATCCATAGGTGATGCGCCGGCGGCAACCATTTTAACGCCTTCGCGGAATATTGCCTGAGCCAACACTGTAGCCGTGGTGGTGCCGTCACCCGCCACATCGGAAGTCTTGGAAGCAACTTCTTTGAGCATTTGCGCACCAAGATTCTCGAATCTGTCTTCCAATTCGATCTCTTTGGCAACGGTTACGCCATCTTTGGTCACTGTGGGAGAACCCCATGACTTCTCCAGAATGGCATTGCGGCCTTTGGGTCCCAGGGTGGATTTCACGGCATCGGCCATGATGTTGACACCCTTGAGGATCTTGTCCCTTGCAGGTTGTTCAAACATAATAATTTTCGGGGCCATTTATTTGTTTCCTCCTTGAATACCTATTTGTATCGTTGTTATTCCAAAAACAACATCCTGGAGAGATCACTCCACTATACCGAGGACATCATCCTCTCTCATGATCAGATACTCGGTACCTTCAATCTTAACCTCTGATCCGGAATACTTTCCGAAAAGGATCTTGGTGCCTGCTTTAACCTCCAACGGGATCAATTTCCCATCTTCGGTCCGTTTTCCCTGGCCGACCGCGATGACTTTTCCCTGCTGGGGTTTTTCTTTCGCGGTATCCGGGAGGATTATCCCGCCTTTGGTAGTTTCCTCCAATTCAACCCTCTCCACGAGGATTCGGTCGTACAGAGGACGAAATTTCATGTTTGTGCCTCCTATTTGTTGTTTTGTTTAGAAATCATAGGTGTGCGTGCTTGTTAGCACTCATCTAATATGAGTGCCAATAATCGACGATTTTGTCAACCCCCGCCCACACAAAGCAATCAAAAAATCACTCCCACAGCTGTTAAAAAAAACTGAACGCAAACTCCTTATGCATCCCTCGCAAAGTCTTTCGGTATCCTTCCTCTAAGCAAAAGACGATTTCCCCCCCTATCGTTCGCTCTTATTTCCTTTTATTGCTAAACTTATGGGATACCCAGAAAAAGGGAGAAACCTTCATGGAAACGAACATTTCCTGCCCGCATTGTGGGGGTGTTGTAACGGTTTATCGAAA
This sequence comes from uncultured delta proteobacterium, assembly GCA_963843165.1. Lineage (GTDB taxonomy): Bacteria > Desulfobacterota > Desulfomonilia > Desulfomonilales > Desulfomonilaceae > DATJPW01. The sequence continues at coordinate 63,159 of CAWJJL010000013.1, read as the reverse complement.
CCCAATTCCTACGACGGACATAATCATAACGACCAATAATGCAATCGTACTGATAAAAAGAAAGAACCCTCCTGAAGGATGGGCACTTCCCGGTGGATTCATCGACTACGGAGAAGCAGCTGAAACAGCGGCAGTACGGGAGGCGCTTGAAGAAACATCGCTCAAGATTGAGGGTCTGAAACTGTTCGGGGTATACTCAGACCCGAAAAGAGACCCGCGGCATCATACTCTCACTGTAGTTTTTACAGCTAGAGCGGCGGGTCAACCGAAAGCTTCGGACGACGCTGCTGATATCGGTCTGTTTTCACGAGACAGGCTGCCGTCCCATATCGCGTTCGATCATGCCAAGATTCTTGACGATTTTTTTGCTGGGCAAGAACAGTTAGGGGGAAAAGTATAGATCATAGGGATTCTCAAAAAATTATCGCGGCAATGGAAGAGCATTCGGTGGCGACGTCCCGCGCAGAACGCGGGATTGCCCGTCATTTTCAATAGATAGATTGGAAGCCCATAGGCGTTAGATTAAGGGAACGCCCAAGGCAGTGTTTCGTCACCCCGGCGAAAGCCGGGGTCCAGTCCCGCGTGCCGTGGGATTGAAAACACTGGATTCCGGCTTCCGCCGGAATGACGGACCTGGAAACACCGCAGCCTTAATTTAACGGGGGCGGTGACAACTATTTGAAATAACGAATTTAGGTTATCATAAGTTAACGTCTATGGGGGCACATGGAGCCGCTGTACGTCTTCCTTCCTCTTTGAGAGAGGAGAACGTGAGGGAAAATCCGCCACGAGCTTGGGATGATGAAGACTTCAGATAGCCTCCGAGAAGCGCCCCAAAAATCGGTGTGCTGTTATTATGACCTTTGAAACAGTTTAGCAGTCCACCCGAATATGAGACAAATTCCCGATGTTGACAGGGATTGCAACTCGGTCTAATGGCGGTTATCCTGTTGTGTATATTTTATTTCGAGGTCTTTGATGATCGGAATTTCCAAATTATATTGTGGCGCTGTGGAAGCTTCGGACCCGTTACGATACGGGCGTCACTCCAAAGAACTACCTTCTCATCTCCTGCAGTTTTCTTCGGATAAGAAGCCGGTTGTGGTGTGGAATGTCACGCGGCGTTGCAACTTGAAATGTGTGCATTGCTATTCACATTCTGAGGATTGCGATTACCCCGATGAGCTTTCTTTAGACGAAGGCATATCGCTTATAGACGATCTCGCTGAATTCGGCTCACCGGTGGTTCTTTTTTCCGGCGGCGAACCTCTTATCCGTCGCGACATACTCGATTTGATAAAACATGCCGTGAGCAGAAAAATGCGGGCTGTATTGTCTACCAACGGGACTCTAATAACGTCGGCTGTAGCGACAAAGCTCAAGAAGATTGGGCTCTCTTACGTTGGCATAAGCTTGGACGGTTTAGAGAGCGTTCATGACGCATTTCGCGGAATACCCGGCACCTTCGGTCGAGTAATGACTGCCATCCGGAATTGCCAAGAAGTGGGCTTAAAAGTGGGACTGCGCTTCACCATAAACCTGAGAAATGTAAATGATATTCCAGGGATCTTCGATTTGGTGGAGGAACTGAATATTCCCAGAATCTGTTTCTATCACCTGGTTTACGCAGGCAGAGGCACGGAGCTTGTAAAAGAAGACCTAGACCATGCCCAAACCAGAGATGTTGTTGATCTTATTATGGATCGGACAAAACTCCTTCACGATAGAGGGATGCCTGTGGAAGTGCTCACAGTGGACAATCACGCGGATGGTCCGTATCTCTATCTTAGGCTGACCGGCGAGAATAGAAGCAGAGCTGACGAGGTTCTCAAGCTCCTAAAGATGAACGAAGGTAACAACTCCGGCCGCGGCATCGGATGTGTTTCCTGGGACAACTCGGTCTAATGGCGGTTATCCTGTTGTTGTATATTTTATTTCGAGGTCTTTGATGATCGGAATTTCCAAATTATATTGCGGCGCTGTGGAAGCTTCGGACCCGTTACGGTACGGGCGTCACTCCAAAGAACTACCTTCTCATCTCCTGCAGTTTTCATCGGATAAGAAGCCGGTTGTGGTCTGGAATGTCACGCGGCGTTGCAACTTGAAATGTGTGCATTGCTATTCACATTCTGAGGATTGCGATTATCCCGATGAGCTTTCTCTTAACGAAGGCATATCGCTTATTGACGATCTCGCTGAATTCGGCTCACCGGTGGTTCTTTTTTCCGGCGGCGAACCTCTTATCCGTCGCGACATACTCGATTTGATAAAACATGCCGTGAGCAGAAAAATGCGGGCTGTATTCTCTACCAACGGGACTCTAATAACCTCGGCTGTAGCGACAAAGCTCAAGAAGATTGGGCTCTCTTACGTTGGCATAAGCTTGGATGGTTTAGAAAGCGTTCATGACGCATTTCGCGGAATCCCCGGCACCTTCGGCCGAGTAATGACTGCCATCCGGAATTGCCAAGAAGTGGGCTTAAAAGTGGGATTGCGCTTCACCATAAACCGGAGAAATGTAAATGATATTTCAGGGATCTTCGATTTGGTGGAGGAACGGAATATTCCCAGAATCTGTTTCTATCATCTGGTCTACGCCGGCAGGGGCACGGAGCTTGTAAACGAAGACCTCGATCATGCCCAAACCAGAGATGTTGTTGATCTTATTATGGATCGGACAAAACTCCTTCACGATAGAGGGATGCCTGTGGAAGTCCTCACAGTGGACAATCACGCGGATGGTCCGTATCTCTATCTTAGGCTGACCAGCGAGAATAGAAGCAGAGCTGACGAGGTTCTCAAGCTCCTAAAGATGAACGAAGGTAACAACTCCGGCCGCGGCATCGGATGTGTTTCCTGGGATGGAGCTGTTCACGCGGACCAATTTTGGCGACACCATAGTTTCGGCAATGTGCGCAAGCGTCCATTCAGCCAGATCTGGACCGATTCATCAGACGAGTTCCTGATGAAGTTGAAAGAAAAAAAGAAATACGTGAAGGGCCGTTGCTCGCACTGTAGATGGCTGGACATCTGCGGCGGCAACTTCCGTGTTCGCGCGGAAGCTGTTCATGGAGACGTCTGGGCCCCGGATCCGGCCTGCTATCTCACAGATCAAGAGATACAACCAGCTGAGTAGTCGGCCTGTGGCTGCCATAATATTGAATTCGTTACGGTGTCCAGGCACGGCCGAACTGTGTCACGATCTTCTCCGAATCGAAAGGACATTGATTTTCGACTGTTCACATCTGATATTCGCGTCACAAATCTCTCCGTATTTCGAAGTTAATTGTGGTTAAAGGCAATTTGGATGTAAGACTTACCCGTTTGGATTCCCGGCGCGGGAGGGACACATGCTTTATGGCGGACACATCAAATCCCTGGAAGACATTGATTTTCTTCGAGTCGCAGGTTTCGATTTCGGTGAAGTGGTAATTCGAAACAAAAAGGCACGTGATTATTGGAAACAATCCGGGATCAAGAACCGCGGCCGTTCCGATTTCCTTTTAATAGCGCATGGCCCCTTTGAAGGTCCGCCAAATGATATCGACAATCTGCGGAACAGATATTGTCCTGCCCTGCGGGACACAGTCGATGTGGCTCGAATTATGGATATAAATTTTTTGACAGTTCATCTGTGGATGGATTCTAGGTTTGTAAAAAGTGAAGTCATCGAGGAAAAAAAACGGGCTCTATCTGACTTCTTTCATTATGGTCGCGATATGGGAGTCTTCATCAGTCTGGAAAATCTCTCGGAAACCGCAGAAGACCTGGCCAATATTTTGGATGCAATACCTGAACTCGGAATAACGCTGGATGTCGGACATGGCCAACTGTTATCCCCAACCAACACCTCATTTGCAATTATGGACAAGCTAATGCATCATATCAGGCACTTGCATTTTCATGATAATCGAGGTGGAGGCGGGGTAGAAGACGATCTGCACCTGCCCATAGGAGACGGTATTATCGACTTTAGAGGAATCATGAAGATTCTCTTAAATAAAGGTTATGACCAAACCTTGACTTTGGAACTGGAAAACACAGACATCATTGAATCGAAGGCGAAACTAAAAACAATGATAAATGATATTTGACCAGTGCTTGCGCCTGCTTTCCTGTTTTTCAGAGGTTTGACAATCATCGAAGTCATATGGGTCAGATTTGTTGTTGCGAACAGCAGCGACGAAACAACCTCCCGCACTGCCGTTGAAAATCGACCTGGATTGCCTCGCTGCGTAGGCAATGCGAGAAATTACTAACCGCAGATAGCGCAGATGTCGCAGATAAGAAGAAAATTATCTTCATTTTTCACGAACATGAGAGAGATTTTATCTGCGTAATCTGCGTCATCTGTGGATAGGTCCTAAGAACAGGAAATTTAATTTCCGTGCGCTCTGTGCGTAATCTGTGCTATCTGCGGTGAAAGTTTTGTTCACTAATGACTGGGTTCTCTTATGGGAGCGCCCACATCTAGCCTGTCCTACTTCCGTTGTAGTCACCCGCGGCGTATGTTAGATTGCCGCCGATGATCGAGACAACTCTATATTCAATGGAAGGCCGAGTAGTCCGTATAGCCTCGGAGCCCAAACTCGCGGCTAAAGGGGGGTATCTGTTCCGCGGATTGGAACTGGCCGGAGACACGGATGATCGGATATTCATTATCTTTCCAATTTTTGGGGGGAATGATCTATACGAATTTCCACTGCTCTGCTGGGAAGGCGCACACATTGCGGCATTCGATCTTGAACTCAATAATCGACTTGAAAACGGCACGGTTATCTACGCGGCTGCCGAAAAAAGCGAACTTGTAATTGAGCCTTATCACCTTGTAAGCGTGACTGAAGCTGTGGAAGCCGCGTCATGTCTTCGAATGGCTGACGTAAGGTACCGTGTCGCACCGGACGAACCCATCTTTATGGCAAAAGGCAAGCTCATTCATACGTTGTTCGAACATCTTGTACAGAATGGTGGAAAAGAATGGACCCGCTCGTTTACGACAGCGTTTCGTAGCGCTCTTCCCGCGTTCATGAGCACGCTTCCGGGATCGAAAGTTGTGACGGACGAGAGGGCCCTGGAAAGCGAAGCTAGAGGACATTTCGAGAATCTCGGGTCATGGTTGGAGAGAAATAGCAAAATATTTGCTTCCGCTCAGGCGGAAGTGGATGGGATCTCCAGCCGGTTAGGGCTAAAAGGTCGAGCGGATGCTCTTTTTTATGACGAAGGGAAGCGCCGGACGATCCTGGAATTGAAATCGGGGAAAGTTCCAGTTGACGCTCACATGCTTCAGCTTTACGCATATTCCTTGTTGTTCGCTGATCAGGCGGCTAAATCTCAAGCTGATGGATACGTGATTTACTCCTCGACAGGGAGGGCCATCAAACTTAGTAATAATAACCAGGAATGGAAGCGCAATATTCTGATGGGCCGAAATCGAGCCGTTTTTCTAAAACATGCGTACACACAAGATCTAGGAGCGCTATCCGAGCATCAGTGTACCCGAAATGCCAGATGTTTTTCGAGATCCGCTTGTCGAAAGCTGTTTTGCGATCCCACGGCGGGACAGACTCTATTCCGGAACAACCAGGAACGCGATTATTACAATTTTTGGTTCAGGCTCCTGTCAATTGATTCATGGGCTGCGGATCACGATTTTGCACGTGTTCTGGACCAGAAAACACTGTCCGAACGGATTCTTGAAGGCATTACCCTGAAGGTTACTAATCTGAAGTTTCAGGAAAGCAAAAGTCATTACCGAGAAGATTCCCAGCCTCAAATGGATCGAACTCCGGGTGAAGCGTCCGACCAATCGGGTGTTACACAGTTGAGGGGACGAATCTACCTGGAAGTAACGACAGAGGATGTTTATGCCGAGGTCAGTCCGGGTGAGGAAGTCATGCTTCACCGCGGTAATCCTTGCGCTGAGCCGAGCTTCAGGGCTCACGTGCATAGCTCGGAAGCAGGTAGAATTCTTATTGCGCTTAAAATTCCGTTCACCAAATTTTCCGGCGCCGAGGTGTCCCGCGAAGATTTTCCATGCCGGATGGACTCTGAAGGTTGGTTTCTCGACCGGGTGCCTTTCTCAAGGGCTAGGGAGGTAGCTCGTCAATCGCTCTTTGGTTTTTTTGCGAATGCGAATTCTCAAGTACTCAAGATTGTTGTCGAGGGAGAAACCCCAACGGATGAAAACTCCGAGGGGTGTTCTGATAAAACTATCCAAACTACTTCACCAAGGGATAATGTCTGTTTTCCTGAAGGTTTGCATAATGAGCTTAACCAGGACCAGCAAGCAGCCGTCCGTGAGGCTTTGGAGAGCCCCACTTACCATCTGATACATGGACCGCCGGGTACTGGAAAGACCAGAGTTTTAGCGAGGCTGATCCGGATATGCCTCGATCGCGGGGAACGGATACTTGTGACTTGCCCGACTAATATAGCTCTAGACCGTCTACTTGTCGCTACCATGAATTTGGGATTAAGAGATTTCCTGCGGCTTGGCGGACGTCCGAGCGCTTCGGGAGAATTTCTTGAGGCGCTGGAAAACATTGGTAATCCTCCTGCCCTGCTCGAAGATTTTTGTCGAGCACACCCAAATTTTCCCGATTTTTTGAATAGAATCTCGCGAACAATGCTGATAGGCGCAACAGCATATCAAGTCGCGGCACATTCCTTTTTTATTCGGCAAAGGTTTGATCGTGTCGTAGTGGATGAAGCGGGCCAGATGGACGAACCGGCTACGCTTGGCGCCTATTAGTCTCGCGCCAAAGTTCGTTCTGGGCGGAGATCATTTCCAATTGCCACCTGTTGTCAAGGCAGGGTCCAACTCTACCTCTTCGGAGGACAATAGTGGACTGGAGCAATCTCTGCTTGAGCGGCTTTTCCGAAGTTCTCCGGATTTAAGGATTTCTCGGCTCAAGACCCAATACAGAATGAATCGTGAAATTCAGGAGATCCCGTCCCGGATCTTCTATAATGGTACTCTCGTCCCATCTACAGATGTTGCCGAGAGGCGGCTTAACATTGAACCAAAAGGCATAGCTGACAAAGATATCAGCAAGATAGTGGATCCCGATCTTCCTGTTGTGTTTGTCGATATTCCGGGTGCAGATAGCGGAAAAGCACGCGCCGAAGAAGCCGAAATGGCGTGCAAAATAGTTGGGACTCTTCTTACCCTGGGTGTGCCGTCGCAGGAAATCGGCATAATAACTCCATACCGCGCTCAGCAGGCGCTTATTCGATCGCTTCTATCCAAACATCAGAATAAACGACAGTCATTGTCCGTGGATACAGTAGATCGATTTCAAGGTGGCGAAAGAGAAGTAATAATATTATCTTTAGCCCGGTCTGATGGGGTAACTTCATTTCTCGCGGATCGAAAACGGCTAAACGTCTCTCTTAGCAGAGCACGGTCAAAGCTTATCTTGTTAGGGCATGGACAAATTTTGGGAGAACACCCTCTATTCATGTCAATTCTGGCGGGTTTGGAACGAATCGTCATAAAATAAGTCTTTATAATAATAATCGAAATTTATATTCAATTTAGAAAAGTCGTCTGGTAGCTGGGTATTGAGGTCCGCTTAAGTATTCACGGCACGATTAGGGAAAGGCGAGCATGTCAAAGAAACAAGAAGAAATTTATTTAATAGACGGTAGCTCCTACATACATCGGGCATATCATGCGATGGGCGGTCTGTCTAATTCCAAAGGTTTCCCCACTGGAGCAGTTTTCGGTTTTACCAACATGATAGTGAAAACTCTTAAAGATATGAATCCCAAATGGATCGCGGTCGTCTTCGACGCAAAAGGGAAGACTTTTCGTCACGATAAATACACGGAATATAAAGCGCATCGTCCTGCCATGGCAGAAGACCTAAGAGTTCAGATTCCGTGGATATATTCCATTGTAGACGCTTATCGATTGCCGTCGCTTTCTGTGGAAGGATTCGAAGCCGATGACATAATCGCGACCATGACGCGCGAAGCTCTTGAAAAGGCATGGAAAGTCATTATTGTATCCGCGGATAAGGATCTCATGCAACTCGTCGGCGATTCGGTGGCCATGTGGGACCCCCAGCGGGAGACTACTTACGATTCCGCTGCGGTAGCGAAGAAATTCGGGGTCCCGCCAACTCAGCTGCTCGATTTAATGGCCCTCATGGGCGATTCCTCCGACAACATCCCCGGTGTACCGGGTGTCGGCCCGAAAACCGCCTCATCTCTGATTCAGGAGTTCAGTACACTGGAGGGGATATATTCGAACCTTGAGCAAATCCCCCAGGAGAAGGTGCGAACGAAGCTCGCGGACAACAAAGACAAAGCTTTTCTTAGCCGCGAACTTGCGCGGCTGGACGACCGCGTGCCTCTTGATAAGACGCTTGAGGACTTAGGTGTTGTGGAGCAAGACTCCGAAAAGCTGAGAGATATTTTCAAGGAATTGGAATTTAAGCGCCTGATAGGGGAGTTACCGGCGCGGAAAACGCTTGATTTCACCGGCTACTGCACTATCACCAGCATGGATGATTTGAACGCGTGGATGCAGAGAATCAAAGAAGTGGGTACTGTCTCGGTGGATACTGAAACCACCTCAGAGCAACCAGTACAGGCAAAGCTTGTCGGTATATCATTATGCGCCGAAGAAGGGAAAGCTTGCTATATACCAGTCGGGCACACTGAGGGGTTTCAGCTACCCAAAAATCAGGTCCTGGAAGCGCTCCGTCCGATTTTGGAAGATAAAAACGTCAGTAAAATCGGCCAGAATATCAAGTACGATGTGATAATTTTCAAGAAGGAAGGGATAGAATTGCGCGGCATTGTGTCTGACACTATGCTCGCGTCCTATCTCCTTGATCCGTCACGACGCGGGCACTCGTTGGACGATCTTGGCGAGGTCTTCCTCGAGCATCGAACGATTCCTATCAAGGAACTTATCGGCACAGGCAAATCCCAGATAATTTTCAGTCAGGTGGAAATCTCTCGGGCGGTGGACTACGCCTGCGAGGACGCTGAAGTCGCGTTCCGTGTGGCTTCGGTCCTGATGCCCAGGATCGAGTCGGAAGGACTGGGAGATCTCTATAGAAAAGTCGAATTGCCCCTGATTCCGGTATTGGCGGATATGGAATTGGCCGGAGTTCGTATTGATGTGCCCTATTTGGAGAAGCTTTCCGGGGAATTCGGAGCTATGCTCGATGTCTCGGAAGCTGAAATTCACCGATTGGCAGGAGAGTCTTTCAATATAAATTCTCCGAAACAGCTCGGGGAGATATTGTTTTCAAAACTTGGACTTAAATCCATCAAAAAGACAAAAAGCGGTGTTTCCACGGCAGTAGATGTCTTGGAAGAACTGGCGCTTGTACACGATCTTCCAAGAAAAATTCTGGAATATAGGTCCATTTTTAAACTTAAATCCACGTACGTGGATTCTTTGATAACGCTGGCCGATCCTGTGACTAATCGCATTCACACCTCGTACAATCAGGCGGTGGCAGCCACGGGCCGGCTGTCCTCATCGGACCCGAATCTCCAAAACATACCGATACGTACCGCCGAAGGGCGCAAGCTCCGTAGAGCCTTCGTGGCCGATAGAGGACATTCTTTGGTTTGCGCTGATTATTCTCAAATTGAGTTGCGCATTATGGCTCATGTTTCCGGTGACGCCCGTCTTATGCAGGCTTTTACGGCCGGTGAAGATATTCACGCAATTACTGCGGCAAGCGTTTTCGAGTGTTCGCTTGCTCAGATTACTCCGGAAATGCGACGTAAGGCCAAGGCGATTAATTTCGGGATCATGTATGGCATGGGGCCATATAAGCTTGCTTCTCAAATAGGGGTCGGGATGAAAATGGCCAGGCAATATCTCGAAGATTACTACAAGACTTATTCCGGTGTGAGAAAATTCATGGAAGAATTACCGGAAAGGGCCGCGGTCGATGGTTTTGTGACAACAATTCTGGACAGAAAAAGATTCATCCCGGATCTAAATAATCCGAACAAAATTGCCAAACAAGCGGCACGCAGAGTCGCAATCAATACCGTCATGCAAGGGAGCGCCGCCGATTTAATGAAATTGGCCATGATACGGGTACACGAGTCAATAGAGCGTAATAATATCCCGGGACGCATGATCCTGCAGGTTCATGACGAACTTGTCTTGGAAGTGCGAGACGACGCGGCGCAGGATGCTCGTGCGCTACTCAAGAAAGAGATGGAAGAAGTATATTCGCTGTCCGTTCCGCTCGTGGTGGACACAAATATAGGTAAAAACTGGGATGAGGCGCACTGATATGGAAAACTTGACTGATGCATGGATCTTAACCATAGGAAACGAGATCATCAATGGTGTCATCACGGATACCAATCGAGAGAGCATTGCTCGCGAACTCAGGTCCGTCGGGATACCCATAAAAGGAATGTCGTCAGTTGGTGACGATCCAGAGGCTATCGCAGATGCACTCCGCATGGCCATGGAAAATGTCGTCGTGACCATAGTCTCAGGAGGATTGGGCCCGACGGAAGACGACAAAACCGCGGCGTCTGCTGCATCCTTCCTTGGAGTACCACTGCGTCTCGACCAAGAACAATTGACGCGTATCGAGGAGAGATTCCGTAATTGGAATCGACCGATGGCCCCAGTAAATGCTAAACAGGCTTTCTTTCCTGAGCCGGCGGTTGCCATACCAAATGATTACGGAACAGCCCCCGGATTCATGATCGAAAAAAACGGGCGACTTGCATTATTTTTCCCGGGAGTCCCCCGTGAACTAGTGCGGATGCTCAGAGAACGAGCGATGCCAATAATCCTGGAAAAAGTCGGCCCGGCAAAGAAATCCTTTGCTACTCGAACGTTCCACATTTACGGGTTGTCTGAATCGAAACTTCAAGAGATCCTGGCCGATGTTTCTGCCGATGAAGAAGATTATCATTTGGCGTTCCTGCCGAGGTTCCCCATCATCAGATTGAGGATGGATGCAGGAGCGGCAAGCGCCGAAGAAGCGAATCGAAAACTTGACGAAAAACAAAAGGTCCTGAGCGATAGGCTGCCGGAGAATATACTTTCGGATGACGGTCGATTGATGGAAGACGTTGTTCTTCAACTTTTGCAGGAGCGCGGCCTCACTTTGGCATTAGCCGAATCCATAACAGGCGGGATGATGGGAGAAATGATTACTCGCGTGCCAGGCAGCTCGCGGACTTTTATGGGATCGATCGTCAGCTATTCCAATAACATGAAGTCGGGCGTTTTGGGTGTAACGGAACAGACGCTTAACAAACACGGTGCCGTTTCTCATGCGTGTGCTCGTGAAATGGCTACGGGCGCTCGCAGCGTTGGCAGAGCAGATGTCGGCCTTTCCGTGACCGGTATAGCGGGTCCTGACGGTGGGACAGCGGAGAAGCCGGTCGGAACCTTCTTCATAGGTCTTGCAACGGATCAGATAACACTCACCAGAGGTTTCGTGCTCCCCGGGACGCGTGAATGGATTCGGACGCTTGGCGCTATGCAAGCTCTGGATTTATTGAGACGACACTTATTGGGATATAGGATACACGGGCAAGAAGAAGGTAGTGAACCTCAGAACGATGCCTGGACTTGAAAAAACGCGCCCTCCCAGCGAGCTTTTAATTCAAGTTCGTTGCTGCTGAATAAATTGGTCACTAGCAGTAGCCCTCATGTCCAGATTTATCGAGCGGTAACCAGCCTCAATCCCGAAGGAAAAAGTGCTGTGCCCAAACATGCTTGTGTCCCAAATCGCTGGGCGGAACCCCGCACCTATTTCCCACTCTGTAATTCTCGCCATATTGCTGCTCATGAAAGGCATGGGAAATCGAAACCGCGCATGGGCAATGATCGGAACATCCCTCAAGCGGGCGGGAATGGCTTGACCCTGTATACCCAGTGTCCAAGGTTCTCTGCTTTGATAAGGAACTTCGCTAACGGCGACATTAACGGGATCGGATCGGTCTCTAAATACGACGGGATTGAACTGATAATCTGCATTAATTCCGAACTTGAAGAAGGGATAGCGGATCAAATCCAAGTCCACTCCGACGCGCGAAAAATTTGCTTCCAATTCTGAAACTCTTTGATCGGTGGGATTATCAGATCTCCCCCAGAAGGTGTGAGTTTCCGCGTTCCATCGAATTCCGAGACGATCAATATAGAACGTTCCCCATAATTCGTAGAACGTTTGGAGATCAGTGGTCACTCCCAAGGGCCCTAACAAACTGTATTCCGTGTCGCCTTTTATGACGTTTCCAGTAGACAATTTCGCCAAGAAGATTCGACTACCGAGAGTGAGTCGATAATCGGACCAGTCAAACCACGCGGATGACCCCCACCACGACGGGACTTCTTGCGCTATTGTTATATTCGGCGAGATTAGTATCCCGGCAAGCACGAAAACAAAGCAGACGTGCACGGCCACCCTGGTAGCAGTATTCGGGACCAATCCATACCTGCTTGAAATAACCACGGATAACTCCATATGATCACAAGTGAATATATAGCATCTGAAACCGCTGTGTCAAGGAATTACTGCCGCCACGGAGCATTCATTGGATTACGCGAGAAGACACCTCTTTGCTAATGCGAGCGACTGCAAAGTGCTTTACAGCTCCTAGTCCTTAGTTGAATTGGGAAGAGAAGCATGAGCTTTAATTTGAGGATAATCTCGATGAGTGATCTCGCATAATCATCACCATCCCCCCTGCCCCTTCTGTCAAAGTAGGTGGATTCAAACCCTCCGCCGTACCGTAAAGTCAGAGAGAGTGGAATCGAAACCATGATTCTATGTTGAAGCTAGGCACGTGTGAAAAATAGCTCTCTGCTCGTCGTAGAGGAGTGCCTTGGATAGATTTGGGGGTACAATCAGAGCCAGAGTTGTTAATTGATGCGTTGAATCTATCAGGGAAATGTATTATGTTTCCCGTGTAACTCCTTTGTACAAAACGGATTGTGAATATAGGAGGCGTACGTGATTTCAAGACGTACTCCCAGGATTCTTCTGGCGAAACCCGGTCTGGATGGGCATGATCGCGGAGCAAAGGTGGTGGCGCATGCCCTGAAGGATGCAGGGTTCGAGGTAATTTATACCGGACTCCATCAAACGGTGGAGATGATCGTCCTGGCCGCGATTCAAGAAGATGCGGATATCATAGGTCTTTCCGTAATGTCCGGGGCGCATATTCCCATCTGCCAGAAACTGATGAGCCTGTTGAAGGAAAAAGGCGCAGAAGATATCATGGTTCTGATAGGCGGAGTTATCCCGGCGCGGGATGTACATGATCCTGAAGGAATTGGGAGTGGCCGAAGTCTTTCCGGGGGGGACCGATATCGACGCGCCTGCCGCTTTTATAAAAGAGTATTTCAAAGAAAAAGCAAATTAGCCTTTGGAGATTTTGGGGAGGTGAACCAGATGAATGAGCCCCCTGCTGTTTACAAACCGTCAAATCATATTCGGTTGGTTACAGCGGCCTCGCTCTTCGATGGACATGATGCTGCGATTAATATTATGCGCAGAATATTGCAAGCTTCCGGCGCCGAGGTGATTCATCTGGGACATAACCGCTCAGTTTCGGAGATTGTTACCGCGGCGATTCAGGAAGATGTGCAGGGCATTGGTGTGAGCTGCTATCAAGGCGGCCACATAGAATACTTTAAATATATAGTGGATTTGCTCAGAAAATATGACGCTGAACACATAAAAGTATTTGGCGGCGGTGGTGGTGTCATTGTGCCGGAGGAAATCCGGGAATTGGAAGCTTACGGAGTTTCCAGGATCTACAGCCCGGAAGATGGCCGAAAATATGGGCTTCAGGGAATTATCAATGATTTCATCGAGAGATGCGATTTCCCGACTTGGGATGGCGACCTGGATGGAAAACTTGCCCGTCTGGACACGCGGAATTGGAAATCGATTGCCGGAGCAATAACAGCAGTAGAAATTGCGAAAGAATCCGGCGACGGCGACTTGCCTTCAATTCGCGCTCAATTGGAGCAGAAGATCGGCGATCGAAAATCCCCGTTTTGGGTATCACCGGGCCGGGAGGCGCGGGCAAATCATCTCTTACCGACGAAATAGTGCTCAGATTCCTTAACGATCATGAGAGATAAAACCATCGGCATAATCTCCGTTGATCCAACGCGTCGGAAAAGTGGCGGAGCCCTACTCGGCGATAGAATACGCATGAATTCCATACATGATCCGAGAGTCTATTACCGCTCCATGGCCACTCGAGGTTACGGAAAGGAGATCCCGCCACATCTGGAGGAGGCAGTCTCTGTTCTCAAAGCTGCCGGATTCGACTTCATCATTGTGGAAACAGCAGGTATCGGCCAAGGGGACGCGGCTGTGGTGCCTTTGGCCGACGTAAACCTGTATGTAATGACTCGTGAATTCGGAGCTCAGAGTCAGCTCGAAAAAATTGACATGCTCGATTTCGCCGATGTGGTCGCGGTAAATAAATACGATCAAAAAGGCTCTGAAGACGCCATACACGATGTACGTAAGCAGATACAGCGGAACCGGGTTGAATTCAATAAGAGAACCGAGGAATTTCCGGTTTACGGAACCATAGCTTCTCGATTCAACGATGACGGCGTGACCACTCTTTATGCCGGAATATTAGAAGCGATCAACACGAAAGACCGGGACAAATTGGTCCACTGCTATGCCAGATAAGGGATGACAAAAAGCCGTCTTCCAAAACAATCATTATTCCACCTCAAAAATCTCGATATCTCTCCGAAATAGCGGATACTGTCCACCGGTACCATATATGGGGAGCCGAACAGGTACGGCTGGTACGCAAAATATGGCAGCTGGATGCCGCTGCCAAGGCCCTGCGTGAAGATGGACTTGCTGAATCGTCCGAACCCATGACCCACATACGCCATCTTCAGGAAGAGATCGAAAGAAAGCTCGATCCTCGATCTCTGCGGCTCTTGGGCGAATGGGATGACATTAAGGACGCGTACTCAGGACAGGAACTTGTACACCAAGTCCGTGGATGTGAAATCCGCACCCCATTGACGACAAAGACTCTCAGCGGAACTGTAATTCCGCGGGTGGCATTGCCTCGTTTCGAGGATAGGGGCGAAATACTGAGATGGCTTCTGAGAGAAAACATCCCAGGATCGTTTCCTTACACGGGCAGTGTGTTTCCGTTCAAGCGGCAGGATGAGGACCCGACGCGAATGTTCGCTGGAGAAGGCGATCCGTTCAGGACAAACCGCCGGTTCAAGTATCTCTCGGCCAATAGTCCTGCCAAGCGTCTGTCTACCGCGTTTGACTCAGTTACTCTCTACGGGAGAGATCCCGAGGAAAGACCTGATATTTACGGCAAAGTGGGCACATCCGGTGTTTCGATATGTACCCTGGACGATGTCAAAGAGCTGTATGCAGGTTTCGATCTCTGCTCGCCCAACACTTCGGTGTCCATGACCATTAACGGTCCTGCTCCAATGATGCTGGCCATGTTCTTCAACGCCGCCATAGAGCAGCAGATGGATAAGTTTCGCGCGGAGAATGGAACGGAGCCATCCAAAGAGCAGGCGGCCAATATCAGAGCCGGTGTCTTGCAAGACATTCGTGGCACGGTGCAAGCGGATATACTCAAAGAAGATCAAGGCCAGAATACCTGCATCTTCTCCATTGATTTCGCTCTAAAAATGATGGCTGATATTCAGGAATATTTCATTAAGAATAATGTTCGGAATTTCTATTCAGTCTCGATTTCCGGCTACCACATTGCTGAAGCGGGCGCCAATCCAATAACTCAGTTGGCGTTCACGCTGGCGAATGGGTTTACTTATGTTGAGTATTATTTATCGCGGGGAATGCACATTGACGATTTCGCTCCCAACCTATCCTTCTTCTTTTCCAGTGGGCTGGAACCGGAATACAGTGTAATCGGAAGAGTGGCGCGACGGATCTGGGCCGTTGCCATGCGCGAAAAATATGGCGCCAATGAGCGATCACAAAGACTGAAATATCATATCCAGACCAGCGGCCGCTCTCTTCATGCTCAAGAGATCCAATTTAATGATATTCGTACCACACTCCAGGCGTTGATTGCGGTTTATGACAATTGCAATTCGCTGCATACCAACGCCTACGATGAGGCTATCACTACCCCTACGGAAGAATCGGTCAGGAGAGCGCTGGCGATACAATTAATCATCAATAAGGAATGGGGTCTAAGCAAAGTTGTCAATATGAACCAGGGTAGCTTTATTTTGGAGGAGTTGACCGACTTGGTAGAAGAGGCCGTGCTTATAGAATTCGACCGTCTCTCCCAACGCGGAGGAGTCCTCGGCGCCATGGAAACCGGTTATCAACGTGCTAAGATCCAGGATGAGTCCCTGTATTATGAAGATATGAAAACATCCGGCGAGTATCCCATTATCGGAGTAAATACTTTCTTGAACCCGAATGAGGAATATGTGGAATCATGCGGCGTCAAGGAATTGGCCCGTGGCACTGAAGAAGAAAAACAATCGCAGCTGCGGCGCCTGAAAGAATTCCATCAGCGAATCAGCGATAACGCTCCAGCCGCTTGTGAGAGGCTTTATCGTGTTGCCCTGTCCGGCGGCAATATATTCGAGGAGTTGATGGAGACTGTGAAATATTGTTCATTGGGTCAGATCACCGACACGTTATTCAAAGCTGGTGGGCAATACCGGCGCAATATGTGACAGAACTCGCTATATGTCCGATAATAGCTCGTCCCGGGGGCGGCCTCCCGGAAACTTCGCGAAAACTCTGGACAATTCCCTCGCAGGTTGCTAGTTTACTACACTGTGTGCAGAACTTCGCATCGTCTCTCGGATTACATTGTCATTGGCACGGGGCCAGAATAATTTACTTGCAATTCTCTGTGTTGTACTCCGTTAGAGTGTAACTGCCCTACCGATCGTCCGCTCTCAACTTTCTGGCGGGGGAAGCCATGAAATGCCGGGGCTGCCAGTTCGAGAACCCTTCGGGAACAAACTTCTGCGGGAAATGCGGCGCGAGGCTCAGCCTGTTTTGTCCACAATGCAACTCTTTCGACCCACCAGATTTCAGATTCTGCGGAGAGTGCGGCCATCGTCTTAGCTCAGACCAAACGAGCAAGCCGCGAAATCTCTCACTTGACGAAAAATTAACAAGGATACAGCGTCATCTACCTGGCGGCTTAACGCAAAGAATCCTTTCCCAAAAGGACAGGGTAGAAGGCGAGCAGCGACAAGTCACCATAATGTTTGTCGGTATTCAAGGGTTGAGGTTCCCGTCACAAGACCTCGATCCTGAGGAGAACTTAGCGATTACGGAGCAAGTATTCGAAATTGTCATAAATTGCGTCCATGATTCAGAAGGGACCGTCAATGAACTAGTGGGAAATGCGGTTCTGGCCCTTTTTGGGTCTCCCATACCTTTGGAAAACCCTCCTCAAATGGCCATACGATCATCTCTGGCGATTCAACGCGAGGTGATGAGATTCAATGAGAAACTTGGAACCAAGAAAGGATTTCCGCCATTATTAGTCCGGATAGGCATAAACACCGGTCCGGTGATCGTACGCGCCCTGAGTAGCGATCTTAGAGTCCAGCTCGTAGCAGTCGGTAATACCCTCGATATGGCGACGACAATGCAGCATCTGGCAAAACCGGGATCGATATATGTGACCGAAGAGACCTTCAGGCCGGCCCAAAGCATCTTCCGGTTCGAATCTGTGGATGAACAACGTGCAAAGGGAAAAAAGAAGCCGGTCAAGATCTATCGCGTTGTTGGCCCTGATACCAGCAGAACCGGATCGGATCCAAGTGCGGAGCGTGGCTTGACTCGCTTCGTCGGACGGCAAGAAGAGCTTCAATTACTACTTCGGTGTCTCGAGCAGGCGAAGGCGGGCAGAGGTCAGACGGTTTCGATCACAGCGGAAGCCGGCGTTGGAAAATCCAGGCTCCTATATGAATTCAGAAAGGCTGTGGCAAACGAAAATATCTTGTTTTTGGAAGGCAGATGTCTTTCTTACGGACGAGCAGACCCCTACCACCCCATAGTGGACATGCTCAAGTCGAACTTTGAAATACGGGACGAAGATCGGGATCCCGAGATAACGGAGAAGGTCAAAAAAGGATTGGCTATATTGGGGCAGGACAACACTGCCACCCTGCCCTACCTTTTGGAGCTCTTGTCAGTCAAGAACAGCGGGATCGACAATTTCAGCATGAGCTCGGCCGCAAAGACGGATCGGATTCTCAGTTCCATTTTGCGACTGGCACTGAAAAGATCGGAAGAAAGACCACTAGTACTGGTCTTCGAAGACCTGCATTGGATAGACAAAAGTTCGGAAGAATCGGCCAAGTATTTGGTTGAGAACATTTCAGCAGCTAGGATATTGATTATCCTCACCTACAGGCCTGATTTCGTTCAGACATGGGGAAGCAGGTCCTTCCATAGCCATATGGAGCTCAACCGCCTTTCAAACAAAGAAACCACCACTATGGTGTCCAACATCTTGGGCTGCGATGATGTCTCGATGGATCTTGCCAATGCATTACTTGAAAAGACCAAAGGGATTCCATTCTTCATCGAGGAATTCGTCCGAGCGCTGAAGGACATGGATATTATAAAGCGCAACCTCTCCTACAATTTATCCCGGGATATCGATTCCGTCGCCATTCCTTGCACGATTCAGGAAGTGATCATGGCAAGGGTAGATTCGTTGCCGGATGCTGCGAAGGAAGTGCTTCAGGCCGGTTCCGTGGTAGGTCGAGAATTCAGTTACCAAGTTGATAGGGGCGGTTACGGAATTACCGGAACTGGGATTGCTCTCGCATCTATCCGCTCTAATGTACGCGGAACTTATCTATGAACGAGGGGTTTTTCCCGAATCGACATACATTTTCAAGCACGCTATCACCCGTGAGGTCATCTATGACTCGATACTGAGCAACAGAAAGAAAGTGCTCCATCAGAAGGTCGGCAAGGCTATTGAAGAATTATATCAAGACAACCTCGATAGTTATTTCAGCATCTTGGCCGATCATTTTATGCTTGGAGAAGATTTCCAGAAAAGCGCGGACTATTCCAAACTGGCCTATGAGCGAGCCCGCATACAGGCAGCCTTTCCATCGGCGCTTTCATACGCAGAAAAGAGAATAGCCGCCTTGGAGGGCGTGGATCCAGCACCGGGGGTGCAACTTCAACTGATTGATGCGAGGACTTTCTTGGGTCTGACACTTTTCGTTGCGGGTGACCTAGCGATGGCCCATGAAGCAATTGCGCCTATAATTGCGATGGCCCTCAAAACTGAGGACAAGAGATGCTTGGCCCAAATTGACCTCATATTGGGATCTTACCATTATTCAGTAGAAGAGGATTTTCCCTCGGCCTTTGAGTGCCTGCGGCGGGCCATACAAACAATCGAAGAAATAAGCGATCTCACCTTAGCCGCCCCGGCCCATTTGTCTTACGGATTGGCCCTGTGCTGGAATTGTCAATTCGAGATGGGAGCTGAAAGCATTCGGAAAGCCCTGCGGATTGGGGAAGCCGCTCACATCCTTTGGGGTGTTTCGGTCTTGAACAGCAATCTAAGTCACTACGCCTATAACTATCAGGGCAAGGTGGAGGAGGGTTTTGAGACTAGCCTTAAGGCCGTGGAGACCGCGGAAATCAGTGGAGACATTTATTCCCGGGCCGTGGCGCAAGTCTTCCATGGTGTGTCGTGCTTTTACAAAGGTTACTTCACACTGTCAATAGAGCATCTGCTTAAGGGAATAGACCTTTGCGAAAGGATCCAGTCGAATACTTTCTTAGCTATCGCGCATCAGGCTCTAGGGTATGTTTATTTTGAAACAGGAGATTACAAGAAATCCCAGAAGCATCACCAGCAATGTATCATGATACGCGAGCATAGCGGACTGGTTCCCTCCTGTACCAACCAGAATAGGATTGCCCTTGCCAGAGTACTTCAGGCCGCGGGGAGCACGGATTTGGACGTGCCATTGCTGGTGCAGCTTTTGAAAGCCAGCAAAGTGAAGTTGTACTACGGCATCATGGCGCGCCACCTTGGCGACATTTTCTTCCATATGAGCGAAGCCCATTTTTCAGATGCAGAATTCTGGCTTCAGGAGGCAATTTTCCACCACGAGCAACAGCAGATGAGATGGGATTTGGCGCGCGATCATGCGGTCTTTGCGCAATTCCTGAGGTCCCAGGGTCGGGAGGCAGAAGGGAAAGCCTATTTAGACAGGTCCTTGGCGCTTTTCAATGAATGCGGCGCCGAAGAGTGGTGTCGTGTGGTGGAGACAGGCTGTGCACAAGTGTAATCGAGACACAAACCAACAACCCAACCAAGAATCGTCCGCGGCTATGTGCTGTGGAGCGATATGAGACAGAAAGGAGAACTTGGATCATGGGAGGAATTGCACTGAGACAAATGCAGGAGATGCTGGAAAAGGGGGAGGGATACGGTTTTGTGGCTATCTTCACCTGGCCTCCCGAGGCTGACAAAGTGGCTCGTGAGCGGTTCGGAACCATTCTTGCCCAGTTTCAACCTGACCAGAACGCGGATGTTGTCCCGGGAGCAGCTTACAGTTTAACCGGAGCGAGAACTGTACTGGTTATTGGACGTAGTAAGTCTGAATCCGCACTGTATAAATTTTGCTCGTCAATCATTTTCGACTCCGGCATTGACGCCAATTTCTATCATTGTGTGGACTTTGATGAAGCCAAGGGAATGTGGCCTGACCTGGAACACTGAAGGGATAGACGATCCGGCTAAGATCCAAGGAAAAAGGACCCATTGGGTTTGGGTCCGAAGTACTTCAGAGCTTCATGCGTCATCAAGCTGAATGAAGCATGAAAGTCGTTGCCCCGCTTGAGCACTTCGTGTCGTCGCCGAGGGAGAGCGGTCGGAGTATCGCCACCCCGGCGATAATATGGGGGGATTCATTTGCCCTTAAACATCTCAACCCATTGAGACAGGCTTTGAATGACCGGTCCTATAGAATAGGTGAGGTGTCCTCCATGCCAAAGAACTTCAATTCATGGCCCACAGATTGGCCCAGGAGCCTAAACTATCCCGAAATGCCGGTCCATGAGTTGCTCGATCAGACTGCCGCCCGAGTCCCGAATCGGAGAGCCATCATTTTCGGAGGAATGGAGCTGACCTATAAGGAACTGAAAGAACTAAGCGACCGCTTCGCCGCGGCATTGGACGACATGGGCGTGCAAAAGGGAGATCGGGTGGCTATCCATCTGCCAAATATGCCGCAGTTTGCCATTGCTTATTACGGCGCCTTGAGGACGGGGGCCGTGTTCACGCCCCTGAGCCCTCTCCTGTCCCCACGAGAGGCTCTCCACCAGCTCAAAGATTCCGGAGCGAACATCTTGGTGTCTCTGGACCTTCTCTTTCCGGGAATCCAATCCGTAATCCAGGAAACCGCGGTCAACCGAATCATCACCACCAGCATTGCAGATTGTTACAATGCCATTATTGCCCCAATTAAGCCTACAGGTAAGACGGACGTTCCCGACACTATCGACATGGCACCGCTTCTCAATAATTATCCACCTTTTCAAAAGCAAGTCCGCTTTGATGTTAGGGATGACCTGGCTCATCTTGCCTACACAGGAGGGACCACCGGTGTTTCAAAAGGTGTGATGCTGACTCATTGGAACGTGGCAACCAACACCATGCAGTTCGGCAATTGGTTGAGTGGCGCGCGAATTGAGGTGGAAAATGGCGTTTTGAAAGCCGTTTATCCTCCGACAGCTGAACAGGACAGGATAGGCAATTGGGACCAAGGAGTGGCACTGGTGGTGGTACCATGGTTTCATTCCATGGGGACCATTGGCTATCTCAATACGTTGGTATACTCCGGAACCACAATGGTCGTCTTTCCTCGATTCCGGCCGAAAGAGTATCTGGACGCTGCAATCAAATACGGGGCCACAGGGCTCGGCGGAGCTCCGCAGATCTACCTACCTATAATCAATCATCCGGAGCTTCATTCGTATGACTTCTCCGGTATTAGGATCGCGGTATCAGGCGCGGCACCCCTGGCCAGATCGGTTTTCGACAAACTTATAGAGGTATTCCCGTGCGGGGTCGTACAAGAGTGCTGGGGGCTGACTGAGTGTGCCATGGGAGCCACTGCCAATCCTCCCGACCGGAAGAGGATACGACCTGGCTCGGTGGGTCTGCCTGTTTTTGACACTGAATGCAAAGTGGTCGATTTCTTCACCGGTGAGGACCTTGGCCCAGGCTCCGAAGGAGAACTCTGCATTAAAGGCCCACAGGTCATGAAGGGCTACTGGAAAAACCCGAAGGCCACAGAAGAAGTGCTGAAAGACGGCTGGCTCTTGACCGGCGACATCGGCCATGAGGATGAAGACGGTTTCTTCTACATCACTGACCGCAAGAAGGACGTCATAATTTATAAAGGCTACAACGTGTATCCAAGGGAAATAGAAGAGGTAATCTTTGAGCACCCGGCGATTCAGCAGTGCGCTGTATTGGGAAAGCCCGACCTGGAAACCGGGGAATTTCCTGTGGCCGTCGTGGAATTGAAACGAGGCGCTCATGCCACTCGGCAGGAAATCCTGGACCACGTCAACTCGCAGATAGCTCCGTACAAGAAGATTCGAGATGTGATCTTTGTTGACGCTGTACCTGTAAGCACCGTCGGGAAAGTGCTGAAAACGGAACTGAGGAAACTTTTGATCCAAGAATAGGAGATTTCAAGCGCAACGTAATCCCTCAGTTACGCGGGGAATGGGCCAATACCATTTCACCGCCGAGCACGCGGAGGGCGCAGAGAGGAGGATAGGGGCGCCCGGCGTGCGCCCCTATCCTCAGCGATCTCGGCGCTCTCTGCGGTGAATGATCCAGTTCTTCCTTGGGTGAAGCGTCCACGCTTAACTGAAAGGTTACCGCGCGACTTCACTAAACGTTCATAAGATTATGCTTAATTGGGCAACGGAGAAATCATGTTCCCCGGGAAGTACATATGGAAAACCGAATTAGGACCGGAAGAGAACTCGTCGAAGAATTGGATGATTTGCGCGGACGAGCAGTCGAATGGGGAGTGATGAGATTGGGTCGGAAGTCTTCCGCAGATGCTTTGCGCCGAAGCGAAGAAACCGCTCGGGTCCTTCTGAATGCCAGCATGGATGCAGCTTTGCTGATGCGCCCAGACGGTGCCCTGTTGGCGTTGAATGAAGTAGCTGCCCGCAGACTGGGCGGAACCCCTCAAGAACTGGTCGGCCGCAATTTGTTTGAGTTGTTGACACATGACATGGCTGAGGAGTTTAGGGCTCGAGTGACGGAGGTTACCAAGTCAGGGGCCTCTGTTCGCTACGTGTATCAAGAAGGAGGAATGTTCATTGATAACAGTCATGTTCCCGGTATTTCGCGGAGTAGGAAAGGTAGACAGACTGGCAGTCTTTTCTCGAGATATCACTAAGCAAGCATTGGCTGAATTGGAATTGCATAAAGCCAGACAAGCCGCCCAAAGCGCCGACATGGCCAAGAGCAAATTTCTGGCAAATATGAGTCATGAGCTGCGCACGCCGCTCAATGCAATTATCGGTTTCTCGGAGATACTGGAAGATCAAACTTTCGGAGAATTGAACGAGAAGCAATTGCGGTACGCGAGGCACATACACTCCAGTGGACAGCACCTGCTACAACTTATTAATGAAATTCTGGATTTGGCTAAGGTGGAATCGGGCAAGGCCGAACTTCATTTTTCCGACGTGAATTTCAAGAGGTTGCTTGAAAACAGCGTCATGATAATTAGAGAAAAGGCCCTCAGGCGCCGGATCGACATCGACGTTCGTATCCAGACGGAATTGTCCGACTTGTATGTCCAAGCGGACGAAGTGAAGATTAAACAAATTGTCTTCAACCTTCTTTCCAATGCAGCCAAATTCACTCCGGAAGGAGGCCGAATTCAGATCTCGGCCCATTTGGATGTGGACCAGGTGATAATCAGGGTTGCTGATACAGGAGTAGGACTGAAGCCGCAAGACCAGGAACGTATATTTGCGCCATTCGAGCAGGTCGACTTATCGGATATAAGGAAGCCGGAGCAGGGAACCGGGCTTGGTCTGGCGCTCGCTCGTAGCCTCGTCGAGTTGCACGGCGGCCGAATCTGGGTCAACAGTGATGGAATCGGGAAAGGAAGCACTTTCATCTTCACAATACCTATTCGCCATAATTCTCAAGAACTGGCGAAGGCTACCCTTCCCTCCTCTTGATAATAGGATAAGTGCAAGCATTTAATGGAGTATCCCACTATTGACCCATGGCAAAAATGAGGGGGCCGGCAATCGCATGAATAAACAAAAGATAGTCGTGGTGGAGGATGATCCACTGAATATGGAGCTGGTGACTGATTTGTTGGAAGTCGCGGGCTACACTGTGCTTCAGGCAGAGACAGCCGGAGATGGCATCGAGCTAGCCAGGTCGGCAAAGCCTGTCTTGGTTTTGATGGACGTTAGACTTCCTGACATCGACGGACTGACTGCCACAGGAATTTTGAAAAAAGATCCTTTAACCATGCACATACCTGTTGTGGCCCTGACGGCCTCCGTCATGCCGGGCGATGAAGCAAGGTCCATGGCCGCCGGTTGCGCAGGTTATATTAGAAAACCTATCGATACGAGAGCATTTCCAGGAACTGTGCAGACCTTTATTGCCGGACGAAAACCGTCCTGAGTCACTCAATGAAATACGTCGCGGAAGGTACCGGGGAACATGGTTAGGCGCAAACGGATTCTGATAGTGGACGACGAAGAACAGAATCGTGATCTGTTGCAAGCTATTTTGGAATCCTTCGGGTACGAATCCGAGATCGCTGTCACTGGTAATGATGCAATAGCAAAGCTGGATTCAGAAATTGACCTGGTTTTATTGGATGTGCTGATGCCCGAAATGGACGGCTTTGATGTTGCACGGCAAATTCGAGCCTCTTCGAAGTGGAGTGACCTGCCTGTTATTATGGTCACGGTCCTGGATAGCAAATCGGACCGACTTCGTGCCGTGGAGGCTGGGGCCAATGATTTTGTCTCCAAGCCAATAGATATGCTCGAATTGAAAGTACGCATAGCGTCATTGCTGCAGATGAAAGACGCCCAAGACGCTATCAAGCGTCATCGAGCAGAGCTGGAGGAGACAGTTGAGCGCCGTACGGCAGAACTGTGTGAAACCGAAGAGCGTTTTCGAACCGTCTTCCAAGCCGCCCACGATTTCATTTTTCTAAAAGATAATAATCTCAGGTATACGCATGTAAACCCGGCTATGCTCAGATTGGCCGACCGAGCACAATCCGATCTCATAGGCAATACTGATGAGGTGCTTTACGATTACGAGTACGCGCGCCAGATACAGAATCTCGAATCCCGCGTGCTGAAAGGCCAAACCATTGAATCGGAACACATTATAAGCCATAGAGGTCTTCCCAGAACTTTTAATCTGGTCAGGTTTCCTTTACGTGGGCCCACGGGGAAAATCATTGGAATATGCGGTATCGGCCGTGATAACACCGAGCGCGCTCAGATTGACGCCCAACCCAAAGCAGAAGCAGGACACTATCCCTCCAGTGCAATGAGAGAGACCTTGAGGCAGGTTCGCCTGGTCGCCGAAAGCGACAGCCTGGTTCTCTTCCTGGGCGAAAGCGGAAGCGGTAAAGACTACCTGGCAAGATATCTTCACGAGAAGTCCAAACGAGCAGGAGGGCCTTTCTTGTCGATCAATTGTGCGGCTCTGGCTTCGGAACTGGTTGAGTCGGAACTCTTCGGGCATGAAGCCGGGGCTTTCACCGGAGCACAGGGCCGAAAACGCGGCTTGGTTGAGCTTGCGGAAGGGGGCACAATACTTCTTAACGAAATCGGAGATTTACCACTTCGACTTCAATCTAAGCTTCTCGCGTTCCTGGATACTGCAGAATTCATGCGAGTCGGCGGAGAAAAGAGTGTTTCGGTGAACGCGAGAATCGTTGCGGCAACAAATCGGGATCTCAAAAGAGAAGTGGAAAACGGCAATTTTCGGGAAGACCTCTTTCATCGCCTAAATGTTTTCACTATTCAGGTACCGCCTCTACGCGAACGTCGTGAGGACCTACCGCTCCTTGTGCAAGAAATATTGGAGTCACTTGCGCGGCGCATTGGCCTCTCACATGTGCCGACTCTCGAACTGGAGGCAATCGAACCATTGGCGGATCGCGAGTGGTCCGGCAATGTACGAGAGCTCCGCAATTTTTTGGAAAGAGGTCTTATTCTCTCAAATAAAGACCGCATTACTGCCCTGGATTTGCAATTACCGAAGAGCCATCCCGGTCAGACGGATGAAAACAACATCTCGGTCGTCATCCGACTGTCCGACGCGGGTTCATTTCATGAGGCAATAAACGAAGCGAAGCGACGATTATTGGCGGAAAGTCTCCGGCAATCGCACGGCAGCATTAAAGAAGCCGCTGAACTTTTGAAGGTTTCTCGGGATTCTTTTGTGCACCATATGAGAACCCTCGGCGTTCGTAAGTGATAATCACCCATGCCACTATAATTGTATGTGGAAATCCCGCATTCTTAATCCCTTGAAGTTTCATCATATCTTTACATCCTTCGCTCGACCACGAGTGTTTTTCACACATCCCTACTCATCACACACACTCTGTCTGACTCGATTCGCCTTCTAAATCATTCCCCGTTTTAATCCGAAGAACCAGTGAACTCTATTGATTATGGTATATGATTCGCCGCTCTTTCTTCTCGGCACTTTTCTGGCATGCGCAATGCAGATGTAATAATCGATTCCGGTTATTAGCGTAGCAAGGGGGGGGCCATGAAAAAACGAGACCCTTTGCGCACGTGTCCAACGTGCAACAAAGAAACCGGGCCGCAGTATCTTGGAGACCTGGACCAAATCGAGGAATTCTTAGGATTCCGCCGCGTGACGGAAACTAGGGATCAGAGCCGAAAGATGGCTGACTTACAGCCTCAGGAAGAAATCGATTCCATTCCGGAGGAAACAAAATGACTGCCCAAGACGGCTAAAAGAGCGCTCTTCGCAGTCACATTTACGTTAATGGCTGCGATGATCAGCGCCGGGGACTGAGATTGCGCTTATCTTTCGCCTGGATCTTGGGACGACAACATTCAGAAAATCCATAGTGCTGGCGCTCGGAGCCATTGCAGTGTCATCTTCGATTGAAGTTATTCCGGAACTCTTGCGAGGATATGCATTCGCCGGTTCGTAGCAGCCCTTATCATGCTGCCAAAATGACTGGATTTCAGCATTCGGAGGCATTCGGTGCCTAGCCAACATTCGGATCCGAAAATTGAAGAACTAGCAAATCGGGCAGATTGGCCTGAAACTCAATAGGAGACGAGGTGAGATCCCCGGATCATTCAAAACAGATTCAGGAACTGTTAGTTACACTCAAAAGTCTCGTGCGAGCGACGGAAGTTTGCTTGACCGGAGTGAGGACCGATAATAAGGAAGCTCAAGAATTAATTGAGCTCGCAAAACAATTGACGTATAGGGCACGTCTCCTTATAGATATAGCGCTCCCGGACAGTTGACACTTCTATTTGTCGTCTGAACGTCCGAACTCCTTTTCTCCTCAGAAAAGGTCCGCAGAAAGACCCTACAAAAGATACGCTCAATTTCTTGAAAGTCTGATCGGTCTAGGATTTCAGGCCCGGCCGGATATTCATCAGTCGCTTTTACCGATAGCCCCGAACAAGTATCGTCTTTTCTGACGATACGCGGCCAGTAGGTTTATGAATCAATCGCACTCGATATGAGCCTGCCGGCAGATCTACCGTACCTGAATAGAAACCGGACGAATTTGTGGCAATATCCGCCCAGTCCTGCCAAGGGCTTTGAGAAACTTGTACCGTTACTTTCGAATTGGGCAGACCAGGAAACCCTCCACTCAAAAAAACCGTATTATCAAAAACTGTTGCGGCCAAGGTGACTCGATTTTCAGAGCGGTCAGTGGGAACATCGTGCTTTCTCACTACCCTTTCGCTTAATTTTTCACCGATTTTTCCGTCATAACGGTGTTGAGGGACTTTATACGGAGCTGAAAACGGCAATTCATTTTGAAGAAGGTCCTTCCAATCAAATGCCAGATTTATAGATCCCTCCACCCGGTACTGCTCGCCCTTCCGATTGTCACTCTCTCGTTCATATGAGGCCCTGAACATTCCATCTCGGCTGGCCAACTGAGATTCCCGCGCGGTATCCCGTATCATCGATTCGAGTGCCTCGGAAGGAATGAGCACGGGCATCGAGCCGTATATCCAACCAGTCCACCATGGCGGGTAATGTGAAGCTCAACCGAGCATCTATCCCAGTGCTTAGTGCTTCGCGTCTGAGAATCTCACCATCCTCCAGCCATGTGAGCTTTTCGTTGACAGGCAAATACCCGTTCAAAGAAAAAACTAGATTTGAATGTTTGCCTGGCAACGCGGCTAACTCTATACCCGCTCCTGCTTGCTTCAAAAACGGACCGTCTTGTCGTCTCGCCCTCTCCCAATCGTGAAACGCGTGAAATCCGACCATCACATCATGACCGAGAAGCTGCCGAAAACCGAGCCCCATCGAGAATGTCTCTTTGGTACCTGATAAAGAACATCGAGGCGTGACAAAGACATTCTTATCATTCCATGCCTTTATCGGAAGGAAATAGTCGAATTGCATTGTGGGCAAGCCCAATGTACGATCATAACTTGCTCCGAAATCCAGTCCCTTACGAAAGGCCTGCGGTAGCACTTCGTTCAGCCCCTGCCGCAGAGTAGTATCAATATAAAGTTCCGGCATTTCAGGCTCTATGGACTTCAAAGGATTCGGTGCGGGCAAGAAGGGATTTCGCTCAATTGGGGGCTGGTCTGCACTGATCTGTGGGATCTGATAAAAAGCTGCTGTCGCAGGTACCGCAACAGCAGGCGACCAGAACGAAAATAGTGAGAAAAAGGAATATGTTTACCAATAATCTACTTGACATTTTGCATCTAAAATAGCCGAATTCATTACTTTTTATAAGCTATAATTTTGTTGTATGGTTGTCAAGCAATTTGAATCCAGCAGTGCTGATTTGCTGAAGTTGACTCCAGCCAGCCTGAGGACTATAAAATCAGGATCACTGCCGAGTGCCTTGTGTCCTGAGCGGATTAGATCGGCATCGAGAAGCATGCCTCCGGAGGAATTATGAAACCGCAACGGCCCGCTTGGGTGGATCGTGTTGTCGCTTCGCACGTTATATCCATTCCGCCTTATGTTCCTGGGAAACCAATAGCGGAGCTAAAAAGAGAACTTGGCATTCAGCACGCGATCAAAATGGCTTCCAACGAGAATCCTCTTGGACCGTCCCCGGCAGCCGTGAATGCTCTGCGGGAATCTATTAAAGAAGCAAATATCTACCCAGAGTCCTCCGCTCCGATACTTAGATCGGAATTGGCCCGCAGATTCAATGTATCGCCGGATTCAGTAATTCTCGGTAACGGCTCTGATGAAATCATGGAAATGTGCGCCCATGTGTTTATTACTCCCGGTGACGAAGCAATTATGGCGGATACGACTTTTTCCATGTACAGAATCTGTGTGGAAGCTTTTGGTGGAACGGCAATTACCGTGCCCTTACGAAATTATAAATTTGATCTCAAAGGGATTGCGTCTGCGGTGACGGAGAGGACCAGATTAATATTTCTGGCCATTCCCAATAGTCCTACCGGAACAATAGTATCCCGGGCGGATTTTGATAGTTTTATTAAGGATCTCCCGACTGATCGTCTGGTATTGATTATGGACGAAGCTTATCGAGAGTACGTCAGTAATGGTGATTGTCCAAATGGAATTGAATATTTAGGGAAAGTCTTACCTGTTCTGGTGTTGAGAACTTTTTCAAAGATTTATGGTTTAGCAGGTCTTCGGGTTGGTTACGGATTTGGCGAGTCATGGCTTATAGAGTTATTGAATCGAGTTAGACCGCCGTTTAATGTAAATTCCTTGGCTCAAGCAGCAGCTTTGGCAGCTCTCGGTGATAAAGATCATCTGGAGCGCACTCGTCCAGGTGACGCGCGAGGGGATTCAGTTCCTGTCTCAGGAACTGAAGAAGTTAGGGGCGGAGGTTATTCCATCTGAAGCGAATTTCGTGAGTTTCTGCATGGGATATGATGCTGCGCCGATTTATTATGCCTTACTGGAACAAGGCATAATTGTGAGACACCTTGCCTCGTTCGGAATGGATCAATGTATTAGAGTCACTGTCGGACTAAAAGAAGATAATGTGAGATTTATCAATGCGCTGAAAAATATCTTTGGGAGATCCTGATCAACAAAAGAGGCGAACTAATCACAGGGAAAATGAACTCGCATGAGAATCTGATTACCATTACTATTGATGGACCAGCGGCTGCCGGTAAATCCACTGTGGCCCGTCTGCTGGCGCAACGGCTCGGTTTCGTTCTGTTAGATAGCGGGGCTTTGTACCGTGTTATGGCCTTGCACCTTACCAGATGCGGAGTTTCGCCCGATGACGAATCAATACCTGAAAAAGCGCTCGATTCACTTGATTTACGAATTCAGCCGGACGTCGGGTCCATGAAAATCTTTCTTGGTCCTGAAGACGTAACCGAAATCATCAGGCAAGAAAATATCGGAGAGGCAGCGTCAAGATTTTCGACCCGTCCTGAAATCAGGAAAGTACTGCTGGCAACTCAGCGCCGCAGCTGGTTCGCAATGGAATTTGGTAGCGGAAGGGCGAGACATGGGAACTGTGGTTTTTCCTGGAGCTCAAGTAAAATTCTTTCTCACGGCAAATCCTGAAGAGCGTTCCAAAAGGCGCTATCTGGAAATTATTGAGCGAGGGAATGATGCTGGTTTCGAGGAAATCGATTCTGAAATGCGGCGCAGAGATCATCGCGATGAATCACGACAGATGTCTCCGCTAATCTAAGGCTCCAGGTGCGGTAATCGTAGACACCACAGGACTGAGTCCCGAGGAAGTGGTCGATCGCATGAGCGCCATGATAGCAGAAATTCTGGCAACCTTTCCAAGCAAATGAAAGAATCCGACTATAACCCTCGTAGCAAAAAAGCATTATTATTATAAGTACGATTTGGGCGAGCGATCCGGCCGAGATCGATTTAATCAAGCCACCTTGAAGAGAATAATATCTTTAATGAGGTGTTAAGGTCGGATTGTGATGACATTCTTAAAAATGTGCGCTCCAATCAAACTTTCTCTTGTCAGATTATGGAATAACGTTTATAAATGAACGATTATCCTGTAACAGACAAAAGTCACAAGAGGGAAACTAATCGGGGGTAGCATCCGGATGGAGAACACGGAAACCGAAACCAACAACAACGTTCCTGCAGAAGGAAATCAACAAGAGAGTGCGAGAGAAGAGGATTTTGCGGAGTTAGTCGAAAGTAGCTTCCATAGAGTTCAAGAAGGCGAGGTCGTCACCGGGAAAGTAGTACAGTTAACTCCTGAATTTGTGATGATAGATGTCGGATCCAAGTCCGAAGGACAGATACCTATCGAGCAATTCATGGATGAAACCGGCGATTTGACCGTTAGAGTGGGCGATGATGTCCAGGTCTTCCTTGAAGATACCGAGGAATCTTCCGGCCAATTAAGAATTTCGAAATCCAAAGCTGATAAGATCCGAATATGGGAAGATATCGCGGACGTTTATGAAAACACAAAAACGATCCCGGGCAAAGTTCTGGCAAGGGTTAAAGGCGGCCTGCAGGTAGATATTGGAGTGCCGGCTTTTCTTCCCGGGTCTCAAGTGGATCTCAGGCCTGTGCGAAATTTCGAAAAATACATAGGCGAGACATTTGAGTTCAATGTTCTCAAGTATAATCGCAAGCGGGGAAACATTGTCCTTTCAAGGCGACCTTTGCTCGAAAAGGTGAAAGAAGACAAAAAGAATTTTATATTGCGGGCAATGGAAAGTTCGGGCGTCCTGACAGGTACCGTCAAGAATATAACGGATTATGGAGCATTTGTTGATCTCGGCGGGATTGATGGATTGCTCCATATCACTGATATGTCCTGGGGCAGAATAAATCACCCAAGCGAAATTCTAAAAGTCGGAGATGAAATTCAGGTCAAAATCCTTAAATTCGATCAAGATTCGGAAAGGGTTTCATTGGGGCTCAAACAAACTCAACCTGATCCTTGGGAAAATGCGGAAGAGCGATATGCTATCGGATCGAAATGGACCGGAAAAGTTGTAAGCATAACAGATTATGGAGTTTTTGTAGAACTCGAAAAAGGGATCGAAGGTCTTGTGCATGTTTCTGAGATGACCTGGACCAAAAAACCAAGGCATCCTTCCAAGCTGACCCAGGTTGGGGAGGAAGTCGAGGTTATGGTTCTCAATGTAGACAAAGGTCAAAAGAGGATTTCTCTGGGAATAAAGCAGCTCAGACCCAATCCGTGGGATGTTATTGCAGAGAGGTATCCTGAAGGGACCAAAATAGAAGGCAAAATAAGAAACGTCACTGATTTCGGCATCTTTGTAGGCATTGATGAAGGTATTGATGGATTAGTCCATATCTCAGATATTTCTTGGACTCAGAGGATCAAACACCCGGGGGAACTGTACAAAAAAGGGCAAACCGTCCAAGCGGTGGTCTTGAATATAGATAAGGAAAACGAGAGATTTTCACTCGGTATAAAGCAGATGTATGAAGACCCGTGGGAGACTCTTGCCGACAGATACCCGCCGGGGACAAAGGTTACCGGAAAAGTGACTTCGGTCACGGATTTCGGGGTGTTTCTCGAGATAGAAGAAGGAATCGAAGGAATGATACACGTATCCGAACTATCTCGAGAAAGAGTGAATTCTCCGGGCGATTTTTGCAAAGTAGACGATAACCTAAGCGCAGTAGTTCTGAAGGTGAATAAGAAGGATAAAAAAATAGCGCTTTCAATTAAGAGTCTCGAAAGAGCAGCGGATCACAGTCAGATGAGAGGTTATACCCACAACCAGGAGGTTGTGGCCTCTAATCTTGGTGACCTCTTAAAAGAGGAACTCGGGACTACTCTGGTTGGCAAGGAATAGTGCGGAACGCGTAAATAGGATCCGCGATTACTATCTATCTAAGAATTTTCGGGCAGCGGATATAGCTTCATAGATAGACGTTATCTCACCCGCTGCCTGAAGTTCTGCGAGATATCTCAAAATTTTCCCGATCTGAGGCCCCGGTTGCAACTCGAATAAATCCATCAAGTCTCGGCCGTTCAGAAAAGGTTTTGGAGGGGATTCTTCCAGCTCGAAGCAAATCTCAAGGGCTTTGGCCACTGAATTACATGCAGTCTCATCCGCTTCAGCGGTTCGAGCGGGACCACGGGAAGCGGCCAAATCGGCCAGATGCAGTAGTAGTAATCCTAAAATATCCTTGCCGAATTTCCTATACAGACGATGCACTGCCCGCTTTGAGATCGGCTCCTCGTTAAGAAACATCGGCCTCATATGACCCAGCACCCACTGCTTGACGATTGTAATCTCTCTAGCAGCCAACTTTAATCGAGCGCCTGCTTTCAAGAAAATCGCCTCCGATACTTTTTCATGTCCGAAAAATCGCACTCTGCCTGCCGGATCCACGAACCTGGTTTCGGGTTTTCCCGAATCATGGAAAATTGCCGCCAGCTTAAGTAGAGCTATACGGGGCCTGCCTGTGACAGGTTCTCCTTTCACGTACCGATCGAGAACTGGAATTATAGGGTCAAAACAGGGAAACCGGAGCGCTATCTGTTGTTCAAGACATCGAACAACTTCCAGCGAATGGTCCCATACATCCAGGTGATGATATTCATTTTGGCCGCATCCCTTCATTGCAGCCAATTCGGGAAACAAAAGATCAAATATACCTGCTGCATCCATCGTTCGCAAAACGGGAAAAGCTTTATCCGCTGCTAGAAGTGCTAGTAACTCATCTCTCACTCGTTCAGGGGAAACATTTTGCAATTTTGCCAGGCTCCCGGGGATAAGGGACAGAGTATCCGCACTAATTCGGAACCCAAGAGCAGCAGCGAATCTGAAACCTCTCAAAATTCGAACAGGATCGTCTTGAAATGCGTCGGGTGAACACGGTCTAACTAATTTATTTTTGAGATCCTCCTGTCCGCGAAGAGGATCGATGAGATGTCGCAGGCCGGATTGGAGAAAATCGCCAAGAGCGGTGGCAATAGCATTGATGGTGAAATCCCTTTTGCGGAGGTCGTCGTGGATAGTACGACCCTTTAGCGGTGAGACGTCTATGGTCGCAATGCCGTCACATCGTAGTACAATCCTGGCTGTGAAACGCTTTGAATCGAGAGCAACAAGAGTGGCGGTTGCTGAGGTCTGATCAATAACACGACGGGCCAGGTCCAGGCCGTCACCTCTTACGGCGATATCGAGATCGGCTCTCCGGAACCTCCCAATCAAATGGTCGCGGATAGCTCCCCCCACAACGTAAGACTCAGGAACGAGGTCGTTGATAATACGCAGGATTTCTTTGCCGGATTCCGGTATCATTTCCATAGCTCATGATACCAGAAGATGAATGGATTCGCCTATTTCAGGAACAAACTCATGTTCGACTCGATCTAGAGCTGGGCATGAACCAATTCGAAACGGATGGTTCCCAATATCGGCGACGAGGTCAACAACAGAGGGATTCTATTAGAATCATTGGAAATCCAAAGCTTGCCTTTTCCAATTTCCTGATTTTCATTGCCGAGTTTTACCAATTTGAGATGGAGACGCACAGCGGGATGCACTCCGGCCTTCACTTGAATGCGCTCAGTCCCGACCGGGTCCACGTACAATCGCGCCCTGTCTTTCCCGTCATATATGTCAACAAACATTGGTTTACTTAGATCTTTTTGGCTCCGAAGTAGACACGCGGCTGTCACGGGATCGTAGACCCCGCGAACCGTTTCTGAGTGGTTTTCGTTTTCATTTCCCGTCTGTTTACTAACTTGCACCATTCCTGTTTTATCATCAAAGATCAGACCGACAGTCTCGGAACGTGCCACATTAGATTTCAACGCAAAATTATAAGATTTGGGCTTGAACCCGTCGGCCGCAAAAGTGCAGTTAATCCTGCTCCAAATCTCACAAAGACTCTTCAAGACACCATCCGACACCGCCTGAACTGTCACGTTGACATGTTTCGCATTAGCTCGAGTCGTAATATCGCCATGACCTGCCTTGTTTCCATTCCATGTGACTTCATAACGCAAGATCTCTTCTTTTTCCGCCGAATAACTGCTGGGCGAAAATGGGAAAATGCAAGAAATTAAGATTACAGCGATAAGAGCAAGTTTTCGACAAGAATTAGATAAGTTCAGCTTCATCAAAATTCCGCGAACAAGTGATCGGCCACAATTATCCGTGGCTGTCATCGCAATATAAGTTCTTTTTCGTGCCGGTGCATTAGATTCAATTCTGTAATCCGCCTAAATTGCCCCGACTTCAACGAAAACGACGCCAATGAAACTTCTTCTTAACTTCCGGCATCGATATTACCAGGGTATCGCCGCTTATTTGGTATGGCCACTTCACGGTATTACCGGCATCATCCGTGATATTTATTTCAGCTTTGTCAATGCTGTATTTTCCGGTTCTGCTCTTTACTCGATCCGAGTTCTCATTATCAATCCTGTTAAATATGACTTGCCCGGCTTTTTGTGAACTCAATCAGAGTCCTGGTAGCGTCTTTCGGTCTTTCCTCGTCCCCTTTTTCATTCACCTGATAAAGCAGCTCCCAAGTGTCCGCAATTCCCTTGTCTCCTGCTGCTTCCAATGCGGCCGAACCTGCAACACCAGGATCGACGCGAGCACTTTTTGAGACCCCTGTACCGACACAGGAAACGCATGACAAGATTATTATAACGGCAAATAGGAGCAGTAATGCTCTGTATCTACATAGCATTCCGTCTATCCTCAAAATGAGTGCCTCTTTTGCAACCAAATAATCGGAAGCGGATTGTCAGTACATTACCAAAGATTTCGAAAGAATTTTTCCTGATCCTGGGGCTGATCGGAGCGAGTAACGGTTTCACGACGCTCATATTCCGCTTGCGCTGTAACAGTCCCGGAAGGCTCCTCAGGTTTACTTGGTTTTGCCACCGGCGGCTTATGAATCGGGAATTCCCCGCGAGCCAATTTGTTAATAAAACCCGAATCCACAACGATGCAATATGACCCAACATCTAACGTATGAAAGACCGCCTCAGCATCTTCCCAGTCCAATCCGAGACAACCATGAGTCAGCCTGCCACCAGTGGCTTCAGCATAATGGATGTAGCGTGAACCTTCAAACACGAGTTTGTAGCGGAAAAAACCTGGGACCCGCCGATCTTCGTGTCGTTGTGGGATGGGTTCTCCCTCTTCTTTGAAATACCAGTCGGGGCGAACCCAATCGTCTACAGCAACCTTACTCTTAATAGGGAACACCCCTACCGGAGTTTCAAAAGCTCCTGTTTCGGTTTTTCCTTTACCGATTGCTGCAGGGCCTATTCTCAATAAACGCCCATTTCTGTCGTAAAGATAAAACTGCACATTTCGTTTATCAAAGATAATGAAGGCCTTACCGTTTCTATTCTTTACTAAGCTTGCAATGTTTCGCGCCTCGGCCATAACTCTTCGAATAGATGCCTCATCACTAATTCTATGGCCATAATTATTATCATATATTGACTGTTGCGGTTGTTGGGCGCCTTGATTATTCCCATTGCTGCGCTCCACTTGATCGCGCAGTATCATCTCTGCGTCGCGCTGATCATACTGAAGACGGGGTTGCTGGGGGTTCCCGGGGCTCTGTTGTTGATAGGCCTCGTTATCATTCCCATACTGGTACGAATGATTTCCATCCTGATAATACATTTGAGCTTTCACGGGAACTGCCAACAAAAACAACATTCCCATCAGTCCTAAATAAGTTTTCTTATTGCACGTGATTAATTGCCGGTTCTGTCGTATCACGGCGAAAACTCCTTCATTGCATTGAAATCGTTTTTATCTATAAAGTAATTGCCAGTCCTTGTCAACGGCCAGGCGCTTGAGGGAAGGCTCCGTCTGTAATGCAAAGACATGATTCTTTAAGTCACATTTCCGAAAATAGTGTTCCGAAAGATCTAAATCGATTTAGAATAGGCTAATTCGAGATTGCCTACTTACACGACCCGAACTCAAACCAGCATACCGTATTTTTTCATTTTGTACTGCAAATTGCTTCTTGAAATCCCCAGTATTTTGGCAGCCTGTGCCTGAATGCTGCCGCACCTCTTCAGAGCTTGGCGGATCATCCTTTCTTCAATAATCTCCAGTGTCTCTGCAAGTCCTTTCTCCCATGAAATCAGCTGGTTCAATTCTTCTTCAATTTCAGGGGACTCTCTAATCTCCTGAGGGAGATCTTCAGGCATTATAGTTTGCGTTCTCGCCATAACTATGGCTCGTTCGACAATATTCTCCAATTCCCGCACATTTCCTGGCCATGAATAACGGTACAATGAACGCATAACTTCGGCGTCCACTTCCCGTATTTCTCGCCCCAACTTAGTACAAAACTTTCGAACAAAATGAGCTACAAGAAACGGAATATCGGAACGTCGCTCTCGCAGAGCGGGAACAGCTATTTCTACAACATTGAGTCTGAAGAAGAGGTCGCCCCTGAATCTCCCTGCTTCCACTTCGTCTTTCAAGTCCTTATTAGTCGCGGCTATGATGCGGACATCCACCCTGACGTCCTTATTGCCACCAACTCGCTGAAATTCCTGCTCTTGTAGCACTCTTAAAAACTTTACCTGTAAATTAAGGGACATTTCACCTATTTCATCAAGAAAGAGCGTACCGCCGTCAGCGAATTCGAATTTGCCTTGCTTGAGACTTGTCGCGCCCGTGAAGGCCCCTTTTTCATAACCGAACAGCTCGGATTCCAGAAGAGTCTCAGGGAGAGCGGCACAATTTATAGAGACAAACGGGCAACCGGCGCGGGATGAAGCTTTATGCAGTCCTCGCGCTATCAGTTCTTTACCGGTACCGGATTCCCCGCAAATAAGTACGGTCGTGGGAGTATCGGCAACCCGCTTCATAACTGTGTACACCGATTCCATTGACTTGGATTTTCCGATTATATTTCCCCACAGAGCACCCAACTCGGTCTCCAGGTGACGGATGTTCTTCATCAACAGACGTTTTTCAACTCCACGGGCCACCGCTCTTTTTACATCTCTGGTTGTCAAAGGGCTTTTGAATGTGATCCAAGGCCCCCTTTTTCATAGCGTTCACCGCCTGATCAACTTCAGCGTAAGCGGTCATCAGGATCACCGGCAGATCTGAATCCAACGTTCTAAGGTTATCAAGTAGATCGATGCCGGACATCCCAGGCATTTTAATGTCGGTAAGCACCGTATCTACGGGCGTGTTCCGAACTATTTCCATCGCTTCCGGTCCCGAACCGGCGGTCACGACTTGGTACCCGTCTTCGAGAAGAAGCTCCTCCAGTACGACCAGATAGTTCTTTTCATCATCTACGACCAGGACCGTTTTCATCAGTGACTTCTCGTCTTCCCAGCGTTGGAATTCATTTGAGAGGCTGGGTTTCCATGCTGGAGATAAATACTGAACGTCGCTCCCCTGCCCGCCTCGCTTTTGACAGAAATCTCTCCGCCGTGAGCTGTAATTATGTTGTGTACGACTGATAATCCTAAGCCGGTACCCATCTCGTGCGTGGTGAAGAATGGAGTAAAAAGTTTTGGGAGATCTTCCTGCTTGATGCCATGGCCGTTGTCAATGAAGTCGAGCCGGACAACAGAGTCCTCCGAAGCTATGCTGATGCGGAACTTGCCTCCGTCCTCCATTGCCTCGAATGCATTCATGGTAATATTCAGGAACGCTTGATATAGCAGTTCCGGATCACCTTGGACGTTAGAATTCGTTCCGTTCAAGCTGGTATCGGACCATTCTATGCGCCTACCCTGAATTTCTTGCGCCAAATTGTTGCGCAGCCTTGATATGACTTCCAGCACGTCTGTGTTTTTCATCCAAGGAGATCTAGGTCGAGCAAATTCCAGAAAATCTGTCAGAATATTGCTCAAACTGCTCGCCTCCTCCACAATAACACCTGAGAGTTTTCGTATCCGATTACGATCGGGATTATCCGCTTTTGCCAGCACCTGGGCCGACGAACGGATTATGCCGAGGGGATTGCGAATTTCATGAGCTATAGTAGCCACCATTTGGCCGATCGATGCGAGCTTTTCGGATTGTTGGAGCTTTTCCTCCAGATTCTTTTGATCCCTCGCCCTCTCCAGTAGGATTCTTTCTCCTCTTCGAACAATCAAAGTCAGCATGATGAAAAGAAAAATCATCGATCCTACCGCAACCAATATGACCACAATAATGGAGCGCTGCACATTGACATATTGATCCGTCACATCTTGCGTGATCTGAATAACTCCGTAAATATTACCCAGCATCCAAAAATTGCCTGAAACTTCTCTGAGAGGAAAGTAAGTATCTGCCAGACAGGTCGTATACCAAAGCAGGGAGGACCCTCCCTCCTGCTCGATCAGCGTCAGATCCTTTCCATTCAACGCTTGATCTATTGCCGAATTGTCCGGTTCGTACTTGCCGATGAGATCATACTCCGTGCTGTAAATTATCTTCCTTTGCTTATCTATAATTTTGATTCGCCTGATCTTAAGCCCGTAGGTAAAATCTTTTATCAAGGAGTCAAGTGAGCCAAATTGGTCCCATTTGCGAAGATCCATCGAAATTCCACGGGCCTTGAGAGGTCCGTAAAAACCTATGTAAATATTATAGTTAAGGTTTTCAGCCAGCAAGCGTGCGTAACTCTCAGCTCCCTTCAGGAGCGTGTTGACACTTCTGGTGTAAAGCAAGGTCGCCAGCAGGAGGGTCACGCCGGTGATGACCACAAAGGCCGAGACAATAAAATACTTCAGTAATCTAAATGGACCCCCGCTCTTCACCTCCGGAATGATATTGCCGGGCATAAAAATCACCTACTCACATATTGTTGCCAAGCAAGATCTATCATTTCGCCAACTCAACGTAAACAGGAACAGCTCACTGAACTGACCGCTGCTCGGTAATATTTCCATCGATTGAATTAGACTGGATTAATAAGCAAAAAATAGTTGCTGCTGCCTGGAAACAACTCACGAGTTTAAAATCGAGGCGGGATATCCCAAATCAGCTACGCGTTTCCGATATCATCGGGGTCCATTCGTTCGAGAATCTTGGTCAATTCCTCATCGGTCCGCTCAATATCCTCTTGAGTGAAGATCATTTTTGGTTTTGCCCCTTCGTCTTGGTCCGCCTGAGTCATACCTTCTATCACCTTTTCGCTTACGAAAATCGGGACGCCGGTCCATGTGGCCAGAACCAGTGAGTCCGAAGGGCGAGCGTCTATTGTGATAAGTTTTGATTCCGCATTTTTCAGGTAAATGGTGGCGTAATAGGTATGGTCCCTCAAGTCGTCTATTTCTATGTGCTCGATAATCACGCCAGCTTTTTCAATGATATTCCTCATCAGTTCATGGGTGAGCGGACGCTGAAAAACCTCTTTATTAATAGCCCTTTGGAGCGCCATAGCTTCAACTGGGCCTATCCAAATGTACAGTTCTCGTTCGCCGCCTTTCTCTCTCAACAAAACCACGGGCTGCATATTGCGGGTATCGGAGGCAATTCCTGCAATGATCATCTCTCTAAAATTTTTACTATTTTTCATGACAATCCCTTAGTCTCTTGGGAAAGATATCAAAATCACTCTGTCGTTTTTTTGGCAGCGCTTCTTCAAAAGTCCTTGCAGGGTAACACCTGGAGCAACTTCTTGTCAACGAGTGAAACCCGTAGTAATCCGAATCCTGAAATAACTGATATTCACAATGACACATTTTGGAAATGGAAGAAAAGCGCATGAATCGGGAAGGGGAATTGCCGGAAGCTGGAGAAAGAATTGAAAATCAGTTGCAAAGTCTTGTTTGAATAACCGCTAGAAATGGTACCAGTCAAAGGCGGGTTTTCGCTGTGCGCTAAAAGCTTGACAAGCTTGATTATACTTGCAAAATATTGCCAAATCGTGAAATCACGAAATGAAGATGCCATTCTGTTTGATGCATCCGAACCAAAATCTCATGAGGTGAATTTATGTACTTGCCGAAGATTGATGCGGAAAAATGCAAATCATGCGGTGAATGCGTGGATGTCTGCCCGGCGGATGTATTGGAAGCCGCGGAAGATAAAACCAATGTCGCGAACCCGACCGAGTGTCTTGGTTGTGAATCTTGCGTTTCGGTTTGCCCCGAAGAGGCAATTACCGTTGAGGAAATCTGAGTCTGTGGGGCTATGACCAGGGGCGGCTCGTTGGTCGCCCCCCCAACAAATCTCATATTAATCCTTCGCTTAAGTTTGCATCATTTGCTTCGTTCTTCTCCGGCAAAATCCGTTTTGATATCAAAATGGTACCAAACGGTTCATCCTGATAAACTCGGACGAGTTGCAGTTTGATTATCTCCAACAAAGCCAAGAAAGTAGTTAAAATGTTAATTCGGGATGCAGAAGCTTCGAACAGAGATCGAAAAGTGATTTGCGGGTTAATGTTCAGGCGCTCGAGAATGTCGTGAATTTTGTCTTTAACGTGAAGTCGTTCCGGTTCCAATTCGATCAAATCCCGTCTCGCTGTGCGGGCCAAAAGCTCTCTCAAGGTGTGCAATAATTGCGGCAAGCTCACCTCAAGTGGCTGCTTGGCTTTAGAAAAATCCGATTCGTCCTCCGCAGGCTCCCTTACAAATATATCGCGGTCAAGCTGTGTCAATGCGCCCAAATTTTCCGTGGCTTCTTTATAACGTTTGTATTCAAGAAGATGTGTCACCAGCTCGTCCCGCGGATCTTGCACCGATTCCCCATGCTCTTGATCTTCATCGGCTACGGGAAGCAGCATTTGAGATTTGATATGCGTAAGATAGGCCGCCATCACCAGGTACTCACCGGCAATCTCGAGATTGAGCGATTTCATCAACTCGATTGTTTCGAGATATTGTTGTGTAATGAGAGCTATAGGAATATCTGTGATACTTAATTCGTTACGATTGATGAGGTGCAAGAGCAGATCCAGAGGACCTTCGAAAACTTCCAGTTTGACCTCATAGGACATGCTATCTCAGCCCACCTAGAAGCAGCCCCTCGATTATGCGGATCGGAGGCCATATTATGTAATTAATAGCATTCGTAAACATGAGAACTATAAGAAGAAGAATGGGTCCGTAGGGTTCCAGCTTTTCAAACTCGTAGGCCTGCCTTCGGGGGAGCAAACCGGACAATATCTTGGAACCATCGAGCGGAGGAATGGGAATCAGATTGAATATGGCTAAGACAATATTGATCCTGACCGCGAAAAGAAGAATCATATAAAGTGGTACCAGGATGAGTGTTGAAATTTGGCCGGAAACCTGACCGCCCGTTAGAAAAATCAAGACATGCATTAATATAGCTAATATTGCCGCGGTAACCAGGTTGGCCGCAGGTCCTCCCAAACTGACCCAAAGCATGTCCATGCGGGGATTCTTGAAATAGTGCGGGTCAACCGGTACCGGTTTGGCCCAGCCTATAATCTGAGTGAGCACAAGGATAATAGTCCCAATTGGGTCCAGATGGCTTATTGGATTAAAAGTTAGTCGGCCGGCTAACTTTGCAGTGGGGTCGCCGAATTTATAGGCTATATAGCCGTGCGTAAACTCATGAACTGTTATTGCTAGGAGAAAACCGGGAGCCAGAATCGCTATTCTTTGGATAATATGATAAATGTCTATGTCGCCCATTTCTAGTAATTACCAACCCTTATGGACCGGAGGTGACTATCCCCTGCCCCATTCACCTCATACGGACGGATGTCCAACTGAGTGTAAGATTCAATCATAGATTTGAGGTTTCTTCTTAAGAGTCATTTCGTTTTTTTCTTGGCAGCCGGCTTTGCAGCGCCAGCCTTCTTCTTCTCAGGCGCAGCATCTTTTTTCTCTCCCGGCTTCTTCTTGGCCTTCTTCTCCCCAGCGGCCGGTACGGCTTTAGCTGCTTCAGCTTCCGCTTTTCGCTGTTCCTTTCTCTCCTGGAGCTGCTTTTTCTGTTCATCCAGGAATGAAATTCGCGCCATCGCGGAATCGAGTTGTTTCAGTTTAGCTTTTAATTGCTTTAGCTTGGAATCTTTCGCTATGTCCTTTTCACTTAATCCTTTTTCTTTAAGCAGGGCGATTCGTTTTTCGGTTTGCCTGGTATAAAGCGCTTTTTGATTTTCTCGTGTCGGCAATTTCTTGGACGCCATGGACCACCTCTTTTGAAAATGCAGTGCAAACAAGGTGCTGTAACCTAGTATCTCAGCCGTTCCGAGTCAAGCGAATTGAGCTGAACAACAAGGTAGCGGCTTACCGACACAGCAGCCTTTCGTCTACTATTTATATGAGTTCTTTGCGGCAGCCGGGGGGCAGTATTCTTGCATGAAAAAGCCCCCGACTACCTGCGCTGAAGATTGGCTGGGGCGGGAGGATTCGAACCTCCGAATGCGGATTCCAAAGACCCGTGTCTTGCCACTTGACGACGCCCCATTAGGCTTGTTCAACGCCCCTCTTCCAGGAGCGATCATCAACTTATTGTTGGACCATGCTTGATTGGATTGACAATCCAAGCTCGCCATTTACCCGGTAAAATGCCTGCCACCCCACTCAGTTGGTCCGAAGCGCCTATAGCAAATACTGTTGGACCGCTTCCAGAAATGAGGGTCTTGTTCAGGCCATTGCGCTTCAGAAAGATTCGGACCTCCGATATCTCAGGATACAGCCCCTCAGCGACTGCCTCTAAATCGTTATGGAGCAGATCTTCCAGGTGCTGGTGCTCCTGGATCACTGCCCAAAGCTTACCGTCACGCGCTGGGCCTGTCAAGCTCGATGAAAGTTTCTGGTAAACCGTTGCGGTCGACACGTAAAATCCGGGATTAACAAGCAGTATGCTGTAATCTACGGGCAAATCGATTGGAGAAAGCACGTCCCCAACCCCTTCACCGACTGCGCTGCCTCCATTGAGAAAAAACGGGACGTCTGCACCAAGAGAGCGAGCCACCTCATAAATCGCTTCTTCCGACAAATCCAGATTAAATAACGAGCATACGCCAATTAATGCTGCGGCCGCGTCCGTACTCCCCCCGCCAAGTCCCGCCGCGACTGGTATATTTTTATTAAGTTCAATTTTCGCCGGTAAATCGCGTCCAATCTGCAATTCTAGCCGTCTAATCGCCTTGGCCACAAGGTTTTCTTCGTTTTCCAGATTTGAAAATCCGGGAACGGTAAGAACGCTTGCGTCGGAAGTCTTTTCAATTATTAGTTCGTCTTGAAGATCGACTGCTTGGAATATTGTTTCAATATTGTGGTACCC
Source organism: uncultured delta proteobacterium (assembly GCA_963843165.1). Taxonomy (GTDB): domain Bacteria; phylum Desulfobacterota; class Desulfomonilia; order Desulfomonilales; family Desulfomonilaceae; genus DATJPW01. The sequence goes on along the minus strand of CAWJJL010000013.1, from coordinate 18,721 downwards.
GTCCGGTCGACGCTCCAGCACTCTCAAAAATAAGTTGATCTTCGCCGGCGTTTTGATGTGAACGCGTTTCATCTTATTAAAGACCGCGCCGAATAACATGACACACTTAAGCAAGAGCGACTGCCAGTGGGCCCTACAATATCTCTAACATGCTCATAATCCGGCTGACTTAAATTCATAATCCGCCGCATGTCCCACTGGTCTCTGAGGAACAGGTCTCATCCTTCACGTGCTGTTCTTGAAGTCTGGCCAAGCTCATTGAAATCCTTTCCAGAGCTGTAGCTATCCTGTTAAGATCTTTGCTCAGTAAGTTTGCGGCCTGTAGTATTTCTGAATCCATTGCACCTCTCCAGTTTGACGGACAATAGCTGAATGCGAGCATATCATTTCTCAAAAATTAAGACATCATGTTCACCCAACAGAACGCATAAATATCGCCGGAAAATTTCGTGATATATTTTTTCTGCGCTTATCTGCCCATCTGCAGTATTCTTTAACGGGGGCTAGAATAAAATGGCTCAATTCATTGACTTGGCCAAACTGGGAAAAAACAATTGGTGGCGTTATATCGTGGCTCTAACGTTAATTCTTGTTACTCCCGTGGCGCTGACGATAGTTGCCAACGTACTATTCGCCCGCATTGGTAACAATATTTTCGGGCTAAATAGTGTAATTATCAGTTTCGTTGAAGTGGGCGGGTTTGAGGCGTGTCTCATTATCGGAGTTCTATTGGCAGTAAGGGTTATTCACTTACGTCCGTTCCTTACCCTCATCACTCCTCGCGAATCCATTGACTGGAAAAAATTCGGCAAAAGCTTCGGGTTGTTTTTTGGTCTGGTGGCCTTCGCTACTTTGTTAGATTATCTTCTAAACCCTTCAACTTACGAATACCGGTTGAAACCGGAACAATTTTTGATTTTCGCTTCGTTAGCCCTCATTTTGACTCCAATTCAAACCACAGCGGAGGAGCTTCTGTTCCGCGGCTATTTGCTGCAATCTATGGCGCTACTGACCCGGAACCGTGCAGCGCTCGTACTAGCCTCCGGCGTGTTATTCATGCTTCCGCATTTGGCTAATCCGGAAATGACTGCCGGCTTCTGGCCGATGGCTTTTTATTATTTTCTTGTTGGGGGCATTCTTACGATAATTACGTTGAGAAGTAACGGCCTGGAAATGGCAATGGGGATTCATGCGGCTATAAACCTATTTGCAGTGTTGATTGTCAACTACGCAAATTCAGCTTTGGAAACGGAATCCATTTTCTACTGCACCGAACTTGATCCTATCTTTACAGTTGTATCCTTTGGGGTTATAGGAGCCGTTTTCTACCTGGTTATGTTCGGTGTAAGGACAACCTCAGAAACAAGTGTGCTCCAGCAAAAAAATGAGGAGTGATCACGCAAACGGCCGAACTATACGATTTGCCGAATTTCAAATTTTCCCGAACTGGATTTTCAAATCCGATACGGCGACGCGGTCCAGGAACCATCACCTTTTCCATCATAGTAGATTGGCGCATCGCAATGCGTCCTCACAACAGGCCATGCCCCTCCCGTATATGGTATTATCATTCAAATGTGATTCCCCGCGACCCGAGCGGTTGTTATCTTGAGCCATCACTACCTCGGCGATCACAAATTAGATCTTGACGACAAGCTGCAACTGATATAAGCGCATTGCGAATCATGCGAGAATCGCCCCTAGAACCAATGAGTCCCGTGATACTGCCGAAAACCCTTGGTTTGGTGAATATGAAACTGCATCAGGCGCCAGCATGAATTGCCTCTTTCAATAGCTTGGTCGTCAACGTGGCGGTTTCTGCTTACGATGTCATTACTTATGGGCGGAACACTGGTTGGCAACGAATGTCGCTTAAGAATAGAGTTAACGGCTGCAAACCCGGATGGACGATTTGGATGAAATTCTCTCTTCGAGGAGGGCACTGAAGGAATTATGGATAAAAGAAAAGGCGCAACTGATCTTCTTCAGAAAAACCGAAAAGGACGGAATCAATCGTCCAGTTTGGGGCCGGTGCAGAACCTTGAAGATCACGTGAGCCCTGATTGGTGGTGCCGGATCTTCAATTCGTTTTATCTCAAGACTGATGCTGATGTTGTGGATGATTTGCGCATTACGCGCCAGGAAATTGACCTCATATGCGACACACTTCAGCCATCTAATTCCGATAAAATATTGGACCTATGCTGCGGTCAAGGACGTCACGTTTTGGAGCTGGCCAGAAGAGGCTTTAAGAATCTCGAGGGCCTGGACCGCTCACATTACTTAATCCAGAAAGCCAAGGAACGCGCAAAAAACGAGGGATTGACAGTCCGATTCAGAGAAGGGGACGCGCGAAAACTTCCGTACGCCGCGGACAGCTTCGATACCGTTTTGATCCTGGGCAACAGCTTCGGATATTTCGAAACCTTGCAGGACGACCTGAAGGTCCTTCGCGAGGTTATGCGAATCCTCCGGCCGTGGGGCAGACTGCTCATCGACATTGCCGATGGAGACTTTCTCAAGGAATCATTTCGTAACCGCTCCTGGGAATGGATAGATAATAATCTCTTTGTTTGCAGAGAACGGTCTCTGTCATTGGATCGTGAGCGCCTCGTATCCAGGGAAGTTATTACCCACGTGACCAAAGGCGTGCTTGCGGACCAATTTTATGCTGAACGGCTTTACTCGCAAGAGAGTCTGACCAGGCTTTTGAAGGAGGCTGGGTTCGGCGAAATCGATTCTCCAAGTTCACTGAGTACCGATTCTGAACGAAATCAAGACCTCGGAATGATGGAGCGACGCATCGTGGTGTCTGCGCAGGCGAGGAAGAAATGGACCCCTTCCCGACAGCGGCACAAAAACGGCGAAAAACATGTGGTCGTGATCTTGGGCGATCCGGAGAAACCCGACCCGCTAAAACCTTTGAGCGTGTTTGATGACGACGATTTCTACACCATAGACGCGATGAAAGCAGCTTTGCGGGAGCTCAAAGGATACAGGTTCACCTATCTTTGCAATCATGAGACCTTGATTAGAGACCTGTTACGACTATCAGGAAAAATAGATTTGGTTTTCAACTTGTGCGATGAAGGCCATTTTAACGATCCGCGTAAAGAGTTGCACGTTCCCGCAATACTCGAATCGATGGGTGTCCCGTACACCGGATCCGGTCCGCAATGCCTGGCTTTCTGTTATGACAAGTCTTTGTTGCGCGGATTGGCGAGAGAAATGGGTGTCCCCGTTCCTGAAGCTTTTCTAATCAAACCTCAGGATTCCAAATTTGATGTCCCACTAGATTTTCCGGTGATCGTGAAACCGAATTGCGGTGATTCCAGCTTTGGTATAACTGCCCGTTCGGTAGCCTATAAACCCGAGGACCTCATCAACGCGGTCCTGGAAATCCGCCGTGACTTCGGGTACGAAAAACCGATTCTAGTGGAAGAGTTCCTTACTGGCAAGGATCTTACCGTAGGAATGATCGGCAATCCACCCACCTCGTACACGGTGCTTCCTATGGCCGAAGAAGATTATTCGTCTCTGCCTCCTTCATTGCCCCACATCTGCGGTTATGAGGCCAAGTGGTGCCCCGAGTCGCCGTACGGGAGCTTGAAATCAATACCTGCTGATCTTTCGGATAAAACCAAGAACGCGATCATTCAATGGTGTGTTGTGCTTTCCGAAAGGCTGGAATGCCGAGACTATGTTCGTCTTGACTGGCGTCTGAATTCAGAAGGCAATCCGAAAATTTTGGAAGTAAATCCCAACCCGGGCTGGTGCTGGGACGGCCACCTTGCCAAAATGGCTGCTAATGCCGGAATGTCCTATTCTGAAATGCTGGCGGCAATTCTGCGCGCAGCGGAAGAACGCTTCGGTCTCGAACCGATGTCCGCCAACGGCGAGAGCAAGAAAGATCTGACCCCGACCAAGCCTCTGAAAGTCGTTTCGGGGGCAAGATCGTAGATTACGAGACTTACACGTGTCACACGAAAAGAGATAGTCGTGAGTAAACGCAACATTAAATTTCGAAGTCTCGGGTCTATCAATGCGGCAAGACTATGCTAATCCGTACGGTTGCGGCCTTCGCCAAAACGGCCCTGTTTTGCCGATTTCTTTCATCGTTGCAATCATCTCACCCGCGTATTCCCGCTGGTGGGAAACCCAATCCGGGTCCAATCGCTTCCTGAAATAGCTCCCGGAGAACAGCTTGACCAAATCATCCAGAGGAATGATCCCTTCCTCAGATCCTTCCTTGAAATCCGCCCAGTTGCGAACATGCTCTTCCGACCGGAATAGATTCATTGTGCTTCAGGAATAGGCCGCATTTTCGAACCATTTCCAGAAGGGAACCGCTACATATCCGATCACGGTTTGCGGTTCCGATCGCAGGACCTGACCGTCACGCATTTCCACAACAATAGGAACTCCACAATCAAGGCATGGACAGTCTACCCGAACTGTCTTGCCCGGAAAAAGCCAGCAGACCGCCAGCGACTCAAAACCTCACTGGCCGAACCATTTCTGTTGGCCGTCTATAGTTATTCTGTATTGCGTAGGCAAGTTGTTGAAAGGCGCAAATGAGGCAATCAAACTGGTGCTCGGGAACAGCCATCCCGGAATTCCCGACTCAAAGAGGGCATGTACGGCTTTTCGCCCTTCTTCAATTGAGAGCCCTAATTGGCCGGCCAACTCAGTGTAATGTGGAGCTTGACCGGTTTCCACCATAGATTTCATGATGACGTGAAACGATTTGTCCAGCGTATCCTGATCGGCCATAGCATTGACCCCTTTCATGCATAGACGTTAGGTTAACGCTTATTCCCCTTTCATGACCTCAAAATCAAAATCGTAAGCGCTGTCCCACGAGATGCGCGGAACTTCCTTGATATTCGGTATGTATCCGGACTCTCAGCCCTGAGACTTTTTCAACATGACCAGCGGGATGAGAGATTTCCCTCTGGCTGAGGCTACTTGCATGAAGTAATCTTTCCCTGTGGCGGGCGGTTCTTTCCGTTCTGATTCAGGTTTTGACTGGAGTGAGACAGCCTCGCTGGGACATGTGGAAACGCAAAGTCCGCATCCGATGCACCGATCGCGGTCCACTTCCGCTGAATCATTAGCGCCCAACTTGATGGCTTCCATTTGGCAGCGCTCGGTGCAAGTTTCGCAAGCCGAACAAGCATCGGGATCGACGGTGGCATAGTAGTTGGTCAATACTCTTTCCGCAGGTTTAGGGTCCATTTTGATCGAGCGCAGTATTCCGCAGCAATCACCGCAGCAGTTGCACATGCCGCCCGCGTCCTGAGAAATAAATGGTTGCGGGACAAGCCCCTCTTCATCGCACTTATCGATTATACTAAGGGCTTCCTCCTTCGTAATGAACCGACCCATGCCTTTGTCGACATAATATTGCGCATGAGTCCCGAACTGGAAACAAACCTCCTGCGGTTTATCGCAGCCTTTATCTAAGAGACCCTGCTGAACCCTGCAAATGCAGTTTGCCACGGAGATCTTCTCTCTGTTGTCAAAAAGCTTCTTCACGTCCTCGTACGGAGCCACCGGCCACAAATGGCTAATGGACTTGTTTACCGGTACAGTCCGCAAGGGCGCGGCCTGAGCGATGCCCTGTTTCCCAAAGGCTTCCAGAAAATATTGATCGAAAAGTTGAGCGAATTCCTTGTCCATGTCCTTGAGCTGAAATTCCCACGATCCAACAACAAAAGGAACTGCTCCGTATTTGGGAGACCCTTCTTTTACCAGCCTAAAAATCAGTCCTTTCTTGAACATGCCGTCGAGCATCGCCGCCACTTCACCCGGCTCTCGACCGATTCTTTGTGCTATGGCTTCCGGAGTTTCGAGCATCATACTGATATTTAGGTAAAGTTCAGCTTCCTCCTCGGAGAAAAGCTTTCGGAGGATTTTGATCTCGACCCCGGATTCGGTTGACGGAAAACCCACTGAATACTGATCCAACTGTTCCCGCAAATCGTAATACACTTTTTCACTCATGCTCGCCTCCTGTCTGCCACGATAGCAGTTCCTAAATTGTTTATCGCTCTCACGAAAAGCTCAACTTACGGCAACACAGCGGTCTTCATATCAATGACACCTTCTTCCAACAAACTGACCGCATCGGAGTACATGCCTCGCTTTATAGCTCCATATGTATGGCGGTTCTTATTAGCCAGAGGAGCAACACGGGCCACGGCCAGCGGCAGCACATCCTCCGCGGGTACTGCTTCATCGACAACGCCCATATCTTTCGCTTCAACCCCTCCTATCTTGGCCCCGCTGAGTAGCAAATAACGAAACACATTGGGCGTGAGCCGGCTTTTGATCAGAGCCGTCATACCAGGTACAAAGGGAATATTGATGTCAACTTCGGGCAAGCAAAAGAACCCCCGGTCGGCTCGCATGACCCTGAAATCATGCGCCAGCGCCAGCATGGCTCCCGCTGCAAAGGCATGCCCGTTTATCGCTGCTGCAGTAGGGATCGGAAATGCCATAACTCGTCCAAGAAGTTTCAGAACGTCTTTGATCACTTGCATGGCTTCCGCTTTACCGTCTCCACCGAGCCAGGCCAAATCCAGACCATTGGAGTAGAACTTGTCCTCTCCGCCGATTGTCACGAGTGCTGCCGGGCCGCTGGATCCTTCCACCGAATCCAACGCCTCATTCATAGCGTCCACAAACATTCGGTTAAACAAATTTTGTCCACTCCGCATTGTAAGAACGAAAACATGATCCTCTTTCTTGAGATCGATAATGTCCATGAATCGTGTCTCCCTTTATTCTCGACAGAAGAATCTTGCCTCGATATCGCACCGAATAAACTGGTCCTCACTATACCGCTTCCACTCTGCATGGTACGAATCTGTGGAGGGGGGTGCCGGCGATTGCATCCCGATGGGTATTTTTTGTCAGACGATTCACATTTGCGCCATATTTTTGCCCCTTGTAGATTAGACCAAATCCATGCGGGATTGTGACGTGCCCGGGTCGAGCGGTATCGGTAACCTCCAGTTCGAGTTCCTCCGAGCCCGCTTCGGTCATTACCCTCACAGTCTGAGCATCTGTTAATCCAAGCGCAGCGGCATCGCTCGGGTGCATCATCAGGGTGCATGCTCGGGACTTGCCTTCGTTCCAGGCCGGATCTCTCATGATCGTATTGGCATTGTAATCCATGTGCCTTCCCGCCGCGAGTATTAAAGGGTAATCCGCAGGCAACTGCAAGGCCGCTTCTTCGTTTTCGACGGTGATCCGCTTGACAGGTTCCTCCAACTCAGGAATCAGCAGATTTATGCGCTTGTCCTCGGTTTGCAGCTCATTGAAATGATTTTCGGTATCGCTTTTTCCTATCAGGATACCTTCAGGATGCTCGAGAAGAGCTTTGAAAATCTCTTCCCCCATTCCCATACCTGGACTGAATCCGGCTCTGACAGCATTCTCCCGAAAAGATTTCGGTGCTATTTGGAGCATTCCCCATAGTGCAGCCAAATTCGTCGAACCCAGCGCTTTACCGAGCGTCTTGCCAAGAATAAAAGGCATGAATTTCATGGCCCGCGGCTCATTTTGAGCAAATGCCATTAGCTGGAGGCCATAATTCATGCGGTCACCGGACGCTGCCTGGTATAACGTTTCGGGGATTTCCGGGAGCAATCCCAATTTGTCGGCCAGACGTGTAAGGATTTCACCTTCTTCCAAAGTCTCCGTTTCTTGATCCACAACCGGAGGTCGCATCTGAAAGAAAACCTCAGGGAACGTCCAGGTAAAGAAAGTCCCCTCCCATTTTTCGAACTGGGATGCGGCCGGAAGCACATAATGAGCCAGACTTGCCGTCTCGGTGAACGCCACATCCATGACGACCAATAAGTCGAGCGCTCTGAATGCCTCCTCATAAGCCGTGGTATCTGAGTAGGACCTCAGAGGATTGGCAGCGCTCACAAGGGCTGCTCTCAGTCGCTCCGGATGATTGGACAGAATTTCTTCCGGCATGACATTGGGCGGAAATGTGCCCATAATTGCCGGAAAATCCGTGGCAACAGTTCGCCACGTCTTTGGATTGCGCTCATCGGAGTGACCACCCAGAGGCATGACCGCGCCTGGTATGAAATTCCCGCCCGGCACTCCAATCCGGCCGCAAATTGTAAGCAGGATCAATTCCAGATATGAGTTTACCGTGCTGGTTCGGCCCATAAGGATGCCAAGATCACAATGGCATGACCAATTCCGAGTAGTCAAGAGATCGCAAACTTCCCGGACCTGCTCATATTCGAGTTCGCATGTCTTGATTGCGGAACGATAGTCAAAATCGCTGAAACCAGGGGCTGATAGATTCAAAGCCGCTCACGTGAGCCTCGATATAGTCGCTTTTTTGACGGCCTTCTTCCAGAATCATGCTGATCATGGCTCGCAACAGCAGAGCGTCTGTTCCGGGTCGTAAAGCCAAATGGATGTTAGCCCTCTGAGCGGTCTCGGAACGCCTCGGGTCAATTACCAGCAGCAACTTGTCCGGATCCTCCGAGATCCTCTTCAAATGACGCCTCGCCTGCGGCATCTGATGACTTAGCCAGCCGTTCCAACCTATTGCAACCAGCATGTCCGTATGATGGTGATCGGGAATGGTTCCGAAGTACTGTCGCCCGAGCGCTCTACCATTGACCCAGAAGTAGCCTGTCAGTTCCTGAGCGAGCGGACTGTAATGGTAGTGCGATCCCAATGCTCTGAGTAGCCTTACTCCGAATGCGGCTTCGAAATGACCTCCCTGACCTCCTCCGCCCATATAAGCGAACGAGCGCGGGCCATGGGCATCAACGGTCGATTTGAGCTTTTCCGCTATCTCGCCGAGCGCCTGATCCCAGGAGACCTCTTTGAATTCGTCCCCTACTCTTTTCAGCGGCCGCTTCAGTCTATCGTCGTTGTGCTGATAATGAAAGATCTTCAATCCTTTCCGGCAATTGTATCCCTGGCTGCGAGGATTTTCCTTGTCCGGACGCACTTTGACTATGCGGTTCGCCTCAACCAGAACTTCGAGGCCGCAGTTCTGCGCACAACAAATGCAGGCCGTCTTTTTCCACATAGAATCCTCCTTTTTGAAGAGTGATGACCGGGGAGGCCCTTTTTGCAAAAAGGGCCTCCCCAGACCCCACCCCAAAAACTCCTATCAATGCAGCTCTTGCCTCCGGCAAGAGCTGAAATCACTTGATCCCATCCGTTTGCGTACAAAATATATTTCCAAAAAAAACTAGTCCCGTATAACTTTCAGGAGCCTCTTGAGCAGCACCTTTTCCTCAAAAGTCAAATTCCTCAGAAGGTCCTCGTTGGCTTTGTCTCTTTCCTCCATGAGCTTAGGCTCAAGGTCTCTGGCCTCATCCGTTAGATAGATCCTTAAGGCTCTCTTATCCTCCTGATCGATTTGCTTCACGATCCATCCTCGATCGGACATGCGATCCAGGATGCCGGATAGTGTGGCAGGATCGAGCAAGAGCTTCTTTCCCAAATCACCTGCGGAGATCCCCTCTTCTCGGCACAACGCGCCCAGCACTAATTGCTGTACGGGTGTCAAGCCATAGGCCACCAGGCGGTGCTTGAGTTGGCCATGCGCTTTTTGATATGCCTTACCTAGGAGATAGACCATGCAATCTTCATAGGGCATGAAGTAATATCCTTTCGTATACAAAATAAATTAGCCTGCGTATCCGAGTCAAGCGAAAAATTAGGACCAGCGCAACCCCTCAGTTAGGAGAGGCGTGGTTTTGTCATTGCGAGGAGTCTACGTTGCGACAGGCGTCTCGCCTGTTCATTAAAATGACCGGCAATCCCGCGTTCTGCGCGGGACGGTCCCACCAGCAATCCCCAATGCCGCGAGATTGCTTCGCTGCGCTCGCAATGACAGTTCGCGGGTTACGTGCTAGCAATGACATTCTTTGGCCCCCTGTGACCGAAGGATTACGGACCAGCAATAATTATCAACTTGCGCGGGCTCACGTCTGAAAGAAATCGGGTCACTGAAGAGAACGCAAATGACGCGGAGAGCGGATCGATACGTTTTCGGCCGAATCGGTTCAAGCGCGGGGATTGGCAATAATACCGTTAAAAATCGAATCGAATTCTTCAGCGGTGGAATCCCAGCTCACGCCCGTCTTTACAAGAAATTCACGTCCAGCGGCGCCCATTGTTTGTCTCAATGCCGAGTTGGAGACAAGCTGGATTAGACATTGACGTAGCTGTTGAACATTCCCTGCTTCGAAAAGCAAAGCTGTCTTGTTTTCCTCGACCATATCCGGGATACCCCCAACACGAGTCGCAATCACTGGCAATCTAGACGCCATAGCCTCATTTACCGCATTGGGCCTGCCTTCCATATAGCTAGGCAGGCAAAGGATATCCGAAGTCCTCATCAGCGCCGCGACTTCGATAGGCGGAAGAATACCTTTCCAGTCCGTTCGACTTTCCAGCCCAAGTCTGTCACACATGTTTATTAATTGCGGGCCGTACAACCCCTCGCCCACGACGGTCAGGCGAACATTTTCCAAAGCCGGATCATCAAGCGCCTCGAGCAGATCGTGCACTCCTTTCCGGACGATAAGGCTGCCGACAAAAAGCAGCCTGACCTCCAGCCCCCTCCCTCCTTCGGACTTGGAATCGGGCGGGTGGAACATATCTGTATCCACACCGAAACGAGGAAGATGGCATTTCTCTTCAGGAACTCCCAAGGACCTGATTATATCTAATAATTCACTGCTGACGGGAGCCACCATAGAGGCACGTGCAACAACCCACTTGGTTAATGTTCGCCAGATAAACCGATCTCGTGCCAGGTACCCGTCATCTCCACGAAAGGAAACAACCAGCGGTTTCCGGGTAAATAGATTCACCAGAGCGCCGATAATACCTGCGCCTAGCCAGTTGGCGTACACGATATCAGCCCCGAGTGATTGAGCAACGGAAACAAAGAAGAATCTGATCATCATGGGAAATAGTTGAAACCGAGCGAGAAGACTGTGAGCCATGTTTTCAGGTATGCCGCCTCGCGCCTCGGGTCAGCCTTTCCAAAGACCGAGGCCAAAAATAGCCGAAGCGTACAGTCTCAATTCCTCCAATCTTGCGACGGCCATAAAAAGTTCCGTCGGAAGGGGCCACTACCTTGATGGAATACCCCCGTCTGTGTATCGCGGCCAAGAGTTTGGCGATGAAGACCCCCGAAGGATCTTCTTCATGCGAAGGATATGAAGTAGTGAGCACCAGCACCTTTGCCTTGTTGGGTTCAGTCTTGGTCAGATTTTCTCTGGCGTTACATTGCATCATGATACTCGTGAATTTGCAGCTATGACCATTCACATTCACTCGCGAACCTTTCTGAACGCCCAAATCCAGGGACGCATTCCCCAGGTTCACTGCTATTTCCAGAAATCCGAAACTGTTTATCAGGGCCACCGGGGCACCGGTGGGAACCTCAGAAAAAAATCTTTTGATCCCCTTGATTTCCCACTCCGCCAATTTGAACTGAATCCACGGATCTGAAAAGCATCCCGGATTCGATATTTGAAGTGAGATTCCCGAATCGATCGACATGGATGATTTCGCCCTCAATGCCATCCTCGGTCTGAATAGGCTCGGGTATGCTTAACATCACAGGATCTTCTACAACCGGTCCAACGGCATCGAAGGCAATCCCCAGCGACAAATGCGCCGCAGCCGGGGCGAATACATCCCTACCGTGAAAAGTGGGATGAGGCTCCTGCAAGAACAGATTCGAGTTACTGATCTCCCGCACCTCTCTCGCGTGACTTCGTGCGAATACCAAGGAAAACAGGCCGTTATCAGGACCGACATAGAATCGCCCATCCAGGCGCATAACGATTCCCCGTCGCTTGCTCCCGACTCCGGGATCGACCACCGCAATGTGCACGGTACCCTCTGGAAAGTATTCCGATAAGCCTCTGATGACAAGCGCAGCTTCCATAATATCAAACGACTCGATATCATGAGTCACGTCGATCAGTCGCACTTTGGGATTATTCCCAGGATTACGCCTTTCATCTGCGCGACATATCCGTCACGAGTGCCGAAGTCAGTGGTGAGGGTTATCAAGGATGACATGGAATCGAATGATATACCGGAATGCCGAGATTATCACGCGCGGAGTAGCGGAGTAGAAAACAAGAATACGGGGAGGCCTTTTTTGGCAAAAAGGGCCTCCCCGAACCCCTCTCCAAAAACTCTTGTAAATGGGCCGGCTTTCAGCCAGCCAGTTCTCGTTGAAGATAACCTTGCTTCATAAGGAACGCGGATTTTATCGTCCCCACGTTGATACCGGAAGGGACGTTTGCCTTTGCAGCTTTCTGCAGACTATGCAATGATGGAGAGGATAGCCAAATCATCGAATTGAGGTAACTCGGTACGGTGACGTACAGATGTCCGGATAATCCTTTGCAATTCATCCAGCGGTGCGTAAGGCAGGGAAAGGTGCTATGGACTTATCATGTGAACATGCGCCTGATAGGCCGTTTCATTCCTCGCCACTCAATTGTTGAGTCTCACGAGAAGTACGAGGTCATAGAGGAATATCCGGAAGACAAATATTTGCCAAGTTATCTAGTCTATTCCCAGTACCGCGGCGACATCTTTCATGTGCTTTTTGCCATAGATGTGGAAGGAGACAATATTCGGATAATCATTGCTTATCGTCCCAGCCATGACGAGTGGCAAGAGGATTTTAAGACAAGGAGACATTCCTCATGAAGTGCCACGTATGCGGATCGAAATTAGAGCCATTGATCACGGATCTCCCCTTCAAAATCAGTGAAAGAACTATCGCGATCCTCAAAGACCTACCGGTGTTGCAATGTGACAACTGCACAGAATATTTCCTGGAGGATTCCATTATGGATCGAGTGGATAAGATCCTCGAAAGAGTGGACACTACAGCGGAGTTGGAGATCATCCGCTATGCCGCGTGAGCATTATTGCCGCAGCTCACACGGATCGTGTCGTTCTCACCATAATCACACACGCCTAACCAATTGACACATCCGATCAGCCGATTTGACCGATGCCCAACACCCCGCTCTACGCTCCTGTCGGTTGGCATTATTTGCTCGAACGATGCGGTTCGCTTCGCCCACCACATCCTACAATCCTGTGACCGGTCAGAGATTTGTATGGCCAGATTCACTGCTCGCCATTATAATTCCGCGACTGCAAGTCGGATAATTATGATGTTGCTAGATAATATAAGCTCTATCAAAGAGGCGTTGTTAGATACTATTTTCCCGCGGAGATGCGTTTTTTGCGATTCCGCCCGAGTTGAACCGAATTCCTTCCTTTGTGGCGATTGTTTTCAGTCTATCAGAGTGATCTCTCGTCCTTTCTGTAGTCAATGCGGGCTGCCCATACCAGGTCTCGCGTTACAGCCCGACGGGGTATGCGGTCGATGTCTCTCGTCACCTCCGCCTTATACGAGGGCGCGGTATGGTGTTTATTACGAAGGCCCGTTACGGGAGGCACTGATACGTTTCAAGTACTACGGGGCCCTCAACCTCGGGAACACTCTGTCCGATGTCCTTACCGCCGCATTCCATAGGCATTATGATACTACAGAATTCGATATGATAATCCCTGTGCCTGTGCATCGCAAAAGGCTCTTTCAGCGTGGTTTCAACCAAACTGTAATATTGGCGACAAAACTATCGTCCAAAGCAAAATTGCCTTTGCACCGAAGATCGTTGATAAAGGTGAAAGACACAGTCCCTCAGGCGCGTTTACCAAGAGCGGAAAGAGTCAAAAACCTCCGAAAGTCTTTCGGTATTCTCGATCCTAGTGCTCTGTCCCATAATTAAGCACGCACAGCTTTCGCCAGAATCTGGTTCGGTGTCTTGACCCATTTGAAGGGAAGTGCTTCTTCATTCCATTGGTCGATGAAAGCATGAATGGCCTTCCTCAAAGGTGTCACACCCTTGAAGCTCCCGCGTCGAACTGCTCGTCTCGTGAGGATGGAAAACCAAGTCTCTATCTGGTTCATCCAAGAGGCGGACGTCGGGGTAAAATGAAGCACATATCTGGGCCGACGGGCAAACCAACGCTTCACCGTCGGTTGTTTGTGTGTGGCGTAGTTATCTAATATCAAATGGATCTCCCCTTCAGGATACGTCTCGTCGATGATTCTGAGAAAATCGAGGAAGTCTTGGTGCCTGTGTGCCTTCTTGCATTTCCCCACTACCTCTCCCGTAGCAACGTTCAGTGCGGCAAAGAGCGTAGTTGTTCCGTTTCGTTCATAATCGTGAGTGCGGCACTCCGGATGGCCAAACTTCAAGGGAAGAAGAGGTTGCGTTCTGTTGAGTGCTTGTATCTGGCTCTTCTCATCAATAGACAAGACCAGAGCTTTCTCAGGTGGATTCAGGTAAAGTCCGACCACATCTACTACCTTCTCAACCAGCTGAGCATCGTTGCTGTACTTGAAGGTCTTCTGCAGATGAGGTTGAAGTCGATTCCGATTCCAGATTCGTTGGACGGTCGATTTACTGGCCTTAACCTTCTTGGCGAGCCTCCTGGCGCTCCAGTGGGTTTCGTCCTCCGGCGGTTCCAACGTCGCCGCTATGATCTTGGCCTCCTCGTCTCCAATATACTCGGGCTTGCGGCCCCTACCTGGAGCATCCGAGAGTCCATGCAGCCCATCGTGAATCCAGCGGTCTCGCCACAATCTGGCAGTCTCCATAGTGCACCCGCATTGTGCAGCAACTCTTTTCACACTAAGACCTTGTGCAAACGTCAACACTACGCCGATACGCTTGACAAGCCGCTGTTCGGTCTTGCCCGACCGAAGAAGCCCTTCCAACTTCTCTCGGTCCTGATCACTGAGAAACACTGAGATTGATGCCGGCACTCCGTCACCTCCGAATGGGTTGCCAGCTTCATACCATACATCCACCGATTAGCCTAGCTATTTCTGGGACAGGACACTAGTAATGTGCGAGAAAAGAGAGTACTACTAGTCGATGATGTGGCAACTACCGGATCGACTATAGCCGAGGCGACGAAAACGATTCTGAAGGCCGGCGCCTCCCGGGTAGACGCTCTTGTCTTGGCTCTCCGAACAGCAGATTTCTTTAATCCGGATAAGATAGCCACCAATAAACAAGGAGACGGATCATGGCATTGATGACACCCGACCAATTTGAAGAGAGCCTCAAGGATATCCACCCGAGGGTTTTTATGAATGGAAAGCTCATTGAGAACGTGCTTGAAAACCCTGTTACCAGAACGGTTGTTGAATCTAATAAAGCAAGTTACGCTTGGGCGCTGGATGACAGGTACAAGGATATCATGACATGCTCGTCTTCTCTTATCGGGGAACGCATCAATCGCTACACCAATATTTCCTCAAGCATCAATGATCTTGATGCTAAGGCCAAGGCAGGCACTTTCACAGCGGAGATGCTAGGGACCTGCATTTACCGTTGTGTCGGCTGTGACGCTTTCCACGCGCTCGCTGCGACCACTTGGGAAATGGATCAGAAGCTCAACACTAACTATTATTCACGCTTTATCGAATATCTGAAGATGGTTCAGAAAAAGGATCTTTCCTGTGCAGGGGCTCTGACCGAGCCCAGAGGCAGCCGAAAGAAGAAGACTCTGGATTGGCCCGATCCTTACCTCTCATTGAAGGTTGTGGATAGGAACAATGACGGAATCGTTGTGAGGGGTGCCAAAATCAATATTAGCGGCGCCTTTGCCTCTCACGAACTGGTGGTATTACCACAATCGGCTCACGGCGAAGGTGAAGAAGATTACGCAGTGGCTTTTGCGATCCCAGTGGATACAAAGGGGATAACTTACATTTGCCAGTATTCATCCTACTCAGCGGAAAGAGAGCAGGCCGACGATATCTATGAATTGGGGAACCCTTTATTCGGTCAGAGGGAAACCTCAATGGTTGTCTTCGATGATGTATTTGTGCCCTGGGAAAGGGTATTTCACTGCGGAGAGGCTCAGTATTCCGGCAAGATCGTCACCCGCTTTGCCCGGACGCATCGCATGACCTGCGGCGGCACGTGTAAGGTGGGGTTCATGAATCAAATCATCGGCGCGTGCAAGCTCATACAAGAATACAAAGGTCTGGACAAAGTCCCGCACATAAACGAACAGATCTGCGAAATGGTTGTCCTGAGAGAGACCTGCCGGGCATGTGGGATGGCGTCAGCGCAACTGGGGAGCGAAGATCCGGTGGGTTCAGGCGTTTTCCTGCCGGATGAGATCATGGGC
Source organism: uncultured delta proteobacterium (assembly GCA_963843165.1). Taxonomy (GTDB): domain Bacteria; phylum Desulfobacterota; class Desulfomonilia; order Desulfomonilales; family Desulfomonilaceae; genus DATJPW01. The sequence continues at coordinate 2,461 of CAWJJL010000013.1, read as the reverse complement.
AATGTGGCCAAGCTCAATATTTGCAATGCATTCTGGCGGACAATGGCTTTGGCTGGAGACATAGGCGGCGGTTTAGTGGTGACCCTGCCCTCTTTGAAGGAATTGAAGAATCCGGAAACCGGGCCATACGTGGAGGAATTCTTCAGTTTCGGCTCAGACGAACCCACAGAAAATATATTAAAAGTTCACAAATTGCTCCAGCACTGGACTGCAGGTATGCACGGGGTCGGGACATGGCATGGCGCAGGCCCTGTCGCTGCGCAAAAAATCATGCTCCAAAGGATTGTCAATTTCGATCATGAAAAGAATCTCGTCAAACAGACTCTGAAGCTGAAGGACAAAGATTCAGGTAAATAGAAAAGTTCCGTCTACACCAATTCTGTTAAATAAAAACAGATCGACCGGCATGAAGGTGGTCGCCACCGTCTGATCGTATACTCCGGGATACCTCGGATCAATGCGGCATGTCTGGTATCAAAAAATTGACCTCCAACGTTTTCGCTGCACATATTATTCTCTCTTCTGAATATTTCATTTCTCAAGCTCTGATCGGTCTGCGAGCAATGTATTCCCGAAGAAACCTATTCTCTCTCTATCAATATGAGATACTTTACGATTTCACAAAACTTATTGATTAGTGAATTGGTAAAGTATAAAATGTCGCTGATCTGGAATATTCTCCATAGTGAATAGATAGCATGAAGCCAAGTAACAAGCGTCAAGCCGAAGCAAAAGACCAAAAGTCGAGCCCGAAGACAACGCGCGTTGACGGCCTAGAAATCTCCGCAGATGAAGCTAAGAAGCTTATTCTGAGCGACAGCGAAGTAATCCTTCTAGATGTTCGAAGCGACGGAGAGATGTGCCTGGGCCACATCAAAGGCGCACGATTTGTGTCACCGAACCGCGTCATGAAAGAGGCCGACGAATTGCTCCGAGATAAAGACGCTTCGATCCTCATCTACTGTTCCTCGGGCGATCGTTCGAAAAAAGTCGCTCAGAAGTTGACGACAAAAGGTTTCCCAAAGGCCCGCTCTATTGCAGGCGGTTTCAATGCGTGGCTGAAGAATTGCCGCGAGATGGTGGTCGGCAGCCAATTTACAGTTGAGCAACTTGACCGTTACAGTAGGAACATGCTGCTCAGCGAGATTGGCGAAGAAGGCCAAATCAAGCTGATGAACGCCAAGGTCCTCATGGTAGGGGCCGGAGGACTAGCTTCCTCTGCGGGGCTTTATCTGGCCGCATGCGGCGTGGGCACGATTGGCATTGTGGATTTTGACCGAGTGGAACTGTCCAATCTCAACAGACAGGTGATTCACGGAACGGATAATGTAGGCGAACTCAAGGTTGATTCGGCAAAATCCGCAATTGAGCGAATCAATCCGGACGTGCACGTGATACCTTTTCGCACACGGCTGGAGCCTGAAAATGCCCTGCAGGTCATTTCCGACTTCGACGTTGTAATGGACGCCACCGATAATTTAGAGGCCAAGTTTCTGCTTAATGATGCCTGCTTTTTTGCGGATAAGCCCTATGTGTTTGGCGGAGCTGTAGGATTCGACGGTCAGGCAGGCGTTTTTTGGCCGAAAGTCGACGGACCTTGCTTGAGGTGTCTTTTCCCCAAACCACCTCCTGCGCATCTCACGCCGACCTGAAGTCAAATCGGAGTCCTCGGAGTTGTGCCGGGGCAGATCGGCTTGGTTCAAGCTACAGAAGTGATAAAAATCATACTAGGAATAGGCACGCTCCTGATTGGCAAGTTCTATGTTTATAGCGCCTTAAGCCTGAATACCAGGGTTCTGGAAACCGGGAAGGACCCGGATTGCCCACTTTGCGGGAATCATCCGCGGATCACGAGTCTTGCCCATAATTTTGATTTTGAAAACAAAGGCGAAGAATAGAGCCAGATGAAGGAGAACTTTTCGATGACGAGTTACACGACTTTTTAATAAAATTTTAGGAGGAGAAAGCGCATGGCAAACACAGAAGACAAATCCATCGATATCAGAAAAGTGGAAAAAGAGATCAACCAAAAGATTACTTTGACGCTATGTGACAGAGAAACTGAAGAGAGGAGATCCTTTACTCTGGAGGAAGCAAAGACATGGGACTGGCGTAATCCCGAAATGTGGAGGATGATCGGTGGCTGGCAGATCGCCAGCTATGCCAGCCTGCTCCATGTTCTCAATCTAAAAATAGAGAGCGGCTACAAAGAGGTTGAGATCATTGTAGCGCCCCGTTTCACGATGCTTTCCGGTGGATGAATCAAGTATATTTCTAAGATCGTCTTTAGGCCTTTTCGGCTGGTTACCTAAATAATCCGTCTACTTCGGTTTTTTTTCGGACAGGCTTGAGAAATTGTACACCGCGGCCAAAGCATTAAACGGACTAACTTGTACACAGTCTGAGAAATCGGGTAACGTATACCTTTCTTGTAGAGTGTTTCCAGGTTCTTTAGTATCCG
>CAWJJL010000012.1:0-126828 GCA_963843165.1 uncultured delta proteobacterium | reverse complement strand
ATTGACTTAGAAGGGCTTTTGTTGTACGGCGTTATGCGAATAAACGGCAAATGGAGGGATCTGCATGGAAGACAGGAGCCGACAGGGTACTGAAAAGAAGGGGCGGTCCAGGGTTTATTCCGCTGTCTTGTCTCTGGTCTTTCCCGGCCTTGGCCAAATCGTTAGAGGCCGAATTTTTGCCGGATTATTGTTTTTTTTGAACGTAGTGCTGTATTTCGTGCCCCTTTTCATGGCTCACAATATCGAGTACGATGTGCAAACGCCCTCGATGCTGATCGCAATAGGAATTTGGATTTGTTCCGCTCTGGACGTGTTTCTGTACCGCAGTTCGTTCCTGGTGCTGGCGCTTCTGGTATCGCTGCTTTTCTTCGGGAGTGGCTTTTTCGGTGCATTCTTCATACTTCCGCATTTGGATATTTGAAATAAATTCACTCCAGAGAACGTAGGGTCGCAAAAGCCGAATTGAATGAAGTTCTCTGAGATCTCAGTGCTAAACGGTTAAGAACAAAAATGGATCAGCTACTCAAGATAAGAAATCTCCGCACAATCTTCTATTCCGATGACGGACCCGCTGCCGCAGTGGACGGGCTCGATCTGGACCTGAAACAAGGCGAAACTCTGGGATTGGTCGGGGAGTCCGCATGTGGCAAAACCGTGACCGCGCTTTCAATCATGCGCCTCGTCGCTGCGCCGGGGAAAATCGTATCAGGAGAGGTATTCTTTGAAGGCATTGATCTGCTGAAACTGAGTGAATCAGAGATGCGCCGAGTTCGCGGGAATCGCATTTCCATGATTTTTCAAGAACCAATGACCTCCCTAAATCCCGTATTCAAAGTTGGTGAACAAATCGCCGAAGTATACAGGCTTCATCGCAATATGAGCCACTCTGAGGCGGCAGCAGCGGCTGTCGAGATGCTGGACAAAGTGGGAATACCATCGCCGGAGGATCGAGCGAATGATTATCCTCACCAAATGAGCGGCGGCATGCGTCAGCGGGTTGTGATCGCTATGGCCCTGGCATGTGATCCCAAACTGATGCTCGCGGATGAGCCGACGACTGCGCTGGACGTGACAATCCAGGCACAAATACTGGCTCTGATGAATGACATTAAGACCAGGATAGGGACCGGAATCATACTCATCACGCACGATCTTGGCGTGGTTGCGGAAATGGCGGAAAGAGTGGCAGTGATGTACACCGGTATGATTGCGGAAGAGGCCCCGGTAGAATCCCTCTTCGCTTCACCTCAGCATCCGTATACCATAGGTCTGCTTAGATCAATTCCTAGAATAGATAAAGCAGCCGTCGAAAAGAAGAGATTGTACGTGATCTCGGGGAAGGTCCCGGATCTGCGCCACCTGCCTAAGGGATGCACATTTCAAGATCGCTGCCCCGAACGACAGTCCATTTGTGTTCAACCACCGGCTCTGGAAAAGAAATCATGCGGACATCTGGTGAGATGCTGGATGAGACACTAAATTATTCAAAACAGTCATCAACGTATATTCAAGGAGAATGCTATGACAGAAGGGGCATCGCCCGAAATGCCAATTCAAGATTTAGGCTGGTACGTGAGAATAAAATATAGAGTTCAAATTGTGGACGGCCCTGTGCTCAAAGGGCTCAACGAACCGGAGATCATGGACTTTGTTACAGGTTATCGGCAGGTCATACCAGGTTTGGAGAACCGGCTCATAGGACATTTAACCGGTGAAACACTGTCCTTTACGGTACCTGCGGAAGAAGCCTTTGGACCGAGACATCAAGAACTGGAATTTGAGAAAAGAAAAGTTGATTTTCATTTTCCCGCAGGAATCATCCCTTATCCGGGAATGGAGTTGCCCATGATAAGCCACCATTCCAACGCCCCGGATACTGTCATAATTAAGGAAATTCGAGAGGATACAATTATTATTGATTGCAACCATCCGTTGTCCGGCAAGGCATTTCATTATGAGCTGGAAATCGTGGAAGCGCGACCGGCGAAAGAAAACGAAGTCTGTGGCGAGTGGGAACAGACATCAAATGGGCCGTGCCATTCAAAATTGCCTACCATAGTGCTGGGAAAAGAAGCTGAGGAGGATAATAAGGACTGTTAATCAGCTTTGGGGTGAGCAAACGAGCCCTGAAAACAGATAGCCGGTCCCGATAGCGGGTGAGACTTGAACCTGCTTTAGAAATTGCGAATGGCTGTGGTGCAGTTCGAGGCAATACGAAATTTGGTTCTCTGCACACGAACCAGGGGGATTTCGCCATGAGAATATTCATGACGGGTGCTAACGGGTTTGTGGGGACAAACCTATGTAGGAACCTGGTAAAAGAAGGATTTCAGGTAACCGCGCTCATTCGACGCGACGGGAAGCATCTTCCCGGAGGAGTTTCCCGCGTCATGGGGGAATCGACCAGGCCCGGAAAGTGGCAGGAATCGGTCGCGGGGCACGATGTTCTTATTAATCTTGCCGGAGCCTCTATTTTCAAGAGATGGAACAAAGAATACAAGCAACTTCTTCGAGATAGCAGAATGTTGACCACGAAAAACCTTGTGGAAGCCCTTCCTAAGGAATCCGCCCCAAAAATGGCACTGTTGAGCACATCCGCGGTTGGTTACTATGGCTCCCGAGGGGACGAGGAACTCGATGAGAACGCCCCTGCCGGGGACGATTTTTTGGCAAAGTTAGCGTGTGATTGGGAAAACGAGGCATTCAAAGCACGTGAAAAAGGAGTTCGTGTCGTCATTACCCGTTTTGGAATCGTATTGGGTCACGACGGCGGAGCGCTCGAACAAATGACCATGCCGTTCCGTTTCTTCGTGGGTGGGCCTTTGGGGAATGGCCGGCAGTGGTTTTCCTGGATCCATATCGAGGACCTGATCGCCGCGGCTCTGTTTATAATTTCTCGGCCGGATATCGACGGAGCTGTTAATTTTACCGCTCCGAATCCGATCCGGAACAAGGATTTGGCTAAGGCAATAGGAACAGTCATGCACCGGCCGTCTTTCATGCCGGCGCCTGAATTTATGATCAAATTGTTGATGGGGGAATTGGGTTCGGCGATTCTAAATGGGCAGAGAGTGCTTCCCGGAGTGCTTCAATCGAAAGGATTCAACTTCAACTTCCCCGATATAAAAACCGCACTGCAAAACCTGCTGGCAGAACAAGGGGCTCCAAATCAGGCTTGAAATTCGTAAGCAGGTTCCAAGTCCGACACAATCCTAGGAGGCTCTTCTCTTTGTGTGAGCGGTAGCCAAACCGTGAACACCGTTCCTTCGGTATCGGACTTAACTGAAATAGAGCCCGAGTGATCTTCAACGATTTTTTTGGAAACGACCAAGCCCAGTCCGGTCCCGTGGTGCTTGGTAGTATAAAAAGGATTGAAGATATTCTGAAGCACGTCGTCGGGGATAACCAGTCCTGAATTCCGGATTTTCATTTCAAAAAAGCCCTCGAATTGCAGTCTGCCGGTTTTGATAGCTTTCTCGCTGGGCAGGGAAGCTCCGGATTCTAATTCTATTACGCCACCTATCGGTGAAGCCTCAATTGCATTAGAGACCAAATTAAGGACGAGTTGCTGGAAACGACCGGGATCTACAGGCACCTCTCCCAGTTCGTTTCCTAGATTTAGTCGCAACTCGATTCCCTTCTCTTTCATTCGTGCTTCAGTGATGCTGACAATATATTCTATAAGGTCATTCGGATTGACTCGTCGGAGACTAAGTTTGCCGCGTGTAGTAAAGTCGATAAGGCGATCCAGGATACGTTCCAGTCTACGGATTTCGCTTATTATGATATTCGCGTATTGCTTCTGCCGATCCATATCAAATTCAAGAGAAAGCTCCAATTGGCGAACCATACGCCGTGCGAACCCTCCGATAATGGCCAAAGGCTGTCGCAATTCATGCGCCACTTCTGCAGTGTGCTCTTCTATAGCTTTGCATTTGCCTGATTGAACGATATGTTCATACAACTCATCTATGATTTTTATTTTTTCGAGAACCGCTTCCTTGGAAGCCCGTAATTCTTCCTCCAGCTTCCTTCTCATGGTTCGGTCCCGCATGACACCCTCAACCCCCAGTGGGTTGCCGCCATTATTAAAGGACGCTTTACATCGGATTCGGGCAAATTTTCGATCCCCGTGAGCATCCAAAATCGCGACCTCTTCATCCCATATAGCCTCCGGTTGAAGGCCCAACATTGTTTGCACGCGATTTTTGTCCTCCGGCGCAACGTAATCCCTTAGTGGAGTTTCAAGGATGCTTTGAACAGGATAGCCAAGGAATCTTTCAATTTGCGTGTTCACGAAAGTGAATTTTCCATCAATATCCAAAGAAAAAATTACATCAGGTACTTGTTCGACAAGATTGCGATACAATCTTTCGGAATCTTTGAGCCATTCTTCAGTCTGTCTGCGTAATGTCGTGTCGTTAGTCAACTCACTTGCCCCAATAACCTCGCCGGCCTCGTTCTTAATTGGAGTAGCTGTGTGCTCCAACCATATGGCCGTGCCGTCCGGTCTATATCTCTTGCGCTCTGAAATTGCACGTTCCTCGCCGTCAAAAACTCGCTTCACTGCGCAATCAGGACAGACTCCATCCTGACCTGCCATGAATTCATGGCACAATTTCCCGACCGGGTCCCCGAAAGTTTCCCGCAAGAGGTCATTGGCATAGGTCACACGAAATTCGCGATCCACTTCCCAGAACATATGACCCGCGCTATCGAGCAATTTTCCAAATCGTTCTCGAAGAGATTCGTCCGACACTTCTCCTCCTGCGAAACGGCCAACAGCCTATCACAATTATCGTCATTATGACGAATATTGTCCAGAGGATTTGGGTTGGCTGTCGCTATGTAGATGATTTTTGCACTTCAAGATATCGCTTGTACGCCGCCTTTTTATTGATTCCGAACCGTCGGTGAGCCTCTTCGGCCAATCGTTTACCTGAAAATCCCTCAGAAATCAGATCCTTGACAGCCGAATCGGGATCTTCCGTTTCCAGCTCGTGCGGAGCGCCTTCCATTACAGCCGTTATCTCTCCTTTTATTGATTGCTTCTTCTCAAGTGATTCCAATATAACACCGGCGGTTCCTGAAATGAATTCCTCGTGCAATTTGGTCAGTTCTCTCCACAATACCATTCTTCTTGACGGGAGTACCTCCGCCGCAACAGTCAAGGTCGCCTGAATACGCGTGGCGGTTTCAAAGAATATTGTCGTCCGTCTTTCGGTAAGGAGATTAGCAAAAAACAGCCTTCTTTGGTCCGTTTTTCTCGGTGCAAATCCAAGGTAGGCAAAGGAAGAACAATCCATTCCGGACACGGACAACGCCGCAGCAATGGAGGAAGCGCCGGGCACAGGGGCTCACTACGAAGCCCAATTCAATAGCTGCCTTGACTAATCTGCTCCCCGGATCTGAAATCGCCGGGGTCCCTGCATCAGAAATCAGCGCCACGTCATCGCCTCGTTTGAGCCGATCTAGTATGGTCTCGGTCCTACGAATCTCAGTAAATCGATGTAAGCTCATCAAGGGCGTCCGGATATCCCATCGCTGCAGAAGTATCCGACTCTTTCTAGTATCTTCACACGCTATCAAATGAACTTTTTTCAGGACATCTATAGCTCTTACGGTGATATCGTCAAGGTTGCCTATAGGCGTGGCCACTATATATAGTTTTCCCTGCATCATGATAAAGGTCTGTCAAGGTGATCGCTATACAAATAAGAATTGCGATATGCCGTAATTGCAGTTAATAGCAGCACCTTTAGGACTGCAGTGACAGGTATGGCCACCAAAAGTCCCACAAAACCAAACAAATTCGCCCCAACTATTAAGGCCATCATATACACAACCGGATGCAACCCGACAGCATGCCCGACGATTCGGGGAGTCAAATAATACCCCTCTACCAATTGGACCGCGGCAATCCAGCCAATAACATACAATACATGGTATAAATCCCCATATTTCACAAAAGCCATAAGCGACCCGACGATAACTCCAAATAGCGTCCCCACGTATGGAATTATCCAAAGAACACCGGACAATACACCGAGAACTACGGCAAGATCTATTCTTATCAGCAGAAAACCTATTGTATAAAGTATGCCCAGAAGCAAGGCTATGGTCAATTGGCCTCTAATAAATCCTGAGAGGATCGAATCTATTTCCTTCAATTTAACCAGCACAGGCGGCTTGATATATGGAGGGATGAGGTCTATAACGCCTGCCTTTATGGCGGGGAAAGAAACCAGAAGATAGTACGTGATGATAGGAATGAGCAAAACAAATAAAATGGTCGATAGGATATGAATTGTTGATTTGAAAAAAACCGATATCACGCCGGTTGTAATCGCAGCCATTCGTGGGAGATATTGTCTGCCCTTCTCTGCAATTAAGTTCAACAAATCTTGCGAGTCCTGGGGCAAAGTTATATGCAACTTTTCAGCCCCTTGAACAATCAAACCCTGAAGCACGGAAAAATACCTCGGCGCCTCGGCAGAAAAAGCGGAGATCTCTTCAAAAGCTCGTGGAACTAGAATGAGCAAGACAGCTGTCATTACCGAAAAGCTAAAGATCAACATTAAGAACGCCGAGAGAGGTCTTCCCAGCCCCCATGAATCCAGTCGTCGCACCAATGGGTCCAGCACATAGGCGAAGATGAATGAAACCATCAGCATGCTAGTTACCGATTCGAGCAACATCATTAACCATATCAGAATAGCCGCAACCACAATTCCCGCCGCTACTCTGATAGTAGTTCGCCTCAAATTTGGATCCATGATTTTCCCCTCCCCCGAAAACGGACAATCAAGAATACGAAAAAGAATACTATGCCGATGCAGGCATAAACGAATAGGTCCCCAAAGCGAGTATAGAAAGAATTCGGGAAGCCCGGTTCATTCACGGCCACCGTGAACAAGCCTTCCTGCTGAAGAGGAAAGCTTTTCACCAACTTGCCCGAAGGGTCAAAAGCGGCACTAATCCCTGTATTCGCAGAACGAAGCAACCACACCCTATTTTCGATGCTCCGCAGCCCCGCCATCGCGAGGTGCTGGTAGGGCGCCCCCGTATCTCCGAACCACCCATCGTTGGTAATGTTCACCAGTAGTTTAGCTCCGTTTTTCATAGCCAGCCGGGCTAGCTCGGGAAATATCGCTTCGTAGCAAATTAATACACTGAATGGCGGGCAGTTCCGGCAATGCATCACCGTCATCGTCTCTCCGGGTGCGTAATCGGCCTCGCGAGCAGCAATGCCGGGACCTAGGGGAAGTATCGATGACAAAGGCATGTATTCACCGAATGGTACAAGATGCATTTTATCATAGCGAAAACGGAGCATTCTTGAATCGACGAGAAAGGCGCTGTTGTAATAAGGGCTATCATTGTCTTGCGCTTTTTTTGATGGTGCGCCGACAAGCATCGGAACTCCAAGCTTCTCTGAGATCATACCCGGTCTCATCCAATCTCGACTGGCCGTCCCGAAAACAACCGGAGCGGCGGTTTCCGGCCATATAAGCAAGTTGGCGCCTTGTTCAACAGCCTTGCGGCCAAGCGCCTCATATATGGCAAAAGTTTTTTCTCTACTCGCATCTTCCCATTTCACTTCCTGAGGTATGTTCCCCTGCAGGACGCCAATTTCGCAACCGCCACGGTCATGATCAACAAAAGAGAATTCCTTAATCCTGAATCTGCCCGTACGAAAGGACAATTACTAAGGCCAAAACATTGGCTGCAATTAATTTCCAGTGAAATCGACTCGCTGCTCGGAGCGATGTATTGAAAAAAAGAACTCCTTGAATCAATTCCCATAAGGTCGCGTTCACCAACACGATCAAAAATGAAATTCCATAAACACCTGTTACGTCAGCCACTTGGACCAGCAGCAAATGGTTTGCCTGAGAATAGCCGACCAGATCCCACGGAAATCCCGTGAACAGCACCGACCTCATGTATTCCTGAACTACCCACAAAAATGGAGCAACAGCAGCCAGACTGATCCCATTTTCGGAAAACAGAGCAACAAGATAGGCAAAAATCGCCGGGAATATCGAGAGGAAATATTATCATGGCCATGAATACTGCCACAGCCATAACGGGAGAAAAATGGCCATGAGTGATCAGGGTGTTATAAATCCAGCTCAAATCCACCAGGAAAAAGACGAATCCAAAAACAGCGCCGCAAAATAAGGCCATGTGTAAGCGCGACGCCAGGCGCAAAGACCAAAATAGAGGGATAAATGCCACCCAAACTAGAAAATCGAAACCTGGAGGAGGGAAAGTCAGGGATAATAACAAACCGCCCGTCATAGCGAGCAGAAGTGCTGTCATAGGCCGGGATTCTTGATCAGCAGCGGTGTCTTGGAACTTGCCCTCGTCCGCAGGAGTTATTAGGACTCGGGTTACTTTTCTCTGGTCACCCCCATGGATGACCATGCGCAATCCTGCATAAAGGATCTCTTCACCTTTATCAGGAACTCTACCCAAGAAATGAGTTATAAATCCGCCTAATGTGTCATAGCCGTCCCTAGGGACTGAAATCCCGAAACGCTCTTCAAAATCGTCCAGCCCCACCCTTGCGCTGACCAGAGTGGAACCGTCCTGCTGAGCTAAGAAGGGATCTTCTTCCATATCATGTTCATCGCGAATTTCCCCGATTATCTCTTCGACAATGTCTTCGATGGTCACAATCCCCGATGTTCCGCCGTATTCGTCTACGATCACGGCCATCTGATATTTCTTTTCTCGCAGCTCGTTTAATAGATCCTTGATGGCCCTGGTTTCGGGGACAAAAAAAGGCGGCCTACAAATGCTAGGGACATCCAAATCTTGTTCGCCCTTCAGCCATATCGGAAGAAGATCTTTGGCCGTAAGAATTCCCAAGATATGATCCAAGTTCTCATCATACACGGGAATTCGCGAATGCCCCGATTCGATTATAGTTTGCAAAATATGTTCACGGCTGGACTGCTTTGGAACAGCAACTACATGCGTCCGGGGTACCATTATCTCGCGAGCAAGCGTCTGTTTGAGATCGAAGATTCCTTCGATCATATCTCCTTCATCGGGGGTGATCAGTCCAAGCTCTTCGCTCTCGTCGATTACCTGCTGGATTTCTTTAGGGCCGGCGTCGAGTCCGAGTTTACTTGAGATCCAACGTATGAAACTGTGGGGTTTCTCAGGTTGCGATTCGTCCAAGAAAGCGTACACTCCTTTTTTTGCCACCTTTAATACATTCGCTGCGTCTGCTACCGATCAGATAAAACTTCAGGCGACGAGTAGGTATTTCCCACACCTGAAATAGCAACGAGAAGCCGAGCTGTCAAGATCTCAGGGCGCTAATGTAGCATCTTTCATGTGCCTTGTTTCAGATTCTTGAAGCTCTTTCTTTCTTGACACGCCGCGCGGACCGTGTTAGCGACCCCGGCATCGTCTGATGTGTTGAGTGCAATTTAATCCGTGGAGGAACCCCCTGTGAGGTTGGTTCGTCGCCTTTTCAGGCTCGTCGGCCTGTTGTTGGTATGTTTCGCTTTCTCTAAATTGGTTGCCTGCATTCGGCTGGGACAACTGGTCCGGTGTGCCTTTTGACTGTGGCAATCCGGGAGTCGCAGCCCCCTTTCAGCAGGAACCAGATGGCCTATGGACCCGATATTCCGATCGGCCAGTGTGCTATGAATACTGCGCCGAATTACCTGGTTAAGCTCGCCTATGGCAGGACTATCGGAACTTCAACCCAACTTGATTATGCTACCCTCGAACTCAGTAAACGGGTGAAGAGATATCCCACCATGACCGTCTGCGGCCCGGCCTTTGGGGAGGTCCAAGTCGCCCTTCTCGGTTCGTATGTTTTCTATTATGAAGGAAACATTGAGCGTCTGAAAAAACTGGATTTTCACGACGGGTACGAGTTAGGTTGGCTGCCTAAAGGTCGATTCACTTTCCCTGGCGGGACCATGGGATGGGACACTTATCTGGAAAGTGGGGCAGGTCTAGGTTACGTATCTGAAACCTACCGTAACTCAGGTTCCAGGTGGAACTGGTCTCTCATGGGAGGTTTCGGATTTGAAAAATGTATGCCGCACGGGGGGAGTATTTCGTTGGGTGTTCAGTGGAGACACTTATCCAATGGTAACATGTGGGGAAAGGGAGACGAGCTGCATAATTCTAATTCCGGTACAGACATGCTTCAGGGACTGGCTACGTTTCTGCAGCGTTTCTGAGCAAATGCATTGAAAACGCACGCATGGTGATGTAATGATCGGAATTATAAAGGAGCAGGCGAGTTGATGAGCATCAACACAGATATCAATTATTGTCGGATCTCTGGTGATTTTCACTGCCGTCCAATTATCTGCCATGACATGCGAGGAATGCCGTGAAATTGAAAAAACTAAAGCGGAAACTCAACAAGACATCACGGCAAAGGATAAAGACCTGACAACAGCTTTTGAGAAAAAGGAATTTATAAAAGTTCGCGACATAAGAAGTAAGGTCACTGAATTGCGGAAGAAACTTTTGGACTTAAGAGCCAAGGACGAGGAATGCAAACAAGCCTGCCGACCGGATGTTATCAAAGCTGCCGAATGCTCTAAAATTCGAGAAGAAATAATCAAGCTGGAAGATGAATCTAAACCCGAAGAAGAACCCAAAGAAAAATCTGAGGAGCAAATCGCAAAAATTGATGCCCTCTATCGAGATCTTCAGCGTTGCAATAAAGAGCTAAAGGAACTTAAGAAAACTCAAAAGTGAATCCTGCCGAAGCGGAGAATTCCGGGACCCTGATCGGAGATAGTCTATCAGGTTGGAGAGGGAATACCCCGGAACCGAAAAAGACCAGAAACACTCAGCAACTATTAGTATTCGGTATCATCCGGCGGAACTGCCAGACCGTGTCCCGGGATGAATGGTATTGGAGCTACGGGATAGCCCTTTGCCCATCTAATGCCACAACGAAGCACCGTTTTTACCGGCGCGGGGAAGAGGAACTCTTCCGGATCTCCATCGAGCGCTTTTTCCTCAAACGTGGATGGAATTATTTTGATTGAGTGCCCCTGTGTGGGAAGATAATCGTAAAAAGGTTTCAGTTCTTCAGGAATGACTCCCGGATAGCTGTCGATCCCTTCCACAGGAGCACCTTGGAGTTCGACCATTTCCGTCTTATGAATAATCATTTCCCAGAGATTCTCTTTGGGATAAGACTGTGCGCAAAATCCACGGAGCGCTCGATCAAAATCCACTTCCGTCCAGGGCTCTGCCTGATCAATCACGCCGGGCAAATAGGAAAAAAATTTGCGGAAACTATTGTCGGTCTCAATGGAGAACTCTTTACCTGTCTCCGTATAGAAAGAAACCGTCAGGGTTTTTTGTTGAGTCATTTTCCGGAAATGATCCGGCATTCCCGGAGCTCGATAATTCCACCAAATGTCGAAAAATTCAGTATGTTCTCCTTCAACCTCGATCATCGTTAATACCAGGAATACATCGTCGTACTTGATCAGTCCGCCACGTTGCCTTATAGCCAAATCTCCATTGTGGTGGTTTATACGTGAGACCGAGCGCACAAAAAAACCGATCTCTCCCTGGTCGCCGGGGTTCTTGGAAAACATCGCTTCAATGCTCTCTCCCGGTACCAGTCGAAGAAGTTCGGGATTAATCAATTCCATAGTACACTCCTTAGCTTCGTTTTTACCAAAAACTGCAAGCACGGTCCAGGGGCAATTCCGATTAAAATGATAATAGTCATCGCGAATCAGCGGCTCACCAATATGAAAAGGGAGTGCATTGTATTAACGGAGTGTCCGGGGAATATCATACTTTGCCCCTGCAAACCAATTTGCTGCGGTATTTTTCCATCACGCCGCTGAAACTCAGTCTCATTGTCTTCGAACAATAAGACCCTCGGAATAATGTTTCGTTCATGATAATTCCGCCTCATCACTTCGTCTTAGTGATGGAAGCAACTTGAAGGAGGGCCGGCTGTCTGATCACTAAGCGGGTGTTATCCCAATATGTCACATCTAAACAATATTATAATAGCTTGATTATAAGCTATAGATTTGCTACATATTTTCCTAAGGAGAAACAATGGAAAATGACCGCAGCTTATGCGTAATGTGTGCGTGGAGGCAAACGTGTAACAAAAAATTCACCATGGACGGAGCCACCACGACTCGATGCGCAGAATATACCAGGGACATAACTTTAAAACAGACGAACGAGGAAAAAGAGCCTGACAAAAAATCGGATTAACATTCGATGAGGCAATTTCCAGTCGGTTCGGTTTTTGAATCAAATCGATTATTTTTTCAAAAACTCAGTTCTATTCCGATGGGAAGCTTGAAGGCGTAAAAATGCTTTTCGGGCTGAGGTCGATATTCAATGAAAGAGTCCATTAGAACACTAATCCGTAAAGCCATCGAACAAGCCGCAAAAGGTCCGCTGCAAAATGTTCCAGACCCGGAGACACTCAAAATCGAAGTTTCTCGAACCAAAGATCCGCGATTCGGTGATTATGCCAGCAATATAGCATTGACTTTAGCAGGGCACACCAAGATGAAGCCGCGGGACCTGGCGGCAATTATCAGTAAAAACCTGCAAGTTGGGTCGGATTTTCTGCTGAAAACTGAAATTGCCGGTCCAGGATTCATCAATTTCTTTCTCGCTCCCAAGGTTTGGCATGAGGTGCTGGACACGGTCCACAAATCGAAAGGCGATTACGGACGTGCCGTTCAAACCGGAAGTCCCAAGATACTTGCTGGAATTTGTGAGCGCCAATCCTACCGGGCCTTTGCATGTGGGACACGGGAGAGGCGCGGCTGTGGGCGATACTTTGGCCCGATTGCTGAAAACCTGTGGATATGATGTCGATACTGAATACTACGTTAATGATGCAGGCAACCAGATGACCATACTGGGTCGTTCGGTACTCGTAAGATATAGGGAGTTGCTGGGCGAGGAGATTGCGTTTCCTGAAAACCATTATCGCGGAGAATACATTCGTGATTTGGCGGCAGATTTACGGGGAACAACACTGGCAAAAAGACTTGAGGGATTGCCCGAAAACGAAGCGATCCAGCTGGTGGCGCAATTTGCCTCCGACCGAATTTTGGCCGGTATACAAGAGGATCTATTACGGTTCGGCGTGAAATATGAAAACTATTTCAGAGAAAAGACCCTGCACGAAGATAATGCCATTTCAGCAGCGCTGGAAGAACTTCGACGACGCGGGAAAGCCGAGATGAAAGAAGGCGCCCTGTGGTTTGTTATGGAAGATCATGCTGATGAAAAAGACCGTGTGCTGGTTCGGGCTACTGGAGAGCCCACTTACTTCGCGGCAGACATAGCTTATCACGAAGATAAATTCCGACGCGGTTACGGAATGCTGATCGATATTTGGGGCTCAGATCACCACGGGTATGTGCCTCGAGTCAGGGCCGGGATTGAGGCTTTCGGCCACTCGCCCGATGCCTTGCGGGTATTACTGGTCCAGTTTGTGACTCTCGTTAGGGAAGGACAAAAAATATCCATGTCAACCCGGGCGGGGGAATTCGTGACGCTTCGGGAAGTGCTGGACGAAGTAGGGGCGGATGCAGCCCGCTTCTTCTTCCTTACCAAGCGTTGTGACAGTCATTTGGATTTCGATTTGGACCTGGCAAAAAAACAGTCCAAAGATAATCCGGTTTATTACGTGCAGTATGCACATGCACGGGTGGCCAGCATATTTCGCATTGCTGCAGAAAGAGGAATAGACACGGATATGAATAATCCGGATCTCTCGGCTCTGACATTGCCGGAAGAACTAGAGCTAATGAAGCACCTCGGGGACTTCCCGGACATGCTTATGGAAGCTGCGGAAGCGCTCGAACCGCATAGGATTACGTTTTATTTAATGGATCTCGCGGAAATATTCCACTCGTACTATCACGATAATCGGGTGCTCACTGAGGACTCGAAAATCAAAAAGGCTAGGCTCTACCTCGTCGAGGCGGTTCGTCAAGTGACAGCCAACGGCCTCAGAATCCTGGGAGTAACGGCTCCCGATAGAATGTGAGCATCCTTTTGAAAATTCCGGGTCTTTTTCGGAGAAGACGCTCCTTCTTAAGGAGAAAAGCACCGGTCAGACGTAGTGATGGAGACAACAAGTCCCCCAAGAACGGGCGCCTCATTCTTGCTGTCATTAGTGTGTTTGCATTAATGTTCCTCCTTCTGACGGTAGATTTCAAGTTGCTGAGATCTCCGACCGCGGAGGGCAAAAGGTCCGTTTCCTCCGATCCTGCTCGATCCGAATTCAGTTACCCGGCCCGGGCAAATTCGGCATCTCCTCAAAGCAATGCGTGCCCCGATTCGCCTGTAGTTATGCATGACAATCAGACAACTTCGGAACGTGACCGGAACTCCCAACAACACGACCAAATCATTGCCCCAATGAAAGCCGACAAGGAAAGCGATTCTCGGAAGTTTATGGAGGCTTTGCAAGCCCCGAAATCGAGCGTGCAACCGGAGCCGAGTTCAGCCGCGAAAAAGACGGGCAGCAAAAAATCTGCGGAATCCCAGGCGCAGAAAAGTTCACAACCGTCAGACAAGTCTCCGAAGACGATATACCGTCCAAGTGGGCGCTTTTACCAATCCTCAGATGGCCGAAGAGCAGGCGCTCCATTGGAAATCGCTAGGGTACAAGACTCTTCTTCGACCCGCAGCTATGCCGAAAGCGGGGATAGTTTACCGGCTTTATTTAGGAAGTTTTCAATCGGAAAGAGAAGCTGACAATCTGGTAAGAGATCTCAAAGCAAAAGGGGTTAGTTCATTCAGATCATTGGTAAGCAACTGATACTGCTCGGATTAAACCTGCGTATCTAGGGAGCGTAACTAAGAAACAACGATGACTGAAAGATTGAACGCTTCTAATCCAATGTTTGCCGGTATCTTTTTACACCGATCATCAGCGCCACAGCAGTAAAAAGCAGAATCGGCCAAATCTCCGGCACAATATCGCTCACACCATTTCCCTTCAACAGGATGCCTCGCACGATTCGCAGAAAATGGGTCAGCGGCAAAACTTCCCCAATCCATTGCGCCCAGACCGGCATCCCTCGGAAGGGAAATGCAAAGCCGGAGAGCAATATGTTCGGCAAAAAGAAGAAAAATCCCATCTGAATTGCTTGGCGCTGATTTTCGGCTATGGCGGAAAGCGTCACACCGACTGCCAGATTGGCGGCGATGAAGAAAAGTGCGGCGCCATACAGAAGGATCAGGCTTCCCAGGATAGGCACTTCAAACAAGAAGTGAGCAGCTACCAAAATAAGGGTGACCTGAATATACCCAACCAAAATATAAGGGATGATCTTACCAACCAATACCTCGACCGGATGTGTAGGCATCGAGAGCAGATTTTCCATAGTTCCACTCTCGTGTTCACGCGTGATGGCCAACGCCGTGATCATAACCATGGTCATGGTTAGAACAACCCCAAGTAGGCCGGGCACTATATTGTATTGAGTAATTGCTTCGGGATTGTAAAGGGCATGGACGCGTAAATCGATCGGAACGGTGGCGGTGGAAAGGAATGCCAGCGGGCCCTTGAAATCATTCTGCAGGGCCGTGTTCAGAAGAGTTGTTAACGAACCTAAAGCTATCCCGGTCGTGCCCGGATCAGTTGCGTCCGCCTCAACGAGAATCGCGGGGTTGTCGCCTCGCAGGAGATCTCGACTGAAATTCTCCGGAATATTGACTACAAACTGAACTTCGTTTCGAGCCAAGGCCTTACGCGCTTCTTTTTCGGTTTTTACTTGACGGACGAGATCAAAATAAGTGCTGTTCTGAATTGCATATAGCAGAGTGCGGCCTTGCGGCCCATTGTCTGCCAGCACCACTGCTGTGGGCAAGTGCCTTGGGTCGGCATTAATGGCATAGCCAAAAAGAACGAGCTGCAAGAGTGGGATGCCTATCATCATCCCGAAAGTCACACGGTCCCGGCGCATCTGGATAAACTCTTTTACGACGATGGCCCAAAACCGCTCGAGCGAAAATCTGTCGCTAATCATTTTGCGATTTACGCTTTGCTTTTTCCATGAGGTGAATGAAGACGTCCTCGAGTCCGGACTCTACTTGACGCCACTTGTATTGTTCGGTTCGAAATGGAGCAATTGCCTTTTCCAATGCCTCAGGATCGTCCCCGCTCACGTGCAGCGCATTGCCAAAAGGCGCTGCCTGCTCCACAGCCGGATTTTCGCCGAGCCGTTCTCCGAGTTTGAGCACATCCGGACCTGTGACCGCCCAGGTAGTCAGGTTTGCCCCCTCCACAACTTCATCCACTGTGCCCTGTGTTAAGAGATTCCCGTTGAAAATGAACGCGAGCCGATGACAGCGTTCGGCTTCATCCATGTAGTGTGTTGCTATCAAAAAAGTAAGTCCTTGGCCGGCAAGTTCATGAATTTCTTCCCAAAATTCGCGGCGTGCCTTCGGGTCCACCCCGGCTGTCGGTTCATCCAGCAAAAGCAGCTTCGGACGATGGATCATGCACGCGGCCAAAGCTAACCTCTGTTTCCAGCCTCCGGAAAGCTCACCCGCTAACTGATCCTTTCGTTGCATTAGCCCGAGTCGCTCAATACTCTCATGCACTGCATCGCCGCGGTTCTCCACGGAGTAAATACGAGCCACAAAATCAAGATTTTCCGCAATACTTAGATCTTCATAAAAACTGAATCGCTGCGTCATGTAGCCGACTTTACGCTTGATGGCTTCTGTTTCGGTGATTACGTCATAGTCAAGACAGGTTCCACTACCTTCATCAGCACGAAGCAAACCACAAAGCATCCGAATAAATGTTGTTTTGCCGCTCCCGTTCGGACCAAGAAAACCGCAGATCTCGCCTGTGCGAACCCGTAGATCTATATGATTTACTGCGGTGAGATCGCCGAAACGCTTGGTCATTCCTTTGACATCAATTGCATAATCGTCAGACATTTTAAGAACCGAATTGAACGTCTACCGGCTGCCCGGGATGCAGATTCTTCGACACTGCGGGATCAAACCGCACTTCGATCATGAAAACCAATTTTGAACGAGCTTCCTGGCTGTAAATGACGGGAGGAGTGAATTCCGCACGAGGTGAAATAAAACTGACTTTGCCGATAAACGGATCTTTCACGCCATCCACAGTGACCCGCACGGTGTCTCCGTAATGAATGGTCCCGATCTGTGTCTCCGGCACGAACGCACGAATTTTGATGTTCTCCGGCGGCAATAAAGCGACCACTGGACGTCCCGCCGCCACCCATTCTCCTTCGCGAAACAGAGTATCAAAAATCACCCCGGCTTGTGGCGCTGATTGCCGCTTTTGGGAGAGATCCCATTCTGCCCTGGCCAGCGTTGCTTCCTGGGCCGCGCACGTTTTCCTCGGCTGCCTTGATCTGGTCGGTTCGGGAGCCGAGATTAGCTGTTTGCAGATCGGCTTCGAGTTGTGCGACCCTTTCTCGGTCCTGGTCACGGGTCGACCGCGCGCGATCGTAGGCTTGTGTGGAAACCGCGCCGGATTCAAGAAGCTTCTGTTGCCGTACGAACTCTATCTCCGAAAAGCTTAGCGCCGCGCGTGCTTGCTTAAGCTGAGCTTCGATCGATTCTATTTCCGATGGGCGTCGGGCTTTTATAGCATCTTGCAAGTTTGCCTGAGCTTGGGCCAGCCGGCGTTGAGCTTCATCTCTTGCAGCTTTTTCGGGTGTATTGTCGAGGTCGAAAAGAAGATCGCCGGCGCTCACCTGGTTTCCACGCTGAACGTACAGTTTTTCCAGGATACCGGCGAGTGGTGAGGCAACATAAACGAACTCTCCTTCAGCATAGCCCTGCACTCGATTGGTTGGCTGACCACCGCAGCCGCCAACAAGAAGCGAGGCCAGACGCGATGCCGATGCAAAGTAGGGTCATTCGACGGTTTCTGTTAGAAGTGGTCAGAGTTTCGCTCTCCCTTCCGCAGTCATCAAACCCTGAAAAATTACCGAGATGATGGCAGAAAAGCCTTTCTCAGGCGTTAGGTCCAGTTCAGTCAATTTCTCAGGATTCATTATTGCTTGCACCACGCCCAGCCAGATTTCAATCATCAATCTGATCGGAATATCTTTGCGGATAATGCCCGCCTTGCGCCCTTGGGCAAGGATTTTACTGAAATAGCGATGAATGAGGTCTCGACGGCGAATCTCAACGGATTCAAAAATTTCGGGAGCTTCTCTTCGTATATTCCGCATGAATGCCGGATGAATTTCTCCTAAATGCTGCTGCATCTTAGCTAGAAGCTGCTGTATAGCAGCAAGAGAATCTGATGATGATTGAGAGGTAATTCGCTTCAGATCGGCCTCGATTGCCTGCTGCTTGTCAATGACTGCAGCTTGCAATAATTCAGCCTTGCTTCGAAAATGCGAATAGAGCGTCTTCTTGCTCATTGCAAGCTCTGCCGCAATGTCGTCCATAGTGACCGCCCGGAAACCGAAGGCAAAGAAGTGGTGTCGAGCCGTGTCAATAATGTGTTGCCGCGTTAATTTGTCCAAAGACAACTGTCCCGAGCTTGTCGGGTTAGGTTTTCTGCGTGGTTTGGGGTTCATTTCTGCCAACACCGTTGAGTCGTGCAGTACCCTCTGGAAACTATAACAGTTTACCAAGTTTCCGTTCCGCTCGCAAGCGCTTTGTGTCGATACAAATGATCATCATTCAGGCGCTGAAAACGTAACAAACAAAATTTATCGTAGATCACTATTTTCAAATCCTCAGGAACAACTTGATATTCACGATTGTCATTATGGACAACTGCAACCAAGGGGGAAATTTGATGCCCGGAGAGAATCTCCTTTCATCCCTTAATTTTTTTCGTCCTCGCGAAAAGCAATCCTGCCGGACAGAAAAGATTGCCGAAAATTGGGCCGAGATTCGTTGTGGAAAACGCGATTGGGAAGACTTTTATCGCCGACGATGGCAGTACGACAAAAAGGTCCGCTCCACTCATGGAGTGAACTGTACGGGATCTTGCTCTTGGGAAGTCTATGTAAAGGACGGAATCATCATCTCGGAGCTACAGGCAGTCGATTATCCATCATGCGGGCCTGATTTCCCGGATCATGAACCTCGAGGTTGCCCTAGGGGGGCCACTTATTCCTGGTATATTTACAGCCCACTTCGATTAAAATACCCGTACGTGCGCTCCAACCTGCTTGAAATGTGGCGCTCTGCATTTAACTCGGGATCGGAAGCAGGCATTTGGCAACCTGGAATCGCAAAACCGAATTCGGATCCTGTGGCAGCGTGGCAGAGCATCATAGAAGATCCGATCAAAAGAAAGGCAATCCAGCAGGCGAGAGGCAAAGGCGGTTTCGTGAGGGTATCACATGAGGAAGCAGTTACCCTCATAGCCGCTTCCCTGATTTACACTATTAAGAAATATGGCCCGGACCGAATTTTTGGGTTCACTCCGATACCGGCCATGTCCATGGTCGGGTACACATCCGGTGCCAGGTTTCTTTCGCTCATCGGGGGATCCATACTGAGCTTTTACGACTGGTATTCCGATTTGCCACCAGCTTCACCGCAAACCTGGGGTGAACAAACCGATGTTCCCGAAAGCGCAGACTGGTACGAATCCACCTACCTCATCGTGTGGGGAACCAATGTACCTATGACCCGCACGCCCGATGCGCATTTTTATTCTGAAGCAAGATACAGAGGGGCCAGGGTGGCTGCGGTTTCGCCGGACTACTCGGAATACGTCAAATTTGCTGACACATGGCTGCCGGCAAAGGCAGGCACTGATTCCGCACTTGCCATGGCCATGACCCACGTGATCCTCAAGGAGTTCTATATCGATCGGCAGTGTGAATATTTCACCTCGTACGCCAAAACGTATACGGACCTCCCTTTTGCAGTCATTCTAAATCCTAAAGATGAACAGTACGTTTCGGGCCGATTGCTTCGTGCGTCCGATCTTGGTCATGGTGTCAACAACGCGGAATGGAAAACCCTATATTTTGACTCGCTGAGCAGCGGTTTTGTGGTCCCCAACGGGAGCATCGGTTTTCGCTGGAACGAAGAAGGCCGCTGGAACCTACATGCGCTGAATTCAATGACTAATGAGGCAGTTGAGCCCTTGTTGAGCTTTGGCGCGGATAACGACGGCTGGGTTTCCGTACAATTCCCGTTTTTCGATTTTGAAGGCGCAAAATTGAAAAATGGCGCGGTCCCGATCAAGAAAATTCAAGTCGGAAACCGGGAGATCCTAGTGACCACCGTATTCGACCTTATGGCTTCGAATTTAGGTATAGACAGGGGCCACGGGGGAGATAATCCAAAAGATTACGATGATCCTAAGCCGTATAGTCCAGCATGGCAGGAAGGTATCACCGGCGTAACCAGGGCCGATGCTATTCGCGTGGCTCGTGAATTTGCAGAAAATGCGGAAAAAACGCGCGGAAAATCCATGATCCTCCTGGGTTCCGGCTCGAATCACTGGTTCCACAGCGACATGATTTACCGGAGCATCTTGAATTTAACTGAGCTCTGCGGATGTCAAGGCGTAAACGGTGGCGGTTGGGCCCATTACACGGGTCAGGAAAAGGTTAGGCCTATTGCAGGTTGGGCCGCTCTCGCGTTTGCCTCGGATTGGGTCAGACCGGTCAGGCAACAGAATGGCACCTCTTTTTTTTATTTTGCCACCGGCCAATGGCTATACGATCCCTTGGATATTAAGAAGATAGTCTCACCATTGGCTCCCCCGGATTTGCCGAGCCATCCCGCGGATTACAACGCAATTTCTGCCCGATTAGGCTGGCTTCCATCATGTCCGCATTTTGACCGCAATCCTCTCGATATCTGCAAAAATGCAACGGATAACGGCGCCAAAACAGATGAAGAAATTGTCGCCGATACTGTAACGAAGCTAAAAAATGACGAAATCAATTTCGCTATTGAAAACCCGGATGCCCCTGAAAATTTTCCAAGAGTGATGTTCTTTTGGCGTGGAAACGTTTTGGGCGCGAGCGGAAAAGGCCAGGAACATTTTCTTAAGCATCTCTTGGGTACGCACAATTCCGTGTTCGGTTCAGAAAGCTCTATTCAGACCAAAGAAGTTTCCAAGAACGAAATGAGTAACGAAGGCAAGTTGGATCTCCTGGTCACCACTGATTTTCGTATGTCAACCAGCGCCTTGTATGCAGACGTGGCGCTGCCCGCCGCCAGTTGGTACGAAACTCATGACCTTAGCACTACGGATTTGCACCCGTTCATCCATACTTTCAATCCCGCAGTAGACCCGCTCTGGGAGACCAAGACCGACTGGAATCAGTTCAAAGCCATAGCCAAGAAATTTTCTGAACTGGCGGAAATTCATCTGGGCAGACGCAAAGATATAGTGGCGGTTCCGCTGCTTCACGATTCCCCTGGTGAAATAGCTCAGCCGAGGGTCAAGGATTGGAAAAAGGGTGAGGTCGAGCCAATCCCGGGAAAAACTATGCCTTCGCTAACCGTGGTAAATCGGGATTACCCGAACACCTATAAAATGATGACCGCCCTTGGACCACTGCTTACAAAAATGCCCATCGGAGCAAAGGGCGTTTTATGGTCAGCTGCCGATGAATATGAAGAGCTTAAAATGAAGCTCGGAACGGTTAAAGCTCCCGGTTTGACACGAGGCATGCCGGAATTGGACTCGAATCAACAAGTCGCTGAAGCCATTCTGACATTGGCCCCTGAAACCAATGGGAGCGTGGCCGTTAAGGCATGGGGAATCGTTGAGAAATGGTCCGGGCTTGATCTAAGACATTTAAGCTCCCCTAGACAAGGCGAAAAGCTGAATTTTGCAGATTTAACTACTCAACCTCGCAAAGTAATAACGTCTCCAGTCTGGAGTGGACTCGATGCGGAGGATCGTCGTTATTCCGCTTTCGTTATCAATATTGAACAAAAATTGCCGTTTCGAACCCTTACAGGCCGGGCACAGTTCTATCAGGACCACGAATGGATGCTGATGTTTGGGGAGGCTTTGCCGCTGTTCCGGCCGCCTTTGGATTTCAAGGCGATGGGCGAGACAGATGCAGGATTGGCCGGTGGCAAGCAGATCGTCCTCAATTACTTAACCCCGCATTCAAAATGGTCGATACATTCCACGTATGCGGATACCTTGGAGATGCTGACGCTTTTCCGGGGCGGAAAAGTAATCTGGATAAATAATGAAGATGCCGAATCAATTGATGTGAATGATAACGATTGGCTGGAGTGTTTCAATGTGAATGGTTTGGTGCTCGCGCGGGCTATTGTCAGCCACCGTATCCCCAGGGGAAAGACCTTCATGTATCACGCTGAGGAAAGGACATATGATACGCCCGGCTCGCCAATCACCAACGAAACTGGAGGAGGCCATAACAGCGTCACAAGAATTATGGTCAAACCTACTCACATGATAGGAGGCTATGCTCATCTCAGCTATGGGTTTAATTATTACGGTCCTACCGGGTCACAGCGAGATACGGTAATTGTGGTGCGCAAAGCCAAGGAGGTGCTCTGGTATGCGGATTAAAGCCCAAATGGCGATGGTACTGAATCTTGACAAATGCCTCGGATGTCATACGTGCAGCATCCCGTGCAAACACACCTGGACCAACCGCCCTGGCGCCGAATACATGTGGTTCAACGATGTGGAGACCAAACCGGGTATCGGATATCCGAAAAAATGGGAAAATCAAGAATTGAATAGAGGCGGTTGGTTGCTGGAAGACGGCAAACTGTGCCTTCGAGCGGGAGGGCGTTTTAGAAAATTCATCAAAATTTTTCATAATCCGGATCTTCCTCGACTAGATGATTACTATGCTCCATGGACGTACGAATACGAAAAACTTACCAACAGCCCTTTGCAAGAACATCAACCGGCAGCTAGATCAAAAGACCTTATTACCGGAGAAAGCTTAGAAATAAACTGGGGTCCAAATTGGGAGGACGACCTGGCCGGCGCCACGGTAACGGCACCGCATGACGTGAATTTTCATAATCTCGATCATGAAAGATATCTCAAATTCGAAAATGCCTTCATGTTTTGGCTCCCGCGCCTTTGCGAGCACTGCCTGAATCCGAGTTGTGTCGCATCTTGCCCTTCAGGCGCGCTTTACAAGCGAGATGAAGATGGAATTGTGCTTGTTGATCAAGAGCGCTGTCGTGGGTGGCGCTATTGTGTCTCCGGTTGTCCTTACAAAAAGGTCTACTTCAATTGGAAGTCCGGAAGATCCGAAAAATGCCTGTTTTGCTATCCTCGAATCGAGAGTGGAATGACCACGCTGTGTGCCGAAACCTGTGTCGGCCGCATTAGATTGGTAGGGGTGCTCCTGTACGATGCGGATAGAATCAAGTATGCGGCATCACAAGCCAACGGTGCTGAAGTGTATCGTTCTCACGTGGACATGTTCTTGGATCCTAATGATCCTGAAATATTATCAGAGGCAGTAGCGCAGAAAATCCCGGATAATTTCATATCAGCCGCACAACGATCTCCTGTTTACAAGCTTGCTGTGGAATGGAAATTGGCTTTCCCGCCGCACCCCGAATTTCGTACGCTTCCGATGGTATGGTATGTGCCTCCATTAAGCCCATTAATGCACGGAATTGAGCAGAGTATCGAAAAACCTGACGACATTAACCTTATGCGAATTCCTATAAAATATTTAGCAAATCTGCTCACAGCAGGAGATGAGGCTCCCGTCCGTTCGGCGCTCAGGAGGCTTGTTGCTTTGCGCAGCTATATGAGATCTCTCCGCATCGATAACTCCGCGGATTTGGAGGTTTTGGAACAAACAGGAATGAATGAATCCATGGCGCAAGAGATGTATCGGTTGCTTGCTATATCCAAATTTAAAGAAAGATTTGTGGTGCCGACTGTGAAGAGAGAATTAGCCGAAAATGTCTTCGCCTCACGAGGTGTAGTGGGCATTACAACTCAGGACTATGAAAAATAAAACGGGAATCTACGAGTCAAAATTACAATTTATTGAGAGGAGCGGCACATTATGAACCCGAATTCTGTAGATAGCATCTTCAAAGTGCTTTCAATTTTGCTCCAATTTCCGGATCAGCATTTTGGCGCATATGTAGAGCAATTGCAGAATGCGATTCAAAAATTTTCCAGTGATGCCGCACGATCAGCTTGCAACAATTTTTCGGCTTACGTTAAATCGACTCCTCTCCTCCGGTTGCAAGAGATCTACACAGAAACATTCGATTTGAGGGCTGAAACGTGTCTGAATCTGAGCTTCCACAAATGCGGCAATACTCAGGACCGTGGGCATGCCCTGGTAAGATTGAATCAGCTCTATAATTCAGCCGGATTAGAAATCGCCAACACTTATCTGCCTGACTATTTACCCCTTATGCTTGAATTCGTGCACCAGCATCCTATTCCTGGAAAGAATCAGCTTTTGAAAC
Source organism: uncultured delta proteobacterium (assembly GCA_963843165.1). Taxonomy (GTDB): domain Bacteria; phylum Desulfobacterota; class Desulfomonilia; order Desulfomonilales; family Desulfomonilaceae; genus DATJPW01. Next base: position 102,396 of record CAWJJL010000012.1, on the reverse strand, counting down.
CCTATTCAGGGGAAATAGAGCTGCTGGCAAGCCGGCTGGAAGCTCAGGGAAATCCTTATGCTTGCCTGGTTCGATTGGTTTACAACTTAACTCGCGGGAATGGATGCGCAGGAGACTGATAATGTGGTCCTTCAACATCATCGCCTTCCTGGTTTATCCTTATCTCATGCTGACCCTATTCGTCGTCGGACATAGTTACCGCTACATTGTCGACCCTTTCCGCTGGAATTCAAAATCAAGTGAGTTATTGGATAAAGGCAGTCTGAGAATAGGAATTCTCATTTTTCATTGGGGCATTATATTCACTTTTTTCGGACATTTTTTCGGATTGTTGACGCCCCAATGGTTCCTCGATAAATTCGGGATAACAACCCGCATCCATGAAATCGCCGCTATCTCAGTAGGCATGGTCATTGGGACAATGGCTTTTACAGGGCTCATTTTGCTGCTTGCGCGACGCCTCATTAAACCACGGATAGTTGTGACGTCATCTCTAAATGACATTCTGGTGGTTGCGCTTCTTTTGTTCGTCGTGGGGTGGGGAACATTCGATGCGTTCTTCATGCGTTATGACGTGGTACACACGATTGCTCCGTGGATTCGCAGCATAGTCACCTTTAGTCCTGACCAGGAATTAATGCGCCATGTCCCTTGGACCTATAAGGTTCACATACTCGCAGCCTTGACCCTTCTTGGATTTTCTCCATTTACTCGGCTTGTCCATATCTGGAGTGTCCCGATCACGTATTTAGTCAGGAGATTTATTTTATTCAGGCGCCGAGTCGTGGAGATTACTTGAGAAATCTCGCTATCTCTTCCTCAATAGCCGATCTGTCACCTGCTTATTTTGCCATGGTGATGGCCACGGGGATTGTTTCAATTGCTTCGCATCTGCTGGGTCACGAAACGATTTCGATCAGCTTGTTTTGGCTCAATATCATAGTGTACGTGAATTTATGGGCGCTGTTTCTTGCACGTCTATTATTTTGGTATGAGCGATTTGTTTCGGATATGAGCAATCATGCGAGGGGTGTTGGTTATCTTACGATTGTGGCAGGGACCTGTATTCTGGGGACTCAATTCGTCCTACTCAATCAGAATCCTCGTATCGGCCTTTCACTCCTGTTTCTAGGACTAGGTCTCTGGCTCTTACTCATCTACACTATATTTACAGCGCTTGCGATTCGTGCAGCCAAACCCGGTTTTGCAGAAGCGATTAACGGAATATGGCTGCTTGCAACAGTGAGTACGGAATCAATATCCGTACTCGGCAGCCTCCTAGTCTCATATTTTGCAAATTATCAAGATGAACTTGCATTTCTTGCGTTGGGCTTTTTTATGCTAGGGGGCATATTTTATGTAATAGTAATAATCTTAATTTTCATGCGGCTTTTGTTCTACGAGCTGTCACCTAAAGACCTGACGCCCCGTTACTGGATTAATATGGGGGCGGTGGCCATTACAACTCTCGCAGGAACGAGTCTCCTGGAAATCGATCAAGCAATTCCATTCCTGGTGCCGTTCAGGCCTTTTGTACTGGGGCTCACCTTTTTTTGTTGGATTACGGCTACCTGGTGGATACCACTTTTAGTGGTACTGAGTGTCTGGAGATATTTCGTTCGCCGTGTCGCATTTGCATATTCGGCCGAATACTGGAGCGCTGTGTTCCCGCTGGGAATGTACACGACCTGCACGATTCACCTATCTAAGGTTATGGGCCTGGAGTTCTTGATGGAAATCCCGCGGTATTTCATTTACATAGCATTATTAGCATGGGGAATCACCTTTGTAGGACTGATCCACTCAGTATCTCGATCTCTATCCGGCAAGGTAGAGGCAGCTGTATCTTGAGTGGATCAATAAACAGACACGTCGGATGGCCTTATGCGGCTGAAATCCGGAGCGCTCCCGGCAATCCGTGCGGCTCTGGCGATCCTCTTGCACTCGGGACATAATTTTTGGTCGAAAGCTTCTTCAGGCGCTTCGATGAGTTTGGCCACGTGCTTTAACAGAATGGTCGGCACATAATAGACTCCACATCCTTCGCATCTTTCCATTTTTATCCGATTGATGACCGTCCCTGACATCAGGATAAGGCGCTCTCCGTCGCGATCTTGCATCTGTAAAGCCCCGGTAGGGCAGATGCTTACGCACGCGCCGCAACCTATGCATTTTGGCAGACTTCGCACATAATCTTTCAGAATTAGCGAACTTTCGCCGGCGTGATAGAATTTTATAGCTGAGACTCCGAGTCGCTCACTACAGACTTCTACGCATTGCCCGCAGCGTTCGCAAATATCGCAGCGCATGCACCTTTTGGCCTCCTCACGCGCCGCAATCTCGTCCAAGCCCAGCTCGACTTGGTCGAAGGTGTTGACTCGCTTCTCCAGATCTATGAGCGGTATTTCTTGGCGCTGTATGAACGCTTTCTCATGGTAATCCATGGCGACAGGGGCCACCATAGTTCTTGGTTTTGGCACCGTCTTCTCGGAAAAAGGCTGATTCCTAAGATAGGAATGCATGGCCATCGCCGCTCGTTTACCGGCGCCTATGGCCTGGACCACAGTTGCAGGCCCGGTTACTGCGTCACCCCCTGCGAAAACATCCGGTATATTGGTCCGCTGTGAGTTTACGGCCACACTTATGGTCTCTTTTCTTGTTATTTCGAGCCGGCCCAATCCTGGAAAATCGCCAAGAGCAGGTTTCTGACCAATGGCTGAAATTATGCCCTCCACCGGCATCTTGTAAGTCGAATCAGGGATAGGAACAGGGCGTCGCCTACCACTGTCGTCAGGCTCCCCGAGGCTGGCCATAATGCATTCCAGAGACTGAACTTTTCCGTTGCTGCCAAGGACACGAGCGGGAATCGTTAATTGATGGATGTGGATTCCCTCTTCGGCCATCTGAATGATTTCTTCGAAGTGAGCCGGCATCTCGGACCTGGTGCGTCGATAAACTATGCTTACGGATTTACAACCCAGGCGGACACATGCCCTCGCCGCGTCAACAGCGGCATTACCCCCTCCGACTATTGCAACGCTATCAGCGGGTTTCGAGCGATTTCCGAAAGCCACTCCCTTCAGAAAATCCAATGCCGTAATTACTGATGGATAGTCATCTTCCCCTTCAATACCCAATCTAAAGCTTTGCCAGGCGCCTATCCCGATGAAAAACGCCTTATATCCCTGCGACCTCAGGTGATCCAGGGTTAGATCTTTGCCTACCGGCGTATTCACTGCGAACTCCACGCCCATTTCACGAATGGCCTCGATTTCTCGGTGAACTACATGCCGTGGCAGTCGAAATTCCGGAATACCCGCTATGAGCAAGCCGCCAGGCTCGGGCATTGCCTCAAAAACAGTAACTGGGTATCCTTCCCACGCCAGAAAATATGCGGCCGTCAAACCCGCGGGTCCGGAACCTATGACAGCGACTTTTTCCTCGTATTGATTTTTGGGCTCGGGAATTTTATATCCTCGATGCTTTTCCATCACCATCTTGGCCGCCAGACCTTTAAGATCCTTGATGCAGAGAGGTTTGTCCAAGTATCGGCGCTGGCACCAGGATTCGCATGGATTCGGGCAAATCAGGCCGCACACCCACGGAAATGGATTATCTTTTCTGATTATCTCGATGGCCTCATCGTAACGTCCGAGACCGATCAGAGCGATGTACGAGGGAATGTCTATTCCGGCTGGGCAATTTAGTTGGCATGGAGCGGAGGACTCATGCTTCAGGCCCTCCTCATCATAAACAACTCGATTCTTGTCCGCGCCAGGCCCTGGTGAAAATAAAGGATTAACAGACATATGGCTCCTGGTTATCGTAGGGGAAAATTAGTTTCAGGAAGTTTCCGGGGCGCCTTTCTTATAAAAAGGGCCTGTCAGGACCTTCCTGAAAAATTCCTAATAATGAATTACTACACGTCTTCCAGTCTGAACTATGGGTATGGCGTATCCTTTGCGATAGACCGTGCGAAGCGTTCGCGTCTCACTTCCGATGATTCAGCAGGATCCACCCATTTAAGCGCCTCGGTGGTACATCCCGTGACGCACGCGGGTAAAAGGCCCTCGTCGACTCTGTCTTTGCAGTAATCACATTTGAAGGCCTTCCCGGTCTCCTTATTCCATTGTGGAGCACCCCAAGGGCAGGCAGTGATGCAGGCTTTACAGCCGATGCACAAGGAAGCTTCCACAAAGACAATGCCGTCCGATGGGCGCTTCTGCATCGCGCCTGTCGGGCAAGCTGAAACGCACCATGGGCTTTCGCAGTGAAAACAGGGCATAAAAATAAATTGAATCCTGGGAACACCCCCCTTCACTTGAGGGCCGACCGGAATTATCTTGCAAAAACTAGGGCCTACCGGAACGTCATTCTTGGTCTTGCAGTGCATCTCGCATGCTCGGCAGCCTATGCATCTATTCTGATCCTGGTATATGTAATGATCGCTCATGGTGAAACTCCTTCGCCAAAATCCTAAGACGCCTTCTTTACTGTCACGAAGCAATCCGTCATAGGACAATTGCCCCCAATGGTCATTTTGAGCAGCCCCTTCATGAGTGTGTTGTCTCTCATTCCCTTTTTATAGCACCTGGTCTGGAGTGGTATTTCTCGACCATAGCCGTGCAGAGTAAAGACTGCTTCCGGGTGAATAAAATCAGTCACGTCTGCCTTTATAGTATGGGCAACTCCTCCTGCCGAGACCTCCACCAGATCGCCGGTCTTGATTCCCAGCTTCTTAGCCTTGCCGGAATTGATCCAGAGAGTATTTTCGGGTTGAACTTCATTGAGCAAAGAATTGTTCAGGGAAGTGCCCTGTGTGTGAGTAGCGATCTTACCCGTCACGAGCCTGAATTGGCCGTCAGGAGGAGATTGAGGACTGGTGTACGGCGGGAATGATGGCTTCCCGTTATCTTCGAGCATGCTCGAGACCATTTCGAACTTGCCCGATGGGGTATTGAACTTAAGGCCGGTTTTTCGGTCCCACAGGATTTGCTCTTTGGACAGCTCAATGTAACCTTTGGCGTCCAAATCCTCCAAGCTAAAGCCCGTATCCTGAAGTTGATACTTGATCAAGTCTTCAATGGTTTCGTAGGGGAAATATTTCGCAACCCCCATACGCTCGGCCAATTGTTTGAATATCCACCATTTAGGTTTGCTGTCGAATTTGGGTTCCACAGCCTGCCTTCGAATCCAGATGGCCGGTTTGGGACCATTCTTAGAAATTACAGGATCGGTCCGTTCCAGGTACGTGCATTCCGGCAATATGACGTCCGAGTACCAACCCGTGTGGCTATAGTTCACGTCAATGCTTACCAGAAGGTCAAGTTTGCTGAGGCTCTGTTGGAAAAGCTCGGGATCCGGAAGGGACGACAGCGGATCGTATCTGTAACAGAAGAATGCCTTTACCGGATAGGGATCTTCGTTCAGGATGGCGTAAGGCAGCATCTGAGCCATGCCATAATCCGCCGACAAGTGTTTGTGTTTTGAGCCGACGCCGTCAAATCGCTCCTTCTCCGGCTTCGGCGCGGCTGCCTGAAGCATCTTCACCGGCTTGTGACCTGCGGCAGCCTCTCCTTTAAAGAAAAGGTAGCCCCCTTTGGACTCGTATCCACCCATGAGCGCCTGGAGAATGTAAATGGACCTTCGAAAGTAATAGTCGTTTTCCGTCCATGCAGTCATCCAACCGGGGTGAAAAATGACCGACGGTTTTGCCTCAGAGGCTTCGTAGGCAATCGCCTTTATTTCCTTGGCCGGAATCCCTGTCTCTATCGAGGCCCATTCGGGTGTATATGGCTCTACGAATTTTTTCAGCTCATCGAGCCCAATCACCCAGCGCTCTACAAATTCTTTGTCGTACAAACCTTCGGCCAGGATTACGTTGATGAGACCAAGGTTAAAGGCGTAATCGGTCCCAGGTTTGAGCATGAAGAAGCGATGCGCTTTTGCCGCGGTGTAGTTCCAACGCACATCCAGATGGATGAATTTCATGCCGGCTTGCAGTCCGTCAATGAAGTCCTTGGCTTCTTTGGTCCCGATCGCTTCGAGGATGTTTCTTCCGTAAAGGATTATGTATTTGCAATTCTTGTAATCATAGGCAACCGTATTTCGCCTATGGCCTGCCAGAGAGTTATGCGCGTTATGAACACTACTAGAACAGGACGCATGATGATTGAAATAATTGGGCGAACCGAGCGCCTTAATAAATGTCTTTTGTAAGTCTGTGAACGGGCCTCCCCTGTCGCCCAGTACAATACTTTCAGGTCCGTAATTACTGATAACCTTCTTCAGTTTATCCGCTATATAATCAAGCGCTTCATCCCAGCTTGCTTTCTTCCATTTTCCCGAACCCCTCTCTCCATTTCGGATCATGGGATGCCGGATTCGTTCGCTGTCGCTCTGGAATACTTTCCCCGCGGCCCCTCTGGGACAGAGATAACGACCTCCAAGAAGATGTGGATTCCCCCAGATATGTTTTACTTCCCCATTTTCGACTTCAACTTCGATGGGGCAGCGTACAGTGCACATCGCGCAAACGCTGTACACTGTTTGTTTGTTTCTTTCCGACATTTGAACTCACCTCAAGGAATTATCTTAAATGTTCAGTTAGTTATTTTCCGGTGTTCGAATTCGAAGCAGCTGTCGCTTCATCTGATATCATCCGGTCACATACGCTCGGTTTACAATTATCCAAAATAGCGCGTATATTCCTGAAATACGGCAATTTGTATTTAATCTTGCCGAAGATTAATCGAGCAGCGGCGTACAAGGCGATGAAGACACACAGGAACCCAACATTATTATCCGTGAATAACAGTTGAAATTCAATGTCGTCGAATCGATACCTCATCCAGTCCACGGCGAAAAAGACAGGCCAAAGGGAAGCCGCGGACATGGCGATTTGCATGAAAAAAGATTTGCCGAATGCTTCATTGGCCATATCGTTACACGCCACATAAACAGCATTAGTGCCCGATGACGCCGCTTTGCCTGCAAGATCCTGATAACGAGCAACTTCTTCAGTTACAACGGAAATGTACTTTCTGTTGATCAAGAACACCACCGAGATGGTGAGTTCCCCAATCACTGTGGCGATCGTACAGAGGATGAATGTGCCGATTAAAAAGTCGAGAAAGCTCCAGCCTGTGATTCGATAGAACCATATTAGATACGGATCGAAGAACAAGTACACAGGATTCATTTTTGCCGATCCATTTATATCTCCGGAGTTGGAAGCAGGCGATCGCTAATCAATGTGTCAACGTCCCAACCCAGCCGCCTAAACCGCGATGCCGGGTCCATTATAGTCCCGGAAAAACTGCAATATGCCAGAAGCCCTTAAAGGTGTAGCCAATTCCCACATACAAGGCCAACACGACAAATATTCTTTTCAGCCAGATATCAGGTATCTTCTTTGAAGTAATCGGCCCTAAAATAGAACCGACGAAGATCCCAATCAGTTCCGTGCCGATGAACACGAGATCCACCGGAATCCCTTGGCGGAACATGTAGCCGTAAATTGACGAGATCATTCCCACCAAAACAGCCAAGGCTGACGTGCCGGCAACAATGTACATCGGCAATCCCACGATCGAGGTGAGAAACGGTACATAAAGAAAACCGCCGCCCACGCCAATGAAAGAAGAGATGCAGTTGATGACAAACCCACCGACTAGGGCCAAGATTGGATTGAAGCCGAATTCAACCCCATAGAAGGTGAATGAGATGCGTCCAATGCCAAACTCTTTCAAATGAACTCCTCCGGCTATTTCCGGTTCCGCCGGATTAGCTGAGGCAGCCGCCTTCCTAATGTGCTCGCGTTCAAAGGCCTCTGCCGCGGCCTTGGCATCCTTTTTCCTTCGTTGACCTTGAGGCGTGGTTTCGTATAACAGGAACGCGCCGATGACGAGAACGGTAAGGCCAAAAAAACCCTGATACGACTTGAGGTCTATTTTTCCAGCGGTTAAGTAAGGAATTAATTGGCCCGCAGCTATGCTACCTAGCGCAAGACATATTCCCAGAGGCAGGACAATCCTACCCATTCGATAATATGTTGCCGAAGAGATTAAGCCGGAAAAGCCGACCAGGTATTGATTGCTCGTTCGAATAGAGTCCGTGAGCAACTTGCCCAAGGTGGAGTTGGTTGTCTTGAATGAATCTGCATAGTCGCCGAGACCAAAAACGGATATATGCCCTACTCCGGCCATAATTCCGCCGAAAGCTCCGACCGTGGAAAAGATCCAACCGACCCAAATGCCCCAAATTATTCCTAGAATCCATGATGGTTTAACCGCCCCGGGAATACCCATAAAACCAGGCTCTGCTTTTGGATCGATTTCCCCTTTACCTATACCTTGCGGCGTTTGGGCGATGGCCTCTTCCAATTTACCGGCATCCGCAACAGATACTGACATCAGAGTCATTGTAACGCTAGCAAGTATCAGTAAAATCATAACTATCCAGATTTCCCGCTTCATGAAATCTCCTTCCTTATTCGAATTGGCGATCAGCAATCCGCAGCGGCCGGAATAACAGCTAATTCATGCATATTCATATGGTAGTGAGGGTCTGTCTTTACAAGTCTGTACTGAATTGGTGTCCCACAACTAAGATACTAAGTATGATGTGCGCAATTCTCCAACTAACAGGTGGCTCACTCGAGTTTCTTGCTTTATTTAAATATTACAATTAGCAAATACAAATGTACGAAGTCAATAATTTTTCAGAGAAAAAAGACAGCGGTCTTGTGACTGTATTTTATCGATCATGAATTCGGCCGCCAGGTACCCTATCTTTTCTTAGTCGTGGCGCATTACAGGACCATCTACGCAGGATCTCCAGCCATTCTCTGTCCCGCAGCTGCCGCAAATACCTATACCGCACCTCATTACATCCTCTCGGGCGAGATGGATGCCTCCCTTGGGGGAATATTGCCTCAGAGCGTCGATTACTGCGCTCATCATCGGTCTCGGGCCGCACACGAACGCGGCACAATCTCGATACAAAGCGGGGTTCGCAACCAGGTCGGACTCCAGTGCCCTGACAATCTCGCCGATTTTTCCAGGAGGATCGCTGACGATCTGCGAGCCGGGAATACGGGTCACGATTTGCTCCTCAAAACTTTTCGCCATCTCGGCGGAAAATCCGAAAAATGCTTTTGAAACGCTTTTCCTGAAAAATGTTCCGGCCAGAATGATGGGAGCTGCGCCCGTGCCTCCACCGATTAGAATCAGAGGCCTGCCTTCTTCCGGAGGCGGAAAACCTTTGCCGTAAGGTCCTCTCATATCAACAGGATCCCCGGGCTTCAAGCGCTCCAGGGCCGCTGTGAAAGGACCCACATTGCGGACGAGGTATACGGGCTCCATATCGAACATGGGTGAAAAAGGCTTTTCTCCCACACCGGGTAAGCGAAGAAAGAAGAAGCGACCCGGCGGACAACTCGGACCCTCCTTGAGTCTGAGCATAAAAATGCCCGCTCCGATAGTTCTGTTGTCCACAACTGTAGTCCTGAAGTAATCCGTCAGGGGCTGAATAGGCAATCCTCGGGCAGATTGATCGCTTTGCCCCTGTTCCAGTTCATCTATAAGGTCTTCGAAGAAACCTGCTATGAGCGATGTGGTCATCCCTGCCAATGCGGACCCTACTGCAAAAAAGGTCGGCTCCTGCCGATTTGTAAGCAATGACATCTTGCGCTGAACATATTCCCCCCGAAGCAATTATCGGTATTTTGATGAGTGACGCTGCTTCTCTAACAGCTTTCAATCCGACGGGCAAAATCCCGGCGCCTGATAGTCCCCCGATAACATTGCTGAGGATCGGTTGACCTTGAGAATCCACCGCAATTCCCGGGCCGACAGTATTAATCAAGGAAAGAGCATCGGCCCCTGCAGCCTCACACAATTTCGACATGCCTCCAATATCTCCCAGATTCGGAGACAGTTTAGGAATGATCGGTTTATTAAGATGTTTCTTGAGAAGTCTGATAATTGACCTTACCGAATGTGGATCCGATCCTACGGACTGTCCGGCGCCTTTTACATGAGGACATGATAAATTCAGCTCAAATGCGTCTGCGATTGGATCCAATATTCGTGCGCATTCCAGGAATTCTTCCGGATCTGCGCCCATGATTGAGACAAACAGCGGCTTGCTGTCCTGCAGAGGTAACAATGGTTTCATGGTTTCCAGGAAACTCTCGGCTCCTGGATTTGCCAGTCCTACCGCATTGACAAAGCAGCCTGGATAATATTCGTGAAGCACAGGTTCGCGGTACCCGGATCTCGGAGAGAGGCTGAGGGTTTTGGTCGTCAAGAAACCTATTTGCGGCACGTCTCGAGCGATTCGGGCGATAACTGACGGTACGGTAGTGACAATGCCGGACGGGATTGTGAAAGGTGATTTAATCTCAAGATGAGCAAGATTTGAATCTTGAAGGCGTTGGAACAAGGATGAAATATTCATAGTTTAATATTGATCCAATAACATGCTTTAACCGGACCTATGATTCCAGGCCGCGGAAATAAAGGGCGGCAGCAATTCGAACTTGGATGGCTTTTTTAAGCCACAAACCAGCCCCACCTGCCAATCAGATCCACAAAGCGGCATCCGGTGTGGTTCTCGATTGCTGTTCCTTCTTCGGTTTTGATTACTCTTTTCAAGGTTTGAGAGAATCGATCACCCACCGGGATTACGAGTCTTCCGCCCAACCGGAGCTGTTTTATAAAAGTGTCAGGTATCCTCGGAGCCCCGGCCGTGACTATTATGCCGTCGTAAGGGGCTGCCGCAGGCCAGCCTTCAGTGCCGTCCCCCACAATAAATGTTATATTACTATAACCATAGTTTTTCATTATAAGTTCAGCACGTTCCGACAGGCTCTGAATTCGTTCCACGGTATAGACCCATTTGCAAAGCTTACTCAGCACAGCAGCCTGATATCCGGATCCTGTGCCGATCTCCAGAACTATTTCCGCCCCCTGGAGTTGCAGCAGTTCCGTCATAACCGCCACCATGTAGGGTTGGCTTATAGTTTGACCCTCACCTATAGGCAGAGGATTGTCATCATATGCTTCAGCTTGCATCGGCTCAGCTACGAATAAATGGCGCGGGACCTCCCGCATAGCTGCGAGCACTCGATCGTCTCGGATACCTCGCCGTTCGAGCTGTTCTTCGACCATCTTTTTTCTGGCCAACACGAAATCTCGCATAAATCGGAATACACTCCTCAATAAATATTTATACAATTCATCAGCGGGAGCAATTAGAACTACAAAGTTTCATGACGGCCCACCGCGGTTAGTTTTCTGCGTCAGATCTTACTGAGGCTTCGATTGAAGTAAAAAATAAGGAATTCTTTTCGCTTATTTGCTTCTGCCGCGCAGAAAAAGATTGACAGTTTTGCTGAAGACGCGTACATACGCGCGCCTGAATCGCGCCCCCAGCGCGCAGTTTCGAATGAAGAGGGGGAAAAAGATCACTGAGGTCTGACGAATTTCAAAGCTCATTTTTGGAATTTTGTCAAGCTCTTCGGCGCAAGCAGTTATTGCCGTTATACAGCTGTGAAGCAGGCCAGCTGTTGGGCAATATTTACATTATTTGGATTTTGGACTCTTGCCCCGAGGCATGCGAATGATTATTTAACCTGGACGAAGGCCATTATAAGGAGCGAATCATCATGTGGATGACCCGTGAAGAAATATCGGAAGCTTTGGGCATAGTTCCGAATAGTGTCAGAGGCAAAGTGAATAAGGGCCAGATTGAAAGAAAAGTAGAAGATGGAAAGAATTATTATCGGATAATCGACCACGACGCCTTGAAACGAGTTGCATCCAGAAAAAAACCCAAAGCAGAGGAACCCGTTAAACTTGTCGAGGAAGTAAAAAAGCCAACTAGACCTGCCGGCGCATTTAATCCGAGGCAGGTGCTGCTGGATCAGCTGGCGTCCATGAAGGTTGAAAGAAGCATCGATGCAATAGAAAAGGGAGACGAAATCGATTTGGCTACAGGAGAGATCTCCAGGGAATTGGACGCGAGGATCTCGATGCGCCAACACAGGCAAATCAAAGAGATCGAAGAAGCGTTGGAGAGAATTAAGCACGGCGAATACGGAATTTGTGACGAGTGTGGCGAGCCGATTCCTGAACAGCGCCTCAGACTTTTCCCAGCGGCGAAATTATGCGTGAAATGCCAGGAAGAGTTCGATCATTACGAAAAACTCAGGGACGAACAGTCTCTCAGGGGAGGCCCATGGCGAGAGGACAGTTCGGAACCAGGTTACGCTCGGGCTTTTGAAGAATAAGCTTACCTATAAAATCCCGAGCGAATTTTGAAATTCACTTCAGTAATTCTGCAAGGGCGCACAATCTGCGCCCTTTTGTATCCTAGACTAATTCTCAAAAGCCTTGCACCCATAACCGATAGGATCGGAGAGTAACGCAGCTCTTTAAAAGTAACGACCCTTTATAAGTGATTTGCCTTTGGAGAGCTTGCCATATATATGGGCAATGCTCAGACGTGTTCTCGGAGCGTACTCCTCTCCAAGGAGGATCGGTCCCAATTGCTCAGATTCGCCGCAGCTTCATATGTGCTTTGAAGAAATTCCACCAGCACCTCATCAGGATTTTCGGACGTGCGTACCACGTGATAGGGCAGCAAAAACTCTTTCAAATCAGAGACATAGAAGGCGCCTTCGGGATGCACTGTAGCTTGTTTGAATCCTTCCGGTTCCGGGTACGCATACGCGTAGAAGCATGGTTCCTGAATAATTCCGCCTCCCGGCCAAAATCCGCAACTACTCACTTCGTGTGAATAGGCTTCACGTACGACAAAATCAGCCAAGGCCGGCACACCGCCCGGGTGCTCAGGCGCGCGACGCCCGGAAAATCGGGTTACCGCCATATCGAACGCGCCCCAAAAGAAGTGGACCGGGCTGCACTTCCCTATGAACCGAGAACGGAACCGCTTCAAAATCGTGTCTGTTTGCGCCATGATTTGCCAGCAGCGCCGGGCGTAATCCGGATCGTAAGATGCATGTTGCGTGTCCAGTTCGAATGGAGTGCGTTCCACCACCTCAACCGGCACGGTCCAGATCTTTACCCTTATCCCAAGTGAATCAAGGGCATCCATTAGTTTCCGGTAAAACAGCGCCACAGAATTTCCTGAGAAGGCAAAGCTACAGTGACCCCCACTGTTAGTTTGTAAAACCAGTTGATGATCGAGGAAATCGAATTCAATTTCAAAAGTACCTGAACCGTAAGGAATTGGAGAAGTTGTTAACCCTCGTGCAGTCAGGTATAGGACCACCTGCCACCAATGGTTCACCTGCGGGCACTGCCGCAGCTTAATTTTGCCGACTATTTGAGTCCACATGTGGAGCGTCGTGTAAGTGTCTTGCCAATCATGGAGTGGCAGTTCCGGCCAAGTGGTCAATTGATTGTTCGCTATTTCCCAATCGTGCATGGCGCCCCCCTTTGAGGTAAGAATCTGAATCCTATTTAGAGTAAGCAAGCCAATGTGAGACAATTTCGCGTGAAATCAGCATTACTCGCCGTTAGCTTATTCCATATTCTTTAATTTTCTGAAGCAAAGAAGGATAACTGATCTCCAATAGAGCTGCGGCTTGCGATCGATTGCCTCCGGTCCTGTTCAAAGCTTTCGAGATGAAGCTTTTTTCCAATTCTTTTGATGCCTTCTTAAGCGACAACATCTCATCGGCCTCAATGAAAATAGGCGTTTTCGCTGTGGCCATACGGATGTCATAGGGCAGAGAGTCCAGATTTATAGAATCACCGACTGCGAGTATCATTGCCCTTTCCACGACGTTCTGCAGTTCTCTGACGTTCCCCTTCCATGAATAATTCAGTAGTGCTTCTTGAGCTTCGGAAGTAATACCCCTAATTTTGAGGCCAGTTTTCTTATTGAGAATGTCAACAAAGTGCTCCATTAGAGGTATTATGTCTTGCTTGCGCTCTCGGAGCGGCGGAACATGTATGTGCATCACATTAAGCCGGTAATAAAGGTCAGTTCTAAAGAGCCCGTTTTCTATCGCAGCCGTTATGTTTTCATTGGTTGCCGCTAATATCCTCGGGGAAATCTTTCTCGTTGTAGTCTCCCCAACTCGGCGAATTTCCCCCGAATCCAATGTTCTCAAAAGCTTAACTTGCAGCGCCACATTCATGCAGCCTATCTCATCGAGGAGCAGAGTGCCGCCTTCAGCTTCTTCAAAAATACCGGGTTTGTCAGCGGAAGCGCCGGTAAACGCGCCGGCAGCATGACCGAAGAGTTCGCTTTCCAGAAGCCCATCAGGAATAGCCCCGCAGTTGATGGCTACAAATGGGCCTTGAGAGCGAGGAGAGCAACGATGGATTTCCTTGGCCAGTAGCTCTTTGCCGGTCCCGGATTCCCCTGTCAGCAGCACTGAAGCCTCAAATGGCGCCACGTGATGTGCCTGTTCGAGGACTTCCTTCATCTCGCGACTTTTGGCTATTATTTCCGGGCTCTGCTCCGTACGAAGTAATCTGCGGCGCAGATGCACTACCTCTCGGCGCAACCTTTCTCTTTCGGATGCTTTGCGCAACGTAAGCACCACTTCATCCGTTTTGAACGGCTTCGAAATATAATCGTAAGCACCCTTTCGTATAGCTTCCAACGCCAGCTCTATATTTCCGTACGCGCTCATTACTATAACTATGACATCTATTCCCCGCTCGCGGATATTCTCCAAAAGCTGGAGGCCATCCATACCCGGCATTCGGACATCTGTGAGGATAAAATCAAAATTTTCGGCCGAAACTAGCTCCAGCGCTTTGTGACCTGTGTCAGCTGTATACGGATCAAACCCGTCCTGTTGCAGCACCGCGCTCAACATGTGCAGCATGTTCGGTTCATCATCAACAATGAGGATCTTATTGGGTCGATTTATCATAGTCGCCCTTAAATCTGCATTACTGTGCCATTGTAACTTGTCATAAGTATTATGTCATGAGCCCAGAGATTGGCCACCATTCATCTCGGCGTACGATCAAAGAAATTGACATATATCATAAATTACTTTAATATATAAGCGTATCTCTATGACTTCGCTAATGATGCTCTATTTATGCAAGCGAGTCAGCCAGGAGGGCCCTTGATGAAACTAAGCCTTTCGGTTCTAATTTTAGCCAGTCTTCTGAGCGTTTTGCCCATGCCATCTCATTCTGCTATCTGTGAAGAAAAAAATCACGATTTCATACCAAGAGTCCACAATTTAATTTTTATCTTTGACGTTTCGGACTCTATGTATGCGGGCCATCCTCAAAATTTTGATTCGCCTAGATTGTTCATCGCCACCAGGGGCTTCATGTTGTTTAACGCGGTAATGCCCCATGTTCCACGCTGGCAATATGATCTCAATACCGCTCTCATCACTTTCGGCGATGAGAAAATGCCTTGCCTGCGCAGTCCGTTGGCACCGTGGAATAGGGCTAAATATAAGCCATTTTACGACACTATGCGCATCGAGAAATTCGCTCCGTGCAGGACTGCTACCTTACAAGACGCCCTTCAACTGGCCGGATCCCTAATAAGTTCGGCCGCGGGAAGAACCGCGGTGCTGGTCATCTCCGACGGTGGCTCCATGGGTGAATGTCCTCAAAAAACCGCAGCCGCCCTCAAAGAAGCGTACTGCGATAAGGTGGAAGTTTATGGGATTTGGCTCGGAGATAAGGAAGTCGGCTGGCGGAATCTATACGAAGTTTGCAAACTGACAGGGGGCTACTGTCGAAAGTGGGAAGAAGTACGATCCAAAGTGCTGATGAAAGAATTCGCTTGGGACATAACTGTTCGTGAAATAATGTTCCCATACCCGGAGATCTTCTTCCAGCCCAAGAGCGCTGAACTAATTCCTTCAGAAGCTTTGAAGCTTGAAAGCGTGGCCAACTTCCTCCATGCGATTCCACAATACGTTTTGCAGATCGACGGACACACAACTTTCTTCGGCAAATCCGCGGATAATCAAAAACTAGGATTGGATCGGGCGCACCACGTTAAAGACGCGCTTGTAAAGATCTACAAAGTCCATCCTGATCGGATACTGATTCGGTCTTGGGGCGAGGAACTGCCTCGATATGATAATCAAAATCCCGATAGCCGGCTCAGAAATCGCGAAGCCAATCTCTACCTGATGCTGCCGCTCAGGAATTATCCATATGATGAAAAGAAGTTGCACACATTCGGTGTGGAAGCTGTCGGGGACATTTACAATACCCAGGAAAGAGAAGGCGACGAAGAATGGGCATGGCCTGCCAACCGGCCTGAGTGATGAAATAAATCTGCGGGCATTAATAGATATAATGCAAGTCGCTGACGGGATTGCGTATGAGCTACGGGGTGCGTATAGCGCCCCAATCCCTATTCCATTATAGCTGTTCCTTTAATTGGGGGGCGGTAGAACGTATAAGACTCATAAGAATGCGATGTATCCAATTCATAAATCGAGACGTTTTGGAATGTTTCGCAACATACAAAATCCAAGCAGACGGGAATCCTTTTAGCAAACGGAGTCGGGATCCATCCAGCATGTTACGGTAAGTTATCCGATCCAGATGATCCGCCAGAGCTTTTTGGTGACGTTCGTTTCTCAAGTCAACCGCATCATAATCGACCTCATCAATTTCTCCATAAATCCACTGTTCTCTTTCAAATTGAGAGGCTTCTACTTTCTTGATTTTTAGAAGTCCATACCGATCCGGATGATCGAACATCAGCGACTGCGATTCCAACATAAAGCGTTGCGGCAAGAAAGTAACCCAATCCGAATCAATGTATTTTTCGACGAACCGTACAAAATATCGGATGTCTTCTGCCGATTCGTGAGGCGTGTTGTACATCAGATGGACATAGTTCTTGATTCCCAGCTCAGAGGCTCCATCGAGAATGTTGTGCAAATTTTCGGTCTCTGAATCCCTTCCCTAAAAGGTCTACCGTCGGCTGATTGGCCGATTCGACTCCCCAAAAAAGAGCGAAGCACCCGGCCCTTCTTGCTTTCTTGAGCAATTCTTGACTGAATCCGTTAATTCTTGCGTACGCATACCAGGTTATATTGCGGGAGCTATCTATCAAACGATCGCACACTGCTGAAAGCAGTTGAGGATTGCCATTTATTGACGCGTCGGCGAACTGAAATGAATTGGATTGATACTTTTGCGCTAACCCGAATAATTCCGAAACAATTTTATCTACCGATTTGCAGTCATACCTGTCTACGAGACGACCCGTGCAGAAGCTGCACCGGGACGGACATCCTTTCGAAAACCTATAGGGAAGAAACAGTGTTTTTGTTCGAGTTAAATAATGATCATAACGATAGCTGTCCAAGAATAACCCATCAAAATCCGGCGGTCTTTCCTCTTCCGCGGGGAATACGGATTTGGATGTGCAAACACCATTATGGTCATTAGCATGAATAATGCCGGGAATTTGATCGATGGTGATATCCCTTGTGCCTTGCAGCATTTCATAGAGCATTAATAGCGGTAATTCACCGCTTCCCCTGATCCAATAGTCCGCGATTCCATAAGACATAAAAAAATTAGATGGTTTGATCGTAATAAACGGTCCTCCAAACACAACAATCGCTGCAGGATTAATTTCTTTAATGTAGCGCGCCAGGAGAAGACTCGACCAGAACTGGTGGTAGGCCACTATGGAAAACGCATAAACGCCGGCATCCGCAACAATGCGACTGCCGTATTTTCGTGTGAATTCGTCAAGCCCCTTGTGGCGAGCTTGACCGGCTAAAAAATCGAAATAGTCCTTCTCGGAAAAGGTTCGTTCTGAATTGTGGTAGTCAATATCGTCATTTTCATCGAAAAGATACTCCATCAGGAAATCATACTGCAAGATTGGAATCCCATGCTCTTTAAGAAAAGCATAGATTACGGACATACCATAAGGCATGAACTTGGTTCTTAGGTATCTTTTACTTACTGCGGGTGGATGTATTAGTACTAGGCGAGGATCTAATCTTGGCAAAACGAGCGCCTACCATATAGATTTTCTGGCTGAGCCTCGATGATAGCAGATGAGGGCTCAAAGTGTCAGTGCGTGCGCGTTCATACCACATCTCCGTGCTCAGACATGGAAGCAGCGACAGGTCCACACCGTACACACTGCATTCGCACACAGCACAGGTACAGCCAGATTTACCGTCACTCATATTCTAAATAATTCGTATCTCACGGCAGAGGAATTATCTGCGAAGGAAGCAAAAATTGCGATGAAATTACGGGGTCTTTTTATTTTTTTCCATATTTGACACTATTGCTGAAAGCTTATGTTCTAATTCATTCAACCTCGCCTGCAGAACAGGGTTGGTTCTAAGCTGCTCCTGGGCATCGGTTTTTGATCCAGTGGACCGGGCCCCTTGTTTCAATTCGTTCAATTCCTCTCGAATTCCCTGCAAGGCCTTGATCATTGCTCGTTCGTTGTCAAGAATGGCTTGTGAATAATTTTGGACAGCCCGCTCGACTGTTGCACCTCTTTTTCCCAAATCATTCACCATACCGTCCGACTTGCTTTCCATTCTTTCCGCAGTATTGGCCATTCGGGTGGTGGCATTGACCATGTGTCCCATGTAATAGACCATCTGGTCCATATTGCCCTGAATTTTGTTTACATCAGGCAGCCTACCGCAGCCCGCAAGCACGATAAGACTCGCGGTTACCAGCAACTTTTTGGTATACCCGGTCACGGAGCGACTCCTGCCATTCTGATAATAATGGCGGCTAAAAAGCCCCAATAATAAAAGAATTGAAACAAGCTGTTCATCAGCTCGTAATGTTTTTCGCTTCCAATAGAGGCCGCTTGGCCACGATTCCGAGTCCTTCATACTTGGTTGAAATCAGGTGCCGAAGGTCGCTTACTCAGCCAATCAGCCTTTCCACTGATATGTTCCAAATTTCTCAGGATCCATGACTTCTTCCGGAACTTCGATCCCGAAGACGGCAAATTCCTGTTTCACATTTATCCGAACTCCCTTGGATGGAACTGTAACTTCTTCCTGCCTCGGAAAGTCCTTGCCTTCGTCTGTCTTGAAGAATTGAGTTACCTTAAAAGTCCTGACTACTTTCCCTTGTGCATCTAATTGCTGATTCTTGAGCACCAAGAATCCATCCTTGGATATCCAAAGCAGACGCTCTCCTTTATTTTCAGGAATCGGTATTCGGATCACGTAACAATCGCGGCCGTCGAGCTTGTCTTCCCGCAACAATTCCTCTTGTGAACCGGTTTGTCGAATAAATCCCTGCAGGTCCTCTGTGGTCAATCCTGTTCCACCCACGTCCACTGAAGGATCGTCGACGGCCAAGGGAACTGTTTTGCCTGTTGCCGGAAGATACATAAAGGCACTCGGCTCTTTCCCGGGTTCCTGAAGGAAGAGAAAACGCAACCCCTTTGATTCCCGGGGCTGTTCAAAATCGAGAAAGAAGCTGGATTTTCCCTCCTGCACCTTTGCAGTGAGCCAAAGCACATGGTTGGAAATGAGCTTATTTCCTTTGGATGTTTTTATTATTAAAGACATCCGAAAATTCTCATTGAAGTTCTGCTTGCCGACCTGATCAAGAATTTCCCTTGCAGTTATCGCATGTATGCTTGCAGGCAGGGCGCATAAGAAACAGAATATCAACGCGGTTAACAACCAATTAAGCCGGAAACAGGGGGTCAGGTTTGGTATAACAGCAGTAAGATCTCTATGGCGCTTTCCAGAATTCAAGCACAAAACTCCATGAAAAATTGGCAACATATTCACAAATGCCATTATAATTCAGTTATAATGCGCATAATACCATAAAAACACTGCCAATGTCAATGCCACCAACTTAGGCTGGTCTCGCCGCCATTTGGATGTTAACCCCCAATAAAACCGCTGATCCTAAGGAACAAAGGGCATCGACTCTATCGTAGTTGTAGCCGGTTATATTAGCATGCAACTCTCTTAGTTGCACGAAATTTTGACTGAGGCGCATGTACTGCCGATCATGTCAAGAGATGTTTATCGTCCGCTGAAAGGCGGGATAACGAACCTATTTTTTCAATTTTCTCATGGAAAATGGACGGGGATTATTGCCGATGTTCCCTATTGCCAGCGTCGGCGCTGTGAAATACAGCCGACCAGCATGGAGGCATATCTTACCTGAAACAGCAGCGAAACAGCGAACGATGCTGTTTAGATCTGAATCCCGCAGGTGATCCTCAATGATCTGATTGAAAGCTGCGCACATGTTTACTCGAACTCTCGGATAAACTGCGTGGATCAAGCACCGGGTGGATCATGGACCTAACAGCAGCGTCATTATTTGACCGTTTGCGGTCATATTGATATATAGTGTTTTAAGCAAGAACTGGGGAGATGAGTAATGTGCAGCCTGATCCGTTCCGCAGTCATCGTTATATTATGTCTAATAATAACCGATCTGGCGCATGCTCAATGGCCACTGGGCCGAGATGCCGCTCAGCAAATCCCAAAATCCGGCGAACACGGGGATACCATAACGTTGACAGGCAGATATCAAGTGTTTGTGTCTCCGAATGTGAAAGGCCACACCTTTATGCTTGATACGGATACCGGCAAGGTGTGGATTATGAAAAAGGACAGTACCACGGGAGATTTCTCATTCCAGAGAATCCCGGTAGATCAGATTGATTCTCAGCAGACAGGGACATCAGTTCCGGACAAATCGAAACCCGGAGAGAAGGAAACTTCCAAGCAGAAATAGACCTATCCGAGGATGCCCGAAACGGGCTTAGTCAACCTATTCGGCGTATCGCCGGAAGCTCATATAAGTTGCCACTGCATTTCGTCATATTGGATTGACTAACGCCTTATAGCTGGTGGGCGCCCGTATATGAGGATCATTGCGGAATTTTAACAGTACTATTGCAGGAGCAGAAAATTTATGAAAAAGGATGGTTACAAAGTCGCCGTAGTAGGAGCCACCGGCGCAGTTGGGAATATGATGATCAGTGTTTTGGAACGGCGATCATTTCCTGTGCGGGAAATTCTATTGCTCGCCTCCGGGAGATCCACGGGAAGAACACTGAAATTTAAAGGCACGGAGTATCCTGTGCAGGAATTGACTGAAAATTCCTTCCAGGGGGTCGAGATAGGTCTTTTCTCTGCCGGAGGTTCCATTAGCGCGAAGTTTGCGCCCATAGCAGCAGATGCCGGCTGCATTGTGATTGACAATACAGCGCATTTCAGAATGGATCCTGATGTTCCTCTGGTGGTTCCGGAAGTAAACCCTGAAGCGATTGCTCAATATACGAAGAAGAACATCATCGCCAACCCGAACTGCTCAACAATCCAGATGGTGGTTGTGTTGAAACCCCTTCATGATAGAGGCAAAATCAGGCGCATAGTGGTTTCTACCTATCAATCCGTATCAGGAACGGGCAAGGACGCATTGGAAGAAATGCTGCTGCAGTCAAGGGATATGGCTTGCGGCATAGCTTGGACCAAAGAGGACGGACTCGATAAGCTTTCACGTGCCATTAAGCCGTTCAAATCTGTAACCACGAAGGTCTATCCTCATCGTATCGGATTCGAATGTCTGCCTCACATCGACGTATTTTTGGAGAACGCCTACACGAAAGAAGAAATGAAAATGGCATGGGAAACCGCGAAAATAATGGATCCCGCCATACGTCTTACTGCAACCACTGTCCGAGTCCCTACGTTTTTCGGCCATTCGGAATCGGTCAATGTAGAGACTGAGAAAAAAATTACTGCGGAAGAAGCTCGGGAACTTCTGAGCAAAGCACCAGGGGTGAAACTCCTGGATGATCCTTCCAGGAATATGTATCCCCTTACGGCGCTCGCTGCCGGTGAGGACGACACTTTCGTTGGAAGAATAAGGGAAGACGAATCGATACCTAACGGGCTTAATCTCTGGATTGTTTCTGACAATATTCTCAAAGGTGCGGCTCTAAATGCTGTTCAAATAGCTGAAATCCTTGTGGATCAATATATTTGATCAATGGTTCCGAAAGGAGTGGGAAGAAACTAAAAATGGCTGGAAAACGTGAAGCAGTCATAGTGAGCGCGTGTCGCACCCCTTTGGGGGCATTTAATGGAAGCCTAACTGAGATCGGCGCAACAAAATTGGGGGGGCTTGCCATCGAAGAGGCAATTAAGAGAGCCGGAATCGACAAGGCTGAAGTTGACGAAGTGATCATGGGACAAGTGCTGCCGTGCGGGTACGGTCAGAATCCTGGCAGGCAAGCCTCCATTAAGGCCGGTGTTCCCTTTGAAGCCCAATGCATTACGGTCAACAAAGTCTGCGGTTCCGGGTTAAAAGCGGTGATGCTGGCGGCTCAGGCTATACAGCTTCATGACGCGGACATAATTATAGCTGGTGGTATGGAAAACATGAGCATGTCACCATACTACCTGGACAAGGCAAGGTTCGGATATCGTATGAATGACGGCATATTGCGTGACCATATGGTGCATGACGGCCTTTGGGATATAGTCAATGATTTTCATATGGGCATCAGCAATGACCTCTGCAGTCAGAAATACAATGTATCCAGAGAGGATCAGGATCGATACGCTGCGTTGAGCTATTCCCGAGCGGTTCAATCTATAAAACAGGGCAGTTTTAAGGAAGAAATTTTTCCGGTGATCATTCCGCAGCGTAAAGGCGATCCGAAAATTTTCGATACCGATGAGTGCCCCAGGGACACAGATTACGAAACTCTGAGCAAAATGAAACCTGCTTTCCAGAAAGACGGTTATGCGACCGCGGGCAATTCTTCGGCAATTTCCGATGGGGCAAGCGCCCTGTGCGTTATGGCCGAAGAAATAGCAAAAGAGCGAGGCCTGGAAATACTTGCCAGAATAGGCTCTCAGGGCAGCGCAGGATTGGATATGAAATATGTTCTGGTCGCCCCGATTCTGTCTATACCGAAAGTGGCGCGAAAGGAAGGAGTGGATCATCGTTCCATAGAGCTTATGGAAGTCAACGAGGCATTTTCAGGTTCTACGGTAGCGGTTATCCGGGAATTGGGTTTGGATCCGGACCGTTGTAATGTGAATGGCGGCTCAGTATCATTGGGCCACCCCATAGGGGCAAGCGGAGCCAGAGTGCTTACCACTCTATTATATGCGATGAAAAACCGAGGAGCCAAAACCGGCATGGCCTCTTTATGTCTGGGAGGCGGCGAGGCTGTTTCTTTGTACGTGGACAGATGAAACCTACTTTGTCCTATTTGCCGATGCGTATTGGATGGCGTTTGGCCTCCATTGAACTTGGATCATTGTTGTGTTACTGAAAGTCCTTAGTCATATTTGCGCTGCCTGTCTTGTCTGGAGGAAGCATGTACATTAGGCACAATCCGGATTCATTTCTTACCGGTGATGCCCCTTTCTTGCCCGCTGTTTTCATTGAACAGAGCGATACCTCGGTGGCTCAACAGCTGACCTTCACCCCAAAACATGAAGGATTTATAGGGATACCGCACGGCGGTTTGGCTATGGGATTATGCCTTGATGCTTGGCGAAGGATAGGTGAACCGCACTATCCTGTTTCGGTCCGTTTCAAATTCGGAGGGTCAGGCATAGCCATAGGCGATACAGCCGTATTTGAAGTGGAAAACGTCTTTGACGAAAAGGGCCGTCGTGTTGTTGCCAAGATAATCGGGAATGGAGATAAAACGCCTTATTTGAAAGCCGAAATAAAAGCGGCAGAGGAATTGGGTACTTTTACCGATATCGGTAATCCGCCCGGCGACGATTTTCGGAAACTTCCTTACTATAGAAACTGTTTTGTTTGCGGTCATCATAGAACCGAACCGGGGCTCCAGAGAAGATTCAGGCTCCATGAAGCGTCGAATGAAGTACTGATCAGCTCCGGATGGGGGTTTGATGGTGACGACATGGACCGAACTCAACATTTCTTATTTGGTAAAGATGAGCTGCACCCTGCCGTGCTAACATCGATCTTCGATGAGAATACGGCCTGGGCCGGTTTCATGTTGACAAGATCTGCAGGCTTATCGGTTCGTGTGGATTTGACTTTCATCAGACCGGTGGCCAAAAGTGAGAAACTACTTTTTGTGGGCAAACCCGCGGGCATTCGAGGAAATCCTCGTAGCCCGCGGTTCTTCCTGGGGCAGGGCGCGATCTTTTCCATGACCGATCCTCAAAGCCCTGAGATAGTAGCTTACGGTCGAGGCGAATGGGTAGTTTTGGACCAGTACACACAACAAATAAAGCAAAGCCTATTGCCTGAGAACGATTGGGAATGGATTTTCGGCTAAGTGTGACTTTACTCATATTTGCCGTGACTTATTAACAGCATTTACTGAAAGCCTGGTCGCAAGGACGAAAACAGTGACACAGAGAGTTGTTGATGGGATTTGGTGGATACCGGGACGTGACAAATTCATGCCCGATTCGCACGTGTACGTAATAGGTAAGGAAGGCTCAGAGGATTTTTCTCTCGTAGACTGCGGTCTTATGGAAATGGGCGCCTACAAGATCGAAGAAATCGAGGGCTGCGGAATCCCCTTGAGGTACGTGAAGCGGATCATTATGACGCACACCCATCTTGACCATATCGGGTGCTTGAAAGAAATATTGGAAGCTGTGCCACATGCGGAGGTATGGGTTCATGTGAACGAGGCTTCATACCTTCAGCGGGGAGACGACCGGATCGTGTGGGGCAACCGAATGTTCGAATCTATGATTCGTAGTCAACATCATATTCCCAAAGATTTCTTTCAAACAGATGTTCATCGAAAGCTCGAGGGCGGCGAGACCCTTTTGCTGGGCGGCATCTCATTCAAGGTGATCCATCTCCCCGGTCATTCCACAGGGAGCATCGGGTTGTTCAATGAAGAACAAAAGCTCTTCATGTCAGGGGATACAATTTATGCCGATGGCGCAATAGGACGTTTCGATCTGGTTTCAGCCGATCCGTTGCTGCTCAAGAAATCACTGGAACTTATTGCGGAGCTTGAGATTGACATACTGCTGCCTTGTCATAACCGAATTGTAAAGAGTGGAGCGGGACCTATGGTTAAGAATACTGTTAAGCAATGGGGCCCGATGTTAGGAGAGTAGTAAAGTCTTGGGCGTCAGATAATGGTTTGTAAGGCAATTAAAATATAAGTATTGCAGCATCTGCAGGATAATTTTCTCCAGGCGCTACCGGCGGTCCCCAACCGCTGCGTTTTCACGAGGCTTCCTGAAAATTGAATCACGTCAGTCAAGGGGAACATCATGGGCAAAACTGTCGCTGAAAAAATCATTGAGGCTCACCTAATTGAAGGCAATCTTGAGCCCGGTTCTGAAATAGCGATCAAAATCGATCAAACATTGGTGCAGGATGCTACAGGGACTATGGTCTTCCTCGAATTTATGGCCATGGGTATTGATCGCGTCAGAACAGATCTTTCAGCCTGCTACGTAGATCACAATTTGCTGCAAACTGATTTTAAAAACGCCGACGACCATCGATTCTTGCAAAGCGCATCGAGTAAATTCGGCGTGGTTTTCAGCAGACCAGGCAACGGCATATCCCATCAGGTACATCTTGAGCGTTTCAGTGTGCCGGGAAAGACTCTACTCGGTTCTGATAGTCATACTCCCACAAATGCGGGAAGTTCCATGCTGGCTATTGGCGCCGGAGGTCTTGATGTGGCTACGGCAATGGCAGGCCAGCCGTTTCATTTGAGAATGCCCAAAATAGTGGGTGTTCGACTCACCGGAGAATTGAGAGACTGGGTCTCGGCAAAGGATGTGATTTTGGAGATGCTCCGCCGATTGACAGTCAACGGAGGAGTCGGAAAAATATTTGAATATTTCGGACCCGGCGTCGAAACATTGTCGGCCACAGATCGCGGCACAATAGGAAATATGGGAGCCGAACTCGGCGCCACCAGCTCTATTTTTCCCTCCGACAATCGAACGCGAGAATTCTTCGAGGCCCAAGGGCGTGGCGAGCTCTGGAGAGAACTGCTACCTGACGAGGGAGCTGATTACGACGAGGTGATAGATATAGATCTGTCTCAATTGGAACCTCTCATCGCGTGTCCGAGCTCACCCGACAATGTGAAAAAAGTGGCTGAGGTGGAAGGCATTCCTGTTCATCAGGTGATCATTGGTTCATCGGTTAATTCGTCATTTCGGGACCTCATGGTAACGGCCAGATCAATCAAAGGGAGGCACGCCCACCCTAACGTCAGTTTCGAAATAAATCCGGGAAGTAATCAGGTTCTTCTAAACGTTGCCGGCGCGGGTGGTATTGTCGATCTGATCATGAGCGGAGCGCGTATTCACCAATCAGGCTGTCTAGGCTGCATCGGTATGGGCCAAGCCCCTGCCAGTGGGACAGTCTCACTCAGAACGTTTCCTCGCAATTTCCCGGGTCGCAGCGGAACGTTGAATGATCGGATATATCTCTGTTCTCCTGAAACTGGAGTCGCCGCGGCAATTTTTGGGAAAATTACAGATCCCAGAAAACTAGGGGACTACCCCAAAACTGCCGATCCCAAATCGTATATTCTGAACGAAGAGAATATTGCTTTTCCGCCTGCGGATTCCTCACGCATTGAAATTATTATGGGGCCTAATGTTAAACCGTTTCCGAAATTCAGTCCGCTTGAAGACCTCCTCGAAGGCCCTGTTTTGCTTAAAGTAGGAGACAATATAACTACTGATCATGTCATGCCCGCTGGCAACAAAGTGCTCCCTTTCAGGAGCAACATCGAAGCCATTAGTGAGTTCGTCTTCAGCAATATTGATCCGGATTTCGCTGAGCGCGCTAAGAATCATAAAATGGGATTCGTTGTAGGCGGGGACAACTATGGCCAAGGATCGTCCCGGGAGCATGCGGCTATTGCTCCGAGATTTCTAGGAGTACGGGCCAAAATCGCCAAGAGCTTCGCCAGAATCCACAAGGCTAATCTTATTAATTTCGGAATATTGCCCTTAATTTTCGCAGATCCGCACGACTACGCCGCGCTGGAACAGGGTGATCAGATTAGATTGGAAAACACAAAGTCTGAGTTAGCCAGTGGAAAAAATGAGCTGGTCGCCAAAATCGTTGGGTCGGGCAATAAAATTACGCTGAAGCTGGAGATTACGGAACGAGAGAGGAAAATTCTGTTGGCTGGTGGATTAATCAATCTCGCCACCGGCTGAGGGGACGGCCACTAGTCATCACACACGGACACGTCATGTTTTCTTGAAACAGGTTCGCCAGTGCGCAGCACTCATTTATTTTTTTATCGATGAAAATTGATCGTACTCTCGGCTGTCTGATATTGAAGTATGCGGAAAAGGTAGATGATTAAAGCGGAAAATTTCTGTTACGAAGGTTTTTTCACTGGGCCTTTTTCAGTTTTTTGCCGAGAAAAAACCTCGTCTGGTTCCTGATTGTTGAGTGGCGCGAGATTCCGGCCGTGATGGAAAATAAGTCGCTCCGGGCTGGATTCAACCACCAATAGCCTCGCCGTGGCACCGGAGTCCCAGAACAAGGTCAGAAGAGGCGGATCGTACGAGAAAGCACCCTCACCAGCCCGGATCCACTCCTGAGTTCTTTCCCCGCGATAAGTTGATCGGAACAAGCCGTTCGAGTCGAAGACAAAGCCGACGAACCGTACATCCGCAGGTGATTCTACCCCGTCCAAAATTCGGGATTGGATGATCCATGTTCCTGCAAGCCGTGAATTGTTCTCGTTTTTCTGTACAGAGCCTGTTTGTCGATCGCAAGAGACATTGAGGATAACGAGGAGGATTAGCGTTATTGTTCGAAAGCAAAATGGGGCTAATTTGAGAGTCATTTTTGAGATCGATAGCGAGTAAAAAGACGAGGCGACCTTTCTCGAGGATTAGTCGCCTCGTTATCCCAATATTAATCTTTTAAGAAGCTGATTTACTCAGCTGAAAATTCTAGTACCAGCCGCTCGAAGAGCTGCTCGCCGGATAATAGCCACTGCTGGAAGAAGAAGCCGGCCAGTAATTATATCCACTGCTGCTGCTACTGCTGGCATTGTAGTTGTAGCCGCTGCTGGAAGAAGATGATCCCCAGCCACCGTAGCCGTAGCCGCCGCCCCAGCCCCGAGCTGCACGACGACCCCAGCCGTAACCATAGCCACCACCGTAGCCACCCCAATAACCGCTGCTTGAGGAACTCGCTGGATAGTATCCGCTGCTGGATGAGCTGCTTGCGTTCCCATATCCGCCCCATGTGGCGAACGGGGCCCAAGCATAAGAGCCCACCGCATAAGATGCGAAAAGCATAACCATACCGACAACCACAAGCATCAATGCAAATCTTTTCATTAAATAAATACCTCCTATTGACTAAAAATGCCTTCTTCTGTTCCAAATCGAAGACAGTTATTACGACCTAAAAGTTATCATCAAAAGCTTATACTATTCGCTACCATTATTGGCGGTCGTTGTCAACGTTTTTCTCTGGAGCCCCGATTGCGCTCTCTATCTGCCTGCCGAATTTCAGCGCTTCAAAAGAGCCTTGACTCGCCTCACTGGTCTGTTAGGATTCCTTTTATTTTTGAGCTTGTCAAGGATTTTTTTGGAAAGGAATTACCTCACGTGCCTTTCCTTGCACCCCCGGAGGCGCTCAAGCCGCATCCATTCAGGAACTTTAGGAAGAAGCATGTTAGAGAAAACTAATATTATTACAGTATGCTGTATCGGTATCATGACTTTTGGTGTTCATAATCAAACGTGCTGGGCAAAAACATCAGCAGAAATCGGACTGTCTAAAATTGACAATATTGAAAATTCGTCCGTTCTCCAGATCTCGGCGAGAAACCGAGTAGCGAACCCGCAGTTGACCAACGTACTCAATCAGATAAGCCCTACGGAATTGCTTATGAATCCGAACGAAAAAACCGAGGCAGTGAGATTACAACCGCCTCCCATCCCGCAAACGGTGCGCCGAATTGGTGAACTTATAATATCCGGTGATCTCGTCCGCGCAAAGGAGATGGCTCAGGGCATATTGAAGGACTGCGAGTCAGGGGACAGGGACCAGCGCGAATGCGCAGAATGGAGTGAATCAGTCAGAGGCCTCAGTGCCATTCTCGGTAAGCCCAGTGACAGGACTGTTGTGACGAATACGATCGGAATGAACCTAGTCCGCATTCCGGCAGGAGAATATATGATGGGAAGTTTGAAGCGCGACATGGACTGGTTGAGATTGACGTTCAAAAAGATATGGCGGGAAGGACATAAACAGTGGTTTCAGGATGAGCTTCCCCTGCATCCTGTGAGGATAACTCGACCATTTTTTATGGGTGCTACCGCAGTGACAGTCGGACAGTTTCGCCAATTCATAAAAGAAACAGCTTACAAAACCGATGCGGAAAAAAGCGACGGTGGAATGATTTTCAGCAAAACTGAAGGTCGTTGGGCGCCACGAAAAGGGATGAAATGGGATTCGACCCCCTGGAAAGTCGCGGATGACCAGCCCGTGGTTTTTGTTTCTTGGAATGACGCGCAAGCCTTCTGCAGATGGTTAACCCGCAAGGAAAAAAGGAATTATCGGCTGCCCACCGAAGCCGAATGGGAAATGTGCTGCCGAGGGGGGTCTATTTGGGTTCGGTATCCCTGGGGCGACAGGTTACCGGGTGATCGCGACATGAATTTTGGTGATGGTAACCCCAAGCTACCCGAGAGCCTTACCACTGTGGATGACGGGTATGAATATGTATCGCCGGTGGGGAGCTACCCACCCAACGGTTTCGGCCTCTACGATATGGATGGCAACGTAATGCAATGGGTTGCCGACTATTACAGCAGGAACTATTTTGACGAATCCCCTGTAGAGGATCCTCCCGGCCCAAGTACCGGCACATCGAGAGTTAATAAAGGCGGTAACTGGTACGCCAGTCCAGCTGACTGCAGATGCGCGTTCCGGGGTTTTTCCGGCCCCGAGATGAGCTTTTGGAACTTGGGTTTCCGTGTTGTAATGGATGAAGATCAAAACGAAAAATCGACGGACAAAACGACAACGACACAATCCGATATAACTAAGGGCAAGTCCGCGGCCGCCTCACTGCCCCCTCCCAGTGATGAAGAAGCGATGCGACTGTTCCGGGAAGCCATGTTCTCGGCGCAGCAGCAACAATGGGATAATGCCATTGATACCTTGGAATCCGCTTTAAAGCTCTATGAAAAGCGAGAAGATGACAAATGGCTTCCGCGCGGTACGAGCCACCTTGGCCGGCATATATGCCGAGCGAAACAGAATATATAAGAGTAAAGAACTTTATACGCAATCATTGGCGGAATTCCGTAAAATCGGGGACACTGCGAGCGCTCGAGTAATTCTGGCCAGATTACAGGAACTTGAATCCTCGCCGGGCGTCAAGGTTGTGCAGGTCAAAAAGGGGGGACTTGCCGAGAAAATTAATATAGTACCCGAAGACATAATAATCGAATATGCCGGAGAAACCGGTTTTCGGGTAAGCAGCTTTCAAAAACTGATCGAGGACTATTCGCGGGCGGAAGAAGTGACTCTGAGCCTCTTCCACAACAATGAAATAACCACGCTGGTAGTGCCCGGCGGCCCGTTGGGTGTTGCAGTGGAAGATATTAAGAGACCGCCACGACCCCGGAGACCTCCTGATGAAGAAAGGCCACGAGAGCGCCCGAGACCACGTGCCCGGCCGGCTAGACGTTAGTCCTTTAAGGACGGAAGCTGTCCGACCTGAACTGTACGATGCATTTGGAACGTTCGGTTAGTGACTGAAATTCAGATAAAAAGCTCGCTCCGTGTTTACCACGGGGTGCAGTTTTTTCGCCTGTTTCAGATCTCCTCACGGATTTTCTTTATCAACTGAGAAGTAGATACCCCCGGCACGTGAGTAACAAATTCGACCCTGCCCCCTCTTGACCTGACGACATCTTCGCCCACAACTTCCTTACCTTTCCAATCCTCGCCTTTGACGAGAATATCGGGGCGTACGGCTTGAATGAGCTTGAGCGGCGTGTCTTCCTCAAAAACAACTACGTAGTCGACGAACTTTAAAGCGGAAATTATTTCAACCCGGTGCGACTCAGGGGTAATGGGCCTACCTATCCCTTTTAATCGAATAACTGACGCATCAGAATTCACTCCCACAACCAGGATATCGCCTAAAGCCGCCGCGCGCCGCAGTATTTCAAGGTGGCCTGCGTGGAAAAGGTCAAAACATCCATTTGTGAACACGATTGTGTGGCCAAGAATTCTATGGTTGCTCAGCACACCGACGATATCATCCATGTGGATTATTTTACTCTCGGGGCTTTCATTATTTATTGAATTGAGCATTTCTTGCAGGGTCACGGACGCTGCCCCAAAACGGGCAACAACAATGGAAGCGGCCAAATTGGCCAATACAATCGCATCCTCTATAGGAAGCCCATTGGCGACAGCCAGCGCCAGCATAGCAATCATGGTATCGCCCGCGCCGGTCACGTCCATTATTTCCACCGGTTTTACCGGAAAATCCTGAAGCTTTTCGTCTGTTACGAGTGTGGCCCCGTCGCGTCCCCTGGTAATCACTATTCCCTTTGCAGATGTGCGTTCCAGAAGAATTCTTCCGGCTTCCGCCATAGACTTTTTGCTGTTAATTTCAATTCCGGCAGCTGCCGCAGCCTCTCTGAGATTGGGGGTCAGATAGGAGCAGCCTTGATAACGGGAGAAATCCATACCTTTTGGATCCACCAGCACGGGTATGCCATTGTCACGTGCGCCGGAAACAAGTGCGTTCAGAACCTTGGGTGTTAGAAATCCTTTTCCATAATCAGATATTACGACCGCCTGAACTTTCGGTATGACCAATTTTATATCACTGAGAAATGCCTGCTCCAGCTCAGGCGAAATCCGGCCGACATGCTCTTCGTCAATTCGCACCAATTGTTGGTTTCGCGCTACGACTCGCGTTTTGACAGTTGTCGGCCTGGAAGGATCGTCTTTAAGCCAAAAGCTCTCCACAGACATTTTCTCACAATGATTTCTAAACCATTTTCCCGCGTTGTCATTACCTATGACAGAAACTAAAGCGACTTTGCCACCCATTGAGACCAGATTGCGAACGACATTCCCTGCGCCTCCGAGTCCCTGAAACCTATCACGCGCCACTAAGACCGGGACCGGAGATTCCGGTGAAATCCGTTCCACGTCTCCTACTATGTACTCGTCCACCATGATATCCCCTGCCACCAAAATGGGCACGGGTTTGAGGCTCCTGATAAGATTCTCACTCAAAATCCACATTCCTCCTGCCGCAGCATTTTTGTCGCAAAGCGGCTGGCACATTGCCGCGCTTCTCAGATTGATAACAGGGTCTCCCAAAAAGCGGAATTTTCCCGTAGAATTTTTGCCCTAATGTTAATAGCTTTTATTAATGGTCCTTTGCAACACTGTTGAAGTTTCCGTGCCCTTGTCGTCCTTCTTGTCAACCTATTAATATCTGATATATCCGTATACATACACACATAATCTAATTTCATATTTTATAATTATACTCAATCTACTAATTTAAATTGATTTTTATCTTAATTTCTGATAAATGCGCTCAAGCTGGAACAGAAAATTGGGCCGGAGCCGATGAGTCCGCCGACGTAATAGTTTGGAATCTAAATGAAATTGTTAACCGCAGTGAACTATTATTATTTTGTCCCAGAGACTAGCGCCAAAGATTTCCGTACTTATTCGGTATCTTAGGACTCAAAATCGAAAACTAATGGAGCGGATCACAAATTATGATCAGGAAAAAATCATTGTATAATCCGGAACCAAAGACCCCCGCCACAAAATCTGGCGGACCCTTTAACTCTTCTGATGCCTTTCGATCGAATTTTGATCGACCAGCGCGCAAGAAGATGGACCCACAGCCGCTCGCAGTTGGGATTTTGCTCATCTGTATTGTGACAATGAGCGTAGCGTTGGTAGGACATTTCTTAGTAACAGGGCCGCTGGAGCAAAGTCTTCTGCAGGAACAGGCGCGCGGTTTGGCAAGGGAATTGGATGGTCTTGTTTCAGCCAGGAGCGCAGCGGTCCGAGTAGCCGCGGACAATTTGGACATTGATAACCTCTCAGCCGCCGGAGGATTGGATAGACTTCTAACTAGCCTACGATCGCTTTTCCCCGATTTTTCAAACATCGAATTGCTTAACGGTCGAGGCCAAACTTTGGCCATGATGGGGGACCTAAACCTATCTCTAGCAGGCACGCCCAAGAGCGCTCAGGTTTTGGTCAATTCCGCGCCGACAGAAGCGAAACTGCTCTTTCGCGATGATCCTGCCAACCAGAGTTTCCTTGTCATAATGCGCCATGGTGATCCCGATTCCGGGTACTGGTTTTCCCGGACCAGATTCTCTCGTAGCGCAATTGATTCCGTTTTAGCGTCAGCCGGATCCGGACGATCTCCCGTGTTGGTGACTGATGACACACATAAAAATCCGGACCAGGAATCCGAATTCAATGCAACAAATAGCGCCCCATCAGCCGCTCGCTCCAAAGGCGATACTCATACCCGGTGGTGGAATCGAGGAAAATCAAGCGAGGTGCAATTGTCGGTTCCAGGATGGACTTTGCGTCTCGAAAGCGTTCCGGCATGGATGGATTACTGTCCGCACGTCTTAATTCCGGGTCTTATGCTGCTCCTAATAGCTCTTCGGTACATCAAGCAACAAGATTCAGCGCAACGTAAAGATTTTCAATATAGCGCTTCGCATGTTGTTCCCCAGTCAGTCGATCCCGAATGGGACGACATATCGGAATTTACTCACAACGTAAGGCATGGATCCGATCGCTCTCGGCGAACCTCAATTAATGAAATTGACTATTCTCCTGGGGACCCGCAAATTCTTACAACTGGTAATGTCGCAAATTTTCGCAACGTTGATAGCGCGGTGGAAGATGATCACTCATTGGGAGAACTGTTGCCGGAGTTTTTCTATGAGCCAAACGCGGATGTAGTAGCCCCTTATGCCTCTCCAAATAACAAGACGCCTGATGCGCAATTGACTCCCATGGATCCCTTCCCGGAGACGCTGGAAGTGACGTGGACTGAGCCTCGCACAAACGAAACTCAAATTGATTCGGCTGAACCGCAATACATTGCCGATTCAAAATTTCTAGGCGTGTAGACTGTTTATTTGCAGACTCGGTGAGAAGAATCTGAAACAGCCCGACCGCTAAATTGAATACCCCACGCGTTAAGTACTGGCGGTTCTGTTTCTTTCATCTGATGTGATAATTTGGATTTCTCTTTTAGTCTAACAGTCCGGTCAGTCTCATGCACAAAATTCTTACCATTGCAGGTTCCGATTCTGGAGGCGGTTCCGGAATTCAGGCCGACCTTAAGACAATCCAGTCTCTCGGCGGTTATGGAATGAGTGTGGTAACTGCTCTCACCGCCCAGAATACTCTCGGGATAAAAAGCATTCTGCCGGTAGACCCCGATTTTGTCGCATTGCAGTTGGACGCAGTCCTTGAAGACATTGGAGCGGACTGCATTAAAATAGGAATGTTAGCCAATGCTGGAATTGTGAGAGTAGTAGCCGAAAGAATCGCCAAGCACGGTATAGAGAAAGTAGTTATCGATCCCGTAATGGCTTCTACGAATGGAAGTATCCTTCTGGATGAAAGAGGACGTGAAGCTCTGGTAAGAGAACTTTTCCCTCTGGGTTATGTCGTCACGCCAAATATTCCGGAATCGGAAATATTGACCAAAAAGAAGATCGGTGGTGTGCCGGACATGAAAAAGGCCGCCAGAAGAATTCGAAAAATGGGGCCTAAGAATGTCTTAATAAAAGGAGGGCACCTGGAGGAGGCCCCTATAGACATTCTGCACGATGGGTATCAAGATTACGAGTTTTACTCCCAGCGAGCCGTAACCCGTCACACTCACGGAACGGGATGCACCTTAGCGTCGGCTCTGGCGACATTCCTAGCCCAAGGCTTGCCGCTAATGGAATCGATCGACAAGGCTAAAAGATATTTATTTCGTGCCCTGAGATTTTCACTACCCCTGGGCCGTGGAATCGGACCGGCAAACCATTATGCTTCAATTGCCAGGGAAATTGCGCGCAGTGACGTGATCGAAGAATTGGACAAAGCGCTTGAGCGGTTGAAACGTTTAAATATCGGCCATCTCATACCCGAAGTCCAATCCAACCTGGCCTATGCAATACCTTATGCCGAATCCGTGGACGATGTCGCCTCATTTCCGGGCAGAATAATCCGACTGCTGAATTCGGTGGATGCCTTCGCCTCCGCCCGCTTCGGAGCTTCGCGACAGATACATCATTTGGTCCTCGCAGCCATGGAATATGATCCTGACAAACGAGCGGCGATGACCATAGCTTATTCGGAAACACTCGTTAAGAGAATTCGAGCCCTTGGATACACCGTGGCGGAATTCGATCGTACGGGTACTCCAAAAGATGTGCAGGAGGAAGAAGGAAGCACTCTGGCGTGGGGTGTTCAAGATGTCATGGAAGAATTAGGTCGGGTGCCGGATGCGATATTCGATCGAGGAGCTGTCGGCAAAGTGCCTCTGATAAGGCTTTTCGCTCGCAATGCCTCTGCCATAGTGGATCTGATAGCACGATTATAAGGATGGTCGACTCCTCAACTTCTCCCGTAGAATTATTCCCGCTGTCACCTTGCATATTTTCGTCGCGATCCGATTGCGCTTCAACCGGTTAAGCGATTATATTATCTTTAGATGTCCTAACCGCTCCTTTTTAAAATCCTAAAGGAATTTTTATGGTTGACTCTCTTATAGATCTACACGGCCGCGTTATCGATTATATGCGAGTATCCATTACGGATCTCTGTAATCTAAGATGCGTTTATTGTATGCCGCCGGAAGGCATTCAACTCTTGTCCCATAGTGATATCCTGAGCTATGAGGAGATACTCACTATCATTCGCGTTGCACGCCGTATGGGTGTACGAAAAATCCGGATCACCGGAGGCGAGCCCCTCGTGCGTCGGGGTGTGCTCGATTTCATATCCAGGCTTGCCCGATTCGAAGGAATCGAAGATATCGGGCTTACTACGAATGGTGTCCTGCTCGCGGCAATGGCGGCAGAGCTTAAAGATGCCGGCCTGAACCGCATAAACGTGAGCTTGGACTCTTTGCGCAGAGACACTTTTCATGCAATAACGGGCATGGACCGTCTGAAAGAAGTGCTGACGGGCATTGAAACCGCACTGCAAAAAAAATTCGACATGGTAAAAATCAATGTCGTCCTTCTTCAGGGAATCAATGAAGAAGATATACCGGATTTCGCACGTCTCACATTGAACAAACCCCTAGATGTAAGATTTATCGAGCGCATGCCTTTCGGAACTACTGAATGCCCCCATTCACCGGAACCGTTCAGCGCCTTGAAAGCCAAAGAAATCATCCGGAGAGAAGTGGGCGAGCTGTCTCCGATTCAGCGGAATCGTCTGGACGGTCCAGCGACCATGTTCCGGCTGGATGGCGCTATTGGTAGAATCGGAATCATTGATGCCGTGACCGGTCATTTTTGCGCAACTTGCAACAGATTACGATTGACAGCTCGCGGGACGCTTCGCCCGTGTTTGCTTGGCCCTGCGGAGATTGACGTCAAGTCAGCTCTCAGAGAAGGCGCTTCGGATGAAGCACTGGCCGAGATTTTACGGCGGGCTGTCCTGGCCAAACCGATGGGCCACTCGATTAGTCTTCCTCAGATGAATGAAAGTATGAATCGCATCGGCGGTTAGTCGCCTATCCCATGACTGATTCACTGCAACCTGAGCTTTCCGTTATTATTATTAACCGCAACACCGCGCACCTGCTTTTGACTTGCCTGGAACATATTTTTCGGTCGGATCTGGATGAGAAACCTGAGGTCCTGGTAGTAGACAACGGTTCCAGTGACGATTCCGTAGCGAAAGTCAAGACTGCGTACCCCGGTGTTATTATTCTGGAAGCTGGAAAGAATCTCGGTTTTGCGGCTGCTAACAATGTTGCGGCAAAACTAGCGCGTGGTAGATATCTACTCTTGGTAAACACGGATGCGTTTTTGGAAAAAGATTGCGCACGAGCGCTACTCGAATTGATGAAATCAGATCCCCGTATCGGAATGGTTGGCCCGCAACTTTTAAATGACGATAGATCGCACCAGACTTCTTTCGAGGCTGTCCCGACTCTTGTTACAGAAACATTGAATCGAAGCCTGCTGAAGCGCCTTTTTCCGAAGCGTTTTCCCGGAAAGAGGCCCGACGCGCAGAAAGCTTTCCCTGTCGAGGCCCTCATCGGCGCCGTAATGATGCTACGCCGCGAATATTTCGAGGCTTTGGATGGCTTTGACGAGGATTATTTCTTCTTCCTCGAGGAAACGGACCTGGCCGTTAGAATGAGACAGGCCGGCTGGCAAATATTGCACGAGCCGCGAGCCAAAGCTATCCACCTTCAGGGCGCAACCGCGGATATTGCGCCGCCCTCGGCAAGAATCGAGTTTTATCGGTCCCGCTATATCTTTTTTAGCAAGCACTATGGGTCACGGGTAATGCGATTATTGAAGTCAGTCCTGATAGCTAATCTTATACTGAATGTGGCAGGTCTGGGTTTGCTGGCGGTTGGAACGCTGGGTCAAGCGCGCTCCGTGACTAATAGGCTCAAAGTGAGGGCGGCGCTGTTAAAATGGCATTTCCAAAGTTGTCCCGATGGATCAGGTTTGCCGAGAGAATAAAAGCGCAATCGCGTTCTTTTTCTCTCATTTATCGAAGGGGGCAATGCTCCATTTCAGTCAACGATCAATGGCGAATCTGTTTCCGGTTTCTCGATGCAGACGCTTACGACGTGGAACTTACAGATTATCTCTGATAAGAGGTGTCTTATGGGTATTACCAATACCAGGGTTAGAAAATTTCGGCCCACGCATCCCGGCGCCATGTTGAGAGAGGATTTCTTGCCCGATTATGGACTTACCGTGTCAGGTTTTGCTAAAGCGATTGGGGTATCGCGGCAGACGGTAAACGAATTGCTTCGCGAGCGTCGGGCGGTAAGTCCGGAGATGGCCCTGCGCTTGGCTCGCATATTCGGCAACCGCCCGGAATTCTGGCTGAACGCGCAGCGCGCTGTCGATTTGTGGGACGCTGCGAAGACCGCCAAGGATAAAATCGACCGAATCACCCCATTGACCGCGGCATGACTATTGGTTCAAGCATGTAGCGATGGCTTGGCATCTATGGGCCTGCCTTGTCTATGCATTTCAGTATAGTTACACCCGGACATCGCTTTATTTCACTTAATTTTCTTCGAGGAAAACTGCCCTAAAACGGGCATACTGACGAAGGGCCGCGAGGGCTTTGATGGCTCTTTCCGGGCTGGGCATCATCGGGATGTTTCTGTCCTCGAGTTCACGTGTAAACGGGTCCTCCCGAGTTACGAATGACCCACCGACAACTGGTTTGCCGAATTTCGGCGCCAGATTTGCCACTAAATCAGCTTGTATTTTGACAAATTGCGTGGCCATTTCTGTGGCTTTTTCGCGGGTTACTCCGCTCCGCACCATCACCTGCGCGACTCTGTGAGCAGGCATCAATAAATAAATGAAAAGACCATCTACCCCGCTGTCCTTCAGAAGGGCTGACGGTATCCCGTCCACATAATCTCTTGGATTGCGATTAAACGTTAAATCGACAGGATTGCCCATACGCGCGGTATGGGGAAGCAAGGCCGCAAGCTGTTCAATTGTTTCGGGCGAGAAATCTGCAAGCTTCAGACCGGTACGGTCGACTGTATCCGCAGCTGCTGCGCCGGGACCCCCCGAATGGGTTAGCACCGCAACTCGGTCCCCTTTGGGAAGAGGCTGTGTGCCAAGAACAAAGCAGAGATCAAAAAGTTCCTCGGCGGAAGACGCTCGAATAATACCACACTGCTTGAAAATGCCGTTATAAAGCAGATCTGGACCGGCCAAGGCTCCGGTATGAGACATGCCCGCTTTGCTGCCGGCCTCCGAACCTCCGACATAATAGGCTACGATCGGCTTCTTTTTCGAAACTTCCTTCGCTACTCGGGCGAATTCCCGGCCGCGTTTAATGCCTTCCACATACAGGGCGATCACCTTCGTGTTCGGACAAAACCCGAGATATTCAATGCAGTCTGTCAAATCCAGCATTGCTTCGTTACCGACACTGAAGGCTTGGCTAAACCCAAGCCCGAACTTTCCCAAATATGAAAACATCTGGGTTACGAAGCTCCCGCTCTGGGAAGCCATGCCAATGAAACCTGGTGAAATCTCATACGGAAAGAACGTAGTGTTTAGCTTTGTGTAGGAGTTCACAACACCTATGCAGTTGGGTCCAAGAAAAGAAATCCCATATTTGCGCGCAATTTCAACCAGACGATCTTGCATATACTTCCCTTCGGACCCCATCTCCCCAAAACCCGCGCTTGTTATAATAATTCTGTTGATACCGGCTCGGCCGCATTCTTCGAGAATATCGGGGACAATTTGAGTAGGCAGAACAAATACAGCAAGATCAACAGGGCCAGGCACGTCTTTTATACTGGCATATGCCCGCAGGCCCATGACTACCTTATCATTCGGGTGAATAGGATATATCGGGTTTTCGAAACCGAGTGCCAGCAGTTGCGCCAATTGAAAACTTCCCATTGTTGTTGGATCTTTTGATGCTCCCCAGAAGGCTACACTCTTTGGATGCATCATTTTGTAAAGAGGGCTGTCGGTCATATCCTTCATTGAACTGTACCTCTAATGTCGTGCATGGCACATAGGGATATTCCAGCGTATAATAGGTTTTGAAGAGTCCGGCACTATGTGCCCGGAGTCTGATTTTCGGGAGGCTTTATGGCAGGTAGGAAAAGACTGAGAACAAACAACACCAACCACCAAACAGCATACCCGACCATCACTGCTAACATGATAACAGGCGCGAGGGCAATTGATCCGAGAATTAACCGTTCATGACCGGCAAAGTGTCCTCCGAAGAGGATGAAGGCCATTGCCACAATAAAGACCACGACAGTGGTAATCGCTCCCGCGATCAAAGCTATGATCCGTCTTGGCGCCATATTGGATATGTTATCATTGACGAAGACTAAAATGTAAGCAGTCAAGGAGCCAATTCTATCAGAATATGCAAAAACGATCATTTGGACCCGGATTTACTAATAAAGATGAAATGAATTCTGTAATAGAAAAGCTTCTGATTCAGGTTCAAAAGCCTTCTAGATACATCGGCAATGAATTGAATGCGGTAAAGAAGGACCTATCAAAGGTACAATTACGAATGGCCCTCGCATTTCCGGATGTTTACGAAGTGGGCATGTCCCACCTTGGACTCAAGATTCTCTATTCTATCGTGAACTCACGTCCCGAATTTTATGCCGAGCGCGCGTTCGCCCCCTGGCCTGACATGGAACACCTGATGAGAAAAGAAGGGAAGCCGCTCACGACACTTGAAACAGGCACGCTCCCTGTCCGAACCTTGATCTGGTTGGTTTTTCATTACAGTATGAACTTTGCGCGACCACTGTCCTGCAGATGCTTGACTTAGCCGGAATTCCATTAAGAGCCTGCGATCGAAGCATAAATCATCCATTTATCATCGGAGGCGGACCGACTGCATTCAATCCTGTGCCTATGGCGCCTTTCTTTGATGCTTTCGCGATTGGAGACGGTGAAGAACTGATATTGGAAATAGCCGATGAGCTACTTCGAGTGGAAAAAGAATGGGGGAACCAGAGAAGATCTACTCAAGCAATGGAAGCGCATACCCGGAATATTTGTTCCTGAACTGCACGAACCGGGAGACAAGGTCTCCAGGCGTATTGTGTCGGATATCGAAACCACGGGATTCCCGACCAAGCCTGTATTACCTTTCTGCGAAATAGTGCATGACAGGATCGGTGTAGAAATCGCGCGCGGGTGCACAAGGGGTTGTCGATTCTGTCAGGCGGGCATGCTCTATCGTCCGGTTCGTGAGCGCAGTGTCAATAGTGTGATGGAGATTGCGAAACAAAGCCTTAAGAGCACAGGTTGGGAAGAAATCTCGCTTTTGTCCCTTTCATCGGGAGACTATTCAGCCATTGCGCCAATTAATGACCGAACTGACCGCCAATTTCGGCGGCGAACAAGACAGGATTGTCACTGCCATCCCTCCGGACGGAAACCCTGTCGGGCGAAATGGCCCGGCAGATCCGCAAAGTGCGTAAGACCGGATTTACCTTGGCGCCTGAAGCAGGAACGGACAGGCTGCGAAAAATTATTAACAAGGGCAACACGGAACAGGATTTGGAAAATGCCGTTGCTACGGCGGTGGAACAAGGCTGGCGGTCCCTTAAACTCTACTTCATGATAGGACTCCCGCTGGAAAATTATGAAGACTTGGATGGTATCATAGCGCTTATTCATAAGGCTTCTCGTTGGGTCAAAGCACGGAAGATTGACCGCTTCAATTTCCACTTTCGTCCCGAAGTCGCACACTCCTTTTCAATGGGAGGCTCAACTGTCGTTCAGTGAAACTGTTCGGAGGCAGCAGTATCTGAAAGATCGTTTTAGAAAAGGCACAGTCAAGATCAAGTGCCATGACCCCAGAGTTTCTTTTCTCGAAGGAGTGATAGCCAGGGGTGATGAAAATATTTCCAAGGCTATAGAGGCGGCATTCAGTCACGGAGCCAGATTGGATGGATGGGACGATCTGCTAAGATTTGAAGCCTGGACGAATGCCTTTGAAAAAACCGGCTTAGATCCTGAGAGTTATCTTAGATCCAGGAACACTGAAACGAGATTGCCTTGGAGCTTTATTGATACAGGAGTGAGCAAGGAATTTTTGGCAAAAGAGTTACATAAGGCCTTTTTAGGAGAAACCACCCAGGACTGCCGCTTTGATGGATGTTCAGGATGCGGTGTCTGCGATTTTGATCGCATTCAACCGCGATTAAACCAGCCTGCAATTCGAGAACTCGTTTGAGAAAGAAATGCCTGATTCCGCAAATCCGGATCAGGAAATTCGGCGATTCAGACTAAAATATGGAAAAACGGGTAATATGAAGTTTGTTGGACATCAGGATCTAATTCGATTGTTCCATCGCACTTTTCGTAGAATCGGGATTACATTGGATCATTCCAAAGGATTTCATCCACATCCCAAACTCAGATTTACGCCTCCCTTAGCTCTAGGTATTGAGAGTAGCGCAGAATATCTTGATTTTGATACGATTAATCAGAGCCCTAAAGTGACGATATCCTCCAGGCTTTGCAAGTGAATCTTCCCACAGGGATCGAGCCGCTTGAGCTTAGTTGAAGCACCATTGAATGATCCGCCGGTTTCTGCTAAAATTCAACAGGTTACGTATAAATTGGAATTTCCGGATTTTTCGAGAAGCCAGGAAATGATGCATAGAGCGCATCAATTCCGGTCGTGCTTCCAGTTTCAATATTACTGTGTTGCGCAAAGGCAAAGAGCGAAATGTGGATTTGAAGCAATGGGTTGAGACAATTAGCATATCAGAGCACGGACTGGAAATCGGTATGAGGAGCGGCCCCTCGGGCTCGGTCCATCCTCTGGATACGGTCGCCGCCATCTTGGGAATTAACAGGGAAGAAGCAAAAAAGATGAAGATTCTCAAAACATCGGTTTCTTTTGATACTTCTTTGAATGAAAAAGAGGATTAGGATATGGCCGGTGAAATAATTATGAACATCACCGACCGAGAAACTCGGCTGGCGCTGATAGAAGACGGCCAGGTTTCGGAAAT
The DNA here is from genome assembly GCA_963843165.1 of uncultured delta proteobacterium. GTDB lineage: Bacteria > Desulfobacterota > Desulfomonilia > Desulfomonilales > Desulfomonilaceae > DATJPW01. The sequence continues at coordinate 59,634 of CAWJJL010000012.1, read as the reverse complement.
TCATGTTGAACGCAAAGGCGAACGCGGCATTGTCGGCAATATTTACAAAGGCCGTGTGATCAAGGTTCTGCCTGGCATGCAGGCAGCATTTGTTGATATAGGATTATCGAGAGCCGCCTTTCTGTATGTCGGCGACATTCATCCCCATAGTCAAGATCTCAATTTTGTGGTGGCTGATGACGAATCGGAAGAAGCCGAGCAGCAAAATGATCAAATTCCTGAAGTAATACCCGATGACGATTATGAATTTACGCCCATTGAAGACCTGTTGGAGGAAGGCCAGGATATCCTGGTTCAAATATCCAAGGAACCTTTGGGAAGTAAAGGAGCGCGCATAACTTCACAGATTTCTCTTCCAGGAAGACACCTTGTGTTCATGCCGACGGTAGATCATATCGGAATATCCAGGAGAATAGAAAACGAACAGGAGCGCCAAAGATTAAAAGAAATAATATCTTTCATCAAACCCGCTTCCTGCGGTGTTATCGTAAGAACCGTCAGTGAAAATGAAACTTCAGAGAAACTTCAGGCAGACTTGAGTTTTCTTCAAGGATCATGGCAAAGAATCTTGGAAAAAGAGGTAAGAGTGCCCGCGCCGTCACTGATCTACGAAGATCTTGACCTGTGCCTACGCGGCGTGCGGGACTTGTTCACAGAAGACGTGACAAGGCTGGTTGTGGATTCCGATGAGCATTACCATCGTATTCTCGAATTTATGGATACTTTTATGCCTCCTATGAAATCCTATGTGGAACTGTATGAAGGAGACGAGCCGGTTTTCGAGAAGTTCGGAATTGAAATGGAATTGAACAAGGCACTTGGAAGGAAGATCTGGCTGAAATCAGGAGGTTACATTAATATTGATTTCACTGAAGCGCTGGTAGCTATTGACGTGAATACAGGCAGATATGTGGGAAAAAGGAATCTTCAAGAAACCATTCTGAAAACCAATCTGGAGGCAGCAAAGGAAATTGCATATCAACTCCGGCTGCGAAATATTGGCGGGATAATCATTGTCGATTTCATAGACATGGATCGTGCCGCAGATCGGGAGAAGGTCAGCACAGCTCTACAGGAAGCTTTGAAGAAAGATAAGCAAAAAACAAATATTCTGAAAATCTCCGAACTAGGTCTTGTACAGATGACGCGAAAAAGAACACGAGAAAATCTCACGCGTACTTTATGTGAACAATGCCCGCACTGTGAGGGAAAGGGTTTTGTTAAATCCCTCACCACTGTAAGTTATGAAGTACTTCGGGCGATCTCGAGCGAGATATCTGACAGCGCATCATCCTGTATACGGGTTACCGCTCACCCCGAAGTAGTAAAATTGCTTTTTGAGCAGGAAAGCGCACAACTGGAACAAATGCAGAAACAATATAATACAAAAATCGAGCTGACTCAGGACTCTCATCTTTCCCAGGAACAATATGAGGTCTCGGCTTGCTGAGGACCTGCCAGTATGCCGGTGCTGTTCATCTTAACATCTTAAAATAATAACATTTTATCTTCACATTTCCTCCTTGACAACACTCCTGTGGCCGATTATTGTTCAGCACACCTTTGCCCCGTAAGGAACCTTCAAGGTAACCTCAATGACAGATCCGTCGGAGAGCGCCATTACAACTCAGATCCTGATCCAGATCCGTGACGAAATGCGGGCCATGCGCTCTTCGTTTGAGGCTCGTTTCGACGCCCTCGAAGCGCGGATGGGTCGTCTTGAAGACCGGATGGATAGTCTAGAAGCTCGTATGGATGGTTTCGAAGCCAGGGTGGGAGCCATCGAAGCTAGGTTGAGAGCCATCGAAGAGCGGATGGAGTACATCGAGAAGCGGATTGATTCAGTGGAAAATCGCATGTCCTCCCTTGAGAGTCGAATGTCATCCCTAGAAACCAAAATGGTAGATTTGGGTCAGACAGTTACGCGCCTGGATCAGAAAGTTGACGCGCTTCAAGATGATATGAATTTTCTCACGGGCAGGATCGACGCTTTAGAGGTTCGCGTTGATTCCATTGAGGAAAAAAATGAAGCTCGCCATCAAGAACTTCTTCTTCGTTTCAACACCATGGATGCTGATCTCAAGAAATTTGCCTCGGTTATAAACGAAGCGATCCTGCATTATGCCGGCGAAATGGACACTGTACGGGATCGCTTGAATATCATCGAAACCAAATTTGGTATCCCCTACCCTTCCGAGTAGAATCCTACAGCGTTTCGAAGTTCGATGATCGAAATATTTACAGGCGGGACCCCTATGAGGAGCATCTTGCCGCCATTCTAAGTTATGGAGTGAATCAGGGGTTTGACCAAACGCAACAGAGAAAAGCACCACGGGTGGACGGGCGGCATTCGGTCCATCGAGGTGGGAGAAAAATTGCGAATCGTGCCTTACTGGGAGAGCGGATTGGCCTCTTCAGATAGACTGGATATAATCATTGATCCTGGCCCCGCTTTTGGAGCCGGAAATCATCCGGCTACCGTGATGGCTCTTCAGCTCATTGAGGTCGCGTTGAATCACTTATCTGCGGAAGCGCAATTTCCCAGCATGCTGGATCTCGGTACGGGTACAGGTATTCTTGTAATAGCGGCAAAACGGCTAGGCGCGGGCTTTACGGTCGGCGTGGATATTGACGCTGCCGCAATCTACTCAGCTCGGCGAAACCTTCAGCTAAATGGCCTCAAATCGGAAAATTCCGTGGAATTGTTGATTGGCGGAGCTGAGTCTGTGAGAGGCACTTTCAAGATTGTCACCGCCAATCTTGTGGCCCCGCTGTTACTCCAATTAAGTAAAAATCTGGGGAATCTTGTCGAAAAATTTCTCGTTGTATCGGGGGTTGCCGACGCGATGGCGCCAAAAGTCTTAGAATCCTATAGCTCACAAGGATTCACTCCTGTCATCAACAAGAATGATCAGAGCTGGAATGCCGCCCTGTTCTCCAGAAAATAGCAGAGACGGAATCTCCCATGTTGGTTATGACAGGGTTACGCCCTCCATGTACCGATACGTCGCGGGAGGGTCACTCCGAGAAGCGCCTTGAGACCGACCGGTTCACGAACAGCGCCTACAATTTTATGCCGCATTTTATTCAGGTGAGATTTTGCTGCCGATTCTAGTGACTGGATATGCGACTCTTATACAAAAGAGCGAGAGCGCAGATTGCGCCCTCGCTCTTTATTTCACTGACGTTGACTTACCGGCTCAAACGGGATTACAGCTAGTCCTCTTCCGTATGCTGCTTCCCCATACCTTTGAGGCCGATAAGAGTGGTGCTTCCACTGGACCAATATTCCAATAAGCCCTGTCCTACCATCCTATTTACGATATTCTTCACGTCCCGATTCTTCATGTCGGGGATCATGGCGTAAAAATCTTTCAGATAGAACTTTGACTTGGTTTTGGACTTGGACTGCAAGTTGTCCAGTATAATTTTTTTGGCTTCGTCCTCGGTCATGGATTAACTCCCCTCTTGACCAGCTAGAACTTGAACTGGGTAGACGTGCGCCAGGTGGTATAAGCGAAACGATAGTCATCGATAAGATGATGCGTGAACGGAATATCGGTTTTTTCGAAAAATCGCTCCCATCCTATCCTTTCGGCCCACTCGCCGACACGTTCATATTTCTTTGCATCTTTCGAGTACACTTCCACAATGTGCTTAACCGCGTCGACAGTTCTAGGCCAACGTGGTGGCTCATTGGGAATAAATGGAATAACCACTTTGGAGAATTTCGGCATGCTTTTCCGATTGGAGATCTTCCCACCGACCAGAATGGCGACTCCACTGCCCACATCGTCAGCAAGCGGCATGGCCGCGCACATGGTGAAGCAGTTGCCGCAGAACATACAGCGTTCGTGATTGACTTCAAGGGTCTTTAAACCTTCGGGAGTCTTTGCGGGCTTGATTGCCGCAGTGGGGCAAGCCGCTATTGCGAGCGGAAGCTCACAGAGCTTGTCAATCCAATCATGGTCAACCATTGGCGGTTTGCGGTGAATTCCGAGAATCGCTATGTCTGAGCAATGCACTGCACCGCACATATTCAAGCAGCATGCGAGAGAGACCCTGACGGGAGCGGGAAGCCGCATATTGCCGAATTCATCGAAGAGACCATCCATCACTGCCTTGACAACTCCGGAAGCGTCAATTGCCGGCGTATGGCAATGTACCCATCCCTGGGTATGAACGATGTTAGTTACACCGGCCCCTGTTCCTCCGATAGGGAACTTGTTTGATCCGGCCGCGAATTTCCTGCTCTTCAGATCATCCATCAACGGCTTAACTTTATCCTTGCTATCCACCATGAACTCAATATTGTTTCTGGTGGTAAACCTCAGATAGCCGCCACAATGTTTGTCGGCCACATCACAGCACTCACGAAGATGCTCAATTGTCACCAGTCGAGCGGCGCCGACGCGGACTGTATAAACCTGATCTCCAGTTTCGGAAAAATGTACCAAGACCCCGGGTTCGAGGATTTCATGATACAGCCATTTTCCATAGTTCTTCTCGATAACTGGAGGAAAGAAGTCCTTATAGTATCTGGGGCCTATATCGGTAATTCTGTCCTTTAGGGGATCACTCGGATCGTAAGGCATAGTTCTTAACCTCCTGTTTACCTCTGATGTTTCTCACGGAATGCTTTGATGTCACGTGTCCAGCCGCCTTCTACTTCTTCTTCTTTCCAGAAGATGTAGGGATTGGATCTGGGCTCCTTCACAATTCTGGGATCGGGGTCTCGTTCGAGGACCTGCAAGAATTTTTGCATGGTCTGCCGCTGAATAAGTTCGCCCAGCCTTTCTCTGTTCTTGCCTTCTTCCATCCACCAGTCCCAGACCTTTTCAATTAGTTCTTTGAGCTCTTCAAAAGGCGGCTCCATCTTCATAAACGGCACCGTGAGAGTCGACATCTGTGCGCCTTCGAGGATAGGGGCCTTCGCGCCGAAGAGTATCGATGCTCCCTGGTCCAGACCTACTCTAAGGGCCTTCGGCATAACATTGAGGCAGTGCATGCATCGAGTGCACTCTTTGTTGTTTATGTCCAGTTTACTGCCGTCCCAGCTCATACATCTAGTCGGACACAGCTCGATGACTTCCTTCTGGATATCGAATTTTCCCCAATCCCGACCCGAGTGGGCTCCGGCATTGGGCTTGATCTCTCCGCCCGCGTACGCCTTCGACCGCCTTCTGATCGATCCGGATGTTGTCTCTCCATGTCCCGATTACGGACATGTCCGCACGAGCGATAGCAGCGACGCAGCCATTGGGGCAGCCGTCGAATTTGAATTTGAATTTGTATGGGAAGGCAGGCCGGTGAAGCTCGTCTTGATACTGCATAGTCATCTGGTAGCACAGTTCCTGTGTGTCAATGCAAGAAAACTGGCAACGGGCTTTGCCAATGCAACATGATGGTGTTCGCAGGTTGGAGCCTGAGCCGCCCAAATCCTGATTCAGCTCATGAGTCATTTCGTAGAATAGTGGCTCCAGCTGATCGGTTGTCGTGCCCAGGAAGACGATATCACCTGTAGAACCATGCATATTGGTCAATCCACTGCCGTGTTTCTCCCATAGGTCGCACAACCCGCGGAGGAATTCGGTCCTGTAAAATTTGCTCGCGGGCTGATTTACCCGAACAGTATGGAAATGCGCCACGCCCGGAAATTTCTGGGGCTGATCGCAATACCTTCCAATAACGCCACCACCATATCCGAACACTCCCACAATACCGCCGTGCTTCCAGTGTGTCACCTTGTCTTGGTACGACAGTTCCAGCACACCAAGAAGATCCTCCGGCGCCTCCTTAATTGCTTGTTTCCCCTTTTCCTGCTGCTGCTTGATATCCGAAACGAAACTTGGCCACGGACCTTTTTCCAGCTCATCAAGCATCGGGGTGCTGTGTTTCGCCATTAAAACATCCTCCTCTCTTCAGAAATTCTTGCGTTTGATTACATGTTCCGATGGTTTCCAGGAAAATACCTATCCCGAGAGAAAGATCCCTCCCGAAAAGCTTTCCCCGGGAAATCTACTAACATCCTCATTTTACTGGCGGGTTTAGTGAACGTGAAAGGTTCATGCCACCCAAGAGACATTCAATCGATTTTATGTCACCATGTCGAGCCAAGTCAAGAAAAACTTCTTAAATCTTCGCCACCATAGAGTCTTCACAAGCCAAAAAAAATGCACCGAATTAACATACTCTGCGCGCATACATTATGGTGCCTGTGTATCAAAGCCGAGCGTGCACTGACTGCGTGCATTCTCATGAGCAATATTAAACGATTTCTGCTAAAAATACACACCGGCAAAATTCAGGTCCGACCAAGACAAGGTATATTGAAATTTATGAAAAATTATAAGTTTCCGCCTGTTAATCTGCTGCGCTCAATTTCTGACGGACCTGCACCATTTACTCCCAGGCTGCTCAAATCACGTGTTCCGCTGGAACGACCGACCGGATCAAATGACACGGAATTAAGCCCGATTACTTATGAGGCGTATACCGATGCATTGAAAAGGTTTGTCATCCGACAGCACGATTATTTAAGCGGGATCGTTGCGGCAAATGCGTGTAATAAAAAAATTGAGAAAATAGATCTTATCGTGGAAAAGCATGGTCCGGATTACCATCCGGCACACATAGTTATTAACAAAGACGTGCATTTAGTGCTGAATGTCGCATTCACGGAGCCAAGCCAAACATTGCTGAAGAATGAATTCGGTCATTTTCGATACATTCACCAGAAGATCTGCACTGATTCAATTCCCAAAATGTATTTGCTTGATTCGGAAACTTTGGAAAAACCCAATGGCAACAGTTCCCGGATGCTTATAATGATGGGGGACTGGTTGGAAGGTTTTCACGAATTCCACCTGATCTGCCGAGACCAAGAGCCGTTCGTTGCGGTTGCTATTGTGGGATATGGATCAGGGCTATACTTTCTTATCGGAGAGTCAATCCGAGGAAATATGGCGTAAGGCGGCATATATTCTAACGAATTTTTATGATCTCAAAACATTTGAAGAAATTTTTCCATGGCATCATGCATCCGGGGACTTCGTAGCCTCCCCAGTCAACGAAGAATTGGATCTGAAACTAATCACTATACGGCAATATGGACCAAGATTGGAATTCCACGAGTATTCGCCCGAAAACCAGGTTACAGCAATGGCTTTATTTCTTGCGAATCTCAGTATTCGAATGAGGCTGGACAGATTGGATGGGGTCGGAGAAATTGTGTGGGCTCCGGACTGCAGTGTAGAGCCGACGCTAATAGGTTTCATGGATGCATTGAGAAGAAAGGTCGCAGATGGAAAGTGTGATGAAAGATTAATGAACGGTTTTTCTAAAAACCTGAAGCAACTATGCCCATCGGAATTGACGAAAATTTTTCAAGCAGTCGTTGAATCCTACGATTCAGAGGCACCTGATATTCCGATCATCAATAGTAATTTAGCTCACCACATTTTTTCGGTGTACAAAGCCATTCAGCGCGTTCTATAAATTTCGAGTCATCCTGCGCTCTTTTCTTTAATGCAACCATTCTTTATTATTGGAAAGCGCACACGGGCTTTTTGGAACAAAACTGAAACCCGCTTCAAGCAAATACTGCATCAGGCGACAAAGATATGCAATTTACAGTACAGCTTAAATCAAATCTTCCCAGAGTGGTGATTGCCGCGCTAAAAGGCGGTGCCGGCAAGACGTTTCTTTCAGTCGGCATAGCTGCTGCTATTCGTAAACGGAATCTGTCTCTCGCTGTTTTCAAGAAAGGACCGGATTATATAGACGCCGGTTGGCTGGGGCTCGCAGCGGGCGGAGACTGCTACAATCTCGACACCTACTTGATGACTTATGAAATAGTACGCGGATCTTTTTTGAGACGGTCTTTAGAGAAGAATATTTCATTGATAGAAGGTAATCGTGGCCTATTCGATGGATTTGACGTGGCAGGAACATACAGGTACTGCGCAATTGGCCAAGCTTCTTAAATCGCCGGTAATACTGGTTGTGGATTCCACAAAGATGACCAGGACCGCGGCAGCATTGGTGCTCGGCTGCCGAACACTTGACCCTGAATTGCAGCTCAAGGGTATCATCCTGAATCGAGTGGCGAGTGACAGGCACGAACGAATTCTGCGGCAATCCATAGAAGAGGTTTCCGGAATTCCGGTGATCGGCTCGGTCAGAAAACTTGCTCTGGAAAACTTTCCCCAAAGGCATTTGGGATTGCTGCCGCTGCACGAACATCCTCAGGCACTGGATTTCATCGATGAAGCGTCGATTGTGGCGGAGGAGTCCATCGATCTTGATAGAGTAATGGAAATAGCGTCTGCCGCAGGACAATTTCCGTCCGAGCTCCATCCGGAACCTGTTGATTTCGCGCCGAACCCCGGACAAAACGGTCTCCGAATAGGTATTTTGAAAGATTCGGCATTCCAGTTTTACTACCCGGAAAATCTCGAAGCGCTCCGTCGGCGAGTGGGGCCTCTGGTGGAGATCAGTGCTCTGGATCAAGCGGAATTTCCTGAGGTGGACGGTCTTTACATAGGCGGTGGCTTCCCCGAGACGAACGCTGAGAGGTTGGCAGAAAATACGATTTTCAAGGAGTCGCTATGCAAAGCCATTGAACAGGGGCTTCCCGTTTACGCTGAATGCGGCGGCCTGATGTATTTATCCCGGAATTTATGTGTTGATGAACAAATTTACCCAATGGTGGGAGTTTTTCCTATAGATACGGTCCTGGAGAGAAAACCTCAAGGTTTGGGGTACATCCGCGTCCAGGTAGACGGGACGCAACCCATTTTATCCCCAAGGGGCCGTCTTAACCGGACATGAGTTTCATTATTCATCTGTGCGAACTCTTGATGATGTCTCCGTTGATTGTGCATTCCGTGTATTGCAGGGTCATGGCATGAATGGATCGCGAGATGGGATTTGCCGATTCAATGCTTTGGGTACGTATGTGCATTTGCACGCATTGGGAGAGCCGCTCTGGGCAGAAGGTATTCTGAGAAACGCGGCGGCATACCGCTCAAATCGTCTTTCGAAGTCCAAGTAACTACTAATCTATGTTGCGGGGCTGTACGATACCTCAATGAAATATAAGAAGGAAATAGAAAACATATTAGGGCCGCAAGGAATAGTGGCAAAATCGATGCCGAATTATGAGCATCGGAAGCAACAGGTCGAAATGGCCCTGGCAGTATTCGAGGCATTAATATCTGACGATCATCTCATAATAGAGGCGCCTACAGGGACGGGAAAAACGCTCGCGTATCTGGTGGCCGCGGCTCTTTCGAGAAAACGCATTGCAATCTCAACGGGCACCAAGAACCTTCAAGAACAGCTCTTCTATAAGGATATTCCTTTTCTAAGAGAGAAGATTTTCCCTGACCTAAAATCAGCCCTGCTAAAAGGTCGAGGCAATTTTGTCTGTCACTCCCGATTACGTCGTTTTCTACGGCAGCCGCATCTTCAGGGGTTTGATCGATCGGACTCATTAGGGGAAATCCTGGAATGGTATCGCAAGAAAGAGAATACCAGCCAAGGTGATCGAGCGGAGCTTGAGCGTTTGACTGATGATGATCCTGTCTGGCCCGATATCTGCTCCACAACCGAGACTTGTTTAGGCAAGAAGTGCCAGGATCGTGAAAGGTGTTTTGTCCTGAAAATGAGAGCCAGGGCTGCGGATGCGGACCTCATGGTGGTCAATCACCATCTGCTCGCCTCAGACCTCGCGATCAGGGAATCCGGGTTTGGTGAAGTGATTCCCCGTTACGAATCACTGATAATAGACGAAGCTCATGGCTTCGAGGATGCTATCACTCAGCATTTCGGATTTCACGTCAGCCATTTCCGGATTATGCGGCTAGTTAGCGATGCACGGATAGAATTGGCAACAGCGAAAATCAGCGACGACAAATTTGAAAAAGCGCTCACAGCAATAGAATACGATGCTCGAAGGCTTTTCACCAATTTCCAGAATGTCGCGGGCGCGAAGAGCCAAGTAGGCTATATTTCGCCCCAATTGGCTGAAAATAGAGATGCTCTATGTACTGATTTGAAAATTTTGGATTCAACGCTTTTGAACCTCTCCAATGCGCCGGAGGAAATGAGAGGGATAGCTCGAAGAGCTACAGAAATATGCATTGGATTGGAGATCATTTTGGCTCAAGAATCAGGTGGTGACTATGCTTGCTGGGCTGAGCGCAGAGAACGGAATGTGGTCCTCCACGCATCCCCGGTGGAAATAGGGGAAACGCTTAAGACCGGGTTGTATGAAAAAATTCCCGGGATCATTTTTACTTCCGCGACACTTTCCTCGGGAGGCAGCCTGGATTATTTCAAATCCCGCCTGGGACTGGATGGTGATTCCAATGGAACGGAAAGCATTTTGGATTCACCTTTTGATTATGCTCGGCAAACAATGCTTTTTATACCCCAATCCATTCCGGAACCGAACGCGCCCGGATTCACCGAGGCTGTGTCCGAGGTCATTCGAGGAGATCTTATATCGCACTTTGGGAAGGGCTTTCGTGCTTTTCACCTCTTACAGGAACATGGATACCGTTTACAAGCTTCTCGAGGGCCGAGTGCCTTTTCCTTTGCTGGTCCAGGGTCAACGACCGAAGAGCCGGCTTTTGGAAGAATTTCGCGAGAAGCCCGGTTCGGTTCTATTTGCCACGGCTTCATTCTGGGAGGGAGTGGATGTTCAAGGAGAAGCGCTTTCTTGCGTAATTGTTGATCGCCTACCTTTTGCTCCTCCCGACGATCCACTCGTGTCGGCTCGAATGGAAAGGATAAAGAAAAACGGAGGCGAACCTTTCTATTCATTCCAGGTTCCTATGGCTGTTCTGGCGTTGAAGCAAGGGCTCGGCCGACTGATCCGAACCCGGTCCGATAGAGGCATCTTGTGCATTCTGGATATCAGAATTCTGACCAAATCCTACGGCAAAATCTTTAGAAAGAGCTTGTACGAAAGCCCGCTCTGTCGAAAACCTGAGGAGATAGAAGCATTCTTTTCAGGAGATCGCGATTGGAGAATAGTGCGATTCGCTTTACCCATGAGACACTCGCGTCACGCAGCAACTTCTTTGTGTGTTGTGGATCGTGGCTTTACCTTTCGCTGAATCTCCGCAAGCTTCTTGTCCTTTGCAACTTCAAGATCATACCGCGCCTGAAGATTCATCCAAAACTCGGGACTCGTCCCAAAATACTGCGCCAATCTTAAAGCCGTGTCTCCCGTTATGGAGCGCCGCCCCGTCACAATTTCGTTAATGCGCCTAGGGTCTACCCCTAATGCATCTGCAAGCTTGTTCTGACTCAATCCAAGAGGCTTCATCAGGTCTTCAAGTAACGTCTCCCCCGGATGAACCGGCGAAAGTGCTTTCTTGCTCATAGCATCACCTTTCAATGATAGTCACATATTTCTACCTGGTATACGTCCTCATCCCGCCAAATGGATGAGCGCTAACAGCAGTGAGGCGCAGAAGTTACCCGGATCTCGAGTGATAGTTTCTTTGAGGAGCTTAACAGCTTAGTCTGTCTTCTTTTCGAGAGTCATCAGCCGGGCATCCACAATAGCCGTCCATAGTCCTTGTTTCTCAACCTGTCTGCGCAATTCTCTGAAACCCTGATGCCCAGTAGGATCATCCCAATCTTTTGAAAACAACCTGAGAAATTCTTTGGTAATCTGTTTTTTGGTCATTGTTTTACCCATGTTTCAGCCAAGTTGCTGCGAATTGCCGGGACACCCTGCCCGTCTACCAGACAGCCTAGATCCGACTATATCCCCCGATTCTCAATGGCCCTTTGGAAAATTCTATATATTAGACGGGTATTATTTATTGTGATTTCTTTCGGACCTTTTATGTCATGTCCGTTAAGCCTGCACAATCCTTAAAGTAACCATTTACTTACGGACCTAGTCACTTGGATGATGATCCTCCATTCTTGAATCGGAACCAAGAACTCCTTGCCGTCCAAAAACTTTGAACATTGGCCTTCTATTGAAGAGTTGCTTAACAGTTTGGTTTGATATAATAGATCGCCCTGGAGAATCCCTGTTTTTTGAGAGTGCGTGCGAGGTAGCTTAGTAACTCCGGAGGAAAATAGTGGGGCGTCTGCTGGACAGGTTAAAATTAGTGTTGGGGAAACAGCGGATCATTCCTATTCCTAGCGATGTGTGCGCTCCGCGAGAATCATGGGATTCAACCAACCTGAAAGAGACATTCTGTATTTCAGTCGAAAATAGGACCTTTGATACTGTCTGGGTAAGTCTCTCCGGGAAGATGTTCATGGAGAACGCGGACCTGATGCGAGAGGAGTTGGAAGCAATCGTAAGGTCCGAACCGATGAGAAACGTGGTCATGGATATGCGGGAGGTTACGTACCTTGACAGCGCGGGGGCCGCGATCCTCACTGATATTTATCAAATATCCCGTGAATTGGATAACACGGTAAAGCTGGCCAATGTCCCTGAGAGAATCAAGAATTTCCTGGAACTCGTCGATCTTGAACACGTTAAGGAAGTGACAATACTCAAGTCCCCTGAAGAGCCAAATTTACTGGTTCAGATCGGAGAAGGGGCCCAAAAGTTCTATGATAATTCCAAGGACATCATCACTTTCATCGGCGCAGTCGCAGAGGCGATGGGCCAGGACCTGATTCGGCCGAAAAAGGTCAAATGGGATAAACTTTGGAAACTTATCGAGCGGGCTGGAGCGGATGCCATTCCTATCGTGACTGCATTGAGTTTTCTGATGGGAGGCATCCTGGCATTCCAGGCTGCGCTTCAGCTCCGCAAGTTCGGGGCAAACATTTTTGTGGCGGACCTTGTGAGCGTCTCCATCTGCCTTGAGATGGGGCCATTATTAGCCGCGTTGATCGTAACCGGGCGGTCCGGAGCAGCCTACGCTGCTCAGATCGGCACGATGCAGGTCACTGAAGAAATAGATGCTCTCCGAGTCATGGCCATCGATCCGATTAAGTATTTGGTGGCGCCTCGCATTCTTGCCGTGGCGCTGGCGCTGCCGTGCCTCACGCTTTTTGCCGACCTGATCGGTATACTCGGAGGATGTGTGGTAGCGGCCTTCTCTTTAGATCTTACGCCGACCACGTATTTCAATCAGGTGCGCAAGGTACTGGAAGTAAGCGACGTGACGAAAGGTTTGGGTAAGAGCGTTGCCTATGGAGTCGAAATCGCCTTGATCGGATGCCTGAGGGGATTCCAGGTGAGAGGAGGCGCGGAGAGCGTCGGCCATGCCACTACATCAGCCGTGGTCACGTGTATCTTTATATTAACTGTCGACGAATGCGGTCTTTTCTTTGCTCTATCACTATGTGCCGAGGCTTTTGAATTGGGAATAGGAATCCTCACCCCCCGACCCGCTCTCGAGGGACCGGGACCCGCGTGTCCGGCCAGGCAGACGCATAGGGCTGCTTCTGCGAAAGGGCCAGGGTATGGGGAGGACTGCCAGGCCGGCATCTCGGTCCCTGGACATTGTGCCATAGCTTGCCGGACCGGCAAGATGCCGGTCCTATGGATGTCGTTCACGATCCGGATGTTATTATTGTATCTTCCCGGTATCGTGGCGCAATTAATCTGTAGGACATCCCCAGGAGAACTTTTGAGTGCATTGACGGCAATCACCGAAGTCAATTCCGAAACGGAACCGATAATTTCCGTGAGGAACCTCACGGTAGGTTACGGAGACGAACCAATTATCAGGAAAATCTCCTTCGAGGTTTTGCCCGGGGAGATTTTCGCCATAATGGGACGTTCCGGCTGCGGAAAGACGACCCTTTTTAAAGCAATAATCGGCCTGCTCGAATCCGAAGAAGGCGAGGTATTTATAGACGGGGAAAAAGTGCTCCCCGTAACCTACAATGCCGCGCAAGGGGTTTTGCGCAAGATAGGAGTGCTCTTTCAATCCAGTGCTTTGTTCAGTTCAATGACATTGGCGGAAAATGTCGCATTCCCTATTCAACAGTACACTTCGCTTCCTGAGAATACCATTGGCCGATTGGTGGAGCTGAAGCTATCTGAGGTCGGTTTGGCAGGTCATGAACAGCTTCTTCCAAGAGAACTCAGCGGTGGTATGCAAAAACGGGCGGCCCTGGCGCGGGCTATGGCGCTTGATCCAAAAATTCTCTTCTTTGACGAGCCTACAGCGGGGCAGGATCCGGTGACCGCCTGGGAACTCGATAAAACGATTTTAAAAATAAATCAGGGTCTCGGAACGACCATAGTCCTGGTGACGCACGAGCTGGAAAGCGTATTCAGGATTGCTCAAAGAGTAATCGTCATCGACACGGATGAAAAAGGGATCATCGCGCGAAGGAAGCCCTCAGGAATTGAGGGACAGTTGTGATGATCCGAGGGTGCGAGATTTCTTTAACCGGTCTTCATCAAAGAAGCGATAGTTTCCGTAAACCGGCCCTATAAGGGCCAGCCCGGCAATGAATGATTAAGCGTTTAACGGTAATTGTTTTATGTGGTCGTTCGCAGGGAATGGTAGGATGAATTAGGAGAATTCAATGTCCAATCAGGCGGAAAAACTCAAGATAGGGCTCTTTGTTGTCGGAAGCGCTTTACTAGTGATAGCCATGATCATCTGGTTAGGCGCGTTCCCATTATTCGAGTCCTCTCAGACAGCGGTTGCCTATTTTACTGAAAGCGTACAAGGACTCGAATCCGACAGTCCGGTCAAATTTAGAGGAGTCACAGTCGGCAGAGTGAAGGGCATCCGCTTGGCGCCGGATGGGCTGCTCATCGAAGTCGTGATGGGCCTTGAGCGGAAATTCAAATTAACTGACGATCTCGGCGTCAAGATGAACCTTGTTGGTATTACCGGTTTAAAATATCTTGAGATGGACACGTTCAAACCGGATCAGAGAAGGGAAACCCCGAGCCTAAGCTTTGAACCCCGTTATCCTGTGATTGCCACATATCCCTCGGACATAAAGGAATTCGGAAACGCTCTGGAAAACATTTTTCAAAAATCAAAAACCGTTGATGTGGAGACGATTTCCTATCATATGGTGAGAGTCGCAAGCAGACTGGACCAGATTTTGGCTGATCCAAAATTGGATACACTGGGTGGCAATACGGCTGACGCAATAAAAGAAGTCAAAGATTCGGCAAAAAGATTGAATGAAGAAATTGGGAAAGCACAATTTTCCAAACAGGTGCACAAAACCTTTGAAAAGGTTTCAGAACTCCTCCAGGAAGGAACAGAGACCGCCAGGAGCGCCGACCGCATGATAAGGAGGACGGACAATAATTTGAATGGCTTGAGCCAGAAACTGAATAGAAGCGCGGACAATCTGGCAGATTTTACCAGAATGATTCGGCTAAAGCCGTCGAGTCTGATGCCCTCTATTCAGATATTTGGCGGGAGTGAGAAGGGCGGCGAAAAGTGAGACGCCGCAGGCGGCAATTTGACTCGTCGATATGCGACAAATACTCATTCGGGGTTATCGTTTTGGCCGACGATCTGAAGGCGGCTGAGAAAATTTGGCTTGGAGAAAGCGTTTGTTTGCTTGAATCTCAAAATCAATAACCAGTTGACGTCTAAGTGTCTCTTCCTCCGGTGACGGCAGCTATTGCACGATCCTGGCTCTATGGCGCTTTTCTTTATTGCCTCCGGTTGCGGTCTGGAAACACGGAACACTATTATTTACCACACTTTGAATTATCCACCGCCTGATAAAGAATTCAAAACACCCATCCCGCACACATTGATGGTCTACCGTTTTCTACTGGCGCCGGACGTCGAGAGCGATTCGATTCTCACATCTCAGCCGAAAGGGTCTGAGAAATCCAGTCCGGATTCATCGCTGGCAGGAAAATCCCGCGGATATTATTACGGATATTGTGTTGCGCGACTCGAGGCATCAGGCCTTTTCCGCAAAGTTGTGGATCAGTTGAGCAACGTCCGTTATCGATATGCTCTGGAAGGAACCTTACGCGACATACATGGCGTTATAAAGGATGGACAGGCATCAGCTGTTGTCGAATTGGAAGTAGTTTTTACGGATTTCGACGCTCCACGGCCAGCGCAAAAAGACCTGCTGAAGAAGACTTACAAAGTTGAAATTCCAAGCAAGGACGCCTCGGCCGAGTCATTCCTGGCGGCTTTCAATGCCGGAGTGAAGGAAATATCAGCGGTCCTCAGAGCCGATATCCGTACTGCGGTTGATAAACGAGCGGACGCCGAGGGTGGATTCAATAAATATAGCGGCTCAATGACTCATTATATTAGGATTTGAAAAATAGGTATTTCCTTACCACTCAACTGAAGAAGTCTCGGTGAGACAAGCGAGAACTGTTATTCCTATATTTGGATTCCGGAAAAAAGTTGCTCTTTTGTCGCATCGGTTGGTATTGCTTTTATTCGACCTTCAGGCCAAATTTGATTAGAGTAAATGTTTAAGGACTACGGAGCCTGGAAAAAACCATTATGAAGCATATTTTAGTTGTGGACGATGAATTGCATATTGGTGAGCTCTATAAAAGCGAGTTGGAAGATGAAGGATACGCGGTAACAGTGGCCACCTCCGGCCAGGAAGCGCTTGAATTTGTTGAAAAGACTCCCCCGGATCTCATAGTATTGGATATTCAGATGCCCGGAATGGACGGAATCGAAACTCTAGAAAAATTAATCGGCAGTGACATAGGAATTCCGGTAATTTTGAATACTGCCTATAGCCATTATAAGGAAGATTTTACAACCTGGGGAGCGGATGCTTACGTGATAAAATCATCTGACACTTCAAAACTAAAAGCCGAAATCAAAAGATTGCTGGGTAACGAGTTTTTAGAATAATATGAAAGATACTCTTTGCATTTTGATGGCTGGGGGCAAAGGAGAAAGACTTTATCCCTTGACCAAGGCCCGGGCCAAACCGTCTGTCCGGTTCGGCGGGATTTATCGGATCATAGATTTTACACTCTCTAACTGCCTCAATTCAGGTGTGAGAAACATATATATATTGACGCAATACCGGTCGCTTTCACTGGACAGGCACATTCGGTTAGGATGGAGTATCTTCAGTCATGAACTGGGCGAATTCATAGAATGCGTTCCTCCGCAACAGCGAAATGTGGATCGCTGGTACCGCGGCACTTCAGACAGTATATTTCAAAATATTTACTTGCTTCAGAGAGACAGACCGTCGCGAGTGCTAATATTATCCGGAGACCACGTCTACAAGATGAACTACAATGAGATGCTCGCGTTCCACATTGAGAAAAATTCCGAGTTGACTGTGGCCGGAGTTGAAGTCGATCAAGTGGAAGCCCGTTCATTCGGTGTGATCGGTAGAGACAAGAATTCTCAAATAATTGATTGGGTAGAGAAACCCAAAGAGCCTCCAACCGTTCCGGGAAAACCGGATAAATCCCTTGTATCAATGGGTGTTTATATTTTCAATACGGATGTATTGGTAAAAAATGTTATCGCGGATGCCAAAAATTCCGCTTCTTCACACGATTTTGGCAAAGACGTCGTCCCTCAAATGATTCGGAAGCATCGAGTTTTCGTCCACACTTTCACAGAAGCAAACAATCCGGAGAGTCGCTACTGGCGTGATATCGGAACTTTGGATGCTTACTGGGAAGCGAATATGGACCTCTGCTCGGTTGCCCCACAGTGCAATCTTTATGATCCGAAATGGCCTATTCGAACGTATCAAGAACAGGTGCCTCCAGCTCGGATCGTCAATTCGGCAAATAATACCGGTCGGAATAAA
Organism: uncultured delta proteobacterium; assembly: GCA_963843165.1. Taxonomy (GTDB): domain Bacteria; phylum Desulfobacterota; class Desulfomonilia; order Desulfomonilales; family Desulfomonilaceae; genus DATJPW01. The sequence continues at coordinate 41,883 of CAWJJL010000012.1, read as the reverse complement.
GCGAAATGTAGCGTTGTTGATTCATTGTTATCGGGTGGTTGCATTGTGTCGGGAGGCAAAGTCGCTCGATCCGTGCTTTCACATAATGTTGAGATCGGTGCCAGTGCGCTTGTGGAGGACTCGGTCCTGCTTGATGGAGTTCGTGTGGGGGATGGAGCCCGTATTCGAAAAGCAATTATCGATAATGAAGTTGTCGTGCCGAACGGTTTTTCCATAGGCCGAGACTTGAAATCAGACAGGACTCGTTTCAGCATTTCTCCGGGGGGAGTAGTCGTCGTCCCACGAGGCATTAGTCTCGGATAATTTTGAATGTGAGGGATATCGATGCCGGAAATAACAATTCGAGGACGGAGCTTGGCTTTTGAAGCTCGACCTGAAAATTTCGACAAATCCGCACTCACCACCATATTTATACACGGAAGCGGCGGTGACCGCGAGGAGTGGCGCGGGCAGCTTGAGGGCCTATCCAGCCGATTTAATGTAATAGCCTTAGAGTTGCCGGGTCATGGCAAATCGGATCCACCGGGCGAAAACAATATTGCCGAGTATGCCGTTTGGGTAGTCGATTTCATTGAAAAAATGGGTTTGAGCAAGGTTGTGATTATTGGTTGTTCCCTAGGCAGCGCCATTACGCAGTGGATCGCGTTGAATCCCAAACCCTGGTTGGTCGGGATCGGCTTGACCGGCGCAGGCGCAAGGCTGCGAGTTCATCCTGATTTTTTGAAGGGAATGCTACATTGCGACAAAGACACTTTGGTCACGTTTGCCGATTTTGCCATAGCCCGAGATGCTGATCCCGTCATCAGATCCGCAATCAGAGATCGGTTTCTCAGGGGTTCAATCGAACTAATTCATGGTGATTTATCGGCGTGTGATGAATTCGATTTTATGGACAAGGTTGCCCAAATCAACCTGCCAACATGCATAGTGGTTGGCGAAGAAGATCGGCTCACGCCACCAAAGTATTCACGCTTTCTTCAATCAGCTATAAAGGATTCTTGTTTGACAGTGATACCGGGCGCCGGACACCTTGCTATGATGGAAAAACCTAAAGAATTTAACGAATCTGTGGCGAATTTCTTGGAAAAACTCACGAATTGATCGCCCGATCGCTTGGAATATGACAATGGCGGTTTAAGCGCTGGTAATCTCTCTGAGCAACTCTAAATCGTCGAGCATCAATCCAGCGCCTCTTACGACGGTAGTCATCGGATTATCCGGCACAACGACGGGAACCCCTATCTCTCGCCTGATACGCCGGTCGAGGTTCCTCAGCAGCGCGCCGCCTCCTGTGAGCACTATTCCCGAATCTATTATATCTGCCGCTAATTCGGGCGGACATTGCTCCAAGGCTAATCTTATACTGTCCACAACAGCATTAACTGAATCCATAATTGCGTGAGTGATTTCACTGGAGGTAAGAGTAATTGTTTTGGGAACGCCGTCCACAAGGTCTCGTCCCTTGACATCTATTTCCTCTATCTCGTCGTCGGGATAAGCCCGTCCGATCATAATCTTGATCTGTTCAGCTGTGGCCGGCCCAATGAGGATGCTATAATTCTTGCGGACGTAACTGAGTATATCGCTGTCCAACTTGTCTCCGGCTATTTTGTTTGAACTGCTGTAGACCACTCCTGTCAGAGCAATTATTGCGACTTCCGTTGTTCCTCCTCCAATATCAACAATCATATTGCTGGTCGGCTCCGTGATAGGCAAACCCGCGCCCATAGCTGCCGCCATTGCTTCTTCGACTATGAAAACCTCGTGAGCGCCCGCGCTGAGAGTTGAATCGCGTACAGCGCGTTTTTCAACCGGAGTGACTCCGGAAGGAACCGAAATTATAACCCTTGGCCTGACAAAAGCTTTGCGCTTATGCACTTTCTGAATAAAGAACTTTAGCATCAGTACGGCCATTTCAAAATTGGAGATGACCCCTTCGCTGAGCGGACGAAAAACCTCGATTGAACCTGGCACCCGGCCCATCATTTTCTTAGCTTCTTCCCCGATCCAGATCTCCGAAGTCCGCCGATCCCTTTTTCTGACTGCAAGCACCGATGGCTCATTCAGAACGATGCCTTTGCCCCGAACAAATATCAGAGTGTTCGCAGTGCCCAAATCAATTGCCAAATCTTTCGAGACCTTGGAAGCTAAAAAATCGAAGAGCATGAGGCGCGCCCTTTTCAGGATCCCTGGGCAGTGGTGGCGACGTTGAATCTCCGTTATGAATAATCAATCATAAGCGCCATTTCACTTTGGTTAACATTGAGAATTGCGCTCATCGGATAAGCTTATATTCCTCAATGCACTTTCGTATGAAAGAATCGTGCTATTCCATGGGAATTATGCAAGCCAGCCCGAGGCTTGCGTTATAATGATTGAAAGCAATTCGCCTTAATCCAAGCGACATTTAGTTCGATGCATAGCTTTGATTGCCCCCATGTGCTAAAGCCCTAATGTTAATGCTTATGGGAAATCCGACCCGTTACGTCAAAATCGCGATGATTATCCCTGCGGACCCGGATCGGTCCCATGAAGAACAGAAATAGGGCCGTATGCGCATTTGAGGCACAATGGCCCTGTGTTTCGCAACGCCCCAAAACATCGCAAAGCGCAGATCTAAGTTAACACAGTCAGGATTGACTCGCGTTAAATCTTTATCTCGATGATGGAAGATTTTTTGAGTTCTTCTATCCAGTCTTTCAGGCGGGCCTGAATCTTTTCAGTTCTCAATATGTCGATGACTTTCCTGCGCACCTTCCTGTATTCCTTTTCTTCCGCAGGTGTCAACATCGTGCCTTTTTTAGCAGAGCTGCTCTTCGAATCCGTGGTGACAACATCTTCCGGGTTGTCCAAGGTCGCATCACCTCCAGGATACTCTTTAGGTTGAGCTTGCTTCTGCTGAACCTCGCGTTTGGCCTGAGACTTCTTTAAGAGCTCTTCGAATTGTTTTCGTTCTTTTTCCGGAATTGGTTCCCGCTTGGCCTGCCTGTTCTTTGCTTCAGCCAAGTAGAAGATCATGACCGAATTTCGGCCTACAACGGGTTGGAAAACATCACCCTCTTTCATTCTCTTAACAACTTGCTGGAGATCGGGAATCAGGTCCTTGTAATCCATGAAGCCGAGGTCCCCACCTTTGGACGCAGATGAATCATCAGAGTATTTCTTGGCAAGCTGCGCAAAATCCGCTCCAGTAACAGCTTCATGATAAATCTTCTTGGCCTTTGCCATTATTTTCGGAATCTCTTTTTTATCAGAAGGCATTTTCAAGATTATTTGTCTTAGTCTCACCCTACCGCCCACGTAAACGTCCATATGAGTCGGAATTTCCGGCCCGGTCTGTTCCTTAGGTGCTGGAATGGGATTAAGACTTTGTATAAGTTTTTGATATTGTTCTTCTATCTTTTCCCGATTTTCTTTAAAGTATAGCTGTGCGTCTTCTTCGCTCAGTGCAATTTTTTGTTGGACTTCCATGGCGATCAACTTCGTTAATCTGAGTTGTCGTTTCATTATGTCTCTATATTCTGAGTAATTTAGTCCCTGCATTGCAAGATACAATATGAATTGATCTTGTGTGAGTTTATTACGCTGTTTGACGGAATCGATAGAAGCTTGAACTCCTTTATCGTCCACCTTGATACCGAGCTTGTTGGCTTCCTGTTCCAGAAGGTGAATAACAATGAGTTCGTCGAGAATTTCTTTTTCCGTTGGCCACTTTTCCGGGGGGAATAATGCCTAACGGAAGACCGGCCAAATTCCGCATATACGGCAGTTTATGTTTTGTTACATCCGATTCCCGAATGACGTCGCCATTGACCACCGCTGCTACGCGATCTGAATAGATAACCGTGCACAAACCTTCCGTAGCCCACATCACGGCAATCAATGAAATAATATATATACAATTTTTTTGCGATTCATCTTCGCTGATTCCGTAGTTTTGATTTATTGGGTTTCACCCTTCTCGTATTGTGTAATCACACTATGTTGGCGATTCAAATTTCGGATCGAAAAGGTCTTTGCTGAGAATTGCACGAGCAATTCTGCCAGTCTTAGTCCAAAACCTTTCTTTTTTCAATATCTGACGTTATGAGCACTAACGACAATTTTGGTCCGTAGCACCTTCCATTCAAAAAACCATGTGATCCTGCTGGCCTATTTGCACGATCAATGAGTGATCATGCAATTATAATTTACTTTATACCAAATCGGCTTTATCCAGATTTGTCATCAGCTCGACTGATTTTTGTATACGCGATTGTGGGCTCAGGTTACCAACCCTATAGGCGAGTCGGTCTCCAGGTATAAGCCGAACTGCTGGATCTTTCTGTGCCCAAGTTATCAATGCGGTCGGATTGATAGGGGTTGAAGGATCAAAAGAAAAGATCAGCTCTTTTCCATCATAATCGAGCTTTACGACGCGAATTTTTTTCATCATCAGTCGAATTCTCATAATCTGCACGAGATCCGCCACCTGACTCGGGTTTTTCCCGTACAAATCAACCATTTCTTCTTCTATTTCATCAACTTCCGTTGGTTCGCTTGCCCTGGACAATCGTTTATAGAGACTCATACGTTGATGAGGATCCGGCACATACTCTTCCGGAATATTTGCTTCCAGCTTCAGGTGTATTTCCGGATCGATTCTAGGCTGGACCTCTTCGCCCTTAAGCTCGTTAACCGCTTGCTCCAGCAAATCGAGGTACATTTCATATCCCACTTGTGCCACATGTCCCGATTGTGAAGTCCCAAGAATGTTACCCGCCCCTCTTATTTCCATATCTCTCATTGCAATCCTGAACCCCTGTCCCAGATTCGTATACTCCTGAATTACCGATAATCGTTTGATTGCATCGGGCGTGATGAGAGTTTCAGGTGGTGTAAGCAGGTATGCGTAGGCTCTCACGTTGGAACGACCTACCCGGCCACGCAGCTGATACAAATCCGCGAGACCGAAAGTATCAGCTCTTTCGATGATTATAGTGTTAGATCTAGGTATATCCAGGCCCGATTCTACAATGTTAGTGCAGACGAGGATATTGATCCGGCCGGTTACGAAATCAGTCATGATTTCTTCTAATTCTCGATCCGCCATCTGGCCGTGGGCCACTCCGAACCGCCCTTCCGGGACCAGGCGCTGTAGCGAAGCTGCTCGTCTATAAATAGTTTGGACTCGATTATGAATATAAAATGCCTGGCCTCCTCGGTTAAGTTCCTTCACCAAAGCCTCTCTGACCACCTCATCAGAGTTCCGCATTACTCTAGTCGTTATAGAGTAACGGTTTCGAGGAGGAGTTTCGATTACCGAAAGATCACGTATGCCGGACAGCGCGAGATTCAACGTCCGAGGAATAGGTGTAGCCGTCAAAGTCAATACGTCCACATGTGATTTGTATTTTTTTATTCTCTCCTTGTGAGTCACTCCAAACCTTTGCTCTTCATCCACCACCAACAATCCAAGCTCTCGAAATGTAACGTCTTTTTGGAGAAGTTTGTGGGTTCCGATGACAAGATCCAATTTTCCTTCTGACAATTTCTTCAAAGTTTGTTTTTGTTCAAGGGAAGTTCGGAAACGTGACAGTACACCGACTTCGATGGGATACCCGTTGAATCGGCGTCTAAATGTGTCGTAATGCTGCTGTGCCAGCACAGTGGTGGGCACCAGGACCGCCACTTGTTTTCCATCCATTATAGCTCGGAAAGCCGCTCTGAGGGCAACTTCCGTTTTGCCGTATCCCACATCACCGCAGACCAGCCGATCCATAGGCCTATCAGAATCCATAGCCTCCATCACATCCTGAATGGCTTTAGCTTGATCCGGAGTTTCTTCAAATTCAAATGCAGCCTCAAAACCCGCAAAAGTTTCATCCGGAGGCGAATAAGGCTGACGAGTAGCCGTCTGCCGGTTTGCATATATTTCAAGTAGGTCTCGAGCCATATCCTTGATGGAGCTTTTGACTTTCGCTTTGGTTTTCGCCCATCCTCTTCCTCCAAGCCTATCAATGCGAGGTGGCTCCTCGGAACCGGCAATATATTTTTGAATCACATGCAATCTGTCTAATGGTTGATAGAGAAGGTCGCCGCCTGTGTACTCGATAACCATAACTTCGCCCGGAATGCCGTCGAATTCCTTTCGAGCCAGGCCTCTGAATATTCCGATGCCATAATCTTCGTGAACTACGGCCTCTCCCTCCACAAGATCGGTCAGTGAAGAAATTAAAGTTCCTCGGGCTCTTTTGCGTCGCTCGGTCCTAACTCGGGCGCCGAAAATCTCCTCTTCAGTCAATACAATTTTGTGAGTCTCGGGAACGCGGAACCCTGCTGAAAGTGCTCCTACGTATAAGACGAATTCCGGGTACTGCATCTGAACTGAGAATTGATGAATCAAAGCCTTCTCCTTTGAAATCCATTCCCAAGGCATACGGTTCCAACAGCTTTAATAGACGATGCGCCTGGCCCTGAGTATGACTGACAAGACAGACCTCATTGCCGTCATCGCGCCATGTCGTGAGTCGCTTCACTAGAGTAGCCATCCCTGTATCGAAGGTCCTGGACCGAACGAGATCAGGCCTGATATCCTGGTTGGAACTGGACTGTATGCGGTATGATTCTTGATTGGGTTCTTCAATTTCAAGAGGCGCCAATATCACGGTTCTGAAACTCCGAGATCCGACTCAAAGAGTTCGTCCCTGGAGAGATAAAGTGCTTCAGGCGCAGGTACTGGAAGGCCCTCTTCCATAGCCGCTTGTCTGCCCCGAAAAATATCCTCCTCCACCTCCTCCAAAGCTCGACTCAGGGTATCATGATCAGGAAGCACCAGTGTAGCCTCAGAAGGCAGATAATCTATGACTGATTCCATGTTCGGAAAAAAGTACGGCAAATAGAATTCCGAACCCGGAAAACGGATCCCATATGCAAAATCGTCCAGAAGACTTTGTCTGACGCGTTTTTCGACCCCGACCTCGTCGCAAGCCTCGCGCAATTGTTTCAACCCCTCTTGCCGCGAATTGGAATCCGGAATCAACATATGCACCGGTCCAACTTGAATCTCCGAGACATCACCGAGCGATCTCTGATTAGTCGGATCAAAGAAACGTATCGATTCAATCCTATCTCCGTCTTGTTCGATACGTACCGGGTAGAGATAGAAAGGAGGGTACAAATCAATGATGAATCCTCTGACCGAAAAATCTCCAGCGTCCTCCACAAGCGGTGAGCGGTTATAACCCGCTTCCGTAAGGCGCTCCAGCAGATCTTCTCGATTCAACTCCCCACCAATTGATAGAGTAAAACTGGTTCTCATCACCGACGTTCGGGGAATGATTTTGCGTAAGAGCGCGTCCACCCCTATTGTGATGACCCGAGGAGCTTTCCCTTGGCTCAATCGGAACAAGCCCGCCATCCGATTTATCCAAACCTCTGTTTCGAATCCCGCAAAAGAGTAAGGAGTAAGATCGGATGAGGGATACAGAAGTATTTCATCCTCGAGCACATTGTTCGGCAATTCATTTTGGCCAAGATAGAATCGAATGTCGGAAGCAGCGCTCGCAGCGGTTTGTCCGTTAGGGAGTACGATCACAATCGTTCCCGAGCCATATTTGACGGAGGCAGTGACGAGAAATTGAGGAGCTGATCCCTGCAAACCGTACACGCCACCATTGGTGCGCGATCTGGCCAGAAACAGCGCGGCTTGCTCAAATAGAGTGGGTTGATTAGTGGACAATGCGGAAAATATCATATCAAATGGTTTCGCTCGCCCGAGTGCGGGCTGAGGTCAATCAATATACACCGTATAGGAAAAAAAGTTGCGATCAGGTTGATACCCTAGGATTAAAAATGAACTTTGAAGTAAGGACGTTCGAGGAATTTTTTTGCAATAAAATTATCGTCGACGCGCGATCTTCATTGAATTTCTCTAGATAAGTCACCTGGACAGCAGCGATGTTTCAATAGAAATCCCGCGTAGCCCTGATTTCCAAACCGCGTTCTCATGGTGAGGTTTGGTGTTGGCAACAGATCGGTTCCGGCAACCAACATTGCATTGACTTGAGCACGCCAATCAGTTATGCAAGAATGTTGACTCGATGGCCTGTCCATGGCTGCCGTAACAATCGCGAGGTGACAAGGTGGCGGCAAAAAAAATCACAAGAAAAGAACTATTAAAAGAACCTGACGAATTTATCACTACAAGTGCTCAACTAATTCAATATGCTCGGCAAAATCCAAAAAAAGTTTTGATAATCAGCGTGGTAGTTGTGGTCGGGCTACTGGCCGCTGCCGGTTTTTATGCTTATCAGAGGCAGGGAAAACTAGCCAGTCATGAACTATTTGAGAGAGCTTTAATGGAATACCAGATGTTGGATATTTCGGGTCAAGCTCCGAACGATGAACAACTTAATAAAATCTTGGCACAATTTGAGACCATCACAAGAGATTATTCTTCTTTCCCGGCGGGAGACATGGCCCTGCTCTACAGCGGTCACGTTCTGTATAGAAAGAATGATTTCCGTGCCGCCCTTGATCGGTATACCAGAATGCAGACGACCAATTTGGTAAAAGAGGGCATGGGTCCACTGGTCCTTTATCACACTGCTATGACTCTCTTTGCTCTGAAGGATTACGAACAGGCGACCATCATCTTTGATCAGCTTTCCAAGGACACTAATTCGCCTTACTGCAGAGAAGCTCATGCGGCAATAGCAAGAATTTATGAAATCTCAGGCAAGAATAAAGAGGCGGTCCAGGCATACAGACAATACTTGAAAATGTTTCCTGAAGCCCCTGATGCTGCTTTTGTTAAATCCAGAATTGCCGAATTGTCAGCTCAGGGATGATGGAAAACAGTCAAGTTGAACCTTCTCAATCTCTTCCAATGATAACGTCTAATTCGGAGACCCAGACTTCAAATGAAGAGTGATCCACTGTTATGTAATAGGCTTCGCGATTTGCCTGAATTTCTAGATTAAAGGCATGTTGCTCCAGCAACTGATCCAAAATCGATCGAACCTCAGAGAAAGATAGATCTTCCACAAAAAAAATATTAAATACTCGATTTGCATGGAGAAAAGGTATAGACTCCATCATATGGTCCCTTTGAAGTACAATAGCCGAGTTTATATAGCTGGTCAACTCTGAGCGATGGTACTGGCGCTTCCTTATTGAATTATGCCGGCGCATCGTTCAAGCCCGGTAAAGTATCGAGATCTTTCTAGAGACGCCCTCCTGCACTCGATATATATATTGACAGCCAAGATCGTTGTTTTGTATAAAGCCCCCGGGGATTATGTGTAACCACATCTTTTTTGAAATGTTATTGGTGGAAGGAGGAATCGCATGACAAAAGCTGATCTCGTGACCCGCATAGCGGAAGAGTCTGGAATCTCGAAAAAAGCTGCCGGAATGGCCTTAAATTCTATGGTGAAAGCCATCCATGAAGTTTTGAAAAAGGGCGATAAAATTAGAGTCGCCGATCTGGGAAGCTTCAGTGTCGTGAAGCGGCAGGCACGCCAGGGAGTGAATCCTAGAACCGGTAAGCCGATCAAAATACCTGCTACAAAGGCGCCCAAATTCGCTGCTGCAAAAGCGCTAAAGGACGTGGTCAAGAAGTAATTTGGCACTTGAGGAGCCGATTCCGGAGGCATAGAGACCTCTTCCTTTCATCAGGGGCTGGGGTGCCGGTCTAAACTGGTTGAAACCGTATAATACGCGAGTATACGTCTCCGGAAGTGTTGACCACTCGATGGTATGACTTTCAATAGGATAACGTCATTATTCATTTGCGCGCCGATCACTGCTTTCCTGAGTCGGCGATAAACATATAAGAATTTGGTTTCCGCGTATCCCCTGGAACCAAAAGCAATGAGGACCTATAATTTAATGTAGATCCTCATTGCTTTTCAATATCAGACTTTTTTGAGTAAATTACGTGTGAAATTCCATGATTGTTAAGCTTATAATCGTTCTCATATTCCTGGCAATCGCACCAACATTTCTGAGTGGCTGCGCGTCTTTATTAGACGGCAAATTTGTCACGAAGGACGGGAAAGAAAGCCCATTCAACCCTATGACCGACCGCTATGCTCCGCCCAAAGATCCGATGTCTAATTACTGATAGTCCGATCCATTATGGACAATTATATCCTCCTCGGATAAACCTCTGCTATCGATCAAGCGGCGGTCCAAATTCTTCATCCTGATCGCCGGAAGATTTTCGCCCCTGAGGAGACCGCTGAGGCATAATTCTTCTGTCTTGGGACTTATTGGGAAATCCGGAGGGCCGCAAAATAGACCGTATCTCTTTGTGAAAATCCTTTAAGAATAAAACCAATTCCGCTCTTTGGCGAACTGTAAGCACTTTGGACACTTCATTGTATTGTTCGTCAAATAATCCTTTTATTCTCAACCGCTTGTCCCGAATACGGGTAAGAACATTTGCCAATTCATCATCCGACGTTGTGCCGGCAGTGTCCCGGAGTAGTTGTCGAAGAGTCCGAAAATCATCGCCTATTTCTCGTTGTAATGCCTTCCTCTGGTCAACAAATTTATGGCGAATTTCCATAATTTTTTCGGCAGTGGGCTTATCCAGGTTGAGCGCCTCCATCATTTTCCACATCGTAAGGAGTTCAAGCCGCTCCTCAAATTTAGCATCCCTTCGTTCACGTTCCAAACCGACCGCAATTCCCACAGAAATTAAGACAAACACTAAGATAAACGACCCGATTAAGAATCTTCTGACCATAGACGACCTCCCGGGTTCACAGGAAAAGCTGATTCGGTTCATCTTCCACCTCGAACCATTCTACCAAGGAATCATCCGCAATGAGTTGTGAAGTTTGCGGATATCCCAGTTCTTCCGCGCCTACCGCAAAATAGGCCTGTTCATCAGTTACAGGTCCATAGAGCTGATTCAGTTCCCCTATCAATTGAGCGGATAAAGTCGAATCGGTGTAGGGACGGAAATTCCACGTATCAAAAATGCCCACCGAAATTACCATAAAAATTAAAATTGCCGTCACGAAAACGCCCACAGGTTTCCACCCAATGCGCCAAGCACGGGTCCTCCAAAAAAGCGATGAGCTGGAAATATCTTTATCACGGAGGCGAGCATCGAGAGAGACCCGATAATATTGCCAGAAAGCGTCTCCCGGATCTTGAAGCGTATCCGTCGTGAGATCCGATAATAATGATTTAGTCTGGTTACGCATTTCTCTACAAGAGGCGCAGCCCGAAAGGTGGTGTTCCAAAATTAGGCGTTTTCCGTGACCAAGTCCTTCGTCCAGATCGGTCACCATCAACTCTTCCGCTTTACCACAATCAATTTTTCTCATTTTGCGCTACCGAGCTTCAGTCTAAGTGTTCTGGTTGCTTGGAAAAAATTGCCCCTTGCGCTACCCGCGGTGCCGCCCAGAATTTTGGCAATTTCCTTGTAGTTCAATTCGTCATAAATTCTCAGCTGTAACGTAAGCCGTTGCTTTTCCGGCAGTTCTTCGATTGCTCGCTTTAGTTGCTCCAAATAACGTAAACGGTCCAGTTGTTCGCCGGGAGATGTTGCCGGCCCAGCAAAATCATCCATCGAATCCAGCATAATATTTGGTTTACGTTTCCGAATGTAATCGTTAGCAGCATTCATTGCGATGCGGTATAACCAAGTTTTGAACGAAGAATTCATCATGAAAGTGGGCAGACCTTCGTAGGCCTTGAGAAAAACCGTTTGCGAAATATCCCTCGCTTCTTCTAAATCTTTGACCATTCTAAGAATCATCATCGTAATCGGCTTAGAATACTTTTCCACCAGGCCCGAGAATGCCTCCTTGTTTCCTTTCCGGAATTCTCTCAAAAAATCCGCATCAGTCATCGGACCTTCTTATCACATTGGACGGGTATTCGGCTTCGATGTTATATGATAGATCGTAAAATTTTTCGGAGTAGGATCGGAGCTTTACATTGACGATAGGCACGTAGTGACGGGAAATACTGAACTCGAATTGGCAAGGACTCTCAATTGATTCACGTAGCCATATTTACAGGGGCGGGTCCACCGCCCCTACACGGTCTGGTGCAAATTTGTCATTTCTATAATTTGCAACTTTTAGGCGGCAGCCAATTCAGATCGTAAATAATTCCCCTTTAATTTTTCTAGAGCAGCCCTCTCAATTTGGCGTGCCCGCTCCCTTGTTATGCCAAAATGTTTTCCAAGTTCCTTTAGGGTGACCGGCTCATCCGATAAGATGCGCTGCTCAACAATATATTTTTCCCTTGGGTTCAAAGTCGTTAACGCGTGATCCGCCCATATTTTAAGATCTTGATGTGCTTCGAATTCGGAGAACATCTGCTCCTGATCTGGCGAATCATCACGCAGCGTGTCCGCGAAAGAATCTCGAGAATAATCACCAATCATGTCATCCAGTGATAGATCGTGAGCTTTAAGTCTTGCAGACATATCAATGACCTCATCCTGGGTAACTTTTATCCGATTCGCGAGATTGGCCACATTTTCAAGATGATCTTCTAAATCGACTGCTTCAGGTAAATCGGCCACTCTATAGAACAGTTTTCGTTGGGCTTGAGTAGTGCCCATCTTCACCAGGGACCATGATCGGATTATATAATTTTGAATGTACGCCTTTATCCACCAAATCGCGTAAGATATTAGGCGGAACCCCTTATCCGGATCGAATCTCTGAACAGCCTTCATAAGCCCGATGTTTCCCTCCTGAATCAAGTCCATCAATCTGGCTCCATAGTTCCGATATCCTAAAGCCACCTTTATTACGAATCTCAAATTTGAAGTAATTAGTATCTGAGCTGCTTCTTTATCATTTTCATCTCTATATAGCACAGCAAGCCGGGATTCTTCTTCCCGGGTGAGGATCGGATAATTTTCTATCTGTGACAGATAGATCTTGAGTTCATCGCTTTCGACAAAGTTGCTCATCTTTTGCCTCCCCAAACTTACCTTTTACTGTCCATTATTTTGGATGCTTACCAATAGAAAAGGTTTCACCCGAAGATCCGATAAATTTGAAAAAATGGAGTAAAACTTATATGATAGTACTAAAGGTAGTATTCGCGCAAACATCTCGGTATGTGCTGGTTTTCGTAATCAGAAATGTTCCTAGGAAAATTGTGGATCCGCATAAAAGGCGAGTTTTTGTCTGCACGGGAAGAGATGGTCGCCCAACCCGATGCTCGAAAATCATTCAAAGGGCTTCTGAAAAAATTTGAGACCCTCTTTCAAGGCGAAGCTGAAAACAATCAACGCCTCAATCATGTTGAAGGGTCACGTGAATTGAATTGGGGCCAGCGAGAAGATAGCAGTCATGACAAAGATTATCCCAAATCTATTACAGAAACGGGAACTACATCGCAGGGCCGAGAAGAGCCTACGGAGCGGAAAAAGCAATCGTCCGCTGAACCGCCGTCTCCCAATCCTCGCAAATTAGGCTAAAAGAGTCCGATCACGTTTAAGTAAGCCCGATATCGAAACAGGCACTGTTACAATTAATCCCCTTCGTGATTCTCCTCCTTGGCTTCTTCTCCCTGCGGAGACTCGTATTCCTTCAATCTGCGGGTTAATTCCTCAAGATTCTCATCTACCAAGTAGTTGATCGTTCCTTCCGGAAAATTGCCTTCATCATCGAGTTGACCGGCAGCGATTCCGGTTAGGATTTCAATTCCTTGGTCCACATGGTCGACCGCCCAGATATGAAACTGGTTGTCTCTCACGGCGTCAATTACGTCCTGCCTCAACATCAGGTCACCAACATTTTTGCGAGGGATCATGACTCCCTGTTGTCCCGTCAACCCTTTATCTTTACATACCTTGAAAAATCCCTCAATCTTCTCGTTTACTCCTCCAATCGGCTGAACTTCGCCATGCTGGTTGACGCTGCCTGTAACCGCGATTCCCTGATTTATGGGTTTGTTGGAAATTGCGCTTAATAGTCCGTAAAGTTCCGTGGAAGACGCGGAATCACCATCCACACCGGAGTACGACTGCTCGAACGTTATGCTTGCTATTAAATTTAGCGGTTTGTTCTGAGCGAAACGATCCCTCAGGAAACCCGAAAGGATCAACACTCCTTTGTTATAAGTGTGCCCAGACAGTTCGGCTTCTCTTTCAATATTGATTATCCCTAGTTTTCCCATGCTGGTTTTGACGGTAATCCTGGATGGTCGGCCGAAAGAGAACTCGGGAAGTGAATATACGCTTAATCCATTGATTTGGCCGACTCTCTCCCCGGTTACGTCAATCATGAGAATGTCGTCCTGAATGAATTCATGTATTTTGTCTTCGATCATGCTGACGCGTTCGATACGGTCCAGATCGGCCTGTTCGACATGAGTTTCTTGATATTGTGTTGGAATTGGCCTCTCTGGCCCTGATATCCGCTTCCCTGATCAAATCTGCGATACGATCAAACTGAGCGGTAACTTTCTTTTTTCTCCCTCCCCAACGAATCGACAGTTTCGCGATAGCACCCATCCCGGAAGCATCACACGGGAGAAGATCTTCTTCTTTACAGATACGAGCTACAAAGCCGGCCAGCTTAGTCATATTGTTGGTGGTATTCGGCATGTTGTGATCAAAATCGGCCTTGATTTTGAAAATTTTTCGGAAGTCTTCATCGTACCAATGAAGAAGGTCATAGATTTCAGCGTCCCCAATCATGACGACCCTGATCTTGATCGGGATTTTTTCGGGTTTCAAGGCAGTGGTGAACAGAAAACTATATGGGTCTGATTGGATATCCAGTACGCGGTTGCGCAGACTTCGTTTTAGTGCCGGATATACTCCAACTTCCTGGAGCACGTCACGGGCATTGAGCACAAGGTACCCGCCATTTGCCTTTAACAGACTGCCGGCTTTTATCTGTGAAAACCCGGAAAACCAAAATCCTTGCCTGTCCATGACTCGCTCGACAGTCCCGAAAAGAGTTCGGTACGTCGGGGTTGTCTCGAAAACCACTGGTGGTTTTTTCGTTTCGGAGTTATCGACGAGAAGATTGACCTCATAATCTCTCAGCTGGCCGGGATCCGGAGGAACCAGCACAGGCTGCGCCGCTGCTTCTCCCGGACCTTGTTGAGCCATCAGCCTCGGCCGGAATCGCTCCAGATGATTCAGGATATCCGTTTCCATTTCATCCAGGTATATTTTAACAGCCTCCGTCTGAAACTCCTCGCGGACTGGGTTCATTATGTCTTTGACGAGGGGAGTTACCCACTCTTTGGCTAATTTCTCCAGATCTTCCTGTATTGTTTTGTCGATATCCCTGGCTGCTTTGAAAATTTTTTCCATCTCTTGAGAGAGTTCTTTATGTTTGGCTTTGAGTCTTTCCAGTTCATCCGCATTGAATTTACCTTCTTCAACGAGGGCTTCAAGTTCTTCCATTTTCCTGGGGTTTCCCACCACTACGGGCGCCAGGTCAGGTCGCGTAAACGGCCCTACTTGAACCTGCACCATCATAAAATTCTCTGCAGTGACCTTATTTTCAAAATTCTTGAACAGCGCCTTTTGTGCGCCCATATGACGATTGATAATCTCATTTCGAGCCGCCTGGAATTCTTCACTCTCGAAAACAGCCGGTATTTTCTTCTTCAGAGATCCTATTAAGTCGTCAATTCGCTGCCTAAAAGACATTCCTTGGCCCGCCTGAAAGGCAAGCAGCCGTGGCTGGTCCGGATCTTTGAAATTATTAACGTAACAAAGATCCGGCGGAATAGGTCCTTCAGTATTGAATTCTTCAAGAAGTTTCAAAACAGTCGCGGTACGGCCGGTCCCATTTGTTCCCGCGACATACACATTGTATCCGTAATTCTTCATGGCCAGGCCACGTCTTATTGCTTTGACCGCTCTGTCTTGGCCGATAATCTCTTCTTGGGGCTCAATTTCCGCTGTGGTACCACTGATTATCCCCTCTGGTGGCGGTGTCCAGGTGAGATCCTCCAATTTTAAACGAAGCTCTTGCTTGAGATCGGTCATAACAAACATCCTACCTTTAATTTAATCCAGGGAATCTCCCCGGTGATTTCAAATGCCTTAACCGATGCAAATACCTATGGACGTTTCGGCCTAATCAATGCCCGGAGGCGCAGCCTCTATGAGCAACAAACAGATCAGTTGTCATAATTTGAGCAAGTCCTTAATGTCTTCTTTGGTCCATGGAAACTGTGCCTCCTTGGCCTCCCAAAGAATGTCCAGGATCTCCTGTTTCTTCTAATATGCCTTTTTGTTTCATCAGCCTCAAAATGCCGACTAAAACCTCAGAAACATTGAAGCCGAAAAATTCACTTTCCATTCAAATTCTCCAACATGGCACACAAAAATATGGAGACCTCATGGGGCGGTTTGAAGAAACTGTCTCAAAACCACCAAAGCATCGGGTTGCAAATCAATAAAACTGACGCCGATCAGAAAAGAATGGCCTTGCACCGTCGAACGCTTCTCATACCAGTCCACCTGTCCGAGCACCTCTATCGGCGGGAACTTTTTGCCCAAATTCAAAGTGATTTCCAAAAGGTTTTGACTGAAGCTCGTCGGCGTGAATGACAGGTGGAATCCTTCCGGCTCCATTGTTGACGATTCGAAAACAAGCCCCATCAGGCTCAACGACCTAGTAACAGTTTTTTGAGGGTGAGATCTTCGAGACGGATCTTCGCCCAGCATTACAGTGAAACTGAATGGCACCTGAACATCTGCTGTTACGTTTGCCGGTGGACGAATTTGATCATTCATGGTTCATCCGAATTCTTGAAGCAGCGCCCTATTTGTACTTTTCAGAAACAACTCACCACGGATGCATTTAATCATCGGTTATGCTATTTGCAATTTCACTCGAGCCCAGACCCTGAAAAAGTGTTTGATCCACTAACTCCACAATAATGTGGCCGATTACGAGATGAACTTCCTGTACACGGGGGGTGGACGAACCTTCCACGGAAAGATAATGTCGGCAAACTGATTTCATTGGACTGTTCTCAGGCCCCCCAATACCGATTGTTAGTAAACCTTTGTTTTGGGCCGTCTCTAACCCTCTAAGCACATTTCGCGAAGTTCCTGACGTGCTTATCCCTATGGCCGCATCCCCCTTTACGCCAAGAGCTTTGACTTGTTTTTCAAAAATTTCATCGTAGCTGAAGTCGTTGGAAATCGCAGTTAATATGGAGGTGTCGGTGGTCAAGGCAATCGCTGCCAGAGGAGGTCTGTCGATCATATAGCGATTCACGAATTCGGCTGCAAAATGCTGGGCATCGGCAGCGGACCCCCCGTTTCCGAAAAAGAGTATTTTTTTCCCGGCCCGTATTGTTTCGGCAATATCCAGGATCGTATCTTGAAGCACATCCACATTTTTTTCCAAAAAACTCTGCCTGAGTTCTATACCCTCCCTGAAAATTTTCTGGATTCGTGTCCTCAAGAATTAAGACCTGTTTTAACCCGGAATTTATGCGTCAAGCAATGTTAGTACTTGTATCTTTAGTTATCATATAAGTTCCTATTCGGGTAACTATAATCTCATTTAATTTATTGATTCAATTCAGCTGGACCAGCTTTCCACCTAAAAAACTGTGGCTCAAAAAGTATGAGACTGTTAAATTATATGCGGGGGTTGTCCGTAATTGTTATTTTATGAGCAGGAGATCTATTTTTCTACTGAAAACAATTACAACTGGCGAGTTTCAGCGAAAAAATCCGTATGCTGCGAAATATCCTGCTAGGAGAGGGCCAGATTTATCGATAAAGAATTTGGTTGGTTGCCCTATGCTCCTGTCAGAGTGGTGAGTTGCTCCTGAGATTTGAACGGTGATTTATGCGTTTTCGAAAAAACCAAGTCGTTGATTATTATGACAGTCGCAAAATTGCTTCCGGACTGATTCTGGAAACGGACGACAGACGACTGAGAATTCTGACTGAGCAAGGCAAAGATGCGAATATATCCGTAAGCAGAATTTTAATTTCGACCTATGATCCGGATTTTCCTTTCACTGGGGACAGAAATCAGCAGGTTGCCCGGCTTAAAGAATTATCCCGTCTAAGGGAAGAGCTGAAGAATCAGATCGATTTACGCGAGCTTTGGGAAGTGGTAGGTCCGGAAACAGGTTCTGTGAGCATAGAAGACCTTTCTGAGCTGGTGTTCGGTCGGAAGCAGGATGTAAATAGCGCTCCATCGCTGCTGAGGGCGATTCAGGATGACAGAATTTATTTTAAGATTCTGACGGATAGGATAGAAGTACCCACTCCGGACCATGTTCAACAAGCTCTAAACCAAAGAGAAAAGGAACGAGAGAGAGCGAATTTCATGGCCAAATCGGCTGAATTTCTCGTGCAATTAAGAAATGGCGAAAATTTGATAGCTGATTCAGCTCCCGAAGGTTTTGTGAAAATGCTCGAACAAGCAGCAGGAGAAGGCGCAGAATGGATCGGCCTGAAACCTGTTAAGGAGATATTTTCGCGAGCAGGTCTGCCGCAGGGCATGGATCCCTTTCGAGTTCTAGTGCGATTAGGGATCTGGTCGGAAGACGAAAACATCGCATTGCGAACCGAAGACATTCCGATTGAATTTTCCCCGGAAGCCGAAGCCCAGGCTTTGAATAGCGCGAATAAAACAACGACGATCATAAATGAGAAACTCATCGAAGAAAATGTCATTACGATTGACGCTGTGACGACGCGAGATATCGATGACGCTCTTTCTTTGCATTATGAAAACGGCGAAACCATAATCGGAGTTCACATAACGGACATTGCATCCTATGTTGATCATGACACGTTGCTGGACCGCGAAGTTCGACGCCGAGCCACGTCAATATACCTGCCGGAAAGAACCATTCCAATGATTCCGCCCGTCCTCTCCGAGAAGGCAGCAAGTCTCAAAGCGGGAGAAATCCGGTCTACCCTGACTGTTTCAATGCGGCTCGATTCAGATTCCAGGTTAAAAGATTACACAATTTACGAATCAAATGTTCGGGTTCAAAAGAGACTTTCGTACGAAAGTGCAGATACAAATATTCTCGATATGAATTCCACGGAAGCAGCACTGTTGCGCGCCGCTGTCGCTTTTAGAAAAGAACGAATCGCTAAAGGCGCTTTGATCTTCAAAGATCCGGAATTGTCGGTACACGTTACTGAAGATAAAAAAATAGAAATTGGCATCCGTGAGAGGGAATCCCCTTCTCAGGTGCTTGTGTCGGAAATGATGATCCAGGCGAACAGATTATTCGCGCAGTTTTTGCAGGAGCTTGGAATTCCGAGTCTTTTTCGCTCTCAACCGCCTCCTCTGGAAAAAATAATTTTAGGAGATGAATACGATCCGGTCGCCTCTTATCGTGGGAAAAAGGCTTTGGCAAGAGGTGATATTGGCACCGAGCCGAGTTCCCATTCCACTCTGGGACTGACCGCATACACGACGGCGACATCACCTTTAAGAAGGTATGTCGACCTTATCGTGCAGAGACAGCTCAAGTCGGTTTTGAAATCAGGTTCTCCATTGTTAAATCGAAATGAGCTGGAGAGCATCCTCGAGCAAATATCTTATCCGCTCGAACGGGCTGCATTAATGGAGCGACAGCGCCAACGATATTTTTTGTTGAAATATCTCGAGCAGAGAAGGCATGAAGAATGGGAAGCTGTTGTCTTGCAACGGTTTCCGACGTTTCATCTGGTTCAGTTGACCCGATTTTTTTTCAATGCCGCTTTGCATACTCCGAACAATTTATCTTTGGCTCCGTACGACAAGGCGATGGTTCGCATTGAAAAGATTAATGCAAGGGATGACAAGTTGATATTGTCTCTTGTAAAATTATTATAAAAATGTCCGATAACAAGATTGCTTTAAAAATTGTTCCTCCGAAGACGGCTGCGAGTATTTCCCACAATGATCTCGTCAGGTTTTCGCGAATTACCAAGGTCCCTTTGGAAAAAGTAAAGGAGCGAGTCTCACAGAATAAAAACATCATAATAATAACAAGACAACATCCGAAATTGGATGAAGTAATCAATACTGTGAGGTCTTTCGGATTCTCGGTGGAGATACAACCCGCGGAAAAATACAGAGCTACCGCGGTTTCCGCGGGCCCGCCCGCTCTCGATGCGCGCCATCCCTTGGAGCAGGAATGGAATATAGGAGATTCAATCGAGAATTTATACGAGGTCCTCGATGTGAAATATGGCGGAATGGGAGCTGTGTACCTGGTGCGGCACAGGCGATTGAACACAATAATGGCTGTGAAGTCCCTGCTGGAGCGGCTCAGACAAAACGAGGAAGATCGCGCTCTGTTTCTGAAAGAGGCCGAAATATGGATCGACATCGGATTTCATCCTAATATTGCAGCCTGTTATTATGTCCGGAACATCATGGAGAGCCCTCGAATTTTTATCGAGTACGTGGATGGAGGATCACTAACAACGTGGCTGGCGCGGCATCATCCTCCTGAATGGGATCTAATCATTGATCTGATGGTTCAGGCATGTGATGGCCTGGATCATGCCCATTCCAAAGGTCTGGTTCACCGGGATGTCAAACCGGGCAACTGTCTGATGACAAAGGATGGCATTCTAAAAGTCACCGATTTCGGTTTGACTAAACGATCGGTGGTCGTCGCTGGCAATGACGCCCATAGTCCCATGGTGGAATCGGGGGTGATCGCCGTGCCGTCCGGGGTTACTGCGGCGGGAATGGGAACTCCCGGTTATATGGCCCCGGAAATGTGGATAGCGGGTTCACCGATTGGTCCACAGGCAGATGTTTACGGGTTTGGTGTTATGTTATTTGAAATCTGCTGTGGTACTAAGCCATTTTCTGTGAAGGCTGGAGATAGGCGAGTCAAACTGGCCTACGCTCACGTAAAAACTCCTCCGCCAATCCCGAGTTCTTTGAGGCCGGATATACCGAAAGGTATTGAAAAAATAATTCTTAAATGCCTGCAGAAAAAGGCGGAAAATCGGTATACGTCTTTTCGTCAAGTCCGAGCGGAGCTTGCGGCTGTCTACGAGGAGTTGACCGGCAAGAAGTTTTCTCGGGAACAACCTGATGAGGTTAAACTTTTGGCTGACGCGCTTAATAACAGAGCGGTGTCACTCCTGGACTTGAACCATGAGCAAGAAGCTGAGCACGCCCTGAGGAAAGCTCTCCAATCAGATCCGCACCACCCGGAGGCAGTGTACAACACCGGCCTACTGGAATGGTCCAAGACAGGAAATCCGGATTATGAACTAGTCATAAAGCTGGAAGAGGTGGCAAAAACACCGGAATACGTGGGTAGAGGCGCCAATCTCTTGGGGCGATGTCTCTTGAGATTGGGAGACACGAACCGCGCTTTACAAGCATGTGAATTGTCACTCTCGTCCGATGATTTCACCGACGAATGGCTCAAGACATATGCGATAGCTTTGAGCGGTTCCGGACGTGATGCCGAAGCCATCAATCGTCTGGAAATTTATCTCACGGAATTCCCGAACGATGAAGAAGCGCTTTGTTGGTTAATTGCATGTCTAGTGAGACAAGGCAGAAGCAAAGAGGCCTCGGACCGCGTACGGGAATTTCGGAAGGGTTCGGAATTCGCCACTTGGACTCCGGATCAGATTACTCGGGCATTCCGTTTTACGGGCGTTTCCGAAACAGGAGTGATGAAAGGCCATGCCGGCTGGATTACGGCAATCTGTAATTTTCCCCAATCCAATCGGATCATCAGTGGGGCCCGTGACAGAACGTTAAAGATTTGGGACGTCCCCTCAGGTGAACTAATTCAAACCATTCCGCTGCTTGGTGAGCCACCGATCCTACTGCGAGTCTCCCCTGATGAACATTTAGTAGCCATAGCTTCGGCCCAGAGCAGTCCGGCGGTTAAAATGCTGGATTTGGAGAGTGGCCGTTTCACAGGCAAGTCCCTGGCGCATGAAGGACCCTTGAGTTGTATAGCATTTTCGCCGGATAGCAGCCGAATTTTGACCGTAGAACAGCGAGGAATAGCTCGTTTATGGGATCCGGGCGAGTCCAGGGCACAGGTCACGTACAAAATTCCGGCACATACAGCATCAGCCCCGATATACACCGCATCTTCCGAGCCGGAAATCCTGATTGCAGGCATGGATAAAACAATTCGGAAAATACGATTGTCCGACTCGTCCTCTATCAGCTTCGAACCTGGCCATCGGGAAATAATTACTGCTCTGGCGGTATCGTCGGATGGAACCCGGGCCCTGACTTGCGGCCGTGACAAGCAAGTGATTGCATGGGATGCTGTTTCCGGTAGCGTTTTGTCTAATTTTCGTGCACATAATGAGCAGATCTCGGCGATAGCTCTGAATTGCACCGGAGAGTTGGCGGCAAGCTACGATCAAAAGGCTTTAATAAAATTATGGAATACCGCAAGCGGAATAGTATTGAGGACTTTCTCTGCATTTGAAGGCGAAATAAGTTTCCTTACTTTCACGCGCGACGGGGAACGACTCCTGGCCGGTGGTCGCGACATGGCAATCAGAATTTGGGACGTCGGCGGACAGCCGATGATACCCGCTCTGGCGCTTTCCACCATCAGACCGGTCACCAAGCAAATGAAATCGGATCGAAAATTCAAAGCAATGGTGGAAATGGCCCAGAAGGCAATGAAAAAAGGCGCATTTGCTTCGGCCTATTCAATGTTACGCGATTGTCAGACACTTCTCGGTTACGAGCGCTCGGAAACCGTGCTGGATTTAATCCTGAGAATGAAAGATCGTGGTAGCCGCATATCTCTGCATGGCGGCTGGCAGAGCAAGGCACTTGATACAAAATCCGCGATTATGGACGTGTCTTTCTCGCCTTCGGCCATTCACTTCTTGTCAGGTCATGGCGATCATACGCTAAGAATGTGGAGCACAAAAACTGGTGATTGTCTCAAAATTTTAAAAGGCCATACCAATCTTGTTACGTCTGTCCGATTCTCTTCAAACGGTCGTGAAGCCATTTCCGGTGGAGATGATCGAACTGTTCGGCTATGGGATTTATACACGGGAAAGAATCTACTTGCCCTGAGGGGGCATTCGGAAAGCGTCAGCTCAGTAGCGTATTTCCAAGACGGAACCCTCGTGATCTCGGGTTCTTGGGATAATACTATCCGTGTGTGGCGCCTTTCTGATGGTTCTTGTCTGAAAACTCTGAAAGGTCATGATGACAAAATTACGGCCGTTGATTGTTTAAAGGGCAGCAATCACATTGTTTCCGCCGGCTTTGATGGCGTTGTCAAAATGTGGGACGTTGATACAGCCAGAGCGCTTCGAGATCTTCGGGGTCATAAGGACAGAATAATGGCCCTTCGAGTGTCACCCAAGGGAGATCTTTTGTTGACCTGCTCTACGGATGGAACTGCGCGTATATGGGACTTAAAGAAAGGACAGTGCGTACAAACCTTGGAAATTAATGAAACAGATATACGTGCCGGAGCATTTTCTCCCGATCAGAAATTTTTAGTGACAGGAGGTAATGATGCGATACTTCGGATATGGAGTGTCGAAACGGGCATATGCCAAAGGGAATTCCAGGGGCACGGACGAGAGATAAGCGCGGTTGAGTTCTCGTCAAATGGCAGATTCATAATAAGCGCAGCAGTAGATGGTTCAGTGATGCTATGGGAGCTTGATTGGAACTGGAAATTCGCTGAGTAAAGTTTCGAAACTTGATTTTTAAGAATTGAACATGAAAAAAAGCAACTATGACGAAAAACCATTATGGGATCTCCCCTGTTTTGAAGAAAAACTAGCCCGAATATTGAGTTCCAGACAGAAAAGAATTCTTGCGTCAAATGGCACTGTGACAGCCGCTGTATTGGTTCCTCTCTTTGCAAAAGATGGACGCCGGCATGTCTTATTAACCAAGAGATCGGAACTAGTGGAGCATCATAGAGGCGAGATCTCGTTCCCGGGGGGAAAGCTCGATCCTTCTGATCCGAATCTGCTATACTGCGCTCTCAGAGAAACGGCAGAAGAAATAGGCTTACCTCCAGAGCACGTCAGGATTATAGGAGAACTGGATGATTTTTATACCGTGGCTACTAACTTTCGGGTTGTCCCATTCGTAGGAGCTATTCCACACCCATACGAATTTGTCCCTAGCGTCCGCGAGATTGCCGGACTGATAAGTGTACCATTGGACGTGTTTTTCGATCCGGGGTATCGATCGGAGGCCACATGGATTTTCAGAGGGGAGCCGGTGGAAATTATTTCTTATGATTGGGAAGGTCACAATATTTGGGGAGCGACAGCAAGAATTTTGAATCACTTTGCTGAATTAATAGAGGAATGGCAGTTGGATCATAAAGAGGAAAGCAAAGCCCCATGTGTTTAGGCTTAATGAAATCGGGAAATAGATGCGTTTACCGTCATGAACGAAATAGCTTAGTGACAAGTATCAACATCTTCCCCAATTTTATCACCATAGGCGCGAAATCATTCGTTTGGGTGTCACTGCAGGATCGTGCAACAACGGACATTTAGTAGTATCAGCACAAATTCTGCAGGTCAGGTCAGCATTCGCGCCGCTGATACTGAATCAGATCAAAACTCAGGAAGAAAGTATATGGTCATTAATTCCGATGATCTTCCAGAAGATTTTCGCGAATGTGTGCGCTTTCACGGACATATTTGTCCGGGTTTGGCAATTGGGTATGCCGCGGTAAAGGCCGGTTCCAGATTGCTCGGGTTGTCCGCAGCGAAGGATGAAGAAATTCTGGCATTAGTCGAAAACGATTCCTGTGCGGTTGATGCGGTTCAAGTACTGCTGAGTTGTACGTTTGGTAAAGGAAATCTGATCTTTCGGGATTGGGGTAAGCAGGTTTTCACATTCCTGGACAGAAACTCCGGCGACGCGGTGCGACTCTCATTTAAACAACTGCCCAGGAACGAGGAGCGTCACGCTTTAAAGAGAAGAATCGATACAGGAGAAGCTAATAACTCGGAGAGGGAGCTATGGGAAAAACTTCGGGAGCAAGGTATCATCGAATTAATCTCATCAAACCCCGACAAGTATTTTGAAATACGTAAGGTTCACATGGAAATGCCTCCTCATGCCCAGATTGTTGCCACTAGAGATTGCGACTCTTGTGGAGAAGCTACCGTGGTCAGCCGACTGATAAAAAGGGAGGGACGTCTCATTTGTAGAGACTGCGGGCGAAAGCAGGGAAATCATGAAAGTTGCTGACCAATTTTATGTATATCTCTGGAACGATCCTCACGAAAACAACTGCAACACCATTTTCATAGACGGCAAGGTCCCGCTGCTAATCGATCCGGGAATCAAGTCAAGACTCCAGGACCTTTTCAGCAAAATGCGCGCCGACGGAGTTGATCCCGGCAAAATTAGACTCATCATTAGTACTCACGCGCACCCTGACCATTTCGAGGGTACCCTCGCTTTCAATGATCCAGCAGTAAAAATCGCGCTTTCTCAGCGGGAGCAAAAATATATCGATGAAATGGGACGCGCGGGGCTATGTCGGCCAGGGAACATTAGCCGACTATCGCGTGGATTTTTATCTAAAGGAGGGAGATCTCATAATAGGCCGCCATGAATTCCAAATCATTCTCACACCAGGACATACGCCGGGAGGCCTGTCCGTCTATTGGCCACGACATAAGGTTTTGATCTCAGGTGATATAGTATTCATGCAATCGGTAGGAAGATCCGATTTTCCGGGAGGAGATTCACAAGCGTTAAAAGAAAGTGTGGAGCATTTATCAAAGCTTTCTGTGGAATTACTTGTTCCCGGCCATGGGCCTGCTATTCAAGGCGCCGAGAAAGTGAGTAACAATTTCGAATTCGTCAGGAGAATGTACTTCAGATAGTTATGTTCAAATTTTCGGCACTCAGCCGAAAATTTATACACCCTAGAAAAGGCAGTTTTTTCTTAGACATACAGTTTTAAACTGGTGAGTGTTCCAAAATTTGAACAAATTCGAGTGATCGCCTGGTATGGAGTTTAAGCAAAGAGCTTGCTCAAGTAGTTTGTTAGAATTACTCTTTATTGATAAAATGTGACCTGCGGGAGAATTGGCATAGGATTTGCTCTATTATCTGGCAAGAAAAGAATCTGTTCCTCCTACGCCAACTGCTAAATGCCAGTTGGTTTTTTTTTAAAGGGTTGGCGCAAGGCTATCATGATTCTTCGATTCAAAATCAAACCCGTCCTGATTTTAACCTCTGTAGTGATATCTGTCTTGGCGATTGTTGCCGGCATTTCTACTTGCGGCTACGCAGATTCCCAACCGAAAAAGATACTTGTCTTCCCTTTTCATGTCGCTCCAGGCGAGAGCGAAAAAGAGCTTCAAGAATTTCAGTGATCACGTAAACAAGAGAATACGGTCCGTCATTGATTTGGTTAAGGAAGGTTATGTCGGTGAATCTCAGAAGGTAACGGATGAGACACTGGATGGAAAGCCCGCTCCTGAAAATGATCAAGAAGCACGTTCAATGGCGACTAAGATCAATGCCGACCTAGTGGTTTATGGGTTTCTTTCCTATGAAGACTCACAGTTTCATATGAGGGGCGTAATGTGGGATCTCGTCACAGGTCGAGAAATTGTGTCGACCAACATGAAAGTGGAGAATATTCATGGGCTTCCAGGTATCCTGCAACTGTTCGTTGCTTCCATAAGCAAGCGTCTCCACGGCGCTCCTCCGCTCCCGCTTTACAGAGCTGAACCGTCTGGACCGGGCGGAACCGGAGTAGGCCAACCGGACCGCCTTCAGAACTTGGTATCGCTTCCTCGCAGTGCCGGTCCGTGGCGAAGCCCGGATATATCTGCAGAGCTGTGGGCGGTGGGCATAGGGGATCTGGAAGGCGACAAAAAAAACGAAGTGGTTTTTCTGGAAGAAACGGGAGTCACTATCAGTCGATTTGAAGCGGGAAGCCTGAAGACTCTGTCACAGTTCTCTCAGGCCCCGGTTCGGTACATCAGCGTGGACGTGGAAGACCTGGACGGAGACGGAATTGCCGAGGTTATAGTCTGCTATCTGACTCCGAATGGTGTGGAGTCAGCTTTGATGAGGTACAAAAACCGAAAATTCGAAGTGACTCAGAAATTCCCTAACATTATCTTAGGCGCTGTGACCGAAAGGCCTGGTGGAAAAAAGGTGCTGTTGGGCCAGAGAACCGATGCAGAGGACATGTTCGATGGCGAAATGGTGCGCTTTAAATTCCAGAATGGTGATGCCGTACCATCGGGAACTGCTTCGTTACCTCCAGGGACTTTGTTGCTAAGTTACGCGGCAGGAGAATTGGGCAAAACTAAGGAATTTTTGAAAATTGTGTTGAATCAAGATCAGCGCTTAATGGTCTTTGACGCCGAAAATCGTTTGATATCCCACGTGCCGGATCGGATCTACGGATTGGAACGCCGTGTCCGAATACCTACAAAAAAGGGATTCGGAGAGATAATATTTCCCGGAAGGATTTGTATTGCTGATACTGATGGAGACGGCCAAAACGAGTTGCTTCTAATCAAGCAGGGCAGTGGTGGCAGCAGTATTCAAGCCCTAGTCTGGGATATGGGCCATCCTGTAGAAAAATGGAGGACTATCACAAGTCCCGGGATCATTTCCGACTTCAGGATCGGCGATCTGAAAAATGAACTAACACAGTCTTTGATAATTCTTCTATTAAAACCAAGCCCATTTTTTGCTTTCGGCGGTCCTCGCAGCGTTGTCTTTGCTTATGACCTGAATCCATGAATAGAACGCTGGAAATGATAAGACCCCGAATTCCACATTGAATTCGGGGTCCTTGTCAGTAAACCGGAAGGGCGGATCGAGAACATCCCGACCAGCCGACACTTATTTCAGCTAGAGAATAAATGGCACTAGAAGAAGTGCGACCATATTAACCACTTTGATGACCGGGTTCAGGGCAGGTCCGGCTGTGTCCTTGTACGGGTCACCGACAGTATCGCCGGTAACTGCCGCCTTATGGGCTTCACTACCTTTCCCGCCGAGGTTACCGTCTTCAATGTATTTCTTTGCATTGTCCCAAGTGGCGCCACCGGTGGTCATAGCAATAGCCAGGAAGAGTCCCACCACTATGCTGCCGATGAGAACACCGCCAAGAGCATCCTTGCCCAAACCGGGACAGAACGCCACGACCAACGGGATGACGACTGGCAGTAGAGAGGGTAGAACCATTTCCTTTTGGGCCGCAGCGGTCACCAGGTCAACGCATTTGCCATACTCTGCTTTGACTCCGGCAACTCCTTCCCTCAAGCCTTTGATCTCACGGAACTGTCGACGGACTTCATCCACAATCGAACCCGCGGCCTTACCCACGGCTAACATACAAAGCGCTGCAAAGAAATAAGGAATGATCCCGCCGATCAGTAAGCCGATCAAAATTTTCGGATTGACCAGAGATATGGATAGCTGACCCCCAAGTTCCTCGATAGCCCGGGTGTATTCGGCAAACAATACCAGCGCAGCTAGCGCGGCGGAACCGATCGCGTAACCCTTTGTGACAGCTTTGGTAGTGTTACCCACCGCATCCAATGGGTCGGTTCTATTACGGACTTCCTCCGGCAGGTCAGCCATTTCGGCTATTCCGCCTGCATTATCCGTAATCGGACCGTAAGAATCGATCGCGACTACCATGCCTGTCATGGACAACATCGAGACCACTGTAACAGCGATGCCATACAGACCGGTGGATGCGCTTCCCGAGAAGCCGCCCCCCAGTCCGTAACCAATCATTATGGAGATAGCCAACACAATCACAGGGAGCACGGTAGAGATCATGCTGATAGCAAGTCCCGCAATAATGTTCGTTCCATGGCCGGTTGTACTGGCTTGCGCAACGTACTTTACCGGACCGTACATGCCTGTGAAATACTCGGTGATAACCACTATGAGGCCGGTCAACACCAGTCCCAGGACTGCCATCAGAAATATGCTGACGGCAGGTATCGCGTAAGCCACTTCCCCTGCTGGAACATGAGCGGGAGCGGCCAGCGGCATGTAACGTGCCACAATGTAGAAGAAGATCGCGGCCAAAATACCGGCCACGGCTAAGCCCTTGTAAAGCGATCCCATTATGTACAGGTCCTTCTCAGGAGTGGTCCTGCTCAGTTTCACAAAGAAGGTGCCTATTATGGAAGCGACAATGGCCGCGCCTCCTATCAGAAGGGGCATGAAGAAGGCCGGGGAGGTCATGCCGTAAATGGTTTTACCAAGAAGCATGGCCGCCACGATCGTAACCGTATACGTTTCATACAAGTCGGCCGCCATACCAGCGCAATCGCCCACATTGTCACCAACATTATCAGCGATAACGCCTGCGTTTCGGGGATCGTCCTCAGGCAAATCGGCTTCAACTTTCCCGACAAGGTCGGCCCCCACGTCCGCTGCCTTGGTATAGATACCGCCACCCACGCGGGCAAATACGCTCATCAGTGAGCTTCCGAACCCGAGCGCTACCAAGGCGCTGAAGATGGCTTTAGGATCGGGATTGTAGGACTTTGCAATGAGGAAAAATCCGGCCACGCCTAAAAGCGCCAGGCCCGTCACCACGATGCCGGTAACGGATCCGCCCTTAAATGCCACATCCATGGCATCAGGCAGACTCTTACCGGCAGCTGCAGCCACACGCACATTTGCGTTCACTGAGACTTTCATCCCAATAAAGCCGGCAAGCCCTGAGCCGACAAGGCCAATGATAAATCCGATGGCGGGTATTAGGCCTAGTGTCAGCAAGAGGATAATGACAAGAATAACCGCAATCATGGCCACGACCTTGTATTGGCGTGTCAGGTACGCCATAGCGCCCTCGGCCACGTAGCTGGAGATCTCCTGCATACGCGCATTGCCCGCGTCCTGCTTGAAAACCCAACCTGCGGTTATTAGGCTATAGGCAACGCCTAGGGCCCCACATATTAGGGCCACTATAACCACATAGTCCATCCACCTAACCTCCTTGATTAAATACATTTCAGGGGGAAAATACGAATTAGACACCGCAGGGTACCGACAATTCGACGATTGTGTCAAGAATAAACAGCCTGTTCTTACAGGCAACGAGATCGGTTAATTTTGACGATCATTGCCCCAAAGCCACGATAAGGAGAGGACTTATGCTTTGGGGCAGTTTGATTGCCTCTGCCACAGCAGCATCATTAAACGCGCCTACTGTGCCGGCCCGCAGTTCGAGGGCCGCAGCCTGAAGACAAAGGTTCTGATTTGAATTACCCGCTTCCATAAATACATACTGGGTACCTCGATTGCCGTACCTCGATGTTGTTCGCTCAAAAGCCGCGGCAATAACGATTATTGCCGGAGCGCGAGCCAACCACATCTGGCCGAGGGCGGCCTGAGCCAGCGAAGCCCTTCTGTCTTCCGAAGAAATTGTTTCCAGGCTGTTTGT
This sequence comes from uncultured delta proteobacterium, assembly GCA_963843165.1. Lineage (GTDB taxonomy): Bacteria > Desulfobacterota > Desulfomonilia > Desulfomonilales > Desulfomonilaceae > DATJPW01. The sequence continues at coordinate 11,517 of CAWJJL010000012.1, read as the reverse complement.
AGCCGGTTTATACTGATACACGCCTTCCGGGAGCCCAGTCACCGTATCTTTGCCGCAAACCAGAAAAATCTCTAACGGATATAATCCCCCAGCGGAAGGAACAACCTTGGTTGTTGCCCCTGAAACCGCATCGTAGGCGAGATTGCCGTTGGCAGACCAAAGAAGCTGAGACACCTGACCCAAACTAACCGGAGTAGGACTGAAATTTCGCGCCGTTCTTTTGGCCACCATTGCAGCTTCTACTGACATGTTCCCGGTGAAACTCGGTTTGGGTAGCTTTATATCTGCCCATGCTGAATTCAGGAAAACTGAAGCCGCAATAAATGAACATGTAAACACCAGAATCAATTGATGACGCAAAACAGTCATGAATACTCCCTAATATGGAACCGTGTGCGAGTCGTATATATTATTCCGAAAAGAAATTCAACTTAGCACAACAAACGCATAAAACTCTTTACAACTATTATCTTTTTGTTATAACAAACCGCGGGACTTGCAAATATTCGAGATCAAGCGTGAGGACGTTAGCCGGGATTCAGGGACGCAGAAGCACGAACTCACTTTTCGTTGGATCTGCATGTTATTTCTGCGTATTTTGCCGAGAGCTTTAAGTCCCAGTGCCGAAGTTCGCCGGCATACCCGCAAGGGTTTTCTTGTACGAAAGGAGTTCCGAAGTGGAAGCCATTAATATCTACGTTGGAAACGTCCCGTTCCAGACCAGTGAAGATCAGCTCAAAGAGCTTTTCGAACAGTATGGTCGGGTCGAGCAGGCCAAAATCATCGTGGATAGGGCCACCGGACGTTCCAAAGGCTTTGGATTCGTGGAAATGAGCGAACGTGAAGAGGGACTAAAAGCAATTGAAGACTTGGATTCGAAGGATTTCATGGGACGTACCCTGCGAGTGAATGAAGCAAGGCCTCGCAAGGGCAGATTCTAATTCGTCCTTCTCGAAATCAGATCATAATGTGGTGGGCTGCCTAAGTCTGCAGCAAAGGCTTGTCTCCCACGAGTCTTGATGGCAAGTGGCGAATACTCGGCTTTTTGGGGCTGGAGTAATTCGTGTACATTTTTCCGGCCTGCAAATCCCACCGAACAAAAAAGCATGAAGACCTGAACTGCCTTACGTCACCATAGTTTAACTCGTTCATGTGATCTTGGAAAAGGAGGACGCAATGGAGAGAACCCTGTCCATAATCAAACCTGACGGCGTTTCAAAAGGACTAATCGGAGAAGTGATCAGGATCTTTGAAACTGCCGGTTTCAAAATAGCAGCTATGAAAATGAAAAACCTGAGCCGGAAGGAGGCTGAAGGGTTCTATTATGTTCATAAAGAACGGCCGTTCTTTGGCGAACTGGTGGAATTCATGATGTCGGGCCCGATAGTGATTATGGTATTAGAGGGCAAAGAAGTGATAAAACGTAATCGTGAGATCATGGGAGCCACGGATCCGAAAGAGGCAGCGGAAGGGACAATTCGTGCTCGATGGGCGGACAGCAAGCAGAACAACATAGTCCACGGCTCCGACTCGGAAGAGAGCGCAAAGTTCGAGATCGGCCACTTCTTCAGCGGAATCGAGATCTGCTGAATTCAGATTTCCAGCACGCTGGTTTAGTTTCGTCGGCTCCGGATCTGGTAGGGATGACTCTGCCCGAGCTGGAGCTATTTATTTCTGAGTTTGGCAAAGAACGATACCGTGCCGTTCAAATTATGAAGTGGATCCATCAAGGACTCGTTGATTCTTTCGATGGCATGACGAACCTTTCAAAAAAATTGCGCGAGAAGCTGTCGGCGAAGGCACGGATTTCGAGTCCGGCAGTGGAAACCGTTCAAATTTCCAAGGACACGACAAGCAAATTCCTGCTCAAACTTGATGATGGTTCTCGGGTGGAAACTGTCCTAATTCCCGGGGAAGATCATGATACTCTATGTATTTCCACTCAGGTCGGATGCGCTATGGGTTGTCGCATATGCCGCACTGCGAAAATGGGATTTTTCCGCAATTTATCCGCAGGCGAGATCGCTTCTCAGCTCTTGATTGTGCGCCGAAAAGTCCCGGAGAGTCGTATCAGCAATATCGTATTTATGGGAATGGGAGAGCCTCTGGCAAATTTTGGGGAGACGGTGCGTGCGATTTCGATCCTGACTCACCCCAATGGGCCGACAGATTTCCTGGAGGCGACTCACTGTTTCCACCTCGGGGCTTATTCCGGGAATCGTTAAACTGGGGAAAACAATCAGAGTCAAATTGGCCGTAAGTCTGAATGCTGTCACCGATGAGCAGCGAAACGCTATTATGCCGATAAATAGGAAATATCCGATTCCCGAACTTCTTAAAGTTTTAAGGAGCTATCCACTGGCTCGTGGAGATAGAATCACGATCGAATATGTTTTAATTGATAGATTTAATGATTCCGATGCTGATGCGAGGCAGCTTGTGAGACTGCTTAATCCTATTCGTGCAAAGGTGAATTTGATCCCCCTGAATGACGATGTCTCAGAAGAGTTCAGAAGCCCAAGCCCCGAACGCGTTTTGAGATTTCAAGAAATTCTGATGTCCCGTTCCGTACTGGCTATTGTCAGGCGATCCCGCGGCAGAGACATACTTGCCGCATGCGGCCAGTTAGCGTCTCAGGCCGAGGTCGCTTGTTGATGCCACGGCTCGAAGCTCTTATACGGGCACTTTCTAATCCTGCCGTTTACCCACATCAGCCGCAGTCAGTGCAGGTAATCCAAACACATATTTCTGTTGTGTTCATCGCAGGAAAACTCGTTTACAAAGTGAAAAAGCCGTTGAACCTGGGCTTTCTTGATTTCACTACATTGGAGAAGCGCAGGCACTTTTGCGAGCAGGAGGTCAAACTCAATTCCCGGTTCTCAGAGGGGATTTATCTCGGAGTAGTGAGCATCTACCAGACCGGTTCCGGCGTGAACCTCTCGGGAGAGGGCCAAGAAATCGAGGTAGCGGTCCTTATGAGTCTCATTCCCGAGGACCGGATCATGACGAATATGCTCAAGCATGATTTGATTACAGGTGAAATCCTCGACAAGGTTGCGGACAAGATCGCCTATTTTCATTCTAACGCGGCTCGTGGTCCTGGAATTGCAAGTTTCGGGTCCACTGAAGTTATATATCAAAATGTCAGAGAGAATTTCGATCAGGTGATCCCATTTGTGGGCCGCACGATTGATGAAGACACCTATGCTCAAATATCGCGGCTTTCTCTGGATTTTATTGATTCGCATAAAGAGCTTTTTCTAGATCGTATGAAAGGCGGATTTATACGTGATTGCCACGGCGACTTGCATGTTGATCACGTGGTGATTCTCGACCGGATTATGCTTTGTGATTGCATTGAATTTAATGACCGTTTTCGTTACAGCGATACCGTCGCGGATCTCGCATTTCTCCTTATGGATCTTGATTTTCAAGGTTATCCCGCTTTCGCGAAACATTTAGCCAAACAGTATGCGCATACTTCCGGCGACGCCGGGCTCCCTAAGTTAGTGAGGTTTTATCAATCATATCGGGCTTTTATTAGGGGCAAAGTCTTGGGATTCGAATTGGATGAATCCGAGATTTCCGATGCGGAACGCGATGCAGCAGTTGCTACAGCTCGTGATTATTTTGGACTTTCACTCTCATACCTAAAATCCCCTCCTCCTGCCGGCATTAATCATCATGTGCGGCTTAATGGCTACCGGCAAAAGTTTTCTAGCCGAAAAACTGGGGAAAAGGCTGGGTATTGATTATTTAAGATCCGATGAGATTCGCAAAGATCTTCACGGAGTGGAACGGTTCCAACATCGATTTGAAATGTACCGCGATGGGATTTATGCAGCCAATGGGACAGAGCGGACCTATGAAGCGCTGTTCAACAAGGCCCGGCAGTATCTCACCCAGGGTAGATCTATTATTCTCGACGCATCATTCATTAGCTATGAGTATCGCAAGCTCGCACGTCAATTGGCATATGAGGCAAAAGCCCGATTTAGAATAATAGAATGTGTCGCGCCCGACGATATCATAAAGGAAAGACTAGTTGCCAGGTTAACTCAAGAAAATGAACCTTCCGACGCCAGATGGGAAATCTTCCAATCGCAAAAGGCCGCCTTTCAACCGATTGGGTCGGACGAAGAGAGCGACCGCCGATTATGGGATTCCACAAATGATCCGGACACTTTTCTGGTGCCACTCGTCAGGGAATTCATATTTTCATAATTCACAGTGTCTTTGCTGAAGGCTGACAAACAAGAACCCAGTTTTATTGCCAGTTCCATACCAATTTATTAAGTCTAAGATTAAAGAATAGTTTTATCTCCCTGCAATTCATTTGAGTTTGGTAAAAGTTTGTGGTATCCATCCTTCGCGATGAGAGATTCCATGTGATAAAGGTCTGTTCTTCCCATTCCCAGGAGGATGGAAAATGGTAAAGATGGCCAAAACTGAAACTGCAGGAAATTTCTACAATTTGTTTTGCCTGATATCCATAGTGCTTCTGGCGCTTTTGGGCTGTGTTCCGCACGATTTTACCGGTTCCGACGATAGCCGCAAGACAGCTGAAGTTCACTATCAGGTCGGGATCAACTATCTGGGTGAAGGCAAGACACCGCAGGCCATCAAGGAATTTCTTTCAGCGCAAGCGCTTTCGAGTAAGAACCCGGATATTGAGCATGCGCTAGGGCTCGCGTACCAGCAAAAAGGTCTCAACGATGAGGCCATAGAACAGTACAACAAAACGCTCTATTTGGATCCCAAATTGACTGAAGCCCGTAATAATCTTGGTACAGTCTTACTGACAAAAGGACTGTATGACGACGCCATAGCTCAATTTGAACTCTGTTTGAAGGATAATATGTATACCACACCGGAAAAGGCCGCGTACAATATAGGATTGGCATATTATAAAAAGAAAGAAATTGATAAATCCATAGAGTATTATCAGAAGGCCGTGCAACTTAGAGGCGATAATGTGAACGCGGTATATAATTTGGCCTATATCTTCGAAGAAAAGAAAGATTTTCCTAAGGCGCTTGAATATTATAGGAAAGTTGTCACAATAGAGCCTTCATTCAAAGAGGCTCATTACCGATTGGGCCAGGTGTACGAACGACAAGGAGACTATTCCAAGGCTTCGGAATCATTCCAAAAGGCCGTTGAAATCGATCCGAATTACCTTGCGGCTCATCTTAGGTTGGGCACGATACAGCTCAAGTGTGGATATCCGGAAAAAGGATTAAAAAATCTGGAGCAAGTTATAAAAGCAGATCCCGAAGGTGTACTAGGCAAAGAAGCGATAGCTGAAATGAGCCGGGCGCCTATCAGAATAGGCCCGAAATCCAAAATTACAGGACGCTGACAGGAGACCTTTATGTCGAAAATCCAAAGAGCCTTAATAAGCGTGACGGACAAGTCAGGAATTGAGGAACTGGGAAGAGCCCTCTCTCGTTTTGGGGTAGAAATACTCTCGACTGGCGGCACTGCGCGAACCTTGGCGCAAGCAGGAATTAAAATCAGAGAAGTTTCCGATTTCACAGGTTTCCCTGAAATGCTTGATGGAAGAGTAAAAACGCTTCATCCCAAAATACATGGCGGCATACTTGGCATCCGGACGCGACCGGAACACATGGAAGCTATGAACAAGCACAACATAGTTCCCATTGATTTAATAGCAGTGAATTTGTACGCATTTGAGAAAACGATTGCCAGACCGGACTGCACACTTGCCGAGGCAATTGAAAACATCGATATTGGTGGTCCTACGCTATTACGGGCCGCTGCGAAGAATTATCCATTTGTGACAGTGCTGACCGACCCGGCGGATTATAGCGTAGTCATAGAGGAAATGAATCGTTCCGGAGGCTCGGTATCGGAGGCGACCAATTTTCGTTTGGCCAAAAAAGTCTTTAAACTGACCCACGAATATGATGGTGCAATTTCGCAGTATCTCGATGCGCCTGCAGACCGTTATCACTGAATTCGTTCCAGGAAAGATCGGAATCATGAAAAAAGTTCAGGTTGGAATCGTCATGGGGAGCGATTCGGATCTTCCCACCATGCAAAAAGCCGAAGAAATCCTGAAGCAGTTTGGAATCCCTTATTTCATGACCGTCGCGTCTGCGCATCGGACGCCGGATAAGGTAGCGAGCATTGCTCGACGTGCTGAAGAAGAGGACTGGAAGGTGTTAATTGCAGGCGCGGGCATGGCCGCCCATTTGGCCGGAGTGCTGGCTTCTCACACTATTGTGCCTGTCATCGGTGTCCCTATGGATTCGTCGAAGGTAGGAGGGTTGGACGCTCTTCTCTCCACGGTTCAGATGCCCAGCGGCGTGCCTGTGGCGACCATGGGACTTGGCGCCGCGGGGGCAAAAAATGCCGGACTTCTGGCTGTTCATATCTTGGCCGCATTTGATTCTGCGCTGCGAAAAAAACTGAGGAAATATCGGGAAGATCAGAGGAACGAACTGGAAAAAAAGGCGGCAAAAATGGAAAGCCGCTAGGATAATCGAGTCTTAGCCGGTCCATAGCAGTTGCCAAAAGTTTTGTCCGAGTACCTGAGTGATTCACTGACCGATTCTGATCAAGCTCTTTTTTGAAAGTCCCGAAGGGACTTCCCAACAGTAGCCACGGGCGAAACCCGTGGTAAAGATGATGTCGAAGAGACATGACCCCGGCGGGATCTCCCATTACCGATATTGGTGGACCCCGCCAGGGTCCTCGATGAGGTTTTATCAATTCCCTTCCGTGGGGGTTGGCATCCCACGTCCGCGGACTACTGTTGGGCAGCCCCTCCGGGGCTACATGCTGAAGCAGAATAGTCCTGACTATTTTTTCGTTTACAGCTCCACCTAGGACGAGATAAAAAGCGCAAGAATGGCGTTATGTCATTACGCAATCGGACAAAATTTTAGAGACTTGCTATAACTCATTCCTCTCCTAATGCCCTATCCATCCTTTCAGTGAGGAACTCCTTGACAGTGCCTCAGGATTTTCGTACACCAGAATACGGAGAACAACAAATGGTCATCAACATTAACAAGGCATTTTTCTTTTTTAGCCGCATAAGGAGCACGCCGATGTCCTGAGTGTGACCATTTCACGATACGGAGAAAGAAGCGGAGTCCACACTCCGCTTTTTTTATTGTCTAAAACCGATTCACTTTTCTCAATTCGATTTGACCTGCATGGATGCCGGTCGATTCACCTTTGGGGATAAAACGAAGCATTAAACCATCAGAAAGAAAGGAATTAAATATGCCAGGACCTCTTGATGGAATTCGCGTGGTGGAAATTTCGATGTTTCAGCAGGGACCGGTTGCAGGTATGCGACTTGGCGACCTCGGAGCCGATGTGATCAAAATAGAGCCTAAGACCGGTGATCCGGCGAGAGGATTCATGAGAATTATTGGGGCAATGGTGGGATTAAAAGGCCGTAACTATTATTTTGAGCACTGTAACCGCAACAAAAGGGGTCTCGTCCTTGATCTCAAAAAGCCGCAGGGCATGGAAGTTTTTCTTAAGCTTATAGACACTGCCGACGTATTCCTTAACAACATGAGCATAGACGCGCCGATAAGAATGGGCATAGGCCCTGACAAACTGTTGGCAAGGAATCCACGGCTCATCTATGCTCAAGCGTCGGGTTGGGGACGCAAAGGTCCGGACGCAGATAATTATTCATTTGATTATACCGGAATCGCGAGATGTGGATTTATGATGTCGTGCGGAGAGAACGGTGGGCCGCCAAGTCAAATTCTTCCGGGGATAGGAGATGAGGTAGGGGGTTTGATTTCCGCCTGGGCAGTTACAGCAGCCCTTTACGCACGAGAAAAAACCGGAAAAGGACAGGTGGTGGATACTTCATTAATGGGCAGTATCATAGCCATGTTGGGATTCATTATGGCGGCCCCGGCAATTATGGGCCAGGAATTTCCCAGAGAGACCAGACAACAGGCTGGCAATCCAATATACAACCACTATCGTTGTAAGGATGATAAATGGATGGCAATTGCTCATCTTCAGCCAGAACGCTATTGGCCCAAAGTATGCGAAGCCCTTGGCCTGGATAACCTCGTTCACGACTCCAGGTTCGATACGGTAGAAGCTCGCAGCAAAAATGCCGGAGAATTAGTAGCGATTTTTGATGAAAGATTCGCCACAAAAACTAGGGACGAATGGTTAAAGATACTAAGTGATGCCGGGTGTATTTGTACTCCGATTCAGACCCCCACCGAAGTTGTGAATGATCCCCAAGCTCGTGCCAATGACTACTTCATTTCCCTAACCGGCGCGGCTAAGGACAACCTCAATATGGTGGGTTTCCCTTGGAGTTTCAGTTCGACGCCGGCGTCTTGCAGGCGCACTGCCCCGGAATTCGGACAGCATACCGGTGAAATTCTTAGCGAACTTGGTTATAAAAATAAGGAAATTGAGGCAATGAAACAGGAGGGCGCGATTTAGAACATATTAACGGCTTGTTGCCGCGGCATGAGTGAATGGTCCTTGTTCAGGGGCGATGAGGTGTGTCGGGCATTGCCCGACCTACCCTTTCTCCTGATTCACTATTGGTTCATATAATGGTTTCCAGAGTCCGGCAAAACAGGTCAATTTCTTCCTCGCTGTTATAATAATGTAATGACGCACGGACCAGGCCGTCATAAAAACCACGCTGCTCCATGTCAAGAAGCGTATAGCACTTCGGGGCCACCGTAACGTTGATCTTCTTGTCTGCGAGCAATAGTTTTATTTCCAAGGGCTTTTTTCCATCCACGGTGAACGTCACAATCCCGCATTTCTGACGGCCAAGGTCATGCACAGTTACGCCCGTCAGTTGCGTTAGGCGGAGCCGAAGCTCTTCGGCAAGGTGGCAAATTCTCGGCCACGTGACGCTGATATCCAAATTCAGGGCGTAGTCGATAGCTGTTCCAAGCCCTATTTTGCCCGCGTAGTTTCCTTCCCAGGTTTCGAAGCGAAGAGCGTCTTTCCTTATTTCATATTTGTTTTTTTCCACCCACTCTGCCGAATGGAGATCCAGCAACGTAGGCTCCACATCAGTAACAATGTCATTACTCACGCAGAGAAATCCTGTCCCGCGGGGACCTCGTAGCGCACGTCTTGGGGTCAGGTCTTGTATTTTGACACTCAAGAAGCAAGACCTGACCCCAAGACTCCAAGACTCTTGCGGCTATTAAAGCCCCTCATGTCATTATCAGGTCTGCTCTTTGCTCTGAAACATGAGTCAAGAGCAGACTTGGCCCAGACTTCGAAACGGCAAAAATGAGTTGTGCGGCAGCGAGTCACCACTCAGGAGGCAGGAAACTCAGAAATTTTGCGAGGTGGGAGCGGCAGTCGCCGAAGGTAAGACTGGCTCGTTGAATGTTTCTCGTGTACTAGGCTATTGCGAAACTCACGCACTGCGTGGGCACAAGTTGCGGTTACATCCGGGATTACGCGGAAAGCTGCTACGGATGCGAATCAGGCTACTAATTTGAGGGGAGCTTTTGCGTTTTCTGGCGACTTTCCAATAGATCCGCAAGGCTGATTCAAATTCCGCGAAGAGTCTCACGATATAAGTGGCTTCGAGGTTGGAGAGGCATTTTTTAACATCAGCAAGCAATAGACCTGCGGATGTCAGATTCTTTGAATCGCTCCGCGCCTCCTCGCGCAACTTGGTTACGGCGAGTCTCGCAGCATGATACTCACTTTCCACTGATGCTATCCACTGAAGAAATCGTCCCTTTTCACGCTTTTGTGAGGCTCTCTGCAAGTTCATAAAAGGTTTTCCGACCCCAAGGCTTTGGCCAATCGATCCGGGAATCCGTCTTCAATATCCATTTATTCTCTTGTCTAATGAGGAGAAGGCGTTGCAGGGTGGGCCAAGAGTAAATATCTACGCGACCACGTGCGCCGATGACATTTCGGGCCACAGGTTCATCGTACAAGACTCCTGCCGGAAGCTTAATTTGCAGGACCGGAACGGAATAGGTCCCTATAACCGCCTCGTTGACGGTTTTTTGATCCCGACGGATCTGCCATTCCCTTTGGCCGGCCCATTCTTCAATCTGGGACAAGAGCTTGTCGATAAGGAAAAGCCAATCCTCACGTTCGACCTTACTGTTTCGCGCTGGCTGAAATACCCATGCGTCTTGCCTCCTATCCTGCGTTACGCACATTCTATATGGAGTATGACCTGATAGCAATGCAGGATTTCACATTCGTTTGATAAAGCTATTGCGAAAAAATATTCCACAAAGTCTGTCTGGGATGGGATATCTCAAAGGCGAGAAACACGATTCTGATCGCTTCTCGACCGCGTGCGTAGCGGGGTCAGGTCTTGTATTTTGACACTCAAGAAGCAAGACCTGACCCCAAGACTCACGGGTCGCCCCTACAGCGGCCTGGTCGGTCGACCGGCAGGCTGGAATCCCGCGCTGACGTGGGACTGCCCCACGTTGAAAACCCTGTTTACCCTACCGCCAGCAATTATAAAAGTTTTTGCCGAAGGGGTGCGGGAATCCCGCGTCTGGGATGGCCTTCTCGGCCTCCACACAAAAACCGGGTTCCCGCATTCTTTCCTTGTCCTCTCCTTCGGCGGGTTGCGCCGGCGGCCTTCTCAACGCCCCTATTAATTCATCTGATGGTTTCCAGAGTCCGGCAAAACAGGTCAATTTCTTCCTCGCTGTTATAGTAAATGTACCGACGCACGGACCAGGCCGTCATGAAAACCACGCTGCTCCACGTCAAGAAGCGTATAGCACTTCGGGGCCACCGTAACGTTCATCTTCTTGTCTGCGAGCAATAGTTTTATTTCCAAGGGCTTTTTTCATCCACGGTGAACGTCACAATCCCGCATTTCTCACGGCCAAGGTCATGCACAGTTACGCCCGTCAGTTGCGTTAGGCGGAGCCGAAGCTCTTCGGCAAGGAGGCAAATTCCGGCCACGTGACGCTGATATCCAAATTCAGGGCGTAGTCGATAGCTGTTCCAAGCCTTATTTTGCCCGCGGTAGTTTCCTTCCCAGGTTTCGAAGCGAAGAGCGTCTTTCCTTATTTCATATTTGTTTTTTTCCACCCACTCTGCCGAATGGAGATCCAGCAACGTAGGCTCCACATCAGTAACAATGTCATTACTCACGTAGAGAAATCCTGTCCCGCGGGGACCTCGTAGAAACTTCCTGCCGGTGGCCGAGAGCATATGGCATCCGATGCGTTGAACATCCATAGGCATTTGGCCCATCGACCGACATGCGTCAAGTAAATATAAAATACCCGCCTCTCGCAGCCATATTTTTCCTACCTCCTCGGCCGGATTGACAATGCCCCCGTTGGTGGGAACGTGAGTCAGTGCAATTAATTTAACGTAATCGGTAATACTCTTCTTCAGGGCTTCGATTGACAAAGCTCCGTATCGATCGTTTTCGATGACCTTGATCTCCGCCCCAGTTTCTTCTGGCAACCTGCAGATACGCAATGAAATTGCTGGCATATTCCGCCATAGCAGTTAAGATGATATCAC